>CAYMEZ010000035.1:0-3141 GCA_964389835.1 uncultured Lachnospiraceae bacterium | reverse complement strand
GAGCTGTTCAAGCCCTTCGTTATGAAGGAGCTTGTTGCAAAGGGAATTTCCCAGAATATAAAGAATGCAAAGAAGCTGGTAGAACGGCTGGATACGCAGGTGTGGGATGTGCTGGAGGAAGTGATCAAAGAGCATCCGGTTATGTTAAACCGTGCTCCTACACTGCACAGACTGGGTATTCAGGCATTTGAGCCCATTCTGGTAGAGGGTAAGGCGATCAAGCTGCATCCGCTGGTATGTACGGCATTTAATGCAGACTTTGATGGTGACCAGATGGCAGTGCATCTGCCGCTTTCCGTAGAGGCGCAGGCAGAGTGCCGTTTCCTGCTGCTGTCTCCCAACAACCTGTTAAAGCCGTCTGATGGTGGCCCGGTAGCTGTTCCTTCTCAGGATATGGTACTTGGTATCTACTATCTGACTCAGGAAAGACCGGGAGCAATGGGCGAGGGCAAATTCTTCAAGAATGTTAATGAAGCGATCCTTGCTTATGAAAATAAAGTAATCACCCTTCATTCCAGAATTACAGTCAGAGTAGAGAAGAAAAATGCAGATGGCGAAGTGATCACAGGCAATGTAGAATCTACGCTGGGACGATTTATCTTTAATGAGATCCTGCCTCAGGATCTGGGCTTTGTAGACAGAAGTGATCCTGAGAACTTCTTGAAGCTGGAGGTAGATTTCCATGTAGGCAAAAAGGGATTGAAGCAGATCCTGGAAAAGGTCATCAATACACATGGTGCTTCCAAAACAGCTGAGGTTCTGGATGATATTAAGGCAACTGGATATAAATATTCTACAAGAGCTGCTATGACCGTATCCATCTCTGATATGACCGTGCCGGAGCAGAAGCAGCAGATGCTGGAGGATGCCCAGGCAACCGTTGACAGGATTTCCATGAACTTCAGACGTGGTCTGATCACAGAAGAGGAAAGATACCGTGCTGTTGTGGAAACATGGAATGAAACAGATAAAGAGCTGACAGAGGTACTGCTGGCAGGATTGGATAAATATAACAACATCTTTATGATGGCAGATTCCGGTGCCCGTGGTTCCAATCAGCAGATCAAGCAGTTAGCAGGTATGCGTGGTCTGATGGCAGATACAACAGGACGTACCATTGAGCTCCCGATCAAGTCCAATTTCCGTGAGGGTCTGGACGTACTGGAGTATTTCATGTCAGCCCATGGTGCTCGTAAGGGTCTGTCCGATACAGCCCTTCGTACAGCAGACTCCGGTTATCTGACCCGTCGAATGGTAGATGTATCTCAGGAGCTTATCATCAGAGAGATTGACTGCTGTGAGGGCAGAGATGAGATCCCGGGTATGTATGTAAAGGCTTTCATGGACGGAAAAGAGACCATTGAGGGCTTAAAGGACAGGATCACAGGAAGATTTGCCTGCGAAGAGATCAAGGACAGAGACGGTAATGTGATCGTAAAACGCAATCACATGATCACACCCAGCCGTGCGGCACGCATTTTAAGTGTTGGTGTGGATGAAAAGGGCGAGCCGATCGAAGCAGTGAAGATCCGTACGATCTTAGGCTGCCGTTCCCATAATGGTATCTGTGCAAAATGCTACGGTGCAAACATGGCAACAGGCGAGCCGGTACAGGTTGGCGAGGCTGTTGGTATCATTGCAGCACAGTCCATCGGTGAGCCGGGTACACAGCTTACAATGCGTACCTTCCATACAGGCGGTGTTGCCGGTGACGATATTACACAGGGTCTTCCCCGTGTCGAGGAGCTTTTCGAGGCAAGAAAGCCAAAGGGACTTGCGATCATTGCAGAGTTTGGCGGCGAAGCTGAGATCAGAGATACCAAGAAGAAGCGTGAGATCGTTATTACGAACCATGAGACAGGAGAAAGCAAGGCTTATCTGATCCCTTATGGTTCCCGTATCAAGATTGTGGACGGCGCAGTGCTGGAGGCTGGCGATGAGCTGACAGAAGGTAGCGTAAATCCTCATGATCTGTTAAAGATCAAGGGAATCCGTGCCGTTCAGGACTATATGCTGCGTGAGGTACAGCGTGTATACCGTCTGCAGGGTGTAGACATCAGCGATAAGCACATTGAAGTGATCGTACGCCAGATGTTAAAGAAAACCCGCATTGAGAACAGCGGTGATACAGAATTTTTACCGGGTACGCTGGTGGATGTACTGGAATATGAGGATATGAATGAAAAACTCATTGCTGAGGGAAAAGAGCCGGCTGAGGGCAAGCAGGTAATGCTGGGAATCACCAAGGCAGCGCTGGCAACCAATTCCTTCTTATCAGCAGCCTCCTTCCAGGAGACGACCAAGGTACTGACCGAGGCAGCCATCAAGGGCAAGGTAGATAATCTGATCGGTCTGAAGGAGAATATCATTATCGGTAAGCTGATCCCGGCTGGTACCGGCATGAAGCGTTACCGTAATGTAAAGCTCAGTTCAGATGCAGAGCTGGAGAGCACATTGTCCTTTGATGATGAGGAAGTATTTGCTGAGGAAGCAGAGCTGGAGGATTCTTTTGAGGAAGTGGAAGAAGCAGATGCAGAGCTTGAAATAGCAGATGCTGCGGAAATGGAAGCAGAAGAGGTCTAATAAATAAAATATATGAGATAAGTCGATTTTAAATCGATTTTCCCAAAAAATGATTGACAATGCATTTGCAAGCACTTATACTATCTTAGTGTGCACGCGAATGCATTGTTTTTGTTATGCATGAAAGATCATAGTATTTTTTGGCAGTGCGCATAAGAAACAAATATCCTATTATAATATGAAAGAGGTGAAACAGAATGCCAACATTTAACCAGTTAGTAAGAAAAGGTCGTCAGACATCTGTAAAGAAGTCTACAGCACCGGCACTTCAGAAAGGATACAATTCCCTTCATAAGAAGGCTATCAACACATCTTCTCCTCAGAAGAGAGGTGTTTGTACTGCTGTTAAGACCGCAACACCTAAGAAGCCTAACTCAGCTCTTAGAAAGATCGCCAGAGTACGTCTGTCTAATGGAATCGAAGTCACAAGCTACATTCCAGGTGAAGGACACAACTTACAGGAGCATAGCGTTGTCCTGATCAGAGGCGGAAGAGTAAAGGACTTACCTGGTACAAGATACCATGTGATCAGAGGTACACTTGATACAGCAGGTGTTG
>CAYMEZ010000034.1:0-4390 GCA_964389835.1 uncultured Lachnospiraceae bacterium | reverse complement strand
CTTAAAATCCTGCGGGACTAACCTCCCGTACCGGTTCGATTCCGGTCGCCGGCAGTAGGGAGAATGGCGAAAACATTGGTTTTAACCGTGTTTTCGCCATTTTTTCTTGCTAAAGAACAGGAAATGGAGCAGCTGCATAAGGGGATTACCAGAAGAAGCTGCTGAAGGAGTTTGAATTATAAATATGCTTTAAAAAGAATAAAATATAGGATATGAAATGAAAGAAATGATGATATAATAAGGCGGTATGCTAGGAAAAAAGACAATTTGGAGGTAGACTATGTGGTTTGATGAAGCGGTGATCTATCAGATATATCCCCTTGGAATGTGCGGAGCACCTTTACAGAATGATGGGTCAGAGGAGCATCGTATCCTGCATGTGCTTGATTTTGTGGAGCATATTAAGGAGCTGGGAGCGGATTGTGTTCTGTTTAATCCGTTGTTTGAAAGTGATGCACATGGATATGATACGAGGGATTACAATAAAATAGATGGCAGACTCGGAACAAAAGAGGATTTCAAACAGGTGTGCCGGGCACTGCATGATGCAGGCATTAAGATCATGCTGGACGGTGTGTTCAACCATGCCGGAAGAGGCTTTTGGGCATTTGAGGATGTACGGGCAAAAAAGTGGGACAGCCCATATAAGGACTGGTTTCATATTTCGTTTGACGGAAATACCAATTATAATGACGGATTCTGGTATGAGGCGTGGGAAGGCTGTAATGAGCTTGTAAAGCTGAATCTGCGCAACATGGAGGTAAGAAATTATTTATTTGATGCCGTCAGGGGATGGGTCAGAGATTATGACATTGACGGACTGCGTCTGGATGTGGCATATTGTCTTGATTTGGATTTTCTTGCGGCACTTCGGGGCATGACAAGAGAGCTGAAGGAAGATTTTGTGCTGATGGGCGAGACGCTTCACGGCGATTATAATCGTTTTATGAATGACAATGCCTGTCACAGTGTAACGAATTATGAATGTTATAAGGGATTATATTCCAGCTTTAACAGCGGAAATATGCATGAAATTGCCTACAGCTTAAACCGCCAGTTCGGAGCAGAGCAGTGGTGCCTTTATACCGGAAAGCATCTGCTCAGCTTTGTGGATAATCATGATGTTACACGGATTCATACGATCCTGACGGATAAAAATTGTATCGTACCGATCTATGGGCTGCTGTTTGGAATGCCGGGTGTTCCGGCGATTTACTGCGGAAGTGAGTGGGGAATAGACGGTGATAAGAAGGATGGTGACCCTGCGCTGCGTCCCTATGTGGATAAGCCGCAGAAAAATGAACTGACAGAGTGGATCAGCAGGCTTGCTGAGGCAAAAAAGAAAAGCAGGGCGCTTTGCTATGGAAGCTATCGCAATATATTGGTACAGCCGAAGCAGCTCATTTTTGAGCGCGCCGTTTTGGGAGAACGTGTGCTTGTGGCGATCAATGCAGAGGGCAGTACCTATCATGCAGACTTTAACGCAGATTCCGGTACCGCGGTGGATCTGATCACCGGCAGAGTGCACGATTTTGGCGGAGGAAGTGATCTGCCTCCGTATTCCTGTGCTTTTTGGAAAACGGAAAGATAAAATAAGAAGTGGATGGTATGCTTGCTGGCTGTAATATGCAGATGAGCCTGGGCGGTGAAGGTGCACTTCCGCTAAAGGAAAGCAGCGCGCTGGGAATTGCAAGCATCACTGCGCTTTTTTTGATCAGCGGGGGAATTTATATTGTGAATAAGGGAGATGGATCAAATGGAGGAGCTGGCATTCAGTCTGGAAGCAACGATGCCCATATTTTTGACGATGGCAGTGGGGATGCTATTTCGGAAAATAGGGCTGTTAGATGAAGTATTTGCTTCTAAAATGAATACATTTGTATTTAAGGTATGTCTTCCGGTATTGCTGTTTGAGGATTTATCGGCGGCGGCTTTTGCAGATGTTTGGGATTTAAGGTTCGTGCTGTTCTGTTTTCTGGTAACGGCAGGAAGCATTCTGATACTGACGGGCATCGCACATTTCAAGGTAAAGCAGGAATACCGGGCTGAATTTATACAGGGTAGTTATCGGAGCAGCGCGGCGCTTCTCGGAATTGCTTTTATTCAGAATATATATGGCGATTCGGGGATGGCACCGTTGATGATTGTGGCAACAGTGCCTCTATATAATGTGGCAGCAGTGCTGGTTTTGTCATTGATGAATCCAAAGCATGACAGGCTGGATCGGACGGCTTTAAAAAAGGCATTTTGGGGGATCTGTACCAATCCGATTTTGTGGGGGATCCTGCTGGGGTTTTTGTGGTCGCTGTCAGGACTGCGAATGCCTATGATGCTGGATAAGACACTGCACAATATTGCTGTACTTGCAACACCGTTAGGACTAATGTCTATGGGGGCATCCTTTGAAGGGAAAAAAGCTTTGTCTGGGATCCGGCTGACAATAGCTGCAAGTGCAGTGAAGCTTGTGGGACTGGCAGCGGCTGGACTTCCGGCGGCGGTCTGGTGCGGATTTACGGGAGAAAAGCTTATTGCCATACTTATTATGCTGGGAAGTGCGACAACGGTCAGCAGCTTTGTCATGGCAAAAAATATGGATTGTGAGGGAACTTTAACGGCGAGCATTGTTATGGTAACAACCCTGTTAAGTGCCTTTACTCTGACTATGTGGCTATATGGATTGAAAAGCTTGGGACTCGTATGAGAATGAGCTCATAGGAGAAAATATTGTTGATAGAAAATTTTTTTTGAAACTTTTTGGCTGTGCTGAGTATCTAATTATCAGAACAGCAAAAAGGAGGTGTAAAACAGATGATGTTACAAAAGAAAAATGCCAATGAAAAATGTGTGGAACAAATTCTGTTGAAAGAGTACAATCGTTATTTCCGGTTGGCAATGAGTTTTGTACACAACGAAGCAGATGCAGCTGATATTGTACAAAACGGAGCCTACAAAGCGATCAAAGGAAGCGGTAAGCTGAAAAATCCAGAATATGCAGCCACATGGATTTATCGGATTATGCTGAACGAAATTTTCCGGTTCGGGAAAATGCCCCTGTATATTTCGCTGGATGCGATAGGAGAAAATGGGTATGAGGATGTATATGAAAATTTTGATTTAAAGAGAGCGATGGACGGCCTTTCCAAAGAAGATAAGGCGGTGGTGGAGCTGCGGTATTTTGAAGATTTAAAGCTGGAAGAGATCGGAGAAATTTTGCAGGAAAACGTAAATACCGTAAAAAGCCGTTTGTACCGCAGTATGAAAAAGCTGCGCATGAAGCTGGAAGAATAAACCGTGAGAAAGAAACAGTAAAGAGAAGGAAAAGGAGGAGAGCATATGAAACAGGAAAATATCAATGATTTAAGAAAAGAATATGAAGCAGCTTCTATGACAGAAGAACAGCTGCAAGGGATGAAGCAGCAGATTGACCGTGCAAAAATGGAAAAACGACAGAAAAAGAAGCTTATGACTGTTCTGAAAAGTGCAGCTGCTGTGGCGGCAGCGTTTATTATCCTGCCGAACACATCCGCAAGCGTGGCTTATGCAATGGGACAGATGCCGGTGATCGGAAAGTTGGTAGAGGTGGTAACGTTCCGGGAATACCATTATGAGGATGAACGCCATAGTGCAGAGGTAAAGGTGCAGGCTCCGGTGGTATCAGATATACAGACGGTGTCTGGAGAAGATCAAAATGAGGAGAGTGTGCCTCAGGCTCCAGTTGAAACGCTGAAAAAAACAACGGAAGAAATCAGTGCAGAGATTGAAGAGATCACCGAAAAAATCATTGCTGAATTTAAGGAAGGTCTGAAGGAGGAAGAGGGCTATCAGAGCCTTGTGGTAGATTCGGAGGTGATCAGTACCACGGATTCCTACTTTACCTTAAAGCTGATCTGCTATCAGGGGGCAGGAAGCGGCGCAGAATGGAATTATTTCTATACGATTGACCTGGCAAGCGGTGAAAGGATGGCGCTGAAGGATCTGTTCTTAGAGGGTGCAGATTACATTACGCCGATCAGTGAGAACATCAAACAGCAGATGAAGGAGCAGATGGCAGCAGATGAAAATGTGAAGTACTGGCTGGATGATGAAGAAGTGCCGGAGTGGAATTTTAAAGAGATTACCGATGAGACTTCCTTTTACATCAATACGGATAATGATGTGGTAATCGCCTTCAATGAAGGGGACGTAGCACCGATGTATATGGGCTGTGTGGAATTTGTGATCGACAAAACGGTGCTGTCGGATATTCGGAAATAAATGAAAAAAGCGGTTGACTTTTTGAGTATAATTTGATATTATTGTTGACGTGCTGATACGGTAGTTTCAGTGAGATGAGAAGCCCAGATAGCTCAGTTGGTAGAGCAGAGGACTGAAAATCCTCGTGTCACTGGTT
>CAYMEZ010000033.1:0-6289 GCA_964389835.1 uncultured Lachnospiraceae bacterium | reverse complement strand
GATTATATATCAAAATCCTTGAGAATAGGGCGTCAACTTTTATGATACAACATCAGCCTGTATTTTTGCCTGCTCTCTAATCTGCCACTGTTCCATTGTGGATTGCGGATTCTTTGGCAGATTTTCCTTCAGATAACTGTTTTCCAATTCTTCCATCATCTGATAGGCTTCTGCCTCCACCTCCTGCATTTTCTCTGCAAGTTTCCCAAACCTCACAAGTGTCTGATACCTTTCCTTATAAAATTCTTTCAGATATTCCGCTGCCCTTACGGCAAATCTGCCAAGATTTGTCATTGATACATTTTCTTCCGGCAAGCTTAAATTCGGATACAGCATACCATCCTCCGCCTTGTGATACTTTATCCCTGTCATAAATTCTGCTCCCTCCATCCGTTCTGATACTAATAAAAAGTTACTTCAGTCAATTCCCACATCATTATAAATTCACTTCATCACATTCTGCATTCAGATAATGCGGGATAACAAATGTGTTCCCCTTATCTGTCAATATTTTCCTTTATTCCATACAGATAAGCAGACCTACAATATCCATTTTCACCACTTCCTTATGAACGCAGATTTATTTTCACTTCCTTATTCAAATTTCTGTGGGAATTTGCCAGATACGCATGAGAGACGGCTCATGCATCCGGTTAGGGAACTGTCCCTAAAACCCTGCTTCATATGGCTATTTTTTAACAGTCAACTCACTTTTTTAGTGTACTTTTGTCAGGTAAGTTGACTTTTTCAGTTACTTTTTTCCTTGTTACTTGATATTTTCAATTACTCTTTAAAAGAATTTTTCTGCTTTCAAATTATTTTTCCGGGCTTTCATTAACTTTTTCAATGAACTTTTTACCGTTCCATTTACTTTTTCAAGTACATTTGGGCATCTTCATTGAAATTTCCAATTATACCTGTGTGGTAATTTCCGTCAGGAGTCCAACCGTAAAACGGACACCGATGTAAAAACCATCTTTTTCAGCCGAATAGGCAGCCTGATAAATCAGCTCCCTGATTTCTTCCACTTCTTCCTCCGTCCGGCTTTTCCTTAGAGGTTCCAAAAGCTCTGTTATAAGGACATCAAATTCCTTACCAAGCTTTATGCTGTCCTCCTCATAAAAAGCAACCTTATCATAGATTTTCGACAACAAATCTTCCATAAGCACTCCCTACGGTCTGGCTGCAATTCCAACGAAAGACAGTATAATCCTTGCTGCAAAGCTAAGCAGAAGTAAAAACAGTTTTGCCACACCTGCAAACAGCCTCAGTATCACAAATATTGTCTGAAGCATTCCCTTTAATATGGTAAGCAGTACCACTCCTATCTTTCGCAAAATTCTTACTGCCATGACCTTCTCTCCTTTCCTTTAGCCCCACGATGAAGCAAGCCCCATCATTGTTTCATCTGTTTCTACCTCTTGTTCCTGCTCTTTTTTCTCCGGCATTTTCACCACATTTTCAACTGCTGCTTCCTGCAATGCCCTGCCGCCAAGAAATGCAGAAGCCAGCATTCCGAATACTTCTTTCCGGATTTCAACCATAATCTCGTCTTTTAACCCTTTTACCGCTTTTTCAAGGTCATCCCCCGTAACATACTCCTGAACCTCTTTTGAAGAACTATCATTACAAAGTGACACATTTCCTTCCAGATATTGAATATAATAATCCAGTGCATCTATCGTAAATTGATTTAGTGATTTATGCACATCCGTATTCAAATCTGAAAGTATTTTTTCTACCCTCCTGTGTTGCTCATTCGCAAGATTCAACCGAAGGCTGTGGTTGACTATAAGCTCTTTTCCCATTCACTTCACTCCATTCTGTTTTCTTTTTAGTTGTGAAAAATCTTTCGCTGATTCCCGAAAATACATTCTGTCTGTTTTCTTTGTATCAAACAAAAATAGGACTATATCAGCCATCACATGACAGACACATTCTGCCACAAGCTAATATAGTCCCTTTAAATCTTTAATAATTGTGAATTGCACCACCCACGGACAAACCTGTGTCCGTCAGGGCATTTCTTATAGTGCGTCAAATACTTTTTCACCTCCAAGACCATACGATATAGGTTTCCGTCGAAACCTCTGACGCATCGTAGGCATTTATGAGGTATTTGATATAATTAACAGCGCTGCCTCTATCAATACCTTGCTTCGTTGCAATTTTGAGAAAGGACTAAATCAGCTCAAACCACCGTATTTACTGGATTTGTTCTAACTTTAGTCTTATTTTATCGTAACCATCCGATATTCGCATTCCTGTATGAAAGAGTATGTACACCACTTCATAATATTTACAGTACACCACATCGTCATGCACAAACTTTAAGAACTTCCGCATTTGGTCTTTGGAAATTGCCTCTCTTGTCACTGCATCATTTACCAATACTCCGGCAAGCTGAAATCCGAATGGATTCTTTACAAGAATGTCATCATCCACCGCCATCTGAAAAGCTGGTCGCAGCACACCCCGGATGATATGAATGGAACTGTAGCTTTTTCCATCTTCCTGTTGCAATTTTATAAGAAACAGCTTGGCATCCGATGTTTTCACACTTCGTATCGTCTTTTTCCCGAAGGATTCCTTTGCGAGTAATCTCTGCACTGTAACATATCCCTGCTTGGTGCTCTGCCTTACTCCTGTTTTGGTTTTCAGATATCGGACTACCAATTCGCACACTGTCATCTGCCCGTCCACGATATTTATAAGCAAATCCAAATCCATATTGACCTGTTTTTCCAATTCCCTGAGTGACAGGCATGGCTTTTTACCCTTTGGCAGTTTGTCCGTTGGTTCCAGTTTCCAGCTATAGATAAAATGTGGTTTTCCATCAATATGGTACTTATACTGATATTTTCCATCTGCCCTTACGCTCTCTCCCGGCCTGAGAACCCTGCGTTTGGAATCCCGCCTTGTCTGTCCTCTTCCTGCCTTTGCCATTATTCTCGCCTCCTCAACTCTGGATGGTGCAGCAGATATTTTTCAAATGCAACACGGAGAATCAGCTTGCGTTCTCCGTAGTATGCCAAGAAATCCTCACCATCCGTATTTTTCAATAAATCATAGAACTTTCTTCGGCTCAGAACGAAATAGTCGATTGCCTCCGAAGGGTTCAATATATCCTTTCCTGCTAAATTTGGTCTTGCCATAATACACTTCCTTTCTGCCGAAAGTGGCTGTTTTCAAGATGTTAATTGGTTCATCGTATATTCGCTCTACTCCCCAGAAATAGCAACTACTTTCGGCAGATAAAAGGAATTATATTTCTGATGAATTAAGGATAAATTCTTCAAACTTCGGACGGATAATCAAGAACCTGTTTCCACAATAGACTGCCACAATTCCAAGGTTATCCTCCGCAATCCTTCTCATCTTTTTAATGCCAATATTAAAATAAGCTGCTGCCTCTTTGATTGTGAGCGTATACTTTTCTTTTACAGGGACAATTGTATTTTCCATACTGCCAGAAGTATCATGTTTTTCCAACGTCATGTGTAATCCTCCTTCCATAAGGGACTGTTTTATCTCCACAGCCCCAACTGCTTAATCTGCTGCCATCTGAAGCACCTTGACCGCATCCTTACGGATCAGCTTTCCGTCCAGATACTCACATCCCAAATATCCGATTTGTCCTCGCACGGCAAATTTTTCTTTCAATGTGCGGATCGTCATTGGAAAACGCTGAACCAGCCAGTAATTGCTGAAATCTCCAAATGCGATTACTTTCTGCCCCTTTCCGATAGACGACATGGAATCAACGATCTGCACAGGCTTTGAGAAAATCGTTTCATTGCTGTCCTTCCACAGATAGTTTCCGGCTGAGTCTTTGAGGGTACGGAGTGCCAGAGCCGTTTCATCGTTCATAAGCCATGTACCATGCTTACGGTACTTCTTATCCACGGACAGATACAATTTGATAATTTCATCATAGCTGATAGCTGAATCACTCTCTGCTGTCACGCCTGTTTCAGCCCCTTCAGTGGCATGCAGAATGCCTGTCGGCTGATTTACCCCTGTTCCGTTAATAAATGCCTGCTCCTCGCTTGAGCCGAAACAGCGTGCCATTTTCCCGATCACATAATCCTCAATAGCAAAGGACTGATCAGAAGTAAACACTGTTCCCAATTTAACAAGTTCAGACAATCTGTATGCCTGTACATCAAACCTTTTGAAATCGCCCTCATTATTCATATCTTCTGCAGCATTTCCCTCTCCCCATTCTGCCTGACCTTCACAGTCAAATGCATAGATACGGCTATCGCTTCTGGTTGCATTCACAACGGTTGCCAACTGACGGACCACGCTTTCTTCCTGTAATGCTGCCGTATATTTCCTATTTGATGCTTCTGGCAAATGGTACGCATTCGTTTTGCTCTCACGGTTTTTGTAAAAGCTGTCTGTAACCACCTGTACTCCTCTCATTTCATTCCAAAAATCGTTATAATAAGCTGTGCTGTTAACCATAATAAACCTCCTGAATTTCTTATTGTTGTGTCATATAACCGCTTTGTCTGCAATAATCCACCGCTTCGGAATAAGACAGATAGAACATTTCCAATGCCCCGTCAATCACACGGTAATAAGGCGGATCACAGGATTCACTTACCATAATAATGACAGGGTATCTATCCCTTAAATTGATGACATTTACGCATCTGTACTTATCTGTTGAAAAATCCGATGGTTCAAACCGCATCGGTGGTGCTGTCTTCTGTTTTCCCATGTGTACCTCCTTTTCGTCAGCAGAGAAAATCTCTGCACAAGAGCCGATAACCTGTTAAAAGTGTGGTCTTTTCTCCGCCATCTTTCGGACGCCTGCGGACTATCGAGCCGATTGTACGGAGTGCCTGATTGAAATTCCGGCTGTTCTCCGCAAAATATCCATTGTCATTGCACCAGTTCCTGTATGCCTGATACACGGCTGAAGTCCTGCATTCCGCATCATTTTCCCGCTTCAGAAATTCCTCTACAAAAAGTTCCATCTTATCGCTGTCATGCTGATAAGACATGGTGGCAGCTTTTACTGCTTTGGGTTGTACAAGTCCTTCCTCCCGTAAGAGGGTGTATCCTCCACTCAGCCAGTTTAAAATTGCACTTGCTGCCTCTGCCTTGGAAAATTCCGATTTCAGATTCTGTTCCTGCTCCCATTCCTCAAAATGTCTGTCAAACGGAATGATCACAATGCGCCCACTTGAAAACAGGGTCATATCTGTAATAGCCGGAAGATAATTTGTATTCACATACAACTTGAACTGTGGTTTGAAATCAAAACTATTCTCATGCAGAAATCTGGCATTCAGTGTATCATTTCCCGTCATACTTTTTATCTGTGCTTCATTCAGTACTAATCCTCGCCTTGGCTCTGAAATATTGGCAAACCGTACTCCGGCAAGCCTTGCAATATCCTCTGTTGGATTCTGACTGTTGACGGATGGCTTTGCAGCAATCGTTTCCGGACGGACAGTCAAACCATAATCTCCCATCACATGAAGTGTGCTTTCCATCAGTGTTCCTTTTCCATTTCTGGTAGTTGCACCATAATAGAAAAACATACATTCATAGCGGGTATCACCAGTCAGACCATAACCAAGGCTTTTCTGCATGAACTTTGCTTTCTCCATATCCCCGCTCATAACTTCTGAAACAAATCTGGTAAAGCGTGGGCTTTTGGCATTCGGATCATAAGCTGCCCGGCAATCTTGGTCAGCTTATCCTGTGGTGTATGCGGATGAAATTCTCCGGTCTGCAAATCCAGTGTTCCGTTCTGGCAGTTCAGGTAATAAATGTTACGGTCAAATTCCGACATAGCAATCGGATACACACTCTGTGCATCACTGATATAAGTGTTGCGATAATTCCTGCTCTGCCATTTTGCGGAATATTCTAGATAATCTTTTCTTCTGCGTTCATCGGTAATCATCAGTGCATATCTGACCAGACTGTCTGCAAGGGTTTTGCAAGTTCCATTGTTTTCAGTCCTCCAATGTCCGAAATCCAACGGGTACCGTCATACACATACCACTTTTTTCTTTCCGGCACATACCTTGCGATATCTTTATACACATCCGCAAATAATCTGTCTGAGCCGTTGTCGTTCCACGGGTATCTGCTGTTATCCGACACGTTCAGTTCTATCAGCTTCTGCAGCATATCGTCAAAATCACTCTCTGCTGATGTTCTTGCATAAGGTCGGTAGAAATCCAGTGCCTGTGCAACCGCTTTGTCCAGTGATGTTGTATCATAAAAGTTGACGCCCTATTCTCAAGGATTTTGATATATAATC
>CAYMEZ010000032.1:0-7347 GCA_964389835.1 uncultured Lachnospiraceae bacterium | reverse complement strand
GCGACAGGATTTGAACCTGCGACCTCTGCGTCCCGAACGCAGCGCTCTACCAAACTGAGCCACGCGCCGCTGTTTATATAAATAAGCACGACTACAAATCGTGCTTATTTATAGTATCACAACTTTCCACTGTTGTCTAGTAGAAATTTTACCGCTTAATTCATTTTCTCTGTACCTTTATCGTATAACCTTCTGGATAATGGCATCCTTCCAGTCTGCATACGGATGATAACGCATCGGCATATCAATCCAGTTATACTTCTTGATAACACTCTTACGATGGCTGAAGGTTTCAAAACCAACTTTTCCATGGTAACTTCCCATACCACTGGCACCTACACCGCCAAATCCCATCTCTGAGGTTGCAAGGTGCACAATGGTGTCATTAATGCATCCGCCACCGAATGCTATATGCGCGAGCGCCCAACGCTCCATCTGTTTATCTGTCGTAAACAGATAGCATGCCAGCGGCTTTTCGAAATGACGGATAATTGCCAACAGTTCTTCCCGCGTCTCAAAGGTCAGCGTTGGCAGCACCGGTCCAAAAATCTCCTCCTGCATCACCGGCGCATCCAGACTCACGTTATCCAGAATAGTCGGCGCAATCTGAAGTGTTTCCGGATTGCCATAACCACCCACAACCACGTCCTCGCCCTCTATCAGCCCCATCATACGCGCAAAATGCTTTTCGTTTACCATGCGCGGATATTCCTCTGATTCCAAAGGTTTCTCGCCAAGCATTGTTATAAGTTCTTTTTTCATCGCAGCAAAAAGTTCCTCTTTCACTGCCGGATGTACAATCAGATAATCCGGTGCCACACAGGTCTGTCCGGAATTTAGAATCTTGCCGAATACGATACGGCGGGCCGCCACTTTGATATTTGCCGTCTTATCCACAATACACGGACTCTTTCCGCCAAGCTCCAACGTAACCGGTGTCACATAGCGTGCCGCCTTCTCCAACACAATTTTCCCAACGGTTGTACTTCCGGTAAAGAAAATGTAGTCAAAACGCTGCTCCAGAAGTTCATTATTCTCTGCTCGTCCGCCTTCCACTACCGCGATATGCTCCGGCTTAAAACAAGAGCTCAGCATCTCTGCAAGCACTGCGGACACATGCGGTGCATACGCAGATGGTTTTAGAATCACGCAATTTCCTGCTGCCACCGCGTTAATCAGCGGTTCCATGCACAACAGCACCGGATAATTCCAGGGTGCCATCACCAGTGTCACGCCATATGGTTCCGCCACCGTAAAACTTGTTGCATGAAAGTTAGCAAGTCCCGTCTTTACGTGCTCTCTGCGCATCCAGCCTTTTAAATGCTTCATGCAATAATTCAGTTCCGCGCGTGTCATTGCAATCTCAGCCATATCGCTCTCCGATGCCGCTTTATGCAAATCCTGATACAGTGCACGCCGCAAATCCGGTGCGTATTTATCTAAGGCAGTACGAATGCGTTCCAATGCATCCATACGTGCCGCATAGGTAAGCGTCGCCCCTGAAAAGAAATATTTTCTCTGGAGCTCCACCAACTCTTTTATTTCCATCTGTCCGATTCCTCCATTTCATCCTTAATACCGATTGTGTACCTTCTCTGCAAAACACATTACATCTTTGATATGAATCGGCTTTCCATCTATGTCACAGTTACCGGGACCCCAATACCATGTATTGTCATACGTCCACACACCACGCCCCAATCAAGCGTTCCAAAATCTGTCTACGGATTGAATTCGTAAGTTTTTCCATCATAGCGAACCCAGCCCTCCGCACGCATACAGTTAATCTTTTGATTGTAATAAAACGCATGATTCTTCTTCCCGAACGCAGCGCTCTACCAAACTGAGCCACGCGCCGTTATTGCTTTATTGCAATTACCGGGCTATATGGTACAATAAAATCATTCTATTGTCAAAGAAAAAATGAAAAAAGGAAAAATATGATGAAAAAGCTATTTTATGAAGTTCCATACTGTCAGGAATTTGAAAGCAAGGTTTTGCAGTGTGAGCATGGAAAAAACGGATATGAAGTTGTGCTGGAGGAGACTGCCTTTTATCCAGAGGGCGGCGGACAGCCGGCAGATACAGGCTGGCTTGGAGGAGTGAGGGTATTAGATGTAAGAGAAAAAAATGATGAGGTAATTCATATTTGCGAAGCACCTATTGCTGTTGGCAGCTGTGTGCTGGGAAAGCTGGACTGGGACAGAAGATTCCGCCATATGCAGCAGCATACAGGCGAACACATTTTTTCCGGGCTGATCTATAAAAATTTTGGCTTTCACAACATTGGCTTCCATATGGGAAAGGCTTTTATAACCATCGATTTTGATGGATTGCTGACGGAAGAAGAACTGGCAGTGCTGGAGCGGATGTCCAATGAGGTGGTTTTTGACAATCGGGAGGTTTTGGCTTTTTATCCCTCTAAGGAGGAGCTGGAAAAGCTTTCTTACAGGAGTAAAAAGGAGCTTCAGGGGGCGATCCGGATCGTAGAGATACCCGGGGCAGATGTTTGCGCCTGCTGTGGGATGCATGTGGGCAGAACAGGAGAGATTGGGCCAATAAAGGTAAGTGGAAGTGAAAAATATAAAGGCGGCAGTAGGATATTTTTGCAGATTGGCTGGCAGGCGTTGGAGGATTACCGCCAAAAATCGGACAGTGTTCTAAGGATATCGAATCTGTTGTCTGCGAAGCCGGAGGCTGTGGGCGATGCAGTAGAAAAGCTGCAGCAGACGGCAGGCGAGCAAAAATTCCTGCTGGGACAGTTGAAAAAGGAACTGCTGCAATACAAGGCAGCTACGCTGAAATCTGAATCTGGCCGACTGTGTGTTGAAGCTGCCAATATGGAGGCTGTGGAGATCAGAATGCTCTGTGATATGCTTCTTTCAGAAAATGATTTTGTTTTGGTGTTTACAGGAGAGGAAGCAAGCGGTTATAAGTATGTGCTGGGAAAGAAAGAGGGAGAGGTTTCTAAAGAGGGAAATGTATTTAGAACCTCCTGCAATGCAAGAGGCGGCGGAAAGGGAAATATGATACAAGGGTCGGCTGCTTGTCAGAAGGAGAAGCTTCTTGCGTTTGCCCAAGAAGAATGGCAGATGGAAGCAGTGCATTTGTAAGAGCGGATATAAGATAAAAAAGAAGCAGCTATTTGGCTGCTTCAATTTCGTGAATCATTTTTTTGTCAATTTCCAGAATATGCTGCAGCATCCATTGAGTAAGGTACTCTCCTAATTCAGAAAGGATGTGATCCTGTGTTCTGAGAGAAATGTTGGCAACTGCAGACTCCATCTGATTCAGCTTTTCGATAAAGCAAAGATGAAGCTGATGGTGAGCCTCCAGCTGAGGATAAGCAGCGTCTGCCATATAGGCTTCTTCTGTAGCAAAATGAGATAAGGTATAATCACGTAAGCCCTTGAGAATTTTTTGCAGATCCTCATATTTATACAGCATATTCTCATTTTTTAATAGTGTTTCAGATTGCTGCAGCAGCCTGAAAAGCTGCTCATGCTGCTCGTCTAAAACAGCGACACCGGTGATGTAATCAGAACTCATCGTGTGCATGGGATATTCCTCGCTTCTTTCGTAATCATAATATGTATTATTTTAACATTTTTGCCAAGGAGATTCAATGAAAACAGGGATTGTTGCTGATTTAGTACAAAATAAAAATTACTGAAAGTAGCCCTTGCCAGTACACAGAATAAATCGTAAAATTTAGCATATAGAAAATGAAACGGAGGGTATTATGAAATTTACGTTTGCACACAACAATTTTAATGTAATAAATCTGGAGAGATCTTTGAAATTTTATGAGGAAGCACTGGGACTTACAGTGGCAAGAAAAAAGGAGGCCTCTGATGGCAGCTTTATCCTTGCATTTTTAACAGATGGCACAACGGCTCATCAGCTGGAGCTTACCTGGCTGAGAGACTGGGAAAAAGATTCTTATAATCTGGGCGATAATGAATTTCATCTGGCTTTTGAGGTAGAGGATATGGATGCAGCATACAAAAAGCATAAGGAGATGGGCTGTATCTGCTATGAAAATACGGACATGGGGATCTATTTCATTGTAGACCCGGATGGATACTGGATTGAAATTATACCGGCAAGATAGGGAGAGCTTGGATGTCAGAAAATGAGATAAAGAAAGAGCGCGTGATCTTAGCCGGAGCGGATCTGGAAGATGGGGAGGACTTTGCATATTCCATGGAGGAATTGGGCAGTCTGGCAGAGGCATGCCAAATGCAGGTAGTGGGAGTTTTGACCCAGAAAATGGATTCGATCAATAAAGCACTGTATTTGGGCTGCGGCAAGGTTGAAGAGCTAAAGGAATTTGCAGAAACCACAGAGGCGGATGCGGTTATTTTTGATAATGCCCTTTCTCCCTCCCAGCTCCGCAATCTGCAGCAGATACTTAAAAGACCGATTATTGACAGAACCACGCTGATTTTAGAGATTTTTTCCACAAGGGCAAAAACCAGAGAGGCAAAGCTGCAGGTAGAAGCGGCAAGCCTGCAATATCTGCTGCCCAGACTGGTGGGGATGCATGAAGCCCTTAGCAGGCAGGGCGGCGGAAGCGGACTTGCTAATAAGGGCGCAGGCGAAAAAAAGCTGGAACTTGACAGGCGCAGGATAGAGCACCGACTGGCGGAACTGAGAAAAGAACTGGAGCAGGTTTCCAGAGAACGGATGACGCAAAGGAAGAAACGGCTTGCTTCATCGCTGCCATTGGTGGCATTGGTCGGTTATACCAATGCGGGAAAGTCCACATTGATGAACTGCATGCTGGAGCGTTATGACCGGGATGAAAACAAAAAGGTACTGGAAAAGGACATGCTGTTTGCCACCTTAGATACTACAGTGCGCAAAATAGAATTGTCGGACAATGGCAGATTCCTGCTTTCCGATACAGTAGGATTTATTCATAAGCTGCCTACCATGCTGGTAAAAGCATTTCGATCTACACTGGAAGAGGTGCAGAATGCAGATCTGCTGCTTCACGTGATTGATTATTCTGATGAAAACTATAAAAAACAGATGCAGGTAACAGAGGCTACACTGTCAGAACTGGGCTGTTCTCACATTCCTGTTATTTATGTGATGAATAAGGCAGACCGCTGCATGGAGGAGTATCCCAGGGTGTCGGGAGACAATCGTATTTATATGGCAGCAGGTAAGGGAGCAGGGCTTGACGAGCTGGTAAGACTGATCCATCAAAAGCTGTTTGGAGATTACCGGGAAGCGGAATTTCTGATCCCCTATGCAGATGGACAGGTTATGTCCTATCTGATGGAGCATGGGCTGGTGCATGATACAGAATATGCAGAGGAAGGGATCAGGATATGGGCATCCTGCAGCAGGGAGGACTATTCCCGTTATCTGCATTATATAAAAGAGAAAAGAGGCTGAAATGTGAGAACGATACAGGTGTCTGAGATTACCAGAAATATTAAAGAAATGTGTATAGAGGCAAATTATTGTCTGACACCAGATATGGAGCAGGCATTAAGTACAGCGGAAGAAAGGGAAAAATCGCCCTTGGGAAAGCAGATTTTAAATCAGCTGAAGACCAATCTGGAAATAGCAGGAAAGGAAGACATTCCAATTTGCCAGGATACCGGAATGGCAGTTATCTTCATGGAGATCGGTCAGGAGGTGCATTTTGAGGGCGGTGTATTAGAGGATGCGATCAATGAGGGTGTCCGTCAGGGATATGTGGAAGGTTATCTGCGCAAGTCGGTTGTAAAGGATCCCTGTATCAGAGAAAATACAAAGGATAATACACCGGCGGTTATTCATTACGAAATAAAACCGGGAGAAGAAGTAAAGATAACCGTTGCACCAAAGGGATTTGGCAGTGAAAACATGAGTCGTGTATTTATGCTAAAGCCGGCAGATGGTATTGAGGGGATTAAAAGGGCTGTACTGACAGCGGTTGAGGACGCAGGACCAAATGCGTGTCCGCCAATGGTGGTAGGCGTAGGGATAGGGGGAACCTTTGAAAAGTGTGCCCTTATGGCAAAAAAAGCCTTAACACGTCCTGTAGATAAACATTCAGACATTCCTTATATAAAAGAAATGGAAGAAGAACTGCTTGAGAAAATCAATGCCTCTGGAATAGGCCCGGGAGGACTTGGCGGCAGCACAACGGCACTGGCTGTCAACATTGATGCTTATCCCACTCACATAGCAGGACTTCCGGTTGGAATCAATATTTGCTGTCATGTAAACCGCCATGCAGTAAGAACTATTTAGTGATTTTATAGAAGCGTTTCTTCTATATATAGTGTATTTTAAAAAAGAAAGACCATAGATGTATTATACAGGGTGTGACACTTGATTTTATAGGGTAATAAGAGAGGTGGTTTTATGGAAAAATATATTCAGACGCCTTTGAGCCAACAGGCGCGCGTTTCTCTGCACGCAGGAGATTATGTATATATTACAGGTACGATTTATACTGCCCGTGACGCAGCACATAAACGTATGCAGGAAACCTTGCAGGCGGGCGGAGAACTGCCCTTTGACCTGCAGGATAATGTGATTTATTATATGGGGCCCTCTCCGGCAAGAAAAGGACGTGTCATTGGTTCTGCTGGTCCAACTACAGCCAGCCGTATGGATAAATATGCTCCACAGCTTTTGGATCTGGGACTTGGCGGCATGATCGGAAAAGGAAAGAGGTCTTTAGAGGTAAAGGCTGGCATCGTAAGAAATCACAGCGTTTATCTGGCTGCGGTAGGAGGCGCAGGGGCGCTTTTGTCTAAAGCAATACAGAAATCAGAGGTAATCGCCTATGATGATCTGGGAACGGAAGCGATCCGGAAATTAGAAGTAAAGGATTTTCCTGCGATTGTTGTTATCGACAGCGAAGGAAATGACCTGTATGAGACGGCAGCAGAAGCATATAGAGAAAAAAGATAAAATCTGCTGAAAGTCAGGCTGAAAGAAATGTTGCTGAAAAGTTGATATAAAAATGATAAAAGGAATTGACAAACACAAATCCTTTCGATATAATCATATGTGCGTCAGCGGTAAAGACGCATAATTTTATATTGGTAGAGGTCAAATTCAGACTGTGGAGAAATACTCAAGAGGCTGAAGAGGCGCCCCTGCTAAGGGTGTAGGTCGTTCACGCGGCGCGAGGGTTCAAATCCCTCTTTCTCCGTTTCTTTACCATTATAATAACAAAAAAGAATCTTGAGAGATTGAGATTTCTTTTTTTTGTCCCAACAAGCGCGTTGAAAATAAGTATAAAAAACTTGTTGACAAAGAGCATGGGACAAGATATAATAAAGTTCCACCGCGAAAAAGCGGCGGCTTTCAAAAAAGAAAGAAAAAGAAAAA
>CAYMEZ010000031.1:0-8574 GCA_964389835.1 uncultured Lachnospiraceae bacterium | reverse complement strand
CGATAACGGAACGTCCGGAATAGTCGACACGCTTACCGAGAAGGTTCTGACGGAAACGTCCTGATTTACCCTTTAACATATCAGACAGAGATTTCAGCGCACGGTTACCAGGTCCGGTAACTGGTCTTCCTCTTCTGCCGTTGTCGATCAGCGCATCAACTGCTTCCTGCAGCATTCTCTTTTCATTTCTGACAATAATGTCAGGTGCACCCAGCTCAAGCAGTCTCTTGAGACGGTTGTTGCGGTTGATGATCCTTCTATATAGATCATTTAAGTCGGAGGTTGCAAAACGTCCTCCATCTAACTGTACCATTGGACGAAGATCCGGCGGAATGACCGGGATCGCATCCATAATCATCCACTCTGGTCTGTTTCCTGATTCCCGGAATGCCTCTACCACTTCCAGTCTCTTTACGATTCTGGCACGCTTCTGACCGGTTGCATCCTTTAATGCAGTTTTCAGTTCTACTGCATCTGCCTCTAAGTCGATCGCCTGCAGCAGTTCTTTGATCGCCTCTGCACCCATGCCTACACGGAACTTATTGCCCCAGGTTTCTCTTGCATCCTGATACTCTTTCTCAGACAATACCTGCTTAGGCTGCAGATCTGTCTCTCCTGCATCCAAAACAATGTAAGATGCAAAATAGAGTACCTTCTCTAAAACTCTGGGAGATAAATCCAGGATCAGTCCCATACGGCTGGGAATTCCTTTAAAATACCAGATATGGGATACCGGAGCTGCCAGCTCAATATGCCCCATACGCTCTCTGCGGACATTGGACTTGGTAACCTCAACACCGCATCTGTCACAGATAACGCCTTTATATCTGATCTTCTTATATTTTCCACAATGACATTCCCAGTCCTTGCTCGGTCCAAAGATTCTTTCACAGTATAAGCCGTCTTTTTCCGGCTTTAAGGTTCTGTAATTAATGGTTTCCGGCTTCAGAACCTCGCCGCGTGACCATTCCAGAATCTTTTCAGGTGATGCTAATCCAATCTTGATCGCATCAAATGTCATTGGCTGATACATTTCATTTGTTGTTTCTGACATTTATGGCACTCCTTCCAATCTATTATTCATCCAGAGAATCTTCAAACTCGTCAAAACCCTCTTCAAAGATCTCATCATCCTCTGCGCTTACCAGTTCTCCATCTTCATCAAATTCCTGCTTCTGATAGCCCATAGCGCCCAGGGATTCTTCTTCACGATTATAGCCTGCAGAGTCTCCCTCCATCTCATAACGGTAATCACTCTCGCCATAATCAATGCTTTCCATGATCTCTACTTCTGTCTGATCTTCACGAAGTACCTTTACATCCAGACCAAGTGACTGCAGCTCCTTCAGCAGTACCTTGAAGGACTCCGGAATGCCGGGTGCCGGTATGTTGTCACCCTTGATGATTGCTTCGTAAGTCTTTACTCGTCCTACTACATCATCGGATTTTACAGTAAGGATTTCCTGTAAGGTATATGCAGCACCATATGCTTCCAGTGCCCAAACCTCCATTTCTCCAAAACGCTGTCCACCAAACTGCGCTTTACCACCCAGAGGCTGCTGTGTAACCAGAGCATATGGTCCGGTAGAACGTGCATGGATCTTATCATCAACCAGATGATGCAGCTTCAGATAGTGCATGTGGCCGATGGTTACCGGACTGTCAAAATATTCACCCGTACGTCCGTCACGCAGTCTTACCTTACCGTCTCTGGAAATCGGAACACCCTTCCACAGCTTTCTGTGTTCTCTGTTCTCTGATAAATATTCCAGAACCTCCGGAAGCAGTTCTTCTTTATGCTTCTTTTCAAACTCATCCCACTCAAGGTTGACATAATCATTTGCCAGATCCAGAGTGTCCATAATATCTTTTTCATTTGCACCGTCAAAGACCGGTGTTGCAACGTTAAAGCCAAGTGCCTTTGCTGCAAGGGAAAGATGGATCTCAAGTACCTGTCCGATATTCATACGGGAAGGTACGCCCAGGGGATTCAGTACGATATCCAGCGGACGGCCATTTGGCAGATAGGGCATATCCTCAACCGGAAGCACACGGGAAACAACACCCTTGTTACCATGACGGCCAGCCATCTTATCTCCAACGGAAATCTTTCTCTTCTGTGCGATGTAAATACGCACTGCCTGATTGACTCCCGGAGGAAGCTCATCGCCATTCTCCCTTGTAAATACCTTGGCATCTACTACGATACCATATTCACCATGAGGCACCTTTAAGGAGGTATCTCTTACCTCACGCGCCTTTTCACCAAAGATAGCACGCAGCAGCCTCTCCTCTGCAGTCAGCTCAGTTTCTCCCTTCGGTGTTACCTTACCAACCAGAATATCTCCGGCACGAACCTCAGCACCGATACGGATGATTCCTCTCTCATCCAGATCCTTCAGCGCTTCATCGCCTACGCCCGGCACGTCACAGGTAATCTCTTCTGCGCCAAGCTTGGTATCTCTGGCCTCTGCCTCATATTCTTCAATGTGCACAGATGTATAAACATCATCACGCACCAGTTTTTCACTTAAAAGAACAGCATCCTCGTAGTTATAGCCTTCCCATGTCATGAAGCCGATCAGCGGATTCTTTCCAAGAGCAAGCTCGCCCTCTGCTGTAGAAGGTCCATCTGCAATGACCTGTCCTGCTGCTACATGATCTCCCTTAAATACAATGGGCTTCTGGTTATAGCAGTTGGACTGATTGCTTCGGGAGAATTTTGTCAGATGAATTTCATCCTTTTCTCCATCGTCATAGGCAATATGGATTTCATTGGAAGCAACATAAGTGATCGTACCTGCTTTTTTTGCTACGACACAGACACCAGAGTCAACTGCTGCCTTAGGTTCCATACCTGTCCCAACCACCGGTGCCTCAGTCTGCAGAAGCGGCACTGCCTGACGCTGCATGTTGGAGCCCATCAGCGCACGGTTCGCATCATCGTTCTCCAGGAATGGGATCAGTGCTGTTGCCACGGAGAATACCATCTTAGGAGACACATCCATGTAATCAAACATTGCCTTGGGATATTCCTGTGTTTCCTCACGATAACGGCCAGATACGCTGTTTCTTACAAAATGGCCTTCACTATCCAGTGCTTCGTTTGCCTGGGCTACATGATAATTATCTTCTTCATCCGCAGTCATATAGACAACCTCCTCCGTTACACGGGGATTCTGCGGATCGGTTTTATCGATCTTACGATATGGTGCTTCTACAAAGCCGTATTCATTGATTCTTGCATAGCTTGCAAGAGAGTTAATCAGACCGATGTTCGGACCTTCAGGGGTCTCGATCGTACAAATTCTTCCATAATGGGAATAATGTACATCTCGAACCTCGAAGCCTGCACGGTCTCTTGACAGACCGCCAGGTCCAAGTGCGGAAAGACGTCTCTTATGGGTCAGCTCGCCCAGCGGATTGTTCTGATCCATAAACTGGGACAACTGGGAAGAACCAAAGAATTCCTTCACTGCTGCCTGTACCGGCTTGATATTGATCAGTACCTGGGGAGAGATTTCCTCTGCATCATGAGTTGTCATTCTTTCACGGACAACTCTTTCCAGTCTGGACAGACCGATACGATACTGGTTCTGCAAAAGCTCTCCGACTGCACGGATACGTCTGTTGCCCAGATGGTCGATATCGTCATCGTTTCCGATGCCATACTCCAGATGGATATTATAATTGATGGATGCCAGAATATCTTCCTTTGTAATGTGCTTAGGGATCAGTTCATGTACATTTCTCCTGATAGCTGCTGCCAGTTCCTCAGGCTGGTCGCTGTACTCCTCCAGGATCTGTGCCAGAACAGGATAATATACCAGCTCAGTAATACCCAGCTCTCTGGGCTCACAGTCTACAAAGTTCTGAATATCCACCATCATATTAGAAAGAACCTTTACATTTCTTTCCTCAGTCTGGATATATACATAAGGTACTGCTGCATTCTGGATCGCATCAGCCAGCTCTGCTGTTACCTTTGTACCTGCCGCAGCCAGTACTTCGCCTGTTAATGTATCCACCACATCCTCGGAAAGGATCTGATGACGGATACGGTTGCGCAATGCCAGCTTTTTGTTAAATTTATATCTTCCTACTTTTGCAAGATCATATCTTCTAGGGTCAAAGAACATGGCGTTGATCAGACTCTCCGCACTTTCTACGGAAAGCGGCTCGCCCGGACGGATTTTTTTGTATAACTCTAAAAGACCTTCCTGATAGTTCTCAGCAACGTCTTTTGTAAAGCTCGCTTCGATTTTGGGTTCATCACCGAACAGCTCTCTGATCTCATCATTGGTGCCCACACCCAGAGCACGGATCAGCACTGTGATCGGCACTTTTCTTGTTCTATCTACTCGGACATAGAAAATATCATTGGAATCTGTCTCGTACTCAAGCCATGCACCACGGTTTGGAATTACGGTACAGGAAAACAGTCTTTTACCGATCTTATCATGGTCGATCGCATAGTAGATGCCCGGAGAACGCACCAGCTGACTGACGATAACACGCTCTGCACCGTTGATCACAAAGGTACCTGTTTCCGTCATAAGGGGAAGATCGCCCATAAAGATCTCATGCTCGCTGATCTCTTCTTTTTCCTTATTGTAAAGACGGACCTTTACCTTTAAGGGTGCTGCATAAGTAGCGTCTCTCTCCTTACATTTTTCGATGGTGTTCTTGTTGACCGGCATCTCGTCCTTACACAATTCAAAATCCACGAACTCAAGACTCAGATGTCCGCTGTAATCAGCAATGGGAGAGATATCATCAAAGACTTCCTTCAATCCCTCTCTCAAGAACCACTGATAGGAATCCTTCTGGACTTCTATCAGGTTTGGCATCTCTAAAACCTCTTTCTGTCGTGAATAACTCATACGCACGTTCTTGCCAGAGGCAGTAGGACGTATTCTGTTTTTTTCCATTGACATTTCACCCCGTTCTTCTATGATCTCTGCTTATTTTTCGGTATTTTACAATGCGAATAAGCATACCACACCACAATAGTGCACTATCCATTCTACTACAAGCTAGTCTGCACGTCAAGAAATTTTTCCCATTTCAAAGCAGAATCCTGCAAAAGAAATCCAGAAAAAAACTGCCGCAGACAGCCTGCAGCAGTTTCCCTTATCTTACTTATCCTTTTATGTATGTTATCCTGCACATTTTCTTATGCATGCTCCTTTAAATACTGACGGATATATTTCTTTGCCAGTTCAAGGCGTTCCAGCAGCTCTTCATGATGGGCTTTTACAAATTCCACCTCACCGTCACGGCTGGCCTCCTCCAGCTGCAGCGCCAGCTCGCTGGTCGCCACTGCTCCTACCAGTCTGGAATTACTCTTCAAGGCATGTACGATGACTTTATAATCTCCCATGTTTTCTGTCTCCAGATATTCACGGAGCATCATCTTGCTCTCTTCTGTTTCATCCAGATAAATCTGAAGCGTTTCTACATAAAACTCTTCATTTCCTACTGCGTACTCCATACCCTGTTCTATATTGAACACATTGGCATCCGGCACAAGTATCTCTTCCTGAGCTTCTTTTTTCTCTGCTGCTTCCAGATCCGGTACGATCTCAGACTGCATCGCCTTGGCTTTTTCCCGTTCCGTCCAGCCTGCCCCACTTCCTTCTGACAGGTCAGCTCCCTGCTTTGCCTCTGACGACTGCTTCTGCATGAACTCACCAAGGTATTTTTTCAGGCATACCTCCAGCTCCTCTAAATGCATAGGCTTGGACAGATAATCCATAAAGCCCCAGTCCAGATAGGATTTCTTTGCACCATTTACTGCATTTGCTGTCAGCGCGATGACCGGTGTGTCAAAATCCGGATCCTCACGCATACGCCAAAGGGTTTCTACACCGTCCATCTCCGGCATCATATGATCCAGCAGGATCAGATCATATCTGTTTTTTGCTACCTTTTCCAGACATTCTCTTGCTCCGCCAACACATTCCACGCTCATCTTATAGGGTGCCAGCAAGCCCCTGCACACCTTCAGGTTCATCACACTATCATCTACTACCAGCACCTTTGCACCCGGAAATACGATCCCTGAGTCAAAGTACTTCTTTTTGCCGCTTTCATTTTTCTGCTGGGTTTTGACCTCGCCGTATACCGGCTTCTCATCAATGATCTTCTGGGGGATCGTCACACGGAAGGTACTGCCTTTTCCGTAGGTGCTTTCTACAGAAATCGTACCGCCCATCCTGTCAAGCAAGCCCTTGGTAATGCTAAGTCCCAGACCAGTGCCCTCGATCTGCCTGTTTTCCTGCATTTCTACACGCTTAAAGCGTTTAAAGATCTGATCCAGATTTTCCTGACGGATTCCCTGTCCCGTGTCTGAAATAGCAATGTGCAAGATCGCAATACCGCCCAGACGCTTCCAGCCCATCTTTAATGCAATTTCACCCTTTTTCGTAAATTTGGCTGCATTTCCCAGAATGTTTGTTAAAATCTGCTTGATACGGACTTCGTCTCCGTACAGTGTATTTGGAATGGTATCATCTATTTCAACCTTAAATTCTATGGGCTTGTCAGTAATCCTGAAACGGATGACGGTAGATACATCATAGATCAGCGATGACAGCTGGTATTTTGCATGCACGATCTCCAGCTTGCCGGATTCGATCTTGGAAAAATCAAGAATGTCATTGATGATGGCAAGCAGGTTGTTGCTGGAGTTCAGAATATCTTCGATATTGCCCCTTACAGAATCCTGCATTTCTTCACGCAGTGCGATTCTGGAAAGTCCGATAATGGCATTTAACGGTGTCCTGATCTCATGGGACATATTAGCAAGGAAATCTCCCTTGGCGATGCTTGCCTTTTCTGCCTCAACCTTCAGCACCTCCATATGGATCCTTTGCTCTTCATTTTTTTCCAGCTCCCGCTGATACGCAGCGACCTGGAACTTAACTACCATACCCACACTGATGCCGGATACCAGGATCGTCTGCCAGATGCCTAAGTAAGTGATCGCATCCGCGCCGGATTCATAGGTGCTAAACAGCCCCTTCCATGAACACCAGATGATCCCACTGTAAACGACTGCCTCAACTGCCAGAAAAACGCAAAGAGCTCTTCCCTTGAGAATCAGAAATGTTATAACGATCCCCATGCCAAACCAGATAGTCATGCCGCTGTGTATGCCGCCGATCAGAATATATAATCCCGGGAACACTATGACCATAATAAGAAGGCAGACACAATAAGATGCCTGCCGCAGCATACTATGATGGTTGGCTGCATAAAGGCAGCCCACCAGGAGCATAGCAATAAACAATGCCGCCCCCGTTCCCGGAAGCGACCGGCGCACAAACAGAATAAAACTGCCCGAAACAAACCCGGCTCCAATTCCTGCCATGGTGATCCAGTTAAAAATCAGCAGCTGTATCGGAAGATTCGGATCAAAATATGGTTTCAGTTTTTCTTTCATCTTATCATCTGCCACCTTTACCAGTCTGTAGTACTGTCCTGCTTCCATCCTTTAATGGAATTTCACATTTGCTTTCTTTTTTTCAAAAAAGTCGTCAATATACTTTTTAATCTCGATCGGCTTCATGCTCTTTAACAGATAGCCCTCGGGCTTTAATGCCATAACCTTCATAATGCTTTCCTTGTCGCCCTTACCGGTCAGAAAGATTACCGGAATGTCTGCGACCTCTGTTTCCGAGCGGATCATTTCCAGCGTCTGTCTGCCATCACAGACAGGCATTTCATAATCCAGCAGGATCAGATCTGGTCGGTTCAATATCATATATTTAATTGCTGACAGTCCGGAATTTGCCAGTGTTACCTGATAATCCCTGCCCAGCCAGCCTTTAATGCTGTGCAGCATGACTCCTGAGTCATCTACCACGAGAATCTTCTTTTTCTTTTTGGCGTCATGATTATCCAGATAATCCTTGATCTCATCTGCCATTTCCTTTACGTTGATAGGACGCACATATTCCCCCTGGATCAAATGAGGAAGGATCAGCTTTTTCACATCAACCAGATCCTCAGAGTTTCCAAATACAAAGGTGGGGACATCCTGCTCCGCGATCTTATCCTTCAGATAGATCAAAAGCTGCTGATTCTTTGCGATCACATCATCCACATAAATCAAAACAGCAAGCACCCTGCTGCCCAGCTTGTCTATTTCACTGATCTCTGACGCGATCTCTACCTCAAAGCCCGCATCTCCCAGCTTCTCCTTTACCGACATCATAAGATAGCCCTGTGATTCTCCTACCATCAGGATATATTCTTTTCCGGTTTCCTGCATTTTCATTTGTACCAAACCTCCGCATCCTATGCTACCAATGTACCACAAAAAAAACGGAAAAGCAATTCTTCTCAAAAAATACATGCTTTTCCGTTTCCCTATCTGTCTTTTTACTCAAATGTGCAATTATTTCAGAGTAACTTTTGCACCTTCAGCCTCTAATTTAGTCTTGATATCATCAGCTTCTTCTTTGGATGCGCCCTCTTTCAGTACCTTAGGAGCGGAATCAACTAAGTCTTTTGCTTCTTTCAGACCAAGACCTGTTGCTTCACGAACAACCTTGATAACCTTAACCT
>CAYMEZ010000030.1:0-10311 GCA_964389835.1 uncultured Lachnospiraceae bacterium | reverse complement strand
GGAAACCTCTTTTGATTTCTTCTTTCTCCCCCGGACCATCATCAAAAGCTCATTTGCTATCCTCTCTTTTATGGGTTTTTGTATGATCCATGGCTGTATCCGGAAATCTCTCATTCCCGGAAGAAGCGGAGCAGGTCTTATCTGCTTCTGCGCCATATAGTATCACGTGGGCAGTTGTTCCATCCCAGACCACCTTTTGCAAAAGTCTCTGAACAGCACAGCGTTTCTGTAAAAGAGACATTTCCAAAATGCCGCCCTTTCGCAGGGAAAACAGCCATTCCCTGCTATCAGTCAAGCTACCTCCAAGCTCCTGCGCAGCCTCCTGTCTTCTCCTTTCACAGATATGGGCATCTAACACATCCCATTCCTGATTCAGCTGGGAAATACGCTCTACCACACATTTTCTGGCAGCTTCCTCTTCCAGCTCTGCCAGAGAATCTACCAGACCTTTTATTTTCTTTTCCAGCCCAGCCTTTTTCTTTTGCAGCTCCCTGGATTGTTTTCCATCCTCCAACAGAGCTTTTTCATAGTCTGCACGCCCTTCCTCCAGCTGCCGCAGCAGGCGCACCCGATCCTCCTTCAGCCTGCTGAGCTGGTCAAGGATCCATTCATCCAGCTGGTTTCCATTCACATTTTTTCCATTACAAAGACTTTTCCGGCTGTGCTCCTTCATTTTGCACACATAGGAATAAACCTGCTTTCCCTCTGCTGTCCTGCACTTGCCCAGCTTAGGGTACATCCGGCTGCCACAGCTGCAATAAAGCACTCCCGTCAGCAGTGCTTCATTGGTACGTGCTTTCCTATAAGTCTTATTTTTATTTTTCTCCAGAGCTGCCATAACCCCAGTCCAGGTTCTGCCCGGAATAAGCCCCGGATGCTGTCCCACAGATACGATCCATTCGCTTGGAGGTAAAAATTCCGTGGTTTTCCCCTTTTCCTGACTGGTACGGTTATATGCCATGATTCCATGTACCCCGTCAAATTCCTTTCTGTCTGAAAAAAGCTCTGTACCAACACTTCTGAAATAATCATAGGCATAACGGTCAGCCACCAGATAAACCGGATTCTGTAAAATGGCTTTGATGGAAAACCGGGTAAAATATCTGCCGTTTTTGGTTCTGATCCCCCTCTTTATCAGCTCCGCCTCTGTATTTGCCAGCGAGTCATATTCCTGATACAGTTCATAGATCAGACGGACAACCGCCGCTTCCTCCGGGATCAGCCGCAGTCTGCATACCTTTTTTGTTTTTCCGTCTATGCTGACGCTTTTTACTGCCTCAGAAGAAAAGCCGGTGGGTGTTGTTCCGCCCAGCCAGCGTCCTGTTTTTGCAAGCTCACGCATGTTGTCCCGGATACGTTCTGCAATGGTTTCCCTCTCCAGCTGGGAAAAAACGGAAGCAATGTACATCATGGCGCGTCCCATGGGGGTCGCAGTATCAAACTGTTCCTTGACCGAAACAAAATCAGTGTCCAGCCTTGCCAGCTCCTGGATCAGTCCGGCAAAATCACTGATATTGCGGCTGATACGGTCAAGCCGGTACACAACGATCGCCTTAAATCCCTGTTTTCTGGCAGTATCCATCATTTTCTGGAAATCCGGACGGTTTAAATCTCCACCGGAAAATCCTTCATCCTCGTATATTACTATGTGCTCAAGTGCTCCATCTCCATAATGAAGGCGGATGTACTCTCTGCATAGCTCCACCTGATTGCCGATGCTCTCCCCCTTTCCTGTAAATCTGGATTTTCGGGAGTAAATGGCTATGGTTTCCTTCGCTCTCTGCAGCTTACAAACCTCCTTGAGTCAATACACAATGTGTTTTGTGCTATTGTACCATAGCCCACCTGCAAAGTAAACCGGATCAGTCCCTTACATAGACCTGGCGGATGAAGAAAAGAGCGATGAGGAAGGTCAGCAGATCTGCTGCCGGAAACGACCAGAGCAGCCCGTCCAATCCCATAAAAGCTGGCAGGATGACCGGAAGAAATACACCAAAAATAATCTCTCTGGTAAGAGAAACAATGGTAGAGGCAGCTGCTTTTCCAAGAGCCTGCAGATAAATAAAAGTACCCTTATTTACTGTAGCAAGCACCATCATGCACAGATAAATACGGAAGCACCTGATGGCAAAGGCAGTATAATACGCGCTCTCATTTGCTGCGCCGAAAAGATTAGCGATCTGCAAGGGAAAACATTCCACAATAAGCAGTGCCACTCCGCCTACCACTGCTTCTGCCAGCAGCAGATAGGTAAAGAGTTTTCTGGTTCTGTCCTTACGACCTGCTCCAATATTATAGCCTACAACCGGAATACAGCCAGCAGCGATCCCGATAGCAATAGAAATGGCGATCTGGAAAAATTTCATAACGATCCCCAAAACCGCCAGAGGGATCTGGGCATACTCCTGCTGACCAAAAACCGGATCCTGCGCCCCATATTTCATACAGGTATTCTGGACAGCCGCCATAGAGATCACAAGCGAGACCTGTGCCAGCAGGCTTGTCATTCCCAGTGACAAAAAACGGGTAATTACCCTTTTTTCAAGTCTGAAGCTGCTTTTTTCAAGGTGCACTGCTTTCATATGACACAGATACCAGAGAGAAAGCAAGGCGGTCAGAATCTGTCCGATCACAGTCGCCACTGCAGCTCCCATCATGCCCCAGTGAAAGCCAAAAATAAAAATAGGATCCAGGATCACATTTGCCACTGCCCCTGATAAGGTTGCCACCATAGCGAATTTAGGGCTTCCATCACTGCGGATCACAGGATTCATCGCCTGACCGAACATATAAAAGGGGATTCCCAGTGTGATCCAGAAAAAATATTCCTTGGACAGCTCAAAGGTTTCCGGATTGACTCTGCCACCAAAAAGACTCAGCACCGGCTCCTGAAGCAGCAGATAAACTGTAGTCAGCACCAGTGCACTGAGCAGGCAGAGAATGACCGCATTGCCCACGCTGCGGTGGGCATCCTCCTTTTTGCCGCTGCCCAGAGCAATGCTGACAAAGGCACAGCAGCCATCTCCGATCATAACTGCCACACCCAGTGCCAGAACTGTCAGCGGAAATACAACTGTATTTGCCGCATTTCCATAAGAGCCAAGATAGCTGGCATTGGCTATAAATATCTGGTCAACAATGTTATAAAGAGCACCCACCACCAGTGAGATCACGCAGGGAATAGCAAACCTGCCCATCAGCTTTCCGAGCTTTTCCGTTTCCAGAAAAGCATTTGATTTTTCTTCCATGAAATTTACCTCCTGTTTCAGACACCTTCAGTCAAGAAGCAGGCATCTGTAAGGAAGCCTTACCCTTAAGAAGCAGATGCCGGCAGCCTTTGTATGCACACAAAAAACGATACAAGGAAGCCACAGCATTCTGTTTCGTATCAGCTTGCATGAAATGCACTTCTTGTATCGTGTCTATCTGTTTTACTATGAATTTGTACCTAGGAAGTGTAACATAAAAATTTTAAAAAAGCAACATAACAGACAAGCTCCCTCTCATAAATTGGATTACCGGGGAGGTGTGTCCTATCGCAAAAAAGAGTGCCCAGATCCATCTCGTTATCCATTACCCAGAAGCTCCAAATACCATGCAGGCTCTATCAGAGCAGATCAGTGACATCCTGGCAGACTCCCTCCTGCAATACATCCAGCAGCTGGACTGCCCAGTCAGACAAAAGACCCAGCTGCTAGATGAGCTGATCTGGTCTATAAAAGAGGAAAACAGTAAAAAAAACGATTCGTAAAATCCAAAAAACCATCTGTCACAATAACATTTCACCAGTTCCATATCACTTTGCAAAAAATAAGCCGCTAGGAGCAAAAACACTCCTTAACGGCTATGTAAGATCGTTCATTATTCAAATGTTATTTTTTAAATATCTTCCGTATTTTTTATGTTTTTACGGATTTTATTTAAAATTATTCAGATATTCCACTATACCATCAAATACTTCGTCAATCTCGGTATCTAACCACCTCTTATCGCTTTTATCTACTCTGTCCTTATATATCTTATCACGAAATACAAATTTTAATCTTTTAAGGATAGCTGACATATCATTTTCACGCATTCCCGAATCATCAAAAATGAATGTATGCAAGCAATCAATCAGCTTTTGTTCTTTCATCCTGCCGCACTGATAGTACATATCATAAACATCTTTATAGCGAGTGCTAAAAGTACCAAACTTCAGGAGTGAACGTAGCTTCTCTGCAAACATCTGCTCTCTGGTATTTATAAGAAGTGACGCACCCTCATCATCAAAAGCAATATCGAAACAATACTCTTCCTGGTCAATTTCCATGTGCTTATGTACACCCAGGTCAATCTTGCTTTCTATCAGATTTCCATGAGTATCTTTAATATGCACATTTACTCGTTTTCCTTTATAATCCTGTTGACTTAACTCTTCAATTCTCCCGACTCTTGTTATTGTTATACCTTCAATACAATTCAGTTTTGCAACAAAATTATCGACAGACTCATCTGAAAGGGAATATCGGATAAAATCTATATCCATATCCTGTGTTGCCCTACGGATATTATTCGTTATGCTTCTCATAACGACTCCACCTTTAATCGTTACATTTCTGGATAAGGTACTTTTTGATATCGCCTTCAAAACAATATCCTGACAAACTCTTGCTTCTGCATCATCCGTTTCATACCCTAATTCCTGCATTTTTCTAACCATATCAGATAAATTCATCTAAAACACCTCCAGTTGTAACGTATCTAATACAAGCCTTGTTTTTGGAAGCTGGCACGCATATTCCTGAACTGCCTGTATATCTAACTCATAAATCAGTTTTCTATAATTAGCTATGATTTCCTTGTAATAATCAAACGAAAACTTACTTTTATTGCGGATTAATTCAACAATCATACGTTCCCGGTTAAAAATACGGATTTCCGTACCATTATGAACCTTTATCTCAACACCAATTTCAAGACTGTCGTTATTATCAAAGAACTGAGTAATCCTTTTGTCTTTAATTTTGGTATAATTCTTATCCGTGAGCAGATAATAAGTTCTTGGAATTGTATCTGTAAGCCCATGATAATAAAAGGCACTATTCAGTGTAAACACAGCTTCCGGGTGTGCCTTACTTATTATCGCAAGCTCCGCTTCATGGTCATTGTCAGAATATACGCCCCTGCGAACTCTTACTAAAGAACCATTTGCAAGAAGTTTCCTAATTTCATAATTGGTTTTGTATTTTTCTATACATTCTTTGTATGTGTATATCATCCAATCACCTCTTTTAATTAAAATCCGTATTTTTCTATTTTTTACGGACTTTAATTAAATTATACCATAAAACCTGAATGCGTCAATCGTAATTATCAATCTGTGAATTTTTCTGTTTCTTCACAAAAGTTTTTTCTTCCTTTTTTGAGAAAAATTCCTTTTTCACATAATGGGTTGCATATGTTTTTTCTAACAGTGCATTCCCACTTTTGCTGAATCATAATGGTATAACAGGCTTCTTCCCTTGTCCGTTTTTCTTCTTCATTCCCCACCCTTTATAGTAGCAAAACAATTCTCCCGTTTCCTTATTATGAAAATATGTCCTGCTATAACAAATTTCTCCCAGACTGGTCAGAAGCTTCGTTTCATCACACCTCTCGATATACCATCCCTTACGCAAATCCTGGCGCTTACGCAAAAGCTCATCATAGCTTTCCAGTTCTTCTTCAATCATGGAAAGTCCCAGTCTTGTTACTTCTTTTGTGACACCATAAACCATTTCTGCAAACCTGGTAAGGTCATCTGTGTAATGGCTAAATATTTCTGTTAAATTCTTTACCCCTTTTTCCTGAAAATGTTGTATACTGTTAATCATGAAAGCACCCTCCTTGGATTGTTGGTTTCGTTACCTTAAATCCTAACACAGGAAGCAGGTGCTTTCTATTTTTTATTTTCCTACAAAAACTTTACCCTAGCGTCCCTTACATAGACCTGGCGGATGAAGAAAAGAGCGATGAGGAAGGTCAGCAGATCTGCTGCCGGAAACGACCAGAGCAGCCCGTCCAATCCCATAAAAGCTGGCAGGATGACCGGAAGAAATACACCAAAAATAATCTCTCTGGTAAGAGAAACAATGGTAGAGGCAGCTGCTTTTCCAAGAGCCTGCAGATAAATAAAAGTACCCTTATTTACTGTAGCAAGCACCATCATGCACAGATAAATACGGAAGCACCAGTGCACTGAGCAGGCAGAGAATGACCGCATTGCCCACGCTGCGGTGGGCATCCTCCTTTTTGCCGCTGCCCAGAGCAATGCTGACAAAGGCACAGCAGCCATCTCCGATCATAACTGCCACACCCAGTGCCAGAACTGTCAGCGGAAATACAACTGTATTTGCCGCATTTCCATAAGAGCCAAGATAGCTGGCATCTGTAAGGAAGCCTTACCCTTAGGAAGCAGATGCCGGCAGCCTTTGTATGCACGCAAAAAACGATACAAGGAAGCCACAGCATTCTGTTTCGTATCAGCTTGCATGAAATGCACTTCTTGTATCGTGTCTATCTGTTTTACTATGAATTTGTACCTAGGAAGTGTAACATAAAAATTTTAAAAAAGCAACATAACAGACAAGCTCCCTCTCATAAATTGGATTACCGGGGAGGTGTGTCCTATCGCAAAAAAGAGTGCCCAGATCCATCTCGTTATCCATTACCCAGAAGCTCCAAATACCATGCAGGCTCTATCAGAGCAGATCAGTGACATCCTGGCAGACTCCCTCCTGCAATACATCCAGCAGCTGGACTGCCCAGTCAGACAAAAGACCCAGCTGCTAGATGAGCTGATCTGGTCTATAAAAGAGGAAAACAGTAAAAAAACGATTCGTAAAATCCCAAAAACCATCTGTGAGTTCTACCTGATTGCCGATACTTTCGCCTTTTCCTGTGAACTTGGACTTATGGGATTTCATTCTACTGAAAAAGGGTATAAAACACATTGAGCGTGATAGCTTTTGTCTATTGAAAGGTTAGTACAAGTTGCCACAGCAATATAAACCACTACAATAATAACCTCTAATGCCAAAGTATAATATGGACGAGGATAGAACCTTGCGGCGATGTTTACGATAAATCTAACGGGAAAATACAGACCCAGCCACGCAGAAATCTTATAAAACTTTCTGCGGAAATTCTTTGTTTTTTCTGTTGCGCTGGTTGCTTTCTTTTGATAAGCATATTCAAAACCACCAATAGATGCAACAAATGGAATAAAACTCAAAAAGCCTAAAAATACATTTTGCAAAATAACCGTTGTCATAAACTGTATCAAAAGCATCATGACTTCGAGGGTTACCAGATAGATCATAATCTGTCCAAGATTATCATTTTGTACTTCTTTTACTTTGGGCAGGTCATTGTCGCTCTGGTAATCATCATTCAGTAAGTAATCCGTGGTAACATCGAACAGCTTACTGAGTTGACGAATGTTGCTTGAATCAGGCATCGCAGTACCTGATTCCCAACGAGAAATAGCTTGTCGTGATACATTCAGCTTTTCAGCCAAATCTTCCTGTGACATTCCATTAGATTTCCTTAATCCAATAATCTTATCTGATAGCTTCATTTGAAAACCTCTCCTTTGCTTTTGTGATTTCATTGTACTTAACACTACCATGTAATTCCACCACATCAGCTTTACATCTCCGTAACATGAGTTTACATTGCTTATTGTTCAAGAATTTTCGGATCAAGGAGAAAGTCATAAATGTTCACAGTCAAAATACCATAGTCATCATAATGTGGCTGAACGATGTCTTTGGTAACAACGATTTTCTTGAAAGAATCATCAATTTTCCTGAACGGTCTGATTTCCTGCGTGCGTTTCACTTCATCTGGCAATGAGTATGCAGATTGAATATAGTATCTGGACGAACCAAGATTGCATACAAAATCAACTTCAAGTTGTTTACGGATAACCTTACCTTCCTGATTTCGCTCTGCAATCGGTATTACACCTACATCCACACTGTAACCACGCATACGAAGTTCATTATAAATTACATTCTCCATAGAATGGGTCTGCTCAAACTGACGGAAATTGATTCTGGCATTGCGAAGTCCAAGGTCAGAAAAATAATATTTTTTTGGTGTCTCAATATAAGCCCTTCCTTTAATATCATATCTTTGTGCAGACTCGATTAAGAAAGAATCCTCAAAATAATCTAAATATTTCTTAATGGTAGCAGAAGTGATTCTGGATTTCTTTACCGTCTTGAACGTATTTTTCAATTTTTCCGGATTGGTAAGCGAACCAATGGCAGAAGAAAGAATATTCAACAGATCTTCCAATTCTCCAATATTCTTTACTCGGTTGCGTTTAGTAATATCACGAAGATAAATTTCATTGAACAGATTCTGTAATGCAACTACCTTATCGTTTGCTCCCTCCCGAAGAACAACCAGAGGGATACCACCATATAGCATATATTCAGATAATCCCATGTACTTATCACCGTTGTAAATGGTCATAAACTCAGCAAAGCTCAGGGGATACATAGGAACCTCATCACCACGACCGGCAAACTCAGTAGCAATATCTTTGGACAGTAGCTTTGCGTTACTTCCAGTCACAAATACATCCATATTATCCTTGCGCAGATAGCCATTCAAAACAGCTTCAAAGCAGTCCAACATCTGAATTTCATCAAGCAACAGATAATACATTCCTTCACCTACAACTTTGGAACGGATATAAGCCATGAATTTTTCAGGGTCAACTCCACGTTTTTCCTTTTCAATCTGGATCAGACTTTCGCCGATCAGAAAAAGATCATCTGCTGAGTCAAAGGCAAAGCGAATGATGTGGTCAGCATCCACTCCGCTTTCCAGTAGGTGATGATAAAACAGATTATTCAATAAATAAGATTTGCCACATCGACGAATACCGGTAATTACCTTAATCAGTCCATTGCTTTTTCTTTTTATCAACTTGTCCAAATAAAAATCTCTGCGGATCTCCATATTAAAACCTCCTTGCGAAAGATTTTTGCAACATGTTGCATTTTTCTATTCCATTATATCCGGATAAACTTCAATAATCAATATATCAGCCGCTCTTATTTATGAAATCACCAGAATAGTTCGCATATTTTTATTGCTATCCAGACATAATTATGCTATAATTATGTCAAGAAAGGAGTGAATATCATGCCGCTTATTATGCCTATTAAAGATTTACGCAATACAACCGAGATTTCCAATATCGCACACAAGGAACAGGAGCCTATTTTTATTACCAAAAACGGATATAGCGACTTGGTTGTTATGAGCAGTGAACTATATGATAAATTCGCAAGAATGAATCGCATCGACCAAGCAATCTTCGAGTCTGAGCAGGAAATTGCTAACGGCGCAGAAGCAGTCGATGCAGAAATAGTTTTTGCAGAATTGGAGAAAAAACATTTTGGATAAATACAAGGTAAAAGTCAACCCTAGAGCAATCCGTGAATCAGACCACATTTACGAATATATATCGCAAATGAGAAATTGGCTCCTGAAAATGCCAAGGAACAAGTTGACCGAATTAAGAAAGCAGTTTTAAGCCTAGATACCTTTCCACAATCCCACCAAGAACGAAACGAGGGCAGGTATGCCGGAAAGGGCTACCGACAGTTACTGATTGATAACTATATTGCCATTTTTCGCATTGATGAGCCACGCAAAACAGTTTATGTTGTAACAATACAGTATCAGGGACGAAATCTATAGAACAAGCACCAAATGACGCTGCAAATCATTTGGTGCTTTCTTTGACGCAAAAATTATTTACCATAGTTCTAACGAATCTTCCGCATCTATCCATAAGTATTGCAATGGAGCATACAGCTATGGCAATGTACTTTAATTCCACAAAGGATATTACTGATTTCTCCCATAGTAAAGTTCGCAAACAATCTGTTTTGAACTCCAGACAACGGAGCCAGCGCAAGGTTTCTCATAATATCTGTTTCTGCTTCTGAAAGCTGATACAGAGAGAACAACGTGTGAATGTGGTCATAATAGGTAGCCTTTCGACTTTTACCGTCTTTGGAGAGATACCGATGGTATCGGTAGCATCCAGGGCGGCTTTTTCTTCTTTCAGTTTCATGGAAGTGTAATTGTCAAATCTGCTTTGTCCCTGTCTACCTTACAACAGAAACCTGTGCCGCAATACGCCCTTTGGGGTCTTTTCTCTTTTGGGGTACTGGTTTAGAACCATAAACCCATCTGTGAGAGGATAGCATTTTCAATACATTTGCTGGCATAGCTGGAAAGCTTTATTTTCTTTGTGGCATC
>CAYMEZ010000029.1:0-16205 GCA_964389835.1 uncultured Lachnospiraceae bacterium | reverse complement strand
TTGTTGCGATCAGAGACTGATGAGCATCGCGTAAAACGGTTTCCATTATTTTAATTGGTTTCTTTTCTGCCATTTTAATATTTCCTCCTGTATGATTTGAAAGCAATTCACAGCTGAACTGCCTATTCTGTAATCTTAGAATACTCCGAATACAGCCATAAATGTTCCGGCTGCTACTGCAGTACCGATAACACCTGCTACGTTAGGTCCCATTGCATGCATGAGCAGGAAGTTTGTAGGATCTGCTTCTGCACCAACCTTCTGGGATACTCTGGCTGCCATAGGAACTGCGGATACACCAGCAGAACCGATCAGAGGATTGATCTTTCCGCCGGATGCCTTGCACATCAGCTTACCAAAGAGTACACCTGCAGCTGTACCAAATACAAATGCGATCAGACCCAGAATAACGATGCAGATGGTATCCCAGTTCAGGAATGCTTCTGCACTTGTGGTAGCACCTACGGAAGTACCCAGCAGGATAACTACGATATACATCAGTGCATTGGATGCAGTATCTGTCAGCTGTCTTACTACGCCGGACTCACGGAAGAGGTTGCCCAGCATGAGCATACCAACAAGAGGAGCTGTTGTAGGAAGAATCATACTAACAACAATGGTAATAACGACCGGGAATAAAATCTTCTCCAGCTTGGAAACTGGACGAAGCTGACCCATCTTGATCTTACGTTCTTCTTCGGTTGTCAGAAGCTTCATAACCGGCGGCTGAATGATCGTCACCAGTGACATATAAGAATATGCTGCTACTGCGATCGGTCCAAGCAGCGCTGTCTGTCCAAGCTTACCTGCAAGGAAGATAGAAGTCGGACCATCTGCACCACCGATGATGGAAATTGCAGCTGCGGCTTTGTCGTTGAAGCCCAGTGCGATCGCTCCGAAATATGCTGCGAAAATACCGAACTGTGCAGCAGCTCCTAAAAGGAAGCTCTTTGGGTTTGCGATCAGCGGGCCAAAGTCAGTCATCGCACCTACACCCATGAAGATCAGGGACGGCATGATCGCCCATTCATCAAGTAAATAGAAATAATACAGTAAACCGCCTACTCCATTGGGAGAATCTTCGACATGCAGCATAATATCCGGATAGATATTAACTAACAGCATACCAAATGCTATCGGAACCAAAAGGAGCGGTTCAAATCCTTTTGCAATAGCAAGATAAAGAAAGATACAAGCTACTACAATCATAACGTAGTTTCCAACAGTCAAGTTGAAAAATGCCGTCTGATGCACCAGATTGTCTAAAGTTGTTGCTATATAAGACATTTTATCGACCTCCTGTTGTCGTTCGCTTTAAGCGACAGTAATTAGTTTAATGTTGCAAGCAGCGCACCTGCTTCTACAGGGTCACCTACTGCTACATTGATGCTTGCTACTGTACCGTCCTGCGGAGCAACAACCGGAATTTCCATCTTCATAGCTTCCAGAATAATAACAGGATCACCAGCCTTTAATGCCTGTCCTACGCTTGCTTCTATCTTAAATACTTTACCAGCTGCTCCAGCTTCTACTTTAATGCTTCCAGCTGCCTTAGGTGCTGCAGGTGCTGCCTTGGGAGCTGCCTTAGGTGCTGCAACAGGTGCTGCTGCAACTACAGGTGCGCCTGTGGAAGCGCCTTCTTCTACTACAACATCATATACGTTGCCATTTACGGTAATTGTATAATTTTTCATTTCCATTTCCTCCTGTTAATTAAGCATTACGCCATTTTTTTGTATTTGCTCTGCGAATGCTTCTTACCACAAAACCGTCTGTGGAAGCTGCGCCTTCGCTGGCTGCGACTGCTGCTGCAATCACGGCAACAAGTTCCAGATCATCTGTCAGTTCTTCTGTTTCAATGATCTGCGCAATGGTATTGTCCACTGCTTCTTTTTTTGTTTCTTCTGGTTTCTTTGCAAACTTTTCCTGAACCTTAGCGATCAATACAAATGCCTGAATGATGCAGGCAAGCAGGATCAGTACGACAAATACGGTACCCATACCGATGATCGTATTCAGTGTTGCTTTCTGCATTGATTCGCCAAGACTATACTGTACGTTTGTTGTAATAGCCGTTAAGTTCAGATCCTTATCTAAAATAATCTCTACCTTGGCATCTCTGATAGTACCATCAACCACTACATTGATCACAGAATCCTTTTCTGTAATATCAACCTCGTGATCCAAGATAGCCTGATAACTACCCATATCTTCCTGAGCGGCTTTCCAGCTCTCAAGTGCTGCTGTGATCACAGCGTCCGACTCATATTGTGCTTCCATGCCCTGAAGTACCACTGTATTGATACTTTCTACGAGCTGGTCAGCATACATGATCGCTTCTTCCTCTGTGATCTTTGCATTTACCACCTCTTCCGCACTGGAACCGCAGGCACTAAGGCCAAAGATACAAGTAATCATACCTAATACTAATAACATTTTTTTCATATTAAGTATCATCCTTTCTTAATTAAACTGTTCCATGCTTCTTAGCCGGACGATCTTCTCTCTTTGTAAACAGCATCTCGAAAGCACCAATAATGTATTTTCTTGTATCTGCTGCTTCTACGATCTCATCCACATATCCTCTTCTTGCTGCACTTTCTACGCTTGTCTGCAGTTTCTCATATTCTGCTGCGCAGGCATTAACAGCATCTGCGCCCTGTCCGTCACAGATGATCTTAGCAGCCATTTTTGCGTCCATCATACCGATCTGTGCATCCGGCCAAGCAATGGTAATGTCTGCGCCGATCGCCTTGGAGTTCATTGCCACATAAGCGCTTCCATATGCTTTTCCGATGATCACATTTACCTTCGGAACAGTTGCTCCTGCAAATGCTGCAGTCAGCTTAGCAGCTGCCTTTGCAATGCCTTTTTCAGAGCACAGGGTTGCTTCATAGCCCTTTACATTTGTTAAGGATAATACAGGGATTTCAAAAGCATCGCAGAAATTGATGAAATCTGCTGCTTTCTCGCAGCCCTTCTTTGTCAGAACAGCGTCAAATTTATCTGTTACCTTGCCGTCTGCATCATAAACCTCAGTTCTGTTTGCAACAGCACCAACTGTCATGCCATTTAATTTGATAAAACCTGTTACCATTTCCTTTGCATAGTTTTCTTTTACTTCAAAGAATACATTGCCATCAGAAATCGTAGCAAGTGCAATGGCTGTATCGCCTGCGCAGTTTGCAAGATCTGCACATGCTCTGTTCAGATCGTCTGTGCACTCTGCAAAAGCGCCGTCATCTTCATTGTTTGCCGGAAGCATGGAAACAAGTGCACGGATCTTTCCGAGAATAGCTGCTTCGTCTGCTACCACATCAACAATGCCTGCTTCCTGACTCTGGAATGCTGCAGAAGCGGAATCACATTTTTCTGTTGTGTTTCCATCCAGTGCATTCGGTGCATTTACAAAAAGCTTTGCATTCTTTTCTTCCATGAATGTGAAGTCTGTTAAGGTAGGGATCAAAGCAAGACCGCCGCCGCAGGAACCAAAAACAGCTGTGATCTGCGGGATCACACCACTTGCCATAACCTGTTTCTTGTAGATCTCACCGAAGCCGTTTAATGCATCGGTTGCTTCCTGTAATCTAAGTCCGGCAGACTCGATCAGTCCGATAACTGGTGCGCCTGTCTTTAAAGCCAGATCATAGAGGTTTGCAATCTTCTTTGCATGCATCTCGCCCACGCTGCCGTTTAAAACGGAAGCATCCTGGCTATATACATACACAAGATTGCCATCAATCACTCCGTAGCCGGTAACTACACCGTCTGCAGGAGTTTCTGTCTGTTTCAGATTAAAATCTGTTGCTCTCGCTGTAATGCGGGCACCGATTTCAACGAAACTGTTTGCATCGAGCAAAGCTTCAATTCTTTGACTCGCCTGTGAAGTAGTACTCATTTTTCAGCCCTCCATTTTTATATATGTAATAAATAAAAAACGTATTTTGCGGGAAAGCATAGTATTCCCCTTCCCACACCCTAGCTAGTATAACATAAAAGAATGGGTCTGCCTAGTTAAAAAACGGCAAAATTTTAGAAAAAATTCAAAAAGAAAACATTTTATATTAAAAATTTTTTCCATATATATCGAAAAACAAAGGCATAATTTTTTCTCATGATACTTTCTGTTACATACAAAGGTTCCTGACCGATTTCCCATGCTCTGCCCATCTGATCCTCCAGTCTGTAGGACACACTGCCTATCACCGTTCCGGCAGCTACCGGGGCTTCTAAGACTTTTTCCATTTCCACATATGCCTTTACCTCCTCTCCCGCGCTGGACAAGATCCGCAGTTTTGTATTTTCCTGTTTTCTTTGAGGCTGCAGCATTACCTGACTCCATGGATCTGCGTTTTCTGTCACCCCCTCCTTTACCATGATCTCAGGAAATACAGGTTTTGGGCTAAACTCCCTGTATTCATAATTTTTCATTCCGTAAGAAAATAATTTCCTGCAGTCCTGCCATTTCCAGCTCTTATGCCCCGGCCAGCCACAGGCAAGCAGTGCCAGTGCAAACTGTTTTCCATCCTTTTTTAATGCGCCCACATAGCAATATCCTGCCTGACTGGTAAATCCTGTTTTCCCGGACAGTGCTCCCTCCAGCATAGTCAAAAGCGTATTGTGGTTAATGCAGGAATAGCTTCTTTTTTTCTCCTGATCCGCAAAGGAATAGGAAGCTGTTCTTGTGATCTCCAGAAATTTTTCCTTTTCCTCAGACTGGGTAACACAGTAACGCATGATTCTGGCAAGGTCTGCCGCGGTGGTGGAATGAATGATCCTTTCCCCCAGTTCATTTACCGCTTCTGCATCCAGCCCATTGGGAGTCAAAAAAATAGTATTTTCACAGCCAAGCTCTCTGGCTTTCTTTGTCATATTATCGCAAAATACTTTCACAGCCTCCCTGCTCTGCTCCTTTGTCCTCTGAGCACTTTGCGGCAGCTTCAGTGCTCTGCTTCCAATATACTCTGCGATCGCCACTGCTGAATCATTATGAGACTCCAGCATAAGAGAATACAGCAGATCCTGCAGCTGATACTGCATCCCCTTCTCCATTCCCAGATGCACCTTTGGCTGTCCTGCCGCATAGTCAGAGACCTCTATCACATCCTCCAGCTCTCCCTCCTCCAATGCCAGTATGCAGGTCATGATCTTGGTTGTGCTCGCCATTGGAAGGATCTGATCTCCATTTTTTTCATACAGCACCCTGCCACTGTCCATATCCAGCAGCACTGCCGACTTTGCCTTCAGACAAGCATCCAGTTCTTTTTCTGCTTCTGTCCGCTGCTTTGTTTTTTCCGCCTGAGAAGCATTTTTTCCATACCCGGGCACAACCATTAGTCCGCTTAAAATGAATACTGCAAAGACCAATGTCAATATCCGTCCCCTTTTTCTTTTTGAGACTATTTTTTCCTCTGCGACTATTTTGTTCTTTCTGCTGTTTTTACCCTCTGCGCCTGTTTTGTTCTTCCTGCCCATTTTATCCGTCCATCGTTTTTCTTATCAAATGTATATGAAAAAGGCATACCCGTTCATTCCAGGTATGCCTTGGTTCTCTTTCAGTTCTGTTTTATTCTGTTTATCTCTGCTTATTTCACACTTTTATTTTGCCGGCGGGTATTCATTGCACAGCAGACGATAGGGCGGCTCGTCCTCCTCGATCGTAGGGAATCTTCCCATTTCCTCAAAGAAACGGTTGTCTGTATTGTCATCATTGCACATGGAAACCTCTCCGATCAATACATCGCCTGTTCCCGGCTTTACATCAAAGTCATGATATTGATGAGGCCAGAGCGTAATGCTCTCTCCCGGCTTTAACTCCACGCCAGTGCCTGCCGGCACATAATAGGAGCGTCCATCAGAATTGACCAGCACATCCTCATCATCAAAGGTGCCATCGCCTCTGTCATTATAGACATGAATGATCAGTGTACCGCCGCCACGGTTGATGATATCCTCACTCTTTTTCCAATGAAAATGCATGGGAGAATGTTGTCCCTCTTTCAGCATCAGAAGCTTTTCCGCATACACCTTTTTGTATTTGGGATTATTCTGATTGCCGTTTCTGATGGTGATCAGGGCAAAGCCTACCTTTTCCCAGTCTCCAAGTCCATAATCTGTAATATCCCAGCCCAGCATATTATCGCGGATCTCGTCATATTCATGATTCTTCTCCTGCCACTCCTCCGGTGTCCAGCTGCAGAACGGCGGCAGTTCAAAGCCATGCTCAGAAATCAGCTTTTCCATATAGCGGATACATTTGTTTACCTCAGAACGTTTCATAACCATACCCTCTTCTTTCTTTTCCTGTGTTTTTGTAATTCTCTATTTTCTATTGTCTGCTCAGATGTCCACCTTTAAGCTGATCTCCTCTTCTGCCTGATGCCGGAAATCATCGATCTGCTCCGGATTTAAGGAAGGAAGCTCATCCAAGGAGCGCACACCAAAGCTGCGCAGAAATTCCTCTGTCGTCCCAAACAAGAGGGGTCTGCCCGGAGCGTCCAGTCTGCCCACCTCTTTTACAAGTCCAAACTCCACCAGTCTGTTTACCGCATGATCGCTGTTCACGCCCCTTACCTTTTCCACATCCAGTCTGGTGATCGGCTGTTTGTAGGCAATAATAGACAAGGTTTCCAGCAGTGCATCCGTCAGCACATATTTTCTCGGTGTTTTTGCTATCTTCAGCAGATATTCGTACATTTCTCCTTTGGTACACATCTGATAAGCGTCCTCCAGTTCAATGATCGAAATCCCCCGATCCTCCTGATCCAGCTTTTCCTTCATCTCCTGTAAGATTTTTTTTGTCGTCTTTACATCCTCTTCAATGACCTCTGCCAATCTGGAAACCTCTACAGATTCTCCCATGGTAAACAGGATCGCTTCGATCACTGCCTCCGCTTTTTGTCTCTCCAACTTATGTACCTCTTCTTTCTTATGCAGCCTCTATACTGGAAATCAGGATCTCGCCAAAAATCTTCTCCTGCTCAATATGTATCCTGCCGATCTTCATCAGCTCCAAAATCACCAGAAAGGTAACTATCATTTCCATCTTGCTGTTCTGTTTTTCCAACAGCTGACGGAAGCTGACGCTTTTATGTTCCCGGATATAGCTTTCAATATAAGAAGACTTTTCTTCCATATTGATCTCATCCTTTTCGATCTTTCCGTACTGGCTTCTGATGGGGTCTACGCGATCCACCTGTCTTTTCATCATTTCCTTAAAGATACCATGCAGCCGGCTCAGCGTCATATCCCCCAGCAGCTGCTCATAGTCCACCGGCGGTCTGTATTCCTCTATTTCTTTTGGAAGCGTAGGCTTTTTAAACAGGTTGCGTCCTGCATCCAGCTGTCTGTCCTTCAGCTCATAGGACATATATTTATACATTTTGTATTCCAGCAGCTTCTCTACCAGCTCTGCGCGGGGGTCCTCTTCCTCTCCATCCTCATTGACCTCCTTAGGCAGCAGCATCCGGCATTTGATATCCAGCAGCGTTGCCGCCATTACCAGAAACTCACTCATTACATTCATATCCTCTGTTTCCATCTGATGAATGTACTCCATATACTGCTCTGTGATCTCTACGATCGGAATGTCATAAATATCAACCTTATTTTTATCGATCAGATGCAAAAGCAGATCCAGTGGTCCCTCAAACACCTGCAGCTTTACCGTAATTGCCATATTTTCTCCTTTACTGCCCCTCTGGCAGCAGCGTAACCAACACTACCTCTCCCGGATTAAACATACGCACCGGAATCGTATGCGTTCCCAGTCCTCTTCCCAGGATCATCCTGCTGTCCTTTATCTGAAACAGCCCACCATCGTACTTAGGAAACAGCGTTGCCGCTGGTGAAACCACCCCTCCCAAAAAGGGCAGTCTGATGATCCCGCCATGCACATGACCTGACAGCACCAGATCAGCGCCCCAGTCTGCGTATTCCGGGAAATAAATGGGATTATGAGCGATCAGTATCTGAAAGCGTTCCCTGTCTGGTTCTCCCACCAGTTCTTTCAGATAGCCTGCAGGCATTTTTTTCTTTCTGAAATGCCGGAAAAATTCTCTGCTGATCTGAGAACCGCACAGGTTGATATTGACCTCTGGCAGGATCACATGTTCATTGACTATAGGCTCCAGACCAGATTTTTTCAGCTCACGCAGGTAGCTTTCATACATATCGCCGAATTCCTCCGGACATTCCCTGGTTTTGTGCTCATGATTGCCATTTGCCAGATAAACCGGGCATTCCTTTGCCAGTGCCGAAAGCAGTGCCAGTGCATTGTCATACCCTGTTCCTGCCTTTGAGGTATACATATCTCCAGCTGTGATCACAGCATCCGGATGACAGTCCAGAATTGCTCTGACCAGCTTTTCATTGTCCCTTCCATATGTCTGATTATGAAGATCAGACAGCATCACAAAGGTGTATTTCTTTTTTATTTTTCGAGACCGCACCTCGTAGGGCACGATGACGAATCTATTCATGTCACGCACAATGACAATGAGTCCACAGACAGCCGCCAGACACACTGCCAAAAGCAAATACTTTATCATAGCCTGTTCTTACTCCTCAATTACCACTTCTGCAGCAGCCTTTCTTCATCCTATCTCCCCTAACAGCATAGGCATACACGTTGATAGTATATCACAAAGTGAAAAATATTGGAAAGTCTTTAAAAAAATTTTGCAAATACTTTCTTTACATAATCCCGGTAGCCGGCCTTTTCTACCGAATCCATAAACAAAATGTTGACACTCCCCACTTCTCTGCCGTTTTGCAGATAGATCGCCCTGCCTGCAATGTCTCCGGCATTCACAGGAGCTTCCACAGTTTCCGGCAGCTTGATCTCCTTTGTGATCTGTTTTACATCATTCCCCTTTACGTCCAGATAGCAAAACTCCGATTCATAAGCAATGGGAACGGTTTCTGCCACTCCCTTCGTTACCGCCCTGTCCGGCAGGGTATCTTTGTTTTCATCCCGATACAGACTGCTGACCGAGAAACCATAATCCAGCAGCCTTGCTGCATCCTGAAAACGGACTCTAAAATCCGGCGCAGCCATTACCACGGCGATCAGATCGATCCCGTCCTTATTTGCCGTTGCAGCAAAGCAATATTTCGCCTTATCCGTAGATCCGGTTTTTAAGCCAGTGGTATAGGGATACTGCTTTAGCAGCTTGTTGGTGCTGGATAAGGTAAACTGACTGCTCCCTTTTCTGGTCGTATGTGTAATATCCTCCATCCAGATTTTGGTATAAGCATATACCTGTGGATGCTCTGTGATCAGTGCTTTTGACATCAGAGCCACATCCTTTGCCGTTGTATAATGTCCGTCTGAGGCAGTCAATCCGCAGCAGTCCTCAAATCTAGTATCCACCATTCCCAGCTCCTTTGCTTTTTGGTTCATCATTTCCACAAAAGCGCTTTCACTGCCGGCTATATGCTCTGCCATAGCCACAGAAGCATCATTTCCACTGGCTACTGCAATGCATTTGATCAAGGTATCTACTGTCTGGATCTCTCCCTCCTCCAGAAAAACCTGGGAACCGCCCATGGATTTTGCGTGGGCGCTGGTAGAAACCTCATCCTCTAAATGTAGCTTTCCTGCTTTCAGCTGTTCAAAGATCAAAAGCAGTGTCATGATTTTGGTAATACTTGCCGGGCTTCTTCTGACCTGAGAATCCTTTTCATAAATTATCTGTCCGGTGGATGCCTCCATCAAGATCGCCGATGGAGCTGACAGCTGCGGCGACAGATTTTGCTCCCCTGCCGTGTTTTCTGTCCCTGCCGCGTTTTCCGTCCTTGGCAGAGGCTCCTGTGCCCAAGCCGGCAAAGACAGGGCAAACATACTGTTCATTACAACGGAAACGCTTAACAATCCCGTCAGAATCCTGTAGTTTCTGCTTTTCATGGTAACACTCCTAATTTCCGGTTCTAGCACATATATATGAATTTTTCAAAGGTATTATACAACAAAGGCGGCATCCGGAGATTCCGGATGCCGCCTTTGTTTCTTTTTGTATTTTTATATTTTATCTTACTTTATATCAGCATCAAACCTTAAAGAACTGAAATTCTGCATAAAGATCATCAGCCATCTTTCTCAGATCTGCTGCATCCTTTGCAATCGTTTCCATAATACCTGTCAGCTCAGATACTGCTGCAGATGTTTCTTCTGCACTTGCTGCATTTTCTTCTGCGATAGAGGTCAGATTCTGGGATGCATCAACAACACCAACCCTCATTCTGTCAATCTCTTTTGTGCTTTCTGCGATCACATTAACTGCTACAACAGACTGATCGATTCCATTCTTTAACAGACCAAACATTTCACTGGTCTTATCTACCTTTTCATTCTGTTCTTCCATGATCTTGCGGATGCCATCCATCATTTCAACAGATTTATCCGAATCATTGATCAGAGAGATAACGATAGCTTCTATCTTCTTCGCAGACTCGTTAGACTGCTCAGCCAGCCTCTGGATCTGTCCTGCAACTACTGCAAAGCCACGCCCCTGCTCGCCTGCTCTTGCAGCCTCGATCGAAGCATTCAGAGAAAGCAGATTGGTTTCCTCTGCAATATCTGTGATCAGATTTACTGCCTCGCGGATCTTTACTGCTGATTCATTTGTTGTATGGGTCTGCTCATATATAACATCAATGGCACTCTTGGTCTTTTCGTTGATCTCTTCCAGCTCTTTTAATGTGCTGATGGCATTTTCGCCGTTCTGATTCATTTCTGCTGCATTCACGTTCAGATTGCTGATCTCTGTGTCATCCTTTTCGATCATATCGCCCATGACGATCACATTCTCTGTGGTATGCTGTGTTTCCTCAGCCTGTGTACTAGCTCCCTGAGCGATCTCATTTACTGCTGTGTCGATCTGGGAAATATGTGTGGAGGACAGCTCTGCATTGTCATCCATGGAAATCGCTGATACACGTACCTTTTCACAAGTCGCATTGATATTTCTGACAATACTGGACAGATGCTCCTTCAGATCAGCGATCGCTCTTGCGATATCGCCAACCTCATCTCTTACCTTAACGTCTGCATCCTTAACCTCAACTGCCAGATTGCCTGTTGCCACCTCGTGTACAACCTGCATGCTGGAGCGGATCCTCTTAATGATACGGGAAGCACTGATATAGCCAATAACTGCACACAGCAGGGTAAGAGTAACTCCTGCACCAACGATCATCATGATAACAGAAGCTATCGCATGCTCTACTGTAGACTGCTTCATGCCTGCAAAGACCATACCTACCGGTCCTGCTGTTTTGTCACGGTTTGCATAGAAAGGAAGATAATATGCAAAATAAGGTTCTCCCTCTACATCAACGTTCTCTGCAAAATACTCCTGACCACCGTTTAATACCTTCTCGATCACAGCTGCTCCTGCCTGTGTTCCGACCACACGCTTTCCGCTGGCATCACGGACAGTTGTGGCACGTCTTGTATCACCGTAAAATACTGTAACATCGATTTCAGATTCCGTACTGATGGAATCAAACATTACCATATTGGCATCCTCAGAAAGGTTCTCATCACCATTCCAAAGATTTCCGTTTTCATCTACAACAAATTCATCTGTTTGTCCTGCACCTGCAATGATCTCATCCTCTACTGCCAATGCCACAGCATGCAGGTCCTTCTGTACCAGTTCTTTCATAGAAGTGCTAACTTCAATATAGGAGATCAGACAAACAGCTGCACACAACGCAGCAAGCGGTATGATCACCAATGATAAAATTTTGCCCTTCAGTTTCATAAATACCCATCCTTTCTGTTTCCGTCTGGAATTAATTCCAACGTTCACGGAACATATAGTACTTTTTTATTATTTTATCACAGCATGCCTTAAAATTCCAGTCTAATGTACGAAAAATTTGCGAAAAAATGTCAAAAAAAACGATTGTACCAATAATTGTACATATTTTTTCCCCAATTTCACACGAATAACTGTCAATAAAATTCATAATTTTACTATTTAAGAACATAATAATAATAACTGCATAGAATCCCCAGGCAACAGTGCTCTCCAGACACACGATCCCTTTGTAATTAAAGGGCTTTTCATGATAATCCCACCAGAGCTCACCAAAAACTGCCAGCATCAGCTTTCCCACCAGAAATTCAAACAAGGTGGCAGAAACTGCGCCTGCCAGATAAAGCTGTAAATATCTGTCCTGTAAAGGATGCAGGATCAGATAGCCCAGCACAGCGCCAAAGCCGTAAATGGGGCAAAAAGGGCCTTTCGCAAAGCCTCTGTTTACAATTTTCCGCTGGCAGAGGGACATATAAACAGACTCCACCAGCCACCCTATCATACTATAGATGAGAAAGGATGCTATGATATGGTAATAATCCATGCCAAACAGCTCCCTTGACCACATTTTTTCACTCTCCTCATAACCTAAAAAAGTCCTTAGGCTTTACTAAGGACTTTTCAGATACATTAGTTATATTTACGCTTTCTAGCTGCTTCAGATTTTTTCTTACGTTTTACGCTCGGTTTCTCGTAGTGCTCTCTTTTGCGGATCTCCTGCTGGATTCCTGCCTTTGCACAGCTTCTCTTGAAACGACGTAAAGCGCTATCTAAAGTCTCGTTTTCTTTTACGATTACGTTCGACATAAACCACACCTAACCTCCCTTCAGTCCCTTCGTATCATCATGACTGATTGGGTAATTTATTATGCACCTACATGCACATCTAGTATTATACCATATTTTGTACATACGTCAACTATTTTTTACATTTTTATCTGTTTTTGCGCTGGTGCACTTATAACTGCGCCTCTAATACCTTTGCAGCCTGCGCGATCGCCTCATCAATACCTGCAGGATTCTTTCCGCCTGCCTGTGCCATGTTAGGTCTTCCGCCACCGCCGCCGCCGACAAGCTGGGCAATTCCCTTGATCAGATTACCAGCATGAGCGCCTGCCTTCTGCGCTGCATCCGTTGCCATTGCCACAATGCTCACTTTGCCGTCCAGATCAGAAAGCAGCACCACAACACCTTCGCCCAGCTTCTCCTTGAGTTGGTCGCCAAGCTCACGCAGACCATTCATGTCCACACCGCTTACTCTGGCAGCTAACAGTTTCACACCTTTGATCTCTATTACCTGATCCATGACATCGCCCAGTGCTTCCTTTGCTGCTTTGCTCTTTAAGGACTCATTTTCGCTCTGAAGCTCCTTTACCTGTGCCAACAGATGCTGGAGCTTTTCTGTCAGATCAGCTGGAGCTGCTTTTACTAGCTTTGCTGCTTCTTTTACGGTCTGCTCTAACTCATCATAGTAGGCAAGCAGTCCTTTTCCGGTCAGTGCCTCGATTCTTCTGACACCGGCTGCTACACCGCTTTCAGAAATGATCTTAAATGCAGTAATGCTTCCGGTATTACCTACATGCGTACCACCGCAAAGCTCCACCGAAAAATCTCCCATGGATACAACGCGTACCGTTTCCCCATACTTTTCGCCAAAAAGTGCCATCGCACCTGTTTTCTTTGCTTCCTCGATGGTCATTTTCTTTGTTACGACCGGAAGGGATGCTGCGATCTCTTCATTTACGATCGCTTCCACCTTTTTCAGCTCTTCTTCAGTCATTGCTGAGAAGTGGCTGAAGTCAAAACGAAGTCTCTCGCCGTCTACATAAGAGCCAGCCTGCTCTACATGAGTGCCGAGCACCATGCGCAGTGCCTTTTGCAATAAATGCGTTGCACTGTGGTTTTTGCAGGTGGCGCTGCGGTTTTCCCGATCCACCTGCAGCGCTACCGTATCTCCCTTTCGGATCATACCCTTTGTCACAACGCCAACATGACCGATCTTGCCGCCCAGCAGCTTTATCGTATCCTTTACTTCAAACTCGCCTTCCTTGGAAACAATTTTGCCCACATCTGCGTTCTGTCCGCCCATGGTAGCATAAAAGGGTGTTTCCTTTACGATAATCGTTCCATTTTCTTCCTCTGTGATCGCCTCAGTCAGTTCCGTTTCTGTGGTGATCACGGAAATCTGGGAGGCATGCTCCAACTTGTCATAGCCTACAAATGCAGAGGTAATGGAAGGATCAATGGACTCATACACCGTTACATCTGCGCCCATATAGTTCGTTACCTTACGGGCAGCTCTTGCCTTTTCCTTCTGCTCCTTCATGGCAGCGGCAAAGCCTGCCTCATCTACTGTAAAGCCCTTTTCCTCTAAGATCTCCATTGTCAGATCCAGCGGAAATCCATAGGTATCATAAAGCTTGAAGGCATCTTCACCGGAAAGCTCCTGCTTTCCTGCCTGTGACATTTCCTGTTCCATGTCAGCTAAGATCGAAAGTCCCTGATCTATGGTCTTATTAAATTTATTTTCTTCCTGAGTAAGTACATTAAAGATAAAATCTTTCTTTTCTTCTAACTCCGGATAACCATCCTTACTTCCTGCGATGACAGTACTGCTTAAATTTGCAAGGAAGGTACCCTCAATGCCAAGCAGTCTGCCGTGGCGTGCCGCACGGCGGATGATACGGCGGAGCACATAGCCCCTTCCCTCATTGGACGGCATGATACCATCAGAGATCATAAAGGTTGCAGAACGGATATGATCGGTCACGATACGGATGGAAACATCCCATGCGTACTCTTTTTTATATTCCTTTCCTGCCAGCTCGCAGACACGGTTGCGTAATGCCTGAATGGTATCCACATCAAAAATGGAGTCCACATCCTGTACCACCGTTGCCAGACGCTCCAAGCCCATTCCGGTGTCAATATTTTTCTGAACCAGCTCAGTATAATTGCCTTTTCCATCATTATCAAACTGGGTAAACACATTGTTCCAGATCTCAATGAAACGGTCACACTCACAGCCTACGGTACAGCCCGGCTTGCCGCAGCCATATTTTTCTCCGCGGTCATAATATACCTCTGAGCAGGGTCCGCAGGGACCAGAGCCATGCTCCCAGAAATTATCCTCTTTTCCAAAACGGAAAATGCGCTCCGGTGCAATGCCGATCTCTTTATTCCAGATTTCAAATGCCTCGTCATCATTTTCGTAAATAGACGGATACAGCCTGTCCGGATCCAGACCCACGACCTCGGTCAAAAACTCCCATGTCCAGGCGATCGCCTCATGCTTGAAATAGTCTCCAAAGGAAAAATTTCCCAGCATTTCAAAGAAGGTGCCATGTCTTGCGGTTTTTCCGATATTTTCAATATCTCCTGTACGGATACACTTCTGACAGGTGGTCACTCTCTTTCTTGGTGGGATCTCCTGCCCTGTGAAATATGGCTTTAAGGGAGCCATCCCGGAATTGATCAGCAGCAGACTGTTATCATTATGAGGAACAAGGGAAAAGCTCTTCATTGCCAGATGTCCCTTGCTCTCAAAAAATTCCAAAAACATTTTTCGTAATTCATTTACACCGTATGCCTTCACGTTATTTCCTCCTAAAATCCTTCTGCATTTTCTATCCTTTACTAAAATGTGAACCTGTCAGCAAAGTAAGCGTCCAGATCAGCGATTGCAACTCTCTCCTGCTCCATGGAATCACGGAAGCGCACGGTTACGCAGCCATCTGTTTCAGACTCAAAATCGTATGTAATGCAGAACGGTGTACCGATCTCATCCTGACGGCGGTATCTCTTACCAATATTTCCTCTGTCATCAAATTCGCAGTTGTACTTCTTGGACAGCTGTGCATAAATCTTCTCTGCACCCTCATTCAGCTTTTTGGAAAGCGGAAGCACGCCGATCTTAACCGGAGCCAGTGCCGGATGGAAATGGAGCACAGTTCTTACATCCCCTTCGCCGATCTCTTCTTCGTCATATGCTGCACAAAGGAATGCCAGTACCACACGATCTGCGCCCAGAGAAGGCTCGATAACGTAAGGAATATATTTCTGATTCTTCTGATCGTCAAAATATGTCATATCCTGACCAGATACATTCTGATGCTGTGTCAGGTCATAATCGGTTCTGTCGGCAATGCCCCAAAGCTCGCCCCAGCCAAAGGGGAATAAAAACTCAATATCAGTTGTTGCCTTTGAGTAGAAGGAAAGCTCTGCCTGGTCATGATCGCGCACACGCATCTCATCGGCTTTGATACCCAGAGTCTGCAGCCAGTCAATGCAGAACTGTTTCCAGTATGCAAACCACTCCAGATCAGTATCCGGCTCACAGAAAAATTCCAGTTCCATCTGTTCAAATTCCCTTGGACGGAA
>CAYMEZ010000028.1:0-17620 GCA_964389835.1 uncultured Lachnospiraceae bacterium | reverse complement strand
CTGTTTGCCATAATAAAAGGCCTCCTATGATTTTAATATTTTATCATAGAAGACCCTTATATTGTTTAATTTACAGAGATTTTTTCACAGGCTCTTTCAAAATTATTCAAACTCAATCGTCGCCACCGGTTTCTTCGTCAGCTCATAGCACACTCTGTTTACACTCGGCACTTCGGCTGTGATCCGGTCTGTGATCTTTTCTAAAATGTCATAATCAATTCTTTCAATCGTTGCTGTCATGGCATCGATGGTATTGACTGCACGGATGACTACCATATAGCCCATACTTCTTGCATTGTCCCGCACGCCAACTGCCTTAAAGTCTGGAACAACCGTAAAATACTGCCATACCTTTTTATCAAGTCCTGCTTTTGCAAACTCCTCACGCAGGATGGCATCGGACTCCCGAAGGGCTTCCAGACGCTCGCGTGTGATCGCACCCAGACAGCGCACGCCAAGTCCCGGTCCAGGGAACGGCTGACGATAGACCATCTCTGCCGGAAGACCAAGCTCAATGCCGCATGCACGCACCTCATCCTTAAATAACTGTGCCAACGGTTCTACCAGTTCAAACTGCAGATCCTTAGGGAGACCGCCTACATTATGATGGGATTTGACACATTTTGCTGTTTTGGTACCGCTTTCTATAATGTCCGGGTAAATCGTGCCTTGACCTAAGAAATCAATTCCTTCCAGCTTTCTCGCTTCTTCTTCAAACACACGGATAAACTCGCTGCCGATGATCTTTCTTTTCTGCTCTGGATCTGCCACATTTTCTAACTTCGTTAAAAAACGATCCGTGGCATCTACATAGATCAGATTCGCATTCAACTGATTTTTGAATACTTCCACTACATTTTCCGATTCATTTTTGCGCATCAGTCCATGATTTACATGTACACATACGAGCTGTTTTCCGATTGCTTTCAGCAAAAGAGCAGCAACGACAGAAGAATCCACACCGCCGGACAGTGCAAGGAGCACCTTTTTATCGCCTACCTGACGGCGCACCAGCTCAATCTGATCTTCCACGAAATTTTTCATATTCCAGTTATCTTCTGCTTTGCACTGTTCAAAAACAAACGCCCGAAGCACATCCTCTGCCGGAAGTCCAGCGTACTGCTGCTCACATTTTGCAGCCGGATGATCGATCGCCATCACCGGATAACCGCATTCATAAATTGCAGGATCTACATCGATCGCCTTACCGTCAACGATCCTGTTTTCTCCGCCGTTTAAAATGATCCCCTTTACATTATTCAGTGCCTTCAGCTCATCCGGTGTAATGTCGTGGGGATGGATCTCACTGTATACACCCATATCCCGAATCTGTCTGGCAATCACGGTATTCTCGGTACTGCCCAGATCCAGAATCACAATCATATCCTGTTTCATCTCTTTGCTCCTTTCGTTTGTTCCTCTCATGATCCAAGAATATGTTTATTATAGTATAAAACCATTCTCTGGAAAAGCCTTTTCTCTATTTTCTGACACAGTCAGACATGATTTTCTGCCGTCTGGCATGCTCACTCTGGCAAAGTCTGATCTTATTTCAAGGTAATACTGTTATTGAGAACAGAGGTACTGTATAAAAACAAAACATCCTGATCTGTAAAAGTAATATACTTATCTATATATGCACTGGACAGATAGCGGATATCATACAACGTTGTCTTTTTGTAATACTGCGCCAGCAGTGGGGCAATGCTCCTGCTAAAGGAATCTCCAAATATTACCAGCTCCTTCTCTGTTTCCGCCAGTGGATTCTGGATCGTTACCAAGGAAAGATTTCCGCCCAGAAACATTTCATAAGGATCCCTTCCAGATGCCTTTTCCAGATCATACAAGGGAATTTTTTTGTTATTTTCATGATCAAACACATCATACTGCTGCAAAACGTTGCTTTCGCAATAGCTTAGCCTATCCGGTTTTACCCGCAAAGCTGCCTGTCCGTAGTACACCCCGTAAAAAGGAAGCTCTGTTTTTACCACAGCAACATCCGAGGGCCGGGCAGATAAAGCACCCATCCCTTCTGCCATATATGTGGCAACATCCACGATTTTTTCCTGCTTCCAATGGGTATCTGTCCTGTAATAATCCTCCAGCTCCAGCTGTTTTTCAAGCCGCAGAGGCTGTGCAAACTCCGCCTGACGATATACATGGTCAAAAAAAGCGTCATAATCTATAGATAAATGGCTATCCTCTGCCAGAAAATAATTTTTATCCGGTATCACAGAAAAATAGCAGCTGGCCTGCGTTGCGCTTAGATTTTTTTCATAAATAGTCTGAAAGATCTCTGCTGCCCGCTGTATGGAATTTTCATTCATTGGATACTCCATTTTACAAAGGTATCCTTCCTTTTCATAAATCTGGTCGCTGTCCTGCCTCCGTAAAAGCTCTTTTTCAAAAAATGCTTTTACAAAGCGCAGTCTGTCTCGTAGCGGAAACTGGTCGGTCACATAGCTCTCCAGCTGTTCCCGATAGCTGCCTTCCAAAAAACGCTCGATAGAAAAATCCGGTCTTTGCAGCAGCCGTCTCCGCTCACTGACAGAATATTCTGCTGAAGGCTTTAAAAGGCACATAAGTGAAAATGCTGCATATAAAACACCTACACTGCACACCACTGCCTTTGACGGGTTCATCCTCATTTTTCTTTCTCCTTTTAAAATCTGAAATAAAGAAACGGATTAAAAGAACCATCTGCCAGATAAGCGGTGCAAAGCAACAATAACACCAATAAGATCCCGGTCTTTATCCCTTTTCTCCTGCATCCCATTTCCGCCCACAGTCTCCCTGGCAGAGTGGTGCTTCCCAGCATTCCTATCAGCAGTGTTACCTCATAGCTCTGCAGATAGTATTTTGTTTCTGCCGTGATCGCTGGCAGGCTTCCCATTCCAAACATACAGCGCAAATCCTCTATTGCCTGTTTCATGTCCGCTGCATTAAAAATAACAAAGCTGAGCATTACAAAAAACAGCACATAGCCATGCGCCAGCCAGGTTGTTTTCTGGAGAACACGGGAAAAATATTTTTTCTCAAACACCAGTAAGACAGCAAACAACAGCCCCCATACAATGAAATTCCATGCTGCACCATGCCAGAAGCCGGTAAGCAGCCAGACGATCAAGATATTGCGGTAGCCCTTCCATGCTCCCACTCTTCCGCCGCCTAAAGGGATATAAACGTAATCCCGAAACCATGTACCTAATGACATATGCCATCTGCGCCAAAATTCTGTAATACTTCTGGAAACATAAGGTGCATTGAAGTTTTCCGGAAAGGAAAATCCAAAGATGCTTCCCAGTCCGATCGCCATATCGCTATAAGCTGAAAAATCAAGATAGATATGCAGGCTGACCGCTGCCGCATATACCCAGTAAAACAACACTGATTTTTCATCCGACTTTCGGAAGATCTCGCACAATGCCCCAAGCTCATTGGCAAGCAGCACCTTTTTAGAGAGTCCGATTATAAACCGCTCAACGCCATCCTCCAGCTGCTGCCACGTACTGCGCCTTTCTCTGATCTGGACAGAGATGGTTTTGTACCTGATGATCGGGCCGGCGATCAGCTGGGGAAACATGGCAACATATAAAGCAAAGGATAGGATATTTTTCTGTGCAGTCACCTCTCCCCGGTACACATCTGTCAGATAACTGATGATCTGAAAAGTATAAAAGCTGATTCCTATTGGCAATGTAAGATACAGCAACGGACATGAAAGACCCGTTGCTGCATTCCAGTTTGCAATAAAAAAATCTGCATATTTAAAATAGATCAAAATTCCCGTAAACAGGCTGACAGAAATGCCTAATACCCATTTAGAGGTCGCACCTGACCGCCTTTCTCTGCTCCATTCTAACAAGATACCAAAAAAATAGCCCAGCAATATAGACAGCAGCATCAAAAGCACATAAACAGGCTCGCCCCAGCCATAAAACAGCAGGCTTGCTGCTAAAAGCACCAGATTTTTGCACCTGAACGGCACGATAAAATAAATGATCAATACCCATGGTAAAAAATAATATAAAAACGGAATACTGGAAAAGACCATCTTTTTCTCCTTGGCTGGTTCTGTTATAGCAGACTTTCCTCATACATCACTTCTGACATCGGATATTGTGCCTGAATTTTGGTTTTAAATGTTTCAATATTTTCTGCATTTCCAAAAGCTGAAATAATATATTCATTTCCTACAGAAACTATGATCAGTGTGTCCGGGAATCCACAGATCCACTGTCTGTTTACAATGTTTTCTTTCAGGGAATCTGCCAGCTTCTGCTGATCCTGCGCATCCTTCAGATGAAATGCTCCTGCAGTAAAGGTATTGGCATTCATCATATGCACCATGGAGGCAGCATCATCAATTAAGGCCGCTTCCTCTTTGGGAAGTCCCAAAACAGCATCCATATCCTCGGTTTTCGTAATATCATATCTTCCCGGCGCATCAGAAACTGTATTGTCATAGTTACCGCCTCCGATAGGGAACAGCTCTGCTTCCTCATAGGTTTCCCAAACCTTACCCAGCAGCTCCTTGGCATCTGTTTCTACATCTGTCTCCATACCTGTCTCCACATCTGACTCCATACCTGCTTCCGTACTTCCTGCATCCTTTTTACCGCATCCTGCAAGAAGGGTAAGCATCATCCCCCACATCATAACCGCTAATAATTTCTTTTTCATAAACGATTCTCTCCTTATTGTTTCAGTGATCTGTTCCTGCTTTATCAGTATTGACTCTTTCCTTTCATTCTATCACACTATCACACATATCCATTACCCATAGTGCATTCTCTTTCCTGACCTATACGCAAACAGGGCGGAAAGACCCGCCCCGATATGCTTTTTCCGTTCCTATTTTCTTGCTGTTTTCCTTTTATCATCTTTTATGACAAATTATCTTTTATGATAAATCATCTTTTATGATAAATCTTATTTTCTGATTCATACTTTGCTTCGCAGGTTAAATGGATTCCAAGGCGCTGAAAGATTTTTTCATCCACAGAGGACAACAGCACCGAAGAATGTGCCTTTGAGCCTTGCAGCTTCTTGATCTGTGCCATGGCAAGCTCTGCATTTTTATCTGATGCCGCAGAAGTGGATAATGCGATCAGGATCTCATCTGTATGCAGTCTGGGATTCCTGCTGCCTAAATAATTTGTTTTCAGTCTCTGGATGGGCTCTATTGCCTTGGGTGAAACCAGATGCAGCTCATGGTCGATCCCGCCCAGCACCTTTAAGGAATTAAGCAGTGCCGCTGCTGACGCGCCAAGCAAATCTGTTGTCTTTCCTGTTATGATCGTTCCATCCTCCAGCTCGATCGCCACTGCCGGATGTCCGGTTTCCTCTTCTCTTTTTAAGGCAGCCTGAACAATCCTGCAATCCTCCACTGCAAGCCCTGCCTGCTTCATGATCAGCTCCAGCTTATATAAGGTTTCTTTATTTCCTGTTCCGCGCTTACAATCGCAAAGCCCATGATAATAACGGCGGATGATCTCCTGTCTGGAGGCTTCTCTGCACACCTCATCATCCACAATACAGCTTCCGATCATATTCACTCCCATATCAGTAGGGGACTGATATGGACTCTTTCCAAGGATCTGCTCAAAGATCGCATCCAGAACTGGGAAAATCTCCACATCCCGGTTATAATTTACGGTTGTTTCCCCATATGCCTCCAGATGAAACGGATCGATCATATTCACATCACTTAAATCAGCCGTAGCTGCTTCATAAGCGATGTTGATCGGATGCTTCAGGGGCAGATTCCAAACCGGAAAGGTCTCAAATTTTGCATAACCAGCCTTAATGCCTCTTTTATGCTCATGATAAAGCTGGGAAAGACAGGTTGCCATCTTTCCGCTTCCCGGTCCTGGTGCTGTGATCACAACAAGAGGCCTTGTTGTTTCTATATAATCATTTTTTCCGTAGCCTTCATCACTTACGATCGTTGCAATATCGCTTGGATAACCCGGAATTTTATAGTGATGATAGGTTTTGATCCCAAGCTCTGTCAAATGCTTCTGGAACTGGTCTGCAGCAGCCTGTCCTGCATATTTTGTAATACATACACTGCCCACATACATCCCTACGCCGCGAAAAGCATCGATCAGCCTGAGCACATCCAGTTCATAGGTAATTCCCAGATCTCCTCTGATCTTATTTCCTGTAATATCCTCCGCACTGATCACAACAACGATCTCTGCCTGATCCTTTAATTTCAGAAGCATGCGCAGCTTAGAGTCCGGCATAAAGCCCGGAAGCACTCTGGATGCATGAAAATCATCAAACAGCTTTCCACCAAATTCCAGATACAGCTTGTTATCAAATTTTTTAATTCTTTTCAAGATATTTTCCGACTGTGTTTTCAAATACTTGTCATTGTCAAATCCTATTTTCATGCATGTCACCTTTCCCCATCTCATGTTCTTACCAACTTATACATTGTAGTACAAAATGAAAAGCAGAACAAGCCTTTTACAGTTTATTCTGCTCTTAGTTTTTTCATTTTTTTCAGCAGTCTTACTCAAACTGCCCAGCTACCTCTGCAAGCAGCTGACGGATCTTCAGATGCTGGGGACAGACACCCTCACACCTGCCACACCGGATACAGTCAGAGGCTTTTCCGGCATTTTGTGTATGTATCTCGTAGTACATATCACTGTTCCAATCATGGAATGTTTTCTTTGCATTCATGTCTGCAAACAGATCCGGAATCGGAATCTTTTTGGGACAGCCGGCAACGCAGTACCTGCACGCAGTACAGGAGATCAGATCCTGTTCTTTAAAAATAGCACAGACCCTTTTTACTGCCTCCTGCTCCCTTTCTGTCAGCGGATGAAATTCCTCCATATAACTGATATTGTCCTCCATCTGCTCCATGCTGCTCATGCCCGACAACACCATCATAACCTGCTCAAAGCCTGCTGCAAAACGAATTGCGTAGCTTGCGTTGCTGCCTCCCTGCAGTTCATCCAGTATCTCCTGCGCCTTCTCAGGAAGCTTTACCAGACTGCCGCCCTTTACCGGCTCCATAACAATGACCGGCTTGCCATGCTTGACACATACCTCATAGCATTTCCGTCCCTGAATTCCTGCATCCTCATAATCCAGATAATTCAGCTGCAGCTGCACCACCTCAATCTGTGGATATTCGGTCAATATCCTATCCAGCACGTCTGCTGTATCATGGAAAGAAATTCCCACATGCCTTATCTTTCCTTCTGCTTTCAGCGCAAATGCCGTTTCATAAGCCCTGCAGCTTTTGAATTTTTCATAAATATCTGCATTCTGGGCATGCATCAGATAAAAGTCAAAATAAGTAACTCCGCATGCCTTTAACTGACTTTGAAAAAATGGTCGGATTTCCTCTTCTGTCTTAAAGTAAGTACCAGTCAGCTTATTTACCAGAATATACGCATCCCTGTCATAACGGCTGGTAAGACACTCTCTCAGTGCCAGCTCACTTTGTCCCTCCAGATAACCATGTGCGGTATCAAAATAGTTAAACCCATGCTGCAAAAAGACATCTACCATTTTACAGGTTTCTTCATAATCTACCTGTCCATCCTTCATTGGCAGCCGCATACAGCCAAAGCCAAAGTTCTTTTTTATATTGCCAAAGAATCGATTGTTCATCCTTTATCCCCCATTTCCAGTTCCTTCCGTTTTCTGTAAATAGCGGCAAGTGCCTCCTTTGTATCCTCTATTCCCAGCACTGCACTCTCCATCGGACATCTTCCATCTCCTGTCCTGTTTCTGATGTATTTTACCAGACTCTCATAGGTTATGTCTATCCCGTGCTGCTCTAACAGCTCCTTTGCCGGTTCACTGACCACATATGCATGAACTCTGCGGATTCCTAAGATCACATATGCAAATGCCGCTGCCCTGCCTACGACTCTGTCCACTGCAGAAAGCCCGGATAGTTCCGCCCCCTCTTCGATCAGCTTTAGTAGCGGTCTGATCCCACGTTCCCTGCTAAGGCAAAGAGGCTCAGTACCAAAAATAATGCAGGTCAGATCTTCTTTTTCAAGCAGCTGTTCTGCCTGTACAAAATCCATGCTCACTCCTCCTCTTTGGAAATTCCCAGCATATCCTCCGCAGCAGAAAGCCGTTGATAAAACGCCACATAAAAAGCCTCTGCATCATGGGAAGCAGGATACGGACTCTGGAAAAAATGCTTTAAAAGGAAAAGGGCTAATGTCCTTTGTTCTTCTTCTCCCAGTTCCTCCAGTGCATCCCTGCAAAGCACTACAAAGGCATGCCAGGAGTCTATATAATGCTCATAGTCTTTTAGTGCCGGAATCCCCAGCCATTTTTTGATCTTGATCTTGCTTTGATCTGTTTTTTTGCACTCGTAGATCTGGTGGATATATTGAAATCCGTTCTCTGTATAAATGCGCCCCAGGGGGAAAAGCCGGCAAAGTCCCGGTCTGAATTCATGAATCCTGCATCTGCCTGCTTCATTTAAAAAAACACAGCATTCCTTCTCCCCTATCAGCCTCAGATTAGGAAAGATCAGTCCATCCTCCACGTGCAGCTCAATATATTTTTCAAATATGCCGGAAAAATCCGTCTGCAGATAAGCTGTCAGCTGCCAGATGTCATAGGGGTCTAAGGTAATAGAATCGCCCATCCCCTGACAGCAGGCAGAACAGCCCTGACAATCATGACAATCCAGCTTTACCATATCATTTGCTGTATATCTTTTTCCATCCGAAATTTCGTTGATATCAATATCCCGCTTCAATTTTTCCTACTCCATCTTTTTCTTTTATTTAATCATGCTGCTTCTTGTTTGTAAAGCATTCTTCCCTGTTTTGGAAAAAGCACTTGCACCTTTTTTATGAAAAGTTTAAAATAATGAAATTATATTATATCTGACTTACATACATATATAACAACCTACAACTGATAACTGGAGAGACTATATGATCACTTTATTAATTCACCTTTTTATACCAGACTACGAACAGACCACACAACCCAGAGTACGGCAGAAATACGGTCTTTTAAGCGGCATCACAGGTATCTGCCTGAACCTGATCCTGTTTGCCTTTAAGCTGCTTACCGGCATTCTTAGCAGTTCTATTTCCATCATTGCAGATGCCTTTAACAACCTTTCAGATGCTGGTTCTGCTATCATCACGCTGATCGGCTTTCAGATCGCCGGACAGGAGGCTGACTCCGATCATCCCTTTGGTCATGGACGAAGTGAATATATTTCCGGTCTGATCGTCTCCGTCATCATCCTGTTTATGGCAGTGGAGCTGATCAGATCCTCCATTGACAAGATCCTGCATCCACAATCCATTGCACTATCCCCCTTTGTTCTTGCCGTCTTAATTGCTTCGATCCTGATCAAGCTATATATGTACAGCTACAATAAAGCACTTGCCAAAAGGATTTCTTCTGCCGCCTTACAGGCAACTGCCACAGACAGCTTCAGCGATGCCCTATCCACCCTGCTTGTTTTGATGGCAACCCTGATCTCTCATTTATCAGGGCTTCATATTGATGGATATTGCGGTATTTTAGTAGGGCTTATCATTTTTGCAGGCGGTATTCAGGCAGCAAAGGATACCATCAGTCCCCTGCTGGGGCAGGCACCAGACCCTGAATTTATCCATCAGATCCACGAAATCGTCAACCAGTACGAAGAGGTTCTGGATCTGCATGATCTGATCGTACATGACTATGGTCCCGGCAGGCGTATGATCTCCCTTCACGCTGAGGTTCCTGCCAAGGGCAATATCCTGCTTCTGCATGATACCATCGACAATATCGAGAAAAGACTGCAAAATGAGCTTCACTGCTCAGCAGTGATACATATGGATCCAGTTATGAATGATGACGAAGAGACCGTTGCATGTAAGCTGCTGGTTTCTGAGATTTTAAAAAATATCGATCCAGCCCTGAGTCTGCACGATTTCCGCATAGTAAAAGGGCCTACCCATACCAATCTGATCTTTGATATTGTAGTGCCCTTTAAATTTCCTTATTCGATCGAAACCCTCAAGCATATGGTAGAGCAGCAACTGCAGCAAACCCATCCGGAATATTATTGTGTCATCGAGATCGATCATTCCTGATCCTCTGCTATTTCTTCAGGGATATAGAGCTCATCTATCACATCTACCTCCTCATAGGGCAGGAAAAACTCCATGATCCCCTCTTTTGCAGGGGCGATGACATCCTCATTGCATATCACATAAAGTCCGGCTTCATCTGTATACCAGGTACCATCTGTCAGGATATCCTCCAGATAATCTGTATAATTTGATTTGAGAACCTGGGCATATTCCGGCTCCTGCAGCAGTTCTCCGATATAAGCGATGCTTTCCATTCTGATCTCATCCAGATGAGAGGCTGCTGTTTCCAGAGACAGCCGGCTGCCTGTCCAGGTATCAAAATTATATGCCACCCTGACAGCATTTCCTCTGTCTCCTCCTGTATATACATAGCTGTCCTCTACGATGCAGATCATCTGCTCATCAACACGCTTTACGCTGTATTTTCGTACAAGCTCATAGGGCTTCCATTCAGTGCTCTCACCTGCATCCCTCCATGCATAATAGGCAGTTTCCACCAGATCGGTATACAGCTCGACCGTATCTTCTAAAGCACGATTTCTCTCTGCAAAAAAAGCATTGATCTCCTCCTGAGCGTCCTCATTTCCAGACATCGTGATACAAACATCGTTGACTTCTTTAGTCAATAGTGTGATCCTATCATTTCCATATGCTTCCTTTACTGTCTTACTGACTTGGGCAGAAATCACTTCCTCCGGTTCTGCTATCTCATCTTCTGTATCCTCTTTCACAGCGCTTTCCTCTGTAACAGGCACTGCTTCTGTTTCTGTGACCGTTCCTTCCCCTTTTACCTTCTCCGGTTCTGCTTCCTTTTTTATACATCCGGTATTCAGGCATAGGATACATAAAAAAAGGACAGTCAGCCCCAGCAGCCTCATTTTTCTGATTTTCTGCATATACTGCCCTCCTAGGCCCACCTTACAATGAGGAGCAGCGTTCCCTTTTTGACGGAAACCTCTGCTTTCTCCCCAATAAATTCATTGCTGATCCCTATGGGGAAATCCTCCCTAATGACTGCATCAGTCAATGCATATTTCAAGCCTTTTTCTGACACACCCTCTGCAATGCCGCCTATGGCAAAGACAGAAAGGATGCCTTCCATTTCTTTTTTGAATGAAACGGCTTCCTCCTGCAGCAGTGTTGCCATCATAGATCCATCCCACAAATAAGCTTTTGCTCCAGCATTTTTTAAAAAAAGGAGACATTGCAGGTTGGCAATGGTATGTTCCAGCCTGCCTCCCATAGCGCCATATAAATGGAACTCCCCATAGCCTTCTTCCAGACCCAGTTTTACTGCCGCCAGAGTATCTGTATCATCCTTTACAGGATTCAGACGAATCATACGCTTTGCAGCAGCAGGCTCTGTCAGATAGCTTTCCTCTATCTGCTTTACATATTTTTCTTCCAGAGAATCAAAATCCCCAATCACAATATCCGGTTCTATTCCAAAAACACTGCAGTACATATAACCGCCATCTACTGCGATCACCAGATCCTCTTCCCTGACTGCAATATCCGAAAGCTCCAGATCTCCGGCACAGACTAAAATGCATCTTCCCGTCTTTTCCATTCCAGTTCTCCTTGGTTTCTTTCCGTTCCTGTTTCCCTTATATTTTCTCCCACAGAATCCTTAAAACTGGAATACGATCCCTACAACAGCTGCTATAAGCAGCCAAAGTGCCGGATGATATTTCTGCAATTTTTTTATCTGCAGCAGACCAAACACGATCACGCACAGCACTATAGTTTTTATTGCCGGTTCATATCCGGTCCCAGTCTGTACAAAAAGGGAAACCTTGCATACCCCATAAACAGCTGCTGCGATAATGGCAGTTACTGCCGGGCGGATTCCTGCAAAAGCACCCTGAACATATTTATTCTCATTAAAGTTCTCCAGAAATTTCGCAATTAATACGATTACTACAATACTTGGGATTACCAGACCAAAAGTAGATACGATCCCACCAAAGGTTCCCAAGGTCTGGTAGCCTGCATAGGTTGCCATATTCAATCCCAGAGGACCTGGTGTTGATTCACTGATCGCGATCATATTGGTCAGTTCTTCCATAGTATACCAGTCATATTTTTCTGTCAGATCCATCAGATAAGGAAGAGTTGCCGGGCCTCCGCCTACAGCAAACAGACCAATCTTCATAAATTCCCAGAACATCCGTCCCATCAGTTCAAAATTCATGCTTCCTTACCTCCTGCCACAACATATACGATAATACCCAGTATTCCGGCTGCTATAACGATACATACCGTAGGAATACTGGAAAACATAGCTGCAAGAAATGCCAGTCCGCAAACACCCCAGCAAAATGCATTTTTCAGACTTTTCTTTGCCAAGGTCAATACAGTATTCAGCATCAAGGCGCAGACAACGGCACGTACTCCCATCAGAGCATGCTGTACCCACACATTTTCTATAAAGGCTTCCAGACAGATCGCCACAAGTGTGATCACCACGATGGATGGAGTGACCATGCCAAGGGTGGATACGATCCCGCCCATTACGCCTTTTCTCTTATATCCTACATATGTAGCTGTATTTACAGCGATAATACCGGGAGTACACTGTCCGATCGCATAGCAGTCAAGCAGTTCCTCCTCCTTCAGCCAGTTCTTTTTTTCCACCAGCTCATATTTCAGCATCGGAAGCATCGCCAGTCCGCCGCCGAAAGTCAATCCGCCAATCCTCATAAATGTCAGATATAGCTGCATGTACTCATTCATTTTCATTCCTCTTTTCCTTATTTTTTCTTTTCCAAAAGAAACCCTATTTATCATAAACCATTTTTTAAAATTCAGCTACCCCTCTTATAGAAAATGTGCTATGCTGTTCTCGACATAAAATGACGAAGGAGTTTTTTTATGACTGCCCTTTTCTCTATAAAATCCAGCAGCATAAAGCAGTTAAGCTATATTCCCCAGGCAGAGCCGTCCCTTTCTATTCCTCTGGAAATCCGAAAAAGCAGACGTAAAACCTGGTCGATCTCTCTGTCTCCGGATTTGACTCTGCTCATGAAAATTCCCAATATGCTTTCTTTTTCCCAGGCAGAAAAAATTTTATCCACAAGAGAAGCCTGGATCTTAAAAAAATATCATGCTTTGGAAGCAGCAAGGGCATCTGTTGTAAAACAAGACCTTTCTCCCTCCCAGAGACAGGCACTGGAAAAACGTTACCGCCAGACTGCCAAAGAATATTTTCCGGCACGCGCCGCCTATTATGCAGAGCTTTTGGGAGTTACCTACGCTACAATAACCATCCGGGATCAGAAAACCCGTTGGGGCAGCTGCTCTGCAAAGGGCAACCTAAACTTCAACTGGCGTTTAATGCTTGCACCGCCCCGTGTGCTGGATTATGTGGTCGTCCATGAGCTGTGCCATCGGATCGAAATGAACCATTCTAAGGCATTCTGGAATACCGTTGAAATGATCCTGCCCGATTATAAGGAGCAGAAAAAATGGCTGCGCGACAATGGCAGCACGCTTTATCTCTAAGCCATTGCCACACCATGTACCTTTTCCTTCTCTCTTATTTATGCCCGGTTTACTGTGATCTGGCACATTTCCATGGTGGTCAGTGCAGCTTCATGGCTTTCCGGTGTCACTCCGGCACAGCAGGCTGCATCTACAGAAATAGGATTTTCTGGCATTACTGCCTTCAGCAGCAGCGCATTGGAAACTACACAGATATCTGTACACAATCCCACCAGCTCTATTTCTATCTCTTCCTTATCATTTTCCGTCTGCAGCAGCTCTGCCAGTACTACGCTGCCAAAGGTCGGCTTATTTACAATGGTCGCACCTGCAAGGGCCTTTGCTACCTGCGGACAGATCTCCCAGCCCTCTGTTCCTGCAATGCAATGAACCACCGGCAGTTTTTTTCCTTCTGCGGTATCCAGATAATTTTCCTCATGGGTATCTCTTGTTACATAGATATCCTCCGGCTTATACTGTCCTATTTTCTTTACCACATTTTCTACGATTGCCACTGCCTCCGGCGTTCCTAAGGAACCATCGATAAAATCCTTCTGCATGTCAACTACAACTAAGACTTTTCTCATTTTTTTCTTCCTCCTGTTGTACTGAGGTACTCATTTTTTCTTTCTGACAGTAACACACCTTTGCCAGCTTGTCAATTTCTGCAAAATTCGCTACACTGTAAGGGAATAGAAAAGTTGTTTTTCTCATGCTACAGACATAAGCAACATGACAAAAGCAGCATAACAGAAGAAAAAGGAGCTTCTCATGCACGAATATCTAATTCCCCTTTACCTTTTATACCTGTTTTCTCCTCTGATCACAGTGCTCTTTTTCATTCCCTGCATGATCTATCAGCAAAGAAAATACGGCTGTCTTTATCTCTATCGTGCCGCTATCATGTATCTTTTTTCTCTGTATCTGGTCTGTCTGTATTTTTATATCATCACACCGCTGCCGTCCATAGACTATGTGCTGGCAAATCCTCTGCCAATGAAAATACAGCTGCATCCCTTTGCCTTTGCCTATGATTTTGCAGAGCAGGCATACTGGATCATCAGCGGTATCGGCACCGTTAATATTTCCCACTCTGCATGGTTTCAGACACTAGGCAACATTGTGGTCTTTATGCCCTTTGGCATCTTTTTAAGCTACTACTTTCATTACAGCCTGAAATGGGCTGTTTTTCTCAGCTTCTGTCTTTCCCTGTTTTGTGAACTGACTCAGTTAAGTGGTCTATACGGCATTTATCCAGCTCCTTATCGCCTTTTTGATATCAATGACCTGATGTTCAATACCTTTGGCGGCATGCTTGGCCATCTGGCTGCACCCTTTCTTACCAGAAAATTGCCTGTTATTTATCGGTGATCTTTTTCTGTTTTCATTTTTCTTTTGGAATTTCTTTCTTTTCTTTTTAGAGTTCTGTCACGATTTGGACACATTTCTCTTATATAATAAGATCATCCAATGAAGCTACTGCTTGTGCAAGGCGCGTATGCATGGCATTGGCTTCGACAACCAACAATCTTAATCTAAACAGATTAAGTAGTCATAAATACTCCCCCTCATAAGATATGACAAAAAAGGAAGATGAAAACCATCTTCCTTTTTGTCATGCGTATATTCTCTGCAATACAGCAATTATTTATAATTTACGATAGAGCCGAATTCTTCCTTCAGGGAAGCACCGCCTACCAGACCGCCATCAATATCCGGCTGAGCGAATAATTCCGGTGCAGTCTTAGCATTTACAGATCCGCCGTACTGAATACGAACTGCCTGTGCTGTTGCATCATCATAGATGTCTGCGATGGTCTCACGGATTGCCTTGCAAACCTCCTGAGCCTGCTCTGTTGTAGCAGTTTTTCCTGTTCCGATAGCCCAGATCGGCTCATAAGCGATTACCATGCTTGCAACCTGCTCTGCTGTGATGCCCTGCAGATCAGATTTGATCTGTAAGTTGATCCAGTCAAGTGTTACACCAGACTCTCTCTGCTCTAAGGACTCGCCGCAGCAAAGGATCGGTGTCAGACCTGCTTCAAATGCTTTCTTTACCTTCTTGTTCAGTAAAGCATCATCTTCTTTGAAATAATCACGTCTTTCGGAATGTCCGATGATCACATACTTAACACCAGCATCTACTAACATAGCTGCAGAGATCTCACCTGTGTAAGCACCCTTCTCTTCAAAATACATGTTTTCAGCACCAACTGCTACATTTGTGCCCTTTACTGCTTCTACAACCGGAACAATGTCGATTGCAGGCACGCAGTATACAACTTCTACATCATCACTTACTACCAGTGGTTTTAAGGTATTTACCAATTCTACTGCCTGGCTTGGAGTCATGTTCATTTTCCAGTTGCCGGCTACGATTTTCTTTCTTGCCATTTTCTTTTCTCCTATTATTTGATCTTATCTATAGACTCTCGTCTGTCTGCGGATGTTCGGTTCACTATATTCAAACTTCGCTTCCGCTCGTTTTCATTAAGTTTCTCCGAACTAAGTTCGCACTAAGCTCGAAAATACCTTGCTAAGTGCTCTACTTATTATCTGCGGCATCTACGCCCGGAAGTACCTTGCCCTCTAAGAACTCTAAGGAAGCTCCGCCGCCTGTAGAGATATGGCTCATCTTGTCAGCAAAGCCAAGCTGGTTTACTGCTGCTGCGGAGTCACCACCACCGATAATTGTAGTAGCATCTGTTTCAGCCAGAGCCTTAGCTACTGCGATCGTACCTTTTGCAAGTACCGGGTTTTCAAATACACCCATAGGTCCGTTCCAAACAACCGTCTTAGCAGATTTTACAGCATCTGCAAACAGTGCTGCTGTCTTTGTTCCGATATCAAGTCCCATCTTATCTGCCGGAAGCTTGTCAGAATCTATTACTTCAACACTGATCTCTGCATCAATCGGATCAGGGAAGGAAGCTGCGATCGTAGTATCGATAGGAAGAAGCAGTTTCTTTCCAAGCTTCTCTGCCTTTGCCATCATCTCTTTGCAATAATCGATCTTTTCATCATCTACCAGTGAAGTACCTACTTCATAGCCCTTTGCTTTTAAGAAAGTATAAGCCATACCACCGCCAATGATCAAAGTATCGCATTTTTCAAGCAGGTTATTGATAACATTTAATTTATCTGCAACCTTTGCACCACCAAGGATAGCAACAAAAGGTCTTACCGGATTTTCTACTGCATTTCCAAGGAAATCAATTTCCTTCTGCATTAAGTAACCAACTGCATTCTCTCCGCCTTTTTCGGAAATGAATTTTGTTACGCCTGCAACGGACGCATGTGCTCTGTGAGAAGAACCAAATGCATCGCATACATATACGTCTGCAAGATCAGCCAGCTCTTTGGAGAATTCTTCGCCATTCTTAGTCTCTTCTGCACCACGGAAACGTGTATTCTGAAGAAGCACAACATCGCCTTCGTTCATAGCAGCAACTGCTGCTGTAGCTGCTTCGCCTGTTACGTTATAATCTGCTACAAAGTTTACTTCTCTGCCAAGCTTCTCAGACAGTCTCTTTGCAACCGGTGCAAGAGATTCTCCTTCGTTTGGTCCGTTCTTTACTTTTCCCAAGTGAGAGCAGAGAATTACCTTGCCGCCATCTTTTAACAGCTTGTTAATCGTAGGAAGTGCTGCTACGATACGTGTCTCATCTGTGATCTCGCCATTTTTCAGCGGAACGTTAAAATCGCATCTTACCAGTACGCGTTTTCCTTTTACGTTGATGTCATCAACTGATTTTTTGTTTAATCCCATGATTATGCCTCCTATCAATAATTTAGGGTCCGGTCCTTTGTAAGACCGGACCCTGAAAGGTCTTTTCCTATTTCGCCACTCTTAAAAATTAAGCTAATTCAGCGAAGTATTTGATTGTACGAACCATCTGAGATACATAGCTGTTCTCGTTATCATACCAAGAAACAACCTGTACAAGATTGTCCTGACCAACCATTGTCTGTGTAGCATCGAATAAAGAACCATATGTCATACCGATTACATCGCTGGATACGATCTCATCTGTATTGTAGCC
>CAYMEZ010000027.1:0-19740 GCA_964389835.1 uncultured Lachnospiraceae bacterium | reverse complement strand
TTGGTTTAGTGGGGAGATATAAACCAACAGTAGAGTGGAAAAGTACCTACAAACTTCAATTTATCTATTCTCATTGTACCACACTCTACATTCTTCACAATTGCAAATCTGCAATTTTTCTCCTCTGTCAATTCCCAAATTGCAATCGCCGTGAATATCCAAGGTGCTTTGAAAATCTGTGTTATCCTCGCCTTATCAAAAGAGCAAAAGCTCTCGAACCTTGACAATTAGAGAAACCGGAATCGGCGGTAAGCATATAATGACACTCACTTCTAAGATAGACGATCGGGGAGGCTCGGCACTAAAACGGCGAGTTATGGAGTAATCCATAAGAGGAACGTGAAAGACCGTTCACCAAAGAAACTGGAATCTCGGCTCAGTCGATAAAGCTGCAAATGGGACTTGCAACAATCAGAACAGGATTTCATAAACTAACGTAAGGCGAGGAGGATGTGATAACACTTGAGTAAGCCAACCTATTATCTTTGGAGAAATGATTTTGCATCACAGGAAGCATTGGAAGCAGCAAAAGAAAAGTATCAAAAGCTTGGATTTCGGGTTGTCACATATCTGGACGGACAGGAAGATCAAAATATTCACGATGGGTTAAAAGCTGTCATTCAAAACCATATTTGATCCATGGAAAAGAGGGAAAAATGAATGTTGGATATGTACGTCTTTCAAGAGATGATGACAAACGAAACTATGTTTCGATTGAAAACCAAAAACTGATCATCCGTCAGTTTGCGGCAGAATGTAACCTCGTTATTGACCGCTGGTATGAAGATGATGGCATTTCAGGCTATCAATTCAACCGCCCCGGTTTAAACAAGCTGCTGGATGATCTCGATCAGATTGAACGCGTATTTGTCAAAGACCTATCCCGCATCGGTCGTCATAACGCGCGCGTACTCCTCCTTTTGGAAGATTTGAAAGAACGCAGAAAGGAACTGGTGGTAATCGATACCAATTACCATTCTGCAAGCGATGAGGACGATACCATCGGCATCCTGACGTGGTACAACGAAAAATATGTAAAAGATATCAGCCGAAAGATCAAGGGTTCCATTGCAGCCAGACAAAAGGAGGGCATCCTCCTGATCCAGCCGCCCTTTGGCTATCAAAGAAATCAAACCGACAAAACCAAGATCGAGATCATACCAAAAGAAGCAGATTCTATAAAAATGATCTATGATCTTTATTTAAAAGGCTTCGGTTATCGTATGATCGCCAATTATCTGACGGAGCATAAGGTGCCGACCCCTTCCATGATGCGTCATGAACGTGCCCTTGCCCAGGGAAAGAGCATCAAACGTGCGGTTGCCGCCGTCTGGTCAGATTCTATGGTCAAAGAACTTCTGAATAACGATTTTTATACCGGCACACTTCGCTTACGAAAACGTGCCCGCTTTACCGTTCACGGAAAAGACAAGCGTATTCCAAAAGCGGAGCAGTACATTTTTGAAAATCACCATCCTGCGATCATTGAGAAAGCTGTCTTTGACCGGATACAGGATATGAAAACAAAACGGATAAAAAGCAATGACCGCGGCAGATGCAGGCAGTGCTCTGACATTCCCCAAAAGCCGAACGGATATTCAGACAGCTATGCGCAGCTAAAGCCTCCCAGCCCTTTTGGGAGCTGTCTTTTTTGCAAAGACTGCAAAAGCCGCTTAACCCCGATCAAACGAAGCAGCGCTACCGGAGAACAAAAATATTATATCTGTACTACCTATAATACAAAGGGAAAACGCTATTGTGAAAAATCCCATCTCATCAAAGAAAAGGATCTGATGGAAGATGTGATGACTTACCTTAAGCTCTGTCGAAATTCCTTCTGCCAAGCCATTGCAGCCTATGACCGGAAGGATTTTGATTCCGGAAAAAGAAGGATAGCAGAAAAATGCACAGTGCTTCAAACGCAGATCGATGAACAAAAAGCACAGCTAAAAGTTCTTTTGACACAAAAAATCCGGGATTTATCCAATGCGTGCAAAAATGAAGCACTAATCCATGAAACCTACGATGCCCTGCAGCAGGATATCCTTTCACAAATTCACACCCTTGAAGGAAAGCTTCTGAAGGCAGGCGAAAGAAATGAAAAAAAGGAAGAGACAACAGAACCCCTTCCAAATGCCCTGCAGATCATCGATCAGATTCTTGAAAAGGGCACCCTTGACCGAAGGGACATTGAGATTTTCATTGAGCGTATTACTGTCGATGAATACGGATGCCCGGAAATCGAATTAAAGCACGGCATATCCCATCTGCTTCCCTATCGTCCTGCTTTCGCAATGAACCAATGCGAAAATGAGATCCTTTACCAGACCATAAAATGGATCCTTGAAGAAGAACATTCCTTTACTTCCGCAAATGCCTTGTCAAAAGCACTGACCGCTTTCGGATTTCCAAAATCCAGAAAAAGCGTATTGCCCTATATCGGACTTTTGACGGATATGGGGATCGTGGAAGCTTCGGATCATCCGTTAAAACCGTATACGATCATAAAATCACAAGAAGAATTACAGGAAATGCTGAATACTTTTTACATAATGCCGTGACAAACAGGCGGTATGCCGCAGATGGTATTTGAATACATTCTGAAAAAAAATAATATTGACCCGAAAACGGATCTGTCCATTGACCAGAGCATTGATTTCGGCTCTACTGCTGCTGCCTTTTCCGGCGGTCAGGCTGATTTTACCGTAGAATTTGAGCCGCATGCAACCGCCTTAGAGGCCAAAGGCGACGGATACGTTGTCGCATCCCTCGGCACCGATTCCGGCTATGTGCCTTACACGGCATTCTGCGCCAAAAGCAGCTACTTAAAGGAAAATCCCCAGACCATACAGGCATTCACTAATGCACTCCAAAAAGGCATGGACTATGTCAGAAGCCATACCCCGGAAGAAATCGCTGCCGTCATCAGTCCCCAGTTTGCCGAAACCGATGCCGACACCATCACAGCGATCGTTGCCCGCTATGCCGAACAGGATACATGGGCAGAAAACCTGATCTTTCAGCCGGATGCTTTTGCCCTTTTGCAAAATATCTTAAGCGAAGCAGGCGAACTGAGCAGCCGGGTCGACTATGAACAGCTGGTAACGCGCGAATTTGCAGAAAAGGCTGCGCAATAAAGCGATCCTTCCGTTTTTGATAGTTGCACTTCCTATATTTTAATCTTTCCATATCTTCACTGAAAAGGAGCTCCTGCTTTCCTTCTGCAAGAGCTCCTTTTCCTGTTCTATTTTATCCTATATGCTACTCATATCAATTCTTCATCTATTGCTTTTCTATTGCTTCTCTGCTGCTTTTTTAAGCCTTTACGATACATTTAATAGCTCACAGACCCACATTCCGTGCTCATGGTACATTTGCAGTTACCCCGGCTCGTACCGCACACCTGAGAGGATACCGGGGTCGCCGATGCCTCGCGTGCCAGCTGCGTATTGTCACACTTGCGGTCCCGAAGCACGCCAAGCGGATTCGGTGCGATCTCATAGCGGTAATCACAGCCCCTGCCTGAAATCCTCTGGCAGATCGCATTATGGCTCGCCACACTGCCTACATCACAGTTGACCGTATCCTGATACCAATAAAAGCGGTCATCCGGCAAAAGCTGCATCAGCGGCACTACACATTCCCTCTTCTGGGTATTTCCGGTGGTGCTGCGGATAATTTCCCGCACATAGTCAACATTGGAACGAAGCGCCAAAATTTCCGGGAAATCTCCGCAGGGGATGACCTGCATCCAGTCTTTATGCTCCTGCTCCCACAAAAGCTCCTTTGCCTTATGCAAATGTGCGATCTCAAGCGTCAGACACTGTTCCCATATGCTTCGGATCGCCGGATCGCATTCCGTCATCATACAGGAATAATATAAATAGCACTCGGTATATTCGTGCATGAGCAAATCCTCAAACCACGTTGCAGTCGGATCCTTTAAGCTTTCGTACTGGCTTACATGCTCTTCCTCGATCATTCCGATCTCCTGATACAGCCTTCTTCCCAAGTCAGAGCGGTCATAGAACGCAGCCACATTCATATAGTAATTCATCGTCTGCTGCTCTGCCGCCGTAATGATGCCTACGTTCAGCTTTGTCTGTAAATCTGCCTTACTGTTTTGAATGGAAGAAAAAATGCTGTCCTTGGGATAGCGGTGCTCCGAGATCGTAGGTCTTGCCGGAGTGATCTCCGTATAACCGCCTACCAGTTTTTCCGGGCAGATCCCATATTCGTAATCCAGCAGATTAGAATATCTGTATAAATGGTCAAAATCCTCCAGCAGTGCAAAATTCAAAGCATTTTTTACATTGCAGTCTGATTCCTGCTTTGCTAAAACTGCTGTCAGGTCTACTGCAAGCTGCTCATAGGTGATCGTATGCTCCAGGATCGTTTCGTTTTTCGGCTTCAGCACGCTGATCCGCTTCTGCTGCTGCTGTTCACTTCTGCGCACAAGCGCAAGCTCCCTGCGTACATCATTATTGTCACAGTGTCTGGAAAAATTCCGGGAAAACCACTGCGCCTCAAACTCCGTGCCGTTCATCAGTACGATACGGCATTTTGTATAAGGGTTGACCGTTTCCTTATTGTATGGGCAGGGATACATGGTATTCCAGTCCATAAACCATTTTTCTACCGGAATCGGCTTTTCATAAAAAGGGTTAAAGCTCTGCATAAATCCTCCAAAGATTTAATATCTTTAATATCAATTTAGTTTATGCAGAACCCTCCGTTCATTGCATGGAAATCCTAAGCAGGGGCTGTCCCTTTATCGGTGGCCATAGGATTTTTAATGAGCCTTTTCAAAGGATGTAAAGTCCAGGGTCGCAAAATAGTCCTTTGGTGTTTCAGCACGGCGGATCAGCTGTGTGCTGCCATCCTCCTTTAGCAAAACCTCTGCGCTTCTCAGCTTACCGTTATAGTTATAGCCCATAGAAAAGCCATGTGCTCCTGTATCATGGATAACAAGATAATCTCCCATTTCAATTTCAGGCAGGCTGCGGTCAATGGCAAATTTGTCACAGTTTTCACAAAGTCCGCCTGTAACATCATATACATGATCGCAGGGTGTCTCTTCCTTTCCCAATACGGTAATATGATGATAAGCACCGTAGATGGCTGGACGCATCAGATTGGCTGCACAGGCATCTACTCCGATATATTCTTTCCAGATATGCTTTTCATGAATTGCCTTTGTCACAAGGCATCCATAGGGTCCCAGCATAAAGCGGCCCAGCTCTGTATAAATTGCCAGATCGTCCATTTTCTCCGGAACAAGGATTTCTTCATAAGCGGCTTTTACCCCCGCACCAATGGCCATGATATCATTGGGCTCATCCTCCGGCTTATAGGGGATCCCTACGCCGCCTGATAAATTGATAAAGGCGATGTGGATATCCAGCTCCTTTTTCAGGCTGACAGCCAGCTGGAACAGGATCCTTGCCAGCTTGGGATAATATTCCTCTGTAATGGTATTGCTGGCGAGAAAAGCATGAATTCCAAAATGCTTTACTCCCTTTTCCTTCATGTATGCAAAGGCTTCCTTTATCTGTTCCGGTGTCATTCCGTATTTTGCATCCTTGGGCGTGTCCATGATCTGATTATGGATCGCAAAATTTCCGCCCGGATTAAAGCGACAGCTCATGGTTTCCTTAAAGGGAGCCAGCTTTTCATAAAATTTCAGATGAGTCAGATCGTCAAAATTGATGATGGCATCCAGCTCTGAAGCCAGCTTAAAATCCTCCTCAGGTGTCACATTGGAGGAGAACATGATCTCACTGCCGTGAAAGCCTACCTTTTCTGACATAAGCAGCTCTGTATAAGAAGAACAGTCTACGCCGATCCCTTCCTCTCTCAAGATCTGCAGCAGATAGGGATTGGGTGTTGCTTTTACTGCAAAATATTCTTTAAAGCCCTTGTTCCAGGCAAATGCCGCCTTCATTTTTCTGGCATTTTCACGGATTCCTTTTTCATCATATAAGTGAAAGGGAGTGGGATAGGTTTTTACCATTTCCTGCACCTGCTCCAATGTTACAAAGGGTTTCTTTTTCATTTTTCTACTCCTCTCTTTGGTCTGGTCTTTTGAAAGCAATGCTTTTTGACGTAATTATACATAAGCCCATTTTGTCTGTCAATCATTCTGCTCCAGCCTGGAAAATGCATCTGCCAGTGCATCTGAAAGATAAATTTTTTTAGTTTTCTGACTTTCCCGATAATTCTCCAGAACTGCTTTTCCTGCTCGTTTTACCTCTTCCTCCAGCTCCCGTGCAGAAATCAGGCTGCAGCCGGCTCCCCGGATGATGATCTGCTCCAGTCCATCTGAGGTTGCTACACTGACCTGATATTTTCTTCCGTTTTCGTGGGCGAACCGCTCAATATACCGGTCTGCTGTCTCTGCCTCTCTGGTATACACCACATGAATATTGTGATGATCCAGTGTTTCCTCTGGATGTCCCTCTAATCGATAGGCATCAAATACAGCGATCAGCTCACAGCCCCTGACTCCCTGATAATTGCATAAAATATCCAAAAGTCTGCCTCTGGCACCGTCCAGACTGACCTTTGCCAGCTCCCTTAACTCCTCCCAGGCAAATATGATATTATAGCCATCCACCAGCAGATATTCCTGCTTTTTCTCCTTTGGCCTGTATTCCCGGCTTTTGGCAGGGCTGCCATATGCACCCTCTCCATTTCCCAGAGTGCTTTTGCTGCCCTGTGCGCTGTCATAGCCTGCCTGCCTTGTCCGCTTTCCTGAAATGCCTTTATGGGGATAAAAGCCCTGCTTCTGATTGGCATAAAAGGTCTTTTGTAAAATGGCATCGATCTCTTCTGTCCCGATTGTGACATCTATGTCATTTTCTCCATCCCCATGCTGCCATCTCGCTCTGGCGCACTCCATGATCTCCTCCTCGGTCAGCTCAGTTCTCTTTTCCAGCACAGAGGGCAGATGCATATACTCCCGCACCTCATCCCAGGGCACTACAAAGCCTGCTCCATGTGCACAAAATACAGAGCTGGAAGGATTCCGCAGATCTCTTTCACAGTCGTAGTCCGTCTGTTCCAGCACTTCCTGGGTATTGTGGCACACATCATAGCCCTTTACAGTGCAGGTCAGCCTGCCCTGTCCTCTGGTATAAGCAGTTACGTCCTTTTGATACCCCTGCATCAGCACTACCGGAGCACTTCCGCGCAGCACTGCTCTTCCATCATAGATTTCCGGCTGACTTTTCAGCGCACACATTCGATCCAGATCTGCCATCGCCCTGCCGATCATGGTGTCCGGCACCTCCAGACAAAATTCATAATAGGGCTCCAGCAATATGCTTTCTGCCTGCATCAGTCCCTGGCGTACAGCCCGGTAGACCGCCTGCCGGAAATCTCCGCCCTCTGTATGCTTGATATGTGCCCGTCCTGCTGCCAGAGTGATCTTCATGTCCATCAGTCCGGAGCCTGTCAGCACACCTCTGTGCTGCCGCTCCTTTAAATGAGTCAGTATAAGCCTCTGCCAGTTCCTATCCAGCTCGTCCTCACTGCAGCTGCTTTCAAACTGCATACCGCTGCCCCGTTCCAGAGGCTCTAATATCAGATGTACCTCTGCATAATGCCGCAGGGGTTCAAAATGGCCTACGCCCTCTACAGTATCTCCTATGGTTTCCTTATAAACGATCCTTCCGGGTCCAAAGCCTACCTCCAGTCCCAGACGTTTTTGTATGGTGCTCTGTAAAACCTGTATCTGCACCTCACCCATTAATTTTACCAAAATCTGCCGTTTTTCTTCCTCCCAGCTAAGCTGCAGCTCCGGGATCTCCTCAGCCAGCTGCAAAAGCCGGGGCAGCTCACGCCCTGCATCCACGCCCTCCGGCAACAGCAGCTGATAAGAAAGCACCGGCTCCAGCAGGGGCATCCAGTTCTTTTCCTCTATACCCAGTCCCTGCCCCGGGAACGTATGCTCAAGCCCTGTTACCGCACATACCTCCCCTGCCTGTGCCTGTCTGAGCAGTTCATACTTACTTCCAGAATAAAGTCGTATCTGATTTACCTTTTCTTCACAGACCTCTTCCCCATTTTGGATAGAAAGGGACTCCTTTACACTGAGCTTTCCGCCTGTGAGCTTCATATAAGTAAGCCGGCTTCCCTGCTCATCTCTGGCGATCTTGTATACTCTCGCGCCAAATTCCTGCCCGTATTCCGGCATCTCCACGTACCTGCAAATACCCTCCAGAAGCTGCCGGACTCCCTCCAGCTTCAGCGCCGAGCCAAAAAAACAGGGAAAGAGCCTTCGTTCCCTGATCAGTTGCCTGACTGTCTCCTCTTTTATGATGCCTGTTTCCAGAAATTCCTCCAGAACCTGCTCCTTGCACATGGCAATATTTTCCAGTGTTTCCTCCTCAGCCTGGCAAAATCCCTCAGAAAGATCAGAAAAATCCACACAGCCGTCACTCAGCTCTTTTTTGATCTCTGCCAGCAGTTTTTCCTTCTCCGCCTGAGGCTGATCCATTTTATTGATAAACAAAAGCACGGGAATCTGGTACTGTTCCAAAAGCCTCCACACTGTTCTGGTATGTCCTGTTACACCATCCCCACTGCTGATCACCAATAATGCTGCATCCAATACCTGCAGGGCACGCTCCATCTCTGCCGAAAAATCCACATGCCCCGGTGTATCGATGAGGGTTATCTGCCTGCCCTGGTAAGAAAATACCGCCTGCTTGGAAAAAATAGTGATGCCCCTTTCTTTTTCCATGCTGTCTGTATCCAGAAAGGCATCTCCCTTATCCACTCTTCCCACTTTTCTGATCTGACCGCTTTCAAATAAAAGCCCTTCGGTCAGCGTTGTCTTTCCTGCATCTACATGAGCCACTGTTCCAATTATCAAACTGATGTGCCCCTTTCTCTACTGCTCTGCGATCCTGGCAGCCAGTTCTTCCAAATACATCCACCTGTCCATCTTTTCATTCAGCAGACTCTCTGCCGCTTCCTTGTCAGCCATGATCTGATTCAATTTCACAAAGTCTGTTGATACTGCTGCCATTTCATTTTCCAGCTTTTCTATCTTTTCTTCCAGTGCGGCAATGTCGTCTTCAATGGTTTCATAGTCCTTCTGCTCCTGATAGGTAAACTTCAGCTTCTGAGGAGCGCGTGTGCGCTGTCCCTTCTGTGCCTGCTGCACACCTTCCTTTGATGCACTGGCTGCTTTTCTTTCCTGCCCCTCTTCCATATCCTCTTTTTCTGCCTGTTTCTTCAGCAGATAGTCCGTATAACCGCCCTCGTATTGTTTTAATCTTCCATCCTCTTCAAAAGCGAAAATACGCTTCATGGTCCTGTCAAGGAAATAGCGGTCATGGGATACTGTAACAACAATCCCCTCATAATGATCCAGATAGTCCTCCAGAATCGTCAGAGTAGCTATGTCCAGGTTATTTGTAGGCTCGTCTAACAAAAGAAAGTTGGGAGACTCTGCCAGCACGCGCAGCAGATTCAGCCGCTTCTTCTCGCCGCCGGACAATTTTCCAATGAGGCTGTACTGCTTTTCCGGCGAAAACAAAAATCGCTCCAGCATGGCGGAGGCAGAAATGCTTCCTTCTGTTGTCTGAATATATTCTGCAGTAGCCTTTACATAATCGATCACCCTTTGCTTCGGGTCCATATAAGATAAATCGATCTCATTTTCATCGCCGCTTTTTTCGGAGGCGATCTCCTGAGCATAATATCCCATTTTTACCGTCTGTCCAACGATGATCTGCCCGGAATCCGGTGACAGCAACCCTGCCAGCATTTTCATCAGTGTAGACTTTCCACAGCCATTAGGGCCTATAAAGCCAACTCTGTCCCCTTTCAGAAAAATATAGGAGAAATCCTCTATCAGCCTTTTCTCCCCATATCCCTTGCAGATATGCTCCAGCTCTACTGTAGTCTTTCCAAGCCTTGTTGAAACAGAGCTTAATTCCACCCTGGAATCCTGCACCGGAGCCTGACGGTCTCTCAGCTCCTCATACCTCTGAATATGAGCTTTCTGCTTTGTGGAACGCGCTCTGGCTCCTCTGCGTATCCATTCCAGCTCCACCCTGAGAATAGACTGCCGCTTCCGCTCACTTGCCAGCTCCATTTCCTGCCGCTGGGTTTTTAACTCTAAATAGCCTGAATAATTTGTCTGATAACCATAAATCAGACCTTTATCAATTTCAATGATCCGGTTGGTCACACTGTCTAAAAAATAGCGGTCATGGGTTACCATGATCAGTGCCCCTCTCCATTTCTTCAGATAATCCTCCAGCCAGTCTGCCATTTCATGATCCAGATGGTTGGTAGGCTCATCCAGCAAAAGAATATCTGCCGGAGAAAGCAAGACGGAAATCAGTGCAAGGCGTTTTCTCTGTCCGCCGGATAACTGTCCTGCCGGCTGGGAAAAATCCTCCACGCCAAGCCGCATCATCATGGTCTTGGCCTCGCTTTCTATGGACCAGCGGTTTTCCTCTGTTACATTTCCCTCCAGCACACATTCCAGACTGCTTTTGTCCGGGGCAAACTCCGGGTGCTGGGGAAGATAGCGAAGCACCACATGACCTGCAAGGGTGATCCGTCCTGCATCCGGCTCTTCTTTACCTAGCATCAGTTTAAGCAGCGTGGTCTTTCCGGTTCCGTTGATGCCGATCACACCAACCTTTTCCCCTTCCTGCAAGGAAAAGGAGGCACCGTCAAACAGCTTTCTATCCCCATACGATTTGGTCAGATTTTCTATGTTTATCAAATTCATGGTCTTTACATGCTCCTGTCCTGATATTCCGAAGGGGTAACTCCCACTGTCTTTTTAAAAGCAGCAGAAAAATAAGCAATATCCCGATAGCCTACCTGCTCTGCCACCTCATACACCTTTCTGCTGCAGTCACTGAGCAGCTTCATGGCAGTCCGCATTCGGAATCTGGTCAGATATGCGGCTACCGTATACTCTGTTTCTTTCTTAAAAATGTGGCTCAGATGTCCCTCGCTGATCCCAATGGACTCTGCGATCGCGCCTACGCTGATGTCTGTATCTGCAAAATGCTCCTGTATATAGTCCAGTGCTTTCATTACATATTTGCTCTTATCACCGTTTGGAAGCACCAGCATCGGTATTCCTGCCTGTTCTGCCAGTTCAATGCTGCCCCGGTTCTGCTTTTCGCCGATCTTTCCGGTAACCCGGCGCACTGCTGCCTCCAGCTCACCATCCTGAAACGGCTTTAACAGATAATCTGAAGCCAGCAGCTTTAAAGCATTCCGGGCATACTCAAATTCTCCGTAAGCAGTCAAAAATATGACACTAACGTCATTTCCCTCCTCACGCAGCTGCTCCAGCATGGCGATCCCGTCCATTTTGGGCATCTTAATATCACAGATCAGAAGATCCGGCTGATATTTATGGACTGCCTGGATTCCCTCCAGTCCATTTCCTGCCTCAGCTACCACCATGCAGCCAAGCTCATTCCAGTCTGTTTCCAGCACGATCCCTTTTCTCACCAGTATTTCATCATCGATCACTACTACCTTGTACATCGTTTCCCTACTCCCATTGTAACGGCAGCAAGATACATACCCTTGTACCGCCTTCTTCTGGTCTTTCCACATGCAGACCATATTCCTGTCCGTAATGCAGTCTGATAATGGTATCTACATTGTAAAATCCGATATGTCCCACCAGACGTTCCCGGTCTCTGCTGTTGAGACATTCAACGATCTCTTCCTGAATTCCGCAGCCATTGTCCCATACCTCGATATGCAGCTTTAAATCCTTCCGGCTGACTGCGATTCTGATAAAGCCATTCTCACATTCCTCCAGACCATGGATCACTGCATTTTCCACGATCGGCTGTACCACCAGCTTGGGCACAATGCAGTCCCGCAGCTCCTCTGGCATATTTACCTCATAGCGGAACCGGTCGCTGTATCTGATCTTCTGGATTTCCGCATAGCTGCTTACCAGTTCCAGTTCCTCCCCCAGCGTTATAAACTGCTCCGATGAAATGCTGGTTCGCAGGATTCTGGCAAGCCCGGTGGACATTGTGGCGATCTCCGGGATATGATTTGCCTTTGCCAGCCATTTCATGGTATCTAAGGTATTATATAAGAAATGGGGATTCATCTGCGCCTGCATCATGGCTATATGGGAAGCGTTCAGCTCCTGCTGTGCACGTACCTGCTGCTCCATATAGTCCTCCAGCTTATTCGCCATGATATTAAAGTTTTCCGACATCTGCCCCAGCTCATCCTGCCGGTCTACCGGGATCCGGGTATCCAGATGTCCCTCCTGTACCCTGTGCATGGCATCATTCATACGCATGATCGGAAAGGACAGACTGTTGCTCATACGCTCTGCCACCACAATGCACAGCACAAAGCAGCCTGCTGCCATAACAAAGATCACCGTATACATCGTCCTTGCCACATCCGTGGAAAAAACCTCCGGGCGCAGCAGCACCTTATACATTCCGGTATCTCCCAGTGGAGAAATAAACACCCCGTCACTGTCCTCTATGGTCATCAGCTTCTCGCCGCTTGACAGCTGTTCTTCCTCTGTCAGCCGTCCGCCGCACATCAGCTTTTCTCTGAGCATTCCTCCAACGTCTCTCTCCTGTGCCGTACCTACGCTGTACACCGTTTCCCAATAGGCATCCAGAATGGCGATCCCCTCCTGACTGCTGTATACCCCCTTGAGGATTTCTTCAAAATGCTCCTCCTGCATGCTGACCACTACATAGCCTCTGTGCCGTCCCTGATCATCGATGATGCATTTTGCTCCCCGTAGCAGCTCCTGCTCCTTTTTAGGGGCATCGGTACGTCTGAACACCAGATCGCCCTTCTGCTCCTCCGCAGCCTTCAGCACGCCCCAGTATACAGGCAGAGACTGCACCACCGGCACATTGCCTACAGAATAAACACATTCTCCGTCTTTATTGAAAATATCAAAACGGGCATACTGCCTTACCGGAAGTGTTTCCTCATAGAACTGGGTATATGCCCTGTTTCTGACCCAGGAATCCGTTTCATCGATCGCCAGAACGATCTTTTTATTGTCGCAGATGTTCTGGGCTGCCTCATTGAGCTCAGCCACTACTCCTGTCAGTATTTCATCTGCCTTTTCCGCCTGCCGGACAACCTCTTTTTCATAATCGCTTTCCACCCTTGATTTTACGATCTGGGTCAGAAAAATACTGGTTATCAGAAGCGGAAGAAGCGCCACTGACAGAAAGCATACCAGCTGCTGTCTTTTAAATGATCCGCGTACCAACTGTTTCATATCATTCCTTCTGTAATCCTGCCCATTTTTCTAAAATCACGTCTCTTTTTTCTGCCGCCCATACAATATCATAGTCTAATATCTTCATATCCGGTCTCTTTTCCTTCTCTTTACCTGCAGTTGCAATATCCATTCTCACCGTCTGCCTGAAAAGCTCATCCACCAGCAGCCTCTGCACGTCCCTGCTGACCGTAAAATCTAAAAATTTCTGGGCATTCTCCCGGTGTAATGCACCCTTTATGATGGCAGTTCCATCCGGCACAGCACTGGTTCCCTCCTGGGGATAAAGGATCCCTAGATCAGCTCCCTCTGCGATCCGCTTCCGGGCTGTTTCCTCCAGTGTGATCCCCACCAGCTTCCTGCCGGCATTGACCTCATCCAGAACCGCTCCTGAATTAGCAGACGTACTGCCGCCTAAGGTCAGGAAAAAATTCTGCAGGAGCTCATCCTTTTCCCCCGGCAGTGCCTGCATCATCGTGCACAATGCCGTATAGCTGCTGCCTGACCGGGAGGGATCTGCAAATGCTACCTTTCCCTGCCATCTGTCCGTCTGCAGCTCCTTCCATGTACGGGGTGCTGCCACAGGATAGACCAGCTTATCATTATAGATAAATACAATGGGAAGTACGGAAAACGCCGTCCACTTATGACCTGCGGTACGATACCTTTCATCGATCAGATCCTCCTCACTTACCCTGTATGCTTCCAGACAGTCCTGATATGCCACATAATTTTCTATGCCGCCGCCAAACATCACGTCACAAACAGGCGCACTCTCCTTTTCAGCAATTTCCTTAAAAAGCTCCAGTGTATCTCCCTGCTTTACCTCCACGAAAATCCCTGTACGCTCCTCAAATTCCTTTATAATAGGTGCATATACCTCCTCCTTATGGGAGGTATAAACCACCAGCTTATTGCTTTCCGGTATTTCATAGGCAGTCTGTGCCGTTTTATGTTCTGTTATGCCGCCAGCGCATCCGGTCAGCAGCACCGCCGCCAGCACACCTGCCAGTCCTCTGATCCTCCTGCAGATTTTCAACTCTATCCCCAGCTTCCTTTTTACGTTCTTCCTTCAGCTTTTATTTTTCACGTTCCTGTCCATTTTACCACAGAAACCGCCGTCTCAAAAGCTGTATTTTTATTCCTTGGGCAGCACGCCTTTCAAAAAGGCAAAGGCATTCTCTCCTAATAGTCCTTTCACTGCCTGCTCCTCTATGCCGCCCTCTAACAGCACCGCCGTCAGCAGCACCAGCTCATCATAACCAGCCAGCGCATCATGCCCGGCATCCTCTTCCCTTCCTTCTTTGCTGGCAAGCTCATAATTACGGCACAGATCCAGTCCCAGACAGACTCCCTCCCTGCCCATCTTTTCCAGCAGGTATCTGCTGTGCTTCTGCAGCATTTCCAGATGTTTTCTGTTCTTTTCTGAACCAGTCAGCAGACTGCAGGCATTAAGTCCTACGATTCCGCCTCGTCCTGACAGCAGCTCAAGCTGCCCCTTTGTCAGATTCCTGTAGTGCTCATACACCTCTCTTGCATTAGAATGGGTGGCAAGCACCGGAAGCTCTGTTTTTTCCAGTACCTCCTGTATACCGTCATCATTCAGATGACTGATATCCAGAAACATATGCATTTTCTGCATCCGTTTCATTACCTGCAGCCCTGCCTCGGTAATGCCGCCCCGGATATTTTTATTTTCACCTGCCCTGCAGCAGCCGCAGGCCAGCATATTTCTCCTGCTCCAGGTAAGCGAAGCCCCCATAACGCCCAGCTCATGGAGCATTTCCAGCAGGGCAGCCTCTGTTCCTATGTAATCAAGCCCCTCTGCATACAGCAAAATCCCAATTTTTTCTTTTCTATATGCCTGCTCCAGCTCCCTCAGGCTGCGGACCAGACACATTTCCTCCTTCAGCTCTGCAAGCTCCTCCGTCAGTGCTTCTATCTGCAGCAGGGCATTTCTCAGTCCCGACTCTGGCAGACAGCGATCCTCCACATAAACTGCTGCACCGATCAGGCAAATGCCTGTGCGATGCCACACAGGTAAATATCTGTCTCTGAGCACGTGTCTTTTTCCTGCCTGATGCAAAAAAAGCAGTTCTCCCGGCAGATCCAGATGCAGATCCGCCACCGGTGTCTGCTTTTGCAGCCGGCATGCCCACTCCCAGCTTTTCAATGAAATCCTCATATCCTGTTTTCCTTTCAGGCTTCCTTTTCTAAAAGCATATGCACCCGTCAAAAGGGATAGCATTCCTCTTTTCTTAAAACAAAAGGACGCTCCAGAAAGAAGCATCCCCTAAGTAATCCTGTATTCCCAACCCAAGCCCTGCTTCTCAGGGCATGGCAGCAAAATAGCAGCTACAGCTTTGCCTGAATATGTCCGATCCGCTTTAAAAGAACAGAAATACTTCCATCCTGCTCTGTAATAAACTCTACCCTGCCACTGTCCTTATATTGCTCCATAGGAATCTTGAGCTCGATTCCTGTGTCCGTCAGCAAATGCTGGGTCTGATATTTTCTGACAGTATTGTCACTTTGTGGAGTTACCTCCTCCTTGACCATATTATAGCGTTCCATCTTTTCCTGAAACTCCTCCCGCATCTCTGGTTGTCCCTCAAAAATACGGTCTGCCAGCTCCTCTACGGCAAAGCCGCCATTTTCAGTCAATTCTTCCTGAATAATGCTCTTTGCCCGCATATGCTCCTCATACTGCTCATATTCCTCATAATTCTTCTTCTGAACCTGCTCCACCGCTCTGGTCACGATCGACAGCTTGGATTTGTGGGACAAATGGCTGCTGCATTTCATAAACAGATAGGAAAAATAATCTGTCTTTTCACCGTTGACCTCATATTTTTTCTCGATCAGGCGTACAGAAAAGCTTTCCAGATCAATGATGGCTGCCTCCTGCAGCTTCTGGGACTGTGCCGGAAGCGTTGCCTTGTACCGGATGATCTCATTACAGCTGCCCTCCTCATTTGAAAGGGTTCTGTGGGTATAGGAGGTTTTAAAATTCATTTTCAGAAATGCCAGATACTCTCCTTCTCCTGCCCGGAAGCGTACCACCACAAGATCTGCCGGAGGGATCTCAATGTTACTGTTCATGATCCCATACAAAAGCTCTGCACTCTGTCTGCTCATCTCTACAAAGCTTTCGTCTGTATACTCTGTCAGCATATGGTAGATCTCTGACTGTTCTCTGTAAAATTCACATTCCTTCCCGTCATCGCCCTCTATGATCCTGTAGATATGCTCTCTTAAAAATTCTGCAAAATCTGATCCAAACTGGATCTCACCATCTGACAGCACCGGAAGTCCTACTGTGGAATCCAGAATATGCACGATCACCTTTTTGATCCGGATGTCCTCTTTTTGCATCTTTTATTTCCTCCTTCGTGTAATACCAGCGGTCTGAATATTGTCTTTCTGCCAATAAAGCCCACAATTCTCACCAGTATGATGCCCGGCAGGATCCCGATGCTGTCTATTGCCACATCCCTGACAGAAGGGCCTCTTCCTGCCACAAAGGACTGATGATATTCGTCCAGTCCTGCAAATGCCACGCAGAAAGCTCCTGCCAGCAGCACCAGCCAGATCCCTCTTACCTTATATACATACAGCGGAAAAGCAACCGTTACTGCAAGCACAAAATATTCTGTTACATGTGCCAGCTTCCTTACATAATAATGGATCCTCTCTGTCTGAAAGCGGATCTGCGCCTCGTCCCATTCCTTATCCAGTACCCTGTCTGCCACCACAACGATCTTATGACTGAGCTCTCTGCTCATTACCGCAGACTGGGTGCCGTCCTGGGCAGAAAAGGAAAAGATCAGATACATGACTGCCACTGCCGGCAAAAAGGAAAGCGGCTTTAACAGATAACGTAATAATTTCTTTATAAATAGTCCTACATATTTCATAATATCTGATTGTATCCTCTTTCCTGCCCGTCCGCAATTCTTTTTTCATTTAATTTCTTTTAATTTTTGATTAATTTATTGCAATTTTGGTCGAAATATTGTGTAATAGAAGGGATAGGAGAGTAAAGATTATGGGTACAATTTTAAAAGGAATACAAAGTGTCTTGATCGCCCTCGGCATCATTGCCGTGATCGGCACAGGCGTAGTGCTTTACTATAACAAAATAAAACCGGAAAGTGAGGAAGCTGCCGTTGCCTCTACGGAAGCAGCAGAGGCCTCGCAGGCTCTGGAAACAGAAGAAAGCACACCTCCTGACTCTTTAGAGGCTGATAACAGCGCTGCCTCTGCGGAAACTGAGTCTTCTGAGGACAGGCCTCTTTCCTATATCGAGGGTCATGAGCATACCTACAAAAGCACCGTGATCAAGCCTTCCACCTGTACAGAGCCAGGGGAAGTAAAATACACCTGCTATTGCGGCGATACTTATGTAGATGCCATCAAGGTAAAGGATCATACCAAGGGACAATGGGTTACCATGCGGGCAGCTACCGCCACCCAGACTGGTCTGCGCCAGAAGTCCTGTACCGTATGCGGCAAGGTGCTGGAGGAAGAGACTGTTCCGATGCTGGCAGCTGCCACCACAACCTCAACAGGGAAAAATAATTCCAAAAAAAATACCAGTGATCACACCCATTCTTATACCTATGAGATCACTGATGAAGCAAGCTGTACTGAAAAGGGTGTAAAAACCTACACCTGTACGATCTGCGGCAGTACCTTTGAGACCTCCATCGCTGCGACCAACCATCCCAGCCGGCGGACAGTCCGCAAAGAAGGGACCTGCGCCAATCCAGGTACCATCGAAACGGTCTGCAACATCTGTGATGCTGTCATATCCTCTGAATCGATCCAGTATGAGCACGACTGGGGGAAATGGGAAGTGACAACAGCAGCCACCGCTACCAGCAAGGGTGTTAAAACGCGCACCTGCAAGGACTGCGGAAAGGTCGAAACCAGATCCACAAATGCAACAGTGGTTACTGCTACCGGCACAACAAACGGCTCTACAAGTGGTTCTACAGACGGCACTATAACCGGCGGAAGCACCACCTGCAGCCACAATTTCACCTCCAGAGTAACTGTAAATGCCACCTGTACCTCTGCTGGTACAACGGTCAAGACCTGTTCTCTGTGCGGTGCTACAGCCACTGAGTCTGTACCTGCTGCCCTTGGACATCTCGCCGGCAACTGGACCATTCTTAAAAAAGCAACCACCACAGAGGAAGGCGAACGGGTTAAGTACTGCTCCCGCTGCGGCGAGATCTGTGAAACAGAAATATTAGCCAAGCTGCCAGAACAGCACATCTGCACCTATGTGCCTACCATTCTCAGACAGCCTACCTGTGTTCAGGATGGTATCCGTAAATATACCTGCAGCGGCTGCAGCGATTACTACACAGCATCCATTCCGGCTACTGGCAACCACACCTACAATACATCCGACATCTGTACGGTATGCGGTGCACATAGATAGTAAGCTTTTATGACTTCACATATTTTTGATCAGGGCTTTTAGGCTTATCAGGCATAGTTAATTTAAGCCTACCACTTTCAACAAGCGGATTTACAATCTGGGACATAACATGATTTTTGGATTTTCCAACAAAGGCTACGATTTCAGACCTTGAGTGCGGTATGCTGCAAAACTCTGCAAGAGAATCTGCAGCCGGCATTGTTTCGGTAAACAGACCGTTTTTCATAACCACCCTGAATTCGCCATGTATTACTGAAAATATGGGAGCCGGGAGTCCTGCCTTTGCAAATTCGCTGCGCATAGTCGGAATACCAGAATATCTGTTTTCTGTAATCTTCAAAAGTTCAAGCACATTGGCAAGGACAGCGTTTCTTGTTTCAGGGCAGACCTTGCCAAGTGCATCAACGGAAATTCTCCCGTACAGACCGCCACTGTTGGTATCATGGTAAATTTAACATTTTCAACAATTCGGATATCATCGCGAATTCTTTTTCTAAATGCATCCTTTACTTGCAGCTTTTAACTCGATTGTCTGCGTTTCAGTTTTAAGGCATTTTATATCTAATGATTCCGTTAATTCTTATCGTTAATCTGTTTATAGCTTACTTTCATTCATGCAACAGGAGCTTTTCTGAAACAAAAATCCCACGATATTGACTCTCGTGGGATTTTTTATCTCATTTTTTATTTCATTCTCTGCTTATGCAACGTTCGCTTTTGCGATCTCAGCCAGCTTTGCAAAGCCTTCTGCATCATTTACTGCCATTTCAGCAAGCATCTTTCTGTTGATGTCGATGTCTGCTTTCTTTAAGCCGTACATGAATTTGCTGTAGGACAGACCATTGATCCTTGCTGCTGCGTTGATACGAGCGATCCACAGCTGTCTGAACTGACGCTTTCTCTCTTTTCTTCCTGCATAGGAGGAAGTAAGTGCTCTCATAACAGACTGTTTTGCAACTCTGTACTGTTTAGAACGTGCTCCTCTGTATCCTTTTGCTAACTTCAAAGTTCTATT
>CAYMEZ010000026.1:0-28913 GCA_964389835.1 uncultured Lachnospiraceae bacterium | reverse complement strand
GTAGAACACCAGCCTTCCAAGCTGGATACGTGGGTTCGATTCCCATCACCCGCTTGTGTTAAATCTTCATCGGATTTTGCACTTGAATGAAAAGGTGTCTGATGCCCGGTGGACAGGCTGTCATCGTTCTGGCAGGCAGGTGCTGTTACAGATAATTTTATATGCACGAGTGGCTCAGTGGTGGAGTATCGCCTTGCCAAGGCGAGGGTCGCGGGTTCGAATCCCGTCTCGTGCTCTTGCAGAAGCTAGAAATGTTGAGTGGTCAGCGTTTCTGGCTTTTTGTTTGGTGGGAAGAGGAAAGGAAAAGCAAAGGAATGAAGGAAAAGACACAGAATAAAAAATGGTTTCTAAGGGGCATGAAGGATGGTATCCCGATTGCCATGGGATATTTTGCAGTGGCATTTGCCTTGGGGATCGCAGCGAAAAAGGTTGGAATGAGCGCGGTGCAGGCAGGGGCAATGTCTATACTGGTGCTGGCATCCGCAGGTCAGTATGCGGCAATTACGGTAATTGCTACAGGAGGAGGATATTTGCAGATGGCAGTGACCACTTTGATCGTCAATCTCAGATATATGCTGATGTCCTGCGCCCTGTCGCAGAAGGTAGATCCGGGAATGAAAATGGGACACAGACTTTTGCTGTCCTATCCGGTCACAGATGAGATCTTTGGAATCGCCATGTCTGTAGAGGGCAGACTGAATCCTTTTTATAATTATGGGGCAGCCTGTGTGGCAGTGCCCGGATGGACTCTGGGAGCCTTTCTTGGGGCGATGGTAGGAGCGATACTTCCCCAGAGTGTCAGCAATGCTTTGGGAGTGGCACTTTATGGAATGTTTTTAGCGATTATCATTCCGCCGGCAAAGAAAAGCAGGATCATTGCAGGTATCGTTGTGATATCTATGCTGTGCAGCTTTTTGTTCAGTATAGCACCGGTTCTGCAGGAGGTTCCCTCGGGAATGCAGATCATTGTGCTGACTGTAGTGATCGCCGGGATAGCTGCGGCGCTGTTTCCGGTAAATGAGGATGAGGAAGGAGAAGAAGCTGATGGAGTATAATATTTCTATCTATCTGCTGGTGGCAGCAGTTACGGTTTATCTGATCCGTGTTCTTCCAATGACACTGATCCGCAGGGATATTAAAAATCGTTTTTTGCGTTCATTCCTATACTATGTACCCTATGTGACACTGGCGGTGATGACCTTCCCGGCGATCTTGTCTGCCACAGGAAGCAAGGTCTCTGCCTGGGCAGCGTTTTTGACCGGGCTGGTGCTGGCATACATTGATGGCAATTTATTCAGGGTAGCGATCAGCTCCTGCGTGGTCGTATATCTGGTAGAAATGTTTTGCCATTAAGTAGGAGAGTGTAGTATACTGATAGCAGAAGCAGCCGGAAGGAGAGCTTTTGCAACGTGCAGAGGCAAAAAGGCATGATCCGGCAAGAAGGAGGCATCAGATGGAAAAATATACAGAGAAGAAGCGTTCGCTTTTGGGCGGATTGCCGTTGTCATTTACTACTTATTGTATCGATGAAGAGCTTCTGAAGGTAAAGACCGGATTTTTTACACTTCGGGAGGAAACCTGTTATTTATATAAAATACAGGATGTATCCCTGACCAGAACTCTTTTTGAAAGAATGTTCGGACTGAGTACGATCATTTGCCATACTGGAGATACCACAGATCCTCTGCTTGTGCTTTCGCATATTAAGAACGGGGAAGAGATCAAGACCTATCTGATCAAGGAATCTGATGAGATGCGGCTGAAACGCCGTACTGTCAATACGTTGAATATTTCAGCAGAGGATATAGATGAATAACTGATAAGGGCTTTCTGAAACAAAAGATTTCGGAAAGCCTTTTTGAAAAACCGAGACAGAAACAAAGGAAGAGGCTTGGCGGAGGAACAATATGGAAAATGCATATAAACTGGAATTTGCCAATGAGCAGGCAGGCGGGCTGTCTGTAAATTGCTGCGGCTGCTCCAAAACAGAGCCGCTGCACAGCTTTGGCCCGGCACTGAAGCCTCACTTTCTGATCCATTATGTGCTCAGCGGAAGGGGCAGATTTTCTGTGCAGAACAAGGAGTATAGTCTGGAGGCAGGAACAGGATTTTTGATCGAACCGGGAGAACTGGTTTTTTATCAGGCGGATGAAAAAGAGCCCTGGACCTATGTCTGGGTAGGCTTCAGCGGCAGCCAGGCAGGAGAATATGTAGAAAAAATGGGGCTGTCGGGAAAGCATCCGGTGTTCTGCTCAGAACATTCAGAGGAGCTGTATGCCTGTGTGCGCAATATGATGGAGCACAATACCTCCGGAGTGGCAAATGACCTGCGCAGGAATGGGGAACTGGCAGTATTTTTGTCCCTGATCGCTTCGGATGTAGCGATACGGGAAACGGATGATGAGGACAGGGCAAATGCCTATGTAAGAAAAGCGGTAGGCTTTATACAGAGTAATTACTGCAATCCCATTAAGGTGACGGACGTGGCAGATTTTGTCTGTGTAAACAGAAGCTATTTATATACGCTGTTTGAAAATTCATTGGGAATGTCGCCTCAGCGTTTTTTGTCGGCATACCGGATCACAAAGGCGGCAGAGCTTTTGCAGACAACAGATATTCCGGTAGAAAGCATTGCGCTGTCCTGCGGCTATAATGATGCTCTTGTATTTACAAAGGCATTTAAACAAATGAAAGGGATTTCTCCCTCCTTGTACCGAAAAGGGCTTCGCAGTGGAGAGGGTCGTCACAGCAGAGAGCAGCTGGTTCAGATAGAAGATTTTATCCGTCAGATAGGATTGTAGCAGGGAAGGGTACAAAAAATAAAAAATCTAACATTTTGACAGGTATATATAACAAAGAAGGCATTTTGTCTTCGGGAAAAATATGATAAGCTAAAGCCAGATGATCACATAGACAACAACCAAGAGGAGAAAGGCTATGAAAGAGAAGGTATTACAAAAATTCAAGGAGCTGTATGGAAGCGATGAGGGAGTAAACGTATATTTTGCACCGGGACGCGTCAATATGATAGGAGAACATACTGACTATAACGGCGGACATGTTTTTCCCTGCGCACTGACAATCGGTACCTATATGGCGGCAAAAAAGAGAGAGGATCGGACACTGCGTTTTTATTCCATGAATTTTGAAGGAATGGGAGTGGTTACTTCTTCGATCGATGGGATCAAGCCGGAGGAGGAAGCAGGCTGGACTAACTATCCTAAGGGGGTTATGTGGGCATTTGCCGGCAGAGGCTTCCAGATGGACTCTGGACTGGATATCGTGATTTATGGGAATATCCCGGCAGGAAGCGGACTTTCCTCTTCAGCGTCCTTAGAGGTAGTAACAGGATATATGCTGAGAGATTTGTACGGATTTGACTTAACCAACACAGAGCTTGCTCTGATCGGTCAGTATTCTGAAAATCAGTTTAATGGAATGAACTGTGGGATTATGGATCAGTTTGCATCTGCCATGGGGAAAAAGGATCATGCAATCTTTTTAAATACTGCGGACCTTTCCTATGAGTATGCGCCCCTTGTTCTGGAGGGAGCAAAGGTGCTTATTACCAACAGCAACGTAAAGCATAAATTAGTAGATTCTAAATATAATGAACGCCGGACGGAATGCGAAACGGCATTGAAGGAGCTGCAGCAGGTAGTTCCGATCAAGGGGCTGGGTGATCTGACAGAGGAGCAGTTCGAGGCTCACAAGTCTGTGATAGGAGATGAGGTCAGAAGACGGCGTGCAAAGCATGCGGTCTATGAGAACCAGAGAACGATCCGGGCAGTAGAAGCCTTGAAAAAGAAGGATGTGGAGCTGTTTGGCAAGCTGATGAATGCTTCCCATACATCCCTTAGGGATGATTATGAAGTATCCTGTGAGGAAATCGATGTTCTGGTAGAGGAAGCATGGAAGGTGGATGGTGTGATCGGATCCAGGATCACAGGCGGCGGCTTTGGCGGCTGCACGGTCAGCATTGTAAAGGACGAGGCCATAGAAGCTTTTCAGGAAAAGGTCGGAGCAGCATATGAAAGCAGATGCGGCAAAAAAGCAGACTTTTATGTAGTGGATATCGGAGATGGACCTTCCAGATTATAAGGAGCAGAGGACGATGATTCAGGAAGCAATCAGAAAATTGGTTCAGTACGGAGTGCAGACAGGGCTGGTAGCACCAGAGGATAAAATCTTTACGCAGAATCAGCTGCTGGAGCTGTTTGATCTGGATGAACCAGAAGAAAATGACACATGTGTCAGTGTAGAGACCGAAGAACTGGAAAGCATTCTTGGTGAAATGCTGGACTACGCATATGAAAAAGGGATTCTGCCGGAAAATGATATTGTTCACAGAGATTTGTTTGATACCAGAATCATGGGGCTGCTGACACCAAAGCCCAGTCAGGTAATCGGGCGGTTCTGGCAACTGTATCAGGAGAAGTCCCCCAAAGAAGCCACGGACTATTATTATAAATTGAGTCAGGATACGGACTATATCAGACGGTATCGGATCGTAAAGGATCAGAAGTGGCTGGTGGAAACAGAGTATGGCGTGCTGGATATGACGATCAATCTGTCCAAACCAGAAAAAGATCCAAAGGCGATCGCAGCAGCCAAGCTGGCAAAGCAAAGCGGTTATCCCAAATGCCTGCTCTGCAAGGAAAATGTAGGCTATAGAGGCAGACTAAATCATCCGGCGCGGCAGAATCATAGGATCATACCGGTAACGATCCAGAACAGCAGCTGGAATATGCAGTATTCGCCATATGTTTACTATAATGAGCACTGTATTGTATTTAACAGTGACCATGTTCCTATGAAGATTGAACGCGGAACCTTTTGCAAGCTGCTGGATTTTGTAGAGCAGTTTCCACATTACTGTGTAGGCTCTAACGCTGATCTGCCTATTGTAGGTGGCTCGATCCTGAGTCACGACCATTTTCAGGGCGGCAGCTACGAATTTGCCATGGACAGAGCGCCGATAGAAAGCACTTTTACAGTAAAAGGCTTTGAAGAGGTGGAAGCAGGGATCGTGAAATGGCCTATGTCGGTAATTCGTCTGAGCTGTAAGGACAGAGAAAAACTGACAGAACTGTCAGATCTGATACTGAAAAGCTGGCGGAGCTATACGGATGCGGATGCATTTATTTTTGCGGAAACAGATGGAGAACCGCACAATACCATTACTCCCATCGCTCATTTCAGAGAAGGAAAATATGTGATGGATCTGGTACTGCGTAACAACATTACCACAGAGGAGCATCCCATGGGTGTATATCATCCTCACGCAGAGCTGCATCATATCAAAAAAGAAAATATCGGTCTGATAGAGGTAATGGGGCTGGCAGTTCTGCCCTCTCGGCTAAAAAAGGAAATGGAGCTTTTAAAGGCTGCGATCCTGCAGAAAAAGGATATCCGCAGCATAGAGGAAATCGCAAAGCATGCAGACTGGGCAGAAGGCTTTCTTCCGAACTATCCGGAAATAAATGCGCAAAACGTAGATGAGATCCTGCAAAGGGAGATCGGACTTGTCTTTTGTCAGGTGCTTAGTGATGCCGGAGTATTTAAACGGGATGAAGCAGGAAAGGCAGCATTCCAAAGGTTTGTAAAGAGCCTTTCCTAAGAGGAAGCCATGAAAGTTTTACTAACAGCAGTAAATGCAAAATATATCCATTCCAATCCTGCCGTATACAGCCTTCGGGCTTATGCGGCGGACTGGAAGGAGCATATAGAAATAGCAGAATATACGATCAACAACAGAACGGAAGCAATTCTTGCGGATCTTTTTCAGAGGAAACCGGAGGTAATTGCTTTTTCCTGTTATATCTGGAACTGGCGCGTGATACAGGAGCTGCTGACAGAGCTGCCAAAGGTTTTGCCGGATACAGAAATCTGGCTGGGCGGACCGGAGGTTTCTTATGATGCACAAAAAATTCTGGTACAGTATCCGGGGTTGAGAGGGATCATGATCGGCGAGGGAGAAAAGACCTTTCGGGAGCTGATGGAATATTACTGTACAGCGGATATTTCAAAGCAAGGTAATGGTAAGGCGGAAGGAGCGGCGAAGACAGCAGGTGTCATGGCGCAGGAAGCTCAGAAAAAAGCAAGTGATCCGCTGGAGAAGATCAGGGGACTGTACCTGCCCGGGACGGGCTTTACCGGAGAACGTGAGCTGACAGAGCTGGATAGCATTCCCTTTTTTTATCAGGAGATGCATGATGAAACAGAAACCTTTGCCAACCGGATCATATATTATGAATCCAGCAGAGGCTGTCCGTTTGGGTGCAGCTACTGCCTGTCTTCCATAGACAAAAGTGTGCGCTTGAGAAGTCTGGAGAAGGTAAAGAGGGAGCTGGGGTTTTTCCTTGAACGTAAAGTGCCGCAGGTGAAATTTGTAGATCGAACCTTTAACTGCAACCATGAGCATGCAATGGGAATCTGGAAGTATCTGCTGGAAAATGACAATGGTGTCACTAACTTCCATTTTGAAGTTTCTGCGGATATTCTTACCGAGGAGGAGCTGGAGCTGCTAGGGCGGATGCGGCCAGGCCTGGTACAGCTGGAGATCGGTGTGCAGTCTACCAATCCTGAAACGATACGAGAGATCCGCCGCAGGATGAATCTGGAGCGGCTGCGCCGGGTTGTGGAGCGTCTGCATGCAGGAAAAAATATTCATATCCATCTGGATCTGATCGCAGGGCTTCCTTATGAGGATTATGACACGTTTGTCAGATCCTTTGATGAGGTATATAAAATGGAGCCGGAACAGCTGCAGCTGGGATTTTTAAAAGTGCTGAAGGGCTCCTATATGCATGAAAAAACAGGAGATTATGGAATCTATTACCGTTCCAATCCGCCCTATGAAGTGTTATACTCAAGGTGGCTCTCCTATGGGGAGGTGCTGAGGCTGAAGCAGGTAGAGGAAATGGTGGAGCTGTATTACAACAGCGGACAATTTTACCATACCTTAAAGCAGCTTGAGAATGCTTTTGAAAGTCCTTTCCGGCTGTATGAGCGGCTGGCAGCATATTATGAGGATAAGGGGTATTTTGTGAACAGTCCGGCAAGAAGCTACCGCTATGACGTGCTGCTTGAGTTTGCGGTTTTGGCAGATCAAAAAAGAGAAGCACTTTACCGGGAGCTGTTGACCTATGATATGTATTTACGGGAAAAATGCAAGAGCCGTCCCGGATTTGCAAGGGATCTGACTCCTTATCGGGAGGAGCTTCGCCGGCATCAGACCGATAAGCGGGAGCATGTAGAGGTGTTTTATTATCCGGTATGGGAAAGTGCACCAGAGCAGACAGAAATGTCTCAAAAAGGACCATGGTATGTAAGGTTTGATTATGAGCATAGAAATCCGCTGAACCATGCTGCTGCTGTGAGGATAGAAATGATAGTTTAACAGGAGAAACGATGAAGAAGCACACAGAAAAAATTTTAAAGCTTCTGGATGAGCATTATGGAACAGAGTTCATATGTTATCTGAATTATGAGACTCCATGGCAGCTTTTGATCGCAACCATGCTTAGTGCCCAGTGCACCGATGCCAGAGTCAATATTGTGACGAAAGAGCTGTTTCAGAAATATCAGTCGCCGGCAGATTTTGCAAGGGCAGACCTGAAGGAATTAGAGGGTGACATTCATTCCACAGGCTTTTATCACAACAAGGCGAAAAATATCATTGCCTGCTGTCAGAAGCTGTGTCAGGAATTTGGCGGAGAAGTGCCGGAAAGCTTAGAAGAGCTGACCTCTCTTGCCGGCGTGGGACGAAAGACGGCAAATGTGATCCGAGGAAATATCTTCCATGAGCCCAGTGTGGTGGTGGATACCCATGTAAAACGTATTTCCAATAAGCTGGGTATTGCCAAGGGCGATGATCCGGTTAAGCTGGAATTTGCGTTGATGAAGGAGCTGCCCAGAGAACACTGGATCCGCTATAATATTCAGATCATCCGTCTGGGCAGAGAGATCTGCAAGGCACCCACACCCAGATGCAGCGAATGCTTTTTGGCAGAGGAATGTCCTGCTTATCAGAAAGAACAAAAGGCTGCAAAAAGCCAGAGGAAGTGAAGGGATGCCGGAGATGGATACTTATGTTGCACTTGATCTGGAAATGACAGGCATTGATCCAAAAAAAGACCGGATCATAGAGATCGGAGCAGTGCTTGTGGAGCAGGGAGAAATAAAGAATACCTTTTCTTCACTTGTGAACCCCAGATGTACACTGTCTGACCGGATCATAGAGATAACGGGGATCACGCAGGCAGAGGTGGATGAGGCACCCAGGCTGGAGGAAATGCTGACACCACTGTCAGAATTTTTAGGTAACAGAGTGCTGCTGGGGCATCGTATTTTATCAGATTATGCTTTTTTAAAAAGGGCATATGTGAACCTAGGCGCAGCCTTTGAAAAAAAGGGAATTGATACACTGAAGCTGGCACGTAAATATCTGGCTGAGCTGCCAAGCAAACGGCTGCCACAGCTGTGTGCTTATTATGGGATCTCCCAGCATGCCCATCGGGCACTGGAGGATGCCATAGCTGCTCATTTGCTGTACCAGAAGCTGCGGACGGATTTTTATAAGGAAGAAACCAAAAAGGATTTTGAGCCGGCAGGGCTGGTCTATAAAGTGAAAAAAGAAGCACCTGCAAGCAAAAAGCAGAAGGAACGGTTATTGATGCTGATAGAAAAGCATACATTGTCTATGACGGTAGAACTGGACAGTATGAGTAAAAACGAGGTCAGTCGCATGACGGATAAAATTCTTGCAAAATACGGACGATAGTGTTTTTGGAAAGAGAACGCAGCGTGGATGCACGCTGAAGCAGTCCGGCGATCTTTTCAGACTCGCCGTCAGACTGGTAGATCTGGGCGAGCAACCGGTAGGTGCTGCTTACATCTGTGTTTGTGGAAACAGCAAATTCCAGTACTGCCTTGGCTTCCTGGATGAAATGCTGCTCATAAAGCAGAACAGCCCATTTCTGCAGAGTACGGACAAGAAGGGTGTAGTTCTGGTCATATTCGGTAAGGGCGGTAATATTGGGCGCTCCGTACATCAGCTTTAAATCTGTGTTGGAATAGCCGGTCAGATTTACAATCTGCCGGGAAGAAAGGGCATTCAGGGTTTCCAGACATTCCTGCACGGAAGGATCCTTGGAGGCGGCTGTTGGAAGGGATGCTAAGGGTATGGTAATATAAGGCAGGTCGTCAAGAGGCTTTTTGCGGGTGGCATTTGCCTGACGCTCCCGTGCCCAGAACTGCTGCTGCTGTTTTTCCTCGCGTCTGCGGGATCTGGAAAGAACAAAGGTAAGCCATAGAATAAAGATGATAAAACTTGCCAAAAAAGGGAATCTCATATATAATATCCTTTCGATGAGGTGAAATGTATGTTCAATAAAAGAACCAAAAAAATAGTATCTTCTATTATTATATTTGTGATAGTGCTGGCAATGCTTTTGCCCATGCTGACATATATCATTCCATAATATTTTATTGCATAAGGCAGCAGGATGTCAATTCAGAGGGAGAAGTTATGAAAAAATGGATATGTGCCACGGTGGGAATCGTGGCTGTCGTGCTTTGCTTTGCCGGATTTGGGGCAGGCGCTGCGGCAAAGGGAAATGGAGAAGCGTATATTCATGAGGGCGTTTATATCGGAGATATCGATGTATCCGGCATGAAAAGAGAGGAAGCAAGTACCGCGGTACAGGATTATGTGGACAGCTTAAAGACAACACCCATTACCCTGTATGCTGTAGGCGGACAGCCAGTTGAGGTTACTGCAGGAGATATGGGGATCGAATGGGGAAATCCGGAGGTGCTGGAGGATGCTTTTTCCCTTGGAAAGCAGGGAAACATCATCAGACGCTTTAAGATTTTGCAGGATCTTGCCAGAGATAATAAACGGTATGAGCTGGAGCTGGCATTTGATAAGGGAGCATTAAACTCTGTGCTGACAGAGCAGTGCGCCCAGTACGATGTAGAGCCGGTGGAGGCTACCCTGCGTAAGGAAAACGGCAGCTTTCTGGTTGAAGGCGGACAGACTGGAGAAATGGTAGATGTGGCGGCTTCTGTCCAGAAGCTGGAGAGCTTTTTAAAAACAGAGTGGAATGGAGAAGCAGCGGAGCTGGAGCTTGCACTGGTAACAGTTGAGCCAAAGGGAACCAGAGCGGAGCTGGAGCAGGTAAAGGATGTGCTGGGAACTTATACCACCAGCTACAAAACCTCCGGTAAGGCAAGAAGTGAAAATGTAGCAAATGGCTGTTCCCTGATCAATGGAACGACCTTATATCCAGGGGAAGAGTTTTCTGCATATGAGGCAGTGAGCCCTTTTTCTGAGGAAAATGGATATTATCTGGCAGGCTCTTATCTGAATGGCATGGTGGTAGAAAGTCTGGGCGGCGGCATCTGTCAGGTGTCTACGACTCTGTACAATGCCGTGCTGCGTGCCGAGATGGAGGTAACGGAGCGCCACAACCATTCCATGGAGGTCAGCTATGTGGCACCCTCCGCAGATGCAGCGATCGCAGAAAGTGCTGGTAAGGATTTTAAATTTGTCAATAATACGGAGCATCCCATCTATATAGAAGGGTATACGGTGGATAAAAACATCACTTTTACCATTTACGGTGTAGAAACCAGAGATCCGGGGCGTACGGTGGCATTTGAAAGTGAGATCATTTCTGAGACTCATCCGGACAGTGAAGCCGTAGTGGCAGACGGCAGTCAGCCTGTGGGCTTTGTCAAGGTGCAGTCTGTACATGTGGGCAGAAAAGCCAAGCTGTGGAAGGTGGTCACAGAAAATGGAGAAGAAGTGAGCCGTGAGGAGATCAACAGCAGCAATTATAAAATGGTGCCAAGAACGGCAACAGTAGGAACTGCTACAGCAGATCCCGTGGCGGCGCAGCTGATACAGGCAGCCATTGCAACAAAGGATATTGATTATATCAAGGGAGTTGCAGCTTCCCTGAAAGCAGGAGATCTGACGCTGGGCGGTGCTCTGACACCAGCAGTACCACCGGCAGCAGGGACGGAAGGTGCTCCTGCGCCGGCAGCAGAATAGACCTGTTGTTCCCGCTGGTGGAGAGTTAGCTATGAAGATAGGAAAAATATCGGAAAGTGTATTAAAACGGTCTGTCTTAAAACAGATTCATACAAAAAGAGAAGAAGTAATGACTGGCGCAGGTGTAGGGGAAGACTGCGCCATTTTGACATTATCGGAGGATGAGGCTTTTGTTGCTTCTGTAGATCCGATCACGGGAACGGCAAAGGACGTGGGTATGCTTGCAATACAGGCGGCAGCAAATGACGTTGCCTGCGCAGGGGCAGAGCCAGTGGCAGTGCTGGTGTCTGTGCTTTTGCCGGAGATGGCTCAGGAAACAGAGCTCCGGGAGCTGATTAGACAGATGGAAGCACTCTGTGGGAAGCTGAAGCTGCAAATTGCCGGCGGGCATACAGAGGTCACAAGGGCTGTTTGCTGTCCGGTTCTGACAGTTACCGGTATTGGGAAAATAAAGAAAGATCAGCTGCTTACGGCAAAGAGTATAAAGCCGGGGCAGGATGTGGTCATGTCAAAGTGGATCGGTCTGGAGGGGACATCAATTCTTGCCAAAGAAAAGGAAAAGGAGCTTTTACAAAAGTATCCTTCCCATCTGATCGAAGAAGCAAAGGCCTTCGACCGGTTTTTCAGTATTGTGCCGGAGGCTGCTACCGCCGTTAAGTCCGGCGTTGCGGCGATGCATGATGTGGCAGAGGGCGGCATTTTCGGTGCACTCTGGGAACTGGCAGAAAGCGCTGGCGTTGGACTGGAAATAGATCTGAAACGGATTCCTGTCAGACAGGAAACCATAGAGGTATGTGAATTTTTTGAACTGAATCCATATGAGCTGATTTCCGGCGGAAGTCTTTTGATGGTAACAGAGGATGGCTTTGAGCTGGTAAGGAGGCTGGAGCGGGAGCACATACCAGCAGCTGTGATCGGCAGGATACGGGAAGGAAATGACAGGGTTGTCATAAATGATGATGAGCGGCGCTTCCTGGAACCGCCGAAAACCGATGAATTATATAAAATAGTTTAAAACAGATCAGAAAGCGAGTGAGATTATGAGAGAACAAATTTTAACCATTCTTGAGAAAAACAGCCGTATCGATCCCAAGGAGCTGGCAGTGCTGCTGGGTGTGGAGGAGATCGATATTATAAATGAGATGGCGGCAATGGAGGCAGAGGGGATCATCTGCGGTTACCATACGCTGATCAACTGGGAAAAAACTACAGTTGATAAGGTGACGGCACTGATCGAGGTGCGTGTTACACCCCAGAGAGGACAGGGCTTTGACAGTATTGCAGAGCGCATTTACAAGTACCGAGAGGTGCGGGCTGTGTACCTGATTTCGGGAGCATATGACCTGCTGTTGATCCTGGATGGAAAAAATCTTCGTGATATTTCCAGCTTTGTATCAGATAAGCTGTCCACATTAGATTATGTGCTTAGCACAGCCACACATTTTATTTTGAAAAAATACAAGGATCATGGAACTATTTTAGCAAAAGATGAAGATGAAAGGGAGAAATTTACACCATGAGAAATCCGTTAGCAGATAAAGTTGTAAATATCAAGCCATCTGGTATCCGGAAATTCTTTGACATTGTAAGTGAGATGGAGGATGCGATTTCTCTGGGTGTAGGTGAGCCTGATTTTGATACACCATGGAATATCAGAGACGAAGGTATTTATTCATTAGAAAAAGGGCGCACCTTTTATACCTCTAATGCAGGTCTGAAGGAGCTCAAAGTAGAAATAACCAATTATTTAAAGAGAAGAGTGGGCGTTTCCTATCATTATAAGGATGAGGTACTGGTAACGGTTGGAGGCTCAGAAGCGATCGATATCGGACTTCGTGCCATGCTCAATCCGGGCGAGGAGGTACTGATTCCCCAGCCCTGCTATGTATCCTATGAGCCCTGTACTGTTTTAGCAGGCGGTGTGCCTGTGATCATAGATCTGAAGGCAGAAAATGAATTCAGACTGACAGCTAAGGAACTCAGAGAAGCAATAACAGAAAAGACCAAGGTGCTGATCCTTCCGTTTCCCAACAATCCAACAGGAGCGATCATGGAGAAACAGGATCTGGAGGAAATCGCAGAGGTTATTAAGGAAAAGGACATTTTTGTAATTTCTGATGAGATTTATTCTGAGCTTACATATAAGGGGGAGCATGTTTCTATTGCAAGCATCCCCGGAATGCAGGAGAGAACGGTTCTGATCAATGGCTTTTCCAAGGCATATGCCATGACCGGCTGGAGACTTGGTTATGCCTGCGGTCCTAAGGACATTATCCAGCAGATGACAAAGATACATCAGTTTGCCATTATGTGTGCACCTACCACAAGCCAGTATGCAGCGGTAGAGGCCCTGCGGAACGGAGATCCGGATGTAAAGGAAATGCGGGATGCCTATAACCAGAGAAGGCGTTATCTGATGCATGCATTCCGGAAAATGGGACTGGAGTGCTTTGAGCCTTACGGAGCATTTTATGTATTCCCATGCATTAAGGAATTTGGAATGACCAGTGAGGAGTTTGCAACAAAGTTTCTTGAAACGGAAAAAGTGGCAGTGGTACCCGGTACGGCATTTGGCGACAGCGGAGAGGGCTATCTTCGTATTTCCTATGCTTACTCTCTGGATAATCTGAAGATCGCCCTTGGGCGACTGGAGAACTTTGTAAACCGGCTGCGTGAAGAAAAAAGAGTGAAGGCTGAGTCGGCCTTTGAGGAAGACTTATGTTAAATATTGTATTACATCAGCCGGAGATTCCGGCAAATACAGGAAATATCGGGAGAACCTGTGTAGCCACAGGCTCCCGTCTGCATTTGATAGAGCCGCTGGGCTTTCGGCTGAATGAGAAAGAGATCAAACGTGCCGGGATGGATTACTGGGAGCAGCTGGATGTGACCAGATATGTAAATTATCAGGAATTTCTGGAAAGAAATCCTGGTGCGCGGATCTGGTATGCCACCACAAAAGCCAAGCATGTATACAGTGATGTAAGGTTCATGCCAGAGGATTATATTGTGTTTGGAAAGGAAAGCGCCGGAATACCAGAGGAAATTCTGGTGGAAAATGAGGAGCGCTGTATCAGGATCCCTATGCTGGATGAAATCCGTTCTCTGAATCTGTCAAACTCTGTGGCGGTGGTGTTGTATGAAGCACTGCGCCAGAATGGATTTTCGGATATGCAGAAAATGGGTGAGCTGCATAGATTGAAGTGGAGAAATACAAGATAGCTTTCTGCGGGATCGTGAAGGAAAATAGCAGGGGCTAGTCGTTATCGTCATCTACCTTTGCCAGTGTAAAGATAAATTCTGTGCCTACACCTTCCGTGCTGACCACATTGATGTTTTCTTCGTGGGAATGAATGATCTCCTTTACGATGGAAAGACCAAGTCCCGTCCCTTTTTTGTCTTTGCCGCGAGACAGGTCTGTTTTATAAAATCTGTCCCAGATTAGCTTCAGGCTGTCCTTGGGGATGCCAATGCCATGATCTTTTACGGAAACCAACACCTTATTGCTTTTTTCGGTGGTCTCGATCTTGATGATGGAATCGTTGTGACTGAACTTGAGGGCATTATCCAGCAGGTTGTAAAGGACTTGCTGGATTTTGTCCAGATCTGCATTTACAGTCAGATATTCCCCGGTCAATACCAGATTGATACCTACCATCTTGCGTTTGCAGATGCCTTCAAAGGTAGCGGCTGTATTGCGGATCACCTGATTGATGTCAAAGTGACTGCGATGAAGCACCATACCTTTCGTATTTAAGTTATTCAGCTGAAGCAGTTCGTTAGTAAGCTTGGTCAGACGCTCTGTTTCATTTAAAACGATCTGTAAATATTTTTCGTGCATTTCCGGCGGGATCGTACCGTCCAGCATGGCCTCCAGATAGCCCTTGATGGAGGTCAGGGGAGAACGGAAGTCGTGGGAAACATTTGCCACAAATTTTTTCTGGTTATCTTCACTTTTGGCGATCTCATTTGCCATATAGGACAGAGAGGCAGCAAGATAGCCGATCTCGTCATCACTGTCTACCTGAAATTCATAATGCATATTTCCTCCGGCATACTGCTCTGTGGCAAAGGTGATCTTGCGAAGGGGAATATAAACCATTTCGGTAAAGAAAAACAGAATGATCATGGAAAGCAGGATCATGATACCCAGCAGGATATAGGAAATATTCAGCAGACTGTTCGCAGAGGTCTGGATCGTGCTCATGGGAATGTGGATTACTACATACCCATTTACCTTAAAATTAGAGGTAATGGGAGCAAAGACGCTTAATGTATCCTCTGAGAATGCCTGAAAAAAATTTCCGACAGTATAGTAAGAGCCAGAGGTAATCGTGGGATCAAAATTTTCAATAATGATCGGGTTGTCAATATCCACTGGCGCAGCAGAATCCAGAATAATGCGCCCGGAGGGATTGATGATCCAGATGGTAGAGGACAGATAGGTGCTAAGGGCATCTATCTGTGCCTTGACTGCATCCAGAGAGACTTCATTGGTATATAGATCGGAAGCATAGGTATTGGCAACAAGGGTAGCTTCCCGATAGAGAGCATCCGCTTTTTCCCGTTTCAAATGCTCCAGTGTCATATTTGACACAAAGGTGGCTACTGCAATAAAGCCAAAAAAACCAAAAATCAAATATGCCAGAAGAAATTTCAGATAAAGAGTTTTTCGCATATCAGCCTTTCACCTCAAATCAGCCTTTCACTTCAAATTTGTAGCCGATTCCCCAGATCGTAGCGATCCGCCAGGCGGCATGATCCTTGATCTTTTCCCGAAGCCGCTTGATGTGCACATCTACAGTCCTTGTGTCGCCGGCGTACTCGTAGCCCCAGATCTGATCCAGAAGCTGCTCCCTGGTAAATACATGGTTGGGGGAAGCTGCAAGAAAATAAAGGAGCTCCAATTCCTTGGGAGGCATTTCCACAGAATTGCCCATGTAAAGAACGGAATAATTGGTCTGATTGATAATAAGATCAGGGTACTCCACACATTTGATGTCAGGATTTTCGGCTGGCGGTGGAACGATCTTATACCGGCGCAGGACAGCTTTGACTCTGGCAACCAGTTCCTTGGAGTCAAAGGGCTTTTCCATATAATCATCTGCACCCAGCTCAAGCCCCAGTACCTTGTCAAAGATTTCACCTTTGGCAGAAAGCATGATAATGGGAATGGTAGATTTTGCCCGTACCTCCCGGCATACCTGATAGCCATCCATTCCGGGAAGCATCAGATCCAGAAGGATCAGATTGGGATGGAAGCTGTCCAGTGAGGGAAGCACAGATTCGCCGTCATTGACGATCATGGTTTCAAAACATTCTTTTGTTAAGTACAGAGAGATCAGCTCTGCAATATTATTATCATCATCTACGATCAGGATTTTTTGCTTGTTTACCATAGAGACTCCTTTCCGTGATCATTTGAAGGTTACGATTGTGACACCAGCGTCACCTTCTCCAAATTCGCCGAGGCGGAATTCGCTGACATTTTTCATGCGCTTCAGCTGCTTGTGAACAGCTGCGCGGAGTGCGCCGGTTCCTTTGCCGTGTACGATGCGGACGCTGGGCAGGTGTGCCAGATACGCATCATCCAGATATTTGTCCAGAGCGGCAAGTGCTTCATCCACTGTTTTTCCCAGCAGATTCAGCTCTGTGGAAACTGCAGCAGATTTTGACATCCGGATTTTTCCGGTATTAGTCCGCTGCAGGGTAGGAGCGGTAATGGTTTCCTCCTCGATCAGAAGCAGATCCTTGATGTTGACCTGAGAACGGATAATACCGCACTGTACGAACAGATTGCCTTTTTTGTCTGGCAGCGAGCTGACAGTACCCTTTAATCCCATGGAAACGACCTTTACTGCATCGCCCTTTTTCAGCTGGGTTGGCTTTATTCCACCGACATTAGTGTCATTTTTTGAAACGATCAGCTTGTCATTTTTTTCGGAAATTTTATTTCGTACCTTTTGACGGGCCTTTTCCAGATCCTTCATGGAGGCATTTGGACCTGCCTTGTGGAAGGAACGGATGGTTTCGTCTGCAATATCCTTTGCTTCCTGCAGGATCTGACGGGCCTGTTCGTTTGCCTCCTGCATGATCTTATTACGGGAGGCATCTAATTTTTCCTGCTTTACCTGAAGCTTTTCCTTCAGGGCTTTGATCTCCTGCTTATAAGCGGCGATCTCCTCCCGCTCGGTTTCGATTGTAATGCGGCTGTGCTCCAGATCGGACAAAAGATCCTCAAAGGATTCTTTTTCTTCATCGATCTGCTGACGCGCCTGCTGGATGATCTCATCAGGAAGCCCCAGCTTGGAGGAAATGGCAAAGGCATTACTTTTACCGGGAATACCGATCAACAGCCGGTAAGTAGGACGGAGTGTTTCTACGTCAAATTCACAGCAGGCATTTTCTACATAGGGAGTAGAAAGTGCATATACCTTTAATTCACTGTAATGGGTGGTTGCCATTGTACGGATGCCCTGACTGTGCAGATGATCGAGAATGGCAATCGCCAGTGCAGCTCCCTCTGTAGGGTCTGTTCCGGCACCAAGCTCATCGAACAGGCAGAGAGAATCGGCATCTGCCTGAGCCAGAATGCGGACAGTGTTGGTCATGTGGGAGGAAAAGGTACTGAGACTCTGCTCAATGCTCTGTTCATCCCCAATGTCTGCATAAACCTCCTGGAAAACCGACAGCTCGGAGCGGTCAAGGGCGGGAATGTGAAGCCCGGACTGCCCCATAAGGGTAAACAAGCCCACTGTCTTTAAAGAAACGGTCTTACCACCGGTGTTTGGCCCGGTAATAACGAGAAGATCAAAGGTCTCACCTAAATGAATGTCAATGGGAACGACCTTCTTTTTGTCGATAAGGGGATGCCGCCCTTTTCGGATACGGATACGGTGTTCCTTATTAAAAATCGGTTTGGTGGCATTCTGGGAAAGAGCCAGAGAGCCTTTGGCGAAAATAAAGTCAAGCTGCGTTAAAATGTGCTGATTAGAAAGAAGCTCCTGACAATGCTCTGCTGCCATGGCGCTGAGCGAGCGGAGAATCTCTTCTATTTCCTCCTGCTCCTGTAAAAAAAGCTCCTTTAACTGATTGTTTAAGGATACTACGGCAGCAGGCTCGATAAAAAGGGTAGATCCGGTAGAGGACTGGTCATGCACCATACCGGGCACCTGATTTTTATATTCTGCTTTTACAGGGAGGCAGTAACGATTATTCCGCATAGTAATAACAGCGTCCTGCAGATAGGTACGGCAGGAGCCGTTTACCATGCCGGTAAGCTGGCTGTGTATTTTGTCATTGACAGAAACCTGCTTTCTGCGGATGCTGCGCAGGGTGGGACTGGCATCATCTGCAAAGGTGTCTTCCTCAAGAATACAGCGGCGTATTTCAGTTGATAGCTGTGTCAGTGGAACAAGCAGTGCAAAACGCTCTGAAAGAGAGTCCGCAGGCTCATCCTCCCGCTCCTTTTTGCCGTAGGTCTTGAGCCGGGCGCTGCATTCTAACAGGGAAGCAATTTTTAACAGCTCTGCTGCGGAAAGTGCGGCAGAGATCTCCAGACCCTTTATCATGTATCCAATATCCTGATTGCCGGAAAAGGAAGGAGAGCCCTTCTTAAAAATGCGGCTTAAGGCATCCGCTGTTTCTGTCTGAGCCAGCAGGATTTCCTCCAGATTGGAGGAGGGAAGCAGGGCAGCGCACAGCTTTTTGCCTGGCTGAGAAGAAGCAAGCTCCGTCAGGGTATGGATTATTTTATGAAATTCTAATGTGTGTAATACTTTTTCGTTCATAAATGATAGTATACCACAATTATTTCACTGGTGGAATAGGAAACGGAGGAAACAAAAACCTTGTCAGTGACTGCGCCATCGTCTATACTTGAAGTTGGAAAGTGAGAGAAAAATATGCAGGAGTATCATAATACAGAGGAGCAGAAAAAAGAATCAGAAATTCAGGAGCTGCCTAAATTTGACTTTATGAAAGAGCAGATCAAGGAGCGTCCCCTGAATAAAAAGAAGCTGCTGCGGCGTACAGTGCTGACTGCCTCCATGGCAGTGGTATTCGGTCTGGTGGCGTGCCTGACGGTGCTGGTGCTGGAGCCGGTATTCAGCAACTGGTTATATCCGGAGGAGCCGGCAGAAAACATCGTCATTCCGCCAGAGGCAGAGGAGATCTTGCCAGAGGACATGGTGCTGGAGGATGAGGATTTGGAACGGGAGGAAAAGGAAGAAACAGAGACTCCCATAGCGATAGTGCCGGAAAAAAAGGAGGATGCACTGGGAACCTACCGGGAATCCTACTTATATCTGCGAGAGGTGGCAGAAGATGCATCCAGAGCACTTGTTACAGTAACAGGAGTGTCTTCTGACACGGACTGGTTTGATAATATGTACGAGAGCAGCGGACAGTGCACAGGTGTGATCATTGCGGAAAATGGCAGAGAATATCTGGTGCTGGCAGACGCAGAACAGCTGCAGACGGTGGAGGAGATCATTGTGACGTTTTGCAACAATGAAAAGGCGTTGGCGCAGATCAAAATGAAGGATCCGCTTTCTGGTCTGGCAGTACTGGCGATCACAAATGATGCGATAAACGAGTCAACGTTAGAAAAGATCAAAATCGGAAATCTGGGCAGCTCAAATCAGGCGACCCTGACAGGCAGTCCGCTGATCGCACTGGGCAGTCCCATGGGAGTTAGCGGCTCGGTAATCTATGGCATGGCAACCTCCTGCGGCAATCCGTTGTATATACCGGATTCCAAATATGAACTGATCACGACAGATATGTATGGCAGTCCAGAGGCAACAGGAGTGCTTATAAATCTGCAGGGGCAGATCGTGGGAATCATTGATCAGAAGTATAACGATGCAGGAATGAAAAATATGATTTCTGCCCTTGGTATTTCCGAGCTGAAAAAGACGATAGAGCGTCTTTCCAACGGAAATAGGCGAGCATATCTGGGAATATATGGGACAGATGTAACAAAGGAAGCAAATGAGGAATTACAGGTTCCTTATGGAGCATATGTTACAAAAATAGAAATGGATTCTCCGGCTATGCAGGCAGGGATTCAGAGCGGAGATGTGATCGTCAGTCTGAATGGAAGGATCGTAGGAAATTATGGAGAATATATTGCAGCACTGAATGGGAGCATACCAGGCAGCACGGTCAACGCAACGATCATGCGCAAAAATCAGGAGGAATATAAATCCATGAATTTTATGGTGGCGCTGGGAGAACTGGACTAGAGAAAACAAGGATAGAAAGAGGAGACGGGACAATGAAGTTTATTCAGGATTATAAAGAGGGCGACAGAGTGTTTGACATCTATCTGTGCAAGCATAAGCAGTCAGCCGTGACCAAAAATGGCAAAGCATATGACAATGTGATCCTGCAGGATAAAACAGGAACACTGGATGCAAAGATCTGGGACCCAAACAGTGCGGGAATCGGAGAGTTTGATGCCTTAGATTATATTGAAGTGTACGGAGAGATCACCAGCTTTCAGGGAGCACTGCAGGTAAACGTAAAGCGTGTGCGGCTGTGCCAGGAGGGAGAATATGATCCGGCAGATTATCTTCCGGTAAGTGAAAAAAATATCGACACCATGTACAAGGAGCTGCTGGGTCTGATCGACAGCATCGGAAATGTTTATCTGAAAGAGCTGCTGAATGAATTTTTCCGTAAGGACGAAGCGTTTGCAAAAGCATTCCGGCAGTCCTCGGCAGCTAAGACAGTTCACCACGGCTTTGTAGGAGGGCTTTTGGAGCATACGCTGAGTGTTACAAAGCTGTGTGAATATTATTGCAGCGCCTATCCGGTATTAAACAGGGATCTGCTTTTGAGCGCGGCAATGTGCCATGATATCGGAAAGGTTAAGGAGCTTTCAAGGTTTCCGGAAAATGATTACACGGATGAGGGACAGCTGCTGGGACACATTGTGATGGGAGCAGAGATGATCGGCGAAAAAGCAAGGATTGTTTCTGGCTTTCCCAAAGGACTGGAGGGAGAGCTGAAACACTGTATTTTAGCACATCATGGAGAATATGAATTTGGCTCACCGAAAAAACCGGCACTGGTAGAAGCAGTTGCACTTAATTTTGCAGACAATACGGATGCAAAAATGCAGACCTTTACAGAGCTGCTGAAGAGCGCTCCGGGAAATGAGTGGCTTGGATTTAATCGTCTGTTTGAGTCCAATGTAAGACGGACGAGAATGGAGTAGGAAAGTTTATGGGGATGCTCTCCCCAGGAAAAGACCGGGTGAGGTAAAAATGGCATACAAGAAAAATGACACTATTGTCATAAAGATAGAGGACATGGGAGAAGGCGGAGAAGGCATTGGAAGGGTAGATGGATTTACCTTTTTTGTGAAGGATGCGCTGATCGGGGATGAAATTTCGGCAAAGGTAATGAAGGTGAAAAAAAATTACGGCTATGCCAGATTGGAGAAGGTGATTACACCTTCTTCTTTTCGTGTAGAGCCGGTATGCCGCTTTCACAGACAGTGCGGCGGCTGTCAGCTTCAAGCTCTTTCTTATGAGAAACAGCTGGAATTTAAACAGCAGAAGGTAAGAAATAATCTGGTGCGCATCGGAGGGATTTCACCTGATAGGGTAGATGCAGTAATGGAGTCTATTGTGGGAATGGAGGACTGCTTTCATTACCGGAACAAGGCACAGTTCCCTATTGGAGCAGATAAAGAAGGAAATCCGGTTGCAGGCTTTTACGCAGGCAGGACACACAGCATCATTGCCCATACGGACTGTGCGCTTGGTGTGCCGGAGAATAAGGAAATATTGGAAATCATATTGGATTACATGAAGAAATACAAGGTAAAGCCTTATGAGGAAGCCACAGGCAAGGGGCTGCTGCGGCATGTGCTGATCCGTAAGGGCTTTGCAAGCGGCGAGCTGATGGTATGTCTTGTGATCAACGGCAGAAGCCTGCCAAACCAGACAGCGCTGATCGGTAAGCTGACAAAGATCAAAAACATGACAAGCGTGTCATATAGCATCAATACAGAAAAAACAAATGTCATCATGGGAAAAGAGATCGTGCAGCTCTGGGGCAGCAGGACAATAAAGGACAGTATCGGGGATGTGACCTTTTCTATTTCTCCCCTTTCCTTTTATCAGGTCAATCCGGTGCAGACCAGGAAGCTGTATGAGCTGGCAGTGGAATATGCAGATTTAACCGGATGTGAGACAGTCTGGGATCTGTACTGCGGCATTGGTACGATTTCCCTTTTTATGGCAAGGCGTGCAAAACAGGTCTATGGCGTGGAGATCATTCCGCAGGCAATTTTAGATGCAAAGGAAAATGCCCGTCTGAATCATATCGCCAACGCGGAGTTTTTTGTGGGAAAAGCAGAAGAGGTATTGCCGGAAAAATATGCCCATGAGGGCATCCGTGCGGATGTGATCGTAGTCGATCCGCCCCGCAAGGGCTGCGATGAGCGATGCCTTGCCACGATGCTTCAGATGCAGCCGGAGCGTATCGTCTATGTGAGCTGTGACAGCGCCACACTGGCAAGAGACTTAAAGATATTGTGCGCGGGCGGCTATGAACTGAAAAGAGTCAGGGCTGTAGACCAGTTCCCGATGACGGGGCATGTGGAGACGGTAGTCTTACTTTCCGAGGGAATGATCGGCAACAGAAAAGTGAAAGTGGACTTCTCTTTAGAGGATATGGATTTATCAGAGTTCAAGGGAAAGGCAACTTATGAGCAGATAAAGGCTTATGTGTTAGAACAGACTGGACTTAAGGTTTCTTCGCTGTATATTGCACAGATTAAGAAGAAATGCGGACTGGATGTGGGAGAGAACTTTAATTTGCCAAAATCAGAGAATGCGAGACAACCACAATGCACACTGGAGAAGGAAGAAGCAATTATGCAGGCATTTAAGCATTTTGGAATGATTTGATTGTGGATAAATGGACATCGTGTGTCTATATTACTGATAGGAAGCGTAAAAAGGACATTCCTGAACCGTAAGTGTTACGGGTCAAGGGATGTCTTTTTTGGTTGCCTTGGAGTGTCCCAAGGACAAGGTAATGAAACTGAAATTATTAATACTGATATGAATAATATCTATCTTATCTAATCAAATGATATGGATTGATAGGTTTCATTAAAGTTTCATTAAAGGACAAAAATAACAATACCAATCCTTCTAATTGTATGGTAAAATATAACTATTAAATTTACCAATGAAAAGGGGGCTTTTGTTATGCCATTAGTAGCCGCTAAATGTACACAATGTGGTGCAAATATTGAGGTAGATGATACTAAAGAAGCTGGAATATGTAAGTATTGTGGAACAGCGTTCATTACTGAAAAAGCAATTAGCAATTATAATACATACATTATAAACAATAATAACTTTGCTGGTGCAAACATAAATGTTGTTGGTGGAGATGTAGACAATTTAATAGAGCTTGCTAAAAATGCTCTTGAGATTAACAATGAAATAGACACTTTAAAGTATTGTGAAAAAGCACTTGAAATTAATGTTAAATCAGCGGAAGCATGGTTTATTAAAATGCAAGGCGAGAAAATTCGGGTAATGAAAGCACCTATTAGCATTGAAAATGCCAAATCTGTTGAGGCAATATCTGTAGCTGGAAATAACTCTATCAAGTATGAAGAAGATACTGATAAAGAGAAAAGAACATATGCTATACATAAATTCTATTTAGAGAGCGTGAAAGCTTTTCTTTCAAGTCTTAAAATATCAATTGAGTACGATAATGTGGATGCTATTAGAAGGTTAGCTGATATTAACAAAGGAAATGCACTTGCTGCCGACCAGATGTTTTTACTAGGAATCACAACGCAAGAGATGTTTGTGACCAATCTTATCGATAACATATCCGCAGAAGAGTTTTCTACAAATGAAGATTTTCAAAATATTTTGGTCGAGTGCATTAACTTAGATGTTGAATTTAGGGACAGATATAGAGATAGAACACTTATGTATTCTGCTGGACCAAATAATCAAGCGGTAGAAACAATGAAAAGTAAATATGATAAGCTGCTTGCATTATTACCAGAAGCGAAGCAAGATGAGGTATTTGAATGGACTTTAGTGGGGTCGGATGAAAGTGTATCTTCCGAAAGTACATCATCTGGAGGTTGTTACGTTGCTACCTGTGTATATGGTTCATATGATTGCCCAGAGGTGTGGACACTCAGACGATTCAGAGATTACACGTTGGATGCCACATGGTATGGGCGATTGTTTATTAAATGTTATTATGCTATCAGTCCAACCATTGTAAAATGGTTTGAAGATACAAAATGGTTTAAAATATTCTGGAAAGCACGTTTAGACAAAATGGTTTCCAATCTCAACAATAAAGGTATTGAGAATACATCATACACGGATAAATATTAAGGGGATTTACATGGATTATAATTCGTTGGCACAAGATAATAATTTTCATGAATGGGGAAAATTAGAACCATTAGACACTGATTATACAAAATATGGAGAAACTGATCCATCGATTATAGCAGCCGCGCATAAAATCGTTGATGTATATAGTGCTTTTGCAAATGCTCGACAATCGTTTGTGGCTGTAGGATACAATGATTATGGAGATTTGTGCAATAACAATGAAATAAGTAAACTTTACATCAGGACTCATTTCTTGATTCATGCAGTAATTGAATATGCAATATGCCTTGATTTAAGTTGGCAAGTAATATGGGCATATATACAACCAGCTTCATTTGAGTATCTTTCTAAAAATGAATATAAGAAGATGGAACGTGATTGCGAACGTAATAGTTTATTAGCTCAGTTGGATTGTGCTATTGCTCAGAGAAGTTTGAAGGCTGAGCGAATAAAAAGTATTATGACTAATTTTGATAATGATAAAGATGTTATAAAATTGCGTACATTATATAATTCACTTAAGCATCGTGGCACAATACATTTTGTTGGTCTTGGAGCAAATGATAAAACAATGCTGCTACAAGTTCAAGGCAAGAATATTTCTATATTAAACCGGGAAGAATATACCGTAGATGAGGTAGAGAATATATTACTTATCTATCATCAAAAATTTCAACTATATTTCAATGATTTAATAGCAGAAATAATACCAATTGATTATTTGAATAAAAAAGTACCCTTTATTGAGTATGTGAATACTGCATTAAGAATGAGTGTAATTCAAAGTTCAGACAAGTAAGCTTTCATAAAGTAAAGGAGGATGAAATTATGTATACTAGAGATTTTGACATTTTCAAAGAATTGGTATCAGTATCAGAGACCGAGAACTTAGAATATAGAGTACTTTACAGTAATAATGAGCGTAGAGCAACAAATGAGTGTACCCAGTGCTTCGGAGCAGTACTTTGCACAAACTTGTTCAAAGTCTCTTATGAAAGGAATATTACACCAGAAGATGCATTAAGATTTGAGCAGTATCTGCGTGACAAAAATGCTGTAAAAATAAGTTGTAGAATATTAGCGGATGAAAGTAAAATTGAATTAAAATAAAAATCCAAGGCTACCTCACAATTCCAAGTGAAGTAGCCTTTCAAAAATTCAAGTTTCGTGAAGACAGTGTGTACTTTCAAGAGAGTTATGATAAGATTTCGATTATCGAATTGATTTTATAATTTCGGATTTCTCCGCCTCAACTTCCGATGTTCTTTTGCAGGTTTGGAACGGGAAAATATTTCTTTTAATGTCTGCTTTTCTTCCACAGAAAGCTGAGTGACTTTCATCTCCAGATTTTTGCAGAAAAGAAGCAAAAGACCATTTATATAAGCATCATTTGCTGACTCTGTATCGCCATCTGCGGTAGTAGGTATTTGAGTTGCAAAGTCATCGATGATATTTTTGACCATACTTTGATAGTCAATGTCGCTGGCGGTATTGCTATCTTTCATATGAGCATTTCTCAGGTTAGAGACAATTGGCTTTAAGTCTGCTGACAGAATATTCATATAATATTGCTCTGATTCAATGTGTGAATTATCAAATACATTTGCAAATGTATCGGTGGAATCGGCACCAAGCTCTGTTAATTTGCATCTCATCACATCAAGAAAAGCATTTGCTATCTGAATTCCCTTATCGTTAAATCCATCAATATAGATTTCCAAGTCAGTCATGAATTTTTTGAAATTTTCATGTGTGAGTAATTCAGATAATAATCGAGGGTTATATTTTTTATCAGTCAGTATTTGTATGGCATCGTCATTTAGGTGTAGATCAGATACTGACTGATTTTTATGTTTCCGTAATTCTGTCCGGCAAAGAAGGTAATCTGTGCTTACGTTGTAAAAATCTGCAAGCGTTATAAGATTGCCGAGTGACATATCTATATTTTCATCTTTTTCATAATTGCCAAGCGTGGAGATAGGGATGCCGGTAGCGTCGGATAACTCCTGCAACGACATTCTTTTTTCTGAGACTCTTAAATCTTTCAGTCTTTCTGGTATGGTAAGTTTTGTATGCATAGTATCTTCCTCGTTTTTAAAGATACAGATAGATTACCATGATATTGCCATGAGATAAAGAGAAATTCTTTTCCTGTCTTGCCCCGGATGTTGGAAAATTTGATAAAAACAAAATTTTTCCAGCATCTTGGATATACCGAATCAGCATAGAAAATCTGAGAAAATAATTTCATAAATCGGTAATGGAAGGAGTGGAGAATTTATGAAATGTTGAAAATACAGCAGTATGACAAAGCCGATAGGCGTAACTCCGTGAAAATTTATTTTCATGGTTTTAGGGGATTGGGGCATTTCCCCAACAAGCTAAAAATGCATTTTGTGTGTACAAATGCACTGCTTGCCAAGTGGCGATATTAGGAATGAAAGAGAGGATAAGACAATGGAAAATGTAACTTTTGATTATAAGTTTTACAGGATACCTAAGAGATTTTTTAAGGAAGACATGTTCAGAGACATGACGAATGCGGCAAAAGTATTATATGGAATACTTCTGGATCGCAAGTGCCTGTCAGACTCCAATGGAGACGCATGGCGTGATGAATATGGAATTACCTATATCATTTTCACAATCGAAGAAATTATGAACCTGATGAATTTGGGAAACAAGAAGGTTAACAAAATGTTGAAGGAGCTGGAGGAGCATGGCTTGATTTACCGAAGACACCAGGGCTTGGGAAGACCGAATAAGATTTATGTTTATGATTTGCTCAAAGCAGATAATTCAAACTGGTTGCCAAAACAAATTATATTCGGAAAAGGGGGCAACAATGAGAAAGAAGTATTATGAAGATGCAAAAGAGAATGCTGCCTTTGAAAGATGTGCAGATGTAATAACATCCCTGATTCTAAAATATGGACCGGCTTTAAAACGAAAATGGAATCTAAACGAGTGGATTAGGAATATTCAGGCAGAGGGTCTATGGAAAGACATAGCTTGCAAAAGGTATCGGCGGTATTTTATTCACATGATGAATATTAAAAGAGTTCCTGTATGACAAAATCAAATTGACTAGTGCTGATTAGCAATATATAATATAGACAAAACGAAAATGTCATGAACTTAAGGAGCAATGAAATGGGGAAGGTTATAACACTTGAGGAAGCGTTAAAAAGAATTGAAGAATTGGAAAATGAAAATGCTGAGTTACGAGAAGAACTGGAATATTATAAAAATCGTAAATTAAGCGGAAGGCAAAAGCACAATGCAAAGTGGATGGCAATTTACAATGATTTTGTTGCCGGTTATGAAAGTGGAATGACTATGATAGAGATTGCAAAGCGTAATAATGTCAGTGAGCGAACGATTTACAGGTATAAAGCGTATTATGACAAGATGAGGAACACAAAGGAGAATGTGATAGAGTAATTGAAGAAATTAATAGTAAAAACATATTGCTGGCGTCAGCAATATGTTCATAAGAGGAGGAAATTTGAATGGAAAAGAGAATAATAGAATTGTACAGAAGAAAATTTGATGATATCCGACATGAAGCGGATGGCATTGAGTATTGGTATGCAAGAGAACTAATGAAATTATTGGATTATGTTCAATGGAGAAATTTTGATAATGCAATAAATAAAGCAATGATTTCATGTGAGAATAATGGAAACGTAGCAGAAGATCATTTTTCAAGAATTAACAATACAATTGAAGTTGGAAACGGTGCACTTCGTGAAGTTGAAGATTATATGCTTACTCGTTATGCATGTTATCTTATTGCTGAAAATGGAGATCCACGAAAGGAGCAGATTGCTTTTGCACAAAGCTATTTTGCGGTTCAGACTAGAAAACAGGAATTGATTGAAGAAAGGATTTCTTATATCGAAAGAACAGAGGCAAGAGGAAAATTAAGGGAATCGGAAAAAAGATTGTCTCAAAATATTTATGAAAGAGGAGTAGATGATGCTGGATTTGGTCGTATTCGTTCTAAAGGAGATCAGGCTTTATTTGGTGGATTTACCACGAAACAGATGAAAGAACGTTTGGAAGTACAGGATAAAAGACCACTTGCGGATTTCCTGCCGACACTTACCATTGCCGCAAAAAATCTTGCAACTGAAATGACAAATTATAATGTTGAAGAAAAGAACTTGCAAGGAGAATCTGCAATCACTGTTGAACATGTGGAAAATAATATTTCTGTTAGAGACATGCTTGGACAAAGAGGAATTAAACCAGAAAATTTACCAGCATCGGAAGATATTAAGAAATTAGAACGCAGAGTGAAGAGAGAAGAGAAAAAGCTTGCAGAGCAGTCTGGAAAATTGACAAATGAATAATACGGGAGTGTGGGATTATTGAAGAAGAAAACAAGATGTTACATATATACTCGTGTATCTACGGCTATTCAGGTTGACGGCTATAGTCTT
>CAYMEZ010000025.1:0-31096 GCA_964389835.1 uncultured Lachnospiraceae bacterium | reverse complement strand
CTCTTTTTTAGAATCTTCAGGGTTGCATTGCTGTTTATTTGTCAAGGTTCTGTTTTCAGCCTGCGGATTCCTCCGCGAGCTGTACTGCGCTTTGCTGCGCACTGCGTTCTTTGCAGCACCAAGCAACTTTCGCTGAGCTTTTACAAGCCGTACTGCATTTCTGTTATTTTGTCAGTTGCTGTCGGTTGTGTACCTCAGCAACGAATCAAAGTATATCATCGTTAAATTCTATTGTCAACACTTTTTTTGAAAAATTTTTTTATTTTTTTACACACTTTGTAGAAATGCTAAAAATCCTTGATTTTATGCGCATTCTGCCCGTCAGAGTTTTTCTTTCTCTGTCGATTTGATGCGTTATTCTAATAAAGTTGTCGCATTTTCAGATGCATTTTGTAAAAGCAGTGAAATGGAATTTACAGAGGCTGCCTCTTCCTGCGTTATTTCTCTTATCAGTACCAGCTCTACACCCGTCTCAGGAGGAATAACTTCTTTATAGGAAGCCAGATCATCCAGCAGCAGCGTTGAAAGCGCGCTCTTAGGAGAGGCATCATTTACTGCGATCCGAAAACGGACATTTCTATTAAGGATGTCCAGCTCCTGTTCTTCTCCGCTTTCATTTTCTGCCGTGAATTTTAATACCAGCAGCTTATTTCCTTCTGTGGCATCCATGGCAAATACTCTTTCTTCTCCAGTGTCCTCTGGATAAGAATCACATATCATATGCCCGATATATGTAATCTGAAATCCCTCTGCACCGCAAAACTCAGCAATTCCTAAAAAAGGTGTCTCCACCTCTTCTGCACCTGCAGCTTCGCCAGTTCCTTTATGGCTCGCATTTTCCTCTGCTTTGTTTTGTTCTTCTTCCTTTTCCATTTCAGAAAATGCTTCTGCGCTTGCCTTCAGTCTTGCTTCTCTTTCATCTGCAGCTACGATTTCTGCATCATTTACCAGCCTGCCAGCATATTTATCATGCTTGATCAAAATGCCAGCGGCATATTCGGCGATCAGTCCACTTTCTTCTTCTGTCAAATCTGGCATATGATCAAAGGGATTGCTGCATCCTGTCAAAAGCACTCCTATGCCTATTATCAGACCACATAACATACTGGATTTTTTCATGCTCTACTCCTTGTCCGCATATTTCTTTTATTTTAACACTATTTCTGACACAGAACAAGTCAATTTGCTGCCAGCTCAAACCAGAATTCTACTCCATTTTCATAATTATTTACACCGTATTCTTCATTCATGGATTCCATGATCGCTTTTACGATCGATAAGCCCACACCGCTCCCGCCATACTCTCTCGTTCTCGCTTTGTCTACCTTGTAAAATTTCTCCCAGATATGAGGAAGCGACTCTGAAGGAATCGGCAGCCCGGTATTGAACACACTGATACGCACCTTCTCATCATGTTTCTTTATCTTAATATGGATGATCTTTTCTTTACTGCAATGGTTCATGGCATTGCTAAAGTAGTTTCTGACCACTTCTTCTGTTTTATATTCATCTGCCCAGACAAAGCAAGGGGCATTTCCCTCTACCTTTACCTGAATCTCGTTCTGCCGTGTTAAAATATCAGCTGACTGCACAAAGGTTGTGATCAGTTCTGCAACATCAAAACGCTCCATGGCTACCACATCATTTCCAAACTCCAGCTGGTTCAGCGTCAGCAGTTTTTTTACCATTTCATTCATCTTGGCGGCTTCATCCATGATCACATCACAGTAAAATTCCCTGCTTTCTGCATCATCGCTGATCCCCTCCTTGAGACCCTCTGCATAGCCCTGTATCAGTGCGATGGGTGTTTTTAATTCGTGGGAAACATTTGACAAAAATTCTTTCCGCATTTCATCGATTTGTTCCTTTTTTTCCACGTCCTTCAGCAGCTCATTATTGGCAGTCTTTAATTCTGAAATAGTCTGCTCTAAAGCCGTGGACAGCTTGTTGATGTTTTCTCCCAGAATACCGATCTCATTCCGGGCATTTCCCTGATATTTGGTCTCAAAATCAAGATGGGTCATTTTTTCTGAAATATCCGCCAGCTCCAGCACCGGCTCAGCAATCTTTCTGGAAACAAACCAGATAATAATACTGCCAAGCAAAGCTGCCGCGATCCCTGCATATGCCAGAAAACGGTTTGCAATGGCAACACTTTCCCGAATGCCCTCTCTGGGAGTACGGATAATGAACAAATTCCCATTTTCCATAAAGCCCCACATCTCGATAAAGCCGGTATGCGTTCTGGGATCAACCATGCTCCGCAGCACATACCGATCCGTCTTTTCTAAAACCTTTTCAAATTCCGACTGTCTGTGAGAAAAGAAAATATTATCCAGAAGCTGCCTTTTTAAAAATTCCGATTCATGCATTGTCGCCTTTAAGGTCTGGGAATCTTCATCCAATATCAGCATACTGACATTGTAGCGTTCACACAATTTCTGAAGCTCAATATCAAATTCCTCTGTTTTCGCACTTCCATCCTCGAATGCTTTATTTGCACTATAATACACCTCTTTTAAGGCGTTCTGCTTATTATTCATATAAAAGGATTCCAGAAATGTATTATTGATGAACCAGCAGCATAAAATCGTCACTGCCATCAGACCGATAAATACGATCGCAAATTGTTTTTTAATGGAATGCTTCATATTGTCTCCCAGCTTCCTTTTTAAATCTGGTTTTCAAAAAACAGTGTTACTGCACAAGCACAAAAACATTATTCCTCCAGCTTATAGCCCATGCCCCACACCGTTTTAATGAGTTCACCTTTTTCTCCCATTTTACTGCGGAGTTTTTTAACATGGGTATCGATGGTACGGGCATCGCCAAAATAATCATAGTTCCAGACGTTATTTAAAATTTTTTCACGGGACAATGCCACTCCTTTATTTTCCATAAAATAGGCAAGCAGTTCAAATTCCTTATAGCTGAGTTCAACAGGCTTTTCATCAATCGTTACCTGATGGGCATTTTTATCCAGTATAATGCCGCAGGTCTGCAAAACTGCATTCTGCTCTCCATGTCCGGTCCGCCGCAGGATCGCCTCCACACGCGCTACCAGGATCTTAGGGCTAAAAGGTTTGGAGATATATTCATCTACTCCAAGTTCAAAGCCCATAAGCTCATCCCGCTCATCCGATTTTGCCGTCAGCATAATGATCGGTACTTTGGAATAAGCACGTATTTCTCTGCACACCTGCCAGCCATCCACCTTCGGCATCATAACATCCAGCAGGATCAACGCAATATCCTTTTGTTCAAAGAAAATATCCAGTGCCTCGCTTCCGTCACCTGCTTCCAGCACAAAATATCCGCTCTTTGTCAGGAAATCCTTTACCAGCTTCCGCATCCTGCTTTCATCATCAACCACCAGTATTTTCAGCTGCTCCATCCTATCACTCCTCGTAATCTTCTCCAAAAGCTCCCTGCTCTTTTTCCCTGATTGCTGCCTCTCTTTCGGTAAGCTCCTGCTCCCAACCGGCATACTTATTTACCAGCGCACGCTCATAATTTAAAATATTGGGCTGGTCTGCCGTTAATGTTATGGCAAACATTGCGATTACCAGCACAAGCAGGAACATATTTAAAAGTACAGACTTTCTCAGCTGGGAACGCAGTTTTCTGTACTGACTGGGCTGTACACGCTGCCGTGCAATACGCGGCTTTGTCTCCTCTGTGGGATCATAGCTGTACACCTGATACAGAGGTATGCTTTTGGCTTTTTCCAAAAGTCCCTGCTCTGCCAAAAAATCATGGAGCTTATGCAGGTACTGAAGTCCCAAGGGTGTCTGGAATGTCCGGTTTTCAACAGCCATATTATACACTGTCAGAACCGACTCCGGCTGTTCATAATGCATTCTTTTTTCCAGATATTCAATCTTTTCCTGTTCTTTTTTGGCAAGCTCCACGTCCCGCTCCGAGCCGAACTGAAAGCCGCCCAGCTCCCATTCTGCCTTTCGTTCCATATGTTCCCCCATATTTATGATCCTTACTGATTGTACATGGTATCCCCAGTTTTCTGCAAGCTGCTTCACACTTATTTCACATAAGAAACCTTATCCAAAATCCCACTTAAATATGCGATCGCCACTCCATAATTGGTCATGGGGATTTTCTGGCTTTTTGCTCTCTCTAGTCTCGACATCACATAGCTGCGGTTAAACATACAGCCACCGCATTGAATGATAAGATCATAGCCTGTCAGATCCGCCGGAAAATCCATTCCGCTGACCACCTTGATCTCCATTGTCTCCCCGTATCTTTTTCTAAGCATACGGGGCAGCTTTACTCTGCCTATATCCTCCTCCATTGGAGCATGGGTGCAGCATTCTGCGATCAGCACATGGGATGCCCCTGTCAGCTTCTCTATCTGAGCAGCACCTTGTACATAATAGGCAATATCTCCTTTTTGCGCTGCAAACAGGATGGAAAAGGAGGTCAGCAGGCTTTCTGCCGGCTTTTTCTCATATACTTTAGGAAATACCTGAGAGTCTGTAATGATCAATGCCGGAGGTGTCTGCATTGCCGCAAGTGCCTGCTGCAATTTATCTGTTGTCGTACAGGTTACGATGCATTTTTTATCCAATAGTTCCCTGATGGTCTGAACCTGCGGAAGGATCAGACGTCCCTTAGGTGCCTGAATGTCCTGAGGCATTACAAGTAAAACCGCATCCCCCTCCTTTACCAGATTTCCTGTGATGCTCTGACCAGCATAATCCTCTGGAAGAGCACGCAGCAGCCGCTCCTTTAATGCATCCAGTCCCGTTTTCTGCTTCGCACTGACCAGCACCGGCATATCACCCAGCAGCCTTTGCACGATCTCCACAGCTTCCTCTTCATCCTCTAGCAGATCTGCCTTGTTGATCACCAAAATTACTGCTTTTCCAGCCTTTTTGAAATGCTGATACCACTGCTTTTCCAGCTCCAGAGTCTGCATCGGCATCTCTCGTCCTGCCGGATTTTTTTCAGCCCCTTTTTTCCGGAGTTCTTCCATGTTGCAAAGCAAAAGAGCGATATCCACCTGTTCTGTGGTCTGTTTTGTCTTTTCGATCCGGCATTCTCCCAGCACACCTTCATCATCAAAGCCCGCTGTATCCATCAGTACGCAGGGACCAAGTCCCTGTATCTCCATAGGCTTTTTTACCGGATCTGTGGTCGTACCAGCCATTTCTGAAACAATAGAAGCACTCTGTCCTGCAAATGCATTGAGCAGAGAAGATTTTCCACAATTTCTCCTGCCATACAGCCCTATATGAATCCTGTTAGAGGAAGGTGTTTCTTGTAATGTCATTGTCATTTCTCCCTTAAAAACGGAAATCTCTTTTTCCGTTTACGATCTCTGCAATATATTCTGCCGCCTTTTGTCTGGCTACAGGGTTGGGAATATGCTCCAGTTCCTTCTGGATCAGGGCTTCCCCGATCTGCCTTGTTTCCTCAGATGCATAATCTACCAGATATTCCTTTAAGGTCATAAGTGCATTGGGCTGACAGCAGTTTGCTATCTGTCCCGATTTGATCAGCTGCATAAACCGGTCTCCGGTACGTCCCTCACGATAGCATGCCGTACAGAAGCTGGGAACATAGCCCAGCCGGATCAGCCAGTCCACTACCTCATCAAGAGAACGTCTATCGCTGATATCAAACTGGGAAGAATTGTCCTCTTCCTTTTCCTCCTCAACATAGCCTCCTACGCTTGTCCGTGAGCCGCCGCTGATCTGGGAAATTCCCAGTTTAAGAACCCTCTCTCTGGATGCCTTTGACTCTCTTGTAGAAATGATCATGCCCGTATAAGGCACTGCAATGCGGATCAGCGCTACAATCTTTTCAAAAATATCATCAGAAACCGCATTTTTAAAATCTTCCTTCTGAATATCATCTGCCGGACAGATCCGGGGCACGCTAATGGTATGGGGTCCCACGCCCTTATACGCTTCCAGATGCTCTGCGTGCATCAGAAGTCCAATGAAATCATACCGGTACATTTCCAGTCCAAAGAGGACACCGATCCCCACATCATCAATACCTCCCTCCATGGCTCTGTCCATTGCTTCTGTATGATAAGCATAATCATGCTTAGGGCCTGTGGGATGAAGCAGTTCATAATTCTTTTTATGATAGGTTTCCTGAAACAGAATGTAGGTGCCAATGCCTGCATCCTTGAGTTTTTTGTAATTTTCAACACTGGTAGCCGCAATATTTACATTAACCCGTCTGATGGAGCCGTTTTTGTGCTTAATACTGTAAATAGTCTGGATGCTTTCCAGAATATATTCAATGGGATTGTTGACCGGATCTTCTCCTGTTTCCAATGCAAGCCGCTTGTGTCCCATGTCCTGCAGGGCAATTACCTCCTGACGGATTTCCTCCTGAGTCAGCTTTCTTCTGTGAATGTGCTTGTTGTGGTAATGATATGGGCAGTAGGTGCAGCCATTAACACAATAATTAGACAAATAGAGCGGTGCAAACATAACGATCCGATTGCCATACAATTTTTGTTTGATTTCCATCGCCAGCGTTTTCATTGCTTCGTTTGCCTCTGGTATATCGCATTCCAGAAGAACTGCTGCTTCTCTATGACTCAGACCCTTGCAGTCCTTTGCTCTCTCCAGCAGGGAAAAGATCAAAGCTCTGTTGGATTTATTTTCCTTTGCATATGCAATGGTATCCAGAATCTCTCTGTCATTGATAAATTCCTCCGCTTTAGGCGACATCACATCATACCTATATTCCATGTTACATCTTCCTCGCTTTCCAATCTCCTCTGTCCGAAACGATCTGATAACCGATCGTATGCATCCGCTCTGTCAGACAATGGATACATTCTGCGGTTTCATCTCCGGTACATATTTTATTATCATAAAGAGAATATTTTTTTCTTACTGTCGCAGGGGACAAATTGGGCATTACTACATTTGCGCCTGCCAGAATCCCCTTTTCCCTGCCATCCGGTGCGATCGTTCCAAGGGCTGTTGTAGAGGGAAGCAGCACGTTCTTTTCCATTAGCCGCAGCAGACTGAGTAAAAACAAAGTAAGCTCATAGCTGCCGCCTGGTTCTTTTCCTAAGGGTGTGTCCCTGTGGGGCAGAAAAGGCCCTATTCCCACCATATGAGGATGCAGTTCATGAATGAACAGCATGTCCTCTGCCAGAGCCTGGACAGTCTGTCCCGGAGATCCTACCATAAAGCCACAGCCTGTCTGATAGCCTATGTTCTTTAGCTGCCACAGACATGCCTTTCTGTGCTGCAATGACATCTCTGCCGGATGAAGCTGTCCATAATGCTCTGCATTTGCGGTTTCATGCCGCAGCAGATACCGGTCCGCCCCTGCCTTATAAAATCTTTCATAAGCTGCAGACTCCTTCTCCCCAATAGAAAGGGTCAAGGCACAATCAGGAAACTTTTTTTTAATTTCACAGATCAGATCTTCCATACGTTCATCTGTATAGTATACATCCTCTCCGCCTTGAAGTACAAATGTTTTAAAGCCCAGCTCATAGCCTTTTTGACAGCAGGACAAAATCTCTTCCTCAGACAGCCGGTATCTTTGCGCCCTTTTATTGCTCCGGCGCAGTCCGCAATAGTAGCAGTCATTCCTGCAATAGCTGGTAAATTCGATCAGTCCTCTGATATATATCTGCTTTCCAAAATAATGCTGTGTGACCTCTCTTGCTCTTTCTGCAGCATATTTTCTGTCATCCTCATCATAGTCTGACAGCAGTCTGATCCACTCTTCTTTTTCCAGCTCTTCTTTCTGTTCTAATTGATCAATTTCATATTTTCTTTTCATAGCATCTTCACGATCCTGTAAGGTAATGACACAAAAAAGAGCCAGACAATGCTGACTCTCTTTTATGTTAAACCAGTTGTCTCATGCTGTCCTGCAGTTCTACCGCAAGTCCTGAAATCACATCATTCTGTGCTGCCACCTCTTCTGCACTGGCTGCGATATTCATGATCTTTTCATTGAAATCACGAACAGTCAGTACGATGCGGTTAATATCCTCAATACACTTATTGATCGAAGGCAGAAGCTCATTTCCGTTGGCATTATTCCGCTCGATCAGTTCTTTTGTATTATCTGACAGCGTTCTTACCTCTTCTGCAATAACTGCAAAGCCACGTCCTGCTTCTCCGGCACGTGCTGCCTCAATAGAAGCATTTAGTGCCAGCAGATTGGTCTGGGAGGATACGCCAATGATCTCTTCATTGCTTCCCTTGTATTCATCCAGGAATTCCTGCATCTTTCCTACGCCATCCTTGACCTTTTCACAGTAGGAATTCAGTTCGCTTACCTTTGATGCCATAACAGTAGCTTCCTGAGCTGACTGCTGATTTCCATCTGCCAGCTCTGCCAGAGATTCTTTTAACCTTTCAAAATTCTCCATGATCTTCTGGAACTCTGCATCTCTTTCCGCACGAACCCGTGCTTCCTCTTCATTTCTTTGCAGGATCTCTTCTTTTTCCTTCTGCACCTGATCCTTTATATAATGGATGCAGTTTTCTTTATTATTCACACCATTGTAGATCGCAGTAGTCATTTCACGACAGGTCTTATAGCCGCAGGCAGAGCAGTTGATCTCCCTGTCAGCCTTTGTCAGCTTGTCCATTGACAGATATATCTGTTCACGCTCTGCATCTGACGGTTCCTGGATCTGGATGTGCTTATTGGTATAGGAACGCATAAAATCATCCAGCTTCAATTCTTTAAACTGTGCAAAGAAATTGTTCAGACGCTCTTTAGGAGAAAGCTCCTTTGCCCAGGGACTGTTCTCTTTTTTGGAGAAGCCTTTTTTGCGTATATCAGACTTATAATCGTTACGCAGTCTGTTAATCTCAAAAAGCACGTCCTCTGTATTGCGCTCCGGCTCTGTTGCTGTACCAAAAATGCAGCCCATCTCGCAGTTCAGTGCATCTACCATGAAGGGCAGAGACTTTTTCCCCTGAACTCTTTTCAGATATTCATGCAGAAACTCATATGCTCTCTTTTCTCCTTCAATCTGGCGGATCATCTGTTCCTTTCCAAGGAAATGCTCTACGTTTTCACGCAGTCCGCCCGGTGTGGGATAGATAGAGCCAAAACCATATTCGATCTCATCAGAAGCTTCTTTGGACTTTTCATAAGCTCTGCCGATCTTTTTCATCATATGCTCATAGGTAACATTATATTTTACATAGCCCTTGGTATTGGGATCTGTAATCTCTACTTTTTTGGCGATACAGGGGCTTAAAAAAACCAGATCATCCTTTATGTTCAAATATTTCTTTACATAAATCGCCGTGCACATCATCGGGCTATGTACCGGAACAAGCCGTGGGATCAGCTCGGGAATATATTTTTCAATGTAGCTTACGATCGCTGGACAAGGCTGTGAAATACCGCCTGTAAACTGATGCTCAGTGATATACTTTAAATATCCCCATGTCGTAATGTCTGCACCAAAGCTGACACTGTAAATATGGTTGACACCCTTTTCCTTCAGATAGCCAAGTATCCTGCCATATTCTTTTGGATAATTTGCCAGAAATGCTGGTGCTACGATCACGGAAAGCTTTTTTCCTTTTGCAAGATCTTCAAAGAATACATCTGTATCATCCAGATAGTCTCTTGCACCATGTCCACAGGCATCAAAGCAGCTGCCACACTGTACACAGGCTTCTGCATTGACCGTAATGACATTGGTATCTCCTACAGACTCTGCCTGATTTGCCATAATTGCCGGACACACAGAGATACACTTATTGCAGCCTACACATTTCTCATTTGTAAATACGATTGATTCCATTGGTATCTGCCCTTTCTCTTTTGCAAATTTGTTAACAGTTATTGCTATTATAACAATTATCCTGCTAAATGAAAAGAATTCTCACGAAAAAAATGAGAATTCTTTCAAAGTTCAAACCATTTTTCTATTTTCCAAATACTCCCTGATCACTCCTGCAGCATCTACCGCTGAGAGCTTTGCCTCCTGCAGTATCTCCTGCAATGCCTTTAGATCAACCTCTCTTTTTTCCCGATTCAGTTCCTCAAGCTCACGCTGTTCTGATTTGATCCGGGTTTTCAGAGCTTCGATCATCTTCTCCTTATCTGCGATCTTTTCTTCAATGCTTTTTCGTTGTCCTCTAGCCATACTGATGCCCTCCTGCTTTTCATCAGTATAGTATATGGACAATCCTTCTATTATATTCCACTTGGCAGGGGCAATTTTTCTCCCACATTGACCACGTTCCAGATCCCCTTTTGCTCCCAGATAACACCCAGCAGATGAAATGCGCCGTTTGTCCAGGGAATCATCGGCTGTTCTGCCTCCCTGTCCTCATACCAGACATTCAGGCTGACTTTTTTACGGATTCCTTCTACTCTGCCTTTGTCAGAATACTGCCAGCCCTGAAAGTTCCCCTCTGGTGGATTCTTCTGCTCCATCTGTTCTACCGGATCGGAGATTTTCATGATCCCGCCAAAGGGATATCTCATTTCCCAGCCCTTCTGATATTCCAGCTTTACAAAAGGAAGGATTTCCTTTGCCTCTTTATCCTGAAAGGTTCTGCCAAAGCATACTCCAAAACGGCAGCCGCCGGCTGTGATCACATCTCCATATGCATTGATGATCTCTGCTGCTTCTCTTCCCCTAGGAAGACATTTTGCCTCCCAGTGAAGCCACACAAAGGGATGCCTGTCTTTTCCCAGAATGTCCAGCACGCCTTTTGCATCTGTTACCGCCTTGGATATGGTAGAAGCATAGGTATAATTATAAACTCCGGAAATAATAACACCTGCTGCCCGGCAGCCTGCCCAGTTATTTTCAAATTCCTTATCCGGCTGTAGGTCTTTGCGGATCACCTTTAGAACGGCAAATTCCACACCTGCTGTTTTTGCCCTGTTCCAGTCGATTTTTCCATGATATCCCGATACATCTACACCTCTGTACATATGCATCCTCCTTTCATTTTTAAGCTCTTCCATATTATTTTCTTGTTTTTGACGACTTTTTCCATTATACTTCTCTGTAGTATTTCGTCTCTGGTTACTTTATTTGTCGATTAAAGTCTAACATTCTAAATTAATGAGGAAAACGCTATGGACCGAGAAAAATTAAACAAACTTTCTTTAAAACTATCGTCCGACCGTAATGACTACATCAACTGTTTCCGGAAAAATCTTGATCTGTATGTACAGGAAAAGGATATTACTCTGAGAGAGATCTCCGAGGCCTCCGATATTGCTTACTCCACCCTTAACAGCTTTCTTTATGGGGATTCTTCCGACTGCAAGCTGTCCACCGCCATTGCTTTGGCAAGAGCACTCAATGTCAGCATTGACGAGCTGGTAGGGGCTGAAACTGTAGATCCGCTAACCAGGGAAAGTCTTGCCATGTGCCGTAATCTTCCACAGAATGCCATTCATCTGATCCGCTGGCATATAAGACACCAGCATTATCTTTATACTGAGCTGCATAAGGGTAAACGGATCATCAATGTTATGAATGCCATGTGCCAGCACAGCGGAAATCTGAAATTATCCAATGATTATGAACTGTTAGATATTACTGAGCTGAGTCCTGAAATTACTCATAAAATCTTTTTTGGCATTCGTATCCCCTGTGATCACTATATGCCCCACTATATGAGAAACGACATTCTGTTGATCGCCAACGACCGCACTCCACAGCCATATGAAAACAGCGTGCTCATTCTGGATGGCAGCCTGTATTTCGCTAAACGCAAGGTCGAGAACGGTGTTGCAAAATACTATGGCATCCGGGACGGAAAGTATCGGATCGATGAGACTGAGGTAGAAGAAATTCTGGGATATGTGGTAGATGTGTATCAGGAGCAGTCGGTCTAAAGAGTATGCAAAAATCGCGCCGCCGGTGTTCGACCAGTGACGCGATCAGTGGAGTAGACGGGAGTCGAACCCGTGTCCAAAAGCCTATTCCCTGTCCTTCTACTATCATAGTCCGTTCTTTACAGTCCCTCCGGCACCCGAAAACGAACATTCTGATGCCGTCAGTAGCTTCATGCTACGCCCGCATACGCAAAGCTTAGTATACGTCGTTTCCTACATAGTCGATGCCTGAGTCTTAAGGTGTAGGTGCCCTAAGTCAGACAGCTGCAACTAGGCAGCGTAAGCTAAATTATCGTTAGCGTTTATATTTAGGTTTGTGAGTTAACGCATCACCTGCGGATAGCTTCTCCAGCTGCAAAACCCCTGTCGAAACCTTTACTACCCCGTATGAAATTGTACCGTTATTATAAATTTATTTTTCTAAATCGTCAATACAGATTCCTTACTTTGAAATCTTTTTCCGCTTCTCTGCGCTGATCCTTTTTGGCAATGTCCTGACGCTTGTCATACAGCTTCTTTCCTTTTGCCAGGCCGATCTCCACTTTGGCAAGTCCGTCCTTAAAATATACCTGTAAAGGGACAAGGGTATAACCCTTTTCCTTTATTTTGCCTGTCAGCTTATTGATCTCCTGACGATGCAGCAAAAGCTTTTTTGTCCGCAGCGGATCTTTGTTAAAGATATTCCCCTTTTCGTAAGGACTGATATGCATTCCGTAGACAAACACCTCGCCGTTTTCAATACGGATAAATGCCTCTTTCACAGAACACTTTCCCATACGCAGGGATTTTACCTCCGTCCCGTGAAGTGCCACTCCTGCTTCGTATTTTTCTTCTATAAAATAATCATGGTATGCTTTTTTATTATTTGCTACCAGCTTAAAGCTCTCCTTTGCCATATGCTACTCCTCCTGGGGAATACAAAAATCGATCGTTCTGCCAATGCGATCTGTTCCCTTTACCTGTACGGTCAGCTTTTCTCCCAGCTTATACCGCCTTCCTGTTTTTTCTCCTATCATTTCATACTGATCTTCATCATAATAGAAGAAATCACCCGGCAGATCGCTGACGCGGATCATTCCCTCAATCGTATTTTCCAGCTCCACATAAATGCCCCAGCTCGTTATCCCTGAGATCACGCCCTCATAAATGCTGCCAATGCGTTTTTCCATATACTCTACCTTTTTCAGCTTATCGGTTTCCCGCTCTGCTTCCTCTGCCTGCCGTTCCATTCTGGAAGAATGCTTGGCTACCTCCGGCAGTATTGCCCGATAATGGGATATCCTTTCTGCATGCAGTCTGCCCCGGAGCTGTTCCTTAATTATACGGTGGATCTGCAGATCTGGATAGCGCCTGATGGGAGAAGTAAAATGGCAGTAATACTGACAGGCAAGACCAAAATGCCCTGTGTTTTCTGTTGTATATTTTGCCTGCTTCATGCTCCGCAGAGTCAGCCGGCTGATCAAGGCTTCTTCCTGCGTACCTTCTATCCCATCAAGCAGCTTCTGCAGTTCTTTAGGGTGGATCTCCTCCTGCGTTGTCTTGATGGAATATCCAAAATTACGGATGAACGCAGACAGCTTCTGGATTTTTTCCGGATCCGGCTTGTCATGGGTACGATACACAAAGGGCAACTCCTGCCAGTAAAAATGCTGTGCCACTGTCTCATTGGCAACAAGCATGAAATCTTCGATCAGCTTCGTAGCCGTATTTCTCTCATAGGGTCTGATCTCCAGCGGTTCTCCCTCCGGTGTCAGGATTATCTTGGTTTCCGGGAAATCAAAATCCACTCCACCCCGTGCTTTCCGTTTTTTCCGTAAAATTTCTGCAAGCTGCGCCATCTGTTCCAGCATAGGCACAAGCTCCTCATATTCGGCAAGCACCGTCTCTTCCCGATCCTCCAGAATTTTCTTTACATTGGCATAGGACATTCTGCGGTTTACATGTACAACGGTTTCTGTGATTTTATAATCTACTACCCTGCCCCTTGCATCGATCTTCATCAGGCAGGAAAGCGCCAGTCTGTCCTCTCCGGCATTCAGGGAGCAGATGCCATTTGAAAGAGTATGCGGCAGCATGGGGATCACTCTGTCTACCAGATATACACTGGTGCCTCGCTTTAAGGCCTCCCGATCCAGTGCTGAATTCTCCTGTACATAATTGGTCACATCTGCAATGTGCACTCCCAGTTCATACAGTTCTCCATCCCTACTCAGGCTGACTGCATCATCCAGATCCTTTGCATCCTCGCCGTCAATGGTGATCATCAGGGTATCCCTCAGATCCAGCCTGCCCTGCATGTCAGCCTCTGATACCGGACTGCTGACCCGCTGTGCCTGATTCTGCACACGCTCTGGAAATGCAACTGGCAGATCATAGCCCTTGATAATGCACATGATATCGACTCCCGGATCATCTGCATGCCCCAGTATTTCTTTTACGATCCCCTCTGGTTTTTTCCCTTTTTCACCATAGCTGGTAAGCTCTACTACTACCTTATGACCATCCACAGCTCCTTTAGAACGCTCTAAAGGGATAAAAATATCTGCCGGGATTTTTCCATCATCCGGCACAACAAAGCCAAAGCCCTTGCTTTTCTGAAAAGTACCTACCAGCTGCTTTATGCCTCGCTCCAGTACCTTTTTGATTTCTGCTTCCTGACGCTTGCCGTGCTGCCTTGGCAAAAGAACTGCCTGTACAAGATCCCCCGGAAAAGCACCATTTACCTTTGACTCCGGTATGAATAGATCCTCCTCCATACCTTCTACTTCCAAAAAGCCAAAGCCCTTCTGGTTTCCGATAAAGCTTCCTGTTACCAGTTTTGCTTCCGGCTTCTGATAGCGTCCCCGCTTTGTAATCTCCAACCTGCCTTCTTTCAGAAGTTCTTCCAGGATCTGCTTAAGCTCTTCTCTGTCTTCCTTTGCCACCTGCAAAAAAATCGCAAGTTCCTTTTCCTTCATGGGAACATAGAACTTATTCTCCATCAGCTCGCATATTAACTTTTTTCTATCTTCTCTTCCTTTTTTGTGCATAGATTATTCCTCAATTTCATCATCGGTGGCTGGCTGCACAGCTTCTTTTTCTCAGATAATTTTCACTGCCGGAAAAAAAAACACTCTTTTGCAAGAGTGTTTTATCTTTCGATCATAACTAAAAGAAACGTGTATTCAAAATTATCGCAAGTACAAAGAACACAACTGCTAAAATCTTTGTTACCTTGATCAGGGTACCTTCCATAGAGCGTCCCTTATTCTTGCCCCAATACGTTTCTGCCACTCCGCTGATCGCACCTAAGCCTGCGGATTTTCCTTCCTGCATGAGTACGATCGTTGCTAATGCGATGGATACAATAATAAATAAAATCAAAAGAATGGTTCTCATTCTTGCACCTCCTAATGTCAAACAAGCATTATAATAACATAGGCGCACATAAAATTCAAGCCTTTTCTATGAACTTACTGTAACTTATTGCATCAGACTGACTGCATCGCCGCCAATTTCTTCCTCAATGCGTAGAAGCTGATTATATTTTGCCACACGATCACTGCGGCAGGGTGCACCGGTTTTGATCTGTCCTGCATTGACTGCTACTGCCAGATCTGCAATAAACCCATCCTCTGTTTCTCCAGAGCGATGAGAAATAACACAATGATAGCCATTTTTCTGCGCCATCTCAATCGCTTCCATTGCCTCTGACACGGTACCGATCTGATTAACCTTTACCAAAATAGCATTGGCTGCCCCCAGCTTGATCCCTGCACTAAGCCGTTTGGGATTTGTAACAAACAAGTCGTCTCCTACCAGCTGTACCTTGCTGCCCAGCCGTCTGGTCAGCTCCTGCCAGCCGTCCCAGTCATCCTCTGCCAGCCCGTCCTCGATGGATACGATAGGGAATTTTTCCACCAGCGTTTCATAATAAGAAATCATTTCCTGTGTATCGCGCACTACTTCACTGCCTCTTATACTGCTTTCTCCGGGGAAATGATACATTCCTGTTTTTTCATTGTAGAGCTCGCTGCTTGCCACGTCCAGCGCGATCTTAATGTCGCTTCCCGGCTCATAGCCTGCTGCCAGGATCGCTTTTACAATAAAGTCAAGCACCGCGTCTGCATCAGGCAGATCCGGAGCAAATCCACCTTCATCTCCCACTCCTGTGGACAGGGCATTTTCATTTAAAATCTTTTTCAGATTGTGGTAAACCTCTGCACAAATGCGCAGACCCTCTTTAAAGCTCTCTGCCTTTACCGGCATGATCATAAATTCCTGAAAATCCACTGTGTTTTCGGCATGCTTTCCGCCGTTTAAAATATTCATCATCGGGATCGGCAGTTGTCTTGTATACACGCCGCCCAGATACTGATAAAGGGGAATCCGAAGAGCCTTTGCCGCTGCTCTGGCCACTGCCATAGAGACCGCCAGAATAGCATTGGCACCCAGATGCCCCTTATTTTCTGTTCCGTCTGCCTCGATCATCAGACGGTCAAGCTCCAGCTGATTCAGCCCGTTTTTTCCAAGCAGCTTTTCCCTGATCTCTTTATTGACATGCATCACAGCCTTTTGCACGCCAAGTCCAAAATACCTTGGTTCCCCGTCTCTCAGTTCTACTGCCTCAAACCTTCCTGTACTTGCACCAGAAGGAACGGCTGCCCTTGCAGTGCAGTGTTCCTTCGTAATGGTGTCTGTTAAGGTTACCTCCGCTTCTATTGTAGGATTTCCTCTGGAATCCAGAATCTCTCTCCCATGTATATCCGTGATTTCCATGTAACGCTTCATTTCATACCTCCATAAATCCTTTTAGGAAAAGTATGCACTTTCTGAAGCACTTTATTCTGAATAGGCTGTACGTTCCCTTACAAAGTCAGGAATTTTATCCTCCAGCATATAGTAGCAGACATACCGCTCTGACTTATTTCCGCTGCCTGCTTTATAGGTTACTGTTACATAAAAGCCCATATTCAGCTTTCCTTCCGGCATCCAGTGATCCGTATAGGTATCTGGATAAAGTGCCGGTATGATCTGTTTGATCTCTTCCGGATCCTGGAAGGTTTCTTCTACGGCAAAATCCTGATACGGCTGATAATAGTTATCCTCTGTGTATTCATCGCGCAGCTCGCTGTTGTCATTCCGGATCGCCAGCTGTTCCACAGTATCGGGATCAACATAGTATTCGCGGTAAAGAGAAGCATCCTTCAAAAGCTTATTGACATTTTCAAAGGAAGGATACACTGGTAAAAATCCATTGATATAATGATCCTTTTCAAAATATTCCAGCGTAAATCTTCCCTGCACACATTCCTCGATCATATCTGTGTAGTCAAAGGTCGCCAGATCCTTCCGGTAAGCAGCAACCAGCTCAGCTAATGTAAAATCCTTTACCTCCTGCAGTTCTGCACCGCTGTCATAGCACAGCTTCAGCTTTTCACCAAATGTCATAAGCGGCTCATTGTAAGCAAGGTATGCCGCCTGCTGATATGCACGGTCTGTGACGATCTCATTTAACAACGGCGTATCTTCCATATATTTCGTAGGGAATATCCGATAAGCCTCTTTCCCATTTTTCAGCCTGTATTTTACGATACATCTGCGGTATAAGGTATCCTCTGCATCATTTCCATCTGGCTCTTCCATTCCCATACGAAGCTCTGCCAGTTTCAAAACAGGAGCAATATCCGTAATTTCCATGTGATCAAATGCATAGACCTCGCTTCCCATTCCATTCAGTTCTTCATCATAAAAGGTATCATATGTATCTGCAAAGGAAAAGGCAATGCTGTCTATTTGGGAAGCCTCTGGTACATAGCGGTCGTAGCCGATCAGATCAAACTGAAAGACGCAGAATACTGCTGCTACAATGCCCCCTGATACGAGCAATGACTTCCATCCATTTTTGACACTGCGGATATCAAAATCATAAATCACCTCTACAATGCCATGGCAGAGCAGCGTTCCTACAAGCAGTCCCAGCACCATAAATACCATGCTTGCTCCTGACATGCTGTAGAAAATGATCCCCCCTGCCAGACCTGCCACAGAGGTCAGTAATACCTTGATGACACCCTTAGTTACCGGAAATGCCATGGCTCTCGTGCACACCTCAGCCGGCTTTTTCGTATAGCACCAGTAGGCAAGAACTAAAGCAACGAGGGCTACCAGAAATACCGGCAGCATACTGGGGAAAAATTTCTCCCAGTGCAGAATCCTGTTCTGGGTATAGTTGTATTCATAAGTAAAGGATTTATCAAATGCCGCCATAAAACGATAAATCGGAGAAATCAGAAATTTCTCTATCTTTTCATTGCTCTTATAATAATGGCTGGAAAAGAATCTGTCCATGTAGCTGGTGATAAGAGAGCAAACAGCCATATCATAATACAGCAAAACACCCGTTCCAAGTAAGGTCACGATCAGATTGCCCGTCAGCATTACTGCCAAAATCGTCACATGATAGATGGAAAGGTAAAAAATACAGTTTCCGATGAGGGCAGCTCCTGCTTCTCCCACTCCCAGCAAAACATTCGCTCCCATCGTCTTCCCCACCAAAAAGCACAGTCCCAGATCGATCAAATAGGGAATCAGAAATACTAGAATTCCATTTACATAAATCACTGCAAACCGTCTTTCCTTTGATACCGGAACACTCATATACATATCCAGCTTCTTTTGCTGATACATATAGGAAAAGCCCTGCACTGCTGAAACAATAGCAAGCACTGCGATCAGGAAACCAGACATACCATTGATCCCTACCAGCTCGGAAAATACCTTTCCCAGATGATTCGGCAGGTCACGATAGCTGTAATACATTTTTTCTGTGCTAAGCGCCATGGCAAGATACATGGGCATACTAAAGGTCAGTGCCAAAATCATAACAACCAAAAGCCATATTCTTCTTTTAAGATTTGTTTTTAAGCTAACCAAGAATGATTTTTTTGATGTCATAACCAACCACCTCCGTTTCACTAATAAATATCTCCTCCAGAGAAAGGGGTAATGCTTCAAAGAATATTGTCTGAATACTGCTGAAATAATTGACAATCTCTTCTCTGCTGCCTCGTAGCGTCAATGTATATAAAGATCCTCGCTGCTCCTTTTTCAGGATCTCCAGCTCTTTAAAAGCCTCCTCAGCATTCACGCCATCTGCCAGTACACACTGCACCTTCTGGATGTTGCATTTCATTTCCTCCAGATCCTTGGAAAGAAGGACGCCGCCTCTGTGCAAAAGACCAATATGGTCGCAAATGTCCTCCAGTTCACGCAGATTGTGGGAAGCAATGATCGGTGTCATTCCTCTTTCATCCATCTCCTTTGCCATCAGGCTTTTTACTCCCTGCCTCATTACCGGATCAAGTCCGTCAAAGGTTTCATCGAAGAAAACATATTTTGTATTGGCACAGATTCCGCAAAGAATTGCCAGCTGCTTTTTCATTCCTTTGGAAAAGGTGGATACCTTTCTCCTCCGTCCCAGTCCAAAATTTTCCAAATATTCATAGTACTGCTGTAAGCTGAATCTGGGGAAAACGCTGTTAAAATAGCTTCCCATATCCTCCGGCGTTGTATTCGCAAAAAAATACGGTTCATCTGCGATAAAAAAGATTCTTTCCTTTGCTTCTACATTGTCAAATACCGGAATCCCGTCTACCAGTATTTCTCCTTCATCTGGCTTTAATACACCGCTCATCATACGAAGCACTGTACTCTTTCCTGCCCCATTTGTTCCGATCAGACCAAATACACAGCCTTCTTTTATTGTAATTGTCACATGGTCAACTGCCTTGATATCTTCAAAGCCTTTGCTGATGTCACGAATTTCAATCACTGTTTTTTCCTCCCTTCTCCAGAGTCTTCAGCATTTCCTGTCTGGAAATACCGATCTCCTCTGCCTCTTTCAAGATTTCTTCTATCTTTTCCTGATACTCTTTCTTTTTTAATTCATACAGCCCCTCATGATACGTGACAAAATTTCCTCTGCCTTTGATCGTATACAAAAATCCCATTCGCTCCAGCTCTGTATACGCTTTTTGTATGGTATTGGGGTTAATGGATAACTCCATTGCAAGGCTGCGCACTGACGGCATCTTGCTGTCCGGCTCCAGCACACCGTTGATGATCAGCTTCTGCAGCTTATCAACGACCTGCTCATAAATGGGCCGGGTATCCTTGTAGTCAAGAATAATCATATTCTCCTCCTTTCTCACATCATCCTCTATTCAGCTTAGGTTTGTTTTGAGTGTACTGTGTATGTTAATACACTTATATTGTATCAGTTTTTGGGGAAATGTCAATATGCCAGTAAACTCTTTGCGCACCAATAGGCAGATTTTGGCTGATTTCTTCGCCGCGAGGTGTATATTCTGCATGAAATGCTTCTATTTTCATAGGAAAAAATAAAAATGCCGGTGTGCACCTGCATGCTCCACCGGACATTTTATGCTCTTTTTTCTATTTTGTTGATATTTTCCTGATCTCCTTATTTTTTGAGCAGAAGAGATTTTCCTGTCATCTCTACAGGCTGCTCTTTTCCCATAACCTCGATCAAGGTAGGAATGATGTCTGCCAGACATCCGCCCTCACGCAGGGTGTAAGCAGCATCATAATTAACAAGGATAAACGGAACCTGATTTGTGGTATGGGCAGTAAACGGAGCGCCTGTTTTGTAATCCACAAGCTGTTCTGCATTGCCATGGTCTGCGCAGATAAACATTACGCCATCTACCTCTTTGATCGCAGCAACTGCCTTTCCAACACATTCATCCACAGCCTCTACTGCCTTGATCGCAGCAGCTTCTACACCAGTATGTCCAACCATATCCGGATTTGCAAAGTTAATGATGATGACATCATATTTGTCAGATTTAATTGCCTCTGTCAGCTTATCACATACCTGATAAGCACTCATTTCCGGCTTAAGATCATAGGTTGCCACATCCTTGGGAGAATTTACCAGCACTCTGTCCTCTCCCTCATTCGGTTCTTCTACGCCGCCGTTAAAGAAGAAGGTAACATGTGCATATTTTTCTGTTTCTGCGATCCTTGCCTGCTTCATGCCGTTTGCTGCAAGCCATTCGCCAAAGGTATTGGTCACTGCGATCTTATGGAATGCTACTTCCTTATTGGGGATCGTTGGGTCATAATCAGAGAAGCATACATAAGTAAGCTCCAGTCTCTTTTCTCTGTCAAAGCCTTTGAAGTCATCATCACAGAATGCACGGGTGATCTCTCTTGCACGATCCGGTCTGAAGTTAAAGAAGATAACAGAGTCGCCGTCCTGAATGAGAGCTACCGGCTTACCGTCCTTTTCTACGATGGTCGGCTTCACAAACTCATCTGTCTCCTCACGGTCATAGGACTGCTGGATTCCTGCCGGACCTCCTGCTGCCTTTAAGCCCTCTCCCTTTGTCATGGCATCATATGCAAGCTTTACGCGGTCATAGTTATTATCCCTGTCCATTGCATAATAACGTCCCATAACAGATGCGATCTCGCCTACGCCGATCTTTTTCATTTCTGCTTCCAGTTCTTCTGCATAGCCCTTTCCGCTTGCCGGAGGTGTATCACGTCCGTCTAAAAAGCAGTGAACGTATACTTTTTCCAGCCCATTTCTCTTAGCCAGCTCCAAAAGTCCGTATAAATGGGTATTGTGGCTGTGTACACCGCCATCAGACAAAAGTCCGAACATATGCAGCGCACTATTATTTTTCTTGCAGTTATTGACTGCATCAAGCAGTGCCGGATTCTCAAAAAATGTGCCGTCCTGAATCTCTTTTGTGATCCTTGTCAGTTCCTGATATACAATGCGGCCTGCGCCCATGTTCAGATGACCTACTTCGGAATTGCCCATCTGTCCCTCCGGCAGACCTACTGCCATGCCGCTTGCATTACCTTTTACGAAAGGATATTCCTTCATCAGGCTGTCCATAACAGGTGTCTTTGCCTGTGCAACTGCATTGCCATTGGTCTTTTCATTCAGACCATATCCGTCCAGAATCATAAGTACTACTGGTTTCTTACTCATTACGCTCTTCTCCTTTATCTTATCTGCTCTGTCCTTGCGTCAGTTCTGCTTCTGCGGACTTGTCAGCATTTCTCTTCATCAAATCCACAGCTGCAATGATTATACACTCTTTGGGCTGCTTTCGCAACTGATTTTGCAAGCAAAAGGGGGCGGGGAAAATGAAATTTTGTACACAGATCGTATTGACCGCAATCGTATCATACTGCATAAGTTTATCTCCAACAGGAAATATGTAAAGCTCTTTTATGCTCCCACCGCATCGGTACAGTTCATATATAGAACCCTTGCCAGTTTAAAATGTTTCATAATACACAAAGTCCTCAATCGCTTTTCTATCCCTTGAATGTCTTTCCGGAGAAGCCTTTGTCATGTCAGCATACCCTAATGCTATAATAGCCACCGGCTCAAAATTGTTCGGAATGTTAAACTGACATCTGATTTCTGATGGTTCAAAATATGTAAGCCAACAAGAACTAAGTCCTAAATCTTCTGCCGCCAAAACAATATGGTCTGCTACAATCGTTGCATCTATGCTAACCATATCCTTCTGGTCAAACGGACGTACAAAAACATTTGAATGGTCTCCGCATACAATGATTGCTAACGGTGCACTATGATAGTTTACACCCTTAGACAGCTTCTGCAATCCCTCATTACTACTTACCACCAAAAGCCTGTGTGACTGCATATTCGCAGCCGTAGGAGCTACTCGTGCCGCTTCAAGAAGCTTATCTAATTTTTCCTTTTCTACTGCATCCTTTTTGTACTTTCTTACAGAGCAACGCTGTTTAGCTAATGATAAAAAATCCATAATATGTTTCCTCACTTTCATCTAATTCACTGATATATTTTTTATTGCTTTGTTTAATTAAACACGCTATAATATTACAACAATATTTCCTTTTTACAAGTACGCACTTAAAAGTAATATACTACCCAAAAAGATACTATCAATAGCAGGAGGTTACTATGAGATGAAACAATGTCAGTCTTTTCAATGTCCGGTAGAAGCAACACTTCAACTGATAGGTGGAAAATATAAATCACTTATTTTGTGGCATTTAATAGAAAAAACACTTAGATTCAATGAATTGAGCAAGCTGATTTCGTCAGCAACACCTAAAATGCTGACTCAGCAACTTAGAGAATTAGAAAATGATGGACTAATTAATCGAACCGTATACCCGGTAGTTCCACCAAAGGTAGAATATTCCTTAACCGCATTCGGAGAAAGTTTAATCCCCATTTTAGAATCCATGTGTTCATGGGGTACAAACTATTTGGATGGAAATAAGTTATCAACATCTGTATGTTCTGGAAAGATTAACAAGCTATAATTACAAATATATTCTGCTCCTATCTGCCACCTCTGTCATCCCTTCTATGTCCCGTGCATGGCCTGCCGAAGCTAAGAAGCTGGAGAATGGCGAAAGTACCAAAGACTTTTTTCATCATTTTATGTAGTTCCGGTGGCTTGCAGGTTATTTGTATTATTCAGAGAATAATCGTCTGTGGTACTAATCAATAGTACCACAAAAAATTTTCCCTAACAGCCTTCTAAAGCCATTCTCCTTTAAATTTATTTATGCCGCTATCGCGTTATCATTTATGCTTTCAATAATCTTCCGTATTCCCATCCAGACATTCAAATCCGTAAATATCTCAACTACGCTTCCCTGATCTGTAAAGGGAGATTCTTGCAGTACGGACAAATCCTTCATAATGCCGTTATGGACAATATACTCAACAATCTGATTCACAAAGTATATCTGGCGACTGTCAAGGTTATTGATTTCCAAATAATCCGAAAATGCCGCTTTAGCCGCATTCATATCAAGACCAACAATCTCTCGAACAAGCTCACCCAAAGGCTTGGAGCCGTATTCCTGCTCATATTCTTCCTTAGTGCCAAGTTCTGACCAAAGTACTTTTTCCAGCGCCTCTATATCGCTATGCAAAAGCGGAATATTAGATTTGAGTTTCTTTATAGCTTCATTGTCCTGATGTTCGCGGATATAGCATTCCGCCTTAGCCTTATAATTCTTCAGGTCATCATTTTCAAGCTCTGATTCATTCCATGAAATATCAAGGATATCATCCTCAAAATTCGTGTCATATCGGAGTTTTGTATGAGGAATGTATTTCATAAGATTGCGTAGCTTTTCTCTGATTTCCTCAAACTCATTTACACCGCAGTTATCGATATAATCCGTATGAAGAATTTTATCTATCAGTTCTGCCTGTACTTTAATCTCCGGAATGTTCGCCACACTTGCAATACCACTCACTCGTTTATATAAATCACTACGTGCCTTGCCATATTTCTTCCCTACAAGGAAGGCAAGCTCTATGCCATACATAAGCGCATCAAAGCGTACAGCGCTTGCTTCATCATCGGTCGGAAGAATCAATGGTGACAGTTCTTCCCGGACAAGCAAAGTATCTTCATATGTCAGCGTCTGATAATTTGTCTCAACTGAATACATATCCACGTACTTCAAATGCTGCCTCACTGCGAAATTTTCACGCAGAAGCTCCTGCACCTTTCCGGTCATCATTTTGACCAATGCATTACGATAAGCTATAAGCCTGTCCACCTGATATTCCAAATCCTGCAGTTTATAAGCAATCTCAAACTGAAGATTAAAGATTGCCCCCTGCAAAGCGATCATATTTGCGGTAGGTTTGCCTTTGCTCATACGGAAAAACTCAAAGTTCCCGCAGAAATCAAAAATATAAAATTTGCTCTTATCCTCACCATCAATCAAGCCCGGACAAAGCCTGGTGCCACGTCCTATCATCTGCCAAAACTTAGCATAGCTCATTACCTTCTTAAAGAATACAAGGTTCAACACTTCCGGTACATCAATACCGGTATCCATCATATCAACGGATATTGCTATCTGGGGCAATTTATTGGGCTCAGAGAACTCATCTATAAGAGTTTGAGCATAGTTTATCCTATTATCAATGACCTGAGCAAATCCATTTAAGTGTGGATATTCTTTATTGAATGTCTCAAGAATCTTTTCAGCATGATCATGATTCTTGGCAAAAATAATGGTTTTTCCTAGCTTCTGACCATATTCAATCTTTATACCCTCTGTCATAACAGTATGAAGGACCTGACGAATCGTATCTTCATTGAAAATCCACGAATTTAACGCTGATGAACTAATCGCTTCCGGTACATCTCCATTTTCCATCTCAAAGGTACTTTCGTAAATTGCCTTATCCTCTTCGGAAAGGTCCACATATACAATTCCCTGTTCTATAAACTTAAGCTTTGTCTCCACAGACAGGAAATCCACAAGATACCCATCGGTTACTGCCTGGGCAAGCTCATAACCGTATGTCGGCACGCCTTGTTCAAGTTCAAAGATCTCATAAGTATTCTTATCAATATCATCTTTAGGCGTAGCTGTAAGACCTACCAACGGAGCGTCAAAGTAGGTAAAGATATCTTTATATTTGTTATAAATCGATCTATGAGCTTCATCACATATTACAAGGTCGAAATGCCCACTGGTAAAAAGTTTTTGGTTCTCAACCTTAACAGAATCAATGCAGTTCATCATCGTCTGATATGTCGAGAAAACACAATGCGCATTATAGTTATCTTTCTCTTCGCAAAGATTAGTTACCGAAAGTGACGAGTAGTTATTTACAAATGCCCTCTTAGCCTGTGTTACCAGCGATGTTCTATCTGCAAGGAAGAGGATATTTTTAATCCATCCTGCATCGAGAAGTACATGGCACAACTCAATTACAGTTCTTGTCTTACCGGAACCGGTTGCCATGACAAGCAGTGCTTTTCGGCGGTTCTTCTTATCAAAGCTGTCGCATACTGCTTTGATTGCTGCTTCCTGATAATATCTTCCGGCAATCTTTTTATCTACATTGATGCGGTCAAGGGATATCCGCATTCTTCTTAGATTAAACATCTTTTCAAGGTCAGCCTTGGAATATATGCAGGCAACTTTTCTCTCCGGATACTGTCCATCTATAATCCTTGTTTCAAACCCATTGGTTAAGAAAATACAAGGTCTTCTCTTATATTGCTTTTCAAGGAGGTCTGCATAAAGCTTCGCTTGCTGGCGTCCCTTTGATACATCAACACAGGTTCTCTTTGCTTCTATAACCGCAAGTGGCTTATGAGAGTTGTCATAAAGAACATAATCCGCATACCCCACTTCGGATTTGTTTGGCATTCCCGGAAGTTCTACTTCATTAATCCAGTCAGAACCTTCCTTCCAACCGGCATCCATAAGCATTGCATCAATATAAAGCTTACGGGTTTTATATTCAGATAGATCAAGTGGCTTCGGAACATAGGTTTCAACCTGCTCTTCACGCCGCGAGGTCAGCTCCTGCTTTAACGCCGAATTCTCAGCAATCAATTTTTCAATATCAATATCAGGAAAGTCCTTATTAACGGAAGCAACATTATCCTTTACAAGCAAAGACTTATCAAATGCATGTTCCTCGTACTCGTCTGCATAGCAATAACATATAAAATCAAAGAAAATCTGAAGATTCTCAAGGCAGAGAATCGCCTGGTCTTCTGTAATCTTCTTCCCGGAATGGGCTGCACTGTTGCCCATCTTGCGGATGAAATCCATACGCTTCATAAGGTCTTCATCTATGATATCCCTAAACTCTTCAGTGCTCATAAGGCTTATCAGATTATCCTGATAAGGCATCTTAAGAGAGGCATCCACTGAATACATCCACTTGATTGCAAACTCCATAGCCCTTCGGCAATTAATAATACAGGAGGTAGGATCAATATATAATATTCTTTCAGCCGCAATAGCCACATCAGAAAATGTGTTGAATTTTGGTTCATTTTTTAAATAATGGAAATTGGTCATAGGTTACCCCCTTACTTGTGAACACCGTTACTGCAGCCGAAATAGTCCTGCATTAAACTATCAAAAAGCATTTGTGTCTCTTCCAACGCTTTTTGTACTGCAACTTTTAATTTGTCAACCTGATTAACAAATTCTGCGAACTGGTTTTGAAGTTCGATCGGTGGAATAGGAACTGACAGATTTAAAATATCTTTATTGGAAATATTAGCCTGTCGCACACCCCTACTAATCCCTGTTAATTTCTTCTTTACAGATTCAAACTTCAACAACATAGACAAGTAATATTTGTTTATCGAATCTTGCAATTCAAGTTTTGCATTTCGTTGATTTAGATAATACACATCATAATCGTCTCCAAGTATACAAACATTCCCATAATCATCTTTTCCAACCGTTCCAGTAAGTGACATAACCAAATCCCCCGGATACATTTTATATCTGTTCAGAGCATCGTCATCTTCCCAATAAACCAAATTAACAGGTCTAAAGAAACCAGCATTGATATTTCCAATTCTCAAAACAGGTATCCCTTCTTCGGAAAATTTCTCACTTTTAAAAGCATAACCGCCAAGAACAGTTAGATGTTCTGAAAGAGTCTGTTCTTCCCAAGAAAATGTATTCTTTTCTGGATCACCAAACAACTCGACAAATCGGGCTTTGATAAGTTCGTCAAATTTTATAAGTTCTGCTTTTCTATTCCGAATAACAGTATACACTTTTTCAAGAATTGCAGAATACTCTAACTGCGTTTCCAAAGCAATATCCGGAACTAAAGTTTCTTCCAGTACTTTCCGCCCAATAGCCTTAAATGTGCTTCCGGTTCCCTTACTATTAAATTCCTCATTTTTACCCTTTAATAACCAAAAGATGAATTCTGGAGAAACCTTTGTTTTATCTGGAGTTAATGCAGCCAATCCACGACCTATACAACATTCTTCTTTCGCATAATTCATTGCACCTATAGGTGCTCTGACAGAGATTAATATATCCTCAGGTTCAGCCAGCTTAGTTGGAGCTGTGCACCATTTTCTTGTCACAGGATAACGCTCTCCAAAATCTGCATTACCCTGAAAAAAAGGAATCCCTTCTCCGTTCTCATTATAACTATCTGAATCGGGAGACTGTCCCATATTTATGAAACAGACTTCTTTTAGCATCACATAATTCATTTTATTCATCCCTACAAATCCGAATTTATTTTCCTACGTCCTAATGGACACTACAGTTACATATTCAGAAGTTTTTCAAGTTCTTCCATTTCTTGGCTAATCTGCTTCTCAATCTCTCTTATATTCGCCATGATCTCCGATGTGGGTGGATACTCTACCGCAACATACTCAATTTCTTTGTACTTATTGATCGAGAGGTCATAGTCATTATCAGCAATTTCTTTCTTGGATACCATAAACGACTTATCTGTACGTTTTCTGTCCTTCTCAACTTCCAGATTCTTAAAGCGACTGATAATATCAGGAATATCGTTATCTTTTATCTCTGCCCTCTTATCATCAAGGCTGAAACCATCAGCGGTCATATCATAAAACCACACATTATCGGTTCCGCCATGTCCCGTCTTTGTAAAGATAAGAATTCCTGTGGATACTCCGGCATAAGGTTTGAACACTCCGGAAGGCATGGAAATAACAGCTTCAAGCCTCTGATTCTCAACAAGTTCCTGCCTGATTGTCTTATGAGCATTGGAAGATCCGAAGAGTACACCGTCCGGTACGATACATGCACACCTGCCACCCACCTTAAGCATTCTTACAAACAACGCCAGAAACAGAAGCTCTGTCTTCTTGGTCTTACATACTTTCTGCAAATCGGTTGATACCGTATCCGCATCAAGGTTACCCTTGAATGGTGGATTTGCCAAAATCAAGGAATACATATCCTTGTCCGGATTCTGATCGGATAAGCTGTCACGGTACTCTATAAATGGATTCTCCACACCGTGAGTCATCATATTCATGGCACCGATACGGAGCATCGTTCTGTCCATATCGTATCCATGAAACATATCATTCATGAAGTGATTTCTGTTCTGTTTATCAAGAAGGACTTCCTTTTTGTACCTTTCTCTAAGATAGTCACCACTTGCAACAAGGAATCCGGAAGTTCCGCAAGCCGGATCACAGATAAAGTCTGTAGGCTTCGGATCCATCAGTTCAACCATCATACGGATGATATGTCTCGGGGTTCTAAACTGACCATTTACACCGGATTGAGCAATCTTAGAAAGAAGATACTCATATACATCACCACGAATATCAGTCTGATAAAGTTCTTCCATCATGGAGTAGATTTCATCCATGGCATCCACAATCTTGGAAAGCATCAGCGGAGTATTTACCTTAAAGATTGCATCATCCATGTATTTGCTGTATGCAGAGTTTTTGTCACCGTGAAGATTCTTTATAAAAGGAAATACCCACTCCTGCACTACGGAATACATTCTCTGTGCCGGGAAGTCATGGAACGTTGACCACTTAAGCTGATTGCCATCAACCTTACGATTCCCGATTTCAACCTCATCTGCAAAGATACTCTTGTAAGAAAGTCCCAGCATAGCTGCTTCTTTTGCACGAAGGTTATCCGTATCATCCAAATCCTTTATAAACATCAAATATGTCATCTGCTCAACGACATCAAGAGGGTTAGTAATTCCTCCGTTCCAAAAAATTTCCCACAAACTGTCTATCTTATTTCCAAGTTCTCCGGTCATTATCGTTCTCCTCTATTCCTAAGAAATATCATTCCTTTTCTCTATTCCAAACGTATTTTGTATATCTGCCGCCACCGATTTTAATAATGTTTTCGGATGCCAATAGTTCAGCCAATGCTCTCTCAACAGTAATTCGGCTAATATCAGGGCATTTCTCCATAATCTGTGACTTTGTTATCTCGCCATAAGTATTCTTAATCAACTCCGCTACACGCTCCGGCTTTGAACGTCCACTTGTTACTAGTGTCTGCACTCTGTCAGAAAACTCTCTGTATGCAGCAACTACAACGCCAAGCATATACTGCACAAAGACCACATAATCGTTATCTTCCTCATGCCAGTTAACTGAACTTTCCTGAAGACATTCATAATACGCTGTCTTTGTCTTTTCAATCAGATGTTCAATACTGATATACTTTCCTACGATATATCCCGCCCTGTATAACAGAAGTAAAGTAAGTAATCTACTCATTCTGCCATTACCATCGTTAAACGGATGAATACATAGGAAATCAAGAATAAACATCGGTATCAAAAGAAGCGGATCTATTGTTTCTGACCCCAAAGCTTTATCAAATTCATTGCAAAGATTCTCTATTGCTTCTGGAGTCTCCCATGCAGGAACCGGTTTAAATCGAACAAACTTATTTCCCTTGGCATCCTCTTCTTCGATGATATTATCAGCCGTTTTGTATTTACCGCCAAAATTATATCCTTCAAACTTATACAGATCTCTGTGAAGCTGCAAAATCATGTTTGGTCGGATCGAAATATAATCATGACTTTCATGAATCGTATTAAGCACATCCCTATATCCGGCAATCTCACGCTCATTTCTGGTTTTAGGCGTTGTTTTGTCTTTTACAAGTGCTTTTAATCTGGCATCCGAAGTATAAATACCTTCAATTTTGTTGGATGCCGCAGTACTTTGAATCTTGGCAATCTCAACCAACTGTGTCAAAGTATCAGCTTTTGCTTCTATAAACAGTGACTGCTCACCCTTAAATTCGTGAATCTGTGTAAGCAACGTCACAATTTCCGGAGTCAAAAGTTTTTTCCAATTTTTACCATAATCAAATCTTCTCATTTTAATATCCTCATTCTGACATCAATTTACTCATAAATGGATAATATGATGCAATTAAACAATAACATTCAAGATACTCTTTGTCAACTTTAACTGCATCATTTTTTCTATAATGATGTAGTTAAGTCATTGATGATGTTATTAAATAACAGTCCTCCACGTCTTTCTGCTATCATATAGCAATATCGTGTTTTTTATCAGTTATAGCAGTTAGCTTTTGCTTTTGTTGCTCCATCTTACTGGATTTTTGTTTGCTGTTTTCAAGTTTTTCTTTCAGAGTCTTCGATCTTATAAATTCCTTAAAGATATTTATTAAACTGTACTCCGAAAGAAAATCTGTAAATCCTTTCATCTCGTTCTTTAAAGAAACCATCTGTTTCCTTAGACTATCTATCGTTTTATCTTTCCTCTCAATTACATTAGCATATTGTTTATTTAGATTTTCAAATGTTCCTGACACCCGATATCTTGAAATCATTTTTTCAAAAGTTTTCTTCGGAAGTGATGTCCGTATGGCTCAGTACGAAACAGAGGCAAGAACACCAAAGCATGACCTG
>CAYMEZ010000024.1:0-36396 GCA_964389835.1 uncultured Lachnospiraceae bacterium | reverse complement strand
AACCCATACGCGTTTCTGCTGGTTTTGCTGTTACTGGTTTATCAGGGAAAATCTTGATCCAAACCTTACCACCACGTTTGATATAACGGGTCATGGCAATACGGGCTGCCTCGATCTGGTTCGATTTAATCCAACATGGTTCTGTTGCAACGATACCGTATTCACCATAAGTGATCGTATTGCCTCTCATAGCTTTACCTGCCATGGAACCACGGAACTGTTTACGACGTTTTACTCTTTTTGGCATTAACATTATTTATCGCTCCCTTCCTTGTTTCCTTTAGTAGGAAGTACCTCGCCTTTGTAAATCCATACCTTAACACCAACCTTACCATAAGTGGTGTCTGCCTCTGCGAAACCATATTCAATGTCTGCTCTCAGTGTCTGAAGCGGAATCGTACCTTCGCTGTAGAATTCTGTACGAGCCATATCTGCGCCGCCCAGACGTCCGGAAACAGATGTCTTGATACCAAGTGCGCCTGCCTTCATGGTTCTGCCCATGCAGGACTTCATAGCACGTCTGAAGGATACACGGTTTTCAAGCTGCTGTGCAATGTTCTCAGCAACCAGCTGTGCATCTTTGTCCGGTCTCTTGATCTCTTTGATATCAACGAGAACCTTTTTATCTGTCAGCTTTGTAAGCTCTTTCTTTGTTACTTCGATCTCTGCGCCGCCCTTACCGATCACAACACCCGGTTTTGCTGTGTAAATCGTTACCTTTACACGATCAGATGCTCTTTCGATTTCAATCTTAGAAATGCCAGCGCTGTATAATTTCTTCTTGAGATACTTTCTGATATTGTAATCTTCTACTAAGAAATCAGAAAATTCAGCATCAGAAGCATACCATTTGGAATCCCAATCTTTAATAATGCCCACTCTGAGTCCGTGAGGATTAACTTTCTGTCCCATTATCTTTCCTCCTATCTTTCATCAAGCACGATTGTAATGTGGCTCATTCTCTTCTCGATTCTATAAGCCCTGCCCTGTGCTCTCGGTCTTACTCTCTTCATTGTAGGTCCTTTGTTTGCATAGCAAGCTGCAACATAAAGGTTATCCTTGTTCATTCCGTTGTTGTTCTCAGCATTTGCGATCGCTGATTCCAACAGCTTCTTGATCAGGCTTGATGCATATCTTGGGTTGTATTCCAGAATACCAAGTGCTGTCTGTACATCCTTGCCTCTGATGGCATCTAATACAAAACATGCTTTCTGAACGGATACTCTAGCATAAGATAACTTTGCTGATGGTCTGGTATCCTTGTTCGCATTTCTCTCTCTCTTAATTTGACTTCTGTGTCCTTTTGCCATGGATAAAACCTCCTTTCAAAATTATCTTACTTTGGATTTCTTTTCGTCTTTTCCATGTCCTCTGTAAGTTCTTGTAGCAACGAACTCACCAAGTTTATGTCCAACCATATCTTCTGTTACATATACAGGCACATGCTTTCTTCCATCATGTACTGCAATCGTGTGTCCTACGAAAGATGGGAAGATTGTAGAACGACGAGACCAGGTCTTAATAACCTGTTTCTGTCCTGATGCATTCAGAGCATCTACTTTTTTCAGCAGGCTCTTATCTGCAAATGGTCCTTTTTTTAATGATCTAGCCATTTTAATTCCTCCTATTAATATCGATTACTTAATCGCTTTACCGTCACGTCTTCTTACGATCAACTTATTAGACTGTTTCTTTTTCTTTCTGGTCTTGAGACCCAGTGCCGGCTTGCCCCAAGGTGTAGATGGACCTGGACGGCCGATACCAGTCTTACCTTCACCACCACCATGTGGATGGTCATTCGGGTTCATAACAGAACCACGAACTGTCGGTCTGATACCCATGTGACGTTTACGTCCTGCTTTACCGATATTAATCAGATTGTGATCTCCGTTTCCAACAACACCTACTGTAGCACGGCAGATGATCGGAACCATTCTCATTTCACCTGAAGGAAGTCTGAGTGTTGCATATTTTCCTTCCTTTGCCATTAACTGTGCACCGTTTCCAGCGCTGCGAACCATCTGTCCGCCTTTTCCCGGATACAGCTCAATATTGTGAACCATTGTACCAACCGGAATGTTTGCTAACGGCAGGCAGTTGCCGATCTTTACTTCTGCTTCCGGTCCGTTCATGACCTTCATGCCATCCTTTAATCCTTCCGGTGCAAGGATGTAAGCCTTCTGACCATCTGCATAGCAGATCAGAGCAATGTTTGCTGTTCTGTTCGGATCGTATTCAACACCGATCACTGTTGCCGGAATTCCGTCTTTATTTCTCTTGAAATCAATGATTCTGTATTTTCTTCTGCTTCCGCCTCCGCGGTGTCTTACTGTGATCTTTCCCTGATTGTTACGACCAGCATTCTTTTTCAGAGATACGAGCAGGCTCTTTTCCGGTGTGCTCTTTGTGATCTCTGCGAAGTCAGAACCGGTCATATTTCTTCTGGAAGGTGTATATGGGTTATATGTCTTAATTCCCATTGTTGTTTCTCCTTTCAATTCCCGATTTATTATCGCACTTTTCTGTGCTTATTGTTTGTCAAGACTTTTTATCGTGTGCTTACAGACCTGCGAAGATCTCGATCTCCTTGCTGTCTGCTGTCAGCTGAACGATGGCTTTCTTTGTCTTTGCTGTCTTGCCAGTTACTGCGCCGCGTCTCTTGTTTTTACCATCAAGGTTCATTGTGTTGACGCTCTTTACTTTTGTTCCCTCGAACATTTTCTCCACAGCTTCTTTGATCTGTGCTTTGTTTGCCTCTGTGTGAACAAGGAAAGTATATTTCTTTTCGCTCATACCAGCCATGCTCTTTTCTGTGATAACCGGTTTGAGGATCACGTCATAATACTGAATTGCTGCCATTATGCATACACCTCCTCGATTTTCTTAACAGCATCCTTTGTCAGGACTACAGTGCCTGCTTTCAGGATGTCATATACATTGATTGTATTTGTCAGTGTTGTGTTGATGCCGTAGATGTTCCTTGCAGACATTACCACGTTCTCATCATTTTCTGCCAGAACAACAAGACCCTTTGTTACCTTTAAGTTATCCATAACCTTCTTGAAGTTCTTTGTTTTGATCTCGTCAAATTTCAGCTCATCTACAACGATCAGCTTATTTTCCTGTACTCTGCTTGTTAATGCAGATTTTAAAGCCAGTCTCTTTTCTTTCTTATTTAATTTGAAAGAATAATCTCTTGGTACCGGAGCAAATACTACGCCGCCTCCTGTCCACTGCGGAGCTCTTGTTGAACCCTGTCTTGCATGACCGGTTCCTTTCTGTCTCCAAGGTTTTCTTCCGCCGCCAGAAACTTCAGAACGTGTTTTTGCTTTCTGTGTTCCCTGACGATTATTTGCAAGCTGCTGAACGACTGCCATGTGTACCAGATGCTCGTTTACTTCAACACCGAATACCGCATCGCTTAAGTCGATCTTGTCAACTTCTTTGCCTTCCATATTATAAACAGATACGTTTGCCATCTGTGTGTTCCTCCTTTCATCCGGGATTATGCTTCTACTCTTGTAGTCTCTTTGATTGTTACTAAAGCCTTCTTAGCTCCCGGTACTGCACCTTTAACTAAGAGCAGGTTCTTCTCTGCGTCTACTCTTACTACGCTGAGATTCTGAACGGTTACTTTTACGCAACCCATATGTCCAGGCATTCCTTTTCCTTTGAATACACGGCTCGGTGAGGAGCATGCACCATTGGAACCCTGATGACGATGGAACTTGGAACCATGAGCCATAGGTCCTCTGTGCTGACCATGTCTCTTGATCGCACCCTGGAATCCTTTACCTTTAGAGATTGCTGTTGCATCGATTCTGTCACCAGCTTCAAAGATGTCTGCCTTGATCTCGCTTCCCAGTGTGTATTCCTGAGCGTTGTCAAATTTGAACTCTCTTACATATCTCTTGGAAGAAACACCTGCTTTTTCAAAATGTCCCTTCAGAGCCTTGTTTACGCCGTGTCTGTGGATGATCTCTTTCTTTCCACCCTTGTCTTTGTTGATGATCTTGTCTTTTTTGTCAACAAAACCAACCTGTACTGCACTGTAACCATCATTGTCCAGTGTCTTTACCTGTGTTACAACACAAGGTCCTGCCTGAAGGACTGTTACCGGAATCAGGGAACCGTCTTCATCGAAGATCTGTGTCATGCCGACTTTAGTTGCTAAAATCGCTTTCTTCATTTCCTTTTACCTCCTGTTTGTTCTACAGCGGAACGGATCACTCGTTCATACTAGTAGGGGTTTATTTGTTTTTCATTTTGATGTCGATGTAAACACCTGCAGGCATTTCAAGTCTCTGCAGTGCATCAACAGTCTTTGGTGTGGGAGCGATGATGTCGATGAGTCTCTTATGAGTTCTCTGCTCGAACTGCTCTCTGGAATCCTTGTATTTGTGAACAGCTCTAAGGATTGTAACCACTTCCTTTTTTGTAGGAAGAGGCACCGGTCCACTTACCTGAGATCCGTTTTTCTTAACTGTTTCGATGATTTTTTTGGCAGAAGCATCCACTAACTGATGCTCATAAGCTTTTAATGTAATTCTCATTACCTGACTTGCCATAAAAAAAGTCGCCTCCTTTTCGCACTTTTAAAACTTTAAGTACGACAAGCGGTGACTGTACACTCTCCCGTGTGTGTCCTATTTTAAATCAAACTACACACGTCGTTTCTACTTCTTATTGTAGACCTCTGTTGCTTGTACAGTGACTTGTCGTCAGTTTCCTAACTTGACATTCGCTCCACGGAAAAACCTGCCCGCAGGCAGCAACCTCACGCTTCATCGCTATCATGTCACAGCAATAACTAGTATAAATGCTGTTTTCCCAGAATGCAAGCCCTTTTTGAAAAATATTGAATAAAAATATTGTATTTTTTTTCGTACATTCCAATTATATTCTCAGTTACGCAAAAAGACAAAATCTCCGGCTCCCCTTCCATCGATCTTGTCTTTTTGATCTTCTCTATTTTCAATTATTTATACTCACAGCTTTTTTGCCAGCTCATTCATTACCCTAACATTCTCATTGATGATCCCGATCGCTTCTTCAATGCTGCTCACACCCTTGATCTGTGCATCTAACAGCTCATTGGAGGACTGTACCCGTTCCAGGATGTCAGTAATGGATGCCTGTATCGCTCCCAGCACAGCATCAATCTCTACCAGTGATTTCTTGGTGGAATTGGACAGGCTGGTGATCTTAGAAGCCACCACTGCAAAGCCTACACCTGCCTGACCAGCTCTCGCTGCTTCAATGGAAGCATTCAGTCCCAGCAGATTTGTCTGGCGCATCACACCATTGACAAAGCTGAAAATGTCATCTGTCTTTTTGTAATCTTCCTTTGTCTGTTCCAGAGAAACTGCTATTTTTTCATTTTCCTCATTGATCCGGACAAAGCCCTCTGACATATCCTTTACCTTCTGACTGATCACCGTCAGTGCATCAATGGCAGAATTTGTCTGCTCTGTCAGGCGGCTGATCTTATCCACACTGACGCTGACCACCATTGCTCCTGCTATTTCTCCGTTTTCTTCATCAAAAACAGGGATAGCAATGGTTCTGACCGGAAATCCGAACACCTCTTTCGGTACAATGATATCTACGACCTCTTTCTTTCTGATACACACATCCGCTGCACAATTCGGTGGAAATTTATCCCCTACCTTCAGATTAACCTTTAATTCATCCGTGTTTTTGATGTAAAGGTATTCTTCTGTGTTGGCTATGGTTATTCCCACTTCCTCGCCAAGAAAATGCTTGAAATAAGGGATCATCTCATAAAACGCCCTCATCAGACGGTTTTCTGATATATCCTTAATCATCCATCTTCCTCCTTGTCTGTTTAATACAATCTTGCTTTTTCCTTCATAAACTCAATCCATTTATCCCGCTTCATCATGGAAACCTTTGCTTTTTCCTCTTTTCCCTTTTCCTTATTTATATAGGTAATGGCAATTCCCATAGGGAAAAAGAACTGACTGCATTTTTCCAGATTTCTGATGTCCTCATAGGGTATCACGATATTATCTGTTAAAAATCCTGTCATACAGATGAACTTCTTCTCTGTAAAATAAGCCCAGCCCTGCTTCCACTGACCGATGCCCGGCAGCACCTTGTCTACATAGCTTGCCTGAAGGAAATCCACCAGCTTGTCGCCGGGCTCCATTAATCCCAGCTCCAGCAGATTGCTTTCCTGTTTCTCTCTTTTTTTCTCGTTCACGATCCTTACCTCCCTCTTATCATTTCAAACGTTGTAGAACGTATGTTATAGAATATCTGTTATAGATTGTAATGCCTATTCCATCCTTTGTCAATCGTTTTGTACAGAAAAATGCAGAATTTTGTCTGGATTATGCTCAAAAAAAGGCAGCGGTCTCTTCGCCATGTGCGCAAAGACCGCTGCTCTCTTTTTTATTTTCAGATTCTTGTTTTCAAATCTCTTTTTCTGTCTTTAGAAAGGAAGCTCTTTTCCTTCCTTCTGCCAGTCCATAAACTCTGCTACCGCTGTAAAGAGAACATCACAGGAGGAGTTGATGGCTGTTTCCAAAGAATCCTGTACTACACCGATGATAAAGCCAACTGCAACTGCCTGCATTGCCACATCTGCACCTACGCCAAACAATGAGCATGCAAGGGGGATCAGAAGCAGAGAACCGCCTGCCACGCCAGATGCGCCACACGCACCAAGGGTTGCAACGATAGCCAGAATGCAGGAGGTAGGAATATCCAGATGGATGCCTACTGTATTAGCCACTGTCATCGCCATAACGGTAATCGTAATAGCCGCACCGTCCATATTGATGGTAGAACCAAGAGGAATGGATACAGAATAGAAATCCTTATCCAGACCCAGCTTTTCGCAAAGGTTCATATTGATCGGGATATTAGCTGCAGAGCTTCTTGTAAAGAATGCAGTAACGCCGCTTTCCTTATAGCATCTGAGTACCAGCGGATAAGGATTTCTCTTTAAGCAGCAGAAGGCTACAAAAGGAGATACCACCAGTCCCATGAACAGCATGCAGCCTACCAACAAAGCCAAAACCTTTCCATAGGTGGTAAAAATCTCAAGTCCGCTTGTAGATACAGAAGAAAATACCAGACCCATAATACCGATCGGTGCCAGATTGATGACCCAGCGTACTGCCTGAGATACCATGTCAGATAAATCGACAGCCATTCTCTTGGTTTCATCAGAAGCAAGTCTTCTCAGAGCAAGTCCAAAAACGATCGCCCAGGTAAGAATACCGATATAATTACCGGATGCGATCGCGCTGACCGGATTCTGTACCATATTATTTACAAGGTTTCTCAGCACCTCGCCGATCCCGCCCGGTGCAGAATTATCTGCTGCATCCGTAAACTGTAAGGTAACCGGGAACAGCTTGCACACAATAACTGCAAGAAAGGCTGCAAGGCAGGTGGTCAGCATGTACAGTCCAATGACTCTGCTAAAGCGTTTGCCCACGCCTCCCTTTGCATTTGCAAGAGAGCTCAGTACCAGTACAAATACCAGCACCGGTGCGATCGCCTTGAGAGCTCCTACAAACACATCGCCGCAGATCGCAACCACCGTTGCTCCCGGGCATGCCAGTCCCAAAGCCACACCGATGATCAGGCCGATCAGGATGCGGACGATCAGACTGAGACCATTCCATTTTTCCAACAAATTTTTCATTTTCTTTCGTTCCTTTCTATTTAATAATGATTTGCCAATCACTATTTTCGTAGATTATGCCTGGATATTTCTGTTATTGACCACATCCTCAAATTCCTGCTGTATTTCCATGGAAGGTGCCGGTGTCAGCAGACTTACCACCAGGATCGCCAGAATACTCAGAGCGAAGCCGATTGCCAGGGAATAAAGGCCTGTAACGGTTCCCAGTGTCTGTCCTCCTGCAAGAGGAATATAATCCCAGATGATAACAGTCAGTGCCCCAGTTACGATTCCGGCAACTGCTCCCTCAAAATTGGTGCGTTTCCAGAACAGGGACAATAATACGATAGGTCCAAAAGCAGCACCCAGTCCAGCCCATGCATTGGACACCAGACCCATAATAGAATTATTGGGATTTAAGGCGATGAGATAAGCAAGCACTGCAATGATCAAAACAGTGATCCGGCTCATATTTAACACCGTCTTATCATCTGCATCCTTTTTCAGTACCCCTCTGTAAATATCCTCTGCCATACTGGATGCGCTGACCAACAGCTGGGAATCTGCAGTAGACATGATCGCTGCCAGCACACCGCAAAGGAATAATCCTCCGATAAATGCCATATTAGAATCCTTGGTAAATATCTTGACGATCATTTCAATAAAGACATTTTCTTCTGCGCCGTCTGTCAAAATCGTAGGATACAGATATGCACGTCCCAGCACACCGATCACACAGGCAAACAAAAGTGAAAGTGCCACCCAGATAATGGCAATACCTTTTGATTTTGCCAGTTCCTTTTCGTCCTTAACTGCCATAAACCGTACAAGGATATGAGGCATGCCGCAGTATCCAAGTCCCCATGCCACCTGAGAGATAATATCGATCAGACCATAAGGCTTTCCACCATTGCTCATCAGATCCATATAAGCAGCAGAGCCGCCTGCCACACCGCTGGCATCTATGGCAGCGGTAAAATCTCCGCCAATGATCGCATATGCCACGATCGGCACGACCAAAAGTGCCACCAGCATCAAAGAGCCCTGCACAAAGTCTGTAACACATACTGCCAGAAATCCACCCATAAAGGTATAGATCAGGATTACTGCTGCTCCAATGGTCAGAGCCAGCTTATAATCCATTCCGAACACAGAGGTAAACAGCTTGCCGCCTGCTGCCAGTGCAGAGGCTGTATAAACCAGAAAGAAAATAATGATCGTTACTGATGAGATAAATAACAGTACTCTTTTTTTATCATGAAATCTGTTTTCAAAATATGTGGGCAGCGTCAGTGCATTGTTAGCACGGATGGTGTATCTGCGCAGTCTCTTTGAAACAAAAAGCCAGTTACACACAGTCCCCACAAACAAGCCAATGGCGATCCACGCCTGCCCTGTCCCCAGTGCATATACCGAACCAGGAAGCCCCATCAGAAGCCAGCCGCTCATATCCGATGCCTGTGCAGACAAAGCTGCCACTGCTCCGCTGAGCTGTCTGCCTCCCAGAAAATAGTCTTCTGCGTTCTCATTTTTCTTTGCACACAAAAGTCCAATGACTATCATAAGCAGCAAATAAGCTACAAATGCTGTAAGTATCCAGAATATCGAACCTTCCATCTTTTGTCTCCTCTTTCTTCCTCATCTTTTGCACGTACAAGCTGCGCTTACGCCTGCGGCGCCGCTTGTTTTTATGTCCGCGCCTCCACGTCTTCTCACTCGCAAGCCCGCGCTTTGCGCTCCTCTGTCTGCTGCGCAGACCGCTTGCTCGTTATCGCGCATAAAAACAAATGTCGCCTGCGGCGCCGCTTGTTTTTATGTCCGCGTACATTATAATATAGAAGGAAAGGTGTCGTCAACCTTTTCGAGGGCAATGCATTAATTCGTCAGTATTGTACAGTGATAAATTGATCATGCCGCAGAAGCAATGCCGTCGACTGGGCAAAGGCAAACGCCGTTTCCTCACATCTAAGCGAAACACAGATCCGCTGGCTGGTAGACGATTGTGTAACATTTCGATCAATCAACCTTTTCATCAGCTACCAGGACATCATCCATTGCATCTGGTGAAGTCCCATACGCAAGCACCAGTGCATGGTCTATGTTAAAGGTCAGTTCATAAAAGGCAGTATATCCGTCATGTGCCACCTTGAATAGGATACTGCTCTCCGTATAGCCGTATACATCCTGATCAGAAAGAATATCTCCACCAGTTATCCAGAGGATCCACTTACTTCCTTCAGCAGCGCAGTTCTCTGCCCTTTCGATACCAACACACGCGCCTCGTTCCTTGTCAAATATCCACTGTCCTTCAAAGGCAGCAAACACATCATCCAGGTCACGTTCTGCCATATCTATGCTTTCCTGAATTTCAGCCGGAATGATAAAGCTTTCCTTTCTGACATCTGCCAGATAGCCTGCAAGTATGTATGCTCTTCCCCGTGTCATATCTTTGGCGACATCATTTTCTAACTGAGGCTGCAAGCTTCCTCCAAGGGCTTCTGCGCCAGCACCTCTTACCCGTGTCTCTTTTCTTTTGATCCATGCCCGCTGTTCGTCCAGTATCTTTTCTTTTGCTTCAGGGGAAAGCTCATCGCTCAATCTGCTCCACAGCAGATTAAGCTCCTCATCCCAGAGCTGATACCACTGCGCCGTCAGACGGTTCATCTCCTGCTGTCCCATGCTGCCCCAATCAGCATTTTCATATTCACAGGACTGCGCCTCTATCCGGGCGATCTCGGCTTGAATGCTGTCAGTCTGGACACCGTCAGTTTGCATACTGTCAGCCTGGGCATTTTCGGACTGAATACTATCAGCCTGAACACTTTCGCCTTGTAAGCTGCCGCCTTTACTTTCTGTTATATCATTGGCATCCTCTGTATCCTGCTTTTCCATCGCTTGTGATCCTGCAGTGTTCAGAGCGCTGTCAGTCTCCTTTGCACAGCCAGCTAAAAGCACAATGCAGCATACAGTCAATATAAATGCTACTCCTTTTTGCATCATCATTTTTCCTTTTTCTTACAGTTTTAAATCATCTAGTCTGAAACCAGAAGCTCTGCCAGCTCCTCTCTCGTCCAGACTAAGCTCTCCCTGTGGATGATCTGGCTGTCCTTTCCGTTATCCCACCAGATACAGGGAATCCTTGCCTCTTTTGCTTTTTCCAGATACAGCTCCAGCCATTTCAGCCGTTCCTCTTCACTGGGCTTTTCATGGCATCCAAACTCCGTGATCATAACCGGAGTCCCTTCCCGGATAAAAAGCTCCTGCAGGTTTTCCATAAGGCATCCCAGCTCATCTTCTGCTTCTGACCGATATGGATCAAAGCTGTCTTTCCCATTATCATCCAGAGTAAAGCCATAAGGCAGATAGGCATGAACTGCCACGATAAGCCTGTCATCCTCCGGAAGCTTTAGCTGCTTTAGCGCTTCCTCTACATGACTGCTGGCATAAGGGCAGACGAGCAGCCATCTGCTTTCGTTGTTGCCGCCACTTTTTCTGACTGTATCCACAAATGCCCGGTTCAGCCGATTGACCACCTGCTGGGTCTGCAGGCTTCCTCCCGTCCACTCTTCTTCACTTCCCCTAAGCCGGGGCTCGTTCATCCCCTCAAACAGCAGATGATCTCCTGTCTGCGCAAAGGTGTCAGAGATCTGCTGCCACAAAAAGCAAAGCCGCTGTGTGGTCTGCGCCTCCTTCTCCGGTGCTGGGACAAGCCAGCTTTCATGGTGAGTGTCCAGGATCACATACAACCCAGCATCCAGCGCCCAGTCCGTGACCTCCTTAACCCGTGCCATCCAGCGGACATCCACCCTGCCGTTTTCATCCATATGCTCTCCCCATGTAACCGGAAGCCGCACAGTCTTAAAGCCTTTTTCTTTTATCTCCTGAAACAATTCCTTTTTGATCACAGGATTTCCCCAGTAGGTTTCATATTCCTCCAGCGCTGCCTCAGGCTTACGCTGGCGCAGATTATCCACATCCAAAGAATTGCCCAGATTTATGCCCGGTCCCAATTCCTTTACAAACTGCTGCTTTTTCGCGCCCATCCACATATCGTAAAACAGTACCCGGAGGGCAATTATCATCAGTACACCAAGCACTGCCACCATGAAATAATATCTTCTCTTTTTCATCCCTTAAATATGTTCCATTTCGTTGAATTTCTTTTCTTCGCCTGCCTTCTCTGTTTTTTCTTCCGGCATATCCGCTTTTTTCTGTTCCGTTTCCTTTTCCTCTGCCCGCTTTTGCTCTGCCTTTTTCATCTCATTCCATCTTTCACTTACCCACGCTTCCAGAATCCGCTTCTTTTCTGTATTCTGATAGTTTTCTTCATAGTTTGTTATCTCATACAGCGTTCTGCCATTCTGGGTCTTGTCACAGCGCTTACAGCAGATCTTTACACCTTTTTTCCGATTCACAACAAAGCATATGCTTTCCGGCATGATCCCTGCATTTCCGATGGTGCAGTACTTATAGTTATAATCCTGCATGTTCCAGGTTCTGCCCTCTGTATCCTTTATGCTGGCAAGCAGAACCACTCTGGGCAGCTTTCTGTTCTGGTAAAAGGGCGTACTTACCCGGCGTTTTACATTGATGCGCAGATCATCAAAGCTGCCGCTTGTCTGATCCAGATTCTGGGGCAGCGTAGGCACACGGTCATAGATCAGCTGCAAATAGGCAGCATAGCTGTCAAAATAGTCTGAAATCTGGAAAGCATATTTCCATCGGCTTCCCACACTGCTTACATGCACCACAAATGCTCCAAGCTTCGCTTCATAGCGGTCATTCCAGAGTCTGATCGCCGCCTCCTTTTCATCATCCACATTGACCGGTGTATCCAGCAGCAGCGCAAGACCATGCTCGGAGATATTGTCAGTTTTTCCGGTATACACGATATCTCCTGCTGTCAGCTCGCAGTCTAAGGAGATCATTGCACGCTCGGATTTACGCATCGGTCTTCTTCCTATGATGAAAAACATTGCCATGATCAGGGTATACATGTTGACGATCAGCCAGAACAATACTACAACCGGCCCCATATTGTTGCTTTCAAATATCATATGTACGCAGTTAAATATACCGATTCCTGATAAAATCACCAGAAGTAAAAAGGGGATCAGATAGATCAGATTTTTTCCTGCCTCGTTTTCCACCTGTCCTTTCTGGGTTACCTTAAACTTTTTCATTGTAATTCCCATGGTCTCCAGCAGTACCGGAAAGATCAGGAAAGGAAACAGCACCGTTTCATAAATACTGGTCCATTTGGTGGTTCTGATATTACGGCTGAGCATCTTTAAGGAAATATTGCTGGTTACATACATTGGCAGCCAGAACAGCAATATCTGCCACAAGGTACACTTGATGACCATATAGCCAAATACCGCATACAGAATGGGACTCATAAAATAGATCAGCCGCTTAAAGGGTGCGTACCAATACCATTCCGATGCCCAGTAATTGATCTTCTGCACAAAGGTCAGATCCTTGGAGGAAAAAATATGCATTTTACGATTGGAAGAAATAACGCCTCTTGCCCAGCGGATACGCTGGTTGATCAGACTCTTTAGATCTGTGGGAGACAGCCCGGAAGCCAGCACCTCATCTGTTCCATAGCAGATATAGCCCTTTTTCTGCATCAGGATACCTGTAGCATAGTCCTCGGTGATCGTCCCTGTATAAAATCCGCCGATATCCTCCAGCGCCCTTCTGGAAAGCACCGTATTGGAGCCTCCGTAAATTACGCTGTTGGATTTGTTTCTGGAAACCTGAATATCGCGGTAAAAATAATCCTGCTCATTGGGGATCCTTCCCTCGCTGTAAAGATTGTACTGGAAAAGATCCGGATTATAGAAGGTCTGGGGTGTCTGCACAAAGCCAATGTGCTTCTGCTCCTCCTCCGGCTTCTTTTCATTTTCGATCTCCTGTGCGATAAAGAAAGGAATCGTATGCATCAGCATATTTTCGTGGGGAATCATATCTGCATCCAGCGTCAGGACATAAGGAGAATTGGTCATGCCCATGGCATTGTTCAGATTTCCTGCCTTTGCATGCTCATGCTCCTGCCGTTCAATATAACCTACTCCCATCTCTGCCGCCAGCTTTTTAACCTCCAGCCGGCTTCCATCATCACAGAGATAAATATGCACCCTGTTTTTGTCCGGATACTGCATATATCTGCAGCCGTTTACCGTCTTAAAAAGAATGTCCATCGGTTCATTGTAGGTGGCGATAAAAACATCCACATCCGGATATCTGTCTGTTGGGATCTTTGGCAGTTCTTTTCTCTCCACATCATTCATGTTGAAAAAATGAACCAGCGCCTCCAGCATTCCCAGGAATTCTACTGCAAACAGAGCAATTCCTGCTATGATGGACACCCAGCCATACTCAAGCGGAAGTGTAAAAAACAAACGCCATATCAGATAAATGCAGGTAAATATAATATTCAGCACAAACCATATCCGGTTCTTCCCGCTTTTTATCCTTCGTTTCAGTCCTTTCTTTTCTCTTGTCATCAGCTCACCCTCTCCGTTCTGATCTTAATTTTTAAAGAAATCAAAGGAATCCCCTGTCAAGTTGTAGGGATAAACCTCTAAAATCACATAATCCGCATCACTTTCCTGCACAAAGGCTTCATAATCGATCTGATTATAGCTGCGCTTGTTCCAGACCATTTCTATTTCGCTGCACATAGGTGCCAGAAAACATGCCATTGGCGAAAAATACTGATCCCGCAAAACTGCCAGTCTGAGACCCTCTTCATTGGAATAGTTCACGATCCTGTCATGATCAGAGGCTTTATCCAGATAGACCGCATTTATATCCTTCTGCCCTGTGACAGCTTCCTGTAAAGCCGAGCTGACAAAAAAGGCTTCTTCAAAGCTTCCCTTCTGCTCCTTTTTGTTTTTATGATCCGTCCAGGAAAATTCCATATCACATTCCGGCCACAAAAGAAGGAAATCCTCTCTGCCACTGTAAATGCTGCCAGCCCCTCTGCCAAAGGAGCCCAGCATTGCCTCCTCGTATACTCTGGAATGATAGTTTTCTAAGTTTGTATAATAGCCCTCAATATCCCAGTTATCTCCATACTCTGTCTCTACCTGTCCTACCAGCTCTCTGACTGCGTAAAAGGCTGCCAACGGAGTCCACTGATGATCTGTTCTGAAAAAGAGCGCTTCTGGCTTTTCCCCGGATTTTTGCATGGCAGTACGCAGATCCACCGCAAAAATATCATTCTGCATCATAAGATTGAGAAATTTATCCATTCTCGCATTGGGATTGCTTACTAACAGCTTAGAATCCGCCTCATTGACACCGGGCAGAAGCTTGGCAGGAGGCAGAACCACGATCAGTCTGGCACCCTTTGCCTCCACTGCCCTCTTTAGTCTCCTTATATTTCCCACATACTGCTCCAGGTCATGGTTGCTTCCCTGATACAGCGAGCCGTAATACATCATTCCATCCGTATCTCTGATATAGGTAAAATGGTTAAATTCTTTTTTTCCGAACAGCTTCTGCAGCCAGCCATAGCCCTCTGTAAAAGCCTCTCTTCCAAACAGCTCTTCGTCTGCTTCTTCCTCAGCCTCATCGATCCATGCCCCGAGCTGTCCGATATGCTCTACCTCCTCAAATGCTTCCCCCAGCTCCTCAATCTCTCCCCAGCCGAAAAAAACATTTGCCCCAGAGAAAAGCAGCAGGAGGATCAGAAACAAAGCCGCAAAAAAGTATTTTTTATAAAAAAAGGATTTCATCTTTCTTCTCCTTTGCTAAAAACTGGAGTAAATAAATGGGATCTGCCCCGTCTGAACGATGTACGCCAGACACAAAACAAACAAAAGCAGCAGTGCCGGCGGATATATAAGGGTAAGCACCTTTCCTGCTCCCTTCAGCCGCCCCTCTGTCAATGCCGTGTTGCAGTACTGGGCAACCGGTGTACAAAGAAGCACACCCGGCAGCAGGAACATCCAGTATTCCTGAAGCAGAAAGCCTGTTGTCTCATTCCAGAATCCATTTGCATGCAGTCCCAGAAGATTGCCATAATACACATTTGCCTGATACAGATCCGACACTCTGAACAAAACCCAGCCGCTCATTACCACTGCCATGGTATAGAAATGTCTCAGTATGCCCTTCTGCTCCTTTTCTCCATAGCCCAGAAAATGCTCTGCCAATAAAAAGAGAAAGTTCCAGACTCCCCAGAACAAAAAGTTCCAGCCTGCCCCATGCCAGATTCCTGTCAGTATCCACACAACAGCAAGATTCCGTACCATTTTATCCTTATTCTCCACCTGACTTCCTCCAAGCGGAAAATATACATATTCCCTAAACCACCCGGTAAGGCTGATATGCCATCTTCTCCAAAAGCTGCTGACTGACGCAGCTGCATAGGGATAGGCAAAATTTTCCTCCAGCTTAAAGCCAAATAGCAGCCCTAAGCCGATCGCCATATCAGAATATCCCGAAAAATCAAAATAGATCTGCAGGGTATATGCCAGAATGCCCAGCCATGCCATCACAACTGTTACCTGTACATTCTCCATGCCCATCTCAGACCAGTCAAACACCAGATCTGCCAGAGCCCCAAGATTATTTGCCAGAAGCACCTTTTTTCCAAGCCCTGTTACAAAACGGCAGACTCCGACAGAAAATTTACGGTAAGTGCTTTTGCGGATTATGATCTGTTCATGGATCTGCTCATAGTTCATCAACGGCCCTGCGATCAGCTGTGGGAAAAATCCCATATAAAGTCCAAAATGCAGAAGATTTTTTTCTGCTGCAAGCTTTCCTCTGTATACATCCGCTATGTAACCCAGTGCGCGCAGGATATAGAAGGACAGTCCAATGGGGATTACCCTCTCCGGCACCTGCAAATATGCACCGCCTAAGATCATATTGATGCTTTCTGCCAGAAATCCCAGATATTTAAAATAAAGAAAAAGTCCTGCATTGCCTGCACACACAATAAGCAGCACAGCCAGCCCTTTCCTGTTTTTTCTTTTTATCCGGCAAAGACAAAGTCCTGCCATCCAGTGAAATACAATGGAACAAAGCAGTACCAGCACATATACCGGCTCTCCCCATGCATAAAAGAATATGCTTGCCAGAAACAGCCACAGATTCTGCGCCTTTCTGGAAAATCCCAGAATATAATAGCCGCCTAACGCAATGGGAAGAAAATATACAATAAATATGATACCTGAAAAAAGCATTGTTCTGCTCCTTACTTTTTCTGACTGACGTAAACTGCCGGAAGGAAAAATACGCATGCCGACAGCAGCAGCAGCCAGCCCATCCAGTCCTCGATCCCGGTTGACTTGTCAGCAGTTTTTTTCAATGTTTCAACTGCCTGCGGTATTTCTTCTCCATGCTCCCGCAGGGCAGTTTTGATCCGGTATATCTCATCCTGATAGGTAACTGCATTACGGATCAGCACCTGACCGCCTGTTCCTTTCTCCGGCTGCAGGCTGTACTTGTTCTGAGTCGTATACCAGTGTCCCCAGCGATACCAGTCTCTTTCCTGGGCACCGCCAAGGTGAGCCGTGATCTCATCTATCTTTTCTGTTATATGAGCTTCTGAAAGAGCGGTATGCCGCAGCCAGATATATCTTTTCTGCAGCTTATCAATAAATCTCTGATCCTTACAGAGCCGGTCAAACCAAGGCTTGGTCTGAAAGGCGATGGCATCTGTATCCAGAGCTTCCTTTGCATAGTTATCCATGGTACCGTCATAATCCCAGACCGGTCCCATCTTCAGCTTGCCGCCCAGCTCCTTATAACAATAGGTCGAATAGTTGCCGGAATCATAGCTTCCGAAAAACTCATTCAGCAGAAAATAATCCACAAAGGAATCTACATCGATCACATCCGGGTATCTGGAAAATATCTTTTCATCCTCCGAATACAGTACCTCCTCGATCTCACTTAAATCCTTCTCTACATAACGGATCACTGTTTCATCTGCTATTTTCTTGTTGGGATACAGCAGTTCAAAATATTCCTTACTGTATTTTTCCCATCTGCCGTAGGTATCCAGCATATTTCCTGTCTCATCCAGACGGTCTCTTCTCACCAGATAGCTGGAAAATACCTTGTCGGTATCATATTTGCTTATATTCACACGGTTTTCATCCCGCTTGATATTTTCACAAAGCAGATAAACTCCCTGATATTGATATTTCCCATTTTCCTTTATCAGAACCTCGCAGTACCGGGAATCCGGTGTGTAGGGCATAAACTCTGAGGCAATGCTGTATGCCAGATAATTGCGCAGAAGGCTTTTATCAAACATAGAGCCATTCAATATCCATTCGTGCTCTTCTCCCATTCCCAGCACGTCTACATCCCTGTCCAGTCCATCTTGCGCCACAAGCTTCACAAGCCACTGTGCCTTTTCGTAAAGCATAGAGGAATTTCCCCTCCGCTTTATTCTCATTCTGCTTACCACTTCCGGCTCATCCGTCAGAAAATTGATGCCTTGATCCGTATTTATGATATACATGTTACCATCCACATAAGGATCCAGTCCCTCTATGGCAACAAACCTTTCTTCAGCTGCATTTTCATAGGTATTGATGGGCGGTTCCACGCCTCCTGTATCCAGGATCACAATGGGCAAATGACTGGAAAAGTCTTCCTCCACACTGAAATCCTCCCGGATATGTACCATCGGATCGCTCTCAAGGGGAGCCTTCCCCAGCTTCCGGGCATAGGAATTCAGAATCTTGGTACTATGTTCCATCTGATACAGGGCATTGAAAACAAAACAGCCGGAAAGCATGAGCAGTATACTTATCATTCCTAAGAGCCGATATTTTCTCATAGTTCCTCTTTTCCTGTTTACCGGTTGATCTCATCATTCTGGCATACGATATTTACCGCATCCAGCTTTGCATTAGAATGGAAAAAGGCAGCAATGTCCCCGCTTTCCTTTGCTTTTCTCAGTTCCTTTTCCGAAAGCTCAAAGATATATTCCTTGTCATTCTCCGTTATGTTCTGCACGATCATCCGTGCTTTTCCGGCAAATTTATCTTCTACCAGATTTTCCAGCACCTCGCCCTCGATCTCGCTGCCGCGCAGGATCAGAAGATAGCGGTCATTGTTGCGTATCATTCCAAAGATCAGCATGAATCCAAAAATCACTGCTGCACCAATGGCTGCGATCAGATATTCTGATACACCACAGCAGATACCAGTAGCGATGCTCCAGAAAATATAAGTAGTGTCTCTGGGATCCTTGATCGCCGTTCTGAAACGGACAATGGAAAGAGCACCTACCATTCCTAAGGACAGCGCAATGTTGTTTCCGATCACATTCATGACCAGCGTAGTAACCAATGTCATCATTCCCAAGGACACGTTAAATCTGGCACTGTAGGCTGCTCCGGCATGGGAAATCCTGTACGACAGAAAGATCACTACTGCGATCAGCAGTGCCGCTGCAAAGTTGAGCAGTATGTCATTTACAGACAATGCTCCTGTGGTCATTACAAGATAGTTTATCAATTCTTCTTTCATCATTTTCTCCTGTTCTTATGTTTTATTTATGCTTCTTTTCCCAGAAAGAAGTTTCTCGCTGCACAGTATTTACTGGAGGAGGTTTTCATGCATGCGGGGAGGGATACAAGCTGCTTTACATAGCTTAATAAAAAACGATTGAATTTTACCTCCATGGTTCCGGTTCCGCTTGTTTCCAGGGGAATCCACTGCACCTTTTCCCGAAACAGATCCAGTTCACTCTGGGTCGTACGCAGTGCCTCATCAAAGGTTACCCTGATGTCATTGACAGAGGCCGTATATGCTTTTCTGTCATATTCTGTCAGGCAGACCGGTCTGTATAAAAACTGGCACATTCTTCCGTAAAGCTCCTGGGCAAACTCAGAATCCATCTCTGCAAGAGCCTGATAGTTGCCGTGGCAGACCTCCTGTGCCTGTTCTCTGGTAAGCAGCAGAGAACGCTTTCTCTGAAAATCTCCCTGCTTTTCCTTCAGCTCCAGCTTTGCCCACCTTGCATCCGGCGAATAAATCCGCAGTCTGATCTTTCTTCTGCAGTCGCAGCCATCCAGCTTTTCAAAATAATCCCTGTTGTCCAGTGTATCAAAATACAGGGAACGGACTATGTAGCTGCCATTTCTGCTGTGCTCATCTGCTTTTAGCACCTGCGAGACTAAAAATGCCATACGCGACATCTGTTCCTTTGTCAGCCGGTATTTCTGTTCCGTCCGCAGCACATCCAATATATCGCTCATCTCTGCCCTGCCTTTCCTCCCGATTTTCTTATTTTCTTCAGACTATCATTTTATTTTACAATACCGCCTACTTTCTTTTCAATATGCCATAAGTACAAAATAGAGATGGAAATACTTGAATGTCAAAACAAGGCATGCTATAAATGATAATATCACATTGGATAAATAATATGATCGGTTATAGGGTCAGATGATCGGTTCTGACCTGCAGACAGAGAAAGGAACTGTTTATGTGGATTGCTGATTCATGGAAGGATTACGAGGTACTCGATACCTGTCATGGTGAAAAATTAGAGCGCTGGGGGGACTATCTTCTGGTACGTCCCGATCCCCAGGTGATCTGGAATACAGAAAAGACCAACAAGGGCTGGAAAAAGCCCAACGGACATTATCACCGCAGCAGCAAGGGCGGCGGTGACTGGGAATTTTTTCATCTGCCGGATGAATGGTCTATCCACTATAAGGAGCTGAAGTTTCATCTAAAGCCCTTTAAATTTAAGCATACCGGACTTTTCCCAGAACAGGCAGTGAACTGGGACTGGTTCTCAGAGAAGATCCGGCAGGCAAAAAGACCCTTAAAGGTGTTGAATCTGTTCGCCTATACCGGCGGAGCAACTCTTGCCGCTGCAAAAGCAGGTGCAGCTGTTACTCATGTAGATGCCTCCAAGGGCATGGTAGGCTGGGCAAAGGAAAATGCCAGCTCCTCCGGTCTTGAAAAAGCTCCGATCCGCTGGCTTGTGGATGATTGTGTAAAATTTGTAGAACGGGAAATACGCCGGGGCAACAAATATGACGGTATCATTTTAGACCCTCCCTCCTACGGCAGAGGACCCAAGGGGGAGATCTGGAAGATCGAAGAGTCTATTTACCCCTTTATTGAGCTGACTTCCCAGATTTTGTCACAGGATGCGGTTTTTTATCTGATCAATTCCTATACAACAGGCTTACAGCCTGCGGTGCTTTCCTATCTGATCCACAGCGTGATCGTAAAAAAATTCGGCGGCCGGGTGGAAGCGGAAGAAATCGGGCTTCCTGTAACTGACAGTGGGCTTGTGCTTCCCTGCGGTGCTTCTGGCCGCTGGAGCAGATCGTGACCAAGATCAAAAAATGGCAGAACCACGACTTTCCATCAGCGGTTCTGCCATCTGTATTTTATTCTGTCATATCTATCCGGTCTGTTAAGCCATTGCTGCCAGCATTCCGCCAGCCATCAGGATCGTCATGATAATCGTCAGCACCAGCGCTATTCCGTACCAGATCAAAGCAGCCTTAAAGAAATTTGACTTGCTCTTACTTTCTGAGCTGCTAAATGCCCATACAAACATCAATACAATATTCACACAAGGAATACACATAAGCAACATAGAGATCAGCCAGCTGCCAACTGTAACCGGCGGTTCTAACTCCTGATCCGGCTGCTGCCGTACCGGATATACCGGCTGCTGCCCTGTTCCTTCATAATAGGAAGAATACTGCGGATTCTCCTGCGTATTTCCTGTGTTCTGTTCATACATATGATTGCTGTCCATCCCATTTCCCCTTCACACGTAAATATTGATCTTTTGCTGACGCAAAATACCATATCTAGTATAGCACAGCTTTTTCATCCATACAACCTGAAAAATGAGAGAACTCTCTGCCGATATCCGGGGATCAGCTTTTCCATCATGTTCCTCCCTGTATAAGACATGGGCGGCCTGTTCGGAAATAGGGTCATGATCCGGTAAAAGTACAAAAAGAGAGTTGCCAGTGACAACAGTACTAAAAACACCCGGATTCCCTTTGTGATCCCCCTTCCCAGAAGATACCGTTCTATCACAAAATACAAAAACAGCAAAAGCCAGAGGCCTGCCAGAGGATGCAGCTGAAAGGATCTAAGGAGCTCTCCCGTCAGCAAAAACCACACTGCCCTGCTTAGTCCGCAGCCCGGACAGGGCAGCCCTGTGAGGATCACCATAGGGCAAAATGCCCGAAAAGCCAGGCGGGTGCTTATATAATATAAGCCCAGTGCCAGAAGCCCGATCCTGTATTCTTTTAAATCAGCTCTCAGTCTGCTCCAGATTTTCCCCATTTTTTGTTTCTTCCAGCTCCAGTTGTTTTTCACGTACCTTATTGTCCTGGGCGATAGCGCGCAGGATCCGGTTTACATCCTCCGGCGAAAACATGCCGATAGCATTTTGTAAATCTCCCAGATTGTCTCTGTTTACCTTTAAGCAGCCGCCCCCTGAAAGAGGAATGGTAAGCACATTTTTCTTATCATTCATATCGCCCAGACAAATGCTGTTTGTCTGCTCATCACATACAAATACTGTCCCATGATACTGGATCAGACCATCCTTTGCCAGATACCCATAGGGCACAGCCGCTTCGGTCCTGAGCAGGTCTCTCCAGTTTTCCTTTCCTGCCTGGGCTGCTTCATATATCCTGGCAGCTTCCGCTTTCTTCTCCTGCTTTTCAAAGCGCTGCTTCTGCTCCTCTTTTCCATTCTCCAGCTGCTCATCTACACCCTCCAGTACCTTTTTCCATTCCGTCTGTGTAAATGCAGTTCCGCCGATCAAAATTTCATCCTCGGTCGTTCCTTTTTTGATCTTTCCGATGATCTCATCCTGATATTGATGAAAGGTATCTGTCCATGCTCCTGTGCCGATTCCTTCAAATCCCATTTTTCTCTCTCCCTTCCGCAAAGGCGCTCCAGTCTGATTTCAGAATATATATCGGTTTATTTTACCGTTCCTTAATGCTTCTGTGCAAAATCAGAGTCTTGGGAAAAACATATTTCCAGCCCTTTTTGCATAACGTTGTACAAGAATTCTATTGGACAGGAGTCATCATATGTTGAAAGAAAAATCAATTCAGGAACTGTGTGCAGAGCTGAAAACAGATCTGCACAGTGGGCTCACAGATGCAGAAGCTGCCCGGCGGCTTACTAAAAATGGAAAAAACGAACTGCCCGATGCCAAAAAGCACTCCCTGCCTGCCCGTTTTCTGGAGCAGCTTCAGGATCCTTTGATCTATGTGCTTTTGGCTGCCTCTGCCATCTCTCTTTTGTTAAATGAGGTCAATGACACGCTGATCATTTTATTTGTGGTCTTTATGAATGCCGTCATTGGTCTGATCCAGGAGGGAAAAGCCCAGAAGGCATTAGATTCCTTAAAGCAGCTTTCCAGCCCTCATGCCATTGTCATCCGAAGCGGAAGCAGAAAAGAGATCCCTGCCTCCCAGCTTGTTGTGGGAGATCTTGTGTGCCTGGAGACTGGCTGCCAGGTGCCTGCTGATCTGCGCCTGATAGAAGCAGAAAGCCTGAAAGCAGAGGAAGCTTCTCTTACCGGCGAATCCATTGCCATTGAAAAAAGTACCCGGCTGCCTTCGCACTATCAGCATACAGCTCTGGAAGAGATCCCCTTGGGAGACCGGGTTCACATGGCATATATGTCTACTGTCATTACCTATGGCAGAGGTCTGGGGATCGTCACTGCCACTGGCATCCACACAGAGATCGGCAAGATCGCCTCTCTGATCCAGGAGAGCAGGGATGAACTGACACCCCTGCAAAAGCGTCTTGGCGAGCTGGGGACTTTGCTCAGTCTGCTTTCGCTGTGCTTATGTGCCCTGCTGTTCTTTATCGGGCTTGCCCAGCACAGAAATCTGTTTGACATGCTGATCACTGCCATCTCCCTTGCTGTTGCCGCTGTGCCGGAGGGTCTGCCTGCCGTAGTGACCATCTGTCTGGCGCTCAGCGTGACGCGCATGGTTCGCGTCCATACCATTATCCGGCGGCTGCCCTCTGTAGAAACTCTGGGTGCTGTCAGTGTGATCTGTTCTGACAAGACCGGTACCCTGACCCAGAACCGTATGCGTGTGGTCAGCTGTTACTGCAATCAGAAGCTGCTTTCCGCCGATGCCCTTGATCCCAAAGTCCATTCCGATCTGCTGATGGGGATGATGCTGTGCAATGACAGTGTTTTGGAAAAAGAACAAAGCATTGGCGATCCAACAGAGCTTGCGCTGCTGGAGCTGGGAGCCGGCTACGGGTTTTCTAAGACTGCTCTGGAAAGCCAGCTGCCCAGATTAAAGGAGCTGCCCTTTGATTCAGACCGGAGGATGATGACCACCTATCACAGATCCGGCAGCAAAACCATCAGCTACACCAAGGGCGCACCTGATGAGGTGTTAAAGGTCTGCAGCAGTCTGCTGCTTTCCGGAAGCATAAAGCCCCTGAGGCCGGAATTGTCAGCAGAGATCACTAAGCAGCTAAAGCACATGTCCTCCATAGCACTGCGCACCCTTGCGATCGCCATGAAAACAGGCTGCTCAGGCCCTGTTGAGCAGGAGCTGGTCTTTATCGGTCTTGTAGGGATGCAGGATCCGGTACGGCCAGAGGCTGCCTTGGCAGTACAGGAATGTCAGGCTGCCGGCATCAGCACGGTCATGATCACCGGCGACCACGTTGACACTGCCTACGCCATTGCCAGGGAGCTGCATATCGTAACAGCCAAGGACGAATGTATGTCTGGCAGTGAAATGACCCGGCTTTCCCCAGATGCCTTTCTCCAGCGTCTGAAAACAGTAAGGGTCTTTGCGCGGATCTCTCCGCAGCAAAAGGTACAGATCGTCCAGGGCTTTCAGTCCGGGAAGCATATCGTAGCCATGACAGGCGATGGGGTCAATGATGCTCCTTCTCTGAAAACAGCAGATGTAGGCATCGCCATGGGACAAAATGGAACAGACGTTGCCAAACAGGCAGCCGATATCGTACTGGCAGATGACAATTTTGCCACCATTGCAAAAGCTGTCCGCGAGGGGCGGAGCGTTTATACCAACATCAAAAAATCTGTCATCTTTCTCTTATCCTCTAATCTGGGAGAGATCATGACTATGTTCTTAGCTGTGCTCTGCGGTCTGCCCTCTCCCTTAAAGTCCAGCCACATCCTTTGGATCAACCTGATCACGGACTCTCTGCCGGCACTGGCTCTGGGCATTGATGAAAATGATGGGCATGCACTGATGAAGCTGCCGCCCCGTAAAAGCAATGAAAGTCTGTTTGCTGGCGGCGGACTTGCCTGCACCTGCTTTTACGGTATTCTGATCGCCGGGATCAGTCTGACTGCTTATTTTACCTTTCCTTATGTTACACTGCGTCAGAAGCAGCTGCCGGTTACTCTGACAGCCCTTTCCTCCTTATTGGAGCAGGAAGCAGTGCTTTTACGGGCTCAGACCTATGCTTTTACAGTTCTCGGCATGTCCCAGCTGTTCCATGCCATCGGTATGCGGGATGTACATACCTCCCTTTTCCGTATGAAGCATTTTCGCAACAAGCTGATGATCCTTGCTCTTATCATCGGTCTTGTCCTTCAGTTTGCTGTAACCGAGATCCCCTTTTTGATCGCCGCCTTTGGCACTGTGGATCTTCTTTTTGAGGAATGGCTGTTTTTATTTGTTCTTTCCGCCTTTCCCCTGCTTGCCCATGAGCTGCTCATTCTGACTTTTCCCGGCAAGGCATCTGGTTTTCGTGAAAAATCAAAGTAAAACCAGCCTTGCACTCCCTGCCTCATTTTGTTATACTATATCAGGATTGGTGAGGGATTGATATGCAGCTTATGTACAGGTTCAAAAATTTTATACTGGCTTTGATTCTGTGCACACTTGTGGCTGCAGGCTTTCATGCAAATCCTGTTCCTGCTGCCACGATCACGGCACAGACACAGGGGACTGCTATGCTTTTAGATTCCAACACGATCTCCCAGCCCAGCGATCTATGGGCAGAGCAGCTCTCTTCCAGACGCTCCTCTTCTGCTTTTTCCTGCGCAGTCCGCGCAATTCGCACCGGCTTTTGCTGCCGTATGGGCTTTTTATTATCTTTTTGCATACTGACACTGTTGTCAGTTTTGTCTGATCTGATCGAGCATCTTTTTATTTTCCATGATATCCGTTATTTATATCAGGAAAATTTTATGATTTTGTTCATACAGGATACTGATGGACGAAAACGACTCTCTTATCTTTTCTAAATCACCAAACAAAAAACTGAATATAGTATAAAAAGAAAGAGGATAAGAGATATGGAAATTAGTATTGGACTTTGGCTTATTATCATTGTAGGAGGACTCTCTGGAATTCTTTCCAGTCTTTATGTTGTTGTTTCCCTTTTCTGGACACTGGGATACAAGATTTACAGGAAATGCAAATTCGGTATTCCTCTGTACAATTAAGCACTTTCTAAGAAAATATAAAAACTCCTGCCTGGAAACTGGTAGGAGTTTTTTGCGTAGCTTTTACTGTATTGTGACTGTATTTAAATGTCTGTTTCGATTCCTGTTCCATCAAATTCAGGGATAAAGCTTTCCTGCGCGGCTTCCTGCTCCTGAATGAATCCATTCTCGATCCCACATTCCAGAGCATAGTCAACCAGCTGTTCATATTCCTCCCAGGAGGGCTTCTGCATCAGCTCTGGAAAAGCAGCCACATGGGGCAGCGGTGTATACTGGCTCATGATGCTGATAAAAATTTTTTCTCCATACGTTTCCAGCAGATAAGCAATGACTCTTTTGGAATCCCAAAGTGCACCGGGCAGAAGCAGATGACGCACGATCACCCCTTTTGTCATGATCATGCTTTCTCCCCTTTCACTCAGCCTCTGGTATTCCTCCACACTAACTTCTTCTTCCAGCGGCGATGCTTCCCTTACAAACTTCATTTCTCCGCTCTGCCGAACCATTTCTCCAATGGCAAAAGCTGCTTTTTCAAAATAATCTGCTGCATGGGAATAGCGCAGGCTAAGGCCGCTGTCCACATATTTCAGATCTGGCAGATAAATATCCACATACCCATCCAGCATATGAAGAGTCTCTATCGCTTCGTATCCGCTGCTGTTGTAAATAACTGGCAGCCTTAAGCCATTTCTTCGTGCCTCTTCCAGTCCGCAGACGATCTGGGGCACAAAATGAGCACCGGTTACCAGGTTAATATTATTTGCCCCTTTTTCCTGTAACTGAAGAAAAATTTCCGCCAGTCTGCTGACAGAAATTTTCTTTCCGGCATCACCTGATGCAAGACTATGGTTCTGACAAAATACACAGTGAAGATTGCAGCCGGAAAAAAAGACAGCACCAGAGCCCTTTGTACCAGACAGACAGGGTTCTTCCCACATATGCAGCGCCGCCCTTGCTGCCGCCAGCTCTGCCCCCTGTCCGCAGACTCCCAGCTGTCCCTGCAGCCGGTTCACACCGCAGGATCTGGGACAGAGCAGGCAGCCTTTCATGGCTTCCTCCATTTGCTTTCTCAGCTTTTCCTGCTTCATTGTCTCTGCCTCACATTCTGTGCAAAGCAAAGCTCCTTTACCTGTCCACTTTTTTCTGTTTCCCGCAGATCAATGATCCTTTGATTTTCCGAGCCTCTGTAGCTAAGCATCAGATTCCGCTTTTCCTGTATAAATGGACCATCCACCATCACATCACACAGGGAGAGAAATTCCTTTGTTATCTCACATTCTGCTCTGCCGCCCTGCAAAAAATCCTCATACACATAGCCAGTATAAACCCACACATCCTTTTGGGGAAAATGCTCTTTTACGCTGCGCAGCAGCGGCAAAAGTGCTCTCTGATTAACCGGCTCTGTAGGATCTCCCCCCAGCAGAGTCAGTCCTGCCACATAATCCGGTGCCAGCATAGACAGGATTTCCTTTTCTGTTTCCTTAGTAAAGGGCTGTCCGTACTGAAAATTCCAAGTGTCAGCGCTGAAACAGCCCTGACACCTGTGTGTACATCCTGAAACAAATAAGGAAACTCTGATCCCCGGCCCATTTTCTACCGAAAATGGTTTAATGTTTCCATAATGCATAATCTCTCTTTTCCAATCCTTTTATAGATGGAGCACTCTCTCCTTGATCTCCTGTGTTCTGCCCTGATTCCAGAACTGGGTGCCAATATAGCCACAGGTTCTCCTTGCCACATTCAGAGTCTCCTGATCCCGGTTCTTGCAGTTCGGGCACTCCCAAACCAGCTTACCGCCATCCTCTATTACCTGAATCTCGCCATTAAATCCACAGCACTGGCAATAATCACTTTTGGTATTCAGCTCTGCATACATGATGTTGTCATAAATAAACTGGATCACACTGATAACTGCCGGAATATTGTTCTGCATATCCGGCACTTCCACGTAGCTGATCGCACCGCCGGTAGACAGAGACTGAAATTCCGATTCAAACTTCAGCTTGGTAAAGGCATCTATCTGTTCTCTTACGTTTACATGATAGCTGTTGGTAATATAGCCCTTGTCTGTAACTCCCTCTATGATGCCAAACCGCTGCTGCAGGCATTTGGCAAATTTATAGGTGGTACTCTCAATAGGCGAGCCATAAATGCTAAAGCCGATATTGGTTTCTTCCTTCCATCTGTCGCATGCCTTGTTCATATACTCCATAATCTCCAGCGCAAATGGCTTTGCTGAAGGATCTGTATGGGATTTGCCTGTCATGTATCTGACACATTCGCATAAGCCTGCGTAGCCAAGGGAAATGGTAGAATAGCCGCCAAACAACAGCTTGTCAATGGTTTCGCCCTTTTTCAGTCTGGCAAGCGCACCATACTGCCAAAGGATCGGTGCTGCATCAGATAAGGTTCCCTTGAGCCTGTTATGACGGCACATCAGCGCCCGATAGCAGAGCTCCAGCCTTTCATCAAAAATCTGCCAGAACTTATTCAGATCCCTGCCGGAGGACAATGCCACATCCACCAGATTGATGGTAACAACCCCCTGATTGAATCTGCCGTAAAATTTATATTTGCCGTTTTCATCCTTCCATGCCGAAAGAGCACTGCGACATCCCATTACCGGGAAGCAGTTTCCTTCCTTCAGCTGCTTCATGATCTTTTCAGAAATATAGTCCGGCACCATCCGCTTAGCTGTACATCTGGCAGCCAGCTCTGTCAGATAATAATAGGGAGTGCCCTCTCTGATATTGTCCTCCTCCAGCACATAGATCAGCTTAGGGAAAGCTGGCGTGATAAAGATGCCGCTCTCATTTTTTACTCCCTGAATCCGCTGATTCAGCATTTCTTCTATGATCAGTGCCAGATCCTTCTTTTCCTGCTCGCTTTTTGCCTCATTCAGATACATAAATACGGTCAAAAAAGGAGCCTGTCCATTGGTGGTCATCAGGGTAATGACCTGATACTGGATGGTCTGCACACCCTTTTCTATTTCCTTATGCAGCCGTCTTTCTACAATACTGCCGATTATCTCCTCGGTGGTATCTGCCCCCATCATTTTAATATCTTCCAGCACTTCTTTCCTTATCTTCTCCCTTGAAACCTGTACAAAGGGTGCTAAATGAGTCAGGGAAATGCTCTGGCCGCCGTACTGGCTGCTGGCAACTTGGGCAATGATCTGGGTTGCGATATTGCAGGCTGTGGAGAAGCTGTGGGGCTTGTCAATAAAGGTCTCGCTGATCACAGTACCATTCTGCAGCATGTCCTCTAAATTGACCAGATCACAGTTATGCATATGCTGGGCAAAATAATCAGAATCATGGAAATGGATCAGTCCCTCTTTATCTGCCTTTACAATATCCGCCGGAAGAAGCAGACGCTTTGTCAGATCCTTGCTGACCTCACCTGCCATATAGTCACGCTGTACGCTGTTAATGATCGGGTCCTTATTGGAATTTTCCTGCATGACCTCTTCGTTGTTGCACTCTATCAGGGAAAGTATCCTGTCATCTGTGGTATTGCTTTTTCGCACCAGTGTACGGGTGTAGCGGTAGCGCACATAGCAGCGCGCCACATTAAAGGCACCCTGCGCCATGATCTGGTTTTCTACCATATCCTGCATTTCCTCTACAGAAATTGCCCGGTTCATTCTGGTACATTTAAAATTGATGTACTCTGCGATCTCCTGAATCTGCCCCTGCGTCAGTTCCTGACGGATCGCTGCTTTATTTGCCTTTGCGATCGCCGCCTGAATCTTTTCTATGTCAAACTCTACCTCCGAGCCATTGCGCTTGATTACCTTCATAAGAAAAATCCCTCCTAAAAACATGCACTGTTTGTATTATATTACGTTTCTTTTGCAAAAACTGTTGTGCATACAACACTTTTCATTTATAATACAAGATATAGTACCTTTTAACCAAAGGAGAATCAATATATGGACGCTTTAGCTTTCCCTGTTTTAACACCGAAAATGCAGAAAAAGGTGATTTCCACCTTCCATCCGCGCATCCGGGAATTTAAGAAAAATGAGCTGATCCTGGAAAAAGCTTCCTCTGAAACCAGACTGTGTCTTTTGTTAAAGGGGACAGCCTACCTGTGTATAGAAAATGAGCATGGGATCAAGCAGCTGCTGGATTTTTTTACAAGAGGAGCATTTTTTTCCTATAGAATGATGCCCGCCGCACCGGGCTGCCATTGTTTTATCCATGCAAAATATCCCTGTAGTGTTGCCTATCTTCCTGCCACAGAGCTGCTGGAATATATCGTGCAGAATCCTGCCGACGAGCTGGGCAGCTTCCTGCAGAATTCCTTTTATCATATCAGCTCTTCCCGCAACGAGCATTGCCATATGCTGCAGCAGAAAAGCATCCGGGATAAGCTGCTTGCTTTTTTTCAATATCTGTCAGCCCTGAATCATACCACCACTTTACAAATGCCCATTCCTTATTCAGATCTGGCAGATTATCTGACCATTGACCGCAGTGCCCTGATGACCGAGCTGACCAGAATGCAGTCTGATGGTCTCATCCAAAAAGATTTCCACACCATAGCCCTCCTAATAAAGAGTTCGCCTGCAGGCTCTTCGCACTTAAGCGGTACTGCTTACAGCTGATCTCTTCTCCGCAAGGTCATGTTCTGCACGGAGTGCTTTTATTTCATAGAAAAAAACAGCAGACTCCTTAAAAGTCTGCTGCCTTCTGTTTCCTGTTAATTTTTGATCTTTTCAAACAGCTCCCTGTCAAATTGGGGCTGGAACTGCTCTATCTGGTCTGCGATCGCTTCACAGCAGAGCTTTACTTCCGGATTGGCACCGCCCTTGCTGTTCCGCTCCTTATATACATGCGCCCATTCTGTCAGATTTACCTTGAAAATAAAGTTGCTGGGAATACTGAGCATATACAAGCCCCGTTTCACATCCGGATTATCTTTCAGATCCTCCTGAATGTAACCATTGATCCCCTTTACATAACGCTCTCCCTCATACTCAATTACCTCAGGAGCATGAATTCCCAGAATATCCAGTGCCGCATCTGTGGGAAGGATCTTTCCCTGATACCATTCTGACATCTCATAGCCGAAGCTTGCCAGTCTGGTGCTGCTGCGGATGATCCGGTTATTAAATCTCGCCGCATGGGAATCCCAGTCATCCTGTCCGGCTCTGTGAAGTCCCTCCACCGTAACAGAAATATCAATAAATCTCAGCATGGTAATATGCCGCCAGCCCCATTTTACCAGACTGTCCATCCATGCATTGTATTTTTCCATATCCTCTAAAGCTGCCCCTTCCTGCAGCCTGCCCTGTCTGGTCAGCACTCTTTCACAGACCTGACGAATTTCTATTTCCTTTTCTCTCGTCCATGAGCGTTTGCTCATAAACATGGATACCAGTGCATCTGCGATCCCTGTGATTTCATTTACATATACCTTCATTCCAGTCTCCTTCATATCAGAGCTTAACAAAGCCCCACTTTATATCCGCTTCTGCCGTCAGGCTTTTTATGACAATGCCTGCTTTAGATCAGCAATGATGTCCTCCACATCCTCGATCCCTACAGAAAGGCGGATCAGATCCGGTGCTACCCCTGCTTCCCGCAGCTGCTCATCCGACATCTGACGATGGGTATGGCTGGCAGGGTGCAGCAGACAGGTCTTGGCATCTGCCACATGAGTCACAATAGAAACCAGCTTTAATTTGTCCATGAAGGCAATGGAAGCAGCTCTGCCGCCCTTTACGGCAAATGCCAGCACACCGCAGGTACCCTCCGGCATATATTTTTCTGAAAGGGCATGATAGGCATCTCCCTCCAGATCCGCATAATGTACCCACTCTACCTTGTCATGATCTTTTAAATAAGCTGCAACAGCTTTTGCATTTTCACAGTGCTTTTTCATTCTCAGCTGCAGAGTTTCCAGACCAAGATTCAGGTAAAAGGCATTCTGAGGCGACTGGATAGAACCCAGATCCCGCATAAGCTGCGCAGTCGCCTTTGTAATATAAGCACCCTTTCCAAACCGCTCTGCATAGGTAATTCCGTGATAGGATTCATCAGGCGTTGTCAGTCCCGGAAATTTGTCTGCATACTGCATCCAGTCAAAATGTCCGCTGTCCACAATACAGCCGCCTACACCTACTGCATGTCCGTCCATATATTTGGTGGTAGAATGTGTCACAATATCTGCTCCCCATTCAAAGGGTCTGCAGTTTACCGGTGTGGCAAAGGTATTATCCACGATCAGCGGTACTCCATGAGAATGTGCCAGTCTGGCAAATTTTTCTATATCAAGAATGGATACCGTAGGATTGGTAATGGTTTCTCCAAAAACAGCCTTTGTGTTCGGTTTGAAATATTTTGCCAGCTCCTCCTCCGGCAGATCCTGATCTACAAAGGTACACTCAATCCCCATTTTTTTCATGGTAACCCCAAACAGATTAAAGGTCCCTCCATAAATGGAAGAGGAGGCGATAATATGTCCGCCCGCTTCACAAATATTAAAAACCGCATAAAAGTTCGCTGCCTGTCCGGAGGCTGTCAGCATGGCCGCCACGCCGCCCTCCATGGCACAGATCTTAGCTGCTACTGCATCGTTGGTGGGATTCTGCAGTCTGGTATAGAAATATCCTTCTGCCTCCAGACCAAACAGCTTTCCCATCGCATCACTGCTGTCATATTTGAAGGTCGTGCTCTGATAGATCGGCAGCTGCCTCGGCTCTCCCTGAGTGGGCTTAAAGCCCTCATGCAATCCTATTGTTCCAATCCTGTTTTCCATATGTATGCTTCCTCACTTCTTTTTCATACTTTTTTCTGACAAAAAATATTATAATGGATTTGGACGCAGTTGTATAGCTTTAACTTTTCATTTATCCCTTAATCTGCCGTATGCAGACACTGCTCCACAAATGTCCGCCATTGCTTATTCTGCTACTTCATACCCATTATTTTCCAAAACCTCCAGCGCCTTCTTAAAATTTTCCTTTTTGGTCAATATATAATCTGTATGGAAGGTTGAAATTGCAAAAATCCCAATTTCATTTTCTGCTAACAGCCCTGAAAGCTTTGATAAGATCCCTATTAAGGAAAAGTCCAGCACACCCTGTATGCGAAAGGCTTTCCAGCCATCCTCCCTTTCCAGCACCTTATCAGGGACATCTTCTGTGATACATACCAGTGACTTTTCCTCATCTGTCTTTCCCGTGAAGCAATATTCTGCTTCTAAATTCACTCCCGAATAATCTGCCACCTTACATACAGAAAAATCATAGGCGATCTTCTTTATTTTCATAATCTTATCATCTCCTGTTCATTTTTATAACCACCTGCGCCAGACCAGACAGCTTTTTTACAAGCCCTCCTGCCCTTATTGAGCCGCTAATATTTTGTCAAATAATGCATGGGCTTTTTGTGGTTCCTCATATATAGGACTGTGCGCCGAATTTTCAAACACATAGAATTCTTTGATAGGGGCACGAAGCTGTTCATAGTACCCGTATTGCAGATCAAAGCTGCAGGTATAGTCATATTTCCCGGCAAAAAAGTAAATCGGAAGCTGCAAAGAGGGCACTTCATTGACAGCATCAAACCAGACAGAATCCTTTACCACCGGAAATTGAGCAGCGTTTGCTTTTCCTCTCCACAGATTTATTCTTTCCTGCCATGTATATGCCTTACAGCCCAGACTCGGAAAGAAAATCCCAGTCACTACAGAATCCATTGTTCTTGTTGTTCCAACTCCCAACTCATGCATAGCCCGATCACGCAAGGAAGAGGAAAAATATTTTGTAAACATTTCATCAGATTCCCTAATGGGGAAAGCCTCAAATTTCTCAACCATTTTGCTATTGCCAAGCTGCTCATACTGCTCCTTCATATAATCATATGCCCGGTATTCAGACTCTTTCTGATCGCATATCTGTGACATTGCAAAATACCCATGGTAATATGCCGGATATTGCTGCACTGCTTTCAAGGCAATGTATGTACCAAAGGAATGACCCATAATATATATTTTTTCCTGCTGAAATCTTTGGGATAAATATTGGCTTACTGTAACCACATCTGATATATATTTTTCTGTCGTCATTTCTTCTGCTTTGATGTCAGAGCTGTAGGAAAGACCCGTTCCCCTATACTCCAGATAGCAAACCACAAACTGGTCGGTAAGAGTGGAGGGATACAGATATTCTATTAAATACTGTGGTATTCCAGGGCCGCCGCCGCATACCAGCAGCACCGGACTGCTGATATCCTTCGCCAGGATCACCATTCCAAGCTTTCCAGCTTCTGTTTCCAAATAGTACTTTTCAGCTATGCTATTTACAATATCTTCTCCCTTTTCGTCATTAATTTGCGGTATTTTACCCTTGCTGGGCGGAAAAACGATCAGGATTAACAGCAGCAAAGCTGCAGCAAACATCAAAAAACCTATTATCATCTTAGGCACGCTCTTTCTTTTCATTATGTGTTACCTATTCAACCAGTATTTTGTCCAGCACAGCTTCCCATTCAAAATCCTTCACGATACCCTGCATGGAAGCAATGGCTGCAAGCCCATGAACCTTTGCCCACATGGCGATCACACCATACTTGATCCGTTCCTCGCTTATCCCTTTTCTTCGATATACCAGATATGCCTTTTCCTTATAATATCGGAAAGGCGCAAACTCCTTTTCATCGCCCGACATGGATAGGTCTATCTTTAAGCCAGCCTGGGAAAATAAAAAGGAATAATACTCCGGGTACTGAATAAAAAACAAAACATACGCTTTTCCCATATTTAAAATCGCTTCCGGGCGATCGCTATGCTCTGTTTTCTCATAGGCAGCCTTTATGCAATCCTGCAGCTGCTCCGCTACATATTCCTGTATTGTAGTTAATAAATCCTCTTTATTCTTAAAGTGACTGTAAGGAGCCGCCTCGCTGACCTTGCACCTTTGTGCCAGCTTTCTTAGCGACACCCTTCCGATCCCCTCTTCCTGTATCATGTCCAGTCCAGCTTTTATTAACTGCATTTTCAAATCCCCGTGATGATATTGCTGTTCCATTTTCTGTACCAGTTCTTCCTTTAATCTTAACAGTGTTAAGTTTAACGGATACAAATACTGTTGTCAAGCTGTTTTTCATGCTCTGCCGCCTTTACGAGCTTTAGCAGATCAAGCGGCTGTTAAACAGAATCAGCTTCCCTATTTGCTTCCAGCATTTGTATTAACTGCATGCTTAATATTGAAATCTGCTGCTCTATCGCACTGGCTTTCTTCTCTCTGGCAGCCTTTTCCTTTTCCGAGCCAGTACTCTGTGCCTTTATTTCTGCCAGTTCCTTTTTCAACTCAGCAATCTTTTCTTTTATTTTATCTTCCTGAGATATATTCTCTTTTGCTTCCTTCTCTTTCTTTAATGCTGCCATTCCTTCATCCGAGATCTGTAACTGTGCTTCCTGCTTTTGCCTGTTCCGCATTGCAACAAACTCAGCTGCAGCCTGCGCATCTCCTTCAGGAATATATATGCCTTCTGTCATGACCTTTTCAATCATCGCTTTTGCCGTAGGCTGGTTTGTAAGATAATCTATTTCTTCCCTGGATAGATTCGTAAGTATTCTCATAGTATTCATCCTCCTTGAATAGTCTGTAGAAATCCGTTTCTATATTTGTAATATCGGCAGTTTGCATCAAAAAATTAAGAATGGATCTGCAATCCTCATTCCCTGAGATTTAAGCCACCATAGGCCATTTACCCTGTTTACGTTCCTTGATATTGGCCGCCATTAATATTACGAAGGACACGAACATACTGTATGCCCCACTTAGAGACCCCATAAAGAAAAGTGCGACAATGGTTGATACCTTTGCCAACAAATCTAACGTAAGCATTTTGTATTTTTTATCGCAAAATCTGCTGATTGAATAGAATATATAATTTAAAAGCGTAAAACTATATCCTAAAAATAAATTCATATGAAACCTCCCAAAGTGCCCCCGGCGTAGAAAATATTCATTTCCTTACGGGACTGAAACAAAATTAGAACCATTGTAGAACCAAACGGAATATTATACTACGATAAAAAAGGCTTCCGAGAAAACTCTCAGAAGCCTTGATTTTACTGTATTATTTACAATTACTCGATAATTGTAGCGACACGACTGTTAATATCACGTTGTATTGTTTTGAATACTTTTAGTGATGCTTCATTTTGAATAATAGTACATTTTGTGATTATTATATCTATTTCAGAAACTTTTCAAGTCCAAAATAAGCCCATGGGCTTTTTACCTCCAATTCAAATGAAAGGA
>CAYMEZ010000023.1:0-38418 GCA_964389835.1 uncultured Lachnospiraceae bacterium | reverse complement strand
TGTTTGAAGAAGCAAATGAAATTTGCGGATACTGCTGTATCATCATTGGCGATGAACCAGCCTACCGTGTTATTGACGGCGAATGGAAAACGAACCGCCCTTATGCCGTTGTACATAGAATGGCATTTTCTCAGAATGCCAGAGGGAAGGGATTGTCCAAGAATGCGTTTAGATTGATCAAAAAATTCTGTATTGAGAATGGGATTGAATCAATTCGTGTAGACACGCAAGACGAAAACAAAGTAATGCAGCATATTCTTGTACGTGAGGGATTTGAATATTGTGGTCTAATTACTTTTGATGGAGGGCCAAAGCTCGCATATGAGTGGAACCGATAAAACTAATCGCAATAAAAACGGGATTTTACAAGCTCATACGGATAATCCTCTCCGCCTATGCGGATTATCTTTCGCTTCACACATTCACATTTCTTCTCGTATCCTCAGATATTCCAAGACAGTAAACCAGTGCTTTGTGGTATGCGTCCTGATACCTTACCTCTTTTAACTTCTCGTGGAAAAATTTCTCATGTGCTTCGCTGATAAAAATAATGTTCTCTGCTCCTAATGCTGTACTGTTCATCTTTGTGAACCTCCTTTAATTTTAATAGTTTTTACCATAACAACAGAAAAAGGACACTCTCCTGTAATCGGAAAATGTCCTTTTAATAGCATTTAACTATTTAATTTTGAAAGGTTCTAATCTCTAAACCATACCATATTAGTCCAAATACTGATGTGGATTTGATGTCAATTTGATGTCAAATAAGTATTCAACACCTCTGAAACCCTTGATTTTACTGACTTTATTTATCCAGTGACTTCATGGTCGGGAGGTGCTTTTGTTCTTTTTGATACTCTTACAAATCCTTACAATCCCTTATTTTTCGGGCTTTTTTGAATTGTGTACTCTTTCATACTCTTGTATGATTTTCTGCCTAAAAATAGTCAAAAAGTAGTCCTGGCACCTAAAAAGCAGTCATTTATTTTTTGATGTCCTGTATTGTTTTTCAGAACAACACTTGAAATTATATAATGCTGAAAAGATAAGCTAAAGAGGACTCTTTTCTAAAATACATCCATATTCTTTGCTAAATTTTCAATTGCAGTTTTGGTCACTTCATTATTTACCTCGGCATAAATATTCATCGTGGTAGATACATCTGCGTGTCCCATAACTTCCTGTATTACTTTAATATTTGTTTCATTTTCACAGAATATTGAAGCAAATGTATGTCTGAAAATATGACAGGAGAATTTTGGAATTATTACCGACTCCCTTTTCTCTTTCTTTGCAATTACTTCTTCCTCTGCATTGTGAGCATCTACAATTCTTTTGATGACACGATTGATTGCTGCAGGATTGTGAGGAGTTCCGAAACGATTCGTAAATATAAAATTAGTCATTCCATCTACGGTTTCAACACAAAATCCTTCTTCTTCCTGCCTTTTATATTCGTCCTTTAATACATCATATACTGGTTGCATCATAGGTATTAATCTTATTCCTGCTTCTGTCTTTGGCAATGAAACACGCATCTCACATTTATAGGATTCATCTGCTCTCTTGTAATAAGTAAGACTGTGGTTAATATTGATAATGCGATTTTCCATATCAACGTCATCCCATCGAATCCCTATTGCTTCCCCTATACGGCATCCCGTACCAAGCAAAAACACAAATAACGGATACCAATGATAAAAGAACGGATTTTTAGATACATACTCCATAAAAGCCCGCTGCTGCTCAACAGTCAATGCCCTTCTCGTTTTCCTGCTACCACCATTTCGCTTTTTTACTTCACAATATACTCCATCCATCTGATCTCTGACAAGTGTTTCTTCTTTTTGTCGCAATGTTGTCAGTGACTTTGCATATATTGTTCGTTTCTTTCCTAAAGCATCATGGTATACATACGAATACCTGCCATCTGTTTTCCTGTAGTTCTCACCCTTTCTTAATACTCTTCCTTTTCCATCTTCTCTACAAGCCATTCTTTCTCCTTTCCAGAGAAAAGAGCCTGCACTACTTTCGGGTGTCCTTGATTTGCATCTCAACACCCATTCGTATGATATGCGATATGGATAAGTTGTGCGACTGTGCGTATTCCACCAAAGCCTGGTATTCTTCCTCTCTAAACTTGACCGTAACAACATGGTCTATCGGCTTATCAACCTTAGGTCTTCCCATCTTTGCCATACAGCACCTCCTCACATCTTATTCATATCATACTTTTGGTATTACTAAATGTCAAGTGTTTTCGTGCAGGTTTCTCCGTTTTTCTTCAAATTTATTTATAGAAGTCTTCATCTACAATATGAAAGGTTTCAAGATACTCATCAATAATATCCAGATTCACCAACACAAGCTGATTCACCTTATAACAAGCCTTTGCATCCTTTGCCAGTTGCATAAATTTTGATGCACTCATGGAATACATCTGTGCACCCTCTGCATATCTGACAAATCTTTTATTATTCGTTTTCTTTGTTCTCTGATCCATTTCACAATTCCTCCATTTTGCATATTTATCACAATAAATATTAATTTTCATAAGCAAGTATACTTGATACTGTACATCTGTTAAAGTAACCTACACTCTCTTTAGTGGTAGCAGTACTACCACTTCCCTTCTAATAAATATACTTATACAAAAAATAGCCAGATTACACTTAAAATGCAATCTAGCTATTTACATCTATATTCTCTTTCCAATAATTCCATTAATAATGCTACTCTGAAATATACAACGCCATTTTTCACTTACAAAGTGAAAAATCTCAGAATATACTTTATAGAATTCCACTTAATAACTCGGACACGAACACTACCATCCATTTCGTGAATAAAAATCGAAACAAAGTTTATAACATGGAACATTTTTTAATTATTACTTTCTCCGGAAACTCTCTCACATTTTCTATTTCATTAATTTGAATATTGGAAAACTACAAAACTCTTTTTTTTGCTCGTTGTCCAAGCTATTTATACATCTACTCGCCATTCTATAATTTCCCAACAAAATATGAATAGCTGCTTTCATCTGTTCATTATCAGAAAACCTTTCTAACATCTCCTCAAGCTGCAAATACTGTTCGTCTGATAATTCTGTCTTTCTTGCAATACATTGCAAATAATTAATTGTAGACAATCCTTCCAGGCAGTCTGCTTTTTTCAACCATTCTGCCACTCTTATTGCTCCATCTAAAAATACTTGCTTGTTCGTTTGGTCATATGCCTTTATAAATTCTAATAAAAGAAAATTACTATTCATATAATGACCATCATTTTCATATAAAAACAAGTCCTGTACAATATCGTCAATCGTTATATTATCAGCCTTTATCAAATCTTCTGCTTTCATAATAATGTATTTTGAGGTATCAAACATTTTTCCATTTTTATACATGCCCGAAACTTCACAATCAATATCTGCAAAATTCTCTATCAGATAAGTCCCATCTTCCATCTGACAAAAATGTAACAATAAATATATATTTCCAATTGATATTCCACCTACCGGTGCAACAATATTTTCCTTAAATTTTATTGTTTTTTTCTCGACAAATGCGTTAATCAACATCTTCAAATAATCATTCTCTTTATTTGAGATATTTTCTATTTCTAATGCCTTTGTTACTCCTAATCCATTCAGCATATTATCTATTACGACTAATCGTTGCTGAAATTCCTTTGCATCCTCTATGCCAAATTTTTCTAATTCTTTTTCTGTGGGATTCACTGGAAACTCTACGCCATCTATATATGCCGTTCCATTGTCTATCAAATCTGTCAAAAAATGAATGTCACAAATTTGCTCTTTTATATTGCCTTGCAACTTATAACTAACTTTTGCAGTTTCATCTTGCTTATTAAAATCAATTATAATGCTTTTCCCAATATGTATTTCCATTCCATTGATTTTGTGAACTAATTCATATTCATTATAGTACTCTTTACCCGCAATTGTTATTAACCCCTCTACACGATAACCAGCTTTTTCGACTTTTTGTATATGCTCTATCGGAAAATCAATATCCAGCTTTGTATTTTTAGCATACATATATAGTTCATGATTAAACAAATACTGATAAGGTTCATTTCTATCATATCCGATTCCAGAATATTGAAATCCATATGTTATATCTTTTCCACCGGAATTCAAAAAATCTTCCAAAGTAGGTATTTTATCATGCGTAAACAACTCCTGTTTTTTTGCATCTCTGATAAAATCCATAACAACATTACAAATCTCATTTTTACTTGTAGGAAACAGGACAAATGTTATCCTAATTGTTCCTTGTTTTTCCTTCCCCTCCAAAATTTTGTTAATCAAATATGGAGTTAGTGCCTTATAAAATATCTTTGTATCTCCATTATCATTAATTCCTACTACAAAAAATAATAAGCCACCATCCTTTTTATAATTCTTTAAATCCACAACTTCTAAATCATACTTTAATTCTGTTATATCAATACTATCTAAATTCTTTCCTTTTACTTGAACAGATGCTTTTCCTTTGTAATCTGCATTAGGCTTCTTATCAGAAGAATATGCATAGATAGCCCCATCCCACATTGGTTCCTTGTCTTTATCATTGATATAATCTACTAAATAATCTGTTTTTGCTATTGCACTTTTTACTGCTGAAACAGCCAACGCTTCTGTATCCATCTATGCTGACTCTCCTTATCTTTCTCCCATATTCTATTACATCTTTACTCCACCTTTTCCCAATAGCCTGACTTTGGCGAACCATGACGAATCAAAATACCTGCCTCTTTTAATTTCTTGATATTATTTTCAACATTTCTTTTGGATATACCTGTTATTTCTGCAAGTTTTGCCGCTGATAGGTATTTATTTACCGCTATATTTTCCAAAATCTTTACTTGTGTATCATTTAATCGAATCTTATCATTCTTTATTCTATCTCCGATGTTTTTACCGATGCTATCTCCGATGTTTTCTCCGATGCTATCTCCGATGTTTCCATTCATATTGTCCTGAGTATTTCTATACAAATTCACACGAAACATATCATCATACACTTCAACCTTTGGAACAGGAAGTTTATATTCATCAGCCGCATTTAAAATTCTGCGGATACCGCTTCCCCATGATTCAACCAGTCCCATCTGGCTAAAAGCATTGGCAATTACCTTATTACGGATTTTAGAATGTCCGCTCATTACTTCTTCATAGGTTAATCCATTATATAATCCTCCCGGAGATGTCACTTCCAATCGGTCATCATAAACTGCCACTTGTATGCAGGACTCATCTAACAGATTTCTGTGACAATGTGCGTTGATTATCATCTCTCTGATTGCTTCTGCTGGCAGTTCATAACTTTCCCGGCGTACTAAACCATCTATTGTTGCCCCAAGTCTGATATTTCTCAGCACAAACTCTACTGCACTTTCAATCTGCTTGTATATCGGTCCTGTATATTCACGCTTGTCCAAAAAGACTGTCCTGTCTGTTCCCTTAAATACTGCACATTGTGTTTTTGAAAATGGAAAATAGTCTGATGTCAGCAATGCATACGCATTGGATGCAAGCACATTTCCTTCACTGTTTTTCAGAATTTTCCAGTTAAATAACTGCTCCTTTTTTACCTCATGGTCTGATAACCCTGCTTTCTTACGAAAACTCTCTATATCCGCACACAAAGCCTCGGTTGCTACTTCTGTTACCTCATATCCTACGCAGGTCAGCTCATCCCACGAAATTCTTGCACCCTCCATTTCAAGTTCTTTTATCTTTTCCGGATATGCAAGTCTTGAAGTTCCTGCAACACGAATATAAGTACCGTTTTCTTTTCCTTTGGATTTAATATAATATGGTCGATTTTTTCCAGCTTCTACTGTAACAACAATAACTGTCTTTTCATCAACCGTCTGTGGTTCAATGTCTGGAATAATCTGCGGTTCACAGGAATCCGAAATCGCATTTGCCAATGCATCCATAAGCTGGAACAGACTTTCATTATCTACTCCAACTATTTTGTGTGTCTTATCGTCAACACCTATGACTAATCTGCCACCTTGCGTATTGGCAAAAGCCACAACTGTTTTCATATATTTTTCACTTTTATCCGGTACTGCTACCTTATATTCTATATTTTTTGATTCGCCGGAAAACAGCTCATCTTTTACCATAATGCTACCTCCAACAATTTCTTTTGACATCTTACCATTCCATTTCTAACAATCATATTCCCAGACACCACTTGTCATATCATATCCGGCTTCCCGAAATATGATTTTACTTCTGTCCTTTTCCATCCCCATATGCAAAGTCGGAGAAACAATCTCTTCGAACAGCAATATCCTTCGTTGAGACATCGAATGTTTTTGCCAAACTATCAATGCTGTGAACTACTACATATTCACAATTCAAAAATTCGATAAAACCAAATGCGTTTCTATGGTTATGTTCTAGCTGTAACTCATAAGTATTCAAATATTCCAACACATTTTCTATTTGTTCCAATGCACATATAATCAATTATTTTTTGATAACTTATACCATCGTTTTATATAGGCATCCTTCAGTAACTCGTTATCTGATTCCACCAACTTTACAAATAATTCTGTCAGCCCATCATAGTTGCCATAATCACCTGCTGCATGCAATTCCCAGTTTAACTGCCTGAGTGTCCAATTACTTTTTATGGAATTATGAAGCATGGATGTTGTCGCCCAATTTTCCATAGAATCTGCTCCGCCCAGTGCTACCGGATATATGTGGTCTACTGTCGGAATAAATTCCCAGTATGCGTTGTGACATTCTTCCATTTTCCAATGAGCATGATACGGAAACTCTTCCGGCATATAATAAGATAACACCTTTAAGATACCGGGATTTACGAGTTTCTCGCCACTGTACCTGTCAATAAATCCGTCTCTGACAAACTGTGCCATCTTTTCTTTATCTGTATAATTTCTTCCCTGAGCTATTAGCTTATGGAATGGATATTCTTTATCTATTACCGTCTTTGCTTCTGCAACATTACGTTGCAGAAGCCTTTTCGCTGCCAGTTCAATCGCTTCTATTTTTTTCATAGCACTTCCTCTTGTAAATGATTATTTAATTTGTTTCGCTATATAATTCTAATCTGTAGCCACCTTTTTCAACTATTATTTTACAGTTTCCTTCCGAAAAAAAATTTCATAAGTGCTTCCAATACAACGTTTGCTTTCATGCCACATTCTTCACAAGTTTCTTGAAAATCCTTTAAAATTTCTTCATCATATGTAGTGCCCCATTGTTTTCTTGCCAGCACTTTTACCTTCCTTTATCCTACATTGTTTTCAGTTTCGCTTACAGTTCGGCTATCTGTTTCTCGATTGATAGTTTTTCTGCGTTTTGCTTTTCGCTTTGTCTTTTCTCATACTCGTCGTTTGGTATCCATTCCATTATTTCAGATGGTTGAACTTGCAAAAATTCACAAACTTTGTCTATGACTTCTGTATTCATAGTACGATTCTATGAAAATTTTGTAGGTGTATTTATGCTAATACCTGCATTGCACAAACCTTTCCAATGCATATTTTTTCTTTTAAAATATTTGCTAATTTATAATATACTATCATACTTTACCTCCAAATTTTTATTTCTTTAACTCCGCAAGTTGCTTTTGCAACGCTTCAATCTGTGCCTGTATTTCCTTTTCTTTGAATATATCTTCTGATTCTACCCATTCCATTATATCTCCCGGTTGACATTTTAATTCTGTGCATATTTTATCTATAATAGACATAGCAACATACTTATTTTTTGCAAAATTAGCCATCGTAGATGGTGAAATTTCTAATTTTTTCTGCAATTCTGTTTTCCCGATACCTCTTGATTCTAATAAAGCATTAAATTTACTATAAGTAATCATAGTTTCATTCCTTTCATTATATATCTTCATTTTATCATAGTTTTTGCCATATGCAACACTTCCCTATCACCTACACGATTTTGGGTATCAACTGCTGTCATCTTAAATGTAAAATACCCTTACACACAAAAGACACCACTACCTATATCACTATAAGTAATGATGTCTTAATTTTTTACTATATCAAGGCTCACCATTTGTCGTAACTCTGTCGTAAAATACAAATTTAAGCCTTTTAAAATGCTTGAAAATGCCTTATTTTCGGCATTTTACTTATCCAAACTCTTCATCGTCGGGAACAGCAGCACATCCCTAATCGCCGGTGAATCGGTCATCAGCATACAGAGTCTGTCAATGCCGTAGCCAATGCCGCCGGTTGGAGGCATACCGATCTCCAGGGCATTTAAGAAGTCCTCATCGGTTGTGTTGGCTTCTTCATCGCCTGCTGCCAGAGCTTCCTCCTGCGCCTTGAAACGTTCTCTCTGATCGATCGGATCATTCAGCTCCGAGTAGGCATTGCACATTTCCCAGCCGTTCATGAACAGCTCGAAACGCTCTACATACTCTGGATTTTCCGGTTTTTTCTTGGTCAGCGGCGAGATTTCGATGGGATGATCCATCACAAATGTAGGCTGAATCAAGTGCTCTTCTACAAATTCCTCAAAGAACAAGTTTAAGATGTCACCCTTTTTATGACGTTCCTCAAATTCCACATGCTTTTCTTTCGCGATGGCTCTTGCTTCCTCTAACGTATGGATTTCATTAAAGTCCACACCTGCATATTTCTTAACGGCATCTACCATTGTGATCCGTTCAAAGGGCTTGCCCAGATCCATCTCGATCCCCTTGTAGGTGATCGTTGTTGTACCAAGCACTTCCTGCGCTATGTGGCGGAACATATTTTCCGTCAGATCCATCATTCCGTTATAATCGGTATATGCCTGATAAAGCTCCATCAGCGTAAATTCTGGATTGTGTCTGGTATCCACGCCCTCATTGCGGAATACCCTTCCGATCTCGTATACCTTTTCCAGTCCGCCTACGATCAGTCTCTTCAGATACAGCTCCAGAGAAATACGGAGCTTTACATCCTCATCCAGTGCATTATAATGGGTTTCAAAGGGTCTTGCAGAAGCACCGCCTGCATTGGATACCAGCATCGGTGTCTCTACCTCTAAAAATCCCTGATCGTCCAGATATCTGCGGATCGTTGCAATGATCTTGGAACGCTTAACAAACGTATTTTTTACGTCCTCGTTCATGATCAGGTCTGTATATCTCTGGCGATAACGGATATCTGTATTGGTCAAACCATGATACTTCTCCGGCAGGATCTGAAGGCTCTTGGACAGCAGCGTTACCTTTGCTGCATGAATGGAGATCTCTCCGGTCTTTGTCTTAAATACCTCTCCTTCAATTCCTACAATATCGCCTACATCATATTTTTTAAATTCTGCATAGGATTCCTCGCCGATGCTGTCACGGGCAACATAGGACTGAATATTTCCCTTTAAATCCTGAATGTTGCAGAAGGATGCTTTTCCCATGACACGCTTGGACATAATACGTCCTGCCAGGGAAACCTGTGTTCCTTCCAGTGCATCAAACTGTTCCTTAACATCCATGCTGTGATGGGTTACATCATATTTTGTGATCTGGAAAGGGTCTTTTCCCTTTTCCTGAAGTGCTGCAAGTTTTTCTCTTCTTACCTTCAAAAGCTGGCCTAAATCCTGCTCCTGCGGCTTATTCTGTGTTTCTCCCACGTCTGACGCTCCTTTTTAATTGCTTCTCTGGATCTCCAGTACCTTATATTCCAAAATTCCTGCCTGGGTTTCTACGGAAACCACATCGCCTGTTTTTCTTCCCATCAGTGCCTTTCCTACCGGTGACTCATTGGAAATCTTTCCCTTTAAGCTGTTTGCTTCTGTAGAACCTACAATTTTATATTCAAGCTCTTCATTGAACTCTATGTCCAGAATCTTAACGCGGCAGCCGATGTTGATCTTATCCAGATCTACCTCATCTTCTACCACTACCTCTGCATTTTTTAAGATTTTTTCCAGTTCTTCAATTCTGGCTTCGATGTCACGCTGCTCATCCTTTGCTGCATCGTATTCTGCATTTTCAGATAAATCGCCCTGTTCTCTTGCTTCCTTGATCTTCTGGGCTACTTCCTGACGTTTGTTTACCTTCAGTTCATGCAGCTCATCCTCGTATTTTTTCAGACCTTCATACGTTAATATATTTTTCTTTTCTTCCATGATGTGCGCCACCTCTCCATATCGCAATCTTTTCATTTTGCGCGCATGTTCCCATGCTCAATAACCTGCATATTATACCGTATCTCTCAGCGCAGTGTCAAGGGCATTGCGGATTGATAAATAGGGAATTTCCCCACATTTTACCAAAATTCTGCGTCTTTTCTCCTCTGTCATACAAAAATCCAGATAAACACTGTCCTTTGGAAGCCTTTTCCAGCAGCTGTGCTGGCCTCTTGTCATGTCTACGATCAAGGTCTTTTTCTCCCCAAAGTGCACCTCTTTTTCCTCAGAAATACAGCGTATGGAAAGTCCATATTCTTCATAGGCCTGACAGGCAAGCTCCTCCCATGCTTTTTTTCTTCCGGTTATGATCGTCACATAATTGTAGCTGCTGTATATTTCTGACACAAGTGTCATTTCTTTGTCTATCTCTTCCAGAAACAGCGGCGACTCTTTGTCCTCCAAAAAGATCAGCTGCTCTGCTTCACCTGCGGTCTGATATTTTTTCCGGCACTGATGATAAAATTCTCTCAGCAGTTCCAGGGGATAATCAGGTATTTCCCAACGGAAAATTTCTGTTCCTTCCTGTGCTCCTCTTTTCCTTCGCAGCTTCTCAATTTTTTGCAGGGTTTTTTGCAGCCTTGCCCCTTCCCTATGCTCCTTGCCTTTTTCGCGCCCTTGTTCTTTTCTGCGCCCTTGTTCTTTTCTGCGCCCTTGTTCTTTTCTGCGCCCTGCCTCTTCTCTATGCTCTGAATCTTCTGTCTGCAGCTGCTGCCAGAGCGTAGCTGCTCTTTGGCAGGTCAGACCCTGGATCCCATATGCCTCTACCTGACAGCCCAGAAAGGAGCAGTCGGCTTCTGTTACCGGATATGCGCCCTTACAAATATTTCCAAGCCAGCCTCTGGGCTCTTTCTTTTTTTCCTTTGCACCTGCAATATAATAATAAACAATCTTTTCCATATGACAGTATATGCCTACTGCCACAAAATATCCATAACTGCTTCTAATTCCTCCATGGACTCTACTTCATTGATCTTTTGCCTGATCTTCGCTGAATGAGGATAGCCTGCAGTATACCAGGACACGTGCTTGCGCATTTCCCGTATACCGATGTACTCCCCCTTGCAGGCAAGCTGCAAGGCAGCATGTGTCAGTATCATTTCCCTTACCTCTTTTGCCGGGGGACGCTCCCTTTGCTCTCCCGTTTCCAGATAAGTACCGATCTGGCTGATCAGCCATGGATTTCCTCTGACAGCTCTGCCGATCATGATCCCGTCACAGCCTGTTTCCTCCAGCATCCTTTTCGCAGAGGGGCCATCCACAATATCACCGTTGCCAATTACCGGGATCTGCACCGCCTCCTTTACCTGCCGGATGATGTCCCAGTCAGCCTCTCCTGCATAATACTGCTCTCTCGTCCTGCCATGTACCGCCACTGCTGCCGCGCCGGATTCCTGGGCGATATGCGCCATCTCCACAGCATTGACGTGCTCTGCATCAAAGCCCTTTCTGATCTTTACTGTTACCGGCTTTCTGATCGCCTTAACTGTCTTTTCGATGATCTGTCCGGCAAGCCGTGGATTTTTCATCAATGCCGAGCCCTCTCCATTGTTGACCACCTTAGGCACAGGGCAGCCCATATTAATATCCAGCACCGCAAAGGGCTTTTCTTCGATTTTTTTTGCCATCTCACTGATGATGTCCGGATCAGAGCCAAACAGCTGCAAGGAAACAGCCCCCTCTTCCGGATGGATCTCCATCAGCGCCTCTGTATTTTTATTATGATAGAAAATCGCCTTGGCACTGACCATTTCCATGCAGGCAAGTCCCACACCCTCTCTGGCGCAGAGCAAACGAAAAGGCAGGTCTGTCACACCTGCCATAGGAGCCAGTATCATATTGTTCCCAAGGGTCACATTCCCTATCTGCAACCTTCTGATCTGTTTTTTGCTCATCGTCTTTTTCCTATCCCATCCACATTTTTTTCGTAAATGATCTGCAGCCCATCCAGAGTCAGAGCGCTGTCATAAATATCTATGGAATCTGTTTCCTCCGAGATCATTCTGCCAAGTCCGCCTGTTGCCACTACCTTCAGATCATTATAGCCGGTTTCCTTTTTCATCTGCTTGATAATATATTCCGTCTGACCGATCTGTCCATATACAAGACCTGCCTGCATACTGGTAATGGTTTCCTGTGCCAGAATAGACTTGGGCTTTTTGATCTCAACCTCCGGCAGCTTTGCCGCATTCTGGGAAAGTGCCATCAGCGAGATCCTAAGACCCGGCGCAGTCACTCCCTCGCTGAAGCTGCCATCCTCCCGGATCAGGTCATAGGTGGTAGCTGTCCCAAAATCCAGCACCAGCACCGGCCCGCCATATTTCTCATATGCTGCCACTGCATCCACAATACGGTCTGCACCTACACCTCTGGGGTTTTCTCCTGATATTTTAATACCGGTCTTGATCCCCGGCCCTACAATCAGCGGCTTCTGGTGAATGTATTTGACCATAGCGCCGATAAGGGAATGCATGATGTTCGGCACTACGCTTGCCATGCTGATCCCGTCAATGTCATGGGTTGAAAACCCATTGATCCTGAGCAGCTCCATGATCGCAATGCCAAATTCATCTGAGGTACGCGATATTTTTGTGGTAATACGAAAGCTCTTGAGCAGCTCCCTGCCCTTATATACACCAAATGTAATATTAGTATTTCCCACATCCACAACTAACAGCATTCCTGATCCTCCTCCAACAGACCGGACAGATCCTCCTTCAGGATCAGTGCCCGGTAATACAGGCTTAAAGACTGCAGCAGCTCATCCCGCTTTCTGTGAATCTCCTTGACCAAGAGACCGCTGCTGATCTCGTCATAATAAATATCATTTTCCTCTGCATCTGTTTCTAACGACACGCCGCCGTCCGGTTCAAACACAATGGTAAAGATTCCGCCAACCTCTTCTGTAAACAGCACACAGATAATATGCAGTTCATCCTGTATGGACTTGGGAATCTGCTTAAATCTTTCATTGAAATAATATTTTTTGTCATATGCGTTTGCACCGCATAAAATCATACGTTCTTCAGACATAACCATACAATCCTCTCACAGACACTTCTCCGGCATAGACCTTTTCCACATCGCCATTCTGACGCTTTACCAAAAGCTCTCCTGTTTCTGTTATTCCCCCGGATATTCCCGTATATTCACCTGCCGAGTCAAGGATCTTTACCTCTTTTCCAAGGCTGATCAGGTGGGCATTATAATCCTTACAGATAAAAGCCAGATTTCCGACCGCCAAAAACTGCTCATACTCCCCTTCAAGCTTCTGCAGGATCCGGGCAGTCAGCTCACAGCGGTCTATTCTTTTTCCGGTTTCCAGATAAATGGAGGTGGCAGTTTCTTCCAGCTCTTTGGGAAACTGCCTTGTCCCTGCATTGATGCCGATCCCCAGTACCACATGTCCGATCCTTCCATGCTCCAGACGCATTTCTGTCAAAATGCCCACTGCCTTTTTTCCACCGAGCACGATGTCATTGGGCCACTTGATATAAGCTGACACTCCTGTCATTTCTTCGATGGCAAGTGCCGTACTGTGGGCTGCTATCAGCGTCAGCATCGCTGCCTGATCTGGCTTCAGCTCCGGCCTGAGGATCAGACTCATGGCGATCATCGTCCCCGGCTCCTGCTGCCATCGCCTGCCACGTCTGCCTCTGCCATCGCTCTGCATATCCGCTACCACCAGCGTCCCATGCTCTGCGCCTTCTCCTGCCAGCGCATCCGCACGCAAATTTGTAGAATCTGTCTGTTCAAAGCAGAAGATCTGCCGCCCCAGTACCCTGGTTTTCATGCAGGCACTCAGACGAGCCTTTGTCAGCACATCTGTCCCGAGCTGCTCCTTTGCACCATCATCCACCCCTGGCTGCTGTCTCTCTATCAAAATTCTGCTCCCATTGTAGCGGCTATCACAGCCTTGATGGTGTGCATGCGGTTCTCTGCCTCATCAAATACTACCGACTGGGCAGACTCAAATACCTCGTCTGTCACTTCCATCTCTGTGATGCCGAAGCGTTTGCCGATCTCCTTGCCGATCTTTGTGTTCAGATCATGGAATGCCGGTAAGCAGTGCAGGAAAATCGCCTGCTTTCCTGCCAGCTCCATGATATTTTTATTTACCTGATAGGGGGACAGGTCACGGATCCTCTCTGTCCAGACCTCATCCGGCTCTCCCATGGATACCCACACATCCGTACAGATCACATCTGCACCCTTAACTGCCTCTGCCGGATCTTCTGACAGCGTGATCCGTCCGCCTGTTTCTCCGGCAATCTCTCTGCAGGTATCTACCAGCTCTTTTTCCGGGAAATACTTTGCCGGTGCACAGGCTGTAAAGTCCATTCCCAGCTTGGCACAGACCACCATATAGGAATTGCCCATATTATACCGGGCATCCCCCATGTATACCAGCTTCGTGCCTTTGAGCTTTCCTAAATGCTCACGGATGGTCAGCATATCTGCCAGCATCTGCGTAGGATGAAATTCATTGGTCAGTCCATTCCATACCGGAACACCGGCATACTTTGCCAGCTCTTCTACCAGCTCCTGCCCATAGCCCCGGTATTCGATCCCATCAAACATCCTGCCCAGCACTCTTGCTGTATCTTCAATACTTTCCTTTTTGCCGATCTGGGAGCTGGAGGGATCCAGATAAGTAGTTCCCATTCCCAGATCATGAGCTGCCACCTCAAAGGAGCAGCGGGTTCTTGTGCTTGTCTTTTCAAAGATCAATGCTACATTTTTGCCCCGCAGTACATCCATGGCAACCCCGTTTTTCTTTTTTGCCTTCAGCTCTGCTGCCAGATCCACCAGATACAGGATCTCCTCCGGTGTATAATCAAGCAGCTTTAAAAAATGACGTCCCTTTAAATTCATCGCTTTTCTTCCTTTATTTTGTCATAATCTCTTTGACAGAGGATGCCAGACCAGCCATTCCCTGAATCTCTGAGGGAATGATGATCTTGGTCGCCTGACCATCTGCCGCCCTTTCAAAGGCTTCCAAACTCTTTAAGCGCAGCACTGCCTCATCCGCACCTGCTTCCTTGATAAAGCGGATACCATCAGCCACAGCCTGCTGTACCTTTAAGATCGCCTCTGCTTCACCTTCTGCTTCTCTGATCCTCTTTTCTTTTTCTGCCTCTGCACGCAGGATCGCTGATTCCTTTTCTGCCTCTGCCTCCAGAATCGCAGACTCCTTATTTCCTTCTGCTACCAGAATGGTAGATTTCTTTTCACCCTCTGCACGCAGGATTGCTTCACGGCGCTCACGCTCTGCCTTCATCTGTTTTTCCATGGCATCACGGATGGCTGCCGGAGGAATGATATTTTTCAGCTCTACACGGTTTACCTTGATTCCCCATGGGTCTGTTGCAATATCAAGAGAAGCTCGCATTTTGGTATTGATGACCTCTCTGGATGTGAGCGTCTGGTCCAGCTCCATCTCGCCGATCACATTACGCAGCGTGGTCGCAGTCAGATTCTCGATCGCCATGATCGGATTTTCCACACCATAAGCAAACAGCTTAGGATCTGTGATCTGGAAAAATACTACCGTATCGATCTGCATGGTAACGTTATCCTTTGTAATAACCGGCTGGGGTGCAAAATCTACCACCTGCTCCTTTAAAACAACCTTTTTTGCCACCTTATCCAGAAAGGGAATCTTGAAATGGATTCCAACTGCCCAGGTGCCCTGATACGCTCCCAGTCTTTCTACTACATAAGCGTGCGCCTGCGGTACGATCCTTACGCAGGATGCAAGTATCCATAATACAATCAAAAATAAGATCAAAATAACTACACCCATTTAATTTCCCTCTTTTCTCTCTTTTACAATTAATTTTACTCCCTGTATTGCTGTGATCTCCACTACTGTGCCCACAGAAAGCCTTACCGTATCATTTGTAGATCTGGCACTCCATTCCTGTCCGCCAATGGTAATCTGACCGATCCCCTGCAGATTGTCGATCTCGCTGATCACGATTCCCATTTTTCCGATCAGTCCCTCTGCATTTGTTCTGATGCGGTCTTTATTAAAATACTTTACCGCGATCGGTCTGGTAAAAAACAGAAACACCAGTGATACTGCTACAAACACCGTATTCTGTGCCCAAAGTGGGAAGCTCAGGAGAGCACTGATCGTTGCAGCCAACGCCCCGATTGCAAACCATATCGTCGTAAGCCCCAGTGTCAGGATCTCTATCACCAGACAGACGACCAGGATCACAAGCCAGACGACTGCCATGTTCCAGTTCATCATGCTCCTTTCCCCTTTCGCAAAAATATGCTCCTTTATCTTACTACATCCCCGTTTTTACATCAAGCAAAAAAAGAGAAGAGCCTGCACTCTTCTCCCTGATCTTTCTCTTCATTTTATCCTACCAGAACACATGGCTGCCGATGATCTGTCCATCGTGCTTGCCGGCACGTCTGAAATGTGTGGCACCGCCGATGTTGGAAGCACCTGCGATCGCCTGCTGGGCTGCCTGAACACAGCTCTCCTTAATGCCCTTTTGGACTCTTCGCTCAACCGCACCGCTCATCGCCGGAGAAAACTGTCCCGGCGCATAAATAACACCCGCTATTGTATCTGGATAGCCACCGCTGCGCACACGGTTCATCACCACCGCGCCTACTGCCAGCTGTCCCTCAAACACCTCTCCGCCTGCCTCGCACTGGATCAGTGCTGCAAGCAGCAGCTCATCTGTCGTGCCTACTGCCACTGCTCCCAGATTTTGTATCTCCTTTGCCCTCTGGGCATCTGCCTTCCGCTTCTCTTCTAATGCCTGCTGCTCCCGCTGTTTGATCTCCTCCAGGGTTTCTCCTGTGCCTATGATAAAGTCCACAGATACATAGTCCGCAGAAACATAGCCAACATCGCCCTCGTACTCCACGCTGACCCAGTCATCATCAATGACCTCTATTGCGTCCAGCTTTTCATTTTCGCCAACCAGCCCCCAGATGCCTGCATCCTCCTCTGGTTCTTTTCTGATCCGCAGAGCGTCTGCCTCTATCGTAGCCACCAGATTTCCTACATCCTCTGCCAGCTCCTCTGCTTCTTGTCCAAACAGCAGAAATTCATCCTTTGTCCATCCTGTCAGATTTCCTGACCTTAGCTTCGTCCAACCGTTACGCCTTTCCAGGATCTCTCCGCCGCACTCTCTGTAAAGCTTGCCTACCTTTTCGGATTCTTCATCCGCAGCCTTCCTTACATTGACGGCATCCTGTACATTTGCCATAACCAGATTGGACTCATCGGGGTCGTCCTCCTCCGATGTTCCCTTATCAGCTTCCTTCTTTTTTTCCGGATCCTGTGAAGTGGATGTATCGCTGGATGCTTTCGTCTCTTCCTTTATACTAAGCTCCGCATCCAGAATCGCAGCCGCACCTGCATTGGTTGCCTGCAGGCTGTCCGTATTACCGGCTGCAGCGGTCAACTGCAGCAGACCGAAGGTACACGCTCCCATGAGCATGCCCGATAACCGGCGCAGCAGCCTTCTGCCCTTTGTTTTCATAATCGCCTCCAAAGCTGAACAACTTTGAGATTTGTTTCATAGTTGTTTCATTTTGTTACAGATTTGTTAATCATTTGGTAAATGATAGCAAACTCCCTTCCTTTTGTCAAGTTTGAGGCGTTTTTCCGTTTTTTCACTGCATCAATGCTCTTTTTCCTACAGCTGTTTTGCCTTTTCCACGCAGGCTGCAATGGCATCCATAACAGCTCCCCGCATGTGCTCCTCTTCCAGCACCTTCACACCCTGGATCGTTGTTCCTCCCGGCGAGCATACCATATCCTTTAATTCTCCCGGATGCTTTCCGGTCTCCAGCATCAGCTTTGCACTGCCCAGCACCGCCTGAGCCACTGCCTCATATGCCGAAGTCCGGGGCATACCTGCCGCCACGCCTGCATCTGCCATAGCTTCCATAAACATAAATACATATGCCGGAGAGCTGCCTGCAACGGCAGAAAAAGCATCCATCAGTCCTTCCCTGATCAGACAAGTCCGTCCAAAGCTGCCCATCAGCGTCAGCGCCTGCTCCTTTTCTGCCTCTGTCACATTTTCATTTACACATACTGCGGTACAGCCCTCTCCCACCATAGCCGGCGTATTGGGCATACACCGTACCAGATGAAGTCTTCTGCCAAATGCCTCCTCATACCAGCTAAGCTTTTTGCCTGCGGCAATGGTAATGATCAGGGCATCCTCCCGGACATGCTCCCGGATCTGTTCAATAACCTCTGGCAGGAACTGGGGCTTTACTGCCAGCAGCAGGATCTGGGCTTTTTCTGCCACCCTGCAGTTGTCCAGCGTTGTCTCTATCCCATATTGGTCTGCGATCCGCCGGATCGTCTGCTCTGTTGCAGCAGAGCCTGTCAGCTCCTCTTTTTTCACGATCCCCTTTTGCAGCATTCCTTTCATGATAGCTGTTGCCATATTGCCCAGCCCGATGATTCCTATTTTCATTTCTGCATCCTCCTCTGCCTTGCTGCCTCATACATCAGTACCGCAGCAGCAACTCCTGCATTTAATGACTCTACCTTTCCCTCCATGGGAATCTTCATATAATGATCTGCCAGATCAGCCGTTTCCTTTTTCAGCCCATTCCCCTCATTGCCGATCAGAAAGCCGCAGCCGCCGGTATAATCCCATGTATCATAAAAGCCTTCGCCCTTTAAATGTGCCGCATAAATCTGTATTTTCTTTTCCTGTAATCTTTTCATAACCTGTTTCAGGTTATCCGTATACAAAAACGGCACTCTGTATACAGAGCCCATGGTAGCACGGATCGTTTTCGGATTATAAATATCCACCGTATCCCTGGACATGATCACACCATCGATCCCTGCGCCCTCTCCGGTACGCAGCATAGTCCCCAGATTGCCCGGATCCTGTATATCCTCTAAAAGCAGCAAAAGCGGATTTTCCTTTTTCAGCAGATCACACAGCTCATAATGATACCCCTGCAGGATACAGAGTATCCCCTGAGGGGAGCAGGTATCCGAGAGCTTGCAAAAAACCTCCTGCGAAACAGTTTCACAGGGCACCTTCTTTAATTTTTCTTCTATGGCAGAACGCCAGCCTTCCTCCTGACAGGAAAAGGATTCGGAAATATAAACTTCCCGAATCCGTTCTATCGGCGCTTCCAGAAACATCTTGATGCCCTCTGCCAGAAAAGCATCTGCCTCTCTGCGCGCCTTTGCCTTCTGCCGCAGGTTTACTACCGCTTTGATCCTTGCATTTCCCGTACTTGTGATCATCGTCTTTTCCACTTTTCCACGTTCTTTATTTGGAAAGGGCACGGCTTACCTCGTACTGATACTCATTGATGCCCTTCTGCATTGCCAGTGCCTCTTCTATATCAAAATCAAGAAATTCTCCCTGCTGGTAGCCCACTACCCGGTTTGTTTTGCCCGAGCAGAGAATATCCGCTGCATATGCTCCCATGATAGAAGCATAAAAACGATCCTTACAGGTAGGGCTGCCGCCTCTCTGCATGTAGCCCAGGATCGTAGCGCGGGTCTCTACGCCTGTGGCCGCCTCGATCCTGCGCGCCATGGAGGTAGAGTGTCCGATCCCCTCTGCATTGATGATGATATGATGCTTCTTTCCCTTTTTCCGGTTGCGGATGATGTTATTGATGATCTCCTGCTCATTGTAATCATATTTTTCCGGAAGCAGAATATCCTCTGCACCATTTGCCACACCGCACCAGAGGGCGATATAGCCTGCATTTCTGCCCATAACCTCAATAATGCTGCATCTTTCATGGGAAGAAGAGGTATCACGCACCTTGTCAATGGCTTCCATTGCTGTATTTACCGCCGTATCAAAGCCTATGGTGTACTCAGTGCAGGCAATGTCCAGATCGATCGTCCCCGGCAGACCAATGGTATTGATGCCATGACGGGAAATCGCCTGTGCACCCCGGTAAGAGCCATCGCCGCCAATGACCACCAGACCGTCTATCCCGTGCTTACGGCAGATCTCTGCGCCCTTTGCCTGTCCTTCCTCCGTACGGAATTCACTGCAGCGCGCCGTTCCCAGTATGGTACCGCCCCGCTGGATGATGTCCGATACGCTTCTTTCCTCCATGTCTACGATCTCTTCATTTAAAAGACCCTGATAGCCTTTCTTTATCCCTTTTACCTTAACACCATTACTGATCGCTTTCCGCACCACCGCGCGGATCGCCGCATTCATTCCCGGTGCATCGCCGCCGCTGGTCAATACGCCAATGGTCTTAATCTCCTTTGCCATGCCACTCCTCCTTGCAATCTCTTCCCGATTTTTCACGATTTCTCCGCAATTTCTTCCATTCTAACCTCTTTTACCAGTTATTTCAATGATAATCTTTCTCCCTGTGCTGGTAGGTCATACAACCTTTATATTTTCTTCTCCAAAAGCGCCCTTCAGCATAAGCAGCAGCTCCGCCTCTGCCGCTACCGTCATACTTGGCGGCAGCTTTTTCATGGATTTGGGATTCTCTATATAGATCGTTACCATATCCCGTCCGTCAGATTGCTTCAGCAGGGAAAAGAGCCTGTCCTTTTCCGCCTCATAGGCTGCCATGGTAGGAAACTTGATCCACAGATTTTTGGGAATCTCATCAAATGCTGTGATCGTCTCACAGATCAGCTTGCCGTCCTTTTCCTCCTCGACAGACACCCTGCCTTTGATGAACACCTTATTATCCACCACCAGCTTGGCAGCATTTTTCTCATAATCTCTGGGAAATACAAGGACTTCTATGCTTCCTGCCAGATCCTCCAGCTGCAAAAATGCCATTACCTTATCATTTTTGGTATATTTGATCTTTTTCTCTGTGATCATACCGCCTGCCACCACACTGCTGCCATCCTGCAGACCAATCCCACCGTTTTCTTCATCCAGAAGAAAGGACGCTGTAGTGGCTGTGATATGCTTTTTCCACACAGACTCATATTCCTCCAGCGGATGCCCGCTGATATAGATGCCCAGCACCTCTTTTTCAAAGGCAAGCAGCATCTCCTTGGAATATTCTCCCACCTTTGGCAGAGGGATGTCATAGCTTTCCTTTTCCTCCTCGCCGGCAAGGTCAAATAAGGTCAGCTGTCCTGCCATGCTGTTCTTTTTATCCTGCTGTATGCCATCCATGACCTGTACATAGATGCTCATAAGCTGCTTGCGGGTGCCTCCCAGACTGTCCAGGGCACCTGCCTTGATCAGATTTTCCACGCCTCTTTTATTCAGGTCTGTTTCTGACACGCGTGTCACAAAATCCTTCAGGTTTTTATATGGACCACGCACCCTGCGTTCTTCAACAATATTTTCTATCACTGTTCTTCCGATGCTTTTGATCGCCGTCAGCGCATAGCGGATCGCTCCCTCGGATACAGAAAAATCTGCCTCTCCTCTATTAATATCCGGCGGCAGAATGGAAATCCCCATACTGCGGCAGGTCATGATATATTCCGATACCTTTTTGGTATTGTCGATCACAGAGGTCAGAAGTGCCGCCATAAATTCCAGCGGATAATAATGCTTCAGCCACGCAGTCTGATAAGAAACCACGGCATAGCACGCTGCATGGGATTTGTTGAAGGCATATTTGGCAAAATCCATCATGTCATCATAGATCTGGCTTGCCGTGCTCTCCGGTATCCCCTTTGCCACGCAGCCCGGTACGCCCTCCTCCGGGTTGCCAAAAATGAAATTGGCACGTTCCTTTTCCATTACCGCCTGCTTCTTTTTGCTCATGGCACGGCGCACCAGATCACTTCTTCCAAGGGTATAGCCGCCCAGATCCCGCACGATCTGCATAACCTGCTCCTGATACACGATACAGCCATAGGTAGGCGCAAGGATCGGCTCCAGCTGGGGACAGGAATAGGTGATCGCATCCTGATTGTTCTTTCCCTTGATATATTTGGGGATAAAATCCATAGGGCCGGGCCGGTACAGGGAAATCCCGGCAATGATATCCTCCAGATTCTGCGGCTTCAGCTCCTTCATAAAGTTCTTCATGCCGCTGCTTTCCAGCTGGAACACACCATCATTTTTTCCGCTTCCGATCGCCTCCAGCACTGCTGCATCATCATAATCAATGGCATGCATATCAATGCTCAGCCCTGTATTTTTCTTTATGTTTTTTACTGCATTGGCAATGACTGTCAGGGTGCGCAGCCCCAGAAAATCCATTTTTAACAGTCCCAGCTCCTCCAGAGTCGTCATGGTAAACTGGGTGGTAATAGAACCGTCTGAGCCTCTGGAAAGAGGCACAAACTCATCTGCACTCTTCTGGCAGATCACCACGCCTGCTGCATGCATGGAGCTGTGTCTGGGCAGTCCCTCTAAACGCCGGCACATATCAAGCAGCTCATGTACCTGCTCATCACCCTCGTACAGACTGCGCAGCTCCGGATTGAGCTCCAGCGCCCTGTCAATGGTAATATTTAACTCATTGGGAACCATCTTTGCAATGGAATCCACATAATTATAGGGCAGATCCATAACACGTCCCACATCACGGATCACACCCTTTGCCGCCAGCGTACCAAAGGTAACGATCTGTACCACCTTATCCTTGCCGTACTTGCGGCCCACATAATCGATTACCTCCTGCCGCCGTTCATAGCAGAAATCAATATCAATATCCGGCATGGAAACACGCTCTGGATTTAAAAACCGTTCAAACAAAAGATTATACCTGATGGGGTCGATATCTGTGATCCGCAGGCAATAAGAAACAATGCTGCCTGCGGCGCTGCCTCTGCCCGGTCCTACCGGTATACCATTGCTTTTGGCATAATTGATAAAATCCCACACGATCAGGAAATAATCCACATATCCCATATTCCGGATCACATCCAGCTCATAGTCAAGCCTTGCCCTCAGACTCATGCCAAGCCCAGATAGCTCCTGCTCCAGATCACAGTCCGGATACCTCTCTGCCAGTCCCTCATAGCAAAGACGGTTCAGGTACGTCCATGAGGTAAAGCCCTCCGGCACTTCATATTTTGGCAGCTTGGTCACACCAAATTCGATCTCTACATTGCACCGGTCAGCGATCCGCTGGGTATTTTCCACTGCTTCCCAGGCATAGGGAAACAGCCCCTTCATTTCCTCTTCACTTTTCACATAATACTGACCGCCCTCATAACGCATACGATCCTCGTCAGCCAGCTTTTTCCCTGTCTGGATGCACAGCAGGATATCATGAGGCTTAACATCCTCTGCATAGGTATAGTGCACATCATTGGTCACCACCAGAGGGATCCCCAGATGCTGGCTCATTTTCATCAGCTCCATATTGACCAGCTTCTGCTCCGGTATGCCATGATCCTGCAATTCCAAAAAATAATTGCCCCTGCCAAAGCATGCCTCATATTTTTTTGCCGCCTTTTCCGCTTCCGAGATCAAGCCCTTGGCAATATAGCGCTGCACCTCTCCTGCCAGACACGCCGAAAGGGCTATAACCCCCTCATGAAACTGCTCTAATACCTCCATGTCAACCCTTGGCTTATAGTAATAGCCCTCTGTAAAGCCGCGGCTGACAATCTTCATCAGATTGGCATAGCCTGTATTATTTTCCGCCAGAAGCACCAGATGATGATACCGTTCCTCGCCGCCTGTCAGCTCCTTGTCAAATCTGGAACCCGGCGCTACATATACCTCGCAGCCCAGGATCGGCTTGATCCCTGCCTCCCGTGCTGTCCTGTAAAAATCAATGACGCCATACATGACACCGTGGTCAGTGATGGCGGCACTATCCATTCCCAGCTCTTTTACTCTTTTTACATATTCTTTAATCTTATTTGATCCATCCAGCAGAGAATACTCTGTGTGGACATGCAGGTGTGCAAATGCCATGCCCTGTCTCTCCTACCTCTTTTCCTAAAGCCCTGCCGGGCATTCTTCAGAAAATAACCCTGTTTCTGCCCTTTCCTTTTCCGATGTACAGCTTTTTATCTGCACTGCTGATGGTATAGTCAATGGGATAACTGCTGCTATACTCATCTATACCAAAGGTCATGGTCACAGCGATCTCCTGTCCCTTGTAGGAAACTCTGGATTTTTCTATCATAGAGCGGATCTTTTCCAGCTCAACAGCTGCTTCCTCGCCATTGATCTCCTTAAATACCAGCAAAAACTCTTCTCCGCCCCATCTGGCAACAGCGCCCTTGCCCTTCATATAGGTTGACAGCAGCTCTGCAATGTGCTTTAAAACAGCATCCCCTGCTTCGTGTCCATATCCATCATTGATCTTTTTAAAGAAATCAATATCGCCTAATGCTACATTAAACCAGCTGCCATGACGCTTTGTTCCCTCGATCAGCTCCTCCAGATACTCCAGCATGGCACGCCGGTTATAAAGTCCTGTCAGCGGATCCCGTCTGGATGCCTCCCGCAGCTTGGCATTGTACAGCACCAGCTTCTGCTCCATGGCAAGAGAATCCTGGGTAAACAAGGTCAGCATGATCGTAATGATACAGAAAATAGCCCCGGTATTGATGTACTGAAGCAGTACCACTGCAGCATCCTCCAGATCTATCATAGGCACATACATCCGGCTGTACTGGAACAGCACCAGACGGATCAGGCACAGCGCCGCAGCTGTCCACAGCTTGCGGATCGATACCGCATGACTGGTCACAAAGAAAAAGACCAGCAGTACAAAGATAAAATGCTGTGCACCCCATTCCCAGCCAAATAAAACAACACAAAGCAGCACCCAGACAATGGTAGAGATCACTGTATATAAGATCGTCAGCCGGGTACGATCCTGATAGGTGTAATAAAAGCTCGCCACATATCCCACAAGGCAGAGCAGACAGATCAGCGTGCAGTGCCATTCTCCGTATGCGATCATGGCAGTTCCCTGTACAAGGAAGTAAATACACATCATCAGTGCAAACAGCCGGGTGATAACTGCTGCCCGTTTGGTCTCGTTGGCATTCTTTACATCCTGCAAAATAAAGTTTTTGGTCTTATCAAAAAATTCCATATAGAATCTCCAAGTTTTCAATCCATAACAAGAGCTGCGTTACTTCAAAACCAATCCGAAAATATTATACTACATTTCAGATTGACTGACAATAAATCTGCGAAAAGTTTCGGGGGATTTCCTATGCGTGAATTCCTATGAAATAAAAAAACTGCCGCCTCACAGATCCTCTCCGTTGAAGCGACAGTCTCTCAGCTATTTTTATTTTTTACAGATATTTTTTCAGTTCCTCTGCCTTGTCTGTTTTCTCCCATGGCAGATCTAAGTCATTGCGTCCAAAATGCCCGTAAGCTGCGGTCTGTTTGTAAATCGGACGGCGCAGATCCAGCATTTTGATAATGCCTGCCGGACGCAGATCGAAGTTTTCACGAACGATCTCTACTAATTTTTCATCGGACACCTTTCCTGTTCCGAAGGAATCTACCATAACGGAGGTAGGCTGTGCTACACCGATCGCATAGGACAGCTGGATCTCACATTTATCTGCAAGTCCTGCTGCCACAAGATTTTTGGCAACATAACGTGCTGCATAAGCAGCAGAACGGTCTACCTTTGTGCAGTCCTTGCCGGAGAATGCGCCGCCGCCGTGACGGGCATATCCGCCGTAGGTATCTACAATGATCTTACGTCCGGTCAGACCTGCATCACCGTGGGGTCCGCCGATCACAAAACGGCCTGTGGGATTGATAAAGAATTTTGTCTCCTCATCGATCAGCTCCTTGGGAAGCACCGGTGCAAATACATATTTCTTAATGTCCTCATGGATCTGCTCCTGTGTCACATCCTCGTCATGCTGGGTAGAGAGCACCACAGCCTCCAGACGCTTGGGTTTTCCGTTTTCGTCATATTCTACAGACACCTGACTCTTTCCATCAGGACGCAGATATTTTAAGGTTCCGTCTTTTCTTACCTTTGTCAGCTGCAATGCCAGCTTGTGGGCAAGAGAAATAGGATAAGGCATATATTCCTCTGTCTCGTTTGTTGCATAGCCAAACATCATGCCCTGATCTCCGGCACCGATCGCCTCGATCTCTTCATCTGACATTCTGTTTTCCTTTGCTTCCAGTGCCTTGTCCACACCCATTGCAATATCAGAGGACTGCTCATCGATAGCAGTCAGCACTGCACAGGTATTGCCGTCAAAGCCATACTCGGATTTGTCATAGCCGATCTCCTTGATCGTATCACGCACGATCTTTGGAATGTCTACATACGCATTTGTAGTGATCTCACCTGTTACCAGTACAAAGCCTGTACAGGTTGCCGTTTCACATGCCACACGGCTCATTGGGTCTTTTTCCATCAGTGCGTCCAGAATCGCATCAGAAATGGCATCGCACATTTTATCCGGATGTCCTTCTGTTACGGACTCGGAAGTAAATAACAGTTTTTCCATTTTCATCTTCTCCTTGTGATTTTCTTTTTTTGCTCCTGTAAAAGGAAAAAGCCGCTTATTTGTAAAACAAATAAGCGGACCTGATATGTCTGATACTCAAATCCTCTTATTGTTCGATCACTCGCTCAGGTTGGCACCTTCCGTATGGGGTTGCCGTGGCTTCACAGGTCCTATGTACCTCCACCACTCTGAATAAGAGAAATAGTCAATATGGAATTTTTATATCTCGCTACATCAACTGTAGGATACACCCACTTATCCGGCTTGTCAACAGCTTTCGCCGGAATTATTTGCCTTAGGCTCATCCTCTATCCCCGGCAGGGGCTTGGTTTTGCAAGAAATGTCAAGAATGACAAGAAACAGCAGTACTTTCGTACATGTATAATTGACAAGCACGCGCTCTGCTCATATAATGGAAATAGACGCAACTTTTATCGGTTTTGCAGGAATTATTGCACAAATGCGGATGGGGACAAAGTGCATTTGTATAATACCTTCTGCATTTTACAAATTTTCAAAAAGAGGGGACTGTTATGCCACAGATAGCAATTTCAGATTTATATCCGGGAATGATCACCGCTGCGGACATTTACATACCGGGCACATCCCGGCTGCTCCTTCCGGCAGGCTGTCCGCTGACAGCCAAGGTCATCGCTCGTCTGGAGTTTTATTCCATTTATTCTGTTAAGATCGCAAAGAGCGAGCAGGAGGCGGTAAAGCCCAGCAAAAAGCCGGAGACCTTTGCAGAGCGCATCCAGAATTCAGAGGAATTCATGGAATTTTCCGGAAAATATTCAGAGCATGTATCCATTTTCAAAAAAGCCTTAAAGGACGTGATCGGTCAGGACGCTCCCATAGATACAGATGCGCTTCTGACAGATACCCTGTCCCTGCTGCAGGTCGACAGCCATAGGATCAATCTTTTTGATATGCTGACCAATCTGCGCAGCTATGACGATGCCACCTACATACACAACATCAACGTGGCACTGATCTGCAACGTATTTGCCGGCTGGCTGCATTTTTCTGAAGAGGATATCAAGACTGCTACACTCTGTGGTCTGCTCCATGATATTGGCAAGATGATGATTCCCGAGGAAATCCTTAAAAAGACGGGAGCGCTCACTCCCGAAGAATATGAGATCGTAAAAACCCATGCGGTAAAGGGCTATCAGAAGCTCCACAAGGCAAATGTGGACTCCCGTATCTGCAACGCTGCACTGATGCACCATGAGCGATATGACGGCTCCGGCTATCCGCTGGGGCTTGTGGGAGAAAACATCCCTCCCCTTGCTTCACTGGTGGGGATCGCAGACGTATACGATGCCATGACCTCTGCCAGAGCCTACCGGGAAGCGGTCTGTCCCTTTGACGTGATCTCCCTTTTGGAGGCTGACGGCTACCAGAAATATTCTCCTAAATATCTGATGACCTTTTTAGAGAACATCGCCAACTCCTACCTGCTCAATACCGTCCGTCTCAGTGACGGCAGAGAGGGAACTATCGTCTATATCAACAAGGATAAATTTTCCTGCCCCACCGTTCAGGTCGGGAAAGAATATGTGGATCTGCTCAAGCAACCGGAGCTGACCATCGAAAAGCTGATCTGACAGCTCCTGCCGCGGTACCAGCCTGCCGCGGCTTTTTTATGCCTATGCGCCTTTTGCGCGGCTTTTTCTTTATCCTACCCGCAGCTTAAACTTCTGCAGTGCCTTTTCTGTGTCCACAAGCTCAATGTGGGCACCCAGATTCTGCAACTTCTGAGGGAAATCCTCATAGCCTCTTTCAATGTAACGGATCTCATCAATGGTGGTAAAGCCCTCTGCTGCCAGTCCTGCCAGCACCAGTGCTGCTCCGGCACGCAGATCCGGTGCCGTAATGCTTGCGCCGGTGTATCTGTCCACGCCGTCAATGATCGCCGTATTGCTCTCTACCTTGATGCTTGCCCCCATGCGGGTCAGCTCATCTACATATTTGAAACGATTTTCAAAAATGCTCTCTGTTACAATGCTGGTCCCCTTAGACAGGCCCAGTGCAACTGCGATCTGGGGCTGCATATCTGTGGGAAAGCCCGGATAAGGCAGCGTCTTGACGTGAGTATGGGACAGCCGTCTGGATGCCACCACACGCACCGCATCATCTGATTCCTCTACCTCGCAGCCGATCTCCAGCAGCTTGGCACTGATGGACTCCAGATGCTTGGGGATCACATTTTTCACTGTAATGTCGCCCTTTGTCACTGCTGCTGCGAACATAAAGGTCCCTGCCTCAATCTGGTCGGGGATAATGGTATATTCAGTTTTATGGAGTCTGGACACGCCCTTGATACGGATCACATCTGTACCTGCGCCCTTGATATTTGCCCCCATGCTGTTTAAAAAGTTTGCCAGATCTACTACATGAGGCTCTTTTGCTGCATTTTCAATGATGGTCTGGCCTTCTGCCATCACTGCTGCCATCATCACATTGATGGTAGCGCCTACCGTTACCACGTCCATATAGATATGGTTTCCAGCCAGCTTCTGTGCCTCTGCAATGATCAGACCGTGGGCGATATTTACCTTTGCCCCAAGTGCCCGGAAGCCCTTGATGTGCTGGTCGATGGGTCTGCTGCCGATATTGCAGCCGCCCGGCAATGCCACCTCTGCCTTTTTATATTTTCCTAAAAGTGCTCCCAAAAGATAATAGGAGGCACGTATTTTTTTGATATAATCGCCATCGATCACAAGATTGTGGATCTGTGAGCCATTGATCTTAACGGTGTGCCTGTCGATCCGTTCTACAATGCCGCCAATGCTGGCGATCGCCTGCAGCAGCACATTGGTGTCCCGCACATCAGGCATATTTTCTATTAATACGGTTTCATCCGTCATCACGGAAGCAGCCAGAATGGCAAGCGCAGCATTTTTCGCGCCGCCGATCTCTACCTCTCCCACCAGCGGATTTCCGCCCTTGATCGCGTACTGTTCCATTATTTAACCTCTGCTATTCTAAATTATAAAAAGTATAACACATTTCTCTCATTTGTAAAGTCAGGAGAAGCTGTCATTTACCGAGATTTTTCGACTAGCTCAAATGATTTAAGGGGTTTACCTGTCCACCGTTGATCAGGATCTCAAAGTGCAGATGAGGGCCTGTGCTCCTGCCGGTATTGCCGCTGAGGGCGATCTTCTGCCCCTGTACCACCTTTTGTCCTGCCTTGACTAACACCTTGCTCAAATGGGCATAACGGGTCTGTCTGCCATCGCCATGATCGATATAGACCACATAGCCATAGCCGCTGCCCCAGCCTGCCTTGGTGATAGTGCCGCCGGAGGATGCCATAACAGCCGTTCCTGTAGGCACAGCCCAGTCAACTCCCTTGTGATAGGTGGACGCTCCCTTAGTCGGTGCCTTCCTGCCGCCAAAGCCGGAGGACAGCCTGCCTCCTGAAACCGGTCTGATATAAGTAGGCGGTATCTTCGTGCCCCTCTCTACTACCTTGGCAACTGCCGGAATGGTAACCTCTTCCTTCTGGATCTCCCGGCTTACCTCCATATCATTGCGGTAGGTAATGACCGAAACTACCTTTCTGTGCCCTGCGGATGGTTCCTTTCTGGTCACCTTGTCCGTGGTATACCAGTCGTCATTGTCAATATAAATAATATCCGCATCATAATCCTCTTCATAATAAAGCTGCTCCTGCCGGATCACTGAAAGCTCCGGTTCAGGCGAGGTAACGATGATCTCGTCCCCGATACGGATCGTTGAGGTCTCGCTTTCAATGGAAGGATTGATGGCAATGAGCTTTTCCATGGACAGTCCATTATCCTGGGCGATCTGGGAAAGGGTATCTCCTGCCACCACCTCGTAGATCTTGTTTTTCTCCTGCTCCTTGGTAACCTGCTCAATAGCTTCTGACACTGGTGTCAGTTCTTCTCTGGGCAGATATGCCTCTACCACCTCTACGGTATCTCCGTAAGCCAGAGAGATCAGTCCTGTTTCATATTCGGAAAATTCCTTTTCCCGATCTGGCTCGATCTCCTCCAGCACATGATCCATATAGGCATCCAGTCCAAGCTCCCTGTGAAAATCCTCTGCCTCCCGTTCTGCCTGCCGCTCCTGCTCCCGGTTGGTGATCTGGGTGGTCAGCACATTTAATTCCCGGCTAGGGTCTGTGATCAGATGGGCACTGTAATTATCCTGCGTATCATATTTATCCAGAACTGCATCCAGCAGGGTCAGCACCTCTTCTGAGCTTGCCAGATTGGTAGTAAAATCATTGATCTTCACTGTATAAGAGCGGTGCAGGGTCGCAAGCTCACTGTCCTGCATCACGCGCACCATATTGTCAATGATGGTCTCCTTAGTATCTACCCTGCCAAAAAGCGCCTCCTGTCCCTGCACAGACACCTGCACGTCCAGCATTACCAGATCATCACGCCCACTGGCGATCCGCCGCCTTGCCTGACGGACATAGTCCTCTGCATCCGGCGCAGCGCTGCAGCCCACCGGCACGCCATTTAAGGAGATATAAAACATAGTATCTCCCATGCTGACCGGCTTATTGTAACAGGGCAGCAAAAAAGCACTGACAATGATTGCCAGCCCCATGCCCTTTAAAACTGCCCAATTTATTTTTTTCCTTCTTCCCACTGTATCTGACATTTTCATAACAGAATCATTCTAACAGCTAATATTTTACTTGTAAAGAAATTTCCCTGGGGTAAAATAGATTTAAAACAGGAGGGAAGCTTTATGGAGCCGGTAATTTTTCACATTGACGTAAATTCTGCATATCTGAGCTGGACTGCCCTGCAGCGTCTGAAGGAAGGCGAGCCTACCGACCTGCGTCTGATCCCCTCCATCATCGGCGGCGATATGCAAAAGCGTCACGGCGTGGTCTTAGCCAAATCCATCCCTGCCAAAAAATACGGCATCCAGACCGGAGAGCCGGTGGTAAATGCCTTCCGAAAATGTCCTACTCTGGTCATGGCACCGCCGGATCATGAGCTGTATATCCGCCGTTCCCGTGCCTTGATGGAATATCTGGCAGGCATCTGCCCCGATATTGAGCAGGTCAGCGTGGACGAATGTTACATGGACTATACCTCCATTGCTTCCCTTTATCCCTCGCCCATAGCCTGCGCCGACCACATCCGTCAGTCCATCCAGAGCCAGTTTGGCTTTACGGTAAATGTAGGGATCTCTGACCGGAAGGTGCTGGCAAAAATGGCTTCAGATTTTAAAAAGCCCAACCTGACCCACACCCTTTTCTCCTGGGAGATCGAAAAAAAGCTGTGGCAGCTGCCTGTTTCTTCTTTATTTATGTGCGGCAGGGCAAGCACCAATGCTCTGCGCAAATTAGAGATCCTGACCATAGGAGATCTGGCACATACCGATCCTTCTATCTTAGAAGCACATCTGAAAAGCCACGGCAGACTGTTGTGGGAATATGCCAATGGCATAGATGCTTCCCAGGTTTTATCCGAGCCGGCAAAGGCAAAGGGGATCGGCAACTCCATTACCCTGCGAAAGGACATCACCAGAGCAGAGGATGCCAGAAGAACCCTTTTGTCCCTGTCAGAGTCTGTTGCCTCCCGGCTGCGGGCAGAGGGACAGAAGGCACAGATGGTCAGCATTGAGATCAAATATGCCGATTTTCAGACCATTTCCCATCAGACTACTCTGAGCAGTCCTGCTGACTCTGCCAATATCCTCTACGAAACTGCCTGCAGGCTCTTTGAGGAGACCTGGGATCATGCTCCCATCCGCCTGCTGGGGGTACGCACCGCCAGACTCTGTCTTGCCTCTGAGCCGGTGCAGCTGTCCCTTTTTGAGCTGGAGCAGGGACTGTCCCCAAACTCCCTTCGTCCCAATGCAGAAAAGCAGCACCGTCTGGATGCTGCCATCGATGCGATCCGCCAGCGTTTTGGCGAAGATGCCGTCATCAGAGGCAGCCTGTTAGAGCGGCAGAAGGATAGCAAACAGCATTTTACCGATGAATAAAGCCGGAATGTTACACACATCCCGGCTCTGTCTCTCTTTATTTTTTGCGCACGCTGTAGCCAAAGGTGCCAAGCGGTCTGCCCACTGTATAATAGGTGCCGTGGGAGTATACGATAGGCTGTGCCTTTGCCAGATCAAATCTGCCCTTTTCATCCATGTAGGCTTCATCTGCATGTACAGCAGCTACCTCTGCCAGAAACATATGATGTGTCCCCAGCTCTTTTACCTCTGTTACCCGGCACTCAATATTTACCGGGCTTTCCTTTACCATGGGTGCCTTTCCCAAAGTACCCCTTACGGGAGTCAGCCCCATTTCCTTCCATTTGTCCACATCCCTGCCGCTTCTGACACCGCAATAGTCTGTGGCAAATGCCAGCTTCTCTGTTGTTAAATTGATGACAAACTCGCCGCTTTCCCGGATCATATCATAGGAATACCGCTCCGGTCTGACAGAGATCGACACCATGGGCGGATCTGAACAGATCGTGCCTGTCCATGCCACAGTAAACAGATTCTTCCTGCCGTCCCCTGAGGCTGCGCTGACCAGCACCACAGGCAGGGGATATAACATATTGCCCGGTTTCCAGATTTGCTTTCCCATATATGTAAAACATCCTTCCTTATAAAATACCAAAAAGTTGTGCCAGCGACACGCCCAGACTGCCCAGACTTGCCAGCAAGGTAAGCACCAGCAGCACATACAGCCCTGCCCTGCTCCTTGGCTTAGGGGTCAGGCTGTCTGTCAGCTCCTTTGACTGGTTTTTCAGTTCATCCGTCAGTACCGCCTGCACATTGCGGTACACCTTGACACACTCCTTATGAACAAGCTCCTCCAGTCCGCTTCCTGCCTCTGACAACTGCTCACAGGTCTTCGACAGCTTCTCTTCCCTTTCCTGCACCGCCTGCTGCTGCTTTGTCAGCTCCTCCTGCAGCTTTGTCAGTGCCTCATCCAGCTTTTCATTGTCCCGTCCGCGCTCCTCCTTAAGAGCTCTGAGCGCCTGGTCTGTCAGCTGACTCATCTGTTCTGTCAGAATATGCAGCTGCTTTGTCTGGGCATTTGCCTGCTGCGCCGCCACATCTGCCTGTTTCATCAGCTGCTGCGCTTCCCCGGTCATCTCCACATTTTTCAGATTTAGCCTGCGCATCTCCTGTAAGCACTCATCATATGCCCGCAGCTGTTCCCGCAGCCTGCCCATCTCCTGTGCCTCTGCATGGGAATTTGCCTTAATGATCTCCTGAGCATTAAAGCGCTGCGCCAGCTTATCCATAAAATTGTCCATCCATCTTCCTCCGAATCCCATACCTTTTTCCTGTTCTGTTTTACGTTTACAGCTCTGTTTATTTTATCATTTTTGCGTGAGGTTGACAACCATTCCGATCCGAATGTCAGGTTTCTCCACCTGCCATTTTTACTGATTTCCTTATAATGTGTTTGTGCATATTGCACATGTATTATTTTCTATTTTTCACAATTTTATGTTTTTTTACTATACCGTTACATTTTGTTCATATTTTGTTCATATTTATCTGATATACTGCATTTATCAAGAAGATCAAATCAAGACACAGACAAAAATCAGACCAGAGGATGGTCTCACAGACATTCAAAACACATATAGATAAATTTTTTCATAATAGCCCCGGTGCTCTCTGAGTGTCGGGGCACTCCTCATTTCTTCAGACAGCTCCCCGATTTTCCCAGCGCCCTGCTATCGCTTTTTCAACTGTTCCGGCAGCCGCTTTCCTGAAAATCTGCCCAGAAAAAAGGGATACCTGTTACCGCTTCAGGCATCCCTTTTTCTCATCATATTTTTTAACTTCCGCTTATTTTCCTTTCAAAGCTTTATCTGACTGCGGTGGAAGCGCGCTGTCCTGAGCCTCTGAACGCTCTGAGTCTTCCGGGCACTCTGAATGTTCCGGGCACTTTTGCCAGCCAGCCGCCGGGCTGTAAACAAAGCTGCTCCTGTGTCAGTCCCTGTCAGGAAAGAAAAAGTCACTTTCCATTTGGGAAAGGATTACTTCGGGTGGCTTGGCATTGATCAGAGAGCTTGCATTTTCCATTATCATCCCAATCATCCTCTGTATGCTCGTAATTTATTTGATCACTACATACCCTACAGCTCGCCCAGCAAACTCCCTTTCTAGAAGAATACCCCCTGCGTTCAAAATCACACGGCTCCTCCGGTCCTTTATAGTTGCATACCGAACACTCCCTTCTATGTTTCTTTGCACCCGTGACCGGGTTAGTGCTAATAGAATGTGAAACATCCTGATCTCGCCCACATTTGTCACACACTATATGGTGCTTGTCGTCATCCACCACACTACTCGCTCCGCTGCACCATTCAAACTTTCTTCCGTGTCCAGTCTCCCTACAGTTCGCTATACTGCAGTAATACACAAAATGTGAATCCGCCGTCTGAGTATCCTTTTCATATCGGGGAGGAGCATAAACAATATGTTCCTGGGCACTGCCTGAGCCTGAGCTGCTGCCGGAGCCGGAACCGCTGCCCGAGCCTGTGCTGCTGGAGTTGTCGTCATCATCGTCATCTGAGTGCCTGGAGGATCTGCTGCCGGAATCAGAAGAAGCAAATCTCGCATAAGGATCTACCACCTCTGGTGCTTTGGGCAGACGTCCCTCAGCTGCACCAAACAATACATAGTGAGCATACAAGGCTGACGGGTCTGTGCCCAAAAGGGCTGTTACGTCCGGATTCTGCTCTGCATAGTATGCCGGATCAAATTCTTCAAAGCTGACAGGGGTTTTTGCATTCCGGGCTGCTGCGCTCCGGTCAGCCGCCTCCTGGGCATTTGCTGCACGTCCCTCGGCTGCGCCAAAGGTACTATAATGCAGCTCCAGCGCTGCCTCATCCTCTCCCACTGCCTGTACCACGTCCGGGTTCTGGGCTGCATAATATGCAGGGTCAAAGGGCGCTGCACTGACTGTCATGCCGCAGGATAGCATCGCGGCACATAAAAGTATCATCCATTTTGTTCCTTTCAATTTAGTTTCCTCCCGATCATCATTCCTATTCATCATGAAGCATAATGAATAACAATATATTTTCCAAGTAAGCAGACCACTCCTGTGTCAGTCCTGACAGAGAAAGGGTATTACGGGTCTGGGTTAACCTCTTTTCACGTTGCATCCAGAATTATGTATACACTTTCCATTCTCATCCCAGTCAGCCTCAGTATGTTGGTAATCATCTATCCTACCATGCACTTTACACATCCTAGCGCATCTACTATTTGCGAGACCTATATACCAGTCACAATCCACCCATTCCCCTTCATAATCGCAGGTCGGGCATTTTCTCTGATGCTGTGGCGTGTCACCCTCTATTTTTGCGCCCCAGTTGGAGGCATGAGCATCACGCTCACCCAAGCCACCGCATTTGGTACATTTTTTTACGTGATTGTTTTCATCTTCCGGCACAAGTTCCATCGTACAAGCCTCAGTTCCCCTGTGTCCATCCTCCTCACAGTTCTCTACATTACACATAGACCAGTTATGTTTCTGATTCTCTTCCGCGTAATCGTCAACTGGTTTATAAGTCTTTTCATCATAAACAATGTGTGCCGGAGCGCTGCTGGAGTCATCCTCATCATCATCATCATCATCGTCATCATCTGAGTGCCTGGAGGAGCTGCTGGTAGCAGAAGAAGCAAACCTTGCATAAGGATTCTCCTCCGCCTTTGCATTCTCTCTGGATGCTTCCGCCGCCTTTTCGTTTGCCGCCGCTTCCGCTGCGCTGCTGGCACGTCCTTCGGCTGCGCCGAACATCACATAATGAGCATATAAGGCTGCCGGGTCTGTGCCCAAAAGGGCTGTTACGTCCGGATTCTGCTCTGCATAGTATGCCGGATCAAATTCTTCAAAGCTGACAGGGGTTTTTGCATTCCGGGCTGCTGCGCTCCGGTCAGCCGCCTCCTGGGCATTTGCTGCACGTCCCTCGGCTGCGCCAAAGGTACTATAATGCAGCTCCAGCGCTGCCTCATCCTCTCCCACTGCCTGTACCACGTCCGGGTTCTGGGCTGCATAATATGCAGGGTCAAAGGGCGCTGCACTGACTGTCATGCCGCAGGAGAGCATCGCGGCACATAAAAGTATCATCCATTTTGTTCCTTTCATTTACGTTTCCTCCTCTTCATAACGAATCATAGTTCCTGAGCTTCATTATGGTTACCTAATCTGCTCGTTACAATGTTTGCATCTGCCGGTTTCATCCAGGTCATGGTCCTGTAGGGTTGATTCATCAATATGTTCCGCATTCCACTCACTTATCACACACACCTTGCCACATTTTTTAGCATTCCCCCAATAAATCTTCCATTCGTCAGTTGTCTTGCACGCTTCATTATCAACAATAGTCTCGCGACAATTCTGACATTTCAGGGTATGGTGTCCCGGGTCTGCATCACTCGCAAAAGTAACTGTATGCTCTGTCACATCAGCTCTGTTACACGTAGGACATGTTCTTGTATGATAAGTCCCATCCTTATATTCATATTGAACACCTCTACAAGGGTTTGTTTCGGTGTGACTCGATATTGTGCAGCCAGCCACAGTACATGTTCTTTTGTGAAATATTGCCGAAGTTCCAAGCTCTGTCGGTTTCCAATCGCCCCATATAGGTTCATGGGTTGTCGTACCAGATGAACCTGAGCCTGAACCGCTGCCCGAGCCTGCGCTTCCTGAGCCTGCGCTGCCGGAGTTGTCCTCATCATCATCATCGTCATCATCGTCTGAGTGTCTGGAGGATCTGCTGCCGGTATCAGAGGAAGCAAATCTTGCATAAGGATCTACCACCTCTGGTGCTTTGGGCAGACGTCCCTCGGCTGCGCCGAACAATACATAGTGAGCATACAAGGCTGCCGGGTCTGTGCCCAAAAGGACTGTCACATCCGGATTCTGTTCTGCATAATATGCAGGGTCAAATTCTTCAAAGCTGACAGGGGTTTTTGCATTCAGGGCTACTGCCTCCTGAGCATTTGCTGCGCGTCCCTCGGCTGCGCCAAAGGTACTATAATGCAGCTCCAGCGCTGCCTCGTCCTCTCCCACTGCCTGTACTACATCCGGGTTCTGGGCTGCATAATATGCAGGATCAAAGGGCGCTGCACTGACTGTCATGCCGCAGGATAACATCGCGGCACATAAAAGTATCATCCATTTTGTTCCTTTCATCTGGGTTTTCTCCTCCTCCTGACCGATCATAACTACCTGCTGCCAATGACTGCCGGCGGCTACTAACAGCTACTAACGACTGCCGGCGGCTACTAACAGTCAGCACGACAATATCAGCAGTAATATGTGTCTGAAAAATAGCCGCTGTACCATTATAAGCTGACCTTCCGGTCATCAGTTTCAAATCTAAGCTCCGGTGTTACCTTATTATACCACAAGCGCAGTAAACTGCGTTTAAAAATCAATTAAATTTTCTTAAAGAATCAAGCGTAGAAAATCAAATGCATTTTTCAGAAAGCAGGCGCGCGTGATGCAGGGCGCGGCGCGGTTTGCTGCGCCAGCATAGTCGCAATGCAATAACATAGTGTGCTTCTATGGTAATGCAGTAATGTATCACAGCGCAGCAGTACACACATGATATTTCGCATATTTTACTCCAAATCAGAGTATCTGTAAATGGGTATTATGAACCATTTGCACAGGCGCACAGAATCCCTATATGCCTATAAAATTGCGTTCGCATTTTTCGGTTCGCATTTTTTCTCTTGCTGGTGGTTGACACAGTCCACAACCACCTCTATACTAAATCTATAGATATATCGCACGTCAGCTGCACCTCATGTGCAGTAAGTATTTCTCTTTTTT
>CAYMEZ010000022.1:0-40384 GCA_964389835.1 uncultured Lachnospiraceae bacterium | reverse complement strand
GAAACGACCTTTTTGTTGAGTTCAAGGGTGCTCTTACAGAGCAGTACGTTTGTCAGCAATTAAAGCTCCTCCAGGACTTAGATGTTTATTACTATACAAATGACAGAGGTTCTTGCGAAGTTGACTTTGTTGTTGATACGGGTGAATTGATTATTCCTGTTGAAGTAAAAGCAGAAGTAAACCTTAGAGCAAAGAGCTTAAAAACCTATCAGGAAAAGTTTTCTCCCGAAGTTTCTGTCCGTACATCCATGGCAGACTATAAAAAAGAAAAGTGGCTCATCAATCTGCCGCTATATGCGATAGACCAGATCAAAAAAATATAATCGTGGCAGTTCTAAACTAAAACAAAGCTCGTCAGATAAGGATGGAACAATTACTCAGTTGAAGGCAAAAAGAAAATTGAGTATATTACCTCGAAAAAGCGGCATGATCACTCATGCCGCTTCTTAAAATTCTTAAAAAGATCATTATACTGCTTTAACGTGCGCCCTTATCATAAGGTACACCGCTGGCACGGGGTGCCTGGGAATTCTTGGATGTAAAAATAAGTACGATCAGGGTAGCGATGTAAGGGATCATCTTGTACAGGTAGCTTGGGATACCCAGATTATTTAAAAACGGGATACCGGAATAAGCTGCTGCGATGGCCTTTGTCAGTCCAAAGAACAAAGATGCCCACATGATCCGCATTGGCTTCCACTGTCCAAAGATCAATACTGCCAGCGCCAGAAAGCCGTAGCCGGAAACAGTAGCATTGAAATTCGTGGAGGTAGGAACTACAAATACCAGACCCCCAAGACCGCCAAGAGCACCGGATATCATTACTCCTGCGTACTGCATACGGTATACGTTTACACCTGCTGCATCTGCTGCCTGAGGATGCTCTCCGCAGGCACGAAGTCTGAGTCCGAAGCTGGTCCGGTACAGCACGATCGAGGATACTACCAGAATGGCAATGCCAATATAGGTAGTGATATAGGTATTTTTGAAAAACAGATCACCGATCACCGGTATACTGCCCAGCACCGGAACGGACTCAATACGAAAGGTATTGGAGAACTGGATCTGCTGTACACCCTGAATGATTCTTGCTACGAAAATAGCAAATGCCGGAGCAAACATATTCAGTGCCGTACCACTGATGGTCTGATCTGCTTTCATATTGATCGCTGCATATCCATGAAACAGAGAAAATACCACACCTGTCACCATGGAGATCAAAATGGCGATCAGCAGCTGCCCCTGACCGCTCATGCTGCCTCCGGTCAGATTCAAAAACAGGATACTGGTAAAAGCGCCCATACACATAATACCCTCAAGGGCAATATTGACAACGCCGCTGCGTTCCGAGAACATACCTCCCAGTGCTACGATTAAAAGAGGAATAGCAAAAAACATCGTCTGTTGGAAAATAAAATAAACTACACTCATGATCTGCTTCCTCCTTTCTCCTGATCCGCTGCTGCGTGCGAGGCTGCAGCCGCCTGCGCCTTCTCGGCACGTCCCTTACCAAATTTCTGGATCAGCAGCTTTACGATCAGTGCAAAGGCGCTGAAGTAAATGATGATCGCTACGATAATGTCAATGATCTCTGTCGAAAACTCAAACAGTTGTAAATAAAATCCGCCTGCTGTCAGGTATGCGATAAAAATACCGGAGAAGAGAATTCCAATCGGGTGGCACAGTCCCAGCAGCGCCACGGAGATTCCGGTAAAGCCTTCGTCCGGAATCACATCTACGATCTCAATGTGCTTTCCGGTTCCTGCCAGATACAGACAAGCGCCTGCAAGACCTGCGATCGCTCCTGCGATCACCATGGAAAGAACAATGCTTTTCTTTTCATTGATCCCGGCATAACGGCTGGCATCGCGGTTAAAGCCTACTGCCTTCAGCTCATAGCCAAAGGTGGTCTTCTCCAGAACAACGTATACAAGAAGCACTGCCAGCACCGCAATGATAAAGCCGCCGTTGATGCTGGACTCCGGGAACAGCTTATCCAGACCCATCTTAGGGATTTCAGCTGTATGCAGCACCGGCTTACTCTCGTTACGGATATTATTGAAAATCGGCTTATAGCTCTTTACAAACCAGTTTACTGCGTACATGCCGATATAATTCATCATGATCGCAGAAATAACTTCATTTACGTTGAAAAATGCCTTTAACAGACCCGGCACAAGACCCCAGATAGCTCCCAGCAAAACACCTGCCAGAAGTGCTACGATCCAGTGTATGCTGCCCAGATTTTCACACATGATACCTATGTATACTGCACCGAAGCCGCCTACGATAAACTGACCGCTGGCACCAATGTTAAATAAACCTGTTTTAAAGGCAAAGCCTACAGAAAGACCTGTTAAGATAATGGTGGTGGAATAATAAAATACCTGTCCTACCCCCTTTGCTCCATGGGTAAATGCACCTGACAGAATTGTCAGAAATCCCGGAACACCCTGCTGGGGATTGCAGATCATCAGAATCACAAAGCCCACCAGCAAGCCGATGATCATGGCAAAAACAGAGGAAAGTACACCAGTATAGTCAAATTTCTTTTTACGCATTCTGCTTTACCTCCTCTCTCTTAGAGCCTGCCATATAAAGTCCCAGCTCCTGTACGGTTGTTTTCTTTGGATCCAGCTCTGCAACTATCGCACCCTCAAAGATAACAAGAATACGATCACTCAAGTTCATAACCTCATCCAGCTCCAGAGAAACCAGCAGGATCGCACTTCCGGCATCACGCTGGGCTACGATCTGCTCATGGATATATTCGATCGCGCCTACATCCAGACCACGGGTAGGCTGTACAGCCAGAAGCACATCCGGCTCCTTCATCATTTCTCTTGCAACGATCGCTTTCTGCTGATTTCCGCCAGACATACTTCTGGCTATGGTTTCCAGCCCCTGCCCACTGCGGATATCATATTTTTCGATCAGCATTTCTGCATATTCATTGATCTTGTCCTTTTTCAAAAATCCATTTTTAGAAAAGCGGGGTTCAAAGTACTGCTGAAGCACCAGATTGTATGCCAGATTATAATCCAGCACCAGACCATGCTTATGTCTGTCCTCAGGAATGTGGGACATTCCATGGGTATTCTTATGGCGGATCGACTTTTTCGTCACATCCTCTCCATTTAAGAATATCCTGCCCTGATTCATGCTTCCCAGTCCGGTAATCGCCTGTACCAGCTCTGTCTGACCATTGCCGTCAATTCCTGCAATGCAGACGATCTCGCCCTTGCGTACCTGAAAGCTCACATGATCCACTACATTCTTTGTATGACCCTCACGAACAGATTTTACGCAGACATCCTCTACTGCAAGCACCGTTTCCCCTGGCTTTGCCTGGGATTTTTCAACGGTCAGATTTACCTTACGGCCTACCATCATTTCCGACATGGTTTCCTTATCGGTCTCTGCCACATCGATCGTTCCAATGTATTTTCCGCGGCGCAGTACTGTACACCTGTCTGCCACCGCCTTGATTTCATTTAATTTATGGGTAATGAACAAAATCGACTTGCCCTCTGCTACCAGATTCCTCATAATCTGCATCAGCTCATCAATTTCCTGCGGAGTAAGCACCGCTGTCGGCTCATCAAAGATCAAAATATCGTTGTCACGATATAACATTTTCAAAATCTCAACTCTTTGCTGCATTCCTACTGTAATATCGGAAATCAGCGCATCCGGATCTACCAGTAAATTATATTTTTCACTTAAAGCTACTACCTTTTTTCTGGCTTCTGCCATCTGTATCAAACCGCCCTTGGTGGTCTCCATTCCAAGCACGATATTCTGCAATACGGTAAAATTATGCACCAGCTTAAAATGCTGGTGTACCATACCAATGCCGAGCGCATTGGCATCCAGCGGCCCTTTAATGGCTACTTCTTTTCCCTTAATCTTAATTACACCCTTTTCCGGCTGATATAAACCGAATAACACACTCATAAGTGTAGATTTTCCGGCACCATTTTCTCCCAGCAATGCATGGATCTCGCCCTGTTTTACACGCAGGGTAATGTCATCATTGGCAATGATCCCAGGAAATTCCTTTGTGATGTTCAGCATTTCAATTACATAATCCATATGAAATCCCCCATAGTCAAAAATGGGGTGCCAAAAGGCACCCCGCTTATTTTGCTGAATGTACAGCCATTGATTACTCTACAAAATTAACAGTTGTCTTTGCAAGTGTCAAATCTGCTGTTGTGCTGTCATCTGTTCCATTCTGGATCTCGATCTCGCCAGCAGAAAGTTTTGCATATAATGCATCATAATCAGCCTGTGTAAATGCTTCAAACTTGGATGTTTCCATTGGAAGTCCTACACCATCATTTGCTGCTGTAAATACAGTTGTGCTTCCGCCAGGGAAAGAACCATCATAGAAAGCCTTTACACCATCGTATACAGAAACACTCAGCTGCTTCATAGCAGATGTAACAACTGTCTCAGATTCAGGAGACTGGTCAACGTCTACACCGATCACCTTTGCACCAGCTTCTTCTGCTGCTGCCATTACAGAGTTTCCAACTGCACCGCCGCAGCCGAATACGATCTCTGTACCATTCTGATACCAGCTTGCTGCCATAGCCTGAGCTTCAGGAGTAGCTGCGAATGCACCTGTATAGTTGTACATAACTTCTACATCAACACCCATTTCCTGAGCTGCTGCGTCAGCACCCTGTACGAAGCCGTATCCATAACGGATAACTGCCGGTACTGCCATACCGCCCATGAAACCAAGCTTTGTATTGCCATCCTTTACTGCTGCATAACCAGCAAGGTAGCCAGCCTGATCCTCCTGGAATAAGATCGGCATAACATTTTCTTTTGTTGCATAGTTGTAATCTGCATCATGCGGTTCACCATCTAACAGGATGAAGCTTACTTCCGGATACTGATCCTGTACAGCATATACAGGCTCTTCAAAGAGGAAACCAGGACATACAACTAACTTTGCGCCGCCTTCGATTGCAAGACCGATCGTCTCAATGTAAGCGTCTGTTGTACCTTCCTGCGGCTGGTAATATTTGTAAGAAATACCGTTTTCCTCTGCATATTTCTTCATACCTTCCCAAGCACCCTGGTTGAAGGATTTGTCATCGATTGTTCCTAAGTCTGTTACAAGTGCCAGCTCATAGCCGCCCTCTGCATTTGCATCAGAAGCGGTAGCCTGTGCTTCTTCTGCAGGAGCTTCTGTTTCTTCTGCAGCTGCCTCTGTAGCTGCTTCTGCTGCAGGAGCTTCTTCTGTTTTGCCGCCGCAGCCTACTAACATAGCTGCAACCATGCTTGCGCATAATAATACGCTTAAAATTTTGCTTTTCATAATAAACCTCCTAATGAAATTAAACGTTACTTTTTTATGATACAGTAAAAAACCAGATTCTGCAAGTATAATTCAAAATACGACAGATTTTTTTATACAATTATTTATCTGGGAATTGTAAATGTCAGTTCACTGTACCGCTGCTCATACAGCTCCTGCAGGCGAGCTGCATCTATTATTTTTTGCAGGGGCTTTGAAGAAGGCAGCATATCCAGAATGAGCAGCCCATAAACGACCTCACTTCCATGAAAGCCGTCAATAAAAGCCTCATCGCTCACGCCAAGACTTTCTCCATCCAAATAATCAAAAACCTGATAACCATACCGGGTAAACAGCGGCGTGGTTTCCTGCATAAGCGATGCTACATAAGTGTAATTTTCACTTTCTGTCATTGCAGCATATACAGAGGGCGCTAAAGGCGGAAAAAAGCCGATCACTTCTATTCCTTCTGCTTTGCAGTAGCTTAGAAGCTCCTCCAACAAAGCAAGAGTCCTTTCACTGACCTTCGTTCCCCAGGCAAATCTGCCTTCTCCCACCTTTATTCTGTCAAAAGTATCCCTTAAGCGCTTTTCTGATGTGGTCTCTGCATCTCTGTAATCCTCGCCATAGTAATAAGATCCATCCCACCGGTATCCATTGTTTTTTACGATTCCATTCAGACCACAATTTTCCGGATAATTTTTCAGATCATGAAGTTCCCATTTTCCTGCCTGATAAGCCTCAACCAGAGAACGCACGATTTCCATGTTCTCTCTCTTATGATAAGTAATCTTTTTGTATTCATTCCAGCTTGGACAGCCTTCATTCCAGCCATCATGAAATACCCACGGATCCAGTCCAAGGATCATAACCTCCGGTGTGTATGTTAAATTCTCCAGAAAATTCTTATATTCATCAAAATTGTATGTTACTCCGCGTCCGCAGTTATAAAAATCTCCCACAAAATATTCAGATGAAAATTCCAACACCCTTGAGGTTCCCAATGCAACGATCTCAGCCTGATAGTGATTTGCATTTTTCATTTTATAATACGCTTCTGCGTCATTGTATGCCATGCCGACCAGACTTTCTTTTTTTCTCCACTGCTTTGCCATCGACCAGTTCAGGCTTGTCATTTCACCAGTCATACATCCGATCAGCAGTATAGGCATAACGACTGCCAGTATGGGAAGCAGAAAGCAAAAAAGCCGCATGATAAATTTTTTCATAGTTAGTCCGTCTCCTTAGAACTGAAAGTAAATAAACTGGACTGCATCTGTCTGCTGATAAAAATAGTAAAGAATCATTCCAGAACACGCATAATACAATAACCATCTTTTTATAGCAGACAGCCTTTTTATCTGTATAAATGCATTTCCCCTCAGGGCATAAAAATCAACTGCCAAGAGTGCCAGTACTGAGCCGCCCAGCATTATAATATCTGTAAAGCTTAGCTGCAAATCTACAAGTCCGCTATAAATATAGTGCTTGAAGGAGGTGATCCCAGAAAACAGATGAGTCAGTACATAGCATGCCGAAGCAGTGTCAAGGGCACGAAAAAATACCCAGCCTGCTGTAACAAAGGAAAACGTAAACAAAATCCTGATCCATCTTCCCATGCCAAAATCTCTGTTTTCTTTTCTTCGTCTGCTACCGAGCAGTCTCTCGCCGATCTGTCCTGCACCGTGCAGCCCTCCCCAGACTACATAATGCCATGCTGCTCCATGCCATAAGCCGCTGATCAAAAAAGTGATCAGCAGATTGATGCAGGTACGTCTGCTTCCTTTTCGGTTTCCGCCCAGGGGAATATAAATATAATCCCGCATCCAAGAGGACAATGAGATGTGCCATCTTGACCAGAATTCTTTTATACTCTCCGAAAAATAAGGACTCTTGAAATTTTCCATAAGATGAATGCCAAAAAGCTTTCCTGCACCGATCGCTATATCTGAATAACCTGAAAAATCGCAATAAATCTGAAAGGAAAACATGACCGCCACAAGGAGCAGCGAAAAGCCCTTGTATGCATACACTCCGTAAGACTCGTAAATCAGATCCACGTAAACAGCCAGCGTATTGGCTATCACAATTTTCTTAAAATAGCCCCACAGCATCTGACGCAGCCCAGAAGCTGCCTGTTCATAATCAAATACCTTTTCTTTTTTGATCTGAGGCAGAAAGTTTCTGCTTCTTTCAATCGGGCCTGCTACAAGCTGGGGAAAGAAAAGAACATAGGCTGCATAATTTCCAAAGTGCCGCTCTGCCGGAATTTCTCTTCTGTAAACATCGATCACATAGCTCATTGTCTGAAAGGTATAAAAAGAAATTCCTACTGGCAAAATCAGCGGCAGCATAAACTCCGGCAATTCCACTCCAAAAATATGACTGATCATCCCCACCGAATCCATAAAAAAGTGAAAATATTTGAAAATAAACAAGACTGACAGGCATAGCACACATGAGATCAGCAAATACCGCTTTCTTCTTTTTTCATCCTTCTCCTTCTCAACCACAAGCCCAAAAACATAGGACACAATGATCGTAAAAAATATCCAGATTAAGTATTTCACCTTCCATTGCATGTAGAAATATGTACTGGATATCAGAAGCAGAAGCCAACGATATTTATGTGGAATGTTCCAATATATTAAAAATACAATCCACAAAAAAACAAAAAAATGAATTGTAGTAAATGACATTTTTATCCTCTTTCTCATTCGTATTTTTACTATCTACATAGTAACTATTTATATGTAGTTCGTCAAGAAGTTACTTTTTATATAGTATATTTTTAAGGAGGGATTCGATGGAAAATGAACTTTTTTATTTGAATAATTATGGTCAGATTGAGATCCGTTTAAAAGAGATTATGGATTCAAATCACATCACAAGGAATTCCTTGGCGAGAGCCGTTAATACTCGCTTTGAGGTAATTAATAAATGGTATCATGGACATGTTGAAAAAATAGATACCGATATTCTGGCGCGCATTTGCTTTGTTTTAAACTGCACGCCAGGAGATTTGATATTTTACAATACTCAGAAATAAAATTTCAATACATTTAGCACCGTCCTCTTCTTTTAACGAGTTAATCAATGTAATTTGTACTTAATATGATTTCTATAGAAAATGGGGCTGTTCGCTTCACGAATTTTTATTCGTTAAAGCGACAGCCCCACAAATTTTCATCATTCAGTCACTTTTATTCTGGAATTTTCCTGAAACGGATCATGGTCAGCTTATCCATCGCTTTGAAAAAAGTTTCATTAGAAGCTAAAAATAAGACTCCTAAATAAAAATGAGCCAATACGCAGTAAAAAGGGGCGGCATCACGTGGATGTCACCCCCATTCTTCTCTAGTTTTTTTACTTGCAGCAGCGGAAATTTTTTTCACTTCCAAAGCCACCGTTTCGTTATCAGAAAGCATTTTTGTTTCTTCCTGTTCTTTACAGTTGATGATATTTTTGACAGTTGTCCTGCATGCTTCTACTGCATGCATACAATCCTCAATAACCTCTTTATCAACTTGTACAGATTCTTCTCCGGGATACCTTGTGCTAAAATAATATCCATCTGCTTCTTTTATTGTCTTACATAGCTCCTTAGAAATTTGGAAATCTGTATTTGCATTGATATATCTAAGTAATGCATTTAGACTGTGTTTACGCAAATATTCTTTTTTTTCGTATTCCTCATTTGTAGTCTTAGAAAGCACATATTTATCTATAATATGCTTCAAATATCTTTCACAAATATTTTGAGCCATTCCCGCCATGTAATTTGCTATGCGACCACGCTCATAATCTTCTCTTAGATATTGATAATCGTCCTCGGCAAAATCATAATAAGTTTTTAATGTGTCCATACGGAAATCCCTTCCCTTTTTATTGCCCTATAAAATGTATCATCAGCCATTTCATATCTTTTTTTAGTAATGACTCTGGCTTCTGTTTCTGCCAGCTCATGTGGATCATTTTTTGTTTTTCCATATTTTTTTTCTACAGCTTCAAATGTCTCCCACGGATCAGCAAGATCGGACACAATATGCCGGACATTTTTCTTGTTTTCATATGTTGCCAAAAAATCATCATGTAAAATAATCAAAATATCCACATCACTTTTAAAGCGTTCTTCTCCTCTCGCAACACTGCCATAAAGAATTACGTCTGAAATATGTTTTGAGATTGCAGACGTATGGAGATACTTTATCGCATATTCCAGTGCTATTTTTTGCCTGTTTTGCATATGAAATCCTCTTATAGATTGTTATCTGTGTTATTATTATAGCATATATTTTTCGTTGAGCAATATTCTTTCTTACCACTGGATTCACACAGGCAAAGGGATGGTTTATTGCAGTACGAAATCAATTACGAACAGCTGGGACAAAAGATCAAACGGCTTAGACATACCAAGGTTTCTTTGAATGCTTTATTATCCAGTCAATATGATAACCCCTCAGCAGCATTGGATAATGAAATTATACGATTGCTAAAATCCTGTGATATTGCAAAAAAGGAAAAGATCATCAAAATAATCGAAATTCTTTAAAAGCATCTTTCTGCCATATCATTTGGTATGCTTCCATATTTTTTCTGCAATATCCGTAATAAAAATGAAAAGGGTATAAAAAAATGAACTGCCGTCAAACCAACGGCAGTTCATCTTATTGTTTATCAAATTGTTTGTCAAAACATTTTGCAGGAATTCCTGCATTTATTATTTTGCAGCCAGTTCTGCTTTTAACTGTGCAGTTAAAGCAGGAACGATCTTATTCAGATCACCTACGATACCGTAGTCAGCTACATCAAAGATCGGAGCATCTTCGTCTTTGTTGATCGCAACGATGATATCAGATTCTTCCATACCTGCAACGTGCTGGATAGCACCGGAAATACCGATTGCAAAGTATACGTTCGGACGAACCGTTTTACCTGTCTGTCCAACCTGAATATCACGCGGCTTCCAGCCAGCATCTACAACTGCACGGGAGCAGCTTACAGTACCGCCGATCACTTCTGCTAAATCCTCGAGGATCTTGAAGTTTTCCGGTGTACCAACTCCACGTCCGCCGGATACAAGGATCTTAGCGTCCATGATGTCAACTGTATTAGCCAGAGATTTTACAACCTCTTTGATGGTTACATATTTGTTGTTCGGTGTGAATCCAGGATTGAATTCAATAATATTTGCTTTTGCACCTTTGATCGGCTCAATTTTCTGCATAACACCAGGACGAACGGTTGCCATCTGAGGACGTGTGTTCGGGCATGCGATGGTAGCGATTGTGTTTCCGCCGAATGCCGGACGAGTCATAAGAAGCTGATTGTGCTTCTGCTCATCTTCTTTTCCAGGAACTGCTACTAACGGGAAATCACCGATTTCCAGTACAGTACAGTCTGCTGTCAAACCTGTTGCAACTCTTGCAGATACAGTCGGTCCTAAGTCTCTTCCGATTGCTGTTGCACCAACCAGCATAATTTCCGGTTTGTACTCGTTGATAACGGAAGCGAGTGCATGAGCATAAGGCTCTGTTCTGTACTCTTTTAATTCTGGATCATCTACTACGATAACCTTGTCTGCACCATACTCTGCCAGAGAGTCAGCCAGTCCCTTTACGTCAGAACCAATCAGTACAGCTACTACTTCGGTTGCTAAAGGAGCAGCCAGTTCTTTTGCTTTTCCAAGTAATTCGTATGCAATGCCGCTGATTTCATTATCAACCTGCTGTGCAAATACATATACGCCTTTATATTCTGCTAAGTTCATTCTTTTCACCACCCTATTTATTAAATGACATGTTTCTCTTTGAGTTTACCAACAATATAAGCAACTGCATCGTCCGGTGAATCCGGAACAACTTTTTCTCCAGCACCTTTACGAACCTTGTCAGATGCTTTTGCGATCTTTGTAGGAGAACCAGCAAGACCTAAGTTGCAGTCTTCAACGTCTTTTAAGTCTGCTCTGCCCCATGTTGTGATCTCTGCTTTGCAAGCATCAAAGATTCCGCCCGGAGTCATATAACGCGGCTCATTTAATTCAGAAAGTGCTGTGATCAGACAAGGCATCTGAGCTTCGATCACATGATATCTGTCATCATACAGACGCTCAACAACAACCTTATCTCCTTCTACCTTAATATCCTGTGCATAGGAGATAACCGGAAGTCCAAGATGCTCTGCGATCTGAGGACCAACCTGTGCCGTATCTCCATCGATAGCCTGACGTCCTGTGATGATCAGGTCATACTCAAGGTTTCTGATCGCACCAGCGATCGTTGTGGAAGTAGCCCATGTATCAGCACCGCCAAGTACACGGTCAGTAACAAGGATACCCTTGTCAGCGCCCATAGCGATTGCTTCACGAAGTACATCTGTCGCCTTCGGCAGACCCATTGTCAGTACGGTTACTTCTGCACCATACTGATCTTTTAATCTCAGTGCTGCTTCCAGACCGGCTTTGTCATCCGGGTTCATGATTGCAAGCATTGCTGCTCTATCAAGTGTACCGTCCGGGTTAAACTTAACGCCACCCTTTGTATCAGGTACCTGTTTAATACAAACAACGATTTTCATTGTATTTTCTCTCCTTATTTTTATTTTGTTCATTTCCTCGTGCGCGTTACGCCTCAAATCTGCGTCAAAGCATTCCGACGTGCCAGCACGTCTCCTGCTTTTCCTTGATTTTCATTTGCTTATCGCGGCTATTTTAAAAGGGAACCACTGATAACCATACGCTGTACTTCGCTTGTACCTTCGTAGATCTCGGTGATCTTAGCATCACGCATCATACGCTCTACATCATATTCTCTGATGTATCCGTATCCGCCGTGGAGCTGAACGCATTTTGTTGTAACTTCCATAGCAACTTCTGCTGCATATAATTTTGCCATAGCTGCTTCTACGGAATATACCTTCTGTGTAGCCTTTGCCATAGCTGCTTTGTAAACCATCATCTGAGCAGCCTGAACCTTTGTTGCCATATCAGCTAACTGGAACTGTGTATTCTGGAACTGAGCGATGGAACGTCCGAACTGTTTTCTTTCTTTTACATAGTTAATGGTTGTTTCCAGAGCGCCCTCTGCAATACCAAGTGCCTGAGCAGCGATACCGATACGTCCGCCGTCCAGAGTATGCATAGCGATCGCAAAGCCTTTGCCCTTCTGTCCCAACAGATTTTCCTTCGGAATTCTGCAGTCTGTGAAGATCAGTTCATATGTGGATGAACCGCGGATACCCATTTTGTTTTCTTTTGTACCGAATGTGAAGCCCGGTGTTCCTTTTTCTACGATAAATGCGGAAATTTCTTTCTGAACTCTGCCGCGTTTCTCTACCTTGCCTGTTACAGCGATTACGATATAAACATCTGCTTCTTTACCGTTTGTGATAAAGCATTTGCTTCCGTTGATCACCCATTCGTCACCGTCTAAAACAGCCTTTGTCTGCTGTCCCTGTGCATCTGTACCTGCACCCGGCTCTGTCAGACCGAAAGCACCCAGCTTCTCGCCTTTTGCAAGGGGAACAACGTATTTCTGCTTCTGTTCTTCTGTACCGTATGTCATGATCGGGTCAATGCAAAGAGATGTATGTGCAGAAACAATAACACCTGTTGTACCGCAAACCTTAGAAAGCTCTTCTACGCACATAGCATATGTTAACGGGTCGCAGCCCTGTCCGCCGTATTCCTTCGGAACCGGAATACCGAGGAAACCATACTTTGCCATTTTTTCAACTGTTCCTCTTGGGAACACTTCTGTTTCATCTACCTCCTGAGCCAGAGGCTTTACTTCTTTTTCAGCGAATTCTTTAAATAAAGCTCTCGCCATTTCATGTTCTTTGCTCAAAGTGAAATCCATGATTTTATTTCCTCCATATAGTTATTTATATTAGACTATCCAGCGTTTTGATTACTGAGCATCAACCGGTGTCTTTGTTCTGTCAGCATTGTATACATAGAAGCCTTTGCCGCTCTTAACACCAAGATTTCCGCCGCGTACCATTTTACGGATCAGCGGGCATGCACGATATTTGCTGTCGCCTGTTTCATTGTAAAGAACATCCATGATCGCAAGGCAGATATCCAGACCTACGAAATCACCTAATTCCAACGGTCCCATCGGATGATTTGCACCCAGCTTCATAGCAGAGTCGATACCAGCGATGTCGGAAACGCCCTCCATTTTGATGAAAGCTGCTTCGTTGATCATCGGGATCAGAATACGGTTTACTACAAAGCCTGCTGCTTCATTTACCTGTACCGGAGTTTTGCCGATCTCTTCAGAGATCTTAACGATCGCATCAACTGTTGCCTGTGGTGTATTTACGCCGGCAATTACTTCTACCAGCTTCATACGGTCTGCCGGATTGAAGAAATGCATACCGATCATCGGACGTGTTAAGCCGTTTCCGATCTCTGTAATGGAAAGACTGGATGTGTTGGATGCGAAAATGCATTCCGGCTTGCAGATCTTGTCCAGTTCGCCAAAGGTTGTTTTCTTAACTTCCATATTTTCAAATGCTGCTTCTACTACAAGATCGCAGTCTGCGCAAAGATCTTCTTTCAGACCAGGAGTGATCCTTCCTACGATGGCATCAACTGCTTCCTGAGTCATTTTGCCTTTTTCTACAAGTCTTGCATAGCCTTTTGCGATTTTGTCTTTACCGCCCTGAGCCCACTCCTGCTTAATATCGCAGAGAGCTACTTCAAAGCCTTCCACCTGGGCAAATGCTTTTGCAATGCCCTGTCCCATGGTTCCTGCACCAATAATACCTACCTTCATGGTAATCCTCCTTAATAAATATGTTTTATATGATTCATTAAAAATTAGCAGTTTTTAAAAGGCTCTTTTACCTTTTCTTTGTTTTTGTCAAGGAAAAATGCCATACCATATTTCTGATCCTCTGTTTCGAAGCAGTCACCGAATAATTTCTCTTCGATCACGATCGCTTCATCCATGCAAGCATCCAGACCATCATTGATCGCTTTCTTGCAGTTGCGGACAGCGATCGGAGCATTTTTTGCAATGCCTGCTGCCATCTTTTCAGCAGCCGGAAGCAGCTCTTCCTGTGTATAAACAGCGTTGACAAGACCGATTCTGTAAGCTTCCTCTGCCTTGATATTTCTTGCTGTATAGATCATCTGCTTTGCCATGCCTGCGCCCACAAGACGTGCCAGTCTCTGTGTTCCGCCAAAGCCCGGTGTGATGCCCAGACCAACCTCAGGCTGTCCGAACACTGCATTGTCAGAACAGATTCTGATGTCACAGCTCATAGCGATCTCGCATCCGCCGCCCAGTGCAAAACCGTTGATGGCAGCGATCACAGGGATCGGGAAGGTTTCCAGCTTACGGAATACATCATTTCCTTTTTTACCGAATGCTTCGCCCTCTGCCTTTGTCAGAGTGCTCATTTCTCCGATATCAGCACCTGCTACGAAGGATTTGGAGCCTGCACCTGTTAAGATCAGGCATCTTACTTCGTCCAGATTTACAGCATCCAGAGTCTGGTCTAATTCTTCCAAAACAGTAGAATTCAGTGCATTTAATGCTTTTTCACGGTTGATCGTGATAATGCCTGTTGCACCTTTTTGTTCATATAAAATAAAATCCATGCGTTTTCTCCTTTTCACACGGACAGGCAGAGGGGTACTCTGCCTTATCCGATTCTTTTTCTATCTTTGATTAATGATTAATCCATTTCTACGATCGTAGAGCAGCCCATGCCGCCGCCGATACACAGTGTAGCAAGACCCTTCTTAGCACCCTTAGCCTGCATCTCATGAAGCAGTGTAACTAAGATACGGCATCCGGAAGCTCCTACCGGATGTCCCAGTGCGATCGCACCGCCGTTGGGGTTGAGCTGTTTGTCTACATCGATTCCTAAGTCTTTTCCTACTGCTACAGACTGAGCTGCAAATGCTTCGTTTGCTTCGATGATATCGAAATCTTCGATCTTGTAGCCTGTCTTTTCCATAACTTTCTTTGTAGATGCAACCGGTCCGATACCCATAACTTCCGGTCTTACACCTGCAAGAGCTCCGCCTACCCATGTAGCCATCGGTTTGATTCCCAGCTCTTTTGCTTTTTCTTCGCTCATAACAACGATTGCTGCTGCACCATCGTTGATACCGGAAGCATTACCTGCTGTAACAAATCCGTCTTTGTTGATCGGGCGAAGCTTCTGAAGTCCTTCGATCGTAGAACCTGCACGAGATCCCTCGTCTACCTTGAACTCTACCATTTCTTTTTTCTTCTTAACCATTACCGGAACGATCTCATTATCGAATGCGCCGGATTTCTGAGCAGCTTCTGCTTTCTGCTGGCTCTTTAATGCAAACTCATCCAGCTCTTCACGGGTAAGTCCCCATTCTCTGCAGATATTGTCTGCTGTCATGATCATATGATAATCATTGAATGCATCCCATAATGCATCATTTACCATGGTATCTACTAAAGTACCATTATTCATTCTATAACCAAAACGACCCTGAGGAACTGCATACGGTGCCATAGACATGTTTTCCATACCGCCTGCAACAACGATGTCTGCATCTCCTGCAATGATCATCTGTGCAGCCATATTTACACAGTTCAGACCGGAACCGCATACAACATTGGCAGTAACAGCCGGTACTTCGATCGGAAGACCTGCTTTGATGGAAGCCTGACGTGCTACGTTCTGTCCAAGACCTGCCTGGATAACGCATCCCATGTATACATGATCAACCTGCTCCGGTGCAACTCCTGCTCTGTTTAATGCTTCCTTGATTACGATAGCTCCAAGCTCAACAGCCGGTGTTGTGCTGAGGGAACCACCCATAGTTCCGATTGCAGTACGGCAAGCGCCTGCTAAAACTACTTTCTTTGCCATTTAATTTTCCTCCGTCTTATAAAGTTTTATAAAGTGCCTGTTTATAAGGTTTTCAATGATTGTTATTTTTTTATCATTGTCCGTTGCCCCCATTGTATCATAGGGCATCATATTTTGCAATATTTTTCATAAGGAGGATTTGAGAAAATTCCTTCCTCTGAAAATTCCTTTAAAATAAAAAGCCAGAAGTACCTATCCTCCCCAGTCCGCTTAAATGCAGCCCGGGGAAAATAGCTCCTTCTGACTTTTATCAGAGCTATGCCTGTCTCCTACCAGCTTTTTTCCAGTGTCATGCCAAAATCAATATCATAAATGCTTCCAGCTTCTGCTTTTAATTCCTCATAGATCCCACGTCTTTCATCGCTGCTTTCATCCGACCAGTATTCATAGCCGGCAAAATAGCTTTCCATAAATTCATCCCATGAAGTAAAGGTGCTCTGGATCTGTGCTGCTACCTCCAGAGATTTATCCAAAGCCTCTGTTTCTGAATAGTAGCCTGCGATGTAGTAATAGCCCAGCAATGACATAGCGCGGCTGTAATCCCAGCCTGCAATGGTCTTTTCTCCATTTGCCTCATACAGATTATGCCATTCTGCGATCTCCTTTGCTTCTTCCTCCGTGCATTCAAAGTTTTCATACAAATATTCTGCTTTATCGTCCTCTTCCAATGACGCAAGTCCGCCTTCATTGCTATAGTAGTTCATGTCATCATTAAACTGGTAACGATGTCCCTCATTCAGCAGCCAGTCCATGGTCTCATCTGCGCTCTGGCGGTCTGTTACCTCCCACCATTCCTCTAAAAGCTGCTGCTCGATAACCTGGCTGTCTGCATTTGCCGGCAGTTCTCCAAAAATCGTCTCATCCCATGCATTTTCTCTTGTCAAAACAGCATGTGTGGCATTAAACCAGAGAATGGTATCTGTTACTGCTACGGTAGAGTTATCTTCCAGATCAGGCGCGTCCTCTTCAAGGCTTGCGCATACGGCTTTAAAAGTCTCGATCCTTTTATCGGTCATCTTCTCTGCAACATAGAGCATAGCATAATGTGCATATTCCGTCTCTCCATATACGGCATAGCATTTCTCATTCTCTCCCTCTATACCCATTTCAGCAGTCTCTGCACAAACATTTTCCATTTCTGCGATTTCCGGTGCTGCTGCATCAGAAGCGTTATTCATGCTCATCGTGCTTTTGATAAATTCTTTCATGCTGTCTATATCTCCAACAGCATAGCCGGAATTTTTGGGAAACTGCCAGATCACGATCCCCTCTGTACCGCTTGGATTAAAAAGAGCAAAAGTGCCCTCTGCCTGCTCCTCATCTGCTTCCCAGGTTTCATCCACCCAAATGGTATAGGTTCCTGATGGAGCGATAAATTGCGTAGTTACCACCTTGCCGCAGCCTGTCAGTGATGCAAGCAGCATCACAATAGCCAAAAATGCAGCACATTTTCTTGTTGTTTTCATTTTCCCTTTTCTCCCCTTTTGTAAGTTAATGCGCTAAATTTATAGTGTCGGGGACTATTATCCTATTTCTGCTTTGCTACTGTCAAGCTGTCCTTTCTTCCTATGCTTTTTTCTTACGGAAAAGGGCAAAAAAAACGGAAAACACGGGGTTCTTACACCGCCGCATTCTCCGTCCATTTTATATAGCTGTCACGGATCATACTTCCGGCTCGATCAGTCCATAGGTATTTCCTTTTCTCTTGTATACCACATTGACCTGATCTGTTTCTGCATTGCAGAATACATAAAAGCTGTGTCCTAAAAGCTCCATCTGAATGCAGGCATCCTCTGGATACATCGGCTTGATGTCAAATTTCTTTGTACGGATAATACGAACCTCTTCCTCATCCATATAATCCTTGTCAATGTATTCCTGCTTGAAATAGCTTGCTGCCTGCTTCTGATCCACCAGCTTCTTTTTGTATTTTTTCAGCTGTCTTTCGATCACCTCTTCCACCAGATCAATGGATACATACATATCGCTGCTGACCTGCTCTGAACGGATGATATTTCCTTTTACAGGGATCGTAACCTCAATTTTCTGTCTGTCCTTCTCTACACTTAACGTAACATGCGCTTCCGTTTCCGGCGTAAAATACTTCTCTAACTTCCCTAATTTATCCTGTACAGCCATCTTTAAGCCTTCTGTTACATCGATGTTTTTTCCGCTGATAATAATTCTCATACCGCCATCCCCTTTGCTCTTTTCTATCAGTACTGCATACCGCTTTACTGATAAACATATTTTAACAAATTACTGAGTTTTTTGCAATACTACGTTGAATTGTCTGTCTACTTTTCAATTATTTCTTCATTTCAATTTTAAATTTTTTTCAAATATTTTCCAGATTTTAGGATAAATTCACAAAACATCCGTTTCTTTTTTTTCGCGGAAAAAAAATCCCAATTTTATGTCATCCATGTGGATATTGTGGATAACTCAGTGCATAAATCATTTTCGTTGATTTTTCGCATTTTTTAATGTGGATAACTTTTTTCTCATTTTCACTGGATATATTTTTTCCCACTCAGGGTACAAAATCCTTTTTGTGCATCATGCATAACCCCCACTTTGTCAATACTCTTCTTCCATTTTTATAAAGTCTGAATCTTTTATCCTCCTATCAGAGCATTCGGGAAAAAAAGGAGAATGCGTATCTCTACACATTCTCCCACTTTCCTATTATCATATCCGCTCTGCTTTTATTTTTAGCCTTCAAAGGGTACTACACTGCCCTGATAGGTTTCATTGATAAATTCCTTGATCTCATCGGATTTCAGTACATCTACCAATGCCTTTACACCTTCATTTTCCTCATTGCCCTCTTTTACAACCACGATGTTTACATAGGTTTTAGCCGCCTCGGAATCAGAGGTTTCAATCGCAATGGCATCAGCTCCTGCATTCAGTCCTGCTTCCAGTGCATAGTTGCCGTTCAATACTGCAAATGCCACCTCCGGGAGTACTCTGGATATCTGTGCTGCCTCCAGCTCCTTAAAAGCAATGTTGTGAGGATTTTCTGTAATGTCATTTACAGTAGCTTCAATTCCTACGCCGTCCTTTAAGGTGATCAGTCCATTGTCCTGCAGCAATAAAAGTGCTCTGGCTTCATTGGTGGTATCATTGGGAATTGCAATTTCTGCACCATCTGTGATGTTGGCTAAGTCCTTCTCTGTTCCCGGATAAATGCCAAGGGGTTCATAGTGGATCTCGCCTACATTTACAAGATGTGTTCCTTTTTCTGCATTAAAGCTCTCCAGATAAGGGGTATGCTGGAAAAAGTTTGCATCAAAATCTCCTGCTTCCACCACTTCATTAGGCTGTACATAATCCTGGAATTCTGTTACCTGCAGATCCCAGCCCTGCTCCTTTAAAATGGGCTTTGCTGCCTCTAAGATCTCTGCATGGGGAACGCTTGTTGCTGCAACCTTGATCACACCGTCCTCACCAGTCTGCTTTGCGCCGCATGCTGTCAGGGCTGCTGCTGACAGCACTGCTGTTAATACAATAGATACTACTCTCTTTTTCATAATATTTCTCCTCTTTTCTTTTATTTCTTTTGCTTTTCAGCATTTATCTGGATCTCCTCCAGGAGATACAAATGCATCCTATGACTCCTTTATCCCTGCCTACCGGCTGCGTTTATCCAGCTTTTTGGAAAGTCTGGTGCCGATCACCTGCAAAATCTGTACCAGCACCACCAGCAGGATGACCGTAACCCACATAATATCTGACTGATACCTGTAGTAACCGTACCGGATGGCAATATCCCCAAGTCCGCCGCCGCCTACAACACCTGCCATGGCAGAATAGCCTAAGATCGTACCAAGTGCAATGGTGGCTCCCACGATCAGAGAGGTACGCGCCTCTGCCAGCAGCACCTTGCTGATGATCGTCCACAGACTTGCACCCATGCTCTGGGCAGCCTCGATCACACCCTTGTCCACCTCCAGCAGAGAGGACTCTACCAGCCGGGCGATAAAGGGAGCAGCTGCGATCGTCAGCGGCACGATGGTAGCTGTAGCACCATAGCTCTTTCCTGCGATCATTCTGGTCAAGGGAATTACCAGGATCAGCAGGATCAAAAAGGGAACGCTTCGGGTAATATTTACCAGAACATCCAATACCTTATACACTGCCGCCTGAGGGCGCAGCCCGTCCTTTGCCGTTACCACAAGGGCAATTCCAAGGGGAAGCCCTATCACATATGCCATAATCGTAGATGTCAGAGTCATATACAGGGTAATTCCTGTATTCTGTACCAGCATCATAATCGTTTCACTACTCCACATAATCCACAAGCTCCTCTACTGCAAGATTTCTTTCCTTCAGATAATGTATCATCTTCTCTGCTGTTACCTTATCCTCCGGCAGCTGTAATACCATCTGTCCATGGGCAATGCCGCCGATGTCCTTGGTATCCGCCATCAGGATATTGACCGGTGCCTTACATGCCAGCACCATATTTCCGATCACAGGCTCAAAGGAAGAATTTTCGCTGAATACGATGCGGATACAGCGTTTTCCTTCCATAAGCACAGGGGCGCTTCCGCTCTGGAATACAAGTCTTTGTGCCGCCTTTGTCTTTGGTCTGGAAAAGACCTCCTCAACACTGCCTGCTTCCACTAAGCTTCCGCCGTCAATGATCGCTACCTGATTGCAGATCTCCTGCACCACCGACATTTCATGGGTAATGATCACGATCGTGATTCCATAGCTCTGATTGATTTCTTTTAATAATGCCAGAATGGATTTGGTAGTGGTGGGATCAAGTGCACTTGTTGCCTCATCACACAGCAGGATCTTAGGGTTGTTCGCCAGGGCCCTGGCGATGGCCACTCTCTGCTTTTGTCCGCCGGAGAGCTGTGCCGGATAAGCCTTTGCCTTATCTGAAAGCCCTACGACCTCAAGCAGCTCCTCTGCCCGCTTTTTGGCATCCTTTCTCTTCATCCCTACAATCTCCAGTGGGAAGCAGATATTATCCAGTACGTTTCTCTGCATCAACAGATTAAAATGCTGGAAGATCATGGAAATCTCTGTACGGGCTTTTCTCAGCTGCGCATCACTCATTTCCCGTAGATCCTGATCCTCTATCAAAACAGTACCGCTGGTAGGCTTCTCTAAAAAATTCAGGCATCTGACAAGGGTACTTTTTCCTGCACCGCTCATACCTATGATCCCGCAGATGCTGCCCTTTTCTATGTCCAGATTGATGCCCTTTAAAGCTTCCACCGTATTATCTCTGCCTGTAAAGGTTTTTGTTACCTCTTTGATTTGGATGATCGCTCCCATAATTTATTTCTCACTCCATTCCGTGGTTTTAGTTTACTTCATTTGTCTTATTTTGAAAAATACAAAAAAACGAGGCTTTGTCATAGTTTAAAACTATTTCAAATCCTGTTCCTGAGGGCTTTCATATATGCCCTGCCATATCGGCTTAATGATACTTTTTTCTGTGTGATCGTACCAATCTTCATATATTCATCTACCAGCAGCGGTCTGGCAATGATGCTTTCGCCGTTCAGCGCCTTGCTGATCCTGCCGGAGCTGACTGTGTAGCCATTCAGGCCTATCATCAGATTGGAAAGGGTAGCCCGGTCACTGACCTTTACATTTTTCTGTCTGTCTAGTGTACTGAGGATCTCTTCAGAAAAATAAAAGGAATTGTACTCTCCCTGTTCAAAGGAAATATACGGATACTGCTCCAGCTGTTCCAGAGTAAGCACTTCCTTTTCAGCCAGCGGATGACTGGAGCAGATAAATACATGGGGCTTTGCCACAAACAGCTCCTCAAACTCCAGATTGTTCTTGCTAAGAAGCTTCATGATCACCTCTTCATTTTTTGAGGATACATATAAAATCCCGATCTCGCTCCTTAACCGGCTTACATCATCTATGATCTCATGGGTTTTGGTCTCCCGCAGGGTAAAGTCATAGCGTTTGGCATCAAATTCCTTGATAACATCCACAAATGCCTCCACTGCAAAGGAATAATGCTGACAGGAAACAGAAAACAAGGGCTTCTGCTCCTGCACATTTAAAAACCTCTCCTCCAGCAGATTTGCCTGCTCCAGCACCTGTCTGGCATAGGACAAAAACACATCTCCTTCATTGGAAATGGCGACTCCCCTGTTGGTCCGGTTAAATATTGTGATCTGCATTTCCTTTTCCAGCTCTCTTACCGCATTGGTCAGACTGGGCTGGGATATAAACAGCTTTTTTGCCGCCTCAGTAATATTTCCCGTTTCTGCTATGGTCACAACATATCTTAATTGCTGCAGTGTCATTCTTTTGTTCCTTCCTCCATGGCAAGTATCCCTTCCAGCTCAGAAAATGCCCCGAAACGCAGCTCTGCCTCATCCACTCTGCCAAAGCCATATTCTGCAAAAATAAAAGGCACTCCTGCCAGAACAGCTGCCTCATGATCGCCTTGTGTATCTCCGATGTATACTGCCTCTGCCGGAGATATGCCGTTTCGCTCCATCAGCCGCTTCATGGTTTCTCCTTTGCAGAGCCCTGTATTTCCAAAGCACTCATGATCCCTTATCAGCGGAGTCAGTCCGTTTTTCTCCATTACCAGCTCGATATAGCCCCTCTGACAGTTGCTGACGATATAAAGAAAATAGTGCTCCGACAGCCGTTCCAGTGTTTTTTTCATACCCGGATATGCAATATCCTCTGTATTTTCCGCCAGCAGCTGCTGTTCATATTGGCAGCATTTCTCCAAAAGCGCCTGCCGCTTTTCCATATCCCTTACATTGCCAAACAGATGCTCCGCGATCACATCCATGGGCTGTCCGAACTCACGCTGCAGTATCTTCGGTGTAATCTCCTCCACATCACAGCCCAGCTCTGCCACTGCACGGTTCCAGCCCTTTGCTACGATCGGGGTGGAATTCCATAATGTTCCGTCCACATCAAATATCAAATGCTTTCTCATCTCAGTTCCTCCTGACCAAGCACTGCCAAAAGTGACCCAATGAGGATCAATAGATCCGAAAGGTTAAACACGATCCTGCCCAGTCTCTTCCATTTTACATTTACGCTCACATAATCTACTACATATTTACGCTTCAGTCTGTCATAGGTATTGCTGAAGGCTCCTCCCAGCAGCAGTGACAAGCCTGTCTTTAGCATTCCATGCCCTTTTTGTCCAAGGGTTATGACAAAAAGCAAGGCAACTAATATGGTCAGCAGCAGCGACAGCGCCGCTACAAGAGGTCGCACATTCTCTCCTGCATCCAGAAATGCACCTTTGTTGTGATATTTTCGCAGAATGAGCTTTCCCTTGCAGACCTCTTTTCTTTCGTCCTCACTCCGGTTTGCCTCCACATCATTTTTGATCAGCAGCTCCAGCAGAAAAATGCCTGCCACAATTCCAATGTATATCATACCTTCTCCATCTCACTTTAAAATAAGCCTGCCAGCTCCTGAAAAGTCCGCTGGACATTGATCTGCCCCAGCCCCCACTCCCGGCTGGGATACTCTGTATTTTGTTCTCTGACTGCACCCAGTGCCAGATAATATTTCAGCTCTCTTCCTGACATAAGGGGATAATTTCCCTCTACCACTGCCCACTGCATCAGCTGTGCCACTGCACCGGATGCCATTGCTGCTGCCAGAGAGCTGCCGCTCCTTTGCCCTAACGCTGTAGGCAGGTTCACTCCCGGTGCTGCAAAATCCGGTTTTATCCGCCGGTCTGCGGTAAACCCTCTGCCTGAATTTTCATAAAAGCTGTTATTTGCATCCTGATAAGCATTCACTGTGATCACGCCCTGGGTCATGGAGGGCTCTGTCAATGTCACATAAGGGTCAGGACGCAGAAAGTAAGTCTCACTTTCCATAAACTGGGAAATGGGAAGCCAGAAATGGTAACGACTGCCGGAAATCCCGGCTGCTGCTTCTATCGTCAGCGTCCATAAGCCCGGTGTAGGCATTACAAAACGAAGCAGCAAAAGACTCCTGCCCGAGGCCTCCTCTAAAGGAATACTCTCTACGTTGATCACAGTCTGTTCAAAAATGAACCGATATTCCTCCGACCGCCTGTTTCCTGTAGAGATTCCGGTAATCTCCTCGCCGCCCGGCGAATGGACTGTCAGCTGGTAACGTCCCGGTCCTTCTCCCCATATCTCCAGCAGAAAACCTCTCTCTCCTTCTCCTACTCGCAGCTCTATATTTTGTGGCTCTTCCAGAGAAAGGCCCTGCACATGATGAGCTGCGGCACCTTCATTGCCGCCGCAGACAACGATCGCCCTGCTGCGTTTTTCTGCAAGGGAATCCAGATACCGGTCCAGCACTGAGACACCTGTGTGGCTGCCGTAGCTGCTTCCGATCCCCAGACAGATGACCACAGGACGCTGCCTTGCCACTGCAAAGGATTCCAGATATTTCATTGCCATCAGAATATCCGTTTCCGCATAGGCTGCTGCCCCATCTGGCAGAATGTAGTAGTCCTTCAGATACTGCTTCGCCTTTCGCAGCTTTACCACAACCAGCTCTGTATCCGGTGCCGCCCCTATATACCGGCTGCCACCCTCTAAAATACTGCCTGCCGCCACACTTGCTATGGCAGTTCCATGTCCATCCTCATCCCAGCTTGGCACAAGCTCTCTTGGAGAAGCTGAGGAAAGAGCTTCATTGATCTGCTCCCGGCTGTATGCCGCGCCATACAAAAAGCCCTCCGGTGGTACACCCTCCAGAGTCTGATCCCAGATAGATACTATCCTGCTGCCTCCTGCGGAATTTTTAAATACATCCATTGTATAACGGATCCCCGTATCAACAAAGCCCATAATAACGCCTCTGCCTGTCAGAGACAAGGGCTCTCTCTGTACCTGCAAGATGCCGGCATCTGCCAGCGAAAGCGGATCAAAGGGCGCTTCTCTTCCTGCCTGCCCCTCTGCCTCTGGCTGCATCAGCCCATAGCATTTTGGCAGAGAATAATAGGGATACCTGCTTAGGTCAACAGATACCCCCTCCTCCAGAGGGAAATACAGGATACTGATATCAGCATCCACCTCTACCCGGCAAGTCTCCTGCATAGGCGCAGCAGGAACATTCTCAATGGAATAGTCCAGCAGTATCTCTCCAAAGTCCTCTGATCTGATCTTTTCTTCACATGTCATGGAAACAACCTGTTTTTTACTTCTTGCTTCCAATATATGTTAATGACTTTCTATCTGATGCATTGCATCCATTTCTTCTAGGGTATAGCCATTTTTTCGGATATCAATGACCGGCCCGCCTGTTCCTTCTATATACTCTCTTGTAATCGTTACTCTGCCGATGTTGTCATCTTTTGGAATTTCATACATGATATCCAGCATAAATTCCTCAATGATGGCACGCAGTGCTCTGGCTCCTGTATCCTTTTTCATTGCCCGCTCTGCGATCGCCTCCAGAGCACCGTCATCAAATTCCAGCTTGACCTCGTCTAACTCCAGCAGCTTCTGATACTGCTTTAAAATAGCATTTTTCGGTTCCTTCAGGATCTTGACCATCATTTCCTTAGTCAGTCCTTCCAGTGTATACAAAATAGGAAGTCTGCCCAGAAACTCCGGTATCATGCCGAATTTCTTTAAATCCTCGATCGTAACCTTTTGCAGGATATTTTTATCTTTATCGTATTTATCCTTTAAATCTGCATTGTAGCCAATAGCAGACTGTTTGTTCAGCCGTTCCTTGATGATCTCCTCCAGATCCGGGAAAGCACCGCCGCAGATAAACAAAATATTTCTTGTGTTGATCGTGGCAAGAGGGACCATGGCATTTTTGCTGTTTGCACCTACCGGCACCTCTACCTCTGCACCCTCTAAAAGACGCAGCATCCCCTGCTGTACAGATTCTCCGCTTACATCTCTTGAGGTAGTATTTTTCTTTTTTGCCAGCTTATCGATCTCATCAATAAAAATAATTCCCTTTTCTGCCCGCTCCACATCATTTTCCGCAGCTGCCAGCAGCTTGGAAACAACACTTTCGATATCGTCTCCGATATAGCCAGCCTCCGTTAAAGAGGTGGCATCTGCAATCGCCAACGGCACATCCAAAAGTCTTGCCAGAGTCTTTACCAGATAGGTCTTGCCGCAGCCTGTGGGGCCGATCATCAGCATATTGGATTTTTCAATTTCAATCTCATCCATGGTATCTGTAGCCACTCTCTTATAATGGTTATAAACTGCTACAGAAATGACCTTTTTGGCATGCTCCTGTCCTACGATATAATCATCTAACTGTGCTTTGATCTTATGGGGAGCCGGAATATTTTTAATATCCAGCACCGGCTGCTCTTTCTTTCCGGTTTTTTTCTTTTTCAGCTTCTGCTTATTGGGAATACCGCCTTCTCCCTGCAGGTCTGCAATATTGACAAAGCTGATATTGGGAAAGCCCTTTCCGTTCTTTGAAAGCCCATCAAAGGGATTGCCGTTCAGCATTCCCTGATAGTCAAACTGGCTGACCGTATCCATGGTTTTGTGCATACAATCATCACAAATGGCGATATGGTTAGGAAGCTTGAACATCCTGCCTGCCTTGCTTTCCGGTCTGCGGCAGATAAAGCAGACATCCTCATATTCGCTTTCCTTCTCCTCCATCCCAGCTTTCTTTTTCACGCTCTCCTCTTTTGTCCGGAGCTGTTCCTTCTGTTCTATTTCTTCCTGCTCTGGCTCTTCCTGCTCTGGTGCATCCTGCTCTGGCGCATCCTGCTCTATTTCATCATCATACAGATCTGACATTTGTTTTCTCCTCTTACTCCTTATTTCCCATCTGGTTTCCTGCCCTGCCACAGTCCATCCTTTTTATCCCTATGGCATGCGACATGGCACACATGAATTCTAGCATAGTTTTCCCCTCTGAACAATTAAAAATATATAAAAATGAGCCGGAAAATGCCTGCTGTTCTGCATTTTCCAGCTCATCCTTCAAATTTTATCCATTACTGCATATCCGCGTCCTTCTTAGCGCCAAGGATTACCGTTACCTCTTTCTCCTGATATCCGCTTGGACTGCCCTGCTGGATCGTGATCACTACCTCTGATCCTGCCGGATAGTATTCCATCATTTTCTGCAGTTCTTCCATGGATGCTACACTGCTGCCATCAAATTTGGTAATGATGTCTCCTTTTACAAGTCCAGCCTGCTGTGCTGCCGTTCCCTCATATACCTGACCGATGTAAACACCCTTAGGCATACCATACATCTGGGAAACCTCTTCCGTTACATTCACACCGGAAATGCCCAGATATGCTTTTTCATCCTCTTCCACCTTTACCTTTGTCTTTTTCGACATCAGATCCTCAATGATCGGCTTTGCAGAAGAAATAGGAATTGCATAACCCATACCCTCTACTACTGTACCGCCGATCTTATTGGAATTGATCCCGATGACCTCACCGTTCATATTGAGCAGTGCACCGCCGGAATTACCCGGATTGATGGCTGCATCTGTCTGGATCAGTCCATTTCCATTGTTCGTTCCCTCTACCACTCGATCCAGAGCACTGATCACCCCGGTAGTTACCGACTGTCCATAGCCTAAGGCATTGCCGATAGCGATCGCCGGCTCACCTACTGTCAGAGCATCTGAATCTCCCAGCTTTGCAACCTCTATGCTATTCTTCGTAGATGCCTTGATCTTATCAAGAGGTACTGCGATCACTGCCAGATCCTTATCTGAATCATAGCCCTTGATCTGTGCCTCTGCCTGTTCTCCATCAATGAACTGTACATTTAAAATATCTGCATCGGCGATCACATGCTGATTGGTTACCACCAGCAGCTCCGTGTCATTCTCTCCTACGATAATACCAGAGCCGCTTGCCTGATTCTGGCTTTCCAGCTTCTGACCAAAGAAATTAGAGGTTTCGGTAAACACGTTGGTAATGGATACTACCGATGGCATCACATCCTCTACCACATCAGTAACATCTGTTACTACTGTGGTCACTGTATTGCTTGCAGCTACCACTTCTCCAGCCGGCTGTACCGTTACCTGCTCCTGCTGACTCTCGCTCTGGGTTGTGGTTTCCTCTCCAGTCAAAAGACCAGCAGCAGACTGTACTGCCCAAAAGCCTGCACCAGCGAAAAGTCCAAAGCAAAGTCCTACGCCAGCTGCAACTGCAAGCTTTTGCAAAAGCTTACTACCGCTCTTCTTTCTGGGTGTGCCCGGCTGCATCCCTGAGCCAGGCTGCATCTGGGACATTCCCTGATAGCCGCTGTAGATTCCCTGGGTACTATTTTCCTCAAAGGCAGTATTCTTATTTTCAAAATCATTCGGATAATTATTTCCATACATAACACATGACCCCTTTCTTATCCGTCATTTTCTGATACATAAAACCTTTGCCTTATGTTTGATTTCAGTATAGTGAGTATTTGTGTCCAAATTGTGATAAAAATGTGCAGATTTTATTAAATCCAAAAGGAAATTCCTTGCAGCAGCCATTCATTGCTAACCTGCCGCTTCCTGTCTTTTCATTTCCTTTAATGTACTGATCCCCATCGGAATAGAAAGCAGAAACGCACAAACATCTGCGATCGGCTGGCACAGCTGTACGCCAAAGACACCGCACAGATTTGGCAGGACCAGGATCAGAGGCAGAAAGAAAAGTCCCTGTCTGCCTGCTGCCACGATAGATGCCTTTACCGCCTTTCCGATAGACTGAAGCATCATATTGCACATAACATTCCATGCGCCCAGAGAAAAGGTCAGCAGCTGCAGCCGCAGTGCCAGCGTACCTACGCGGATCACCTCGGCATCTTCCTTTCTGAATATTGCCACAATGGATTCTGCCTTGATATAGCCAAGGATAGAAACCAGCACTAAAAATACGGTAGAATATTTTACGCAGAAGAAAAAAGCATCCCGCACCCGTTTCATTTTTCCAGCACCGTAATTCATCCCACACACCGGCTGAAAGCCCTGACCAAAGCCTATCAACGCTGAGTTGGCAAACATGGCTACCCTTGATACAATAGACATTCCTGCAATAACTGCATCGCCGTAGCTGCCGGCTGCATGATTCAACAGCGTAACTGAAACGCTGGCAAGTCCCTGTCTGCAAAGCGATGGTAAACCGCCGCGGAAAATTTCTTTCACATAATAAGGTTTTTTGCTGAAATTCTTAAAGTGGATCACAATATTTCCGCCCCGGCGGCTTCCTATCCACAAAAGCAGAAAGCTAATGAACTGGCTTGCCACCGTTGCTAACGCTGCTCCTGCAATCCCCATATCAAATACAAAGATAAAAAGCGGATCCAGCCCGATATTCACCACTGCTCCTGCCACAATCCCCACCATAGCATAGGCTGCACTTCCCTGAAAACGGAGCTGATTGTTTAGCACCAGAGAAGAGGTCATAAAGGGAGCACCCAGCAATATGATCCCCAGATAAGCCTTGGTATAGGGCAGGATCGTTGGTGTTGAGCCCAGCAGATAAGCCAGCGGCTCTAAAAACAAAAGGCCTGCTACGGTTATGACTATCCCTGTCAGAAATGCATACACAAAGCCAGTGGCAGCCATAACAGAAGCCACCTCATACTCTCTTGCTCCCAGCTTTCTGGAAATATAATTTCCCGATCCATGCCCAAAGAAAAATCCGACTGCCTGGATCAGAGCCATAATAGAAAACACCACTCCTACTGCCGCTGTAGCACTGGTATTGATCCTCCCTACAAAAAAGGTATCTGCCATATTATAAAAGGAAGTGATCAGCATACTGATGATCGTTGGCACTGCCAGACTGCACACCAGCTTTTGCACAGGAGCTGTTGTCATATACCTTACTTTTTCTTCCTGCTCCCTTTCATTCATATTCCTACGCCCTCTTTCTTATTTTTTCTGCCAGACAACGTCCTCTGTGATCTCTGCCAGACTATGTACTCCGCACATTGCCATGGCATCCTCCAGCTCCCCTGCCAGTTTCCTGATCAATGTCTGCACTCCGTCTTTTCCGCCGCCATACACTGCTGTCACAAAAGGTCTGGCGATCACCACACCATCAGCACCCAGTGCCAGTGCTTTTAAAATATCTGCACCGCTGCGGATTCCGCCATCCACTAAAATCGTCATATCCTTTCCCACTGCCCTGACGATTTCAGGCAGCACCTCTGCTGTTGCCGGACACTGATCCAGTACACGTCCGCCGTGGTTGGACACAATGATTCCGGCTGCGCCTGCTTCCTTTGCCTTTTGTGCTCCCTTTACTGTCATAACGCCCTTTATGATAAAGGGAACGCCTGCCTGGTTTTTGATCTGTCTTAATTCTTCCACCGTTTTGCTTCCAGCCGGCGGTTCCATATTTTTCAGAAAAGGAAGCCCTGCTGCATCAATATCCATCCCTATGGCAAAAGCACCTTTTACCAGCTCCAGCTTTTCTTTCACAACCTCCACGCTCCAAGGCTTGATGGTGGGAATTCCCATGCCGCCTGCTTCCTTTATTGCACTGGCTGCTGCTCTTACTACCTCAGGGTCTGTTCCATCTCCGGTAAAGGCAGCAATTCCGGCTTCTGCGCATGCCGATACCAGCACCTGATTATAAGTCACGTCACTATAGCTGTCTCCGTAATGCAGCTGCACTGCTCCCACCGGTCCTGCAAAGAAGGGATAGGAAAACCGTTTTCCAAATAACTCACAGGTGGTATCAACCGGAACATTTTCTGTAATGGTGTCCATATTCAGCCGTATTTCTTTCCATTTGTCATAGTTGCGGACAGCCCCGTCTCCTACACCCTTTGCTCCGGGACCCGGCATGGTGTTTCTGCAGGCACGTCCATTACATTCCCCACAGCCCCTGCAATATCTGCCCAGATTGTTTTTTGCATTTTCTACTACTTCCTGCCACGTCATAGCTTCTCTCCTTTTATCTGCTGGTTTTTCATCTATTTTCTTTCCTGTATCAAGCATCAGCTTCTCAGTCTTCACGATCAAAAATCGTCTTTTTCTCCAAATATTTTGCGTAGTCCCGTTTCCATATATGATGCCACTGACAGTCATCATAAGCCGGAAGTGCTTCCTTTTCCATTGTTATTTCAATCATCACATCGTACCGATTGGGTCTGTCAATACAGCAAGGATATACATTGACCTGATGGATACCTTCTATCTGGGTTGTTTTTTGAAACAGTTCTCTGATCTCCTCCAGCAAAGCTTCTTTTTCCGTTACTGCATCATTGTACTTCACAAGTATGTAGTGCTTCATCTGTATATCCTCCGTTTTCTTCCTATTTTATCAATCTTTTTCATCATATCATTTTTTTCACGGCTTGTAAATTTATCAGCCAGAACAATGTCTATTACCTAAAAAACAGGCGGTGTCATGTGGGAACAGTCCCAAAGACATCGCCTGCTTTTATGGGTTTATATTCTTTGCGCTTTTATTGTGTCATTACTTAATGGTAATGTTTCCTTTTGGTGCTGCATAATCGCTGCCGATCACACCATTTAAGGACTCAACGTAGGAAATCAGACCCTCTGCATCCACAACGCCTGTATCGATTACTTCTTCAGCCTGTGTAAATACATAGTAGGTATCTCCACCCTCTGCCATAAAGTTATTTACAGAAATGTAGTAGCTGTCATCCGGATCAAATGCCTTGCCGCCTACAGACTGGATCGTTACACGGCTGCCCGGTGCTGCCGGTGCATAGTAGGTAGAATCCGGATACTGCTCGCCATTTACAAAGGGAACAGAGGTATCAACTGTAAACTCAATGCCTGCAACCTGCGGGAATCCGCCAAGTGCTGTAGGGCAGGAGAAGCAGGATGCTTCTAAAGCTTCCAGAAGCTGTTTACCAGTTACTTTAACAACATTTACATAGTTTCCATAAGGGAATACTGTATATAAGGTGTTCATGCTGATCGCACCAGTCGGGATGCTTGCACGGATACCGCCGCCGTTCTGGATCGCACCGTCAACCTTTACAGCATCTCCCATATACTGCTGTGCAGCATACAGATATGCATCTGCTGCGAAATCGCCCAGATTGGTCTCCATGGTACGCACGCCCGGATCTCTTTCGCCATTTAAGTCAACCTCTGTTGTTGCAAACAGACCTTCGTATGCTGCATCAACAGCTGCCTTCTGTGCGTTTACAAGTGCTGTAACCTCTGCATCATAACCGCCCTTGTAATCAGCAGCGCTGATCAGGGATGCAGTCGGTGTAGTACCGTCACATACAACAACACCCACATTCTTCAGGTATTCGCCTGTGCTTACTACCAAGGTATCATTTAACATAGCGCCATTTGCAAGCTCTGTATGGCTGTGTCCATCGATAAATAGATCGATGCCGTTTACCTTAGAGATTACATCGATAGAACGTCTTCCAGCGCTTTCATCATCAAGTCCAAGATGCCCAACACAGATAATATGATCGCAGCCTGCTGCCTTTAATTCATCCACCTGTGCCTGTGCACATGCATACAGTTCTTCACCGTCAAGAATATCAATGTCTTTCACATTCTTCGGGCTTGCCTTTGTCTGTGCTTCCGGTGTATCAAGTCCAAATACACCAACCTTCATATTATCAAAGGTAAAGATTTTGTTTGCTGCAAAATACGGTTTTCCTGTTTCTTTGGACAGAAGGTTTGCGTCAAGGATCGGGAACTCTGCAAAATCTTCCATCAGCAGCAGCTCTGCAAATCCATAATCAAACTCATGATTTCCAAGAGAAACTGCGTCATAACCAGCAAGATTCATGGCAATGACAGAGGATGCACCATCATAGTAGCTTGCCAGTGTTGTTCCCTGTGAGAAATCACCAGCATCCAGCAAAAGAACATTTGCGCCCTTTGCTTCATAATAATCCTTTAACTCAGCTACTGCTGCAATACCCAGCTGCTCACCCTTGATCGTTTCCAGATGACCATGGATATCATTTGTGTGGATGACCACCAGCTTGTCTTCGTAGGATTCTGCCGCCATAGTGCTCATGGAAGAGCCCAACAGTAATGCACCAGCCATCACTCCTACTAACAGTCGTTTCAACAACTTGTTCATAAAAGCCTCCTTCTCATATGTTAAAATTTGGTTATGTATTTATCATACTTTCTGACAATTTAGATGTCAAGAGGGCATTTTCCACTGCCTTTTTCAATACTGTGCTGGAATTTGTAGCACCGGACACTGCATCCACATCGATCCTCTGGCTGGCGATGATGTCGTCAAGGATCGCCTCTGCTGCACTTCCTCGCTCCTGTCTGTGCTCTAAAATATGAATATCTGCAATTTTTCCCTCCTCAACCCTGACTTCTACTTTTGCATACACAAAGCCTACATCATATTCTCCGATATAAGTCCCGTCAGGAATCTGGGAAATATCTATCTCATTAAAGGTCGCTTCCTTTACCTTTTTCTGATAATCCTTAACGCTCTTCAGATAAACGGCCCCGTAAAGAGCACCCACAGCACATACTAATATTACAAGGCTCAAAACAATCTTTTTTCCTGGCAGCTTCATCTTAAACACCTCTTGATCTTTCTGAGTATCTGTCTTGGCAGCTTCTTTTTATTTTCAGTTCCTGAACAAACAATTTTTCCTATCGGCTTCATACCAGCTGTTTTGAAAAATTCATCCATGCAGCGGATCGCTCCCCGGCTCTGTCCGCAGATCCATGAAAATGGAAATGGTGTTTTGCAGGAGGTCAGAAGCATATATCTTTTCCCTTTCAGAAGCGGTTTGGGAAAGGTCTTGGTCTCCTCCATGGCTACTCCCAGCAATCTGTCAAAGAGATTTTTTACCACTGCCGGAACATTTGCCCAATAGACCGGAGCTGCAAGCAAAACCAGCTGGCTTTCCTGCAAAAGTGCTGTGATCTCCTGTATATCATCCTGCTGACAGCACGCCTTTATGCGGATGCAGGCCCGGCAGCCTATACAAAAAGAAATGTTTTTCTCATACAGATTGATCCTGGTCACTGTATATCCCTTACTTTCCGCCTGCCCGATAGCATAATCCAGCATAGCCGCTGTAAGTCCATTTTTATGGGGACTTCCTAAGAGCGCAAGCGCCTGTTTTTCATTCATTGTGATCCTCCCTTGCAATGGAGCGGTACAGCATGAGAAAGCCATCCTTTAAAAACTGCTCCTTTGATAAATCCATGGTTTTTCTGATATATTTTTCTTTGTTGTCTGCCAGCTGGATCAGCCCGGAAAGCATGCCCCAGAACTGAAAACTAACGGTCTTGATCTCTAAATCCTGGCGCAGATCGCCTTTTTTGATCCCTGCCATTAAAAATTCCCGGATCTTTTCATTAATCTCTTCCCCGATCTGATAGGTTTCCTTTCCCTCCGGCAAAAAATGCTGCCCTTCAAAATCAATATTGATGGTGTCTTGCAGCATTTCAAAATAAAATGGGAACTCTTCCTGATACCGGGTCAGTCCATCGCAGATCAGCTCATATCGCTCTTTTGTTTCTTCCCGTTTTTCCAGCGCAGCGCTGATGGATTCATAAAGCTTTTTCATGCTCTCCAAAGTCAAAAGGCTGACAATCTCTTCTTTGTTTTCAAAATAGACATACAGCGTTGCCTTGCTGTATCCGGCTGCTTTTGCTATATCATCCATGGAAGTCGCTGTAATCCCTTTTTCCATAAACAGCACAGATGCTGCAGCGGCAATCTTTTCCCGGTGTGCACTCCTGGGCTCCTTTTTTCTTCGTCCCATAGAATAGCCCTCCCTATAATTAAACTTGCAGTTTAATTATAGGGAGGGCTATTCTGATTGTCAATACTGTTTTTTATTTATAATTTTCTTTGATTACTGAAAACATCCCGTATGGCTTTAATTCACATTCTCATTTTCAATAGCTAAAAATTTGGCATATTTCTTCAATAGTTCCATGCTTTCATTATTTTCTAATATCTTATCGAGTATTTTTTCTTTTTGTTTCATCTCTTTGATTACACTTCTTTGAGCTTCGAGAGAAAACACTCCAGCTTTATCAACGGGAATTCTTAATGTGAAGTACTTAATAAAATTGTCCTTATTACATTTTATTGTATATCCAAAACCAAATTTCTTTTTTATATTGCGCATAGAATAAAATAAATACTCTGGCAATATATTTGAGTCTAATACTTCTATCGCCAACCGGGAAGTATTAATATAAAATGGTTTGTTGTGTAACATTATATTAGTTCCCGCTGTTCCATCTCCATCTGTTGCAACTGAAACAATTTTTCTTTCGTCTGAAGCTTTTAATATTTTTTCCGAATAATTTTCCATATCATCTGAAAAATATATTACGGGTTTTGATGCCGCTGTAAAAACTGGTATCTTATCACACACTTCACTTCCCAATTCCTTATACTCTTTTTGACGTAATCCTAATGTTGATGTGTGAAACCGGAATTTAGTCTCATCCCCCAATGATACCTCTACATAGTCCCATTTTTCTTCTTTATTCTCAAGAACATCTATTTCTTCTCTCACTTCATTCAAAACTCGTTCCATCTCGTCCATTAATGGGATCACTTCATCAAAACTCGTTAATACATCATCTTCTTTTATACCCAACTCCCTTTTCAGTTCTTCATTTAACAGTTCTTCACACATCCACATATCATTTTCCAAATAGTAGGCAAATTCACGTAAAAAAATCTGTTTGTACTTTTCTTCTTTTTTATAATCTCCCAGCAATGATTTGAACTTTCTAAATTCTACAACTAACGTATTAATATCCTCTAAACTTGTATCCATTCTTATAGCATCTAAGCTTTCGCCAACATCCCTCAATATATAATTGAAAACTGGATGTTTTTGCTTTTCAGAGCTGCGTCTCTTTTTGGTTATACATAATATATAAGTCTTCTTTGCCGTTGTATAAAAGGTTCTCGGCGGTAACGAAACTATTGCATCTAAAAAACAATTTTCTAATACAAATTTCCTAAGTTCCCTATCTGTTTTAGTATGAAAAAAACCATCTGGTAAAATCACAAAAGCTCTTCCACCTGGTTTTAATGATTTTACCATATTTATCACAAACAATCCTTCTTTACTTGATGTTTTTGTATCATAGAAAGTAGTTAAATCAATATCATTATTGATAAATTCATGGTAAACACTCAAACCTTTTCTCACATATGGAGGGTTACTTAAAATCAAATCATATTTTCCATTTATATCTCCCAATGAACCAATCGTTGATTTATGCATACTGTGAAACGTTTCGTTTATGTAATTTGCAATTTTGTCAACATCACTCCTAAATTCAGATATATAATCAGATAACAAAACTGTTAAAGAAGCCTTGGCTAATATTATCGTATGTTGATCCATATCTTGTCCGCAATATTTTAATATAGACGAAAATTTCTGTCCAATACCAAATTCCTCTTTTACATTTCTCTTAATAATCGCTTCTTGAATAAAGCCACCCACTCCACACGCAGGATCACATATGCTTTGACCTTCTGCCATAGAATATACTTGCGCCATATCCACAATAGCACGCACAATATTTCTAGGAGTAAAAAATTGTGCCATCAGTTTTATACCATTTGAACCTTTTAAAAATTCCTCAAACAAACTTGATTTAAATTCTACTGAAACGCCTTTTAAACTACCAAATTCTTTGAAATCAACCAGTATTTTATAAAATAATTCATCTTGATTTCTATCTGTCTTCAAACTTAATCCATTAATTATAGTAGTCTCATCGTTAGATGAAGGTGGAAATATTTTCTTAATATATGGTCTTACATTTTTAGTATAAAATTTAAGGCAACTATTTTTTCCTTTTTCTAATGTAGATGAAAAAGATATATCTATGCCATCATCTGTATAATGAATAATGTTCAAATCCGACAAATACTTGTACATAAACATTTCTGTAAATGTCATCAAACATGACTTAGGATCATCGCCTGTAGCCAACCAGATTGACTGCCATACTTTTTTAGCCAATTCTGTAGGATTGGCAATGATTTTTCCTAATTTCAAAATAGATGATGCCGTATCAACACCTTTTATTATTTCTGTTAACAGGAATTGGGATTCTTTATCGTTTTTAATATCAGATAATTTTACAATATTGTTATTTTCATACTTAATCGGATTGCAGGTAACTTTTACCTCCTCAAATTCATACTCATACATATGTATATCTTCATCCGAATTAATCAGATAAAAATAGTAATTTTTTCCATCCGTTATACATCCCAAACTACATTTCGAAGCGTAGCAATACTCAGCCACTTGTTCCCTTGCTTTATTTTTTATACTCTCCTTCTTAAATTCATCGGGTTCTTTATTCTCTATAATCATTTCAATTTTATAAGGCATTGTCTTCCCTGATAAAATTAATCCATCCACCTCTTTTTTCAAATATCCTTTTATAACTACATTTGAAATTATATTTTTCTTTATCAAATCGCCAAAGCTAGTGCGTCCAATATTCAAATATTTATATTCACCAATACTAATCATATTTTCTATTGAATCATGTTGATACAATTCTTCACTCATAACGACACCTCCATAATATTGCTTGTTTGACCCAAACATTCTTCAATGTCAGATTTTTTAATTCGCTATCTACCATCAACTTTGGAATCAATAATTTTCTCATTTTTGATTAATCTTCTAATTGTTTTTGTTGACATTTTTGAATAAATCACAATTTGTTCTACAGCATTTAACTTATCTATTATTAAATCCTCTAAATCAATATTATTCTAATATATAATATGTTGGATTGCAAAGGACAAAAGTGAACTCTGTAGTACATTCTTTCCTTTTTTACAGCATTTATAAAATGTGTTTTTCTATTTCGTGTTTTGCTAATATTGAAAGATGAATTGCAAGATTTAAAAACCTGCTGAGATTTTAGTTCGCTATTATTCAGACTTGAAAAAGCTAATGAGAAAAAAGAATTCCATAAGTAAGCCTTAGAAAGGTCAAAATCTGTAAAAAGATTACGCATCAGATAAAAAAATCAAATAAGCTTGTATACTATATATGCTGTTTTCTGTTCACGGTCATAATCCGCTATCGGTTTTTGCAGATTTTAGCCTTGTTTATAGCTGCCTTTACAGCTTCAGTCGCACGTCAATCCATTTCATCATCTGATACAGTAGTGGTCTTTTTGGCTTCTTCTCGAGATATAACTTTGATTACTTTTCCATTTTTTGTATTTGCTATCGTCATTAAGTCCCTACCTCTTTCAAAAACAGACATATATAATAAACGTCTAAATACATTTTACTACAGTTCTTATAATAAAAACACCCCAAAACGAAAGTTCTGGGGGTGTAATATGCTGTTCTGAAACGCCGTAAGACGTTCTGCACTGTAAAATTTATTATCTCTTTGAGAACCAAAATTAACGTTTTGAGAGTGGGAAAAGCCCGGAAACAAGGGATTTCCTGTATCAAGTGTTGCATATGTGTTTTATGCGTAGGACTACTCAGGACGTTCCACAACTTCTCTGTACTTACAATCCGCATATAGCGTTAATCGAAAGGAGCCACTTATGGCAAAAATAATCTTTGCAATGTATAACTCTGAAAATGATTGTGTCGAGGTTAGCCTCAATGCTGAAATCCATGTCTCTTTTAACTGTCAGAAATGCAATGCTTCCGTTCGTCTGGACGAGCCTTCTGATATCGCTTATCTTACACGGCTTGCCAGAGAAGAACCGGGGCTGTATGCAAAATTGGCTTCCAGAGAATGTGGATTGCAAGGGCATGTTGAGGCTATGAGGGAGTTTAATTAAAACTCCTCTGCCTCTTCATCTTCACACATTTTTCTAATAGCTAACAAATTAAGCACATCTTTAATAATGCGTTTTATCTCTCTTGCATTACTACATCCCCTTACTGCGTTCATCAATCTCCGCCTTATTTCTTCATCCATATTATTTAGCACTTCTTGGTAATCTGTTTCTAATTCTTCTAAATCCTTTTTTGCTATAATCTCTTTAGACTCATCAGACAATTCATCAAAGCGGATTATTAAGTCGAATCTGTTATATATTGCATTTCCCAGATTTTCCTTAATCTCCTTTTCATCCTTATAATTTGATGTGCATATAATTATCGCATTGTCCAAATTTACTTTATAATTTCTTTCCTCATAAATTCCTTCATCAAATAGCTGATAAAACGCACTATGAAAAACAGGATTTGACTTATCAAACTCATCAAGTAAGATCACATTAGAATCTCTATCTAAAAGGTCTTTTGCAAAACTACCTTCATAATAATTTCCACCAAACAAATATGTTGCAAACTCATTATTTTGATACATTGAAAACTGCTTACGAAATAATTTACCGCTTAACAATTCTGATAAATATTGTGCAGTTTCCGTTTTACCCAAACCCGAATCTCCATAAAACAGTATAGTCACTGGTTTTTTCTGCTTACCATTAATCAATGGATATATCGCTTGCAAAATCTCCATTTTCACTTTTGCTTGTCCGATAATTTTTTCACCATATTCCTTATTGAATTTCTTTATTATGGCTTCATCAATACAATTATACTTCTGTTGTATTACCTGCAAGATACTTGTATCATAAATCCTATGCAATTGCTCACTTATACTCGTTGGAGGGTTTTGTATATACATATTAGTGATATCCATTTTTGCAATAAAATTAGCAAAATTAATTATCACATGTTCCCGTACTCCACAATATTCATCGGAATTAATTACAAAATTTTCCACTTGTAGTTTCTTATCTTCTTTATCTGTAGGCTCACTTTTTTGTCCATTCAATTCAGGTATGTGCAAAATCATATTTTTACTCTCTTTATCCAACTCCATCACAACATCTGTCAGATTACGATATGATTTTGGTAATATTTCCATAAATGCCCGATTTGAGCCATAAAAAATAACCACTTTATTCACACATTACACCTGCCAATACTATATCATATACATCCAAGTCCTTCTGTTCCGAAACCGTTCCATCAATGATATTGTCTGCGAACATTACAACTTTTTTAGGTTTATGTTCAAATTCTTTATCAATATTTAATTGCTCTCTGGTACAGCTACCCACCTTCACTCCATAATAAGTAAGCTGCATTTTCGATAAGTCTGCCAAATTATAATTGTTTTTAAATGCTTTTACATTAAAACGTAATACACATGTAGGTTTAGTCTCACTTGTAAGAAGCATCGCATAGTATCCTCTCTCAAGAGTTAATATGTAAAGGGTGGTTTCTGCCACCTAATACATATGACTGCGGC
>CAYMEZ010000021.1:0-41885 GCA_964389835.1 uncultured Lachnospiraceae bacterium | reverse complement strand
TATACAATCATATAGATTGTTTAGATGACCTTTTAAGAGCTGTTGCTCATAACGGTATGCGGCAAATGAATGAGCGAATGAAGCAGGCAGCTATTGGAACTATTGGAGCAGCCGCAATAAAAGCAGTATCCGTTGAGTACCTTAACTATATGCTCGAACATCCCGGAGTGTATGAAACTATCCAATGGGCTACCTGGCACGGCACCGATGAAACAGCAGCTATATTTGATGACTATTTATCACTTTTAACCACTCTTATTAAATCCTGCAATTTTAACCAGACCAAAACAAATGAAATATTAAATATGCTTACAGGAATCATCCACGGTTACACAACACTTCAACTGAGGTATGCATTTTCAAATCCTGTCAAAGCACGAGATGATCTATGCAATGCTTTAGATGTCTTGCTGACCGGCATTCAGATGAAATGGACACGCACGATATAGGTGGACTTGCCGATCTGCTTTCTGACGGTCTCACAGAGTGCGTAAATCCTATAACTTCTCAATTATTTTTTCAAACATATTTATCAGTAAAGCAGACTCCTCTTCACTTAAAATAGCGAAAATATTCTCAATCAAAGCCCTTTCTGCATCATGATGTTTGTTACCAACCATGATATGACGGTTAATATAGTTTTTGTCATTGTAATTATATTAGAAACCTGTACCAAAAAAGCAACTGGTTTGGATATTGCAATAAGATGATAGCCAGTAAAAATAGCAAACCACATTCTATTGACAAGAAAACTTGGCGCGAGTATAATAAAGGCATGCAAAGAAAACTTGGCACAGGTATGTAAAATATGTAAAGAAAAACTGACGATCGGAGGTTGTATAATGAACAAAGATGAAATTCTCAAAATGAGCCGGGAAGAAAATGAGGGCAGGCACGATGAACGTGAAATGATTGCTTATGGAACTGCTTCGAGAGTAGGAATGCTTGTAGGCGCATTGGTGTGTGTACTGCTGGTATTTGCAAGCGAGTTGCTTTTTCATATTCCAGAAATCGGAAAGGTTGGCTGGCTGGTATATTTTGCAATGCAAGGAAGCAGCAATATTGTACTGTTTAAGGACTTGAAAAATCAACGAAATCTCATTTGGGGCATTATTGAAATTGTCTTGGCTGTTGTATTTGCAGTGGTGCTTGTAATGAAAAGCGTGGTGTGACTATGAACGAAAAGCTGGTATTAAAAAACAATCTCAAGGCTTCTCGTAGTGAAAAAGGCTTATCGCAACAGCAACTGGCAGATATGGTCGGTGTATCCCGCAATACAATCAGTTCGATCGAAACAGGGCAATTCAATCCCACTGCAAAGCTGGCATTAATTTTGTGCATAGCCTTAGATAAAAAATTTGAAGAATTGTTCTTCTTCTGAAAGAGCATTGGAAATGTCCAAACTTTCTAAGTCGAACACAGAACTCCAAACCGTTTCAAAGTCTGGCTCATTATCATATTGACACATAAAACCATAATCGCCTTTCAAAAGATGTTCGGTAGTTTCAATATGATCATTTTTTATATCCATATTTCAAAGCAACATCTATAACTTTACTATCTGTTCTTTCTAACTAAAATGCCGCTTGAGTCATTCTACGATGGCGTACATATTCCGATAATGATATACCAGAAACATACGAAAAAATACGCTGAAAATAATATGTAGAGCAACAAGCGATACGAGCTGCTTCATCATAAGAGATTTCTTTATCTAAGTTATTTTCTATATAATCTATGGCTGCACCAATTTTCTTCAACCATTCCATTTGTTTTCCGTACATCATTATTATATAAGGGCAACCAAAAGAACGAATCTGTAAAGAGGCAAAAAAATAAGCGTACCACTATTTCTAATGATACGCTTATTGTAATTCAAAGGAAAGAGAACTCCTACCTGTTTGCAATCGCTGCCTGAGCTGCCGCAAGTCTTGCGATCGGCACGCGGAAGGGCGAGCAGGATACATAATCCAGTCCGATCTCATGGCAAAATTCTACAGAAGAAGGATCTCCTCCATGCTCTCCACAAATACCGCAGTGAAGCTGGGATTTCACACCCTTACCTTTTTCTATTGCCATCTTCATCAGCTGACCCACTCCGTTTCTGTCGAGCTTGGCAAAGGGATCGTTCTCAAAGATTTTTGCGCTGTAGTATGCCTCCAGGAACTTGCCTGCATCATCTCTGGAAAAGCCGTAGGTCATCTGGGTCAAGTCATTGGTCCCAAAGCAGAAGAACGCTGCATCCTGTGCCACTTCATCTGCTGTCAGGGCTGCTCTTGGGATCTCGATCATGGTGCCGACTTCGTACTCAAGCTCTGCATCTGCCCCTTTGATCTCTGCATCTGCCGTTTCTACCACGATTTTCTTAACATACTTAAATTCCTTGCTGTCTCCGATCAACGGGATCATGATCTCCGGCACCATATCCCAGTCAGGGTGTGCCTTCTTTACCCGGATCGCCGCACGGATCACTGCCTTTGTCTGCATCCTTGCGATCTCCGGATATGTTACTGTCAGACGACAGCCTCTGTGACCCATCATCGGATTAAACTCATGCAGGGATTCTATGATCGCTTTGATCTCCTCTGGTGTTTTTCCTTTCTTATCTGCCAGCTTTTTAATATCTGCATCTTCCGTAGGTACAAACTCATGCAGCGGCGGATCAAGGAAACGAATGGTTACAGGATTTCCTTCCATTGCCTCATACAGGGCTTCAAAATCCCCCTGCTGCAGTGGCAGAATGTTTTCCAGCGCAGCTTCTCTCTCTTCCAGTGTATCCGAGCAGATCATTTCACGGAACGCATCAATCCTGTCTCCTTCAAAGAACATATGCTCTGTCCTGCACAGTCCAATTCCCTCTGCACCCAGCTCTCTTGCCTTTCTTGCATCAGCCGGTGTATCTGCATTTGTCCTTACCTTTAAAGTACGGTATTTGTCCGCCCATGCCATGATTCTTCCGAACTCCCCGGCGATCACTGCATCTACTGTCTTGATCTCTCCATCATAAATATTTCCGGTGCTTCCGTCAAAGGAAATAATATCTCCCTCATGGTACTCTTTTCCTGCAAGGATAAACTTTTTATTTGCCTCATCCATATTGATCGCAGAGCAGCCCGATACGCAGCATGCGCCCATACCCCTTGCTACAACAGCTGCATGGGAGGTCATGCCTCCCCGCACAGTCAAGATACCCTGTGCCGCTTTCATGCCTTCAATATCCTCCGGTGAGGTCTCCAGACGCACCAGTACGACCTTCTCGCCTCTTGCCGCCCACTGCTTTGCATCCTCTGCCGTAAATACGATCTTTCCGCAGGCTGCTCCCGGTGCTGCTGCCAGCGCCTTTGCTATCGGTTCTGCATCCTTCAGCTCCTTGGCATCAAACTGCGGATGGAGCAGGGAGTCCAGGTTTCTTGGGTCGATCATGGAAACCGCTTTTTCCTCTGAGATCATACCCTCATCCACAAGATCGCAGGCAATCCTAAGTGCTGCCTTTGCCGTACGTTTTCCGTTTCTGGTCTGCAGCATATACAGTTTTTTATCTTCAATGGTAAATTCCATATCCTGCATGTCACGGTAATGATCTTCCAGCTTATCACAGATCTCTGTGAACTGCTTAAATACCTCCGGCATAATCTCCTCCAGCTGTGCGATCGGCTGTGGGGTACGCACACCTGCAACCACATCCTCGCCCTGTGCATTCAGGAGAAATTCTCCCATCAGCTTCTTTTCTCCGGTTGCCGGATTTCTGGTAAAGGCAACGCCTGTTCCCGATGTCTCCCCCATGTTTCCAAATGCCATCATCTGCACATTAACAGCTGTACCCCAGGAATAGGGGATGTCATTGTCGCGGCGATACACATTGGCACGGGGATTGTCCCAGGAGCGGAATACTGCTTTTACAGCACCAAGCAGCTGCTTCTTCGGATCAGAAGGAAATTCCTCCCCGATCTTTGCCTTATATTCTTCCTTGAACTGTCCTGCCAGCTTTTTCAGATCCTCTGCCGTCAGCTCCACATCCTGTTCAATTCCTTTTTCTGCTTTCAGTTTATCTATGAGCTCTTCAAAATATTTCTTTCCTACCTCCATAACCACATCCGAATACATCTGGATGAAACGGCGGTAGCAATCCCATGCCCAGCGGGGATTTCCCGACTTTGCTGCCAAAACCTCTACTACTTCTTCATTCAGTCCCAGATTCAGAATGGTATCCATCATACCTGGCATGGAAGCTCTTGCTCCTGAGCGGACAGACACCAGCAGAGGATTTTCCTTGTCGCCGAATTTCTTTCCGGTGATCTCCTCCATCTTTTCGATGTGCTCCATGATCTGCCCCATGATCTCATCATTGATCTGTCTTCCATCTTCGTAATACTGTGTACAGGCCTCTGTTGTAATCGTAAAGCCTTGAGGAACCGGCAATCCAAGATTGGTCATTTCTGCCAGATTCGCGCCTTTTCCTCCCAGAAGATTACGCATGTCTGCGTTTCCCTCTGTAAATAAATACACCCACTTTTTCATCATACCATGCCCTCCGTATTGTATTGATACTGACATCTTTAGTATTGCATTTTTCCAATAGACAAGCAACCATTTTCCTGGTTTGAAAATGCTCCAATAGAGCAAAAAGAGCCAGCAGATTACATTGCCAGCCCTTTTCTCATGACAAATTATGAACAATAAAATTTAGTTCTTTTTTGTATCAAGGAAGAATTCATATGCTTCCTTATCTGTAGCGCCTTTATGAACAACCATATTCACTGCCTGTGCCATCGCTACCGGATCCTTACTCTGGAAAATATTGCGTCCCATATCAACGCCTCTTGCGCCCTTGCTGATCACTTCATAGGCAAGTGTGAGCGCATCCTTTTCCGGAAGCTTCTTTCCTCCTGCTACTACGATTGGCACTGGACAAGCCGCTACGATCTCCTCAAAATTCTCACAGTTATACGTTTTAATGATATTTGCACCCATTTCAGCTAAGATTCTGGTTGCAAGCTTGAAGAAACGATCTGTCCTCTCCATCTGTTTACCAACCGCAACAACACCCATCGTAGGAATACTATAACGCATACCTGCGTTGATCGTACGGGACAGGTTATCAATGCTGGACAGCTGTCCATCTGCACCGATAAATGTCTGAACTGCCATGCAGTCAGCATTCATGCGAATTGCATCTTCAATATCCACTGCTACTACTTCATGAGAAAGGTCATCATTCAGCATAGATGATCCGGAAGTTGTACGAAGTGCAATGCCCTTCCTGCAGCTAGCCGGAACACAGGTACGAAGTGCTCCTCTTGTTCCCATAAGCACATCAACATAAGGGATTAACTGTGGAATAAGGATGTCAAGTCTTTCCAGACCTGCTGTAGATCCCATAAAATATCCATGGTCAAAAGCAAACATTACTGTATTGCCGCTGACCGGATCAAAAATATTGGAGAGGTGTTTTTTCATACCCCAATCCAGGTTATTTGCACCCTTAACATGAAAATCACCCATGTTTGCAAAAGGCACGTCTACCTTATAGTCTTTTGCTATTTTCAATCCATCTACATCTGCCATTTTATGTTTATCCTCCTTATTTTTCACTGTTTTACTGCTTTTTGCCCGCAGCGCTCACTTCACACCGCGCACGCCTGCCGCATAGCACATAGCGCAGTGCGCGCCTGACCGCGCCGCTCACACCTGCCGCATAGCGCAGTGCGCAGTGCGCGCTCTGCTTTCACACTAAGCTCGAAAATACCTCGCTAAGTGTTCAAGCATCGCTCACGGGCTTCGCCCTATATAATCCCGAAAAAGCACGCCTGCGGCTGTAAACAGCCGCTGCGTCCTTTTCGGTCTTATGCACTGCTCAACTTATTAGAAGTTGTAGTCGTTTACGTTTGTTTCATCAAATACTGCTGTTTCCGGTAACAGAACAACACCATTGTTGGTATCTGCTGTTGTGTCGCCTTCTGTCAGGCAGTCGTTTGCAAGAACTTCACAGTCACCGATTCCAGGAATGGAGATTACATCACCAACCTTAACTTCGTTTCCAGCTGCAAGGTATGCTGCAAGATAGCATCCCATAGCGCCCTGGATACCGCAGTCCCAGAGACCCCACTCATAAAGCACGCCTGCTTCACAGTACTCTTTGATTGCCATAGGTGTTGCAAAGCCTGTGATCGTGATGTCATCTTTTGTCAGACCCTTGTTCTGAGCTGCTTTTAACTGTCCAGGAAGAGCTGTAGAGTCGTTGCAGATGATCAGATCGATATCGGAGTAAGCATCCAGAATAGCTGCACCTGTGGAAACTGCTTTCTCAGCATCCTGCTCAGAATAATAGTTGTCAGCAACCTTTGTCCAGTTCGGATACTTTTCAGCGATAATTGCTTCGCCTGCTACCTGCCAGGAGTTCTGGTCTGTAACAGTTGCCTGTGAATAGTGCCATACATATTTTACTTCATCCTTTGCAGGATCAACACCGCGTTTTGTTAAAGCGTCAACGGACATATCTACCAGCATCTGTCCTAATACTTCAGGTGTACCCTGAGATACCATTAAGTCACGGGCATCGGACTGAGAGTCAGAGTCCCATGTACATACTGCAAGGCCTGCATCCTTTGCCGCAAGGAGTGCATCTCTAACGCCTGCTGCATCTACTGTAGAAATACAGATCGCATCAGCACCACTTGCTACTGCATTGTTGATAACCTGAACCTGATCTGCAACGCCTGCTGTAGCGCTTCCCTGATAATCTACTGTGATTCCCCAGTCAGCTGCATATTTCTGTGCGCCTTCGTTTGCTGCTTCAAAGAAAGCATTTCCTGTTACCTTCGGGATGAATACAACTGTTTTTCCAGCTACATCTGCGCCTGTTGCTGATTCCTCAGCCGGTGCTTCAGCTTCTGCTTCTGCCGGAGCTGCTTCTTCTGTTTTAGCAGTTTCTGCTGCCGGAGCTGCTGCTTCTTCTTTTGCTCCACCACAGGCTGTCAGAGACAGAACCATGGATAAAGCAAGCACGAGTGACATTACTTTTTTCATTTTCATTTCCTTTTCCTCCTTTTTTTATATTCAAAAGCTTTTGCTTTGAATAATCACGTTGTTATTTTTTTAATTTCTTGAAAAATGCCGCTGTTTCCGGTCTGGATACGATCGCACGTCCGATCACTACAACCAGAAGGAGTGCTCCCACCGGAATATCCATATACTGTGTGTTTACCTTAAAGCACAGCGGAAGTCCAAATCTAAGAATACCGATCACCAAAGAAGCAAGCGCCGTACCGATCACACTTCCCTTTCCACCTGTACTTAATGTACCGCCCAGTACCACCGCTGTAATGATGTTCAGTGTCAGGTTAGATCCCAGATCACTTTTTGCCGTTCCCAGATAAGAGGTAAGCATAATGCCTGCAAGGGATGCACTGACTGCAGAAATAACATAGGTGCTTAAAATAACCAGTCTTGTATTGATCCCTGAATACTCTGCTGCTTCCTGATTGATACCTACCAGAAAAATGCTTCTTCCGTATTTTGTCTTATGAAGCAGAATATAAGCAATCACTATCAGCACTGCAAATGCGATCAACTGTGCCGGGATCACATCAAACAGCTTGTATTTGGAAATGATCTTAAAGTTCTCCGGGAAACCGCTGATGCCCTTGTAAGCCTCTGTTGCAGAAAGATTGGATACTAAAAGCCCAAACCCTGCATATAGGAAGCTTCCGCCCAGAGTGACCACCATCGCCTGTACACCACAGTAAGCAACAAAAAAGCCGGAAAGTGCTCCGCAGAGCACAGATACCACTACCGCAAGGGCTGCTGCTGTCCAGATATTCATTCCGCCATCCTGCCAGCCTACACCTATAATGATTGAGGTAAGTCCGATAATGGATGCTGCCTGAATATCAATTCCGCCGGTGATCATAACAAAGGTTACAAACAATGCAATAAAGCAGATCGCAATAAAGTCATTTACGCTGGCAAGCAAAACCCTCGGCATCAAAAACTTCGGATTTTTTGCTCCAAATACAACAAATTCCAGAATCAGAATTCCCAGGAGAAAGGTTTCCCATGTCAAAAGAGCTCTCTTTACTTTATTCATTCCTATTCTCCTCCCTTCTGTCCTGATGCACTTGCTGCTCTGGCCGTCAGACGCTCACGTCTGATCCGTTCTGCCGCATGGCGCTGCATCAGAGCATCCAGAACGACGATCGTGATCAGCATAACACCAGTGATCGTATTATCATAATCAGAAGAGAAGCCCATGAATACCAGAATACGGCTGACGCTGGACATGACCACTGCGCCAATGGACGCGCCGATCACGCTTCCCAATCCTCCTGAAAGGCTGATGCCGCCGATTACGCAGGCAGCAATCGCTTTCATTTCATAACCGTTTCCTGCAATGGCTGTGATAAATCCAATACGGGATGCATACAGAATACCTGCGATCGCCGCAAAAATGCCACACAGCACATATGCCAGAATCTTTGTCTGTGTTGCCGGTATTCCTACCAGAGTAGCACCGCCCTCATTGTCACCTACTGCAATAAAATATTTTCCTTTTTTGGTTTTTGTCAGCAGAATGTGTATCACGATCACTGCTATGATAGTTACCGCATAGAATACGGTCAGACCGCCTGCAATGGGCTTTGAGGAAAATGCGGTAAAGGAACCCGGCAGGTTTTCCACCCATGCGCCGCCAGTATACACATAAATAAATCCTCTTAAAAGACCATTGATGCCAAGTGTAAAAATCAGGGATGGGATCTTTAAGATCGCCACACCCCAGCCATTGATCAGACCGATCAATGCGCCGATCACAATGCCTGTGGCAAAAGCTACCACCCAGTTATGACCATCCCGCAGCATAGAGCCAACTACGGAAGCTGTAAATCCAAGGTTTGCGCCTACTGATACGTCAATCTCGCCAATAAAGATCGTAAATGCCATTCCTACCGCAAGCAGTGTAAATACTACGCTGTCATTAAAGCACGCCACCACACTGGAGGGAGCTAAGAAATCAATATTGATGCACCCAACGATCGCAAACAATATGATCAGAAATAGCAAGCTGCTCGCTTCCCGCGCCTTTGTGAGTTTTTTTATGTAATTCATACACCCACCTCTTTCTCAGCCTTTACGTCAAACGCTGCTGCCATCAGATTATCCTGATTGATCTCTTCTTTCTGGAATTCTGCATTAATGCGTCCCTGAAAAACAGATACGACTCTGTCAGAAAGCTCTACCAGCTCCTCCATATCGGAAGAGATCAGCAGAACCGATACGCCCTGTTTTCTCAGCTGATGAATGATCGCATACACATCGCCTCTGGCTCCGGCATCAATACCACGGGTCGGCTCATCCAGGATCACTACCTTAGGCTGTGTGGAAAGACTTCTGCCAATTACGATCTTCTGCTGATTGCCTCCGGAAAGGCTTCCTGCAAGCTGTGACTGTCCCGTTACCTTAATGCGAAAGTCATCGATATACTGCTGCGTGATCTCACGCTCTTTCTTCTTATTTAAAAGGAATTTTCCCATGGACTTACTGGAAAGCAGCGCCGATGTAGTATTTACCGCAACATCTGCGATTTTGAACAAGCCATGGAGATGTCTATCCTCAGGCACATAATTCAATCCTGCCTCCAGAACCTTCTTTGTCGAAAGCCCTGTAATGTCCTTGCCGTCCAGAAAAACCTTGCCGCCTAAAACCTTATCTCTTCCAAATATAGTCGTTGCCAGCTCTGTACGACCTGCGCCAACAACACCTGCCACTCCAAGGATCTCTCCCGGATACAGCTTCAGAGAAATATCATTAAAGCCATAGCCGCTGAAATCCTGGATCTCTAAAACCGGCTTCTGGTTTTTATAATCTATTTTCTGTACAGTCTCTTCCTTTTCTTCTTTTTCCTTTTCACTGTTTGCCGGAAGCAGTCCTCTTACCAGTGCTTCCTTTGTAAATTCGCTTACCAGGCCGCTGAGTGTAATGATGCCGTCACGCATGATCGCCACATTGGTGGAAATCTCAAACACCTCTGTCAGTCGGTGGGTGATATAAATAATGCCGATCCCCTTGGCGCGAAGATCGTTTACACATTTAAAAAGACTCTCTGCCTCATCAAAGGTAAGTGCACTGGTCGGCTCATCTAAAATCAATATCTGCGCCTGTCTGAGCAGACCTCTCAAAATCTCTACAAGCTGCTGCTCAGCAATGGAAAGGCTGCTTGCCTTTCGTCCCAGATCCATTTCCCATCCGACCTCTTTCATCTGCAGAACCAGTCTCTTATGAAGCTCTGCAGGAGCTTCGTCAAATCCCATGACGATATTTTCTTCCACCGTCATATTGGGAAACAGCATCGGCTCCTGAGGAACCATATAGATTCCATTTGCAAGGGCAACCGAAGGTTTTGACAAATGTACCTGCTTTCCTCTCATATAGATAGAACCGGCATCCGGCTGATAAATACCCATGATGATCTTCATCAATGTACTCTTACCAGCACCATTTCCTCCGATCAGGGAAAGGACCTCGCCTTCCTTCAGCTCCAGCTTGATCCCCTTCAGAACCTGATTCAGACCGAAAGATTTGTGTATATCTTGAATGGATAATAATACGTTTTTCTCCTTTGACACCCCAGTCATTCCTTTCCCCCATTCTCAAACCACAACATTTGTGTGTCTGGCGAAATTTTGTTCTGTAAAGTAATCATACGTGCTCTCCTATCATTTGTCAATACCAAAAACTTTTTTTCAACAAAAATATTGCTTATTTTCTATACGAATTGCCCGATTTTTTTCTCCTTTGTTTTGGGTTTTTGTTGATTTTATTCATTATTAAATGAAATACTGCAATTTCTCGTTGGTTTTTTTCACTTATGCGTTGACTTTTTTATTTCCCGTTGTTATACTGTTTTTATGATACATTTGATTTGATTTGAAACTTTTGTATCGGTTTGAGCTTAGATGATAGGAGAAAGACGCCATGTATGATGCAGCATCCGATTTTGAAGAGAATTTAATGATAAAAATTGCCTGGTATTATTATATGGAAAATCTGACACAGCAGGCGATCGCTGATCAGCTGGGGATCTCCCGCATGAGAGTCATCAAGCTGCTGGAAAAGGCACGGCAGACAGGTGTTGTACAGTTCCGCATCTCCTCCTCCTTTGACCATCGTCATTCTCTGGAAACCAAGCTGATGGAGAGCTATCACTTAAAGGACTGTTATATCGTCCCTACCAATCCCGATCCATCTGAGGTAAATGACTCCATTGCAAAGGCAGCTTCCATATATATAGCCAATCATGTAACTGATAACTGTTATATTAATTTTGGATACGGAGACACCTCCTCCAGAACCATCGAGTATCTGGCAAAATGTCTGGAAGTATCCGCTTCCTTTGTTTCCCTGACAGGTGGTGTAGGCTATTACCTCCCCAATTCAGCATCAAATATATTTAATGCAAAGCTCTATCTGATTCCAGCACCGCTTATCATGTCCTCAAAGGAAATGGCCGATGCGCTCAGACAGGAAAACTCCGTCAGAGAGGTTTCCAGCATGATACAGCTGGCAAGCATGACCATCGTTGGTATCGGCGCTATGGATAGTGATGCCACCATTGTAAAATCTTCTATATTAAGTCATAACGATTTTCTTCTTTTAGATATGAAGGGCGCAGTGGGTGACATCATCTGTCATTTTATTGACAAGGACGGCAATCTGGTAGACACAGATATCGATTCCCGTCTTATCAGCGTATCTCTGGATACACTGAATCAGCTCGAAAATGTAATCGGCGTTGCTGCCGGAAAACATAAAGTTTCTGCCATAACCTCTGCGTTAAAGGGTGGGTATCTGGATATTCTGATCACAGATGAAAATACCGCAGAGCTGCTGTGTCAGGAATAAACAATCTTACAGGAGGTATTATCATGGAAAAATATTTAATGGCACTGGATGCCGGCACCGGCAGTGTTCGCGCTGTCCTGTTTGATCTGGAAGGAAATCAGCTGGGCGTTTCCCAGCAGGAATGGGAACACAAGGAGGATCCTCGTTTTCCCGGTTCCATGGACTTTGACTGGGTACATAACTGGGAGCTGGCAAGCGGATGCATCCGGGATGTTCTGGCAGAAACTAAGATCGACCCTGCCAGCATTGCAGCAATTTCCACAACCTGCATGCGCGAGGGCATCCTGCTTTACGATAAGGATTATAACGAGATCTGGGCCTGCGCCAATGTAGATGCGCGTTCAGATGATGAGGTAATTGAGCTGATCCAGAAATCTCCCGATCTGGAAAAAGAGATTTATAAGATTTCCGGTCAGACCTACGCTCTGGGCGCACTTCCCCGTATTCTCTGGGTTAAAAATAAAATGCCCGAAATTTACGAAAAAGCAGCCTATGTGGGAATGTTCAACGACTGGCTGATCTTAAAGCTTACCGGTGTCATGTCCATTGAGCCAAGCAACGGCTCTACTACCGGTATTTTTGATCTTGCCACAAGGAACTGGGATACCTCTATTATGGAAAAATGTGGTCTGAAGACAGACATTTTCCCCAAGGTTTACGAAAGCGGCACTGTTGTTGCCAATGTCAGTGAAAAGGCAGCTGCCGTTACCGGTCTGGCAGCGGGCACTCCCGTGGTCGCAGGCGGCGGTGATGCACAGCTGGGCTGTATCGGTGTAGGCCTGGTAGAACCTTCTCAGGGTGCTGTCTTCGGCGGCAGCTTCTGGCAGTTTGAGTACAATACCCCTGTTGCAAAAACAGATGAGGATTGCCGCGTCCGTGTAAACTGCCATGCATTACCTAATCTATGGCAGTATGAAGCACTTGCTTTTTACCCCGGTCTGATCATGCGCTGGTATCGGGATTCCTTCTGCCAGCTGGAAAAACAGCTTTCCAAAGAAACAGGGCGGGATACCTATGACATAATGAATGAACAGGCCGAAAAAATTCCTGCCGGGTGCTACGGTATGTTATGTACTTTCTCCGATGTCATGAATTACATTTCATGGAAGCATGCCGCACCCGCATTTATGAATTTTGCTCTGGATCCCGAAAAATTTAACCGTTATACCTTTTACCGTGCTATCATGGAAAATTCTGCTCTCGTTACCAAAGGCAATATGGAACTGGTTGCTTCCGTAACAGGAGAGCTTCCAAAAGAGATCATCTTTGCTTCCGGCGCTTCCAAGAGCCCCTTGTGGTGTCAGATCGTATCAGATGTTCTGAATATTCCGGTTCATGTACCCAAGGTAAAAGAAGCCACCGCTCTGGGTGCTGCCATCCTTGCCGGAAAAGGGGTTGGCATCTATACAGATGTGGTTGAAACAATGAAAAGGATTGTTAAGATCGAAAAGACCTATTATCCAAATGCAGAGAATGCAAAGGTTTATGCCGATCTTTATGATAACTGGCGTAAGGTTTACGCAAAACAGCTGGATCTTGTAAATCAGGCTCTCACAAAGAGCATGTGGTCTGCACCGGGCGTATAAGCCCTGCCGCATTTATATGAAGGAGGAAAAACAGATGTTTATCATTGATGAAAGAGAAAAAGAATATCGTTTTGGTGACAGTGGTCCCAAGTATCTGATGAAAGGGCCCCGTTCCAATTTTGCCATTGTCCAGTTTCAGGCCGGACAGGATTTTAAGGCACACTATCACAATATTATGGAAGAAAACTTTTATATCATAGAGGGCAAGGTCGATATTGAAGTAGACGGCGTTGTACATACCCTCTCCGCAGGTCAGATGATCCACATTGAGCCTACAGAGGTGCATTATCTTATCAACCGTTATGATGCGCCGGTTAAGATGGTTTCTACCCTAGCTCCTTACCAGGCAGTTGACAAGGTAGAAGTAGATTGATACTTTAAACTAATTTCAGTCCTCCATTTTGATCTTAGTTTTGAAAGTAGAAAAAAGCACTCCCAGACCAACAGTCTGGGAGTGCTTTTTCTACTTTATCCTTATTAACGTTCTTTCTTTTCCCGTCCCTCTTTAGGCAGGGGAACTAAAATATCCATTGCCTGAGGGCAGCTTACTATCTTAGCCTCTGTGTGCTCTCCGCCATATTCTCCATCCAGCGTCCAAGGCACAGGCTCTTTCGAGTAAAAGGCAATCTGGTCTGTTTTTTCATAAATAATGCATTCTGACTCAAGGGCCTCTGCATCTACTCCCTCTGTTACCAGAGAGGTCATGATCTGATTTACCTCTAATGGGCTCTTGGGCTTGCGGAACAAAGTCACCTCCAGCAGACCATCATTTAATTCTACATATTTCCCGGTAAGCTTTTTAAATCCGCCCACAGAAGTAGAGTTGGTGATCATTCCAAACAAAAATTCGTCCTCAACGATCTTTCCATTGCATTCTACCCGCATACGGTGGGCGCGGAGACCCGGCAGCCGCTTGATCCCCTCTAAAATATACGCTGCATGCCCCAGTACATTTTTATAACGCTGAGGCGTTTCATAGGATACATCTGTAAAAACTCCAAACGCCGCAACATAAACAAAAGTATTCTGACCGAACATCCCAATATCGCAGGCAAATTTCTGTCCATCTACAGCAACGCCTGCTGCCTGCAGCATATTTTTAGGAAGCCCCAGACTTCTGGCAAAATCATTGGTGCTTCCAGCCGGAATATATCCAATGGGAATTTTTTTATCAGACTCCATCATGCCAGCGACCACTTCATTCAGCGTACCATCTCCGCCGCTGCATACCACCAGCTCATAACGCTTCTTTTTTTCCTTTACCGCGCGAAAAGCGTCCCCTTTTCCCTTTGTGGGGCATACAGTTACTTCATATCCACGATCAGCAAGGATATCGATAATATCCATCAGCCTGCTGCGTATTTTTCCCTTTCCCGCACAGGGATTATAGATAAAAAGTAAATTTTTTGCCATTCTGAATTATTATGCCTCTCCAACCAGAAATCTTTCAACATCCGCTGCTGCTTTTTCTTCATCTGCACCTTCACAAACAATGGCAACCTCTTCTCCATTGTCAAGACCAAGGCTCATCATACCCATGATGCTTTTTGCATTTACCTTTTTATTGCTTGTTTCCAGATAAACCTTGCTTTCATACTGACTTGCCACCTGCACAAGAAGAGCTACAGGTCTTGCCTCCAGCCCATTTGAAAGCTGGATCTTTACAGATTTCGTAATCATAACTTCTCCTCCTTAATTTCCTCGAATCCCCTGGGCAATCTCGCTCAATTTCCGCAATCTATGATTCACACCGGACTTCCCTACCGGTGGATTCAGGTACTGTCCCAACTCCTTTAAGGGAGCATCTGGATATTCCAGCCTGACCTCGGCCATTTCCCGCAACCCCTCCTGCAGTCCACTTAATCCCATCGTCTGCTGGATCAGTTCTATATCTTCTATCTGCTTGGTGGCGGCAGTTACTGTTTTGCTGATATTCGCCGTCTCGCAGTTGACTCTCCTATTAATGGAATTCCGCATTTCCTTTACGATACGCAGATTTTCCAGATTCATCAGGGAAACATGGGCACCCATTACATTCAGCAGATCTACGATGCCTGCGCCCTCCTTCATATAAACCACATAGTGATTTTTCCTGACGATCACTCTTGCTTCTATTCCAAAGTCGTGTATGATCTCCCGAAGCTGCTCCGCCTGCTCCCATGTACCGCACACAAATTCCAGATGATAGCTTTTCTCCGGATCGCTCATTGATCCAATGGTCAGATATGTGCCTCGTAAAAACGCACGCCTGCAGCAGGCATTCTTGATCAGAAGCGGATTTACAAAATCCATCCGTCCGCTTGGTCTGCCGGAAGCATCCAACAGCTTAAAAGCCTGTAAAATACGCTTTATCTGTTCTTCCTCCAGAACTCTTATCACATAAGAGCCCTTTCCAACCACATTCGTACCTATATTAAATGATTTTTTTAACAATGTAAAGCATTTTCTTATGACCTGCTCATTTTCTGTCTGAATGGAAAGCACCGTATTTCCTGCTTCATCCCTGCCCAGCCTGCCGCTGTGACAGAACATCGCTGCCAGCTCTGCGATCTGGCAATGGCGAGAGTTTCCAATATGGGCTTCCAACTCCTCTTTTACTTCTCCGGAAAAAGACATGCCAAACTCCTATCGTCCGCTTTTCACATCTCTGTGCTGAATTGTCAATCCATAGTTTCCTTTGTTTTTTAACTTTTTATACAGCTCGTTTGCCAGTGTTACGCTTCTATGCTTGCCTCCGGTGCAGCCAATCCCCACTACCAGCTGGTATTTCCCCTCTTTTACATAATTGGGAATCAGAAACAGCAGCATGTCCGTCAGCTTTTCCAGAAACTCCTCCGCCTCAGCAAAGCTCATTACATAATCCTGCACCGCCTGATCATTTCCAGTCAGATGCTTCAGCTCATCAATATAAAAGGGATTGGGCAGGAATCTGACATCAAATACCAGATCCGCATCAGAGGGAATCCCATTTTTAAATCCAAAGGACATTACCGTTACCATGAGACTATTATATTCTTCATTCTTTACAAAAATGCGGTCAAGCTCCTCTTTCAGCTCTCTTGTCAGTAAATTGGAGGTATCTATCACATAATCTGCATTTTTCTTCATGGATTCTAAAATCCTGCGTTCCTTTTGGATTCCATCCTCCACTCTGCCGCCCTCATAGGATGCCAGAGGGTGCATTCTTCTGCTTTCCTTGTATCTTCGTACCAGCACCGGATCGCTTGCTTCCATAAACAATATCTCAAACTTATACCCATTGCCTCTGAGCTTTTCCAGATAATTCCACACATCCGCAAAGGACTGGTCAGCGCGCACATCAAGACCCAGTGCCACCTTGGAAAGCTCCTTGTTGGGCAGGGCGATCAGCTCCACGAATTTTTCCAGAAGAGGTATGGGCAGATTATCCACACAGAAAAATCCCACATCCTCCAGCATTTTTAAGGCAGTTCTTTTTCCACCGCCGCTCATTCCTGTCACTATGACAAATCTCATCTCTCGTCACTTCCCTTACCGCCAGACTAAAACTCTCCCAGTCTGACTACTTCCGGTTCCAGCTGCACGCCAAATCTTTCCTTTACCCGTTCCTGTATCTCCGCCATCAGCTCCGCAATATCCTCAGAGGTGGCATTTCCTGTATTGATAACAAATCCGCAATGCTTTTCTGATACCTGGGCACCGCCTACACGGTATCCCCTTAGTCCGCTGTCCATGATCAGCTTCCCTGCAAAATATCCCTCTGGTCTTTTAAAGGTACTGCCTGCGCTGGGATATTCTAACGGCTGCTTCTGTCTGCGCCGCATTGTAAAGTCCTCCATTTTTTCGCGGATGCTTTCCCTATCGCCCTTCTCCAGCTTTAAAACCGCCTCTACCACAACAAAGGGTCTGTTTTTTATGATGCTAGTGCGGTAGCCAAATTCCATGGTATCCCGGTCCAGCTCCATAAGCTCGCCCTCTTCATTCAGCACAGTAACGCTTTCTACCACCTTTTTCATTTCTCCGTCATAGGCACCGGCGTTCATAACAATGCCGCCGCCTACGCTTCCCGGAATACCGGAAGCAAATTCCAGCCCTGTCAGCCCTTCCTCCTGGGCACGCTTTGCTACCTGAGAAAGCAATGCCCCTGCCTGTACATAAAGCCGTTCTCCGCTGGTACGGATGGCGTTCATCCTGCTTCCAAGCTGTATTACCACCCCATCATAGCCTCTGTCACTTACCAGCAGATTGCTTCCATTTCCCAAAATGAAATATTCATTTTCCGTTTTCTGTAAATAAAGCAGCAGCTTTCTCAGCTGCTCTTTATTCTCCACCTGCACAAAAACCGCTGCTTCGCCGCCGGTACGAAAGCTGGTATGCCGGCTCATCGGTTCCTGAAACCGGATATTTTCCTCTGGTACAACTGATGTAATATATTGCTTTAATACCTGATTCACTATTTTCACCCACGCTTTTTTTCAGCATATGCCGATTCTGATCTATCTATTCAAGTATCAGCTTGGCTGCTCCGCAGATTCCTGCATCATTTCCCAGCTCAGCAAGCTCGAACTTCGCGTCCCTGCTGCCATGGAATACATATTTTTTATAACTTTTTTCAATATAAGAAAACAGTATCTCTCCAGCCTTGGATACACCGCCGCCGATAACAAACGCCTCCGGATTTACTACGCAGGCAACTGCTGCCAGTCCTTTTCCTAAATATTCGCCAAACTCTTCTGCAATCTGGATCGCCACTGCATCCCCAGCCTTTACTGCATCAAAAACACTCTTTGCAGAAACGTTCTTATGACGCAGCGCAGAATCCTCTTTGGTTGCTGCCAGTCTGCGGTTTGCCAGACGGACAATTCCCGTTGCGGAAGCATACTGCTCCAGACAGCCATGGTTGCCGCATCCACAGGCTTCCTTTTCTCCATCCTGAATATGGATGTGTCCGATCTCTCCGCCTGCACCGGTTGCACCATTTAAGATCTCTCCATTGATGATGATTCCGCCGCCTACACCGGTACCCAGCGTTACGAGCACAAGGTTCTGATAACCCTGTCCGCCGCCCTTCCACATTTCTCCAAGTGCTGCAACATTGGCATCGTTTCCTGCCTTTACCGGCAGTCCGCAAAGCTCCTGTAAGGTATCCTTGATGCTGAATACGCCCCAGCCCAGGTTTACTGCCTCATATACCACACCATCCTTGTCAATCGGTCCCGGTGCGCCAATTCCTACTCCAGCCACTTCTTCCTTGGCAATGTTCTTTTCTTTTAATTTATCCTCAAGAGCCCTTGCAATATCCGGCAGGATCTGACTTCCCTGATCCTCCGTCCTTGTAGGGATCTCCCATTTGTCAAAAATGGTTCCTTCTGCGTCAAACAATCCCAGCTTGACTGTGGTTCCGCCTACATCCACGCCAAAACAATACTTCTTCATCCTATCTTCCCTCCGTTTATTCCTCATCCTCTTCTCTTCTTTTTGCCAGAGAATTCTGCACTCTTGCATACAGCTCCTTCGCTGCATTATAGCCCATCTTTTTCTGTCTGTGGTTGATCGCTGCTGACTCACAGATTACCGCCAGATTTCGTCCGGGACGGATAGGAAGGCTGTGACACACGATCTTATTTCCCAGATATTCTGTGTATTCCTCTTCCAGACCCAGTCTGTCGTATTCCTTATCCTTGTCCCATTCCTCCAGTCTGATTACCATATCAATAGACTGGGTATCCTTTACACTTGCCACACCATACAAAGCCTTGATATCCACAATGCCTATGCCCCTCAGCTCGATAAAATGCTTTGTGATATCCGGTGCTGATCCGATAATGTTATCATCGCTGACCTTGCGCAGCTCCACCACATCATCTGTAACCAGACGATGTCCTCTTTTTACCAGCTCCAGAGCCGCCTCAGATTTTCCGATGCCGCTTTCTCCTGTGATCAGAAGCCCTTCGCCATATACATCCACCAGCACGCCGTGCACTGAAATACAGGGAGCCAGCTTTACATTCAGCCAGCGAATGATCTCAGCCATAAATGCGGAAGTAGCCTTCTTTGTCATAAGCAATGGAATATTGTGCTCAACTGCCAGCCTCTTAAACAATTCATCCGGCTGCAGCTCACGGCAGAAAATGATCGCCGGAATGTCATAGGAAAGCAGCTTTGTATAGATTTCCATTCTGCGCTCTTCGCTCATGCCCTCCATGTAGGTGTACTCCACAAATCCGATGATCTGCAGACGCGTTGCCTCAAAATGCTCAAAATAACCGGCAAGCTGCAATGCCGGTCTGTTAATATCCGGCTGCGTGATCTTGATCCCTTTGATGTCGATCTCCGGTGTGAGATTTTCCAGTTTCATTTTTTCAATGATCTTTGATAATTTGATAACTGCCATACCATTGCTCTCCTCTACTTATATTGTGCCGCTGTCTGGGCTCATTATTTTAAGTGTATCATAATCCCCGGTGCATATCAATTTTTCTCATGGAAAAATTTGTAGATCGCCTCTGCACATCGTTCATTGAGCTCAGGGATTTCACACAGCTTCTCTACCTCTGCCTGCCGCAACTCTTCCAGAGAAGCAAAATGCCGCATCAGAGCCTTTCTTCTTACTGGACCTATGCCGGGAATATCATCCAGCACACTTTTTACCTGACCTTTGCTCCGCAGGGAACGATGGTATTCAATGGCAAAGCGGTGCGCCTCATCCTGAATCCGGGTGATCAGCTTAAAGCCCTCTGACCTCTGATCGATCTTGATTTCTTCATTATTATAATACAGGCCTCTTGTTCTGTGATTGTCATCCTTTACCATTCCGCACACCGGGATCGAAAGCCCCAGCTCAGAAAGCACCTCCAGCGCAATATTTACCTGACCCTTGCCGCCATCCATCAGCAGGAGATCCGGGAATCTGGTAAAGCTTCCCAGCTCCTGATCCAGATTTTTTTCCCTGCGCTGCACACTTTCTTCCATCCCATGCAAAAACCGCCTCTCCAGCACCTCTTTCATGCAGGCATAATCATCCGGCCCTTTTACAGAACGGATCTTGAACTTCCGGTAATCACTCTTTTTTGCCTTTCCCTTTTCATAGACTACCATGGAGCCTACATTTTCAAAGCCGCTGATATTGGAAATATCAAAAGCCTCCATCCGGGAAATTCCCTGTATCTCCAGCAGCTCCTCTATCTCCTTTACTGCACCTATGGTTCTGCCAGTCTCCCTTTTGATCCGCTCCTTGTCCCGTTCAAGCACCAGCTTGGCATTCTGAGCTGCCAGCTCTACCAGCTTCTCCTTTGTACCGATCTTTGGCACGCGTACATAAACCCGGCCGCCTCTCCGCCCTGTAAGCCATGCCTCGATGATCTCCCTCTCCTCTATTTCCTCCTGAAGCATCAGCTCCCTTGGAATAAAAGGAGTTCCGGCATAAAACTGCTTTACAAAGCTCTGCAAAAGCTCCGGCTTACTTTCATCTGACACTTGTGTCATATAGAAATGTTCTCTGCCGATCAGCCTGCCGCCGCGGACAAAAAACACCTGTACCACCACATCCCGCTCCTCTTTTGCCAGAGCAATAATATCCTTATCCTCACCGTCATAGGCCGTGATCTTCTGTTTTTGGGAAACCGCACGCACACTCTGTAAAAGCTCACGATACCGGATCGCCTCTTCAAACTCCAAATTTTCTGACGCTTCTGTCATTTTCATTTCCAGTTCACTGATAATGCCCTGATAATTGCCATTCAGAAAATCCAGTGCTTTTTCCAGCTGTTTTTCATATTCCTCTTTAGATATTTTCCCCTGACAGGGTGCCATACATTTTCCAATATGGTGATTGAGGCAGGGACGATCCAGTCCAAAATCTCTGGGAAAACGCTTGCTGCAGGTACGGAGCTGATACAGCTTGTTGATCAGCTCTATAGTATCCTTTACAGCAGCCGCACTGGTATAGGGTCCAAAATATCTTGATTTGTCCTTTTTCATCTCTCTGGAAAAAAGGACTCTGGGATATTCCTCTCCCAGCGTTACTTTAATATAAGGATAGGTTTTATCATCCTTTAGCAGCGTATTATATTTGGGGCTGTGCTCCTTGATCAGATTGTTTTCCAGAACCAGTGCCTCCAGCTCTGAATCTGTAACAATATATTCAAAATGGTCGATCAGCTTTACCATCTTGTCAATCTGTGGACCTCTTCCGATGTTGGGCCGGAAATAAGAGCGCACGCGATTGTGCAGATTGATCGCTTTCCCTACATAGAGAATGGTATCCTCTGCATCATGCATGATATACACCCCCGGTCGTGGAGGCAGCTTTTTCAACTCTTCTTCTATCACAAACATGGCTTCCCTCTGTATAGGAAAACTGCTGCAGGGCAACGCGATGCAGCAGTCTCACTCTATGCTTCTTGTTTTTCTGTCTCTTCTGTAAATCCTTGTGTTTCTTCTGGCGTTTCTAATGTTTCTGACACTTCTGGTATTTCATCTGACGCAGTCTCTTCCGGCTTCGTCTCTGGCTCTGCCTCCTGCTGTTTCGCCTCCGGCTCTTCTCCTTGCTGCCCCTCTGACTCTGACGCAGTTTCCTCGGGCTTCGCCTCCAGTTCTGCCTTTGCTGATTTCTCCGGTTCGGCTTCCGGTTCAGGAAGTCCTTTGATCTCCCTGAATATCTTCATGAACTCTTTTCCAGTAATGGTTTCCTTTTGAATGAGGAAGTCTGCCAGACGATCCATAACGCTGCGATTTTCCTTTAACAGGCGTTTCGCCTCTTTATAGCAATCCTTCAGGATCTTCATAACCTCTTCGTCTACCTGCGCAGCTGTTACGTCTGCACAGTTCATCACAGTACGTCCGTCCAGATAACGGCTTTCTACAGATTCCAGACCTATCAGCCCGAACTTTTTGCTCATGCCGTACTGCGTTACCATACTTCTTGCGATATTGGTCGCTTTTTCGATATCATTGGAAGCACCAGTTGTTACTGTATCAAATACCAGCTCCTCCGCTGCACGTCCGCCCAGCAGCCCTACCAGCATATCATGCAGCTCTGCCTGCGTGTTTAAATATTTTTCCTCCTCCGGCACATGCATCACATAGCCAAGTGCACCCATGGTACGGGGCACAATGGTAATCTTCTGCACCGGTTCAGAATTTTTCTGAAGGGCACTGATCAGCGCATGACCCACCTCATGATAAGAAACGATCTTACGCTCCTCCTTGCTCATGATGCGGTCCTTTTTCTCTTTTCCCACAAGGACGATCTCTACTGCGTTAAACAGGTCCTTCTGGCACACATATTCCCTGCCCTCTTTTACTGCATTGATCGCCGCCTCATTGATCATATTGGCAAGATCCGATCCCACTGCGCCGCTGGTTGCAAGTGCAATAGCATCCAGATCCACTGTTTCATCCATCAGCACATCCTTGGCATGTACCTTTAAAATCTCTACACGTCCCTTTAAATCCGGCTTATCCACTATGATACGCCTGTCAAAACGCCCCGGACGCAGCAGCGCCTTATCCAGGATTTCAGGCCGGTTCGTTGCTCCGAGGATCAGGATTCCCTTAGAGGAATCAAATCCGTCCATCTCAGAAAGAAGCTGGTTTAAGGTCTGTTCTCTTTCTTCATTTCCACCGCCGTATTTGGAATCACGGCTGCGGCCAATGGCATCGATCTCATCGATAAAAATAATGCAGGGAGCATTTTTACTGGCTTCCTTAAACAGGTCACGCACTCTGGAAGCACCTACGCCCACATACAGCTCAATAAAATCCGAACCCGTCAGAGAGAAAAAGGGCACATGGGCCTCTCCTGCCACTGCCTTTGCCAGCAGAGTCTTACCAGTACCGGGAGGACCTACCAGCAATGCACCCTTGGGCAGCTTGGCACCTATTTTTACATAACGTCCCGGATTATGCAGGAAATCTACCACCTCCTGCAATGACTCCTTTGCTTCATCCTCTCCGGCAACATCCTTAAAGGTCACACCTGTTTCTTTCTGCACATACACCTTGGCATTGCTCTTCCCTACTCCCATAGGGCCTCCGCCGCCGCCCATTTTCCTGAACAGAAAACTGAGCAATATCCAGCATAAAGCGATGGGCAGTACATAGGTCAGCAGGATCGACAGCAAAAAGCCAGACTCATCCGGTATATCCCCCAGAATCTCCACATCATATTTCAGCAGCCTCTGGGTTAATGTATCATCATCCTCGACCTTTCCCGTATAATAAGTCACTGTAGGCATCTGATACAGCATATTATCCTTTTGCTCCGGCTGCTTTGGCTGTATATTGATCTGATCCGTGGTGATCTCCACGCTTTCTACCTCTCCAGCCTCAACCATTCTGACAAATTCATTATAGGGGATTTCCCGGTTCGTGGCATGATTCATTGCTTTCATAAAATAACTCATGCACAGCAGTGTGATCAGCGCCGCCACAAGAAACAGCAGCAGGTTTTGTCTTTGGGGACCGTTATCTCCCTGTCCGCCGCCACGATTTCCATTGCCGCCGCCTCTATTTCCACCATTATTATTTCCGTTTCCATATTGATTAAAGTTTCCGTTATCCATATATCCCTCCTGCCTTTCATTACCGGAAAGGCTATCATTTCTATTATAGATATCGTATCCCCATAAATCAAGTTCCTTAAAATGAAAAATCCATTAAATCTTACCATAAAAATAAACAGCTTCTAAATTTTTGCATAGACTAATGGTAAATGACAAAAAACGACTGGAGAATATCTATGTCTCTTATTTCTCCCTTTCTTTTTGCCTGCACAGTCAATGTGGACGCTTTCCTTGTAGGCATGTCCTATGGTTTTCGTAATTTTCGCATTACTATATGCCAGAATCTCTTTATCAGCCTGATCGCTTTTGCCGGCACTCTGCTTTCTATCCTTTCCGGCTCTGCTCTTTTACGGCTTCTGCCCCCTTTCCCGGCAAAATGGCTGGGCGGCAGTCTGCTTCTGTGCTTTGGCTGCTTCTACCTATGCAGATACCTGCTCTGTTGTCTGAATCGTCTGCCGCCGCCAGAGGAGACCTCTCTGCGGTTGCCCCTCTCCCCACGGGCAACCATTCTTCTGGGGCTTTCCCTTTCCTGCAATAATATCGGTATCGGCATCAGTGCCAGTCTGGGCGGTATTTCCTTTTTTTCTACGGCTCTCATTACCTTTTTTACATCTCTTTTTTTCCTTTCTGCCGGAAATCATATCGGACGCTCTGTTTTTTTTCAGCTTCCGGGCAGCTCTGCAGAGCTGTTATCCGGTATCATGCTGATCCTGCTGGGGCTTTGCAGCTGTATTTTGTAAGCAGCAGCTTCCTCTTCCGATTACAAAAACAAAGCGGCTGCCGGTTTTAAAAACGCGGCGCCGCTGAATTTCAAAAAAATCAATCTTTTCTCAGAAGCATCAGAAATCGATCAGACCCAGTCCCTTTAAAACAGAGCTGACAAAGATCATTACGATAAAGATCGGTGCAATATATTTGATCACCACCTCATACATTTTCTTCAGCTTAAATTCTCCGCTTAATTCCACTTCCTCGATGATCGTTTTCGGCTTGATGATATAGCCGGCAAACACGCAGGTCAAAAATGCCACGATAGGCATGAGCACGCTGTTGCTCAGGAAATCGAAGAAATCCAGAATGGAAAGTCCCCAGATCTGAATACGACTCCATACGCTGAAGCCAAGGGACGAGGGCACTGCAACCACCATAGAAATCGCTGCAACCACAATACTGATCTTGGTTCTTGACCATGTGGTTTTCTCTTCTACAAAGGATACGATCGTTTCCATCAGAGAAATAGAAGAGGTCAGAGCCGCAAACAAAACAAGCACAAAGAAAGCAGCGCCAACAACTCCACCCATATACATGCTTTCAAATACCTTAGGCAGTGTAATAAACATCAGGCTCGGGCCGGAATTCAGCACAGACTGGTCTCCGCCGGAAAAAGAAAATACCGCCGGAATGATGATCAGACCTGCCAGAAATGCAATTCCTGTATCAAAAATCTCAATCTGATGTACAGAGGATTCCAGACACTCCTTTTTGCCCATATAGGAGCCATAGGTAATCATAATTCCCATTGCCAGAGACATGGAGTAAAACAGCTGTCCCACTGCTGCAAACACCAGATTAATGGAAAATTTGCTGAAATCCGGTGTGAAATAGTATGCCACACCTGCCATAGCACCTTCTCTGGTCAATCCATAAGCAGCAATCGCCACGGAGAGCACTACCAGAATCGGCATCAGCACCTTACTTGCCTTTTCAATTCCCTTCTGAACGCCCATCACTACCACCGCCATGGTCATCAGCATGAACAGAAGCAGCCAGATGATCGGTTCCCCTGCCAGTGATAAAAATCCGGTAAAATAGGTGTCCTCTGCTGCCGCAGTTCCGTTTCCTGTCAGATAAACTGCCAGATATTTGATTACCCAGCCGCCAATAACGCAGTAATAGGGAAAAATGATACAGGGAACTGTACAAGCCAGATATCCGATAAAGGAAAACTTTTTATTCAATACAGTAAAGGCACTAAGAGCACTTTTTCCTGTCTTTCTGCCGATTGCGATCTCTGTGGTCATCAGCGCGAAGCCAAAAGTAACAGCCAAGATCAGATAAACCAGCAAGAACGTACCACCGCCATATCTTGCCGCCAGATAAGGGAATCTCCAAAGATTGCCCAGACCAACTGCAGAACCAGCCGCCGCCATGACAAAGCCGATTTTACTTGTAAAACTATTTTTTTCTTTCATTTTTTTCTCCTGCTTTTCTTATTCTTTAGCACTCTGCATCAGCATAGTACTTATCATTCTACCATTAAAATCTGCATCTGTCACTTTTTTTATTACATTTTTCCAACGCGGCATTTTTCCAACCCAGCCGATTCCTGCAAAATCATTTTACAGAAGCAGCCCGGCGCGTTATAATATGGGCTTGGGTGTAAAAATTCATCAGAAAACAAAAGAGAGGCATTGGAATATGAATAAAGACTTAACTGTAGGAGATCCTCAAAAGGTACTTTGGGCATTTTGTCTTCCCTTGTTTGGAAGCATCCTGTTTCAGCAGCTGTATAACATTGCAGACAGCCTGGTAGCCGGAAAATTTATTGGCGAAAATGCACTTGCCGCCGTAGGCAACAGCTATGAGATCACGCTGATCTTTATCGCCTTTGCATTCGGCTGCAACATGGGCTGTTCCGTTATTGTTTCCCGGCTGTTTGGTGCCAGAGATTATAAAAAAATGAAAACCGCTGTCTACACGTCCTGTATTTTCAGCGGTTTTGTATGCGTTTTATTAATGTTTGCCGGCATCGCCGGATCCAATCTGCTGCTTGCTCTGATCAAAACACCAGCAGAAGTATTTGCCGATTCCAAATTGTATCTGGATATTTATACTCTGGGACTCCCTTTTGTCTTTTTTTACAATATTGCCACTGGTATTTTTTCAGCTCTGGGCGATTCTAAGACCCCTTTTTATTTCCTTGCAGCATCCTCCCTGTCCAATATCGCCATGGATATCTGGTTTGTAACAGGCTTTCATATGGGCGTTGCCGGAGTCGCATGGGCAACCTTTCTCTGTCAGGGGATCAGCTGCCTGCTTGCAATGTGGGTTGTCTTTTCCCGACTGCACAAAATAGGAAAAAAAGAGAAAGTCCCTCTCTTTGATCTGCAGCTTTTTAAACAGATCGTAGGGATCGCTGTTCCCAGCACACTGCAGCAGAGCTTTATCTCTTTTGGAAATATTATCATTCAGAGCATCATCAATGGTTTCGGCGCACCAGTTATGGCAGGCTATTCTGCTGCTGTAAAGCTGAACAATCTGGTAGTTACTTCCTTTACTACCATCGGAAACGGGATTTCAAATTATACTGCCCAGAATCTGGGTGCCAACAAGCTGCCGCGCGTCAGACAGGGCTTTCATGTAGGCATCCGTTTAGTCTGGATGCTGAGTCTGCCTCTGTCCCTGCTTTATTTCTTTGGCGGCAGTCTGGTTTTAAGACTTTTTATGGAAGAACCTACTGCACTTGCGATGGAGACAGGCACAATCTTTTTAAAGCTGCTTTCACCCTTTTATTTTGCAGTTTCCGCCAAACTGATCGCAGACGGAATCCTGCGCGGTGCCGGAATGATGCAGAAATTTATGATCGCTACCTTTACCGATCTGGCGCTCCGGGTTCTTCTGGCATTTTGTTTCTCTAAAACTGCCCTTGGTGCAACTGGAATCTGGTGCGCCTGGCCAGTAGGCTGGTGTGTTGCCGCCTTTTTATCTCTCCGTTTTTACCGCAAAGCAAGGTTTAAACCCTTGTAGCTGCTTGCGTGCAAGGGTATGCAGGGCATCCACCTTTTCCCGATAATTCTCCAGATAGTCCTCCACACTGGGGCACTTTCATCAAAGGCAGGCGCACTGCTGGTATCTAATCCCATTACCTCCTGATATTTTTTATCCTTAGAAAGACAGCGGCTTGACAGCTTCCAGATACTCTCTTTGATGAAAGCCAAAAATCCCTGCAATCATTGAAACAGGAAACATGCGGAGTTCCCTGTTCAGTCGTGTCACGCTGTCGTTATAGATCAAACGACTGGTGCATACCATTTTTTCATAGCTGTCCACCGCATCCATGTACCTGCTGTAATTTTCATCGGCTTTCAGCTCCGGATACTGCTGTGCCACCACGGAAATAAGCTCCAATGTTTCCGAGATAACTCCCTCCTGCCCCAGCACATCCTTGGGTGTGGAGATGGCAGTAATTACACTTCGGCGGGATTTCATGGTTTCGATCAAAGCCCTTGACTCATGCTCTGCATAGCCTTTTGTCAGATCCAACAGTGCACTCAGTGCATCAAAGCGTGAAGATAGCTGCACTCCGATCTGGCTCATGGAATTGTTAATGTTTTCGTCCATAACTGCCAGTCTGCGCTGAACCGAAACACCCCACGCTATTAAAATCGCTATCAATGCACCTATGGCAATCAATCCCATAATCCTTCCCCTTCTAAAGGCACTTTTCTCAAAGCATTCTCCCCATGATGCAATGAGGCAGATGCGGAAATTCCGCCTCCGCCTCATTCATGAGTAGAATCAGTTGAGAGCTGACACCATGTATTTTTATTCCCAGTTTTCCAATGCTTCTACGAGAACGTCATTGAAATCATCAAAGGTCTTTACCATTTCATCTACTTCTTCCTGAGTAAACTCAGTATCGCCGCTCAGCTTCTCACCATATTCATCAATCGATTCAACTATCTGATTAAGGAATGCAACATCCTCATCTGATACAGAATCAATCTGTTCATTGACACGATCTGCAAATTCGTTGTAGTTATCTACCATCCGGTTATAAGAATCAATAGCCGGCTGTGTATCTACACCTCCGCAGGCAACCAGATTGATGCACATTATAACAGTGACTAAGAGTGTGATGATTTTTTTCATTTTTTTATCCTCCGCTGTATCATATTTTGCTGGCATCCAGCTTCTTAATACTGATCATACAGTATCCTTTGATCAAATGGGGCGCACCGTCCTAAATCATACCAAAAACGTCCCGAATCGACATTGCCATTAAAGATGCAGACGCAGGATAAATTCTTCCCCCTTTGTCTGAAAGCTGTAAATTCCCTGATACCGCTCTACGATGGCACAAATGCTCTGCACTCCGATCCCATGATGTTTTCTGTCCGAGACAGGAAGCCCATTTTCAAAATGTACCTTTCCCTGATAGGAATTGGTGATCTGCAAAAAAAGCTTCCCCTCCTTCTCATAAAACTGCACATCGATACAGCCCACCTTCCCCACAGCAGCATAGGACTGACAGGCATGCAGGGCATTTTCCAATGCATTGGAAAGCAATACACACAAATCTCTTTCGGAAATCAGCAGAAATTCCGGAAGAGTGCCGCAGATCTTCATTTCTATGCCATCTCTGGCAGCACGCCCGGCAAAGGAAGAAAAGATCAGATTTACCGTTTCATTTTCACAGTAGTGTTTTATCTCCTGAGCTTCTATTTCCTTATAAATATCTGAAATATATGTCTGCACCTGCTCTGTTCTGCCGTTCTGGATACAGGTGGATATGTACTGTAGGTGATGCCGCAGGTCATGCCGATACCGGCGTGCCAGTGCCTGGGATTCCCTCAGAGTGATGATCTCCCTGACAGACTGTCTCAGCTGAATATCAAGACTGTCCTGTATCTGCTGAAGCTGGAGATATCTTTGTTCCTCTGCTGAATAGTACAGAGCATATGCCAGATATCCAATACAGCACACAAGGGGCATAAACTCCACCACCACCGGAGAGCCGCTTGTCAGAAAATCTGTATAGACCACTGTGGCATAATCAAATACATAATACAGGGCAGGGATGCACCCAAACTGAAGCTGGAGCTTTACCGGATGGTCTGACAGCTGGCGGATCGCCGGAGACACAAAACGCAGCAAGATCAAAAGAAGCGGTACTGTTACAAGCAGCTCTACCTTTGCCTGCAGCATATCTGTGTCGGGAAATAGATATGCTGCCAGAAGTGCCGGCCATCGCCGCAGCTGGCAGCAAAGGTAGGCAGAAAAAACCGAAACAACTGACCACAGCCGTCTTCTGGTCAGAAAACACAACAGCAAGATCAGCGGCAGATGCACAATAAGAGGATAAAGCTGCCGCAGAGCTGCTCTATCCCACGCAAGAGATATCCCCCTCTGCATTAACAGGATCGCCATCACAAATCCCCAAAATATCCGACGTTTTTTGGGCGTGGACAACGCATTGCTGAAGGAAGCAGCAAGCACACTTCCAAAGATGCTCACTGCAGCACTGTTAAGTATATACAATAAAAAATTCATACGATCACCTGCCTGTTCTGAAAAGCATATTCCAGATAGGCTTCCTTTATCTCATTATATTTTCCACGGGGAATGGGGATCTCCGTCAGACAGGACATCGTAACGCCCCGGTAAGAAAGATGCTTTATGTGCTCCATATTGACCATATAGGAACGATGAAGCCGGCAAAAGTTTCCATAGGCTGCCAGATGTCTGCACAGCTCATCCAGACTTCCGACACTTTCCAGGACCTTCCCACTTGTGAGATGGATCAGCAAGGTGCGATGGATCACCTCACAGTATTCCAGCTGCCGCAGCTCCACCCGGGTGATCCCAGTCTTGCACCTCAGGATGATGCTGTTTATCTGCTCCTTTTCACAGCTCAAAAGAGCTGAATCCATCAGACGGAAAAAGCTCTCCTTCCAGATGGGCTTCAGCTGATAAAAATAAGCGCCTACCGCATAGGACTGTACTGCAAACTCTGCAGAGGAGGTCAGAAAAATGATCTTTACATTACTGTCATAGCTTCGTATTTCTTCTGCTGTGGCGATCCCTGTCTCTCCCGGCATAAGAACATCTAAAAACAGAAGGTCATACCGGGTGCCCCTCTCGATTTCTGCCAGCAGCTCCAAAGGACTTTGAAAAGCCACATAGCTGATCTCCCGGTTACGCTCTACACGATATTGATCCAGCAGCGTGCTGATTTGATTTAATTGTGCGATTTCGTCATCACAAAATGCCAGCTTTACCATTATATACCAACCTTTTCAGGGCTTTTTCTGACTGCATTTTTTGACAGTCACTTGATTCTTTCCCCGATTCTGTTATAGTCATATTATGACTCGTCCCCTAGGGTACGAGTCAAGCTGCGACACAAAAAGCTGGAGGCTCTGTAATGAAAAAGCAAGGTGATGATCTGTTTCGGATCGGTGAAGTAACAAAAATTCTGGGGGTTACCAGAAAAGCCCTTCTGGTTTATGAAGACATGGGGCTTTTGACCCCTGCTGTCAAAGACAAGGAAAGTGGATTCCGCTACTATACAGCAGATAATATGACCCAGATCCGCTCCATCCGCACTCTGCAGGCACTGGGCTTATCCCTGAAGGAGGTAGCAGAATATTATTATGATACGCAAAATATAGATAAGCACTTACAGAGACTTCTGGATCTGCGGGCAATGCTGGATCGCAATATCCAGATGCTTCGGGTACGTTCTGTCAAGCAGGGAGATATGACCATCCACAGCACCATCCTGCCCCGGCAGATATGCTTTTGCCGACAGTACCAGTGCAGGGACATTTCTGAAGCAGCCCTCTGCCTGCGGGACACTTATATTGCTGCTGCACGCGCCCAAAGCCTGTCTCTGGTTCAGCGGATGTTTACCGTGCGCATGTCCCAGGACCCTGATGTGCTGGATATCCTGTGCTGTATTCCCATGAACGAGGACTTTGATGGTCCGGAGCGGATAGAATTTGCGCAAACTCCGGCTCTGTGCATCTACCACCGGGGCTCATATGAGAAGATCAGTGATGCCATTTTGGCTTTGTCGGCGCACCTGCAGACCCATAACCAAAAAGCTGCCGGAGCTTTCCGCTCCATCTATCTGGAAGGACCACCAAACCGGGGAGAAAACAGTGCTGACTATATTACTCAGGTAGCTGTCCCTGTTCAGGAGCCGCCTCATTTCACATAGCATTATGGACAGCTCTGCCCCTTTTGTATCCATTCCCGGAGCAGCTTTCAGTCAATTTTTTTCGCAGAAATCCTTTTTCTCTGCGCGCTTTAATGCAGCTGCAACAAAGCCCTTAAACAGAGGGTGAGGCTGATTCGGACGGCTCTTAAATTCAGGATGGAACTGTACCCCCACATAAAACGGCTGTTCCTTTAGCTCTACGGCCTCCACCAGTCTGTTGTCAGGTGAAGTGCCGCTGATCACCAGACCTGCATCTGCCAATTTTTCCCGATATTCATTGTTAAATTCGTAACGATGCCGATGCCGTTCTGAAATCAGCCGCTCTCCATAACAGCTTTCCAGTTCTGTGCCCGGCCTTATGCTGCACGGATAGCTTCCAAGGCGCAAAGTACCTCCCTTGTCGATCTCATTGCTCTGCCCCTGCATAAAATCTATTACCTTATGGACACATTGCTCATCAAATTCTCCAGAATGTGCATCTGTGATTTCCAAAACATTTCTTGCAAATTCTATGACAGCGATCTGCATGCCCAGGCAGATACCAAAATACGGTATCTTATTTTCACGAGCATATCTGGCAGTCAAAATCATGCCTTCTATGCCACGGTTTCCAAATCCTCCCGGAACAATGATCCCATGCAGACCCTGAAATACCTCTTTTACATTTTCCTTTGATATGTTTTCCGAATCGATCCAATGGATCTTCACATAGGTATTCAGCTCATATCCGGCATGACTCAGGGCCTCTGCCACAGACAGATATGCATCGTGAAGCTTCACATATTTCCCTACCAGACCTATGTGAACCTCCTTTGACCGGTTTCTGATCCGCTCTGCCAGCTGTTCCCATTCCTTCAGATCCGGCTCTGGCGCATCAATATGCAGCTCTCTGCACACAACAGAGGAAAACCCCGATCTTTCCAGCATAAGCGGGGCTTCATAAAGATTCTGTAATGTTCTGTTTTCGATCACGCAGTCCGGTTTGACGTTGCAAAAAAGGGCGATTTTCTGAAAAATAGATTCCTCCAGGGGCTGATCAGAGCGAAGGACGATAATACTTGGATTAATTCCCATTCCCCTCAGCTCTTTTACTGAATGCTGTGTTGGTTTTGATTTATGTTCCTCTGAGCCGCTTAGATATGGGACCAGAGTAACATGGATAAAAAGGCTGTTCTCACTGCCTACCTCCAATGAAATCTGGCGCACTGCCTCTAAAAAGGGCTGAGATTCAATATCGCCGATGGTGCCTCCGATTTCTGTAATTACCACATCTGCGTCCGTCTGCTTTCCAACCCGGTACACAAACTCCTTGATCTCATTGGTTATATGCGGGATCACCTGAACCGTAGAGCCCAGATATTCGCCCCGTCTTTCCTTATTTAAAACATTCCAATAAACTTTTCCTGTGGTCAGATTCGAGTATTGGTTCAAATTCTCATCTATAAATCTTTCATAGTGTCCCAGATCAAGATCCGTCTCTGCTCCATCCTCAGTAACATACACCTCTCCATGCTGATATGGGCTCATGGTGCCAGGATCTACATTGATATAGGGATCCAGCTTCTGGGCTGCAACCTTTAAGCCTCTCGCCTTTAAAAGCCGCCCAAGAGAAGCCGCCGTAATGCCTTTTCCAAGGCCGGAGACCACGCCTCCGGTCACAAATAGATACTTTGTCATTTTGTTTTCCTTTCCTGCGCGCCTTTTTTCTTCCTTATCTGCCTATTTTCCACTGTCTCCATAGTTGGAAAGGACTCTGGCGGAGGGATCATCTACATTGCAGCCTTCCCATTCTTTGTTCGGCATCCAGAAGTCTGTTATCATTCCAGCCTGCCCCGGATAGAATTTTTCAAAAATTTCTCGATAGAGCAGGGATTCTTTGGTAAAGGGTCTTGCATGGCTGTACTTCATCCGCAGATTTTCAAACTCTGCATCTGAATATATTTTTTCTGCATATTCCTTCAGATAATCTACCATGGAATGACCCACTGCATCAGAAAATGCAGCCTTTTCTCTCCAAAGGATCTCCTCCGGCAGATAATCCCCCTTCTCAAATGCATGACGAAGCAGATATTTTCCCTTTCCATATTTATTCAATTTCAGCTCTGGATCTACAGACATTACATATTTTACAAAATCAATGTCACCAAAGGGAACTCTTGCCTCCAGGGAATTTACAGAGATACAGCGATCCGCACGTAGCACATCATACATATGCAGTTCCCGGATCCTCTTCTGCGACTCTTGCTGAAATGCTGCCCCATCCGGCGCAAAATCCGTATATTTATAACCAAATAATTCGTCCGAGATTTCACCTGTCAGGAGAACCCGGATGTCCGTCTGCTCATGGATTGCCTTGCATACAAAATACATTCCTATGGATGCCCGGATCGTTGTAATATCATAGGTTCCTAAAAGTCCAATGACTGTTTTCAGCGATGACAGCACCTCTTCCGGTGTCATATAGATCTCCCTATGCTCGCTGCCTATGTATTCCGCCACCTGCTTTGCATATTTTAAATCAATGGCATCCTCTCTCATGCCTATGGCAAATGTCCTTAGCGGCTCTTTGCTTTTCTTAGCTGCAATGGCACATACCAGCGAAGAATCCAAGCCGCCGGAAAGCAAAAAGCCCACCTTGGCATCTGCAACAAGGCGCTTCTCCACACCCGTCACAAGCTTATCATGGATATTTTTGCAGACTGTTTCCACATCATCATGGCAAACCCTTGTTACCCTCGCGATATCACAATAGCAGATAAACTGTCCGCCTTTATAATAATGTCCCGGCGGAAACGGCATGATCTTATCCGTCAGACCAACTAGATTCTTTGCTTCACTGGCAAAGATAATGACTCCCTTTTGATCGTATCCATAATACAAGGGACGGATTCCTATGGGATCTCTTGCCGCAAGGTACTCTCCCTTCTCCCCATCGTATAGGATACAGGCAAACTCAGCATCCAGCATAGAAAACATTCTGATCCCGTATTCCTGATACAACGGCAAAAGGATCTCACAATCCGAATCGCTTTCAAAGGCATATTTCCCGGAAAGCTCCTTTTTCAGCCTCTCAAATCCATAAATCTCTCCGTTACACACCACATAGCTTTTTCCTAAACGGAAGGGCTGCATACCGGAGGGAGTCAGCCCCATGATAGCCAGCCTGTGAAATCCCAGCAAGCCCTTTCCGGTATCTACGATCCGGGTCTCATCCGGTCCGCGGGAAATTGTTTTCCCAAACCCTTTTTTAAACTTATCCAAATCAGCGCCGCAGCCGCAATAGCCCATAATAGAACACATGGGGATACACCTCCGTAAATTTCACATATATAAAAGGCGTCTTCCATGCTTTTACACATAAAAGACGCCCTTGCCCTTTTCTCTTATTTTTATTTTATCAGATCTTCTAAACGATTCCCTGTGCAGTCATAGCCTCAGCAACCTTTTCAAATCCGGCAATATTTGCTCCAAGAACATAATTTCCCTTTGCCCCATAGCGCTCAGCTGCATCTGCCATATTGTGACAAATATTTACCATAATACCTTTTAATTTGGAATCTACCTCCTCAAAGGTCCAGCTCAGGCGCTCGCTGTTCTGTGACATTTCCAGCGCAGAGGTCGCAACACCGCCTGCGTTTGCGGCCTTGCCCGGTGCAAAAATAACACCCTTCTCCTGTAAATAGGCTGTAGCCTCCATTGTAGTAGGCATATTAGCGCCCTCACATACTGCAATGCAGCCATTGGCAACCAGCTGCTTTACATCCTCCAGTAATAACTCATTCTGGGTTGCACAAGGCAGGGCAATATCAACCTTTACAGACCATACGCCGCGGCCCTCATGATATTCTGAATCAGGGCGATACTTCTTATATTCCGTTAAACGAGCTCTCTTTTTCTCTTTGATCTCCTTTAATGCTGCCACATCAATTCCAGCCGGATCATAAACCCATCCCGTAGAATCACTTACCGTTACCACCTTTGCTCCCAGCTGCTGTGCCTTCTCAGTTGCATAAATCGCCACATTGCCTGAACCGGAAACTGCTACTCTTTTTCCCTCCAGAGAAATCCCGTTCAGCTTTAACAATTCCTCTGTCAGATACAAGAGTCCATATCCCGTTGCTTCTGTTCTGGCTAAAGAGCCGCCATAGCTTAATCCTTTTCCAGTCAGCACACCCTCATATATGCCTCTGATCCTCTTATATTGTCCGAACATATAACCAATTTCTCTTGCGCCCGTTCCAATATCACCAGCAGGGACATCTGTATCTGCCCCTATATACTTGCACAGCTCTGTCATAAAGCTCTGGCAAAATGCCATTACTTCCCTGTCTGACTTGCCCTTAGGATCAAAATCAGAGCCGCCCTTTCCTCCGCCAATAGGAAGACCTGTAAGAGAGTTCTTAAAAATCTGTTCAAAGCCTAAGAACTTGATGATTCCCAGATTTACAGACGGATGCAATCTTAATCCGCCCTTATACGGCCCTATTGCACTGTTAAACTGTACACGATATCCTGTATTAACCTGTACCTGTCCCTTATCATCTACCCAGGGTACTCTGAACTTGATCTGTCTTTCCGGATTTACCAGTCTTTCCAGCAAAGCATCCTTTCTGTATTTTTCTTCGTTTGCCTCCACCACAACTCTCAAAGACTCCAGCACTTCTTTTACTGCCTGATGAAATTCCGGTTCAGCAGGATTCTGCTTCACTACTTGTTCAATTACCTCATCAACATATGACATCTCTAATTCCTCCTTTAATTTTTGCGAACTCTTCGCGTCCCAGCGGGCGGCTTTCAGCTGATTTTTTCTCCGCGAAGTGGATGTTCTGCATAAAACAAAAAGGCAAGGACATCTTCTGGGGATTTCCCTCAAAGACGCCTTTGCCTTTATGGATGTGATGGTACACCCATTCAAAAAAGATGTCAACTATTTTTTTATTTTTTCTTTCTGATTTACCTACCCATTTATAAGTTTTAAGAATTTTTTATCGTTCCTTTGCTCATTGGTAACATATTCCCCATTAAAAAACAGGTCATATGTGGTAATCGGAGTGGGCGCATTCTGCGCTGCTTCTCTGCTTCCAAGCCTTACTGCCTTGAAATAATATCCATAGTTGATCTGCCCGTTTCCTCAAAAAATTTCTTCACTTATTCCCACAAAGATTACCATTTCAAGAACTGTTGCCACACTCTTTATTTATCTTACGCCCTGCAGCCCCTCCTTACTCATAAATATGTAATAAACGTTCTGCATTGCCATGTGCTATTTTTTCGCGATCCTCATCTGAAAGATCAAATTCTTCCAAAAACGTCCTAATCTCTTTCTTTTTACGATAAGGATAATCTTCACCCCATAGAATATGATCCACGCCAAAAGTCTCCAGACAGTATCTTAGCTGCTCTCCGTATAACATGCCGGATGGGTTTACATAAATATTTTCTTTAAAATAATCACTAAATTTTTTCTCTGCCTTTGCTCCTGCTTCTATCATCTCATCCAACCTGTACATAAAGAACGAAACCAGTTCTCCCCAATGTCCAAGTATAATCTTTAACTTAGGCAATCTATCAAATACACCTGCCGTCATCATTCTTACAGCCTGCATTCCCACATCATAATGCCATCCGATGCCAAATCCTGCAAGGAGGAAGGTCGTTCTCGATTCCCATGCACCTTTATAATATGCATCAACAACATCTTTTCCCACCATTCCCGGATGAAGATATACCGGCACATCCAATTCCTGTGCTTTTTCAAAGATAGGCAGATAGAATGGATCATCATACGGCAAATCCTTATAATGACCTGAAAGCATGGCCCCTACAAAGCCCAGTTTCTTTACACATCGTCCCAATTCATCAGCTGCATCCTCCGGACTGCTGAGCGGCAAATGCGCGAATGCATAAAACCTGCCCGGATTTTTCTTCATTTCTTCATACATTTCATCATTTACTTCTTTACAAAGCGGCACTGCATATTCTTTCTCCATCGTGGCCGGCAATCCACTGGCGCAGCTGATGACCTGTGTATCAATTTTTCTTTCATCCATATAGGGAATACGGGTTTCTGCAAGATCCGTTACACCCAAAGCCACATCTCCGGCTGTAAGCGATACATTCCCTCCTTGTTCAGAAAGTATCTTATCAATCCTGTCAGAAATATTTTTTGACATGTAATGCTCTTCAACATTGATCAGCTTCATACTCTACCGCCTATCTATTTCATTTCTACGTTTTCGACTTTAATTCTAAACATAAGAAAATGTTCCGCTTCCGCAGAATCATGATGTTTTTGTAAAATCGGATTTTCCTCATACATTTTTTGTTTTAACGCCGCATCATCACATTCTGTTGCCGTTCCTGTAATTCTGATCCACTCTCTGGAGCTTGGTTTCTTGGCAACAATCTGAATATGCCCGTTTGCCCGTAATTGTTTGTGCGCCTGATTGAAGTCATTGGTGGATATATATAAATCTTCTCCGACCTCCATCACTACTCCAAACGGTCTTCCTGCTGGATAATCGCCATTCAATGTCAGCACAAAAAAGATGCCGCACTCCTTTAAAAATTCATACCCTTTGCTCATGTTTTATTCTCCTTCTGTCGTTTTATCAAATAGTCCCATTCCCTGAAAGTGCAAAGCTTGTGCATTTACCATCGATCCATATCTGTTTGATTTTTGTTGTATCTGTGATATTTTCATCCGGTCTCCCTTCAACGAGTATAAGTGCTGCTTTTTTTCCCGCCTCAATGACACCGATATTTTCTATCGCAAAGACCTCTGCTACCTTATTTGTAGCACTGGCAAGCACTTCTGTTGGTGGCATACCAGCCTGTACCAGCAGTTCCATCTCACGATGCATAGACGTACCATATGGTACTGCAGGAGCATATGTACCTGGATTCGCATCGGTTGCTGCAAGGATTGTCACTCCGTTCTCATAAAGCATCTTTACAGCGTTTTCAGCATTCTGATAATGTTCCGGTTTATAACCACTTTTGCCGCTGTTTGAGAAAGTCTCCATCATGACAAGGGTAGGTGCTACAGCAATTCCCTTTTCAGCTATCGTTTCAGCAAGAGCTTGGGGGAATTCTTCCTTCATAGGAACATGAATTAAAATATCTGCACCACAGTCCACCGACATTTGCACTGCTTTTAGCGAAACTGCATGCACTGCAACTTTAATTCCGTTATCGTGAGCTGTATTACAAATATCTTTCAGGACACTCTTCATCATCAGATTTGGTTCCATGAGTAACACCTTGATATACTCTGCGCCGGCATTCATCGCTTTCTTAACATAGGATTTTCCATTTAAAGTTCCCATCGTCATCCCAAAGGACGAAACGATCGTAAACTGCTTCGCATCTTGAACCAGAGATTTGGATGCTGCTACATCGCAGGTCCCGATAACACCATTTTTCAGCATGGTTTCAATCTGCTCCTTTGTACTCATATGCGTATGGGCATCAATAAGTCCGGGCATAAGGAAATACTCGCTGTTGACAGCTTCTCCTTCCATTTCCGTAACTTGAGTGATTACGCCCTCCTCGATCACAACAGAAGCATTTTCTATTACTTTTTTACCGTCAAACAATGGATAATTCAGTATGAGCTGTTCTTGCTGTGTCGGGAGATCTTTCTCATTTTTCACAGATACAAGCTCACTGTATTTCATAACAGTACCATATTGGTTGCTCATGACGAGATAATTTGCACGCACGATCACTGTATCGCCAACCTCCACCTTGCTGTAATGGTCATCTGTTGGGAAGATAACAAGCGCATATGTCTGACCGTCCATACTGTCCGAAATTTCAATGGATGGCTTATTGTGAATATCTGGTCCTATTTTTTTTGCAATACCCGTAATTTCAAAACGCTTATCTACATATTTAGCAAAAAAACTGTCTGCGTCTGCTGAAAACTCATCATAAAGAGTTTTTACACAAAAAGGGGCTTCTTGCTCAAGCGCAGGCATCGCTGTGGTTTCAATCTGATGCGTTTTAGCGCCAGAAGGATGTTTGGGATAAAATTTAAGTTCTTCGCCTGTATACATATCATTCTCCTCTGCTTCTTGCTGATCGATCATTGATATTTCACTGTCTTCATTGCAGTCTGCGGAGCAACCCACAGAACAAACCATAAACATGACTATAAGAAAAAGAAACGCTACCTTACCATTCATTTAGGCAAATCCTTTCCCGTTCTTTATTCTGCCAGAGACATACGGCCATTCGTAAAAACAAAATTATGCATTCCTCTGCCACTGATCTTATCAGCAGGACATGCTGCTTCCATCCGAATAATATCCTCATCCGTAAGCCTGATCTTCAGTGCATCAACTGCACTCATAAGATGTTCTGGGTTGGTTGTTCCAATAAGACTCTGCACATGATCATATTTCGCCAGTGACCATGCCAAAGCAAGCTGTGATAAGGTTATGCCTTTTTCATCTGCAATTTCTTTTACCGCCTGGATAAGCGAAAGATTTGTTTCTCTATGTTCTGGTCCAAGTAACCCTCTTCCAAAGTAAGGTTTTCCTGCATTCTCAAGTACATGATCAGTAAACAATCCATGTCCTACCGTTCCAAATGCAAGTACCTTTACCCCAAGTTCTTTCGCAGCATCGATCAATTCTTTTTCAATGCTTCGATCAATTAAAGAATAGGACATTTCAACCGTATGTATTGGATATACTTTACAAGCACGGCGCAGTGTTTCCGCATCTACCATGGAAAGCCCGATATGTCGTACATAGCCAGCTTCTACCTGCTCTGCAATGGCACCCACAACCTCTTCAACAGGGATTTCTGTATCCTGTCTGGCTGGTTGATAAAGATCCACATACTCAAGCCCCAAACGACGCAAAGAATAGGCAAGGTGTGCCTTTACATGAAGTGGATTATTATCCAGTCCATAAATTCCGCCGCCTGGCAACGGCAACACGCCAAATTTTACCGATAGAAAATATCGATCACGCTCAATCCCTCTCAAAGCTTCGCCAGTTACCATCTCACTTTCGCTGCCATTATAAAATTCACCTGTATTAAACAATGTAATTCCAAGTTCAAGCGCCGCGTGGATGGTTTTAATGGACGTTTCCCTATTACTGAAACACATCCCCATAGTACCAAGGCCCAGTCTATTAATATCTGCCATCTTCATTACCTCCGTTGCTGTGTTTTTCAATTACTTTCATTAATAATTCTGATAACACCTCTACTTCCGTTTCGGACAGACCATCCGTCATTTCCTTTTCAATGGAATCCGCCAAAGCAATAAACTCACCTCTTTTGCTTTCAGCATACTCCGTCAGTACAAGCAATTTGCTTCGTTTATCCTCCGGGTTTGCAACTCTCTCTACAAGACCGTTTTTTTCAAGATTATGGATAAGCCCTGTAACCGTAGGATTTGTCATGGAAAATGCAGACTCAATATCTGCCTGTCTGATAGAACAGACAGGAGCTTTGTATAGAATCATCAGAATACGAAACTGGCTGCTTGTCAGATGATATGGTGCAAGTAGTTGGTTGGCATATTTGTCGAAAATCAATGCACTTTTTTTAACCATCACAGAAACTTTCCCTCTTCCCATAATTCCTCCCAAAGCAAAAAAGATAGTTTCCTATGTATTATAGCAAAAACTAACCTGTTCTTCAACACACCAGCTTGCTCGGATTTTTTCGAGGTCTGGCAGTTTTTTCAGAACAAAAGTGTGCTTCGCACACTTACGCGCTCTACTTTCTGACATAGCACAGCTTTTGTTCCGCGCGCGAGCAGTGCCATTTATGGCATCATACCTCGCTGCGAGCTGCACATACGTTCAAATGCGACAGCCCCTCTTATTTTGCCAACATTGATGTTGTATCATAAAAGTTGACGCCCTATTCTCAAGGATTTTGATATATAAT
>CAYMEZ010000020.1:0-44305 GCA_964389835.1 uncultured Lachnospiraceae bacterium | reverse complement strand
AGTTTTTTAAGTTTAAAAAGGGTGGCAGCTTATCTTGCCGCCACCCTGCTTTTATTAACGCTATTAACGTTTTATAAAATCAAGCCCCGTGATTTTGGATTACTCAGCTAACTGCTCCTCTGTGTAGTATCCGCCATCTACGATGATCTCTTTGTAGTTGTCTTTATCAACTGCAACAGGTGTGCACAGATAAGAAGGAACTACGATCACGTTGTTGTTGTACTGCTCTGTATCGTTGATTTCCGGTTCAGCGCCTTCCAGAACTGCCTGTACCATGGTTACACATTTCTCAGCTAAGAGACGGGTATCTTTGTAGATAGACATGGTCTGTGTTCCAGCGATGATGTTCTTTGTTGCCATAAGCTCTGCATCCTGTCCTGTGATCATAGGCCAGTTCTCTGCTGTATAGCCAGCACCTTCCAGAGCTGCTTTACATCCATAAGCGAAGCCGTCAAATGCTGTTGCGCAGATGTCAAGATCTTCGTCAGCATAGAAACCTGTTAAGTAGTTCTCGCAGTTCTGCTGAGCTGTTTCCTGAGACCATCTTAAGATACATGTATCATCGAAAGATGTTCTGCCGGATTTGCAAACCAGTGTGCCGTTGTCAAGGTACGGCTGAAGAACTTCCATAAGACCTGCATATAACATATGAGCGTTGTTGTCATCAGGAGATCCCATGAAGAACTCGATCGTGTAAGGTTCTGTAGCGTTAGCTAAATCTTTTTTCTCTTCGATGTATTTACCGATTGCTGTACCAACACCCTTATTATCGAATGTTGCATAGTAGGAAACAGCATCTGTATCCATCAGCAGACGGTCATAAGCGATGATCGGGATACCAGCTTCTTTTGCCTGAGCTTCTACGTTTACAAGTGCAGAAGAGTCGATAGAAGCGATAACAAGGCAGTTTACACCAGAAGCGATCATGTTTTCGATCTGGGAAACCTGAGCCTGAACATCATCCTCAGCATACTGAAGATCTACTTCATAGCCAAGTGCCTCTAACTGAGCTTTCATGTTAGAACCATCATTGATCCATCTTTCGGAAGACTGTGTAGGCATTGCTACACCAACTTTCTTTCCGTTTGCTTCTGCTGCAGGAGCTGCCTCTGCTTCTGCCTCTGCTGCAGGAGCTGCTTCTGTTGCTGCAGGAGCTGCTGTTTCAGCTTCTTCTTTTGCGCCGCAGCCAACTAAGAGTGTTGCTACCATTGCTACGCTGAGCAATGCGCTTAAAAGTTTCTTTTTCATCTTTCTTTCCTCCCTAATTGATAAAATTTTGAAAAAGTTGTATTTACAATCCATACACTTGTATGGTTTTGTACATCTTGGATGTTTTTCTTTAACACTTTAGCGGAATCAAGTTTCCTCTTTGTGTATTTTGTATATTTTTTATTTTGTTCAAACAATTTTGTTGGTTATCTTTTTCTTGTTATGTAACAACTTGTTTGTGTTTCACTATACACATCATATAGCAGTTATATACATTTGTCAACAGTTTTTCTGAAAAAATGTATACATTTTTGGCGAAGTTGTACGTGTACAACTTCGCCATGCAAGATGTTGGGTAGTACTTTTGCCCCAAACACTATATATCGTTTACGCTTGGTTATTAAAATTCCTCTGTTTTTTTGTCCTCTTCTTCCTCTTTGGCAATGACCGCTTCTTGTTCTATGTCCTCTTCTTCGCCAGCATCCATCTCTCCGCCAATGTATTTTCCACGAAGCAGATCCCTGCCTGCAAAAAACATCAGCAGGATTCCTATGATGGTAAATGCTATCATAAAGATCCCCAGAAAATACTTATCACGCCCAGTGCCATTTACCACGCTGTCGATCAGGGAATAGGATGTGTACAGCAGATAAGCTCCTACCAGCACCCGTACCGTCAGCATAAATTTTGTAGGAAGATATTTACTTTGGATTTTTTCGTTTTTTTGATTTTTCTCCATGGCTTGTCTCCTTTTTCATCTCGTATGCGCCCTTAAACTCATCCGCTTTTCCAGTTATTACCTGTTTTGCAGCTGTAGCTTTATAAGAACAGTATAGCACACCGTCAGGTAAATATCCACAAAAGCAAGAACCGCCATCTCTTTCAAGAAACGGCGGTTCCTGTAACAACTTTTTTCTATTTGTCAAAGGGGAAGGAAATACTTGTTGCTTTTTCTTTTATGCTTTCTTTGCTTCTTTGATCTTTGCAAACACTGCCTGTAATACGATGAAGAAGCAAAGCAGGATTGCTGTGATAATGTTTGCCCAGGAGCTTACCAGCTTACCATGGGATTTTACCAGCGTGGAAATGGTTCCGTTGATCAGTACGCCAAATAAGGAACCAACCACATTACCAACACCGCCCGTCAGCAGTGTACCGCCGATAACGGCTGAGGATATGGCATCCATTTCAAGTCCTGCCGCCTGAGTCGTGGTGCCGCACATGGTATTTAAGCAGTAGCAGATGCCGCCGATCGATGCCAGAAAGCTGGAAAGCACATACGCTTTCATCTTTACCTTCTTAACATCCAGACCCATCAGAGTAGCAGACTGCTGGTTGCCGCCTACTGCATATAAGCTGCGTCCGAACTTTGTATAACGGAGCATCAGGAAAATAACCAATACTACAAGAAGTGCTACTACAACAGATGCTCTGATATACGGCACCTGATAAACACCTTTTTTGTTTACATAGCCGCCAAACGGAATAGCGATCTTTGTGCTGGACAGTGATACGAACAGCGGATCGTTTACGATACTTACCTGTTCCTTACAGATAACTGCTGTCAAGCCTCGTGCAAAGAACATACCTGCCATGGTAACGATAAAGGGCTGGATGTCTAAATATGCAATGCAGAAGCCCTGTGCCAGTCCCAGTGCGATTCCCATGATAAGGATCAGCACCATCAGGATCGGGCTGCTCATGCCCCACTGCTCGATACCTACTGCAAGGAACATACAGTCAAGTGCGACCACAGATGCAACTGAAATATCAATACCACCGATCAGCAGTACACATGTCATACCGCTGGCAATGCAGATCAGGCCTGCATTGTTGATCAGAATGTTCAAAAAGGTCTGAAAATGTGTGAAGCCTTTTTCCTTAAAGATAATACATCCTGCAAGGTACATAACAGCAAAAAGGATAATCGTGATAATCAGCAGAACGCTATTACTATTAATTTTCATTTTTTTCATGCTGCTTACGCCTCCTTTGCAGCCGCAGATTTTGCGGAAAGTTTTTTGAAGTATGCTTTTACAGGCTCTGCCTGGATAACTACGATCAGGATAACAACGATCGCCTTATATACCGGAGCTTCTGCGGAAGAAACACCGAGTGCGTACATCGTAGTCGTGATCGCCTGGATCGTATAAGCTCCGATGATCGAGCCTGCCAGATTAAATTTACCGCCGCCTAAGCTGTTGCCGCCAAGTGCAACTGCCAGGATTGCGTCCAGCTCCATATTCAATCCGATGTTATTGGTATCTGCGGAATAGATACGAGAGGTTGCTACCAGTCCTGCAACACCTGCGCAAAAGCCGCAGATCACATAAGTGATCAGAATGATCTTGGAAGAATTAAAGCCTGCGATCCTTGCTGCTTTTTTATTGATACCAACACTCTGGATAAAGGTTCCAAGAGCGGTAAAGCGAAGCACCAGAGCTGCGATCGTAATGCATACAGCAGCTACAATGATCGGTGTAGGCATAAATCCGGTGTAAGAACCAAGCACCTGGAAAGAAGGAACACGTACATATACCATCTGGCTGTTGCATAAAAGCAAGCCGATCGCACGTCCTGCAGACCAGAGGATCAAGGTTGCCACCATGGGCTGAATGTTCATATAAGCTACTAAAAATCCATTGAACAGACCACATACACAGGCAATAGCAATGCCGCCTAAAAGTCCTACCCAGAGTGGAAGTGCATATTCATTTGCACGAGCCACACCGTAGCCTGCAAGAAGCATGCAGCAGAAGCCACCTGTCAGACTCATAACTGAGCCTACGGAAATATCTGTTCCTGCGGAAGAGGATACAACCAGCGTCATACCGATCGCCAGAATCGCGATCTCGCTGCCGCGGTTCAGAACGTCAACCAGACGTCCAAACAGAATATCATTTTTAATTGCGACTTCAAAGAATGAAAATGCCGGGTTTCCGCATGAAATATCATATACTACGTTGATCAGCATGACTAAGATCATACTGAAAATCGGCAGGAATAATCTTTTTTTCGTTAAACTTTTTATCTTATTCACTTGCTCCACCTCCTGCGATAGCATGCATTACGCCTTCCTGACTCATTTCATCCGCTGTCAGCTCGCCAACCTTTTCCCCATCACGGAGCACCGCCATGCGGTTACAGGTACGGAGCATTTCTTCAATTTCAGAAGAAATAAAGATCAGGCTCTTGCCTTCCTGCGCCAGCTTGACTACCAGCTTCTGGATCTCTGTCTTGGTGCCGATATCAATACCACGAGTCGGCTCATCCAGGATCAGGAAATCAGGGTCAGTAGCCAGCCATCTTGCCAGAATTACCTTCTGCTGATTACCACCGGAAAGCTGTTTGATCAAGGTCTCTCTGTTTGCTGTCTTGATGTTGAGTAGCTCTATGTATTTATCTGCGATCTCGATCTGCTTTGCCATGGGGATCCGCTTAAAGATTCCTGCTTTTGCCTGCATTGCAAGAATGATATTCTCACGTACAGACAGATCTCCGATGATACCCTCTGCCTTTCTGTCATCTGGCAGAAGTCCCATGCCAAGGTTCATGGCATCGATCGGGTTTTTGATCTTTACTTCTTTTCCATCTACCTTTAAGGTACCGGTCTGTGCACGGTCAGCACCGTAAATAGTTCTTGCCAGTTCGCTTCGTCCGCTTCCCAGAAGTCCTGTCAGACCTACAACCTCGCCTTTGTGAATATCTAAGTCAAAGGGCTTGATCTTACCTGCATGGCTCAGTCCCTTTGCTTCGATCTCAAGAGGTGCATGAGACATATTGCCGCTTCCTTCCGGTTTGATGGAAGCAAGGTCGTCAAAGTCCTTACCCATCATAGCAGCTACCAGTTTTACTCTCGGAAGCTCCTCTACTGTATACTCACCTACCAGGGTTCCGTTTCTCAGTACGGTAATACCGTCACATACTGCATAAACCTGCTCTAGGAAATGTGTTACGAATACGATTCCAACGCCCTTATCACGAAGCTGGCGCATCATATCAAACAGCATTTCTACTTCCTTATCATCCAGGGAAGAGGTCGGCTCATCCAGGATCAGAACCTTACAATCCATATCTACAGCACGGGCAATCGCAATCATCTGCTGCAATGCCAGTGAATAATTTTCCAAGTTCTGTGTTACTTCTATATTCAAATCCAGTTTTTTCATCAGCTGCGCCGCCATCTGGTTCATCTTGCGGCGGTCAACTGTTCCCAGCTTCGTCAGCGGTTCACGGCCAATATACAGGTTTTCCGCTACCGACAGGTTGGGACATAAGTTTACTTCCTGATATACAGTGGAAATACCTTTTTTCTGGGCATCCAGTGTATCTTTATTTACAATAGGACCTTCGATTCCGTCTACGCGGATCTCTCCGGTTTCAAATTTATTAACACCTGTCAGACATTTGATGAGGGTGGACTTACCTGCTCCATTCTCTCCCATCAATGCTCTGATCTCTCCCTTGCGCAGTGTAAAATCCACATTGTCCAGAGCTTTTACGCCCGGAAACGTCATGCAGATTCCCCGCATCGTCAAAGCGATATTACTATCCATCCTTCTACCTCCTACAGTTACTCATCCACGCCTCGCATCGCGTCTGTCAGCGATTCTATAAGACAGGGAGGGAGCCCTCAGGATTCCCTCCCCATTTTATCATTACTTCTTATCTTTTTCAGATCTGGTTAAATCTTAGTATGCACGACCTGCCAGAATGTCATCTGTCATTGTTGTAGCATATTCGCTTGTGATTCCAGGAGCTACGAAAGCTTCATCCTGTACTAATGTTACTGCTTCATAGGATTCACCCTTCTGCATTTTCTGGATAACATCTTCAACAACTGCTGCCTGGATCGGGTTGCACTCTACGTTGCAGTGGATCTTTCCATCTAATGTGTACTGTAATCCGTCATGTGTAGCATCGAAGGAGATGATGATTACATCGCCGTCAACACCGTATGTAATACCAGCTGCGTCCATAGCGTCCATTGCACCATAAGCTTCGTTATCGTTGTGGCATACAACTACATTGAACTGACCTTCATAAGATTTGATGAAGGATTCCATAACTTCCTGTCCGCCGTCCTGTGTGAAGTCACCAGACTGGGAATCAAGGATCTTCCATTCAGGATGCTCTGCTGCTACCTGATTGAAGCCTTCAGAACGTCCAAGTGCTGCGGAAGCACCTACTGTACCTTCGATAACAAGGATGTTAGCTTCTTCGCCGTTTAAGTACTCTGCTAACCAGTTACCAGCTGTGATACCTTCGTTTGTTGTGTTTGTTCCAACCCATGCATCATACATGGAAGCATCTGCATCAACTTCACGGTCTGCAACGATTACAGGAATGCCTGCATCTTTTGCTTCCTGAAGAACTGTATCCCATCCTGCTGTTTCGATCGGAGCAAGGATGATGTAATCAACTTCCTGCTGGATAGATGTACGAACTGCCTCTAACTGAACTGCGTTGTCGTTGTCGCAGTCAACGAAGTTTAATTCATATCCGTTCTCAGCGCTGAATACGTTCTGATAGTTTTCTGTGTTAGCAAGACGCCAGTCAGACTCATGTCCTACCTGTGCGAAACCGATTGTGATAACGTCTCCGTCTGCTGCTTCTGCAGGTGCTTCAGCTTCTGCCTCTGCAGGTGCTTCAGCTTCTGCCTCTGCTGCGGGTGCTGCTTCTGCAGGTGCTGCTGCTTCTTCTTTAGCGCCGCCGCATCCAGCCATTGTTGCTACAACCATTGTTGCTGCAAGTAATACTGCTAATTTCTTTCTTAACATTGAAGTGTCCTCCCTTTCTTTTTTGGCTTACCGCCTGTTGTGATTCTACTTTAACCCCTGTTCCCCCTTAACGTCAACGAAAGGAATCCCCATTTTTTCACGTTTGTCGCTATATCTAATACAAGTTCGCTTTATGTTTTTTGTTTTTAATACAAGTTATGTTACAGGTTGATTTTTTTGTGATTTTCTATGGATTTTTTTCAATTTTTTACGATTTTTACTTTGCCTTATCAACGCAGCAAATTGGATTTTTTGCTTTTTTCTTTTGTTTATTTTTCTCTGTTGTTCACATTTTGTTCATTTTTTCATCCCAGTTTGTTAATTTTCTATTTTCTTTTTTCTTTGGGGAAATGATATTTTTTACTTTAGAAGTATAACTTTTCCGGTTATAATAGAAAAAAACATTTTTTATTCTACTTTTTCACGAAAGGATCATCTCCCATGTCCGCAAAATATGTACGTCTTGCCAACACTCTGCGTGAAATACTTCTGCAAAACGAAAAACAGACAGGCTATAAGCTTCCTTCTGAAAACAGTCTTTGCCGGCAATACCATCTGAGCCGTCAGACAGTACGGCTTGCCCTGCAGCTTCTGGCACAGGAGGGTCTGATCGAAAAGCGGCAGGGAAGCGGTTCCTTTTCCACCGGTCTTGGCACAATGCAAAATACCATCGCCCTCATTCTGAATCAGGCTGAGGAATACCTTTCACCTGCTTTGCTGTCTGATATCAAGTCCCAGCTCAGATCCAGGGGGTATTCTCTTTTGGTTTATTCTACCTTCTATAAGGTATCCAACGAGCGCAAAATTTTAGAGGAGCTTTTAAGCTCCCCTATCCGTGGTCTGATCGCAGAGGGCTGCAAAACTGCCCTTCCTAATCCCAATATTGATCTTTATGAGCAGCTTCGCTCTAAAGGAACTGCCATTTTATTTATCAATGGAGCATATCCTTCCTATCCGGAAAGCATCTGCGTTAAGGATGATAATTTTTACGGTGGTTATCTTCTGGGAAAGCATCTGATCCAGAATCATCATTCCCGCATTGCCGGCATCTTCAAAATAGATGATCTGCAGGGTCTGGAGCGGTATCAGGGGCTTATGGCCTCTCAGAGAGATTTTAAAATTCCCTTTTCCGATGAAAGCATTCTCTGGTTTACCTCTCAGGAGCTGGTAATGCTGGAGCAGAAATCCGACACCAGCTTTCTGACCGCCTTTCTGCACAGACTCCGGGAGCAGTATTCTGCCGTTGTCTGTCACAATGACGAGATCGCCTACTATCTGATCCGGGAATTTGGCTACGCAGGCATTCGCGTCCCAGAGGACATTTCTGTTGTTTCCTTTGACAACAGCTATATGAGCGAGCTGGGCACTCCCCGCATCACTTCCTTATCCCATAAAGCCCATGAGCTGGGCACAGCTGCTGCCCAGTGTCTGCTGGATCTGATCCAAGGGCAGCCCGTGCTTTCCCATGAGCTTTCCTGGCAGCTGGTTTCCAAAGGCAGCGACAGCCCTTACACCAAAGAGCTGTAAGCCCTTTAGCCCTTCCCACCGCGGCTTCGATATTCCCGCGGTGTACAGCCCTGGGTCTTTTTAAATACAAAGCTGAAATAATGGGGATCCTTGAAGCCTATCTCTGCTGCGATCTCCCCGGAGTGCATCTCCGTCTGGCGCAGCAGCTGCTTTGCCTTTTCCATTCGTTTCTGCGTTACATATTCTGTAAAGGTCATTTCCATTTCCTGACTGAATACAGCGCTGAAGTAGTTGGCGCTTACTTCTACTGCACCCGCCGCCTCATTTAAGGAAAGAGACTCTCTTGTATAATTTTCTTCAATATATTCTAATGCCCTTTTGATCAGCTTTTTCCCCTGGGAATCCTTTTCCTTGCTGCTCAGTTCCACCGCCCTGCGCATCAGTCTTAACATATAAGGCTTCATGTCCTCTTCACTCAGGCTCAGATTCTGCACCTTATCCGTCCAGCTGCCATCCAGAAATTCCTCCTGACTATACCCCAGCTTTTCTACAAAGGCAAGGGTCGTAAAACGGATGCTCAGCATCATATAATCCCTGAAAAGCTTGGATTTCAGTGCTTCCTTCTGGCTCTCTAAAAAGCTGTCCACAAAATCCTCTACCTCATCCACCTGACCTCTCAGCAAAAAGCCCTTCAGGATCTCCGGATCCACCTTAGAAATATCCACTCCGCCTAAAGAGCTGCTCTCATCGCCCTTTGTCCCGGTCTCAGACAAAGTATCTGCTGTGAGGATGTGCTGCTGGGGCTTTAGGTAACGATACGACATCAGATGATTTACCTTGCTGTAGCATTCCGGCAAAAGGCTCAGACGCTCTACCGGCTCTCCCACAGCCAGATACCATTCTATCTCTCCGTCCTGAGCCGAACAGATCCGGACAATATTTTCCACACACTTTGCCCTAAGCTCCTTCATCTGTTCTTCCTCACCCTTCATCAGGATCCCGTAAGTATTGATGTTCCAGCGAAACATCAAAAATTCCGGGTATCTGCGGAAATATCGGGTCAGCTCCTCTCTCTTTCCTGCGATCAGCCGGGAATCCTGAGAACGTTCTTCCACGTTTTTCTTTTCCCACAGGCTTATCATGGCAAGATTATAGCCGGAGGCATTCATTTCCAAAGAAAGCTTCTGTGCCTCCTCATAAATATCCTGAACCGACAGCTGCCCTTCAAATACCTTCTCAAAGAAATTCCTTCTGGAAAACTGCTCATACTCCTGCATCTCTTCCTTGAATTTTTCCAGATAGTCCTCCTGCGCCCGTTCATTTTCGATTTTTTCCCGAACCTCCTCCAGTGTCTTTAACAGGTTCATCTTGGTAATGGGTTTTAACAAATATTGCTCGACTCCTACGCGGATCGCTGCTCTGGCATATTCAAAGTCATCATAACCGCTGATAATGATGATCTTCATCTGGGGAAATTCAGAGCTGACAATGCGTGCCAGTGCCAGTCCGTCCATAAACGGCATCTTTATGTCTGTGATCAGCACATCGGGCTTGATCTTACGGATCATGGGCAGTGCCATTTCCCCATCACTGGCCTCTCCGGCAAACACAAAGCCATACTGCTGCCACATGATATTATCCCGCAGCCCTTCTCTGACGATACTTTCATCTTCTACCAGAAAAACTTTTAACATTCTCTTTCCTCCAATTTAGTAGGTTCTCTCATCGATATATCTGGATACATTCCTATGGGTGAATATCCGCTCTGTGACCACATATTCCTTTTCTACCGTCTCTCCATTTTCCATCATCCGGATCACCCTTTCTACCTCATCTCCCTGCTCCGGGTTACATTCGATATCCACATTGATCTTGCCCTGCTGTACCAGCTCCAGCGCCTCCCGTACTGCATCAAAGGAGATCAGTATAATATCCTTTCCTACGCCAGTGGTCTTTCCTGCTTCTTCTATGGCTTCAATGGCTCCAAATGCCATATCGTCATTTTGTGCTACTACTACATCAATATCCTTATATTTTTTCAGGAACTGCTCCATGACCTCTTTTCCCTTGGCTACTGTAAAGTCGCCTGTCTGCTTTTCCAGAATGTGCCAGTTGCCATAGCGCTGTGCAATGGAATCAAAGCCTCTTGTCCGGTTTCTTTCCGCAGAAGATCCTAAAGTTCCCTGCAGCACAACAATATTAATATCCTCATAGAGTGCATTATGGGATTTCAGTTCTCCCTCCAGCCATCTGGCTGCATTTTCGCCCTCCTTGTAGCTGTCCGTGCCCACCCAGGTGGTATAAAGAGATTCATCTGCATCTACGCGCCGATCCATGATAATGACCGGTATGCCTGCATCCTTTGCCTCTTTAAGTACAGTATCCCAGCCCCCTTCTACAATAGGAGAAAGCACAATATAATCCACGCGCTGGGAAATAAAGCTACGGATCGCCTTGATCTGATTCTCCTGCTTCTGTCTTGCATTGTCGAAAATCAAAAAATATCCTTTTTCTTTGGTCAGGGCATTCTGGATGGAATTGCTGTGGGCTGTGCGCCACACGGACTCACTGCCTACCTGGGAAAAGCCCACCACCACCAGCTCGCTTACATCCTCTGCATAAGTATAGGCATCCTCATCCCCAACCTCATTCTGTGGTATCTGAGAGAAAAAACCACAGCCGGTCTGGCAAAGGACCAGAAACGCTATTATCCATGACGCTATTATCTGTTTTTTACTCTTCATTTTGCTCTGCCTCTTTCTCTCCTGCCGCTTCCATATATTCCATGGGTATGGTAACACTGACGCAGGTGCCCTCGCCCTTGACAGAATCGATCTGCATCCCGTACTGCATCCCAAAATTCATGCGGATACGTTCATTGACATTGGCAAGTCCAAAGCCCTTTTCCGTTTCCTTGCACGGACGCAGTATCTCGCTCCTGAGCTTTTCCAGCTCCTCAGGCTCCATTCCTACTCCGTCATCCTTTACCAGAAACCGGATCAGATTGCCCTCTCTTTTTCCGATGATCTGTATCCGTCCCTTTGCACGCTTATACTTAATGCCATGATACAGAGCATTTTCTACCAATGGCTGCAGGGTCAGCTTCAAAATACGGAAGGGGTACAGCTCCGGATCAATGTCAATCTCATATTCCAGAATATCCTGATAGCGCACCTGCTGAATCTCCAGATATCTGCGGATATGCCGCTCCTCCTCCTGAATCGTAATAAATTCTTTGCCCTTGCTGAGCACCAGCCGGAAAAATTCCGAAAAGGAGACCACCATATTTACCGCCTTGTCCGGATCATTTCCCTCGATCAGCCATACAATGGTATCTAACGTATTGTAAAGGAAATGGGGATTGATCTGCTCCTGCAAAAGCCGCAGCTCTGCATGGCGCATCTTTTGCTCGTCCTCTTTGATCTGATTTACCATGATACGCAGCTTTTCTGCCATATTATCCACACTGTCAGAAAGCAGGCGTATCTCATCCCTGGTCTCAATCCGTGTCCGCACGGTAAACTCTCCTCTGGCGATCCGTTCTGTTACCGTGCACAGTCTTTCTAATGGATTGGTAATGCTCTTTACAATGATGCTGGAGATCACGATCACTGCAAAAACGACAGCTGCCACCAGTCCGCTGCAAAGCAGGATAAAGGAGCTGATCTGTTCGTTCAGCTGCTGTGTCAGGCTTTCAATGCTCTTTGTCTGATAATAAATGTAATACTGAATATCATCCTGAACCAGCTCTGTCAGGATATACACGTTGTTATCCAGCATTTCCATATTTTCATCGTATCTCCCGCCTGTTTCCAGATTATAGCAGATATCGTCTATCCTGTCCTCCAGCGTATCCAGATTGCGGAACAGACTTTGCAGCCATGCCCGGCTTTCCCGATCCGTGGTAATAGCAAACAGTCTGTTAAAATCTCTGCGTAGCTCATCCAGCATCACATAGGGATTTTTCAGTGTTTCATCCTCCTGTATGCCATCCAGGGATACATAGCCTACTGCCAGCTTATAGATACTCTCATCCAGTTCTTCCTTAAATTCCAGATTGTAGTTGTTGGCAACGGTCATATTACTGACAATATTGTCATAAACATCCCTGTAATTGATCAAAGCCGCTATCATATATATGGCAATCCCCAGCAGCGGAATGATCGCTGTCAAAAGCAGTACGATGATCTTGCTCCGCAAGGGAAATCTTATTTTTTCGCTTCGCTGTCCTTCTGTCATCCTTTGTTCTCCCTGTGTTCTCTGTCTTTTTCCATTGTCCAACAAATTTTCCTTTCCGTCAATGTGCTAATGCCATTTCTTTTTTCATATATATTTCCAAAAACCCGAAAGCGTCCATTCATGAAGGATTTATTTCAAAAACATCGCAAAGCGTCTCTTTTCTGTCTTTTTTTCTTTTTCATTCTTTTTCTTATTTTCCTCTTTACCCAGATACAGGCTCTGCAGTTCCGGCATTTTACCCAGAAGCTGTTCCGGGAGGAAATGCAGAATGATACTCTGAGCATGCATTATACCATTGCCAATCCCCAGACATACGGTATCCCCACAGATCAGGTCTGTCTGCTTCCCTATTCAAAGACCGCAGCAAAGCAGCAGGAGCAGTATGCCGTCTCCTGTTCGGATACTCTTGCTTCCATTCATCCGCTTTTCTGGAAAAAACAGTCCAGACTGCTCCTTACCCTTTTACAGGAAAAATTCTCTCTCCAGCAGGAGAGCAGCGCCTTTTCCTATTATGGAGAGCCCCTTTCTCCCGGCTCCGGAATCCCTGCAAATCTTCCTATCCTGCTGGCAGAGTATACCTTCCGCTCAGAGCAGGATGTGAAAAATTATCTGACACTGCTGTCACAAATCCCTCCTTATCTGGAAGGGATCGCCGACTATGAAAGGGAAAAATCTGCCGCCGGTCTTTTTATGTCTGAGGCTGCCGCAGAAAAGGTGATCCAGCAGTGCTATCAGATCATGGATTTTCAAAAGCTTAAGCAGGACACCCATTTCCTGAATACAACCTTTTCTGACAGACTGCTGCCGCTGGTGGAAAAACAGCTGCTGACGGAAGAAAAGGCTATCTGGTATGAAAAGCGGAATCATCAGCTCCTTTTAGAACAGCTTATGCCTGCCTATGAATCCCTTGGCGATGCAATTTTTGCTTTAAAGGGCACTGGAAAAAATGACATGGGACTGGCACACCTGCCGGAGGGTTCTTCCTATTATGCTCTTCTTTTAAAGGAAAGCACTGGCTGCTACCGCTCCATTGCCCACATCAAAGCCCTGCTGACTGACCAGCTGCAAAAAGACTCAGAGACTCTTTCTGCCCTGCTGGCGGCTTCTCCTCATCTGCTCTCCCTTCCCCTGGATAGTATTTTTCCGCAAATGAGCCCCGAAGCCTGTCTGACTGACCTGCAAAAACGCATGGCAGATGAATTTCCCGATTTTCCAGAAACCTCCCATACACCTGCCTACACGATAAAAGCTGTGTCAAAGAGTCTGGAGGAATACTGCAGCCCTGCCTTTTACTTGACTCCTCCCATGGATGACATCAGTGAAAATTCCATCTATATCAATGAAAAAAATGATCCGGATGCTCTGGAATTATATACCACACTGGCACATGAGGGCTATCCCGGTCACCTGTATCAGACCGTCTACCATCAGCTCTGTCAGCAAAAAAATCAGTCCGATCCTGCCCGCAGTCTGCTGCACTGGGGCGGCTATTCAGAGGGCTGGGCACTTTATGTAGAAATGCATGCCTATGATTATGCCAAAGAACTGTTGCAGGAGCAGAATGCTTCCCCAGATGCCCTGCAGCTTGTAGAGGTACTGCGCCTGAACCGCAGCGTACAGCTTTGTATGTACTCTCTTCTGGACCTTGCCATTCATTATGAAGGAGCTACTCCGGAAATGATCCAGAAGGATTTGAAAAAGCTGGGAATAACTGATCCAGACCTTATCAGCGATATTTACGAATATATTGCGGAAGAGCCAGCCAACTACCCCAAATATTATCTGGGCTATCTGGAATTTAAAATGCTAAAGGAAGCCGCCCAGGAAAAATGGGGCAGCACCTACAGTGACCTGCGTTTTCATAAGCTGGTTCTGGAAACCGGACCCTGCCCCTTTCCCATTTTATGGAAGCTCCTTGCATGAAATAAATAGCACGGATTTGTGGGTTTTCCCTGCAAATCCGTGCTATTTCTGCATTTCCTTAAAGTAATGATTCAAATTTGACAAAACCTTTTGCAGCAGTACCTTTTCCTCATCATCCAGCTGCTTTACAATACTTTCAACCAATTCTTCATGAAACCTTTGATGCTTTCTGTATATCTGCTTTCCTTTCTCCGTTAAGGATATCAGCACTACACGCCTGTCCTCTTCACTTCGTACCCGTTCCACGAAGCCCTTTTTCACGAGGCTATTGACTGATATAGTCAGTGTTCCCGTGGTAACAGAAAGTGCTTTTGCTACAGAGGTCATGTTCTTCGGCTTTCCTACTCCGATGGCTTCGATCACATGCATGTCATTTGCTGTTGCCTTTTGATATTCCTCAGTTCGGATTACCTGTTCTTCAATCGCTGTGATATTTTTGAATACTTTAACGAATACCTCATTCAAGGCCGCATTGATATCCACGCTTCCTCTGCTTCCTTTCTACTTTTCTTTCAGTATACCATTTCCGCCGTCTTTCTGGCAAGCAGACGTTTCCTCCTCCAGCATTTGCTCCAGATAGCCTCTGTCCCAAAGGAGAATCTTCAGTTTTTTTGCCGCATCTACTGCCGGCGCTGTAAAATATTGGTTGGTCAAAACCGCGCCTACCATCCTGTCATAATAGTCTCTTCCTGCGTAGGCCTCCTGCACCGCTCCGACTCCCACCGGTGCAGCATAGCGCTTGCACTGGATGGCATAGGTTACTCCCTCTTTTTCTGCCAGAATGTCAACACCGTAATCTCCGCTGCCCTTGGTTACTTCTACCTCAGTAAACCCCCTGTTTTCCAGAAGCCGGGCGCAGAATACCTCAAAATCATGTCCTTCCATTTCATCCATCGGAAGGGGCTTTTGTTTTTTATGCCGCAGGAGATAATGCACCATCCCCCACAAGATCACCAGAACAGGGATTGCCAGCACCCCTGCTTTTATCATTTCCACTGTTTTTCATCCTTTCTGCAGCTATGTACACATCCCCATGGCGATCACCGCACTGGCAACCACTCCTGCAAAGGTACACAAAAGTGCTCCCTGCAACGTAAATCCTGTCTTTGTTACCTTTGCTGCCATAAAATATACTGACATTGTGTAAAATACCGTTTCCGTACAGCTCATCATGATCGAAGTCAGCAATCCGATATAGGAATCTGTTCCAAATTCCTTAAAAATATCCAACACAAGCCCTGTTGCCGCCGAAGAAGAAAACATCTTGATGACCGTTACCGGGATCAGCTGGGAGGGATAACCCGTCAGCCGTGAAAGCCTTCCTGTTATACGCTCCAGAAATTCCAGAAATCCGGAAGCCCTGAGGATTCCTACTGCAACCATCAGGCCGATCAGCGTAGGCATGATCTGAACCACCACCTTGATCCCCTCTTTTGCGCCTTTGGTAAAGCATTCGTAAATATTGGTTTTCATCAAAAGCCCTTCGGCTACAATGTAAAAAATAATAATTGGAATAATAACATCTGATAAATGGGATAAAAATGAAAGCATAAAATTTCCGGGCAGTTTTTATTACATATATATGCAACTCTGCCCGGAAATAGAAAATCATATTTTATTTGGTCTCGTTCAGATATTCACAGAATAAAGCCACCAGCTCCTGATCCAGCTTGCCCTCCTGCGCCATTCTGGAAAGGGTCTGGGCAGCCTTTTCTACACTCATGGGCCGTTTATAAGGACGATCCCTTGCCACCAGCGAATCATAAATATCCGCTATGGTAAGAAGTCTTGTCTCCTTTGGGATCTGTTCCCCCCGCAGGCCTCTGGGATAACCGCTGCCATCCAGGAATTCATGGTGGGCTCTTGCAATCTCCAAAACCCTGTCATAAGGCTTTCCGAACCGGATCTCCTTTAAGATCTTTTCTGTGGCTACCGCATGGTACTCCATGGTTTTCCGTTCTTCCTCATTCAGCGTGCCTTTTGTGATCTGTAGATTCCTGATCTCCTTCGCTGTCAGCCAGGGAATCACTGTTCCATCTTCTCTGCTGTAAACCCGTTTCCCCATTTCGGTGAAATAGGAAATCTCCTTTTTCGGAAGAACAGAGGGCTTATCTGCTTTTCTGATCCGCTCCTCAAGCTCTGTCAGCTCTGCTTTCTGAAGTCTCCACTCCGAGTCCTTTAGTCTGCCCTCTAAATGGTCAATGTCAAGATACGCCTTCAGCAGCAGATACCGCTCATGAATCTTGATCAGACCATCTCTGCCCATCCGTGTAGCCTTGTTCATTACATCAAGAGAAACCACCAGCTTTCCCACATCATGCAGGTGCGCCGCCATGATCGCCTGCTCCTCTTCTTCAGGAGTAAAGCAGATCCCGGTATCTTCTTTTTCCCTCTTCCTGCGGATAAACTCCAGCATCCTTTTTACATGCTCAGCCACCTGTTTGGTATGGGTGGCATTGTAGGGAGTTCTCTCATCGATCGCCTTTGTGAATGCAGAGACCGTAGAATATAAAAGCTCTCTCATAGGATCTATTTTATGGACATATTATCCCAGCCATCGTCCGGAACAAGTGTTACATAGGTCTTACCCGTATTGAGCTCGATCTCTTTTCCGTCTCCATCAAAGTAACGGGTCGGCTCTGTATCACTGGTTTTGCCCCATACCACCGGGATTGCCTTTCCATTGGTCACATAATAACCATCCCTGTTTGCATCGATACAGTTATAGATCAGATAACCATTTTCATCATACTGATGGAAGGTGCAATTCTGGATCAATACATTCTTAAATGACAGCACCTTGTTGTCATTTCCTGCATCCACATGGGCAGAACCATATTCATAATAATCATAGGTCTGTGTTTCTTCATTGTACTTCAAGGTAGACTGGTTGTGCTTGAAGGGCAGCTTGATCTCTGTTGCATCGATCACATCTGCTGCATCCTCCAGAGTTACCTCTCCCTCTGCGAACTTATAATGCGCACCCGGATAATACTCGTCATATTCCTTGGAATATTTGGAGCTCTCAAACTTCTTATCCAGATCTCCTGTGCAGATATACTCTGTAAATTCTCTTGCTTTTCCGTTATTTACACGGGCAAAGCCACCGCTGAAGTTTGCAGAATAATCATTTGCAAGATAAGGATCAATGTAGAACGGACCTCCGTCATGGCAGAGAACTGCGTTCCACTCTGCAGCCAGCAGGATATTGGTCGGTCTTGTACTTCTGACACTTCCAAACTGCTCAATACCTTCCCAATCCTTTACCACTGCCATCAGACGTGTGATCCTGTCATTTGCTGTACTGTTCATGATCTCATAGACAACATCGGCATCTGTCAGTCCATAGTGAGGCAGCGCTGTCTTTTCATTGTCCACCATAACAGCGATAGGTCTCTGATCCTTCAGGCTCTCATCGATCCATTCATTGGTCAGCTCACTCTGATACATTCCGTCATGGTTTTCCTCTTCGACAGCTTCTTCTGTTTCTTCTTCAACCTCTTTCTCCACTTCTACAGTTTCTTCTTTAATATCATCCAGCATGGATGCGCTGGCTTCCTCTTCCTTTTTGCCGCATCCGCCCAGAAGCATGGCTGCTATCATGGCAGAGGTTAAAAATAATACTGTTTTTCTCTTCATTTGTTCACCAAATTCCTTTCAAGTTACTTTTTCAGGTCGTCTCCCTTTTCCATCATACTACATTATTGGCGCAAGTCCAACTGGTTTTTCTTTCAAATTTATTAAGTTTTTCTTATTAAGGCACTTTTCCATTTGCAGTAAATGACACCTACTGCTGTACTAAACAGGGTTGCCAGAATCGCCGGAGCAATGATCGCTGCCGGATTGACACTTCCGTACTGACTGCGATAAGCGATCATATTAACCGGTATCAGCTGCAGGGAGGAAACATTCAGGATCAAAAACACGCACATCTCCTTACTGGCAGTCCTTTTCTGACTCCTTTTGCCTCCCTTTTCTCCATGCTCAGAAAAGCTCAGATACTCCGGGTTTCCTCTTTGCTCCTCCAGCCTTGCCAGCTCTTCCATTGCCTTCAGCCCTGCCGGAGTACATGCCCAGCCCAGCCCCAGCACATTTGCGATAATATTTGTGGAAATATATTTTCTTGCCTTATGTTCCTTTGGAATATCCGGGAACATGAAGGATACAAAAGGACTGATCGCCTTTGTCCATGCATCGATCAGCCCCGCTTTTTCTGCAATCTCCATCAGTCCCATCCACAATGCCATCACACCGGTCATGGTAATGCACAGATTCACTGCCTCTCTGGAAGAATCCAGCGCCGCTGTGGTCACCTCAGACATATGCCCCGTCAGAGAGCCGTAGATGATCCCAATGATGATCATGCTTCCCCAAATATAATTCAGCATATACTTCATCCTTTTTTATAAAATATATGCATTATCTTCCTTTTTTCAGTACTCGCTTAACCTGTAAATCCTGATCCAGGATAACAATATCCGCGTATTTTCCTGCATCCAGACTTCCGTAGTCTGCAAACAGCCCAATCGCTTTTGCCGGATTGACCGTTGCACACTTCACTGCACTTGCCAGAGGAATATGTGCCGTCTTTACCGCATAGCGCAGACAATCCATCAGATTGGTCACTGATCCTGCGATCGCTCCGCCCTCTGACAGAGTTGCCAGATTTCCCTTTACGGTAACAGCAAGTCCGCCAAGAAAATATTGACCATCCGGCATACCGGTCGCCATCATGCTGTCACTGATCAGTATGAGCCTATCATCTCCAAACATCTTAAATGTCGTGCGGATCACGGACGGATGTACATGGATTCCGTCACAGATCAGCTCTGCATAGCAGTCACTGTCACAGGCTGCTCCCACAACCCCCGGCGCTCTATGGGAAAATCCCGGCATGGCATTATAAAGATGGGTTACCTGCCTTGCTCCACGCTCAAAGGCTTCCTTTGCCATATCATAATCTGCTGTTGTGTGTGCGAGGGAAATGACTATCTTGTCATGGCAGGCATCGATAAATTCCATTGCACCCGGCTCTTCCGGTGCAATAGCACAGATGGAGAACAGCCCCTCTGCTGCGTCCTGCAGCCGTGCAAACAGCTCCCTATCCGGCTTGTGGATATATTTCGGATTCTGTGCACCCTTTTTCTCAAGAGAGATAAAGGGGCCTTCCATATTGATGCCTACAAGCTCTGCGCCCTCTGTATGACCTGCCCTTTTATAGGCTGCTGCATTTTTGGCGATCCCAAGCAGCTGTTTTTCATCAAGGGTCATGGTTGCCGGATTGATGCTTGTAATGCCGCATTTTAGCTGATACTCTGCCATCTTTTGGATCGCTTCCTGCGTACCATCACAAAAATCATAGCCCACACAGCCGTGAAAATGCACGTCTAGCAGCCCCGGGATCACATAACAGCCTTCTGCATTTATGACATCTGTGTCGTTTTTCTCTTTATGCCCATCGCCGCTTTCTCCATGCTCCTGCCAGTTTTCTGCGATCCTGTCCCCTTGTATATAAATATCTTTTTCTGCAAATGCTCCAGTTTGTTCAAAAACCAGTCCGCCCCTGATAACCATATAAATTCTCCTTTGACCTTCTGATCACAAGCTGTTTTTAGCATATCCAGTTTTGCGAAAATGATTATAAGATTTTGGACAAAAATTCCTGCAGTCTGGGATTTTGCGGATGCTCAAAGAAATCCTTGGGATTATTTTCCTCCTTGATGATACCCTCATCAATAAAAAGCACCCTCGTTCCGACTTCCTTTGCAAAGCCCATTTCATGGGTAACGATGATCATTGTCATGCCTTCCTTTGCCAGATCTGACATAACATTTAACACCTCGCCTACCATCTCCGGATCAAGGGCTGATGTGGGCTCATCAAACAAAATAACCTCTGGATGCATGGCAAGGGAACGTACAATAGCGATCCTCTGCTTCTGTCCGCCAGAAAGCTGGGACGGATATGCCTTTGCCTTTTCCTCAAGACCGACCCGCTTTAGCAGCTCCATCGCTTCTGCCTGCGCCTCTTCCTTTGATTTTTTCAAAAGCTTAATGGGTGCCAGTGTGAGATTTTCCAGGATCGTCTTATGTGGAAACAGATTAAAATGCTGGAACACCATACCGATCTTCTGACGGTATTTATTGATATCTGTTTTCTTGTCTGTAATATTCAAGCCTTCAAAAGAAATCGTTCCTCCGGTCGGTACCTCTAACAGGTTTAAGGAACGCAGAAAGGTGGATTTACCTGAGCCGGAGGGGCCTACGATAACAACCACTTCTCCTTTATGGATCTCTGTACTGATATGATCCAGCACAAGATTTTCGTCAAATGCTTTGCATAAATTATCTATTTGGAAAAGTACTTCTCCCTTAACGCTCACTTGTACGCAGCCTCCTTTCCAGTTTTCCTACCAATGCGGTCAATGCCACTACCATGACCAGATATATCAGTGCCACAGCGATCAGCGGCATAAATGCTTCATAGGTACGGCTTCTGATAATATCGCCGCCTCTTGTCAGATCCATCAGTCCGATGTATCCGCAGACTGAGGTTTCCTTGAGCAGTACGATAAATTCATTGGCAAGTGCCGGAAGCACATTTTTAAAAGCCTGCGGCATGATGATGTACCACATGGTCTGCGCATAGCTAAAGCCAAGACTGCGTCCTGCCTCAAGCTGTCCTGCATCGATCGACATGATACCGGAACGGACGATCTCTGCTACATAAGCGCCGGAGTTGATACCGAATGCCAGCGTTGCTACGATGATCTTATTCATGTCATACTTTCCGAATACCACATAGCACATGATCATCAGCTGTACCATCATCGGCGTACCCCTGATAATTGTCAGGTATATATTGCAAATGATATTCAAAAGCTTTCCTTTTCCTGTTTTATCATAGGTTGACCGTATGATCGCCACCAAAAATCCCAGCAGGATTCCCATAAGTACTGCCAGAAAGGTAATCAGCAGTGTATTTCCCAGTCCCTTTACCAGATACATGTAGCGCTCGTCCTTGATAAAGTTGGTATAAAAGCGCAATTTAAAATCTTCCACGTCCGCACATCCTTTTCTCTTATCATTAAAAAACAGACCGTTACATGGTAACGATCCGTTTTCTGTAACCTATTCTATTATAATCGACAAACTATTTTCTTACAATAACAACCTGTGTAGAAGTTGCATAAGAATCTGTAAAATCAATGCTGGTAAGTCTGTCCTCTGTTACTGTCATGCCTGCTGCACCAAAGTCTGCCTTACCGGACTGCACTGCACTGATGATCGCATCAAATTCCATATCCTCGATCTTTAATTCATAGCCCATTTTATCACAGATAGCCTTTGCCATTTCTGCATCAATACCTACGATTTCTGTTCCCTCGTAATATTCATACGGCTCAAAAGCTGCATTGGTAGCCATTGTCAAGGTTCCCTTGGAATGATCTGCATCTGCAGGGGATTCATAAGGGCAGGTTCCCTTTGTATCATCTCCAATGTAATTTGCCACGATCTGATCCAGCACGCCTTCTTCTTTCAGCTCTTTTAATGCTTCGTTCATTGCTGCTGTCAGTTCTGCATTGTCCTTGGATACACAGATCGCATAATCCTCTACTGCAAAATCCTCTTCCAGAATGGTCAGGTCATCATTTTTCTCAACAAATGCCTGTGCCGGCTGTCCATCGATGATCACACAGTCGATCTTGCCAAGCTTTAATGCCTGAACTGCATCTGCTGCCTTGTTATAACGCTCGATGGTAGAACCCTCTGCCTCATAATCGCTGGCATAAATATCTCCTGTTGTACCAAGCTGTACGCCGATCTTCTTTCCCGGAAGATCATCCAGGGAATTTACTGTGTTCGGAATAGCTTCTCCCGCTGTTTCTGCAGCCTCAGCTGCGTTTTCTGCTTCTGCAGGCTTTTCAGAACCGCCGCAGGCCGTCAGAGCTGCTGCTGTGCAGACTGCCATAAGTAATGCTGCTAATTTTTTCATAATCTTTTCCTCCTTTTATGAATGGTAAATGCATAATTATTCATCAAAAACTTATTTTAGCACGTTTTTCAGAAAATGCAACATCCAATTATTTTTGATTCCGTTCTGTCCTTTGACAGCTTACCATTCCAGCAGGCAGGTGCCCCAGGTAAGACCGCCGCCGAAGCCGGAGAGGATCACTTTATCTCCCTTTTGCAGCATTCCCTTCCGGTTTACTTCATCCAGAAGAACCGGTACGCTGGCTGCCGACATATTGCCGCAGTGATCAAGGCTGATGGGAAACTTATCCAGATCGGTCTTAAGACGCTTTGCTACTGACTGGATAATACGGATATTTGCCTGATGCAGAAGGAAATATTTAATGTCATCCGGTGTCAGCCTCGCTTCCTCCAATACTCTCTGAATGGAGGACGGCACAGCAGTTACTGCAAATTTATACACTTCCTGACCATCCATTCTGGTATAGCCAAGAGTTTTATCTGTTTCTATCAAAGGATTGTTATTGGTCCGGTTGGGACAGGCAAGCACCATTCCTTTTGTGCCGTCTGAGCCCTGGTCAAATGCTGTGATACCCACCTCATCTGTCCTGACAACTGCGGCTCCTGCACCATCTCCAAATAAAACACAGGTGCTGCGGTCACTCCAGTCCATGATCTTGGACAGTGTCTCTGCACCGATCACAAGTGCTGTTTTACACAGTCCGCTCTTCATATATGCCATGGCAGTATGCAGACTGAATAAAAAACCAGAGCAGGCTGCATTGATATCAAATGCAACTGCATTTACCGCACCGATTCCTGCCTGTACCTCACAGGCTGTTGACGGGGTCACATGATCTCCTGACACAGTTCCGACAATGATCATGTCTAACTCCTTTGCTGTAATACCTGCATTCTCAAGTGCCCTCATAGCTGCGGTGATCGAAAGGGTTGCTGTCGTTTCCTCTTTTACCAGATGTCTTTCCCGGATTCCTGTTCTGCTGGAAATCCATTCATCGGAAGTATCCATGATCTTTGATAGATCATCATTTGTCACTATGGTCTTAGGAAGGCAGCTTCCTGTTCCAATTATTCTCGTTGTCATCGCTATCTCCATTATTTTATTTCTATTTATCTAAACTCATCCATGATCTCTTTTACATGCTCCAGCTTCTCTGCCCGGTATGCATTGCTGCCGCAGAAAAGGAGTGCCTCATCTACGTTGCCCACAGCCGCATTGACTAAGGCCTCCGTAATACAATACGGTGTCGTGTCCGGCTTGCATGTACTGATGCAAAGATGACATTTTCCGTGGGGGATCTGCCCCTGCTTTGCTTTTTTCATAAAGGGATTTAAGATCGCACGCCCCGGCATGCCTACCGGGCTTTTTACGATCACGATATCCTCTTTTTTGGCATTGATGTATGCCTGCTTATATGCATCTGCAGCATCACATTCATAGGTTGTCACAAAACGAGTCGCCACCTGTACGCCGTCAGCACCAAGTGCCATGACCCGATCCATATCGGCACGCTCATAAATACCGCCTGCTACCACAACCGGTACGTGAACATTCTTTTCCGCTGCATACTCGCCAACGCGCGCAAGGATTCTTTTTATTTCCTCATCATACGCCGCATCATCGATCTCTTCTAACTCTTCCATCTTAAAGCCAAGATGACCGCCTGCGCGAGGACCTTCGATGACCACCAGATCCGGAAGTCTGTCATATTTTTTCTTCCAATATTTCAGGATCACATCTGCGGACTTTACACTGGATACGATCGGCGCAATCTTGGTACGGCTGCCCTTTGTCAGCTCCGGCAGCTTCATCGGCAGACCTGCTCCCGAAATAATGATATCCGCACCTGCCTCCACGGCAGCCTCTACATAGCGTTCATACTCTCTCGTTGCCACCATGATATTGACACCAACGATGCCGCCTTTAGCAATTTCCTTTGCCTTATGGATCTCTGTTTTAATGGCACGCAGATTCGCTTCAATGGGATGCAGATCAAAATCCGGTTCCCGGTATCCGATCTGCGCCGTAGAAATAATTCCGATACCGCCCTGGGCAGCTACTGCTCCTGCCAGCTGAGACAGACTGATGCCGACACCCATACCACCCTGAATCACAGGTACCTTTGCAATTAAATCTCCGATTACAAGTGGTTTGCTCATTTTCATGCTCCTACTCCGCTTTTCCCAGAGCAAAGGTCAGCTCTGCCTGTGCTACTATCTTGCCGTCAACATAAGCCTTTGCACTGCCGATACCGATCGGCCCTTTGGATTTGATGATCTCTGTTTCCAGCATCAGCACATCCCCCGGAACTACCTTGCCTTTAAACTTTGCTGAATTGATGGCACCAAAATACGCTGTTTTTCCTTTGTTTTCCGGCAGACTTAAAATAGCAACTGCTCCGACCTGTGCCAGTGCTTCAATGATGAGCACGCCCGGCATCACCGGTTCTCCCGGAAAATGTCCTGCAAAAAACGGCTCATTATAAGAAACGCATTTCTTTCCCATCGCTCTTTTGCCCATTTCCAGTTCTTCGATCGTATCCACCAGCATAAAGGGCTGTCTGTGCGGTATGATTTCCATAATTTGTTTTGCGGTTAATACTGACATCATTTTTCCTTTCTGCTTATGCTTCGTACTTTTTCACAAGGATACTTGCATTATGACCGCCGAAGCCCAGTGAGTTGGAGAGTGCATACTTCACTTCTGTTTCCACAGGCTCCTTGCAGTAATCCAGATCACATTCCTCATCCGGCACTTCATAGCCGACTGTTGCATGGATGTAATCCTCTTCGATCTCTTTGACACAGGTAATAAACTCGATAGCACCCGCTGCGCCCAGCAGATGACCGATCATGGATTTTGTGGAATTGATCTTCATTTCCTTTGCATGCTCACCGAACAACAGCTTGATCGCGCGTGTTTCAAACAGGTCATTGTGATGCGTGCTCGTTCCGTGTGCATTAATATACATCACTTCTTCTTTCTGGATGCCTGCATCTGCGATGGCATATTCCATTGCCTTTGCCGCACCGCTTCCGTCCTCGGCCGGAGAAGTGATATGGTATGCATCGCTTGTTGCACCATAGCCTGCAACCTCTGCATAGATTTTTGCGCCTCTTGCCTTTGCGTGCTCTAATTCCTCCAAGATAACGATCGCTGCACCCTCACCCATTACAAAGCCGCTTCTTTCTTTATCAAAGGGAATGGAGCAGCGTTTCGGATCATTGCTGTTTGAAAGTGCCGTAAGTGCCGAAAAGCCTGCAACACCGATGGGTGTGATGCTGCTTTCCGTACCGCCTGCCACCATCACTTCAGCCTCGCCGTACTGGATAGCACGAAATGCCTCACCGATGGAATTGGTTCCGGTTGCACATGCTGTTACCACATTGATGCTCTTGCCCTTTAATCCAAAAGCAATGGATACATTTCCTGCTGCCATGTTTGCGATCATCATGGGCACAAGCAGCGGATTCACGCGGGAAGGTCCTTTTTCCAAAAGCTTTTTATATTCTCTTTCCACTGCCTGCAGAGAGCCAATACCGGAGCCTACGGATACACCCACACGGAACGGATCTTCCTTTTCCATATCAAGGCCTGCATCGTTCATTGCTTCCTTTGTAGCAGCTACTGCGAACTGACAGAATGCTTCCATTCTTTTGGCTGCCTTAAAATCCATATAGTTCTTTGCATCAAAGCCCTTGACCTCTGCTGCAACCTTGCATTTATAATCGGTGGTATCAAACTTTGTGATTTCCCCAAAACCGATCTCCTGTGCCTTTACGCTTTTCCAAAATTCTTCTACGCTCAGTCCGATGGGTGTGATCGCACCCATACCTGTTACTACTACACGTCTGCTCATTCCTGTATCCCTCTCTTTCTTAGATTGCCATACCGCCGTCTACACTGATTACCTGTCCTGTAATATAGGCTGCTTTTTCACTGGCAAGAAATGCTACCGTTTCTGCAATGTCTATGGGCTGTCCCATTCTCTTCAGCGGAATCTGTGCAAGAGTTGCCTCTTTTGCAGTATCTGTCATTGCCTGTGTCATATCCGTATCAATAAAGCCCGGTGCTACTGCATTGACGGTAATGCTTCTGCTTGCCAGCTCTCTCGCCATTGCCTTTGTCAGACCGATCACACCTGCTTTGGACGCAGAATAATTTGCCTGCCCTGCATTTCCCAACACACCTGACACGCTTGTCATATTGATGATGCGTCCGCTTCTCTGCTTCAAAAATGCACGGTACATATGCTTGATCGTGTTAAAAGTACCCTTTAAATTCGTATCGAGCACCGCATCAAAGTCCGCCTCTGTCATCTTCATAACAAGGTTGTCCTTTGTAATTCCGGCATTGTTTACCAGAATATCAATGTGTCCGTACTTTGCCAGCATCGCTGTGATCATCTCTCCGCAGGCATCAAAATCTGCCACGGAACACTGAACTGCCTCTGCCTGACCGCCGTTTGCCTTGATCTCTTCTACCACTGCTTCTGCCTTTTCCTTTGAACCGTTGTAGTTCACAATGACAGAAGCACCATAGCCTGCCAGCGTCAGGGCGATCTGTCTTCCGATGCCTCTGCTCGCACCTGTTACCAATGCTACTTTTCCACTTAACATTTACTTCAGCTCCTCTAACTTTTCCAAATCTTCCAGTTTCTCTATATTAATGGTCTTTACACTCTTATCGATCTTTCTCATAAAGCCGGACAGTGTTTTCCCTGGTCCGATCTCGATAAACGTATCCACACCGTCTGCCAGCATACGCTCGATCGTCTGCTGCCATCTTACAGAAGAGGATACCTGCTTTGTCAGAAGGTCTTTTACTGCTCCTTTATCTGTCACATAATCTGCAGTCACATTTGCTATATAAGGGATCTGAATCTCTCCGATTTCCAGATCAGCCAGCACACCGCCCAGCTTTTCTCCTGCGCCCTCTAACATCCTGGAGTGGAACGGGCCGCTTACCTTTAAGGGCAGGCATCTTTTTGCCCCTGCTGCTGAAAGCTTTTCCGCAGCTGCCCCAACCGCTTCTGCTTCTCCGGTGATCACGATCTGTCCCGGGCAGTTATAATTTGCAATGGATACGATCCCTTCCGTTTCATTGCATACCTTTTCGATCGTCTCTGCATCCAGACCCAGCACTGCCGTCATAGCTCCGCCTGTGGGCACTGCCTCCTGCATATAAATACCTCTCGCTCTGACTACCTTGAATACATCCTCTGGGCTCATGACACCGCTTGCTGCAAGTGCGCCATATTCACCCAGGCTTAAGCCTGCTGTCACATCCGGATGAATGCCTCGCGCCTCCACTGCCTTTAACATAGCAACCTCTGCTGCCAGCATGGCGATCTGCGTATATTCGGTAATATGAATGTTCTCGTTTTCTTCAAAGCAAAGACCTGCTACATCCAGTCCGCTTGCCTTTCCTGCCAGTTCAAACATCTCCCGGCTTTCTGGAATCGCATCATAAAAATCTTTTCCCATTCCTACATACTGCGCTCCCTGACCAGGGAACATAAATGCTATCTTACTCATGCTCTGCTCCTTTTAGTTTGATATTCAAAGTATCAGAATGTGAAATTGGAGGTCTGTTATGACCTCCTGCGTATTTCACATGTGATTGCTTCTTTATCTTGCCAGTAACTTCTGTGCCTCATCCATGATCTCCTGGATCATTTCCGCACAGGTTTCTTCTTTTTTCACAAGTCCGGCAATCTGACCTGCCATCAAGGTACCATTGACTACATCGCCCTCGACAACTGCTTTACGCAGTGCACCCAGCGTCAGCTTCTCAAGCTCTTCAAAGGCAGCGCCCTCTTTTTCGAGCTTTAAGTACTCTCTCGTCATATGATTGCGCAGCTGACGAACCGGATGTCCGTGACTCATGCCGGTTACCTCCGAGTCGATGTCCTTTGCTGCAACAACCTTTTTCTTGTAATTTTCATGTACGATGGATTCCTTTGCTACTACAAAGCGCGTTCCCATCTGAACAGCCTCTGCACCCAGCATCATTGCTGCTGCAAATCCTCTTCCGTCTGCAATACCGCCTGCTGCGATCACCGGAATGCTTACTGCATCTACTACCTGAGGTACCAGCGTCATCGTTGTGGCAGAGCCGATATGTCCGCCGGATTCCGTTCCTTCTGCCACCACTGCATCCGCTCCGGCACGCTCCATCATTTTTGCCATAGCAACGCTTGCTACCACCGGAATGACCTTTACCCCGGCTTCCTTCCACATTGCCATGTATTTACCTGGATTACCTGCTCCGGTGGTAACTACTTTTACGCCTTCCTCTACAATAACCTGTGCAATGGCATCCGCTTCCGGATTCATCAGCATCAGATTCACGCCAAACGGCTTATCGGTAGCTTCCTTTACCTTCTGAATCTGCTCTCTGACAAATTCAGCCGGTGCACCGCCTGCACCGATGATGCCAAGTCCTCCGGCCTCTGATACTGCTGCTGCCAGATTATGCTCTGCTACCCAAGCCATACCACCCTGAATGATCGGGTATTTAATTCCAAGTAATTCTGTAACTCTTGTATTCATTTATGCCTCAACGCCTTTACTCTTCATGTATTCGATCACAGCACCAACTGTTGTGATCTGCTCAAGATCCTCAGAAGGGATCTCGATTCCGTATTCTTCTTCAAATGCCATTACTAACTCGAATAAGTCCAGAGAATCTGCACCCAGATCATCCTTGAAGGAGGATTCTTCTGTAATCTCTACTCCGTCTAAATTTAACTGCTCCTGAATGATTTCTTTTACTCTTTCTAACATTTTTTTATCTCCTTTTTGGTTTTCATTTTTATTCTTAAAATAGTTTGACATTCAAAGTATATGTTGTCCTATCCTGTTTGTCAACTATTTTTTTCATGAATTAGCGATTGATAGACTTCCCGCTTGGAAATCCCCCGGTCTGCTGCCACAAGCTTCATCGCTTCCTTATGAGAGCTTCCTTTCTCTTCATAATGCTGCATATGCTCTTCCAGACTGATCTGCAGCCAGCTTTCCGACTGCTCCCTTTTTCGCTCCGCAATGCTTTTTCCTTCGATCACAAGCACATATTCACCGCGGGGCTCCTCCGTTTCATAGAGCGCACATGCCCCGTCTAAGGTGGTCGGGATCACAGTTTCAAATTTTTTGGTCAGCTCCCGGCAAAGGGTGATCCGTCTTTCTCCCAGCGCCTCTCTAAGCTCCGTCAGCGTCCGCAAAAGCCTGTGGGGTGCTTCGTACAAAATCATGGTTCTGGTTTCTTCCTTCAGCTCCTCCAAAATTTCCTTTTTCTCTTTTTTGTCGGAAGGAAGGAAGCCTTCAAAGCAAAACCGCCTTGTGGATAAGCCCGACAAGGTCAGCGCCGTAATGCATGCAGCAGGTCCCGGAAGAGACGTAACGATGATCCCACACTCCTGACACATCCTTACAAGCACTTCACCCGGATCAGAAATAGCTGGTGTGCCTGCATCTGTAATGAGCGCAACATTTTTGCCCTCCTGCATACAGCCGATCAGATAATTTGCTTTTTCTATTTTATTGTATTCATGGTAACTGGTCATCGGTGTGGAAATCTGAAAATGATTCAGCAGCTTGATGCTGTTTCTTGTATCCTCTGCCGCGATCAGATCCGCTTCCCGAAGTGCCTCGACCACCCGCGGTGTCATATCCTGCAGATTGCCGATGGGTGTGGCACAAAGCATCAGTTTTCCTGTCATATACCCTTATCCTGTTTCCTTTTGGGATGCAGTGCATCCCGCTGCTTAATATCCATAAATCTCATAAATCTCCGGTGTATAAACTCCCGGCTTTTCATAAACGATCAGCGGCGGCTCTACCGTCATACGGGAATTGCCTCCTCTGCTTGCTTCTATCAGCACCATATTGGGCTCTTTATCAAGAAACGGATGCACAAGCTTCATCCGCTTTGGCTCCAGCTTATGAGAGAGCAGGATGCCAATGATCTCTGCCAGCCGAAACGGTCTGTGTACAAGATAAAATTTACCGCCCGGACGCAGCAGCCTTGCCGCTTCTCTTGCCACATCCTCAAATGTGCAGAGCACCTCATGCCTTGCTACCGCCTTTGGTGTATCTGGATTTCGCAGCCCATGCTGCCCGATCATATAAGGCGGATTGCAGGTTACTACGTCAAAGCCTGCCATGCCAAAGAGAGCGGACGCTTCTTTGATATCGCCCTCTACGATGTCGATCCTATCCTCCAGACCATTTAAGGCAACGCTCCGTCTTGCCATATCCGCACTTTCCGGCTGGATCTCTAATCCGGTCAAATGACCTGCCTTTGTTTTGGCTGACAGCAGGAGCGGTATGATCCCGGTGCCCGTTCCTAAATCCAGCACCTTTTCGCCTGGCTTTACCTTTGCAAAGCCGGACAAAAGCACGGCATCCATACCAAAGCAGAACTTTTCCGGATTCTGAATGATCTTGAGGTGATTCCTTTGCAGATCATCCAGCCGTTCTCCGCTCCTTAACTCAGTTGTCATTGAGCTTCGATGCCCCTTCCTGTTTTTCCAGCTTTTCCAGAGCCTTCAGTTCTTCGTCCACCTCCAGCTTTTCCCGATCCCGCTTGTTATGTCTGCGCTTGAATTTCAGCTGCTCTACCTTATATTCGTGCAACTCCTTTTCATCATCTACCGTTACAAGCACCTTGACAAGCTGACGGAGTACGTTCACGCTGGACACCTCTCCCTTCAATCCGTCATCAGTGGTTACAAAATCTCCGATATTGGGAAGCTTCCGGTTCAGCTCTTCGTATGTCTCTTCTTCATGCTTTAAGCAGCACATCAGTCTGCCGCATACGCCGGAGATCTTTGTGGGATTTAAGGACAGGTTCTGCTCCTTTGCCATTTTGATCGACACCGGAACAAATTCCGACAGATGTGCATGACAGCAAAGCGTTCTTCCACAGATACCCATACCGCCTAAGATCTTTGTTTCATCGCGGACACCGATCTGCCGCAGCTCGATCCTTGTCTTAAATACCGATGCCAGATCCTTTACCAGCTCACGGAAATCGATTCTTCCATCTGCAGTAAAATAAAACAGCACTTTATTATTATCAAAGGTATATTCCGCATCGATCAGCTTCATTTCCAGCTTGTGCTTTTTGATCTTTTCCAGACAGATCTTAAAGGCTTCTTTTTCCTTTTCCTTATTCTGCCGCTCCTGCTCCTTATCTCTTTCATTTGCAATGCGCAGCACCGGCTTTAAAGGCTGGATTACCTGAGAATCCTCTACCTCCTTCACATCGCCTACCACTGTTCCAAATTCAATTCCTCTTGCTGTTTCTACAATAACATTGTCACCTTTTTTGATACGGAATTTTGCCGGATCAAAATAATAGATCTTGCCCGCTGTGCGGAATCTTACACCTACTACCTTTGTCATAATCTATATACCTCACGAATTTTCCTGTATTGTCAGCAGCAGAAGCTCCATGGTCAGATCAAAGTTTACATTTGCCTGCAAACGGTTTTTTGCCTTTTCCAGAGCCTCCAGAATCTTTTCGATCCCTTCATAATCGCTCTTTCCTGCTGCTTTTTTAATATACTGTATTTCCTCCTTGAAAATCAAGTGATTTGCGTCATTTGTGGCTTTAAACAAAAGCACATCCCGATACCAGATGGAAATGATATCCAGATAATCCCCAATCTCCAATTTATATTCATTGATTTTTTTAATCGCTGCAATGATCTCGTGCATCTCCATTTCACCGATGTATTTCATCAGTGTCACTGCATCCTCACGAATGTTTTCAAATTCTTCACTGCCGGCAAGCAGCTTTGCCTTTCCTACATTGCCCCTTGCAAAAGCCACACAGATGTCTGCCTTATAATCCGGGATCTGAAGCTCTTCCATAAGATATTTTTTGATCAGGCTATCCTCTACCGGCTTCATATTCAGCAGCACGCAGCGGCTTAGGATCGTTGGAAGCAGACTGTTTACATTGGTTGTCAAAATCAGAATAATGCCGTATTCCGGCGGTTCTTCTAATGTTTTCAGCAGCGCATTCTGCGCCTGGGTTGTCATCTTTTCCCCTTCATTGATAATATAGATCTTGCGCGGGCTGCTATAGGGCTTGATGCCCATATCCTGATTGATCTGGCTGCGGATATCCTCCACGCCGATGCTGCCGGGCTTTTCATGGGTTATCCTGATGATATCCGGCTGATTTCCCGAAAGCGCCTGTTTACAGGAGTGGCATTCTCCGCAAGGCTCGCTGCCTCCTTTTTCGCACTGAAGTGCCATGGCAAAAATCCGGGCAATAAATTCCTTTCCCGCACACCGCTCGCCGCTTATGATATATGCGTGGGAAACCTTTTTCATTTTAATGGCATTCTGTAAATGCTCCTTTAGCTGTTCCTGTCCGATAATATCTGCAAATTTTGCCATGCCGTATCCTTTCCCTGTCTGCATCAGGTAAAAATATCCAGAAGCAGACCTCTGATCTCTCCGATTTTTCCTAAAATGGAAATATGATCCTTTTCATCCTTTACCAGCTCTTTTGCCAGCTCGTCCAGATTCTCATCTACCAGACGGATAATACCGTATACCCTGTGTCTTCCTCGTCTGTCCAGAAAATTTTCTCTGGAAAAGGAATGGGAACGTGTTACCACCTCATTTAAAAACTCCTTGATCATGCTGCGGTATCGTTTCATATCCCTTACGTCCATGCGCTTGGCAATCTTATTTCCCTGCATGGTAATCTCTTCCATCATGGTATTCAGTCTCGCCTGCAGTCCTGCCTCTTCAATGTGGCTTGTCAACGTAAACTTAAAACTGCCGTCCCCCTGTGCTACCTGCTGGGGCTGCTCTGCTGGTGCAGGTGCCGGCACCTGATTAACCTTTATTTCCATGCCGTCACCTCCACTCCTCTATGTATGCCTCTATTTCCAGAAGGCATCGCTCCAGATCATCATTATAAAAGCTTCTCTCTATCTCTGCTTCCGCCAGCTTCTCTTTGGAAAAATCATTTTCATCCGCCAGATAACGCCGGCATAGCTCCTGATACCTGGGATAGGTCTGCTCCTTTTCCCGGTCTAACGCACGCTGCAGCCGGATTCCATCATCTAACTCTATCAAAATAGGGACCAGCTTCTCTTTTCCAAAATACTGCCGCATCTTTGCATAGGATTCCAGAGTCCCAATGACCAGATAATCATATACCTCCAGATTTATCTGCTCATCCTTCACTGTAAAATAGTTCCATTCTCCATGAACTGTATGGTAGGTACGCAGTTCAATGATCCTGCCTGCTATCTCCAGCTCTCGCAGCTTCTCTTCCTTTACAAAGTAATACTCTACTCCATCCTGCTCGCCCTCCCTGATCGGTCGGGTGGTATACATGGTAATTGTCCGGAATGCAGGCTGGCTGCACTCCAGCAATCTTTTATAAATTGTATCTTTTCCAGAGGAGCTTTTCCCCATGATATAAAAAATCTTACCCATGTTTTTCTCTATGCTTCCATAACCTGTATCATATTGGTCGTTCCCGACTCCCCAAGCGGCAGTCCTGCCGTTAATACTACAGTATCACCATTATGAATCAGTTCACTCTTTTTCGCAAGATGTATTGCATTGTCAAATAAGTCCTTTGTGGTTTCCTCACGGGGCATCAGCACTGGAGTAACACCCCAGAGAATCGCCATCTGTCTGCATACCCTGGGATTAACACTGCATGCAACAATAGGGCAGCTGGGCTTATAGCGAGATACCATTTCTGCCGTAAAGCCGGACATGGTTACTGTAATGATCGCATTTGCGCTTAAATTTCTTGCAGTCGTACAGGTTGCATAAGAAATAGCGGTGGTAACATCTCCAAGGTTGCGGGGTGCGCTTCTGAGCATTCTTCCATCATAATCAATGGCACGCTCGGTACGCTCTGCAATCCTTGCCATGGTCTCCACTGCTTCCACCGGATATTTTCCTGCTGCACTCTCACCGGAAAGCATGATCGCTGTAGTTCCGTCATAGATCGCATTTGCCACATCATTTGCCTCCGCTCTTGTCGGGCGTGGATTCTGGATCATGGATTCCAGCATCTGGGTTGCTGTAATAACCGGTTTTCCTGCTGCCACTGCCATCTTGATCATTTTTTTCTGCATGATCGGCACTTCCTCTGTAGGAAGCTCTACACCCAGATCTCCTCTTGCTACCATGATACCATCTGACACCGAAAGGATTTCTTCCAGATTCTGAATTCCCTGCAGACTTTCTATCTTGGCAATGATCTTGATCGGACTTTTGTATTCGTCCAGAATCTTACGGATCTCTAAAATATCATCCTGTGTTCTCACAAAAGAAGCTGCAATAAAGTCAAAGCCCATCTGGACTCCAAATAAAATATCGGCTCTGTCCTTTTCGCTGATATAGGGCATGCTCAGTACTGCTCCCGGTACGTTGATCCCTTTTTTATCGGAAACCACACCGCTGTTTTTTACCTTGCAGACAATATCTGATCCATTGATCTCTTCAACTACCATTTCGATCTTTCCATCATCGATCAGGATGGAAGAACCCACCTCTACATCCTGGTTCAGGTTTTTATACGTGATAGAAGCCCTTTCTGCTGTTCCTGCAATATCCTCTGTTGTCAGTGTAAATCTCTGACCCTCCTTCAGCTCCTCTTTTCCGTTTTCAAAATCGCAAAGACGGATTTCCGGTCCTTTTGTATCCAATAAGGTAGCCACTGAAAGTCCCAACTCGCCGCTTACCTTCAGCACCTTTGCAAACTTTCCCTTTTGTTCTTCATGATCACCATGTGAAAAATTAAATCTGGCAATGTTCATTCCTGCCTTCATCAGACCCCGCAGCACTTCTTCATTGTTGCTTGCCGGTCCTATTGTACAAATAATCTTTGTTTTACGCATAAGTCTCCTTTCTTATAATGCCTGCTTTTTTATTATGATCATACAGGCCCTCTATTGTAAGCCCCTGCTCTCTGTAGCAAAGCAGCTGCTCAACGACTGTTTTGGTATAGCGTTCTCCCGGTACGATCAGCGGAATCCCTGGGGGATATATGTGCACAAACTCCCCTGAAATTTCTCCCACGCATTGTTCCAGCGCTATTTTTTCCTCTTTCCCTTCCCATGCTGCTCCAATATCACACACAGACTGTGGAAAAGTATTTTTCCCTGCATAAGCAAAATGCCTTTTTTTTCGCGGCGCATCACCCTGCTCTGCCAGCTTTGCGTCTATTTTTCCAAGCGCTTCTGCCAGCCGCAAATATCCTTCCTGCCGATCCATGACAGTCAGAATCGCAACCACATAATCCTCTCCTGCCATCTCCATCTGCAAGCCATACTCCCCCAGCAGCAGCTGATACAGCTCTTTTCCTGTCATCCCTGTGTCTCTGACAGAAATGACCTTTTTTCCTATGTCAAGATCAAATGCCCTGCTTTTTGCTTCCTCTCTGGAAAGCACTTTTATATATTGAAGATCTTTGATCTTTTGTTCAAACAATATATTCTCTTTGAAAAATTCATCACACAGCTCCTCCTTCTGACTTTCTATAAGAGAAAGACACTGTTCTATTCCTGCCATTAAAATATAGGAAGGGCTGCTTGTCTGATAAATCTGTAAGAACCGCCTAAGCCTGTTTCTGTCAACCAGCTCCCCCTGCACCTGTAAAAGTGCTGTCTGGGTCAGTGCCGGCAAGGTTTTATGAATACTGTGAATCACAATATCCGCACCACAGTCAACTGCGCTTTTGGGAAATCTGTCATCCAATATGAAATGTGCTCCGTGAGCTGCGTCAACGATCACTGGAATCTGCCTTTGATGCGCTTCCTGTACGATCTTCTCCACATCGGAGACTACTCCATCATAAGTAGGTGATGTGAGCAGCACTGCTTTTGTTTCCGGCGCTTTTTCCAGAGCTGCTTCTACCTGCATAGGTGAAATTCCCCCACAGATTCCATATGCTTCCAAAAGCTCCGGATAAATGTATTCTACCCTGCAGCCAGTTAAATATGCGGCGTGATAGGCTGATTTATGGCAGTTTCTTGCCATGAGCAGCCGCTCTCCTCTATGCAGCAAGGCAGAAACTGCGCTTAGGATACCGCCTGTACTTCCATTGATCAAAAGATAGGTCTCGGCTCCAAATAGCTTTTCTGCCCGGTTCATAACCTCTCTCAGGATTCCCTCCGGCTTATGCAGATTGTCGAAGCCATCAATTTCTGTTATATCGATGCCATAATATGCCTCCATGGGAAAGCCTTTCATATTCCGCTTGTGTCCAGGCATATGATAGGGATAAATTCCCAGCTTCTGGTATGCTTTTAATTTATCATACAAATGCTCCAATTTGTACTCCTTAATTTCTATTTCTTAATGCCTTCCATGAAGCCTTACCGTCTCCATCAGAGAGCAGTACTTATCTGCGATCGTGACGATCCACGCTTCCCGGCACATGGGCGGTACGATCGTCAGCGGCCACATGTGCTTTCTGATCACGTCCCTTTCGATATCGGAAAGCACAAATTCCTTTTCCGCATTTTTCAGAGCAATCTTCGGATGATGAATACCATGAAGCCTGTATATCTTAATATGCTCCTTATCATGCCAGTCATAAAGGAAAAAATCATGAAGCAGTGCTCCCCGGATCAATGCCCGTCTGTTGCAGGGGATCCTTAATCTTTCACTGAGCAGAACACTGCATTTTGCTACATTGATAACATGCTGTCTTACTGACATATTTCCATGCTGTATATCATATCTGGTTTTTCTATGGTGCTCAGAATGCAGGATATCCTTTCCCTCTTCTTTGATCCGATCTATGGCGCTTCTCATTTGTCTTTCCTCGAATAAACATCTCTATCTTTTTAAAGTAGCATTTAATGCCCTGCAGGTCAATCTAAAAACATGAACCCTTTACCAAATCTTTTATAACCTCCCCAGCCATGATCAAGCCTGCCACTGAAGGAACAAATGCCACGCTTCCCGGTGTCTGACGTTTAGGGCTGTTTTCCTCCTGTCCCTGCTCTGCTTCTTCTTTCTTTGGTGTCAGCGGCATCTCTCTGGAATACACTACCTTTAAATGCTCTATCCCTCTTTTTTTCAGTTCACGTCTCATTACCTTTGCCAGCGGACAGACTGAGGTCTGTGTAATGTCTGCTGCCTCAAAAGCGGTAGGATCCAGCTTATTCCCAGCTCCCATGGCACTGATGATCGGCACATGGCATCTTGCTGCCTCTTCTGCCAGCTGCAGTTTTCCTGTTACCGTATCGATAGCATCTATTATATAATCATACTGTGTAAAATCAAATTCCCCTGCTGTTTCCGGCAGGTAAAAGGTCTTATGAACATTTACCTTCAGCTGTGGGTTTATTTCCAGTGCTCTTTCCCTTGCCACATCTACCTTATCTCTTCCCAATGTCCTATGAGTAGCAATGATCTGCCGGTTAATATTTGACATACAGACAATATCGTTGTCTATCAGGTCTAACGTCCCGATTCCACTTCTCGCCAACGCTTCCACCGCATAGCCGCCTACACCACCTATGCCAAATACTGCTACTCTGGCTTCTTGCAGCCGATTTATCTTTTCTGCCCCCAGCAAAAGTGCTGTCCGGGAAAATTGTTCCTGCATAAGCTTCCTCTTTCTTATCTTTTTCTTTCTTTTCTCTCTTTAGCTTTCCTTGATCGTTCTGGTTAGAAAAAGAACCCCATATATTGCTGCAATGTAGATCACACTTTTTCCTATATATACATCCTCATACAGAGCCTTTAAATAATAAAACGGCGGCAACAGGTACTGAAGCATTTCAAAGCCTTTGGGTTCAAGAAAAATCGGGCACAGCACCAGCATCCCTATAAGCAGAATAGGAATGGCCGCCCCCAGCACAGAAAGCTTTCCCAGCCACTGTCTTAAAATCTCACAAAATCCAATGATCATGATCAGATATAAAGCTGCCAGCAGCAGCTCCCTCTTAACATCTAAAAGCAAATGGCTAAAACAAAGTGCAAGCCCTGCCGCCAATGCCCCATTTACCAAAACTGGAACATAGAAGAAAAGAGAAAACCATGGACGCTGTCTGTAAGAGATCCAGACATATCTGCCGCTTTGCTCATCCTGCAGCTGATACATTGCTCCTGCCAGTCCGCACAGCATAACCACCAACGCCAGTAATCCCCGCATGGGCATCAACAGATACGACTGCTCTCTTCCATCTGCCCCTTTTTCATCTGCATAGCCAAATTCAAACAAACTGCCCTCTACAGCAGTCTGCATATATGCTGTCCGCAGCCGCTCCTCTTTTGTCTGCGTCAGTTCAGGAAGCTCCTTAACATAATTCCTGTATATCTCATAGCTCAGCACCGGATAGACTGCACGGTAAAGCTTTTCTCTGGACAGCCGCAATGCCACATTATCTTCCCTCTCTATGATAGTAACAAGAGGCTTTTGCTTTCTCTGTCCCTTTGCATATGCCTCCAGCCGCTCCTTTATATCTTTTGGAAATATCCATGCAGCATCTGCATTTTTCCCCTTTATTTCTGCTTCTGCCTCCAAAAAAGAATCCACCTTCTCATAACGCAGGATGCTCTCCTCCTCCATAAGCTGCTCTATGATCTGCTCTGAGATGCATTCCTCCTTATCCTCCTGACACAGCAGGATTTTCAGCACCCCGCTTTCCTGCTCTGCCAGCCTCTCCATCCCTTTTACCAGCAAAGGGATCAAAAGCAAGATCAACAAAAAGCTATATTTTTTTAACAGTCGCTTACTGAGTAAATAATACCATATCCACAGCTTTTGTACGATCCTCATTTTCTTTTCCTCACAACCTTGCTACTTTCCTTTTCCTGATGATACCTGCCAGAAAAAGGAAAATAACTCCGTATCCTGCCAGCAGCAGGGCTTCCTTTCCCACTGGTTCTTTCAAAAGACATCGTCCGATATACTGCAATGCTTTTCCAGCAGGCAGATTTTGAAGAACCGGCCACGCCTTTTCCGGGAAAAATGCAATCGGGTAAAAACAGCCTGACAGATATCCCAGCCCCATCGCAGCTGTAAACTGCAGCAAAATACCGCTGATGATCTCTGACACCAGTTCATACAGCAAAAATTGCAATGCCGAGATTGCAGCCACTGCCGGCAATATTTTTAAAAAGAAGAAAACCTTCTCTTCAAAAAAAGTGCCCTGCCACTCTGGCAGCTTCATTCCTGCCAGCTCCATTCCTGTCATTGCCGCTGCTCCCACACACAGCAGACTTGCAGACATCAGCAAAAACAACGCACAGTATTCTGCTGCGATCTGCTCCGGTATGGATATATTTCTGGACACCAGCAGCCTGATCAATGCCGTATCCTTCTTTATAAACAAATGACTGCCATTCATTCCCCAAAGCAGCAAAAAGAGCACAAGCATCCCACATGCATAATAGCTGACAAAGGAAAGCTGTCCAAAATACCCCAAAAGCTGCATTTCATAAATGTCCTCTCTGTTTAATAGCGTCTTGATATATTTTAGATTCAGTTCATCCGTATTCTTCCAAAAGTCCTTTGTTTTTTCTTCTTCTGTCAGTATCTGCTGCATCCCATAAATCCCATTTTGGGATTCTGTTATCAGCGTGGAGATACATTCCAGCAGCTCTTTCATCAACGCACCATTTATTCCCTGCATCTTATCTGCTGTTACATAGGTAATCGGCAGATTTTCCCCCTGCACCACCGACTCCACAAACCCCTCCGGAATCAATACATAGGCAGACAGCTCGCCCTGCTTCAAAGCCGTTTCTGCTTCATTCCTGGTTATTTCCTCAAAAATCACTGTAAATCTGGAAGAATCCAGCTGCTGCAGAGCATCAATTCCTATCCCCAGATAAGACTCCTTTGCATCTCCCACAATGCCAATCCTTACTTTCTGTTTCTGCTCCTCCTGCAAATTTATTTTCACGATCATTCCCAGCGCTGCTCCCAGCCCTCCTGCAAGAATGAGCGTTGTCAGCAGCATTGCCGGAAATACCTTCCAAGCCCTTTTTATTTGCAGCCATAGATATTTCCCCGTCATCCGATTTCTTCTCCATTTGCACAATCTCTTCCAGCCTATTTCTCCTACAGCTGCCCTACCAGAAGATGTACATTCCCGTCATATTTATAGGGCTTCAATCTGCCATCCTTTAATATAAACAAGCGGTCACACAGTGAAAATTCCTGTACATCATGAGTTGCCAATATCACTGCCCCACCCTGTGCCTTATATTCCTTTAAATAGTTTGCAATACGCTCCCTGCCTATCAGGTCCAGTGCCGCAGAAGGCTCATCCAGCAGTAATACAGAGGGATTGCCTGCCATTGCACAGCCTATGGTCAGCCTTTTCTTCATTCCTCCGGAAAGTCTGGATACTGGCTGTTTAAAAAAAACACCAATTCCCAGCATCGCCAGCACACCGTTTTTTAGCTCCTGCTCCATCTGTTTCTTTTCATACCACAGCAAAAGGTTGTCCTTTGCCGATAACTCCTCTAATAGCGGTGATTCCTGCGGCACATAGCCTACCGTTGCCGCCCTCTTTTTTCCATCCAAAAGCAGATCCGCTCCTTCTACCAGAAATTTTCCACCGGAGGCTGCCTGAACGCCACCCAAGATTGACAAAAGAGTTGATTTTCCGCTTCCATTTCCTCCCAAAATTCCAATACATTCCCCGGACTGTAGGGTAAAGGAAACATCCCTCAGAACTTCCTTCCTTTGATAGGACTTTTTGATATGTTGGATCTCTATTTGCAAATACTGGTTCATTTCGCTTTGTATCTCCCTTTATAAAAACGGCATCGGCTCATCAACTATATAAAGCTAAAATAGAATTCCAATTCATCTATAAGCTCCGGCGACAGCTTTGTTTTTCTCAGAGAATCTGTCCATGCCTTCAGATCCAATTCTCCCAAAAATTTGAAAATATCTTCAACCCGCTCTATCTCAATGACATTTTCGTAAGAAGGCAGTTCTATATCTTCCTTTTGTTGAAAAGCACTCTTTATAGAAAAGACTTCCTCTTTTCCTTTATATAAGACAGCATTGACCTTTCTTGCTTCCTTATCTGTCCTCACGTCCATTTCCACGGTATAATCTGCCAGATCCGGAATGTCCGTATAACGAATCAGCAGCTTAGAGCCTGCAAAAACAAATTTGCCGTTCAGATAACCTTTCTTTGCCTCTGCCGCATCAAACTCCCTTACCGATATTTCTACTGCCTCAAGACCCTCTATCCAGCATGCAAATTCACCGGTTATGTTATCTTCCCGGCGCTCTCCACTGCCGGAAAATTTTATATCAAAATCATTTCCTTCTCCATAAGCTTCAAATCCAAATCTGGCATCCTGCTCCGGCATCTGATAGCCTAAGAAAATTTCTTCTTCACTGCCTGTCAGAGAAAACTCTCTTCCCCGGATCCTTCCCTGCTTATCCACATAAACAGTCATTGCAAGCTCAGCTTCCTCATACTCGCTAGTCTCACTTGCTCCGGCAAGCCTCTCCAGATAAACGTCCACTTCCTTGATAAACTCTGTATACAGCTCCTCCGGCTCTAATCCCTCCTGACATGCAGCCATGTCAAAAAGAACATTTTTTATTTCCTCATCTGCTCTTACTTCTTTTAAGATAGCTGCCCCAGCTGCCTTCCAGTCCTTTTCCTCAAGAACGATATCCAGCGTGATACAGTCCTTGGAAATCCCCTCTACTGTCAGTTCTGCTGAATTCTTTTCCACAGAATCCACCTGCTCCACTGCCATGCAAAAATATTTATAAAGCAGCTTTTTTACCGTTTCCTTATCTGGTGCCTTTTCTGCGAAAAGCTCCATCTGCTCCCATATATCTTCTGCTTTCGCAAAATCCTCGTTTTCCTTTAAAATATCCAGTGATGCATAAGTCTTTCCCAGCTTTGGCAGTCCCAGATAAACCCTTTTTTCGTTCATATCCAGAACCATATCTACATCCAGAATAGGCTCTTTATCTAGTGCCAGAGATATTTCTCCATCTCTACTCTGCTTTTCCAGCTCCAGCCCGGCTAAAAAACAATTTTCATACAGGTCAGACAAGGTTTCTGCCGTTTCAGCGATCCCCTTTTTTTCAACATATTGATAATATTTCTCCGGGGAAGCAAAGGTTCGCAGCATAAAGTTTGTCAATGCCTCCTGCTTTAGCACACAAACCACAGCCAGTATAACAACTACAGCAGCCGCCGCAATACCGATCCATTTTCCTGCCTTCCATCGTTTTCCATGGCTTGCCTGCTCCTTCCCACAATTTTTACAAATCATCCCTTCAGACAACTCCTTTTCCAATTAATCTTTCTATATTATCATATTCGTTCCCTTATTTGTCAATCACGCTCCGTATCCCGATAGTGTATGCCCACCTGATAATACTTGTATATGTATTTGATTATTTATCGCAAACAAAAATACCCTTCCACCGACAAAAATCAGTGAAAAGGTATTCATAAAATGAGGGATTCGGTTCTATATCCGAACATTTCTCTTTGCAACAATAACATTTTTCTACTTGTCATTCCCAAACTAGTAGTTTAATTCATATCTTATGCCATTTCCAACAGTTCCTTCCAATTCTCTGGAAATCCCATAGTCTTAATGTCTACACTTTCGTATTTCCCAAACAACATATCTATCTTATCTACAAAAATATTCCAATGACTATCATTCTTCAAAAGCTGTTTAAGGCACAGCAACACACCAAAAATACGATTATTTCTAATCCCCACTTCTGAATACTCTTTATACAAAATAGGTGTTTTTGAAAGCTTTGCATTATACAAACGACCATAATGGGCACATATATTGCGAACATATGAGATACTCTCTAACCAACTTTCAAAATATGTATAGCCCACACCAAAGGAACTTGCTATTATCTTTTTATCAGGATTCTTCATATTCTTATAAAACTTAGATAATGTTCCAAAACTAAATGTCTCCACCAATGCATAAATTGGCAGATTTCCGCCTTCATAATTCTCCCTAAAATTCTTGACAAATGGAGTCTTTGAATTTCTTCTGATTTCCTCTTCGATATCATCAATAAATACCTGGTGATACTTAATATTTGCAAAATTATCCGCTTCTAAATAACCTAAAACCCCATATCGTTCAGAAAAATAATTGGCGATTCTGCATCTTGCATTAATCTCAATTTTTTCAATTTTCGAAAATATGATTTGACGAAAATTTGCATTAAAGAGATACAATTCCACAAGCTGTTCAAATCTAACATTATCTATATATTTTCCATTTCTAGATTTCAGCTTCAAGCTATATGCTTTAATCAATCTAAAATATGATATATCGTTGAGTATTTTTTTCGCATATTCCTCATTTTCGACAATCAATCCTATACGCTTCAGATTTTCTACCTGTTCATCTATAGTCATGGGAAGCTGATGCTGTTTAAGTTCTCCCATACAATATTCTCCTTAAAATTAAAAGACCCAACGTGGTCCGCATCGTTGAGAGGCGTGTTGGGTTCTGTTACTCTTATTATATTCAATTTATAAAAAAAATCAACCTTTTTATAAAGTTTACATTTGACCTGTAATTTACGAAAATACCCTTCCACCGACAAAAATCAGTGAAAAGGTATTCATAAAATGAGACATCGGGGATTCGAACCCCGGACAACTTGATTAAAAGTCAAGTGCTCTACCGACTGAGCTAATATCCCATCTT
>CAYMEZ010000019.1:0-44821 GCA_964389835.1 uncultured Lachnospiraceae bacterium | reverse complement strand
AAATGAGCTTTTGATGATGGTCCGGGGGAGAAAGAAGAAATCAAAAGAGGTTTCCCTGTATGAGCCCATCGGAACAGACAAAGAGGGAAATGAGATCAGTCTGTTAGATATCATTGAAAATGAACAGACAGATATTCTGGAGCAGATGGAGTTAGAACGGGGCATCCGGCGGCTGGGCGAGCTGCTGTATACCAGATTAAGTGACAGAGAAAGGGAGATCCTCTGTATGCGGTATGGAATCCTGCTGCAAAAAGAGAACGATCCCTCAAAGGGCAGTCTGGTCAAGATCGGACACCGGGAAGAGGTTACTCAAAGGGAGATCGGAAGCCGGCTGGGAATATCCAGGAGCTATGTATCAAGAATAGAGAAAAAGGCTCTTGAGAGGCTTAGAGAGGGCTTTGATGTACAGCCATGAAAGGATAAGGAGAAGATACAGTGACGATAGGAGAAATATTGACAGAAGCGGTAGAGGCGAATGCCTCTGATGTACATATAACGACTGGGACTCCGCCCAGAATGAGGGTAAACGGCAAGCTGATCACCATGTCCCACCCAAAGCTGCTTCCGGCGGACACACTGGCGCTTCTGGTGTCCATTATGAGCCAGAACCAGAGGGAGCGCTTTGAGGAGCAGGGAGAATATGATATGTCCTTTGCTGTAAAAGAACTGGGGAGATTCCGGGTCAGTGCATACAAGCAAAGAGGCTGTGTGGCAATGGCGATCCGGCTGATCGGGGCAGCAGTGCCAGCACCGGAGACGCTGGGGATTCCCTGGCAGGTCACTGAGTTGTATCAGAAAAGGGCAGGGCTGGTGCTGGTGGCAGGGCCGGCAGGAAGCGGTAAATCTACCACACTGGCAGTCATTGTTGATAAGATCAATTCCATGCGTGAAAGTCATATCATCACACTGGAAAATCCCATTGAGTACCTGCATCAGCATAAGCGTTCCATTGTGGATCAAAGGGAGATCGGGACAGACACAGCCAGCTATGCCAGTGGACTGCGCGCTGCGCTCAGAGAGGATCCGGACGTTATTTTGATCGGAGAAATGTATGATATAGAAACGATCCGTCAGGCAGTTACAGCTGCGGAAACCGGAAAGCTGGTGCTGTCAGCACTGCATACAGGCAGTGGTAAAAATGCGGTGGATAGTATGGTGGAGCTGTTCCCGCTCCAGCAGCAGGATCAGATCCGCGCCAGGATCGAAAATGTAATGGAGGCAGTGGTGTTCCAGAGGCTCGTAACAGAGGAAGCAGGAGAAAAAAGATCTGCTGCTTTTGAAATTCTACATAATTAAGGCTTGTATTAATTTAAGGCTTGTATTAAGCAGAGGATTTTCATATAATGAACGTATGGAGATCCTCTGGGATCTTTATTTCTATAGTATATTCCTATACTTTATTCATTCTTTTTTCTGCGGCAGTCGCCGCACATTTTCCAATGATTTTTGTAGTTTTCCAGGATTTTTTCATGAACTGAAAGAAAAGCAAAGGAGGTTATATGTTCAGTACGATTTTATCAGGTGCATTCTGTGGGATAGACAGTTATCTCGTTCAGGTGGAGGTGGATGTGGCACATGGACTTCCCTGTATGGAGATGATCGGCTGTCTGAGCAGGGAAGCAGGAGAGGCAAAGCAGAGAATCCGCGTGGCACTGAAAAATACAGGGGTTAATCTGCCGCCCTCCAGAATTACCATCAATCTGTCTCCGGCAGACAGACACAAAAGCGGTACAGCCTTTGACCTGCCGGCTGCGGTAGGCCTGCTGGCTTCTATGGGGCTGATCGGAGAAGAGAGTACAAAAGGGATCCTATTTGCCGGAGAGCTGGGACTGGCAGGAGAGCTAAAGCCGGTAAGAGGGATACTGCCCATTGTACAAAAGGCAGTACAGTCAGGTATCAGCACCTGCATCCTTCCCAAAGCAAACTGCAGGGAGGCTGTTAATATAGAAGGAATGCAGGTGTATGGAGCAGAAACACTTTCTCAGGTAATGAAAGCATTGCAGGCAGGGCTGGAAAAGGGAGAGCTGCTCTTGGCAGAAAAGGAAGAGATACTGCCAGAGACGGGCTGCAGAGAGGATTTTGGGGATATTTCAGGTCAGGAGGTGGCAAGACGGGCTGCAGAGATCGGGGCAGCAGGCTTTCATCATATGCTGCTGATCGGTCCGCCGGGCAGCGGAAAAACGATGATCGCCCGCCGTCTGCCCTCTATCATGCCGCCTCTTTCCAAAGAAGAAAGCATGGAAGCCTCGGCGATCTACAGCGTCTGTGGCAGACTGCCGGAAAGTGGCATGCTGCAGGAGCGTCCCTTTCTGGCACCCCATCATACGGCAACGGGCTGCTCTATGATCGGCGGCGGCAGGATACCGATGCCGGGAGCAGTGAGCCTTGCCCACAGAGGTGTTCTTTTTCTGGATGAAATGCCGGAATTTAAAAGAAGTGTATTAGATATGCTGCGTCAGCCGCTGGAGGAAAAAGAGGTGCAGATCGCCAGAAATTACGGAAACATTACCTATCCGGCAGATTTTGTTTTAGTGGGTGCCATGAATCCCTGTCCCTGCGGCTATTACCCGGATGAAATAAAATGTAACTGCAGCGATAGTGAGATCCACAAATATCTGGGGCGTATTTCCGGGCCGGTGCTTGACAGAATCGACCTGTGTGTGGAGATGCAGAAGGTTGAGCTGGGACTGGTGCTTGGTGGGAAAAGAGGAGAGAGCAGCAAGACCATCCGCAGCAGAGTCATGGCGGCAAGAAAAATACAGGAGCAGCGGTTTGCAGGAAAAGGGCTGCGGTTTAACGGAGAAATGAAGGCGGCAGAGCTGGAGGAGTATTGCAGGCTGGATGGCGAGAGCCGCAGGCATTTACAAAGGGCAGCAGAGGCAGTAGGTCTTAGCGTCCGCGCATGCCACAAGATTGTCCGCGTAGCGCGGACAATCGCAGATCTGGCAGGAGAAGAGCAGATCGGGGTAAACCATATCAATGAGGCGGTTTATTACCGGACAGCGGCAAAGAGCTACTGGGAAAGAAGAGGGTAGAGCATGACAGACATACAGGAAAGATGTATCTTAAAGGGCGATAAAGAATATCCCCGGTTTCTGGGTCAGATCAGAAATGCTCCCAGACAGCTTTATGTAAGGGGACAGCTGCCGGATGAAAATACTCCTTCAGTAGCAGTCATTGGTGCCAGAAGCTGTAGTATTTACGGACAGGAAATGGCAGAATGGTTTGCCGCAGAGCTGGCAATGGCAGGGGTGCAGATCGTCAGCGGCATGGCACGCGGGATCGATGGGATCGCCCAGAGAGCGGCATTGGCAGCAGGAGGCAGAAGCTATGGTGTGTTAGGCTGCGGAACGGATATCTGCTATCCAAAGGAAAATAAAGACCTGTATGGACAGCTTCTGGAAAAGGGAGGGATCCTTTCAGAGCATCCTATGGGAACACCGCCTCTGCCTGCCCATTTTCCCAGCAGAAACCGGATCATCAGCGGAATCTCAGATTGTGTTCTGGTCATTGAGGCAAAGGCAAAAAGCGGAACACTGATCACTGCAGATTTCGCTCTGGAGCAGGGAAAGGATGTGTTCGCCCTGCCCGGACGGCTGACAGACGGACTGAGCGCAGGCTGCAACCGGCTGATCTGTCAGGGGGCTGGGCTGGCACTTACACCTAAGGATATCCTGGAGTCACTCTACGGAAAAGGCTGGAGTATAAAGAGCAGCACAGGGGAAAAAAGCAGTGCTTTGCTGGAAAAAGCTGACATACACTTAAACCAGCAGGAAAGACTGGTGTGGCAGCTTCTGGATGAAAGAGGCATAGGGCTGCAGGAGCTGTATGAGAAAATAAAGGCCTCTGCTGAGGGAAAAAGCATGGAACTGCCCCAGGTCATGAACCTTTTGATGGAGCTTGTGATGAAGGAAATAATTTTGACAGAAGGGGGAAACAAATACCGTAGAAAAACATAAAATCGGCGTTTGTTCTATATAAAAGTACTTGCTATTCTAAAAAAATTGGTGTATAGTTTTTGACGATTTCAAAATGAGGAGTGTAAACAATGGCAAAATACTTAGTGATCGTGGAGTCACCGGCGAAAGTAAAGACTGTCAAAAAGTTTCTTGGGGCAAATTATACAGTAGCAGCAAGTCAGGGACATGTGCGGGATTTTCCCAAAAGTCAGTTCGGCATTGATGTAGAACATGATTATGAGCCTAAGTATATCACCATCAGGGGGAAGGGTGATATTCTGGCAAATCTGCGAAAGGAAGTAAAAAAAGCAGAAAAAGTATATCTGGCAACTGACCCGGATCGGGAGGGGGAAGCCATTTCATGGCATCTGCTCCATGCGCTGAAGCTGCAGGACAAAAAGGTATACCGGATCACCTTTAATGAAATTACCAAAAATGCCATAAGAGAATCCTTGAAATATGCAAGAGAACTGGATAAGGATCTGATAGATGCCCAGCAGGCACGCCGTATGCTGGATCGTATGGTGGGTTACAAGATTTCACCGCTTTTATGGGCAAAAATAAAAAGAGGGCTCAGTGCAGGCAGAGTGCAGTCTGTGGCACTGCGCATCATCTGTGACAGGGAAGAGGAGATCAATGCGTTTATCCCAGAGGAGTATTGGACGCTGGATGTCCTTTTGGATGTAACAGGAGAAAAGAAGCCTCTGGAGGCAAAATATTATGGAACACGGGATGGCAAAAAGGGGATTTCCTCCAAGAAGGAGCTGGAGGGCATCCTGAAGGAGCTGGAAAATGCAGAATACCGCGTGGAAGAGGTCAAAAAGGGAGAAAGGATCAAGAAAGCGCCTCTGCCCTTTACCACCTCTACCCTGCAGCAGGAGGCCAGCAAGGTACTGAATTTTTCCACCCAGAAGACAATGCGTCTGGCACAGCAGCTTTATGAGGGCGTGGATATCAAGGGAAGCGGCACCATCGGTATCATTTCCTATCTGCGTACTGACTCTACCAGAGTTTCAGAAGAAGCGGCTCAGATGGCACGCAGCTACATCACAGAAAATTATGGCGAGGAATATGTAGCAGGCGCTGTGGGAGAAAAGAAGGATGGAAAGAAGATACAGGATGCCCATGAGGCGATCCGTCCTACAGATCCGGCAAGAACGCCCTTTTCCATCAAGGACTCCCTGAGCAGGGATCAGTTCAGACTGTATCAGCTGATCTGGAAGCGTTTTGCGGCAAGTCAGATGACAGCAGCAAAATATGAGACTACTTCCGTGAAGATCGGTGCAGGAGAGCACATTTTCACAGTGGCAGCCTCCAAAATGCTGTTTGATGGTTTTGTTAGCGTATACACAGAGGAAGAAGAGGAAAAGTCAGCCGGAAATATGCTGGTAAAGGGGATAGACAAAAGCTCAGAGCTTACCTTTAGGGAGCTTGAGCCAAAGCAGCATTTTACCCAGCCGCCGGCACATTATACAGAAGCCAGTCTGGTAAGAGCCTTAGAGGAGCTGGGGATCGGCAGACCCAGTACCTATTCTCCTACCATTACCACCATCATAGCCCGCAGATATGTGACAAAGGAAAATAAAAACCTTTATGTGACAGAGCTGGGGGAAGTGGTAAACAATATGATGAAGGAAGCCTTCCCAAGCATAGTGGATGTAAGCTTTACCGCCAATATGGAGGCTCTTTTGGATAAGGTTGAAGAGGGAACGGTAAACTGGAAAACCGTAGTGTCCAATTTCTATCCGGATCTGGCAGAGGCAGTGGAAAAGGCGGAAAAGGAACTGGCAGAGGTCAAGATAGCTGATGAGGTATCAGACGAGGTCTGCGAGCTCTGCGGCAGACAGATGGTGATCAAATATGGTCCCCATGGCAGATTCCTGGCATGTCCGGGATTCCCGGAATGTAAAAATACAAAGCCTTATTTTGAAAAGATCGGCATTTCCTGCCCCAAATGCGGCAAGGATATTGTGCTGAAAAAGACCAAAAAGGGCAGAAAATATTATGGCTGCATGAACAATCCGGACTGTGATTTCATGGTCTGGCAGAAGCCTTCACGGGTACGGTGCGACAAATGCGGCTCTCTGACGGTGGAAAAGGGAAACAAGCTGGTGTGCATCAACGAATCCTGCGGAAATGTCAAAGAAAAGAAGTGAATTTTTTGAATTGCGCAGAATATTCCGAATTTTTTTGATGTTTCAAAGAAAACGTTGAAAAAAAAGAATTATTGTGTTACGATAAATAAAATCAAGTCGAACATTGTACCCATGATGGTAACTGGCTGAAGGGTATGAGAAGGAGGTCCGTATGAGCAGTATACAGTTATTGGACAAGACTAGAAAGATCGGAATGCTTTTACACAATAATGATTCCAGCAAGGTAGTATTCAGTGATATCTGTAATGTCATGAAAGAGATCTTAGGATCCAACGTGCTTGTGATCAGCAGAAAAGGCAAGGTGCTGGGCGTTGGGATCGCAGACGGAGTAGAGGAGATCGATGAGCTGATCAATGATAAGGTCGGCGGTTATATCGATTCCATGTTAAATGAAAGGATGCTGGGCGTTCTTTCCACCAAGGAAAATGTCAATCTTCAGACACTGGGCTTTGAGAGAGCGGACATCAGAAAGTTTCAGGCGATCATCAGCCCCATTGACATAGCCGGAGAGAGACTGGGTACATTGTTTATCTATAAATGTGACCAGCCCTACGAGATAGATGATATTATTCTTTGTGAATATGGAACCACAGTGGTCAGCCTTGAGATGCTGCGGGCAGTAAACGAAGAAAGTGCAGAGGAGGCAAGAAAGCTTGCTGTTGTAAAATCTGCCATTGGTACACTGTCGTTTTCAGAGATGGAGGCGATCACCCATATCTTTGATGAATTAAACGGTCAGGAAGGAATTCTGGTTGCCAGCAAGATCGCAGACAGGGTAGGCATTACCAGATCTGTGATCGTCAATGCTCTCCGCAAGTTTGAAAGCGCAGGCGTGATCGAATCCAGATCCTCCGGAATGAAAGGCACCTACATCAAGGTATTGAATGATGTGGTGTTTGAAGAGGTTGAAAAATTAAAGCAGCAGAAGCTGGAAAAGGGACAGTTTTCCAGATAAAAGGGCAAAAATAATAAAACAAAGACTTCAAGGATGAAGAGAATGGTAAAGGGACTTAGGAAATAAGTCCCTTTCTTGTTTTTCTAAGGACGGAAAAACTTGTGTTTTTTGTCGAATTGTATATAATAGTATAGAGTAGGGTTCAATGGATATTTATGCGCTTTGAGTGAAAGGAGAGAAGATAGTGATTCATTCAAATGTATTTGATTATATCAATGTATTGGATAAGACTGCGGATGCAGCATGGATTCGCAATGAGACCATTGCCAACAATATTGCAAATGCAGATACTCCGGGGTATAAAAGACAGGACATCAATTTTGAGGATGAGCTGAGGAGGGCACTTGGAAATTCCAGATACACCTCTTTGGACAGCAAGGTGTCGAATTTAAAGCTGGGACATTTAAAGCCTCGTACCTATACGGACTATTCCAATTTTTCCTACCGAGTGGATGGAAACAATGTGGATATTGATACGGAGAACGTTATGCTTGCATCCAATCAGCTGAAATACAATGCGATCATGACAGGGGTTAATCAGGAGTTTTCCAACTTAAAGATGGTAATGAGATAGTAGCAGGAGGGGAAATGTATGAGTCTTTTTACATCATTTGATATCAATGCATCAGGTCTGACGGCAGAACGCTATCGTATGGACATCATTTCACAGAATATCGCCAATGCCAATACCACAAGGACAGAGGATGGTACGCCCTATCGCCGCAAGGTAGTTACCTTTGCAGAAAAGGACAGCCAGACCCCCTTCAGCCGGGTGCTAAATGAAGCAAGGGACAATTATTCCGGAAAAGGCGTGCGCGTCAGCTCAGTGGAGGAGGATCGCTGGACAGAGATGAAGATGGTCTATGATCCGGCTCATCCAGATGCAGATGAAAATGGATATGTGCTGTATCCCAATGTGAATATTGTGACAGAAATGACCAATATGATCGATGCCAGCCGTGCCTATGAGGCAAATGCCACTGCTTTTGGTGCAAGCAAGGCAATGGCGTTAAAGGGACTGGAAATGGCGCAGTAACAGGCAAAAAGAGTGTGCAAAAGCGGATAAAATAATAAAATGATATGAGGGAACTAAGAGGAGAAAGACAATGGATATCTTATCATTGTATAATGTGAGCTCAGGAGCAGTCAGAGAGGCTGCTAACCAGACCGGAGCGGCAAAAAGAGCAGAAGCAGCAAAAGAAGGACGGGATATGTTTGGCACAATGCTGCATGATGCCATAGACAATTTACATACAACAAACAGCTACATTTCCGATATGGAAGACGAAGAATTAAAGATCGCCCTTGGAGAAACAGACAATACCCACGATCTGTCCATTGCTCTGCAGAAGGCATCTGCTGCGTTACAGTATACAGTTGCTGTAAGGGATAAATTCATGGAAGCATACAAAGAGATCATGCAGATGCAGATTTAGGACACAGGAGTAGAAAGAAATGGCTGACAGGTTAAAAGAGATTCCGGCAAAGATACTGGAATGGTGGAATCGATTTACTTCAAAACAAAAGACGATTATTGTTTGCATTGCTGCGGGGGTCATCATTTCGCTGGCGATTCTTGTGACAGTGCTTACCAGACCTCAGTACGTGCTGCTTGTAAACTGCGAGAACACCAAGGAAGCATCTCAGATCACTGAGATCTTAGAGGGCTCAGGCATTGAGCCTAAGGTATCGGATGACGGCTATCGGATCGAGGTATTAAAGGAGCAGCTTTCTGATGCCAATCTGCTGCTGGGCGCAAATGATATTCCCAGTGCCTCCTATGGCATTGACAACGTAACGGACGGTGGATTTTCTACCACAGAATCGGACAAACAGAAACGGTATAAGCTGTATCTGGAAGGCCGCATGGAAGAGGATCTGACCAGATTTGAAGCAGTAAAAAAGGCAGATGTACAGCTTTCCCTGCCGGAAAATGACGGTACACTCCTTTCTAAAAACGAAGAAGCCTTTGCCAGCGTGATCTTAGAGCTGGAGGGAGAGTTTACACAGGAAAACGCAGCCGCAATGGCGCAGTTTGTAAAGACTGCCTTAGGCAATGAAAATACAAACAACATTACGATCCTGGACAGCATGGGCAATATGCTGTTTTCGGGAGAAGATTCTTATTCTGTTTCCGGCAATGCCAGCAACCAGCTTTCGGTAAAGCAGCAGGCAGAGCGGCTTGTCAGAAACGAAGTAAAAAAGGTGCTGCTTGGCACGAATCAGTATGACAACATTGAAGTAGCCAGTAATCTGGCGCTGGATTTTTCTTCCACAGAGATTACCCAGCATGATTATACACCGGCAGATGGACAGACTCAGGGCGTTCTCAGCCACGAGGATGTTTTCAGCGAAGAGAGCACCAACAGCTCAGGAGGCGTGCCGGGAACAGACTCCAACAGCGAGACCACCTATGGGATGCTGGACAATGACAATTCCAGCACGACCATATCAGAAGAAAGCAGGGATTATCTTCCCAATGAAAAGATTACCTATCAGAACGTTCCGCCGGGACTGATCAAATATGACGAGTCCTCGATCTCTGTTACGGCGATCAGCTATGATGTGCTGCGGGAAGAGGATGCCAAGAGTCAGGGGCTTTTAGACGGCATTACCTGGGAAGAATACAAGGCGGCAAACAGCGAAAGAACTGCTTTGCCTGTAGACGATAAGATGATAGACGTGGTGTCCAAGGCAACGGGCATCGCAGCAGAAAATATTGCAATGGTTGCCTATGAAGAGCCTCTGTTTATTGATAAAGACGGTATGGCTATGACCGCCAGTGACATCATCCAGATCGTGCTGATCCTTCTGATTCTGGGACTGCTTGCCTTTGTGGTACTGCGGAGCATGCGCAGCGAAAAGGAAGTGGAGGAAGAAGAGGAACTGTCAGTGGAGGATCTGCTGCAGTCAGCACGTGAGACTGATCTGGAGGATCTTATGCTGGAAGAGGTTTCTGAGACACGCAGGCTGGTAGAAAAATTTGTGGATGATAATCCGGAGGCAGCTGCCCAGCTGCTCAGGAACTGGTTGAATGAGGATTGGGGGTAGTTCCATATGGCAGTAACAGAATTGTCCGGCTTACAAAAAGCAGCAGTATTGCTGATCACTCTGGGGCCTGAGCGGTCCTCCAGTATCTTTAAGCATCTGAAAGAGGATGAGATCGAGGAGCTGACACTGGAGATCGCAAATACAAGAAGCATTACACCCCAGATGAAGGAAAATATCATAGAAGAATTTTATCAGGTATGTCTGGCACAGCAGTACATTGCAGAGGGCGGTATCGGCTATGCAAAGGATCTGCTGGAAAAGGCATTGGGAGAAGAAAAAGCAAGAGAGGTTATTGGAAAGCTGACAGCATCCTTACAGGTAAAGCCTTTCGAGTTTGTACGAAAGACAGATGCATCCCAGCTGCTTAACTTTATCCAGGATGAGCATCCTCAGACCATCGCGCTGATCATGTCTTATCTGTCGGCAGCCCAGTCTTCCATGATCTTATCTGCCCTGCCTCCTGAGAGACAGGCAGATGTAGCAAAGCGTATTGCATTGATGGACAGAACAAGTCCGGACGTGATCAAAGAGGTGGAAAAGGTATTGGAATCCAAGCTGGCATCGCTGGTAAATCAGGATTACACCATTATCGGTGGTGTGGATGCAGTTGTTGACATCTTAAACTCCGTAGACCGTGGTACAGAGAAGCACATTATGGAGACTCTGGAGATCGAAGAGCCAGAGCTTGCTGACGAGATCCGCAAGAAGATGTTTGTATTTGAAGATATTCTGCTTCTGGATGACAGAGCGATCCAGCGAGTACTGCGTGATGTTGAGAACAGTGATCTGGCAGTTGCACTGAAAGGCTCTAATGAAGAGGTACAGAGTGCGATCTTCAACAACCTCTCCAAGCGTCTGGCTGTTATGATCAAAGAGGACATGGAGTTTATGGGTCCTGTTCGTATGAAGGATGTAGAGGAAGCACAGCAGAAGATCGTAAATATCATCAGAAAGCTGGAAGACTCTGCGGAAATCGTTATTTCCAGAGGTGGAGGAGACGAAATTGTTGTCTAGTAACTTGTTAAAAAGAAACTGGGTACAGGTGAAGTCTGAGGAAACAAGGGTAATCAACAGCAGTGAAGCATTTAAAAGGCGGCAGCAGCAGTGGGAGCAGGCAGCCTTTGAACATCAGGAAGCTGATATGGAGCAGGAAAGGGTGGAAACACCTGAGGGCTTTCAGGGGGGATTAAATGCAGAAGAGCTGGGAGCACTGGTCATGGATCAGGAAAATGTTCAGACTGTGATCAAAGCAGAGCCGCCCCAGCCTGTGTATGAGGGACCAACTCCAGAGGAGCTGATCGCACAGGCGCAGGAAGAGATTGACAGAATGCGGCAGGCGGCGCAGGAAGAGATAGAAAACGCAAGACAGCAGGCTGTACAAAAGGGGAAAGAAGAAGGCGCTGCGCAGGGCTATCAGGAGGGTGCTGCCAGAGCAGAAGCGGAACTGGCAGAGGAAAAGCACCGTCTGAATGCAATGTATCAGGAGCAGATCAAAAATCTGGAGCCGGAGCTTGTGAAACAGCTGACTGGCATTTATGAGCATATCTTCCATGTGGAGCTGGGAGAATACCACAGTCTGGTCATGGGACTGCTGGAAAGCTGTATGCAGAAAATGGAGGCCGGCAGCAACTATATTGTGCATGTAGGCAAAGAGGATTATCCTTATGTCAGCATGCAGAAAAAACAGCTGACGGATGCAGTAGGAAATAAAAATGCGGCTCTTGAAGTAGTGGAGGACGCTTCCATGAAAAAGAATGAATGTATGATCGAGGCTGACAGCGGCATTTATGACTGCAGTCTGGATATGCAGCTGGAGGCATTGCGCAGGGAATTGATGCTGCTTTCCTACGAAGGAGCAGAGTAGGATGACAGAATGATGGATCTATCCAGATATGAAAAGGTAAAGGACAGAGTTTATTATAAAAAGCTGGGAAAGGTATTGAATGTAGTTGGTCTGACCATTGAATCAGCAGGGCCTGATGCAAGACTGGCAGACATCTGCTATATCTATCCTGAAGACAGCAGAGAAGTAGGGATCATGGCTGAGGTAGTCGGCTTTAAGGACGGCAGGACACTGCTGATGCCCTATGAAAGCACGGAGGGCATCGGCATTGGAAATCTGGTGGAAAACACAGGAAGCTCCCTTAGAGTTGCCGTAGGAGATTTTCTTTTAGGCAAGACGCTGGATGGACTGGGCAGGACCACGGATTTCAGTGTACAGCTGCCCACGGGCGCAGCCAATTATCCGGTAGAAGCACCGCCGCCAGACCCTATGAAGAGGGAGATCATAGATACCCCACTGCCCCTTGGTGTTAAGGCAGTGGATGGTCTGATCACTGTAGGGAAGGGTCAGAGGATCGGTATCTTTGCTGGCTCCGGAGTGGGAAAATCCACACTGATGGGAATGTTTGCCCGTAATACGGCGGCAGAGGTAAATGTTATCGCTCTGATCGGAGAACGAGGCAGAGAGGTAAGAGAGTTTATTGAAAGAGATCTGGGCGAGGAAGGCATGCGGCGCTCGGTGGTTGTGGTAGCAACCTCGGATAAGCCGGCGCTGGAACGTAAAAAGGCGGCGCAGACAGCTACGGCGATCGCGGAATATTTCAGGGAACAGGGAAAGGACGTGCTTTTGATGATGGACTCCCTGACCCGTTTCTGTATGGCACAGAGAGAGATCGGACTGGCAACCGGAGAACCGCCGGTTACCCGTGGATATCCGCCCAGTGTGTATTCAGAGCTTCCCAAGCTTTTAGAAAGAGCAGGAAGAGATGACAAGGGCTCTATTACTGGCTTGTATACAGTTCTGGTAGATGGTGACGACTTTAATGAGCCCATTACAGATACGGCAAGAAGTATTCTGGATGGACATATCATGCTGAACCGTAAGCTGGCAAATAAAAATCATTATCCGGCAGTGGACATTTTGCAGAGTATTTCCAGATGCATGAGCCAGGTGGCGGATAAGGAACATAAACGGGCAGCCGGAAAGCTGAAAAATGTGCTGGCGACCTATCAGGAAGCAGAGGATCTGATCAATATCGGAGCCTATAAAAAGGGCAGCAATCCCAATATCGATTATGCAGTAGAAAAGATTGATGCTACCAACGCATTTTTGATGCAGGATGTAGATGAGAAATTTACATTTGAAGAAACGGTAAAAATGCTTGCGGCATTGTATGAAGGATAAAACAGATGTCAAAGTTCGTATATCGGATGCAGAACATTCTGAATATAAAGGCAAAGCTGGAAGAACAGGCAAAGCTGGATTATGGCATGGCGCGGGCGCGCCTGACAGAGGAAGAGGAAAAGCTGCAGCGGCTCTGGGATCGTAGGGCAGACTACGAAGAGGCAGCAAGAGGCGCTCTGAAGGAGGAGCTGCGGATTCAGGAGATAAGGGAAAACAAAGAAGCGATCCTGCGGATGGATGAATTCATCGAGCTGCAAAAAATAGAAATCCAGAAGGCGGAGCAGCAGCTGGAAAAGGAACGGATAAAGCTGCAGGATGCCATGCAGGAGCGTAAGATACATGAAAAGCTGCGGGAAAATGCCTTTGCAGCATTTATGGAAGAAGAAAAGGCAAGCGAGATCAGAGAGATCGATGAGCTGACCAGCTACACCTATGGGCAGAAACAGGCAGAGGAAGAGCTGCCGGCAGAAGGCTAAGAACCGAAATGAGGAGCGGCGCAGAACGCCGGAAAAAATATGGCAGGAAAAGAAAAAAAACAGGCAGCGGAAAATACATCGGGCTTGGATGAAAGAAGCCGCCTGAAGGAAGAAAAAAAGAGATTCAGGGAAGAACAGCGGGCACAGAAAAAGGAAGCAAGGCTCAGAGCAAGAGAGCTGGAAGCCCAGGAAGAGGAGCTGGATGAAGCAGATGGCGGCTCCGCACCGATCGTAATGGTTACATTTATCATAGTAGTGATCTGGATCGCAATACTGGCTCTTTTGATCAAGCTGGATGTGGGCGGCTTTGGCTCTACTGTGCTGAGACCGATCCTGGGGAACGTGCCGGTGATCAATAAGGTGCTGCCTGCAGAGAAAATGTCCGGAACAGGGGGCGAGCCGGATAAGTACTATGGTTATACAAGTCTGGCAGATGCAGTAGACCAGATCAAGCGACTGGAGCTGGAGCTGGAAAATGTCCAGTCAGGTACTGTGGCTGCCAAGGAGAGGATCAAGGAGCTGGAAGCAGAGATAGACAGACTTCGTACCTTTGAAGAAAATCAGATTGCCTTTGAGGACATTAAAAACGAATTTTATGAAGAGGTGATCTATTCAGATAAAGGGCCGGGAGCAGAGGCTTTCATTGAGTATTATGAGTCTATGGATCCGGCAACAGCAGAAAAGCTGTACAAGCAGGTAGTGGCACAGCAGCAGGTAGACAGCCAGATTAAGGATTATGCCAATGCATATTCTGAAATGAAGGCAAAAGAGGCAGCGGCTATTTTTGAAGCGATGCAGGATGATCTGGATCTGGCAGCAAAAATATTAAAGACCATGGATGCAGAAAGCAGAGGAAAAATACTCGGTGCCATGGATGCAGAGGTGGCTGCAAGACTCACAAAAATTATGGATCCTGAATCTTAATTTTTGTGACAGAAATGTCGATATATACGAAGATACAGTGTATCGTATATATAAAGAAAGTACCTTGAAAATTTAAGAAAGGAGGAAGCAAATGACCAGCACAAAAGTAACACAGGCAGCAGGGCTGTTTCTGGATGCGTTAGGTGCAGGTGCGGCAGGAAGCGTTAATGACATCGTTGATGGAGGCTTTTCCCAGGTTATGGATCAGACCCGGCAGGATATGGGCGATGGCAGATTAGAGAGTAAGCAGGAAGCTCCGGCAGCGGTCAAAACACCTGTTAAGGTGGAGCGCGGGATCAAGGAGACCTCTGAACAGCAGAAAAAAAACACTTCTGTGACAGAGCAGGAAACTGTAAATGCCCACACTTCCCAGACAGAAACAAAAGAGGCAGAGGAAGTTCTGGAAGAGGCAGCAGCAGAGCTTGAGGAAGTGATCAAGGGAGAACTGGGCCTGACAGATGAAGAACTGGAAAGCATCATGGAAACCCTGGGACTGTCCCAGATGGATCTGCTCAGACAGGAAAATGTTCAGGCGATCGTCATGGCAGCAGCAGGGGAAAATGATCAGATGAGTATTCTGACAGATGAAGGTCTGTATCAGAGCCTGCAGAAATTAACTGCTGCAGTAAAAGAAGTAACAGCAGAGGTTCAGACCCAGCTGGAGGTAGATGCAGAAGCATTTGAGGGCATTTTAGACCAGATGGAGGCAGCCACAGCACCCCGGCAGCCAGAACAGAGTCTGCTGAAAGAGGAAGCAGGACCGGTGGTGATTTTAGAGGAAAAGCCGGAGACACCTGCGAATGTGGCAGATGAGGACACAGAAGCACCGGTTAAAGCAGAAGAGACACCAAAGGATGGCGGCGCAGAACAGAGTAAGGAGCAGATACAAAAAGCTGCCATTACCAATGAACAGCCATTAGGGGAAGAAACAAAAAGAGAGAACAGCTCTTCTGAAAAAAGGAATGAGACCGGAAAAGAAGCCCATGGAGAGCACAGCAGTCAGCTGATGCAGACAGCAGCAAAACCGGGCACTACTGTATGGAATCAGGAGCTTATACAGGATGGAATGGAGTTCCCTGTTTCTCAGGCTGATGTAGAAGACATTATGCGGCAGGTAACAGATTATGTGAAGATTGAGGCAGGAACCGAGCTGACAGAGATGGAGATGCAGCTTCAGCCGGAAACCTTAGGTACTCTGAGGATCCACCTGACCACCAAGGAAGGTGTGGTAACAGCACAGTTTACAGCAGAAACCGAAGCAGTAAAGGCAGTACTGGAAGCCCAGACCATGCAGTTAAAGGAAAACCTGAACAATCAGGGAGTAAAAGTAGAAGCAGTAGAAGTAACAGTTGCCAATCAGGGCTTTGAAAGAAGCTTTGCGGAAAACGGAGACGGCGCAGCCGGATACGAAGAGCCCAAGAAAAGGGAAGCACGTAAGATCCAGCTGACAGAGGAACTGACGTTGGAGGAAATGGAGCTTTCCGAGGAAGACCGGATTACGGCAGAAATGATGGAAATGAACGGAAACACAGTAGATTATACAGCATAAAGGAGAAGCAAAATGAGTTTATTAGCACCTGTAAAAAATGGAGAAATTCAGGATGTGACACAAAGTACTTCCTCTACTGAGAAAAGCAGCGGTAGTTCTCTGGATAAAAACGCTTTTTTGCAGCTGCTTGTGGCACAGATGAAGTATCAGGATCCCCTGGAGCCTACTTCTAATACGGAATATATTTCCCAGCTGGCAACTTTCTCTGAACTGGAAGAAATGCAGAACATGCGAGGCTCAATAGATCTGCAGAGAGCATCCTCCATGGTAGGTCAGGAGGTTTATATCAAAACCACCAATGCTACCACAGGAAGCACAGACTATGTTCATGGCAAGGTTGACTATGTTGTGTATGAGAACGGAAAGGCATATCTTTCAGTAAACGGCAATCAGTATCCATTAGACGATCTGGACAGCATCTATGACGGTGAGTATACAGAAGCCTATGGTGCAGCATATGACTGGACGATAGCGATGAACAAGCTGCCGGCATTAGATAAGCTGACACTTTCTGATGAAGCAGCAGTCAAAGAGCTGAAGGATACTTATGATGGCATGACAGATTATCAGAAGACCTTCATAACAACAGAGAATAAAGAAAAGCTGGAAGACTACGTTGAAAAGATCAATCTTCTCATCAAAGCAAAGGAAGCATTAGAAGAGTCTAAAAAAGAGGATGCAGGCAGTGCTGAAGAAGCTGGAGCATCAGAAGAAGCAGGCAGCACAGAGGAAGCTGGAGCATCAGAAGAGGCAGGCAGCACAGAGGAGGCTGGCGCATCAGAAGAGGCAGGCAGCACAGAAGAAGCTGGAGCGGCAGAGGAAACAGGCAGCCTAGAGGAAACCGAACAGGCTGAGGCTTTTACAGAAGCTGAAGCAGCAGGCAATGCAGAAGGAGATAACGAAAATGAAGCTGCAGAATAGTACATACCTTTCTGCACTACAGATTCAGGATCAGTTCTTACATCCTAAAAATGTAACAAAGCAGGCAGCACAGCCGGAGGCAGGACTTTCTTTTCAGGATGTTCTGGCACAGAAAACCGGACAGACCGATTCGGAGCTGAAATTTTCAAAGCATGCCGCAAACAGACTGGTAGACAGAAATATCAGACTGACAGAGGAACAGATGGAACGCCTGAATGATGGAACGCAGAAAGCGTCAGCAAAGGGCATCAGAGAATCGCTGGTGATCGTAGACCAGCTGGCATTTATTGTAAACATACCCAATCATACCGTGGTAACAGCAATGGATCAAAGCGAAACAGCCACAAACATTTTTACCAATATTGACGGAGCCGTGATCATGTAGCCGGACCTTAGGGAGGCTCATGTTCCTGACTGACAGAGGGAACAGATACGGTTTATCTGACAAAGCTAGGAGGTCATACTTACTATGATGAGATCAATGTATTCTGGTGTTGCAGGCTTAAAAACACACCAGACAAAAATGGACGTGATCGGTAATAACATTGCCAACGTCAACACAACAGCATACAAATCCAGTTCTATTAATTTTAGTGAACTGATGTACCAGACAACATCCAAGGCATCCGGACCAAATGCCCTGACAGGACGTGCCGGTGTCAATCCTAAACAGATCGGTCTTGGTGTACAGTCTGCTGCTATTACCAATAAGATCACTTCTGCCGGAGCTACACAGACCACAGGCAATCCTTTCGATATCAAGATCAACGGAGATGCTTTCTTTGTAGTCAGCGATGGCGTAAATAATTATTTTACAAGAGATGGTTCTTTTTATGTAGATGCGGCTGGAAACCTTGCCATGTCCTCTAATGGTTACAACATCATGGGCTGGGGTGTGGATGAAGCCACACAGACCATCAAAAAGGATACGGTTTCTGCACTGCGGATCATGAGCGCAGCCAATATGACCTATCCGCCGGAGGCAACAACAGAGTCCTTTGTAGAGGGTATCCTTGATAAGAATGAGCCGGATGCTTCTACCAGCTCTGGAAAATCCTTAAACCTTGGATTTTATGATGCTCTGGGCTACAGCTATACAGCTAAATTTGCAATCCATGCTACAGACAAGAAGGGCGAGTATACCGTTGAACTGACAGATATTCTGAATGAAAAAGGTGATTCTGTAATAGATATTTACGGGGTCAATGGGATCGAGGATATTGCCAGCTTCGGAGGAACTACATACAATGATTCAGTAGAATTAAAGGATCTTCTGGGCAGCGTTACCTATGATGATACGAACAAGGTATTTAATAAAACGGTAGGTAAGGGCGAAGCATTTGAGGACTATGACAGCACCAAGATCAGCGGTGTAAGCTACACCATTGATGGTGTGACGACAGACACCACATATACAGCAGGCTCTACCGTTACAATGAAGGGTACCGGCACAGTTACCAAGGAGGATCTGGAAAGCGTATATGGTCTTGTTTATGTAGAGCCCACAGCAGGAACTCCTTATTACTGGGTCGATGATCATGTTACAGGAACCGGTAAAAAAGTAGAAACAGAGGCAGACTGGGCAAGCGTACTGCATTTAACCAGTGTTGATACGGTGAATATGGATGCGGCCGGCAATGTAACCTACGAGCTGAAGCAGGACTTTAAGGTAGGAGATACGGATGTGGTATATCATCCGGCAAATGAGACCTTTACTACACAGGTTACACCGGAAGAGGCATATGGTGTGGATCAGACAGATCCCAGCAAAACCTATAAATTTGATGTAGCACCGGATGGACAGGCACAGATCACCACCACCACCGAGTATAAAGGCTTTCTGCTGAAATTTGACGTGGACAGCGGTGCGTTTGTTTCCATTGACGGCAGTGACAATGTGCTGCTGGACTTCAATGACAGTGCGACCACAAAGGCTGGCGATAATGTGTCACTGGGCAGCTTTTCTGACATCAACATGGACTGGTCACATGTGACATGGTACAATAACGGCGGCAGCTCCACAATGACGGCTACAGCAGGAACAGAGGAAAAGGGACTTGGCTCAGGAAGAAAGCAGGGACAGATGTCCGGTGTTTCCATTGAAAATACAGGTAAGATCTATGCAAGCTATGACAACGGTATGTCTAGGCTGTTAGGACAGATCGCAGTTGCAAAATTCGCCAATGCAGCAGGTCTGGAAAAAGCCGGCGATAACCTGTATTCTGCTACACAGAACTCCGGTGAGTTTGACGGCATCGGTGTGGATATTACTGCTGATGGTACAGGCAGCATGACGACAGGTGCGCTGGAAATGAGTAACGTAGACCTTTCCGCAGAATTTACAGAAATGATTACCACCCAGAGAGGCTTCCAGGCAAACAGCCGTATTATCACAGTATCGGATACGCTGTTAGAGGAGCTGGTAAATCTGAAGCGTTAAGGGCGGTAGCTGGATGCGTATTCAGAAATAAAGGATAAGATAAAATACAGAGAACAGGGGAACTATTTGCGTAGTTGCCCTGTTCCCGTATGGTGCGCCTTGCGGCGCACGTTTGATAAAGGGCAAAAAAAATGCCAGAAAGGGCAGAAAAAAGGCTATGATCGATGTAACAAAGCTGAACGGAGAAAAAATACTGATAAACTGTGATCTGATCGAGCTTGTGGAAGAAACACCGGATACGGTCATTTCCCTTACCACTGGTCGCAAAATAATTGTAAAAGAAAGTAGACAAGAAGTGAAAAATTTAGTAAAATCGTATAGAAAGGATATTTTTGCATGACAATGCAGGGATAGGCAGGTGTAGATCGTGGATATAGCATCAGTAGTTGGCTTACTTCTTTGTACAGGCGCTGTTGTGTTCGGTGTCCTCAGTAGTGCCGGGTATGATATCGCAGGTTTTTTGAGCTTTGTGGATATACCGTCCGTAATCATTACCATTGGTGGTTCTTTTTCGGCGGTTATGGCATCTTTTTCCATGGCAGATTTTATCGGTGGGTTCAAGAGCTTTGCGCTGGTATTAAAGGCACCTTCTTTCAACGTGTCAGAGATTATCCAGAAAATCATAGAATTGTCCAATATAGCCAGAAAAGAGGGCTTGCTTTCTCTGGAAGAGGCAGCAGGCGATCTGGAGGATGAGTTTTTAAAAAAGGGTATTTTACTTATTGTAGATGGTACGGACCCAGAACTGGTCCGTGCGATCATGGAGACCGAGTTAGTCAGCATGGATGACCGTCACAAGACCAGGATCAGCTTCTGGGAGGCAGTTGGTGCCATGGGTCCTGCCTGGGGTATGATCGGTACACTGATCGGTCTGATCCTGATGCTGCAGGATATGTCAGATGTAAGCTCTATCGGTCCTTCCATGGCAGTAGCTCTGGTTACTACCTTGTATGGTTCTTTGCTTGCAAACTGGATCTGTACACCGGTGGCGAGCAAATTAAAAGCCAATAACAGCATAGAGATGCAGGCAAAGGAAATTATGATCGAGGGTCTGCTCTCCATTCAGGCAGGAGAAAACCCACGTGTCATAGAAGAAAAATTAAAATCATTCTTAGCACCTGGAGACAGAGGCGTAACAGATGACGGAGGTGAAGCGGATGGCTAAAAAAAGAGAAGAAATGCCATCGCCTGGAGCTCCGGCGTGGACTGCCACGTTTGGAGACCTGATGAATCTTTTGTTATGCTTCTTTGTAATGCTTTTTGCTATGTCTACTGTGGATGCACAGAAGTTTGAACTGATCGCTTCCTCCTTTTCCCAGTCCTTCAGCATTTTTTCGGGCGGAGCTACAGCTATCGGAGATGGTATCCTGATCAGCAATGGTGTGAGCCAGTTAAATGAGCTGGATGATTATATAAACAGCATGGGAAAAAGCGAAGAGACAGAGTCTGAAAACAACGGTACGCTGGAAGAAATGACCCAGGCTCTGGACGCAGAAAAATTAAAAAAGTCCGAGGAGCTGGCAGAAAAAATAGAAGAGGCAATGGGAGAACAGGGCATTACAAAAGAGGTAGATATGGAAGTGACCTCCCAGTATGTACAGCTTTCCTTAAAGGGTGCACTTTTATTTGATTCAGGCAGCAACCAGCTGAAGGAAGAAGCAAAGCCGATCATGGAAAAGCTGGGACTTATTCTGGAAAGATACGCTGAAAGCGTTATTGAAATAGAAGGACACACGGATAATGTGCCTATCAGCAGCGCGCGCTATGCCAATAATAACGAGCTGAGCAGCGCAAGAGCACTTTCTGTATTTGATTATTTTGTAGAGACCACCAGCCTGGATCCGGCAATGATCAAGCATTCTGGCAGGGGTGAGTATGTGCCCATCGCAGACAATGCTACGCCGGAGGGAAGAGCGAAGAACAGAAGAGTTGAGATCAAGATATATCATACGATGAGTGCTTATTAAGGGTAAGAGCGGGAGGAAATGACATGAAAAGAAACTTATTGTCCATCATCATACTGGCACTGCTTGTTGTCAATCTGGTGCTGACGTCGATCATGATGGTAAATGTAAGCAGTGCATCCAAAAAGACAGCGGCACTTGTGGGAGACATTACAGAGGTGCTGAAGCTGGAACTTTCAGATGGAGCTGGTGCCGGCGCGTTCAGACAGGAAGTACCGATGGAGGATGTTGAGGTTTACAAGATCGCAGAACAGATGACGATTCCGCTGAAGGTCGGCGAAGATGGAGAGACCCATTATTGTCTGGTTTCTGTTGCTTTATCTATGAATACCAAGAACAGCGGCTACAAATCCTACGGCGCGGATCTGGCTTCCAAGGAAAGCTTGATCACTGGAGAGGTTTACGAGGTGATCGGAGGCTATACTCTGGAAGAAGCACAGGCAAATAAGGATCTGATGAGGGATGATATCTTAAGACGGATTCAGACAATGTTTGATTCGGATTTCATCTTTCAGGTTTCATTCAGTGATATCATATTCCAATAAGCTTTCCGTTACTGCATGATAAAAACGAAACGGGAGGTGAACTGGCATGGGAGAGGTTTTATCCCAGGAGGAAATAGACAACCTGCTGTCTGCCCTAAGCAGCGGCGAGCTTGATGTGGAAGAGATGCAGGGGAAGGATGAACGGCAGGTTAAGAACTATGACTTCAAGCGGCCGGCAAAATTCTCCAAGGAGCATCTTAGAACTTTAGAGATCATATATGAACATTATGGCAGACTTTTATCCACCAATCTGCCGGTTTATTTGAGAAAAAATATACAGGTATCTGTTGTCAGCTCTGAAACAGTTACTTTTTCGGAATTTACCAACGCACTGGCAAATCCGGTGGTGCTTGGGATCGTAAATTTTGAACCGCTGCAGGGCAACATCATTGTTGAGCTTACAGCAAACCTGGCATTTGCCATTATTGACAGGATGCTTGGCGGACAGGGACTGCCTCTGGATAAAAACAGAGATTTTTCAGAGATCGAAATGATCATTGTTGAAAAGATAATGGTAATCGCCATCCAGCTTATGCGAGATCCATGGAGAAATGTGGTAGAGGTAGCACCAATGCTGGAGAGGATTGAGACAAATCCCCAGTTTGCACAGGTGATCTCTCCCAGCGATATGATCGCGATCGTGACCATGAGTATCAAGATCGGCGACATAGAAGGCTTTATGAACATCTGTCTGCCGTTCTTTACATTAGAGAATGTAATGGATAAGCTGAATACCAAGTACTGGTATTCCACTATCAAGGACGACAAGGGAGCTGATTATGAGGAGCATCTGGAGTCCATGCTCAGACATGTGGATGTTCCGGTTAAGGCAGTTTTAGGAAATAGTGCTATTTCTGTAGATGATTTCATTCATCTTCAGGTAGGAGATATTATCAGGTTAGATGCAAAGGTAGATTCTGATCTGAGCATCTATGTTGGTAACATAAGAAAATTTACAGCGTTGCCGGGGGCAAGCAATGACATTTATGCGGTGCAGGTAACGTCAGTAATCAGAGAGGAGGAGTAGAGTATGGATGGGATGTTATCTCAGGATGAGATAAATGCCCTTCTGAGCGGTATGGATATCGACAGCATTGGCAGTGCTTCATCAGCACCCACAGAGGCTGAAACGCCAGCTGCTGGTAGCACAGCACCAGCGCCAGAGGTATCGGCAACTCAGGAAGCGATAGACGAGACGCTGCTGTCGCCGATCGAAAGGGATGCAATCGGAGAAGTAGCGAATATCAGTATGGGCTCTTCGGCCACAACTCTTTATTCCTTAGTAAACAGGAAAGTAAATATTACAACTCCGGTGGTTCAGTTGGCAAACTGGCAGACCATGATCGCCGACTATGAAAAACCCTGCGTATTCATTCAGATCAGATATACACAGGGACTGGAGGGCAGCAACATATTGATTCTCCGCGAGCATGATGTAAAGGTCATAACAGACCTGATGATGGGTGGAGACGGAACAAATACGGACGGAGAGCTGGGTGAACTGCATCTGTCAGCTATCTCAGAGGCAATGAATCAGATGATGGGTTCGGCGGCTACCTCTCTTTCCACGATGTTAGGCAAGATGATCGATATCAGTCCGCCAGAAGCAAGCCTGGTGGATCTGACAGATTTTAAGAAGCCTGGTGAAATTGCAGATTTCCTGAATGGAACCTTCTGTAAGATAGCCTTTTCCATGCAGATCGCTGATCTGGTGGACAGTATGATTTTGCAGCTTTATCCGATCGATTTTGCAAAATCTCTGTATGATACCTTTATTAATCAGCAGACAGGCGGTGGGGAAGCAGCCCCTGCACCTGCGCCCACACCGGCGCCGGAGCCTCAGAGCTATAATCCGCCACCTGTAACCTCGCAGCCTGCACAGGATGCTTCCCAGATGGGAATGGGAATGCCTCAGATGCAGATGCCTCAGATGGGAATGCCCCAGATGCAGATGCCCCAGATGGGAATGGGAATGCCTCAGATGCAGATGCCTCAAATGGGAATGCCCCAGATGCAGATGCCTAATATACAGCCGGCGCAGTTCCAGAGCTTTTCTGGCAATTATGGAACGTCAGGTGCGTCAGAAAATATTGGCCTGATCATGGATGTTCCGCTGGAAGTTACAGTCGAACTGGGAAGAACCACAAAATCGATTTCAGAGATTCTGGATTTTGCTCCCGGTACGATCATAGAGCTGGACAGAATAGCAGGCGAGCCGATAGATGTGTTGGTAAATGGTAAATTTGTAGCCAAGGGCGAGGTTGTAGTAATTGAAGAAAGCTTTGGCATTCGTGTAACTGAAATAATAAAGTAAACAGGAGAGAGAGATATGGCAAAGAATATTTTGATTTGTGACGATGCAGCGTTTATGCGAATGATGATTAAAGATATTTTAACTAAAAATGGATATAATGTTGCTGGCGAGGCAGAAAACGGATTAAAGGCTGTTGAAAAGTACAATGAATTAAAACCGGATCTGGTTTTAATGGACATCACAATGCCGGAGATGGATGGTATCCAGGCACTGAAAAAGATCAAGGCTGGAGATCCGGGCGCTGTTGTTATCATGTGTTCTGCAATGGGACAGCAGGCAATGGTCATCGAATCCATTCAGGCAGGAGCAAAGGACTTTATCGTAAAGCCTTTCCAGGCTGATCGTGTACTGGAAGCAGTGAAAAAGGTAGTGGGATAATGCTGCTTACAGGAAGCGGAATAGAATCTTTTCTCCAGTTTATGGTGGTGCTGCTGCTGTTTTGCGCTGTGCTGGTCATTACATATCTGACTACCCGCTATATTGCCAGTCTTCAGAAACTGAAACAGGAGGGCAGCAATATCGCAGTTTTGGAAACAGGCAGGATTGCGCCGAATAAGTATGTCCAGATCATAAAGCTTGGAGAAAAGTATATTGCGGTTGCGGTATGTAAGGATACTGTGACAAAGCTGGCAGAGCTTTCTAAAGAGGATATTTCTTTTTCTATAGAGAAGGAGAGCAGGACAGCTGATTTTGCACAGATTCTGGAGAAAGTAAAACAGAGAAGACAAAAGAAGTAGGCGCAGTATGAAGAAAAGAAGGATTTCTGTAAAACAATTAAGGAGTATAATATGTCTGCTGTTTACAGTAGGCATATTGTTTTTCAGCAGTTCCATCACTGCCAATGCGCTGGAACGTACCAGCGGTCTGTTTGATGACCGGAAAGAAACGGGAATTACCGATACCCAGACCAATATCAATGAACCGGGCTCTGCCAGGGATACAGAGGATCTGAAGGAGCTGAATGTAGCCAATAATCTGACGATCACATACAATGACGGAAACGGCGATGTGGCAGGTCCGATCAGGATACTGATCACTCTGACGATGATCGCTCTGGCTCCATTTTTGATCATCATGCTGACAGCATTTACAAGAATCATCATTGTGCTGCATTTTACCCGGACTGCCTTAAATACCCAGACAGTGCCGCCCAATCAGGTGCTGATCGGTCTGGCATTGTTTCTGACATTTTTTGTTATGAGTCCGATCGTTGCAGAGATCAATGAAAATGCGATCCAGCCCTTTGACCGGGGAGAGATTACCCAGGAAGAGGCACTTGAGATCGGAATGGAACCCTTGCGTGAGTTTATGTACGGTCAGACTCAGGTAAAAGATGTGCAGCTGTTTATGGAGATCGCAAATCAGGAATGGGACGGAAGCCTTTCCGGGATTCCCTCCTCTGTGCTGATTCCCAGCTTTATCATCAGTGAACTGCGGACGGCATTTATCATAGGATTTTTGATCTATATTCCATTTATTGTAATTGATATGGTAGTAGCCTCAGCCCTTATGAGTATGGGTATGATGATGCTGCCGCCAACCACCATCTCCCTGCCCTTTAAGATTTTGCTGTTTGTGCTGGCAGACGGGTGGAATCTGATAATCGGCAGTCTGATCAAGACGTTTTACTGATAAAAATAAGGAGGCAAAGGAATGAGCGTTGACAGCGTAACAGCCATAGCAAGGGATGCCCTGTATCTGATCATAAAGACATCCGCACCTGTACTGTTCATTTCTCTTGTGGTAGGTCTGGTGATCAGTATTTTTCAGACAGCCACCTCCATACAGGAACAGACCCTTACCTTTGTACCTAAGGTAATCTGTGTTTTTCTGGGGCTGATGCTGTTCGGACACTGGATTTTAAATTCTATTACAGATTATATGATAGAGCTGTGGACAAATTTCAGCCTCTATATCAGGTAGGATATGATAGAGTACAGCTTTTCTTTGGACGAATTAGAATATTTTCTTCTTATTTTAGTAAGGATAACCTGCTTTATTTCAGTAGCCCCTTTTTTTGGAATGAATAATACACCCACAAGAGTAAAGATCGGTTTGGGATTTTTTATATCCCTGCTCCTTTATCATACATCTGTTCCGCATACGGCATTGTCATATCAGACGGTCTGGGCGTACGGGGTTATTGTGATGAAAGAGGCTCTAACCGGTCTTTTTATTGGATTTGGAGCACAGCTCTGCACAACCATTGTTATTTTTGCAGGTATGATCATTGATATGGACATAGGTCTGTCCATGGTCAGCATGATGGATCCTACTACCAAAGAAAATTCCAGTATCAGCGGTATGTATTTACAATATATGACTATGCTGATGCTGCTTGTCAGCGGGATGTACCAGTTTCTGCTCCGTGCAGTTGCGGACACCTATGAGCTGATCCCTGTAAATGGGGCAGTGTTTCACACAGAGAAGCTGCTGGCTTCCCTGATCCAGTTTTTGACAGAATATGTTGTGATCGGCTTCCGTATCTGTCTGCCTGTATTTGCTGTTATTATGGTTTTGAATGTGGTTTTGGGAGTGCTGGCAAAAATAGCCCCCCAGATCAATATGTTTACCGTTGGTATCCAGCTCAAGATCCTTGTAGGCTTCATGGTGCTGTTTTTTACCACAGCCATGCTGCCGGGAGTGGCGGATTTTATCTTCCGCCAGATACGGGTAATGGTGACGCGTATGGTGGAGGGGATGCTGTGATACTCAAGTATGATCTGCAGTTTTTTGCAAAGGATGGTCCTGGAGGAGAAAAAACAGAACCTGCTACCCAGAAAAAGCTGGATGATGCCAGAAAAGAGGGAAAGGTAGCCAAATCCAAGGAAGTCGGTCTGGGTCTGAGCCTGCTGGCACTGTTTCTGGTATTAAAGATTACAATAGGCTGGATCGGTGAAAAGCTGCTGGAATGCTTTTCCATGATCTATGGAAAAATCCCTGAGATGATCATCATGCAGGATGGAATGCTCCCTGCATCAGCCTTTCGTGCCATGGCAAGAAATACCATGCTCAAGATGCTGGTCATTCTTGCTCCTTTCCTCATCGTAGGCTCTGTTGTGGCTTTTTTAGGGGATCTGATGCAGGTAAAGTGGCGGCCTACCATGAAGCCCCTGCAGCCTAAATTCAGCAAGATGAATCCGGTAAGCGGACTGAAAAAGATCGTTTCCGCGCAAGCGCTTATAGAGCTGGCAAAGTCAGTAGTCAAGCTGCTGGTGATCGGTTATTTTGTTTATACAACCTTAAAGGATAAGGTCAATGAGATCTTTTTGATGTATGATATGCCTCTGATGCAGGCGATCATGCTGACGGGAGAGATCGTCATTGATCTGGGAATAAAAATCTCCCTGATCTATCTGGTGATCGCAGGAGTGGATTATCTTTATCAGAAGTGGAAATTTGGTGAAGATATGAAGATGACCAAGCAGGAAGTAAAAGAAGAAATGAAAAATTCCGAGGGAGATCCGCAGATCAAGGGGAAGATCCGGCAGCGTATGCGTGAAGCGTCCAGAAGGCGTATGATGCAGGCAGTGCCGGAGGCAGATGTGGTGATCACCAACCCGACCCACTATGCAGTGGCGGTAAAATATGATGCAGAGGCATATGTAGCGCCTATTGTTGTGGCAAAGGGAGAGGATTTCCTCGCCCAGAGGATCAAGGAAGCTGCAAAAGAGCATCACGTTGAGATTGTAGAAAATAAGCCATTGGCACGTATGCTTTATGCCAATGTTGAGATAGGAGAGCTGGTGCCCCCTGAGCTGTATCAGGCAGTGGCAGAGGTTCTGGCGATGGTATATCATGCACAGGGACGCGTATAGAAGCCCTTATCTGACAGCATACAGGGTCAGGGGCATAAAAAGCGGCATGACCGGATGCAAAAATGAGTACAGGAGAGGAGAGAGCAGATGAAAAAAGCAGATATTGGCGTTGCATTATATGTTCTGGCAGCTTTTGTCATGCTGATCGTTCCGATCCCTTCCTGGCTGTTAGATGTTTTGCTGGCAGTGAATATAGCAGTTGCATTTGCGATCATGTTTGGCTGCATGTTTGCAAAAGAGGTACTGGAAATGTCCTTTTTCCCCACCATTCTTTTGTTTACCACCATTTTCAGGATTGCGCTGAATGTATCCTCTACCAGACTGATCCTTTCTACCGGCGATCCGGGAAATGTAGTACAGGTCTTTGGTAATTTCGTAGGCGGCGGCGATCTGGTCATTGGTGTTATCGTATTTATCATTCTGATCATCGTGCAGTTTATGGTAATCAACAAAGGTTCTGAGCGTGTAGCTGAGGTAACTGCCAGATTTACACTGGATGCAATGCCCGGTAAGCAGATGGCGATCGATGCGGATCTGAATACGGGTTCTATCACAGATGAAGAGGCAAAGCGGCGAAGGGATAAGATTCAGGAAGAATCCAGCTTCTTTGGTTCTATGGATGGTGCTGTTAAATATGTAAAGGGAGATGCTACAGCAGGTCTGCTGATCACAGCGGTCAATATCATCGGCGGTATTTCCATGGGTGTCCTGCGGGGCGGTCTGGACTTTATGGCGGCTCTTGATAAGTACACGATCCTGACCATCGGCGATGGACTGGTAAGCCAGATCCCTTCCTTACTGATCTCTCTTTCTACAGGTATTCTTGTTACAAAGGGCTCAAAGGATGCGGATTTTGGTACGGTGCTTGTGAGCCAGCTGTTTGGTGTGCCCAAGGTATTATATTTTGTAGGTGCTACCATTATTGCGCTGGGTATACTGACTCCCTTAAATACCATTTTGTTTCTGGTGCTGGGCTTTATGTTTATCATTTCTGCCAGAATCATGGCAGGAACAATGGAAACGGCAAAGATAGACAGTCAGATGAATGCAGACGAGGTAGCAGCAGAAGAGATCCGTCAGCCGGAGAATGTTACTTCCCTGCTGCAGGTAGACCCTATCGAGCTGGAATTTGGTTATGGAATCATTCCTTTGGCAGATGTAAATCAGGGCGGCGATCTGCTTGACCGTGTGGTTATGATCCGCCGTCAGGTGGCTCTGGAGCTGGGAACGATCGTTCCTATCATCCGTCTGCGGGATAATATCCAGCTGAATCCCAACCAGTATATTATCAAGATCAAAGGAATACAGGTCAGTGAGGGCGAGATCCTCTTTGACCATTATATGGCGATGAATCCGGGCTATGTGGAAGAGGAGATAACGGGAATCCCCACCTTTGAGCCTTCCTTCCATCTGCCGGCGATCTGGATCACAGAAAACCAGAGAGAACGGGCAGAGAGCATGGGCTATACGGTGGTAGATCCCCCGTCTATTATCGCTACTCATTTAACAGAGATCATCAGACAGCACATTGCAGAGCTGCTGTCCAGACAGGATGTACAGGGACTTGTGAACAATATCAAGGAGACCAATCCGGTGCTTGTGGAGGAGCTTGTGCCTAAGCTGCTGGGTCTGGGTGAGATCCAGAAGGTATTGCAGAATCTGTTAAAGGAGGGCATTTCCATCCGGGATCTGCAGACGATATTTGAAACACTGGCAGATTATGCCACTACGACCAGAGATACCGACATTTTAACAGAGTATGTCCGTCAGGCACTAAAGCGTGCTATTTCCGGAAAATTTTTCCCGGCAAATGAAACCACCAGTGTGGTAACATTAGATCCCAAGATCGAGCAGGAGATCATGGGAAGTGTGAAGCAGACGGAGCAGGGGGCATATCTGACCCTTGATCCGGACAGAACCAAGAAGATCGTTGCTTCTGTGGAAAATGAGATAAAAAAACTGGAAGAGCTGGGAAGAAATCCGATCATCATTACATCGCCGATCGTCCGTATGTATTTTAAACGGCTGACGGAGGATTATTTTAAGGATCTGATCGTGATTTCCTATAACGAAATAGAGTCTAATATTGAATTACAATCTGTTGGGATGGTGACAGCATAATGATTATTAAAAAATATCAGGCAAAAACAGAAGCAGAGGCAGTAGAACTGGCAAAAAAGGAGCTGGGACAGGGCGTTGTGATCATGAACGTCCGCAATGTAAAGAAAAAAGGGATTTTCAGCATTTTCAGATCCAGACAGGTAGAGCTTACCGTGGCACTGGAGGATGAAGAGGAACGGGAGATGCAGAGAAGAGAGACAAAGCAGCCCCAGACATTCCAGATGCCGGTAAATATGGAGCTGCCGGAAAAAAAGCAGCCCATCATTCCCAGAGAACTGGTGGAGAGCACCATCGAGCAGCCAGAAAAGGAAGATGCCAGCGGAAAAGAGATCGCAGAGAAGCTGGACAGTCTGCAAAATCTGCTGGAAAAGCAGTTAAAGCCTGCGGAGACAGAGCCGGCAGAGACTGAGGAGCCGGAAAAGAAAAGTGAAACAGAAGCCTTTATCCAGCTGCTGTACAATACCATGATCGAAAATGAAGTAGATGAAAAATATGCCAACCAGATTCTGGATGAGCTGGAAAAGAACAGCAAGGCAAATATGCCGATGGACTATACGCTGGCAAATGTGTATCAGAAGCTGATCTTAAAATTCGGCATGCCCGTGGAGATCGAGCCGGCAGAGGCAGGTGCGAAGGTTGTGTTCTTTATTGGACCTACCGGGGTCGGAAAGACCACTACCATTGCAAAGCTGGCATCTAAATTTAAACTGGATGAAAAGAAAAAGATCGCCCTTTTAACAGCGGATACCTATAGAATCGCAGCAGTAGAGCAGCTGAGAGTTTATGCCAATATCTTAGAGGTGCCCTTCCGAGTTGTTTATTCGCCGGAAGAGATTGAACAGGCACTGCAGCAGTTTGCAGACTATGACTATATTCTGATAGACACGGCAGGACATTCCCATCATAATGCCTGCCAGAAGGATGCCATGAAGGAGCTGATCCATAGTGTGGATGGAAAGGTAGAGAAGGATGTTTATCTGGTGATCAGTGCTACGACCAAATACAGAGACCTGATCAGTATTGCAGATGCATATCAGGATATGGTGGATTATAAATTGATTTTTACCAAGCTGGATGAGACCACAACCTATGGAAATTTACTGAATCTGAGGCTTTATACAGATGCCCCTCTGTCCTATGTGACCTGCGGGCAGAATGTACCGGATGATATTGAAAAATTCAATCCGCAGAAAACAGTAAAAAAATTATTAGGCGGAAGGCGATAGGTAGAAAGGAAGGCTGCTATGGATCAGGCAGAACAGTTAAGAAATATCATAAAAGCAAGCGCCCAGCCCCAGAGAACTATGGCAAGAGTCATCACAGTAACCAGCGGTAAGGGCGGTGTAGGAAAATCCAATACATCGATCAATCTGGCAATCCAGCTGAAAAAGATGGGGCAGAGAGTGATCATTTTAGACGCAGATTTTGGACTCGCCAATATTGAGATCATGTTTGGCACGATTCCCAAGCACAATCTCAGCGATCTGATCTACCAAGGAAAGAATATCAAGGAGATCATTACCTGGGGACCTGGAGAGGTAGGCTTTATCTCAGGCGGAAGCGGCATTGTAGGAATGTCAAATTTAAGAAAAGAGTATCTGTCATACATCATCCAGAATCTGGCAGAGCTGGATGCGATCGCAGATGTTATCATTATAGATACAGGTGCAGGCATCTCAGATGCAGTGCTGGAGTTTCTGGTGGCAAGCGGAGAGATCCTGCTGGTTACGACCTCAGAACCCACCTCCATCACAGACTCCTATTCCCTGCTGAAATCTCTGTGCAGACATCCGCGCTTTGAACGGGAAAATGTGCAGATCAAGATGATCGCCAACAAGGTAGAATCTTCAGAGGAGGGCAGCAATCTGTTCCAGAAGCTGAATGTGGTAGTTTCCGGATATTTAAGCCTGCCCCTGCAGTATTTAGGAGCTGTGCCCTATGACAGTCAGCTGTCAAAGGCAGTGATGCAGCAGCTACCCGTATCCTTGCAGGCACCCAAGGCAAAATCTGCCATAGCTTATGAGGAGATCGCGGCAACCCTGATGAACCGGGAACTGAATAAAAATCTGAAAAAACGCGGTATGGCAGCATTTTTCTCCCATATCGTCAATGGAAAAAGATAGGATAATATATGGATCTGGTAGAAAAAATCATACAGCCGGGAATAAAAATAGAATTAAGACCTGACGATCAGCCAAAGGATGCCATACCGGGGGCAGTGCTGCGTTATGAAAGCAAGATCAGCGATGTCAAAAAGGACGGTACAGTTGAGGTTTATATGCCGATAGAGTATGGACGGCTGGTCCTGCTGTCAGTGGGAAGCAAAATGGATATGTTCTGCTATGCAGGCGGCATATACGAGTGCCGGGTTGTGGTAAAGGAAAGGTACAAAAGCGAGGGACTGTACTATCTGGGACTGCAGCTGATAAGTCAGCTGCAAAAGCGTCAGAGGAGAGAATATTACCGTTACAGCTGTTCCATACCGGTAGAGGTTCGCAGAATGGACAGCGCAGAGAAGAAATGGATGACAGAGAGAGGGAAGCTGGTGGTCATGGAAGACCTTCCCATGGAGAAAAATACAGCTGTTGATATCAGCGGCGGCGGTATGCAGTTTACAGGACAGTACAGATATGAAGCAGGAGAGTTTCTGTATGGAAAATTTTCCTTTGGAAAAGAATACCGCCAGTGTATGAAGGTACTGGAAAGCAGTGAGATCCCAGACCGTCCGGGAGAGTACCGTCACAGGGTCAGATTTCTGGGAATGGAAAGACATGCAAGAGAGGAAATTATACAAAATATATTTGTTTTAGAACGAGTAAAGCGAAAATTTGAATATGAGCTGGAATAAGACAGAAAAAGAGGTTAATTATGAAAAAAATTCTTGTAGTTGATGACTCTGCACTCATGAGAAGAGTACTCTGTGATATAATTAGTCAAGATGAACGATTCCAGATTGCCGGAAGAGCTACAAACGGGCTGGAAGCACTGGAGCTTTTGACAAAATTTACATATGATGCAGTTGTGCTGGACGTAAATATGCCAAAGATGGGTGGATTGGAGCTTCTGAGGGAATTGCAGAGGCGAAAGATCTCAGCCAAGGTCATGATGGCAAGCACAGATACCAGAGAGGGCGCTAAGACTACCATGGAGGCGCTGGAGCTGGGAGCACTTGATTTTGTTCATAAGCCTACCAATGCGATCGACTGCAGGGAAAATGATTTTGTCAGGATGATCCACCGGACGCTCTGGGCAGTAGCAGAGAGCAAGGCACCTGTTTTTGAAAAGAGTGTTTCAGAAGAAAGCATTAGGAACACCAGGCAGGTGGTGGAGCTGGTAAAGAAGCATTCCGGCATGATCTCAGGCAACAAGATCGTGGCGATCGCAAGCTCTACGGGAGGACCCAAGGCGCTTCACAGCGTGGTTACCAGGCTGCCGAAAAATCTCAAGGTGCCGGTGGTCATCGTACAGCATATGCCCGTTGGATTTACCCATTCTCTGGCAGAGAGGCTGAATTCTCTTTGTGAGCTTACGGTGTCAGAGGGCGTGGACGGCGAGACTCTGGAAAGAGGACATGTATATGTGGCAAGAGGCGGAATGCATTTGAATATCGATGCCAGACCGGGTGGGAAGTATGTGATCCGCTATTCGGATGAACCCACCAGAGAGGGTGTCAAGCCCTGTGCCAACTATATGTATGAGTCGCTGATGAAGAGCAGCTTTGACCAGATCGTCTGTGTGGTCATGACCGGTATGGGAGCTGACGGCACAAAGGGGATCGAGAATCTGAAAAGCAGGAAAAATGTGCATGTGATCGCACAGGAGCAGAGCACCTGTGCAGTGTATGGAATGCCAAGAAGCGTTGTGCAGGCAGGTCTTGCAGATCAGGTAGTTCCATTGGAGCAGATCGCACAGGAGATTATTTTGAACGTGGGGGTAATATAACATGGATGTAAGCCAATATCTTGAGATTTTCATTGATGAAACGAAGGAGCATCTGCAGAACTTAAATACGCAGATATTGAATCTGGAACAGGATTCGGAAAACGAGGATACGATTAATGAAATTTTCCGTGCTGCCCATTCCCTGAAAGGCATGGCAGGCACAATGGGATATAAGAGGATGCAGACTCTTACCCACGACATGGAAAATGCTTTTTCTGAGGTAAGAAACGGAAATATCAAAGTAAATGCAGGAATGATAGATGTACTGTTTCAGTGTCTGGATGCACTGGAGGAGTATCTGGAAAATATACAGACCAATGCAGACGAAGGAATCAATGACAATGAACCGCTGATCAAGGCACTGAATCAGATCCTGGTGGGAGGAGCACAAGGAGAGGCTGCGACACCCGTTCAGGAGACAAAGCCGGCAGAGGCAGAAAAACCGGCAGAGGCTGATACAGATGCAAAATGGGCAAAGATCGTTTTAGGAGACAGCGAAAGAACTGTCATTGGCAAAGCCATCGAGATGGGCAAGCATGCCTACGGCGCAACTATATTTGTGCAGGAAAGCTGTATCTTAAAGGCTGCCAGAGCATTTCTGGTATTCAAGGCAGTTGAGGATTATGGAGAGATTCTGGTATCCAGCCCTTCGGCGCAGGATATTGAGGACGAAAAATTTGAGAATGATTTCAGCATTATCGTGCTGTCCGACAAGCCCTTGGCTGATATTGTGGCAGCAGTGAAAAATGTATCCGAGATAGCAGACGTTTCTGCAGGGGAGCTGGAGATCGAAGCTGCACCTGCACCTGCGGCAGATCAGGACACTGTAGGAGCGGCAAAGACAGAGCATGTAGCAGAGACAGCTGTCAGTGCAGCAGCAGTAAAGCAGGAAAAGAAGCCAGCAGCAGGCAAGCCTGTGGTCAACAGGACAGTGCGTGTGGATATAGAGAAGCTGGACTCCCTGATGAATCTGGTCAGCGAGCTGATTATCGCAAAAAATTCCCTTGTGTCCACTACAGCAAACAGCACAGTCGATGCTGGGGCAAATTCTGCCTTTAATGAGCAGATCGAATATCTGGAAAGCGTAACCACCAATCTGCATGAATCAGTTATGAAGGTACGAATGGTGCCGATCGAAAGTGTAGTACAGAAGTTCCCGCGTATGATCCGTGATCTGCAGAAAAAGCTGGACAAGAAGATGGAGCTGTATATGTCCGGCGAAGAGACAGAGCTGGATCGTACCGTAGTAGACGAGATCGGAGATCCTTTGATGCATCTGCTTCGTAATGCGGCAGATCATGGTCTGGAAAGTGCCCAGCTGCGTAAGGAAAGAGGAAAGCCGGAGGTTGGTTCCATCCATCTGAATGCATATCAGGATGGCAACAACGTAATCATCGAGGTAAGTGATGACGGCGGCGGAATCGATGTAGAGGCAGTAAAACAGAAGGCACTCAGCCGGGGCGTGGTAACACCGGAGCAGGCAGAGAGCATGACAGACAAGGATGTGATCGATCTGCTGTTCATGCCGAGCTTTTCCATGGCAAAAAAGGTAACAGATGTATCCGGCAGAGGCGTTGGACTGGATGTAGTAAAATCCAAGATCGAGGCGCTGAGCGGCGAGGTAGATGTTAAGACCAAATTCGGCGAAGGCAGTACATGGTCGATCCGTCTTCCGCTGACCCTTGCTATCATTCAGGCTCTGATGGTAGTGGTAGGAGATGAGAAATATGCGATTTCTCTTGGCTCTATTGAAACCATCGAGAGCATTACCAAAGAGGACATTAAGTATGTACAGGCAAAAGAAGTGATCAATCTGCGCGGCAATGTGATCCCTCTTATTCGTCTGGATGAAATGCTCGATATCAGAGAAGAGAGAGGTGCAAATGATAATCTGGTGGTTGTCATTGTACGAAAGGGCGAAAAACAGGCTGGTCTGGTTGTGGACGAGCTGATCGGACAGCAGGAGATCGTTATCAAATCTCTTGGAAAATATATCAGCAAGAGCAAATTCATCAGCGGTGCTACAATCCTTGGCGATGGCGAAGTGGCACTGATCCTTGATGCAAATGCAATGATTTAAAAGACGGGTAAGGAGGCTTTGGACATGAATGAGATAAGAACAAATGCAGTTCCGGCAATGGATGATATGAATGATGGCCTGTATGAGGCAGCGCATCAGGTTACCCAGTTTATCGTAGTAAAATTTGGAGAAGAGCAGTACGGAATTGACATTAAATATATTGATAATATCGTGCGTATGCAGCACATTACAAGAGTTCCCAAGGTACCGGCTTATATCAAGGGCGTTATCAATTTAAGAGGCGAGGTGGTTCCGGTCATGAGCATCCGCCTGAAAATGGGACTGGCTGAGGATGTGGAGACCAAGGCAACCCGTATCATCATATTGAAGATGGAGCAGCATGGAAATGTAGGAATTCTGGTGGACGAGGTAAAGGAAGTTGTAAATCTTGAGGACAGTCAGATTGAAAAAACTGCCTATGAAGCAAGAGATGATAAGATGAGCTTTATCAATGGAATTGGTAAATATGAAGGTGGTCTGATTTCTCTCCTGAATTTGAATGCAGTTACTGTTGAGCGGGATATGGCATAACGCATTAGGGGGCAGAAAATGGAAAAAGAAATTAGCTTGGAAACGATGACAGCCGAATATGTGGATGTATTGAAGGAGCTGGGAAATATCGGTGCAGGAAATGCGATGACTGCTCTGGCGCAGCTGCTGAACTGCAAGGTGGATATGCAGGTTCCCCAGGTCAGACTGCTGGAGTTTCAGGATGTAGGAAATATGATCGGCGGAGAAGAGCAGATCATGGCAGGGATTTATCTTGGCGTAGAAGGAGACATTACAGGTAGTATCATGTTTCTGCTGGAGAAAAATTCTGCAAAGCATCTGATCACAAAGCTGATGGGCATGGAAATTACCAATGACGAGTTCGGTGAAATGGAAACTTCTGCGTTGATGGAGGTAGGCAACATCATTACAGGAGCCTATCTGAATTCTCTGGCAACAATAACAAACTTAAAGATCTATCCAACAGTTCCTTCTATCTGTGTTGATATGGCAGGTGCTATCCTGAGCGTACCGGCAATCGAGTTTGGTACGCTGGGGGATCGAATCCTTCTGATCCAGTCACAGTTTATGGATGAAGTAGAGCTGAATGGTTATTTTATCATGGTTCCTGATATTGATTCATATGCAAAGATATTAGCATCTTTGGGTATGGCGTAAAACAAAACAGTGGGAAGATGTTTGGAAAATGAGTGAGATTATCAAGGTAGGCATGGCCGATTTAAAAGTATGCAAAAGCCCAAATGGCATCACTACATTGGGACTTGGCTCCTGCGTGGGAATTGCTTTGCGCGATCCGGTAACAAAGATTGGCGGGCTGGCACATATTATGCTGCCAGACAGTACAGCCATACGTCAGAACAGTAATATCCCTAAATTTGCAGATACCGGCATTGAAGAGCTGGTGCGCCAGATGGTAGCAGCAGGTGCCGGAAGAGCAAAGCTGGTGGCAAAGATCGCCGGGGGTGCCCAGATGTTTGCTTTCCAGAGCAAATCGGATCTGGGCCGGGTAGGAGATAGAAATGTAGAGGCTGTCAAGAAAAAGCTTCAGGAGATGAAGATTCCGATCCTGGCAGAGGATACAGGAAAAAATCATGGACGTACCGTGATCTTTTATCCGGAAACCGGTGACTTTATCATTCGTAGTGTAGGAAAAGGCGAACACACAATCTAATTGAGGAAGAAAATGGAAACAAAGCAAATACCGCTTGTGGTAATGCTTCTGGCAGGAGCAGTGGCAAGCATTACCACAAAGCTTATGCATTATGAGCTGGAAACGGCGTTATGGATACTGCTGTTTGTTTTGATCGTGTTTTATATTGTCGGCTGTGTACTGAAGCGGACGATCGATTCCTTTGAGGCAGCAAATATAAAGCTGGAAGAGGAACAGGAGGAAGTATCTGAAGAGGGAGAGGTTATCGAAAAGGAAGCATCTGAGGATACCACAGAAACAAAAGAAGTATAACAATCGCCTGGAATATGTGGGTACGGCTCGGAGGGGAATATGGACGAAGCAGCCAGAAAGAAAATGTGGGCTGAGTATGCACTGAACAAACAGCCGGAGGTCCGGGAAAGGATCATTCTGGAGTATGCACCTCTTGTCAAGGTGGTGGCAGGCAGGCTCAGCATGTATCTGGGATACAATGTAGAATATGAAGACCTGGTCAGCTATGGGATTTTTGGTTTGATCGATGCGATTGATAAATATGATTCCATGAAAGAGGTAAAGTTTGAAACCTACGCCAGTCTGCGTATCCGCGGCGCGATTCTGGATCAGATACGCAAGATGGACTGGATTCCCAGAACGATCCGGCAGAAACAAAAAAAGATAGATGCTGTTATGCATGAGATAGAAGCAGCACAGGGCAGACCGGCAACGGATCAGGAGATCGCCGCGGCGCTGGGCATCAGCGATGATGAGTATACAGAATGGCAGTCCCAGATGAAGATTACCGGTGTGATCTCCCTGAATGAATATCTGGAGCAGGGAAGTGAGATCCCAAGTGACAGAAATGCCTCCAGACATTTTGACAGTCCGGAGAAGGTAATGGAGCAAAGTGAGCTGGCAGAGGTTTTAAAGGCTTCACTGGAGCTGCTGACCGAGCGGGAACGCCGGGTGATCGAGCTGTATTATTATGAAGAACTGACCTTAAAGGAAATCAGTCATGTACTGGAAGTGACTGAGTCCCGCGTGTCACAGCTTCACACAAAGGCATTACAGAAAATGAAAACAAAAATGGGAAGATATATGGGCATATTAACCGATTAGAGAGCACTTGGTGCAGGGGTAGTAAAATGAATGGATATTTTCAGTTGATAAATGAGGAAGGATGTACCAGCGTTATGCTGTACCCTGCTACAAGCGGCGGTGAAGAGCTGGATATTGCTGAGGTAGCAGATTATCTGGACTTCCGTGAGATCAAATTTAACCAGTCGGAATTATATGCCGCAGCGAAAAAGCTGCAGAATGAGCCCTTAAAGGTCAGGCTCTGTGACACGGAGAGCAGGGCCGAACAGGAAGTACTGCTGGTACGGATCGCGGTGGATAATATGTCTGCATCCGTGCGTTTTTATGCGCCCTCCAATGACGGCAAGGTTATGGAAAAAGAGGAGATCCTCAATGATCTAAAGCATAGGGGCATCCGCTATGGGATCTGTCAGGATGTGCTGGAGGGCTTTTTAAAAAAGAGAGAATATTGCAAAACCTATAAGATGGCAGTTGGAGAGGACAGGACACCCGGCGAGGACGCAAGGGTGGAATATCTGTTTAACACAGATACAAAGGCTAGGCCAACACTGCAGGCAGACGGCAGCGTAGACTTTTTTCATCTGAATACCATCAATCATTGTGAAAAGGGAGCGGTTCTGGCAAGACTGATACCGGAGATTCCCTCAATACCCGGAAAAAATGTACGAGGAGAGATCATTCCGGGAAGAGAAACAAAAAAAACACATCTGCGATATGGAAAAAATGTAGAGCTTTCAGAGGATGCCAGCGAGATCAGGGCGATGGTAAGCGGTCATATCATTCTGGATGGAGACAGGGTTTCTGTATCGGATGTGCTTGATCTAAACAGCGTGGACAATTCAACGGGAAATATTGATTATTCCGGCAGCGTGCAGATTTCCGGCAGCGTATGTGAAAATTTCAAGGTGCGTGCAGGGGGAAATGTGATCGTAGACGGCGTTGTGGAGGGAGCAGAGATCGAAGCCCAGGGAGATGTGATCATTGCCAGAGGAATGAATGGCATGGGCAAGGGCAAGATCATGGCAGGGGGAAATGTGATCTCCAAGTTTTTTGAAAATGCCGAGGTAAATGCCGGCGGCTATGTAGACAGTGATTCTATCCTGCATAGTACTGTTTATGCCAAGGATGCTGTACATGTTGGCGGAAAAAGAGGCTTTGTGACCGGAGGGCGCATTTGCGCCACCAACGGCATCGATGTAAAAAATCTTGGCTCTGATATGGGAGCCGATACGGTGGTAGAGGTAGGTGCAGATACCTCCGTAAAACGCAGGATACAGGATCTGCAGGTGGAATTACAGGAAAATAAAAAGATAATGAATCAGGCATTCCCCATTCTTACATCTGCTACAGAAAAGGTAAAGAACGGAATCCCAATTCCACCGGAGCAGCTTGCGTATATTAAAAATCTGTATACACTGTATCATATGAAAAAGAGGGAAAACAAAAAGACCGCAAAGGTGCTGGATGAGCTGCAGGAAATACTGGAAAACAGCCAGAATGCGTCAGTTACTGTGCACGGTGATGTACATGCCGGAACGAGGATCGTGATCGGCGATGTATCTATGGTGGTAAAAGGAAAAGTCAGCTATTGCAGGTTTGTCAGAGACCGGGGCGATGTGAAGATGAAAAGCCTGTAAATGCTAGGAAGGACGTGCATATGTCGATAGGACCGGTTATACTAAATGGAGTGGTCACTGCAAGTCAGGATTATTCCAATATTAAGCAAAATGCCGACAATAAGGGAATGCTCCACCAGCAGGGGTTTCAGGTGCAGCTGGAAAAGCAGATTGACGTGCGGCATACCCGCATTACAGAAAATGAGCAGATGAGAAAAGAAGAAAGAAAGTTTGATGCCAGAGAAAAGGGCGATAACGAGTATTTTGGTGACGGCGGAAAAAGGAAACAGAAAAAAGAAACTCCAAATGAAAATGGAAAGGTAATTGTAAAGGGACAGCGTTCCTTTGACATAAAGATATAAAGTATGGGAATAACGGAAATCGTATTGCTTATTCTGGGAATCGCAGCCTTTGCGGCAAGCTTTATCCTTCCCGAAAAAAAAGCGAGATTAAATGAACAGGAAAAAAGACTGGGGGCAGAACAGATCAAGGAGCTGGTAGATGCCCAGTTAAAGGAAGTAAAGAGCAGAGTATCGGACGCATCAGATGAGACGATCACTTATGCGGTAGAAAAGGCAGAGCGTTCTTTAGAGCGGATCACCAATGAAAAGATCATGGCAGTAAATGAGTATTCAGATACTGTACTGGAGGCGATCCATAAAAACCATGAGGAAGTACTGTTTCTGTATGATATGCTGAATGACAAGCATGATAAGCTGAAAAACACAGCGGTAGAGGTAGAGAAGAAAACAAAGGAAACCCTGAAGAGAGTTAAGGCGGCAGAAGAAGCAGCCGCAGAGACTGAGACCAGGGAAGAGCCGCCCAAAGGAAATGAAAATGCTTTTACAGCCTTGCAGCCAGAGCAGATCCATGAGGCTGCGATCAACGATAAAAAAGAAGAAGTGCTGGAAGCAGATCGTGCGCAGTCAGAGAAAAAGCCTGCCAGAAAGCGTACCAAAGGGCAGGAAAAGAAAAAGAGCAGCGAACTGCCGGAACTGGATCTGTCCTTTGCAAGTGCAGGCGAGGATGGAAAAAATAATAATGAGAAGATTCTTACGCTGCACAAGGAAGGCAAGTCCAATGTAGCCATTGCAAAGGAGTTAGGACTTGGGATCGGCGAGGTAAAGCTGGTCATAGATTTGTTTAAAGGGGTCTGAAACACATGAAGTTGAAATATTATCTGCGGGGACTGGGCATCGGCATCATAGTGACCGCAGTGCTTATGAGCATTTCCGCAGGCAGCAGGCCGGCAGAAATGACAGATGCCCAGATCGTGGCAAGAGCAAAAGAACTGGGCATGGTGGACGGTGTGCTGTCAGAGCTGGAAACACCGGAGTCGGACGAGACAGAACAGCAAAAGCCGGAAACAGATAAGGCGCAGGAAGAAACAAAAGCGCCTGAAAAGCCGGAAGCAGATAAGTCGCAGGAAGAAACAAAAGCACCTGAAAAGCCAGAAACAGATAAGGCGCAGGAAGAAACAAAAGCACCTGAAAAGCAGGAAGCAGATAAAGCGCAGCCGGAAACAAAAGCTCCGGAAAAGCCGGAGCCAGAGGTGGTTTCCAAGATCATAGTAACTATATATCCGGGAGAGGGCTCCTATACCGTCAGCCGGAAGCTGGCAGCGCTGGGACTGGTGGAGTCGGCAGACATTTACGACAAGTTTTTGTGCCAGAATGGATATGATAAGAAGCTGATCACAGGAAATCATGAAATAGAGGCTGGAATGACAGCAGATGAGATCGCAAAGGCACTGACCACCAGATAAGGATAGCATTATATATTTTTTGAAAAACCCCTTGCTTAGGGGCTTTTCTTATGCTATAATTTTTCCGTTGTGACTATAAAACACGTACATGGATTTGCAGCCGGTGCTTCTTTAACGCGGAGGTGGCTGACAGAGACGAGATGTGCGGAAGACAATGAACCAAATGGAGGTAGAAAAATGAGCGTTATTTCAATGAAACAGTTATTAGAAGCAGGTGTTCACTTTGGACATCAGACAAGAAGATGGAACCCCAAAATGGCTCCTTACATCTTCACAGAGAGAAATGGTATCCACATCATCGACTTACAGAAATCTGTAGGAAAGGTAGATGAGGCTTACAGAGCAGTAGCAGACATCGCTGCACAGGGCGGAACCATTCTTTTCGTTGGTACAAAGAAACAGGCTCAGGATGCTGTAAAGGTAGAGGCTGAGCGTTGCGGTATGTTCTATGTAAATGAAAGATGGCTTGGCGGTATGCTGACCAACTTCAAGACGATCAGAAGCAGAATCGAAAGATTAAAAGCAATCGAAACCATGTCTGAGGACGGTACATTTGATGTACTTCCTAAGAAAGAGGTTATCAAATTAAAGAAAGAATGGGAAAAATTAGAGAAGAACCTGGGCGGTATCAAGAACATGGTAAGAATCCCGGATGCAATCTTCGTAGTTGACCCTAAGAAAGAAAAGATCTGTGTACAGGAAGCACACACACTGGGAATTACTTTGATCGGTATCGGTGATACAAACTGCGATCCGGAAGAACTGGATTATATCATTCCTGGTAATGATGATGCGATCAGAGCCGTTAAATTGATCGTAGCCAAAATGGCAGATGCTGTGATCGAAGCAAATCAGGGCGAAGCAGCAGATGTAGAAGAAGCAGCAGCTGAAGCAGAGGAAACTGTAGAAGCATAATAGATTTCGATAAACATTGATTTATGGAGGAATGAGATCATGGCTATTACAGCAGCAATGGTAAAAGAATTACGTGAAATGACCGGTGCAGGCATGATGGACTGCAAAAAGGCACTGGGTGAAACAAATGGCGATATGGAAGCAGCTGTTGAGTTTTTAAGAAAGAACGGACAGGCTAAGGCTGAGAAGAAGGCAAGCAGGATCGCAGCAGAAGGTCTTTGCAAGGTTATCGTAAAGGATGACAAGACAGCAGCAGTTGTAGAAGTAAACTCTGAAACAGACTTTGTTGCAAAGAACGCAGATTTCCAAGGCTTTGTAGCAGCAGTTGCAGAGCAGGCTGTAGCATCTGATGCAGCTGATATGGATGCATTCCTTGCAGAAGCATGGAATCAGGATGCTTCCAAGACAGTAAAGGAAGCTCTGGTAGAAAAGGTTGCAGTGATCGGCGAGAACTTAAATATCAGAAGATTTGAAAAGGTAGTAGCTGAGAACGGCTGTGTTGTTTCTTATACACATGGCGGCGGAAGGATCGGCGTTATCGTAGAGGCTGAAACAGACGTTGTCAATGATGCAGTAAAAGAAGCTCTGACCAACATCGCTATGCAGATCGCAGCACTTTCTCCGAAATATGTGTCAACAGCAGATGTTTCTGAGGAGTACAAGGAGCATGAGAAAGAGATCCTCAAGGCTCAGATCGCAAATGATCCTAAGATGGCAGGCAAGCCGGATAAGGTGATCGAAGGCGCAGTAGTTGGCCGTCTGAACAAGGAATTAAAGGAAGTATGTCTGCTTGAGCAGGTATATGTAAAGGCAGAGGACGGAAAGCAGACTGTTGCAAAATATATTGAGCAGGTTGCGAAAGAAACAGGCGCAGCACTTTCTGTTAAGAGATTTGTTCGTTTTGAAACAGGCGAAGGTCTTGAGAAGAAAGAAGAAAACTTTGCAGAGGAAGTTGCAAAGCAGATGGGCAACTAAGCTCAAAGCATAAAGGACTGATAGGACACCATTGCTTATAGAGTACAAATAATGGACATTTTGGTTGGAAAGTGCGTAAAATCGGCATTTTCCAACCTTTCTTTTTACTCTGTGTTGTTAATATGATGTTGAAAATGATGTGGTCTTACTTTTCCTACCCGAAAATGATAGTGATTGAAATGCCTGTCGAAGTGTGTTAGAATCGGAAACGTGGAACCCATGACAGGGGTGGTAGCCTCCCGAGCCAATGAACCGGCTTGCCGGAATACATAGGAAGGGAGGTGGTGCAAATGACAGCTTATGAAATCATTATGGTTTTCTTGGGGATAATCGGCTTGCTGATTTCCTCTTGTGGTCTGCTTCTTGCATTGCTTACCTTTCTCGATAAGAGAA
>CAYMEZ010000018.1:0-56660 GCA_964389835.1 uncultured Lachnospiraceae bacterium | reverse complement strand
ATCCTTTTGCAAGCTTTAATACTCTGTTATGTTTCTTTTTTGCGTTTAAACCGCCTTTAACTCTTGCCATTTCTTATATCCTCCTTGCGACTTATAAATACGGTAAAATCTTCTTCATATTCTTAACATTGGTTACATCTGTAATCGCCGGTTTTCTAAGATTTCTCTTTCTCTTGGTAGATTTCTTTGTTAAGATATGGCTCTTGTAAGCTTTTGCTCTTTTTAATTTTCCTGTTCCTGTTACTTTAAAACGTTTTGCTGCTGCTCTGCTTGTCTTCATTTTTGGCATAGCTACATTCCTCCTATCAAAATATTCTGTAATCAATTCTCTATTTTAACTGTACGAACTAACGCTTTTCAGTTAAAAACATCGTCATGCTCCTGCCTTCTACCTTCGGTGCTTTTTCCACCACCGCAATGTCAGAAAGCTGCTGGGCTACATCATCTAAGATGTGCTTGCTGTTTGCCATGTGCGCCATCTCACGGCCGCGGAAACGCAAGGTCACCTTTACCTTATCGCCCTTTGTCAAAAATTTTCGTGCTGCATTTACCTTTGTGTTCAGATCATTGGTATCGATATTGGGAGAAAGACGAATCTCCTTTACATCAATGATCTTCTGCTTTTTCTTTGCTTCCTTTTCTTTTCTGGTCTGCTCATATTTGAACTTACCGTAATCCACGATTTTACATACCGGAGGCTTGGCTGTCGGTGCGATCTTTACCAGATCAAGTCCTGCTTCCTCTGCCAGCTTCATTGCCTCTCTGGAAGACATAACCCCTAACTGCTCGCCGTCTTCTCCAATGACACGTACTTCTCTGTCTCTAATCTGTTCATTAATCATTAAATCGCTAATGGTCGTATACCTCCTACATATGTGTGCACACAAGAGTGCAATAAAAAAAGTGGATAGCATCGCCATCCACTCAAAAATCTGTACACGCACTACCAGCTATGGTATCATGTATCAGAACGTTTAACACTTGAAGCCCATCGCCGCAAGGTGAGAGTGGATACTCTGCTTGGTTGTTCTGTATCATACCTTGATACTATAGCACACTATGTATGGGGTGTCAAATATTTTTTTCTATAATAAACATAATTTATACTGCCACGGATCGCCTCATCCAGAAACAGGGTCAGATAAATGGCTGTAATCCCCATTCCTGCCAGCTTTATAAAAGCATAGGACATCCCTATCACCTCTGCTGAGCCAAGGATCTGTGAATACAGCATCCACCTCGTATCGCCGTTTGCCCGGATGGCATTGCCGCACAAAAGATTCATGCTTTGGGGAAATAAAATGATTCCCACCAGCTTCAGATAGAAGCCGCCGGTCTCAATGACCATCTGGTCATTGGAAAAAATATCCAGAAGTACCTTGGGAAATAGGAAAAATGCGGCTGCAAATACAAGGATCATCCCAGTGTTCAGAAGGAAGGCTGCATTGAAATAGCTTCCTGCCTTTTCTCTTTGCCCACCGCCGATGCATTGTCCGATCAGGGTCATGGCAGCCTTACAATTACTTCCGTAAAACACGATGACAAAGCACTGCATTCCAAATACCAGCGTATAAACTGCCATGTCCAGATAGCTGAAGCTGTTGATAAAACGAACCAGGATCAGATTAGAGCCCTGCCACAAAAAAGTTTCCAGACCGGCAGGCACCCCTAACGCGATCACACGCCGATAGGCTTTCCAGTCAACATATTCCCTATTTAAGATGCGAAGCCGGAACTCCTGCTTTTTTTTGCAGATGCAGTACAGCAGCAGAAACAGAAAGGCTGCCACATTGGACAGCAGCGTGCCGATTGCTGCTCCAGCTACATGCAGTGCAGGAAATCCCAAATATCCAAAGATCAGTATCCATGAAAGCACGATATTCAACCCCACCTTCAGAATTCCGGTATACATAATGACTCTTGTTTCTCCTTGACCGGTAAGTACTGCCTGCAGGGCAGCATCCATACCCAGCAGCAGATAAAAGCCCGAACAGATCTGGATATACTGCACACTATATTCCATAATAGTCTGATCCACCTTAAAAAAGGTAAGAATCCCATGGGCATTTGTCATCCACAGCAAAAAAATACCCAGTCCCAGCAGTGTTCCATAAAAGGAGGCGCTCTTTATATAACGCGGCAGCTCTTCTTTTTTTCCTGCTCCTACCAGATTTGCTGTAATGATCACGATGCCAAGGCAGACTGCCACCATGCTTTCTGACAACGCAAAATATGGCATCTGTGCCGCACCTACCGCCGATACATAGCGTGTATCCATATTGCCCAGAAATGCCTTGTCCGTCAAGGATTGCAGCTGAAACACCAGTCCCTGCACGATCAAAGGAAGGGATATCCCTAACAGCTGCATGATCTTATTTTTTTCCCTCATATACTCCTTATTCTCCCTGTTTTTATTTTTCTTTTATTTTTTTACCGCTTTGTTTTGTTGGAAGCTTTTTACGCTGCCGCTGCGTGCCGTTCCCCTCAGCACTGGTCCTTCCATGCCTGCCAGATCCGCTCCCAAAGTCCCCTTCTGCACAGCATTCTGGTATCATATGCCATATGCAGCTGTGGAATCCGTTCCTTCGGCATCCTCTGCGCTACCCTTGCAAGTGCCGCCTCCAACAGCTCCTTTTGATAAACTTCCCCTGAAACAAAAATATGGGGCAGATTGAGTACACAGGTCAGGGCAGTGATGCATTTTTCCAGCCGGTCCGTTTCAGAGTCCCCCTGTGCAAACAGCGCGTCTACCTCTCCTGCATATCCCTGACTGCCCTTTATTACCTGTCCGTCCAGAACAACCCCCACACCTATGCAGCCCTCGATCCATGCAATGTGTGCAAAGTCCTGATATTGTTCTACCTCCGTCAGTACAATGGCATTCAGATCATTTTCCAGATAAAGATTGGCTTTTGTCTGCTCCCTGATCCGCTCTGCCAGCTCCTTACCCAGCAGCTTGGGAAAGCGGGGCAGATGTATGATCTCATGGGCATGCACTGCTCCCGGAATCCCCAGTGCAATATCCGTAAGCCTGCTGCAGTCCTCCTGCAGCTTTCGGATTTCCTCTGCAAGCTGTCTGGGTGTGACCGAGCCGTCTATGCTGTGCCAATATTCCCTGACGGGCTTTCCAGCCCCATCATAGATGATCCCCTGCAGTCCTTCTGCCATCAAAGTCAGAACCAGCCCCTGACGATAGGAGGAGTCGATCTCATAACGCAGTCCCGGTCTGCCGCCGCGGCTTTCCGGCTCTGCCAATGCCCTGACCTGCCCCTCAGCCGCCAGCTCTCCCACCAGCGCTGATACCGTAGGATAGCTCAGTCCTGAATTACCTGCAAGCTCTGATATTCCCCGAACACCCTGCTCCAGCAGCAAATTGCGGATGCTTTTTTTATTTTCTTCCCTGACCCGCTGAAAATGGGTCAGCTTTTCTTCCTTTGCTGCATTTTTCCCTTTTGCTTCCATACTTCATTTCCTTTTTGTACTATTACCTTTTATAGCTGAATCATATGATAAGACGTTTGGTGGTCTTTCCTATGAAACAAAACATATTAAACATACTTTTTAAAGTATGTTTAATAACTGAAAATAGAATAACAAAGCATACGATAGCTGTCAAGCAGATTTCTGAAATTTCTTTCCTTTTATCTTTTCTTCTGTCCCTGCCGCATCCTTCTGATCAGCTGCTCATGCATCCAGACCATCAGAGCCAGCACGCACAACAGATATACCGGAAACATTTGGATACTGACATATTGGGCGATCACTCCGAAAAGCGGCGGCATCATACAGGTGCCCACATAGGCACATGCCATCTGTACTCCAATAACCGCCTGAGATTTGTCTGCGCCAAAATAATATGGTGTGGAATGAATGACGCATGGATAGATCGGTGCGCATCCCAGTCCCAGCAATACCAGCCCAACGCATGCCGGCATTTTTCCAAATGGAAGAAGCAATAAAAATATTCCCACTGCAAGGATCATCTGGCCTGCCCGTATCATTGCTTTATCTGAAAATTTCATGGTAAGGAAGCCGCAGACTGCTCTTCCTGCTGTGATCCCATAGAAAAAAAGCCCTGCAAGCCCTGCTGCCAGCTGCGGCTGCACGCCCCGTCCAAGGGTCAGATAGCTGCCTGCCCAGAGCCCTGCTGTCTGTTCAAGAGCACAGTAGCAGAAAAACATCAGCATAACCTCCTTTGCACCGGGAATGGCAAAGATCTGCCCCAGTGACAAAGCTTCCTTTGATGCATCTGAAATTTTCCTATCTGCGGCCGAGGCTTCCTTAGAGTCTGTGCTTTCCGGAAATGCCTGTTTCCACACAGGCAGGCTGAATACAAGCAGCAATGTCAAACATATCTGAAGCACCATAATGATACGATAGCCGCCCTGCCAGCTGCCGCCGCCTGTCAGCACGCCCTCCATGATATAAGGGCCTATAGATGCACCTACTCCCCACATGCAGTGCAGCCAGCTCATGTGCCGGCTTGCATAATGCAGTGCTACATAGTTATTTAAGGCGGCATCCACACTTCCTGCTCCCAGCCCATAAGGCACGGCAAGCAGACAGAGCATCCAGTAAGCGCTGCTCATTGAAAAACCGCCCAGAGCTACTGCTGTCATGGCAACACTTACCACCATTACCCTTTCTGTACCAAAGCGCTTTGTCAGACGGTCGCTCTGCAGGCTGGAAAATACCGTACTTGCCGCAATGATCATGGAGATCATGCCTGCATAGGAAACAGGCACCGAAAATTCCTGATGCATCACAGGCCATGCCGAACCCAGCAATGCGTCCGGCAGTCCCAGACTGACAAAGGCTATATAGATCACTACCAATAATAAATGAACCATTTTCTTTTCCTCCTGTTTTGTGCTATGATTATATCATCATAATAAGGATGAATAATAGGATTAATCCCTCAAAAATTATGACAAAATCCTCAGAACCAAAAGGAGGTCTTTATATGATCCATTCCTGCTGCGCTCCAATAAGAACTGACCGTCAAGGACGTGAGCTGCTGAAGCACGGAAGCATCGCCTTTCCCATCGCCTGCTACCATGATGACCTTTCTGCCCAGAAATGTGACTGGCACTGGCATGATGAGCTGGAGCTGTTAGTCGTGTCCGAAGGCAGTGCCATCGTTTCTGCTGCCACCCACAAATATCATTTACACACAGGGCAGGGAGCATTTATCAATTCCGCCATTCTTCATGAAGTGTATGCAGCCTCTGATACAGCCTGCCGCTTACATTCCATGACATTCCATCCCCGCCTTGTAGGCGGCAGCCTTGACAGCATCTACTGGCAGGAGTATTTAGACCCTCTGATGTCCGATGTTACCCTCCCTGGTCTTTTGCTCCAGTCACAGACTGCCTGGCAGAGGGAACTGTTACACATCATCGAAGCCGTATATCTTGCGTGTAAAAATGAAGACCCCGGCTACGAATTCCTGGTACGGGAGCTGCTCTCAAGGGCAGTTTATCTCCTTTTCACCAACCGTCCAGGCAGCCCACATGCCCCCGGAGAAAAATCCATCCGGGACGACAGGCGGATGAAGCAAATGCTGCAATACATCCATGCCCATTATAGCGAAGCCATTACCATTACCCAGATAGCCTCCAGTGCTTCCATCAGCGATAGTGAGGCACTGCGCTGCTTTCACAATATTATCAATACCACTCCGATCCAATATGTAAGACAATATCGTCTGCAATGCGCCCGCAGGCTGCTGGCCTCATCACCAGAAAAAATAGTTCTCATCGCAGAAAAATGCGGTTTCTGGGATATGAGCTACTTTTCCAAAAGCTTCCGGAGGCTGTATGGATGTACCCCCTCTGAATACAGAAAAAGACTGCTGGGTACTTCGCCGCCGGTCAGTCTGTGACATGCCATTCAAGCGCCGCCGGTCAGTCTGTGACATGACATTCATGCACTGCAGATCCTACTCAAAGGCTCTGTCAGCCCCTGCTGCCTTGCTTTTTCTCCGCCGTTGATATAAGATTACAGTGTTAAAATCTGGTATAAGGATAAAAGCAGGGCGGATGCTCTCAGTTATTTCAGCAGCAAGGGGATACCAAATGAATACCTTTCCGATCACAAATGAACACATCGCAAACACCGTAGAAACCGTTTCTTCGTTTCTGGGAAAATACGATCTTGAAGCAAAAGACATTCTGCGTGTTACGCTGGCATTAGAAGATACTCTTTTGAACTATCAGGAGACCTTCGGGGAAAATACCTCCTGCCATTTAAAATGTGTCTGTCGTTTTGGCAGGCTGCGCATCGAATTATCCGTAACTGGCAGCAGCTATAATCCCTTTGTTTCCGATGACGAGGAGGACTTTTCCCGTCTGCTGATGGCTGGCATGGGCATGGCTCCTGACTGGAAATACAGAAACGGACAGAATGTCATTGTCTTTACTCCTAAGAAAAAGAAACGCTCCCAGATGATCTCTATTCTGGCAGCTATAGCTCTTGCACTGGTATGCGGCGCTTTGTCAGTCCAGCTTTCCAAAGAAGCCAGGGACTTTCTTCTCCTTAAGCTTCTCATGCCTGTTTCTGACACCTATCTTGGACTGCTCAATGCCGTTGCCGGTATTATGATCTTTTTGTCTGTGGCATGGAGCATTTGCAGCATCGGCGATGTTTCCACCCTGACCAATATCGGCAAAAAAATGCTGAGCCACATGCTTCTGATGATGATTCTGCTTCCGACATTGTTTACCCTCTGTATCCTGCCATTCTTTGATCTTTCAAATGGTACAGAAGCTGGGAGCATTGACCTTTCTGCTCCCTTTAGTATGCTGCTTGGCATCGTACCTACCGATCTGCTGACCCCTTTTATCCAGGGAAACTTTTTGCAGATCATCTTTCTTGCCGCGATCACCGGGATCGCACTTCTGGTGCTTGGCAGCAAAACCTCTCTGATCGCAGCCTTTATCCAGCAGGCAGACAGTCTGGTACAGCTCATTCTGGAGGTAATATGCTCCTTTCTTCCCCTTGTTATATTCCTGAGCTTTTTTCAGATGATCCTTTCCGGCAGCTTTACCGTTTTGCTGGAAGCATATAAAGCGCCTCTTTTCCTTATTTTAGGCGGTTTTTCTGTTATGCTCCTATACTTAGGTTTTCTCTGCCTGACCTTGAAAGCAGACCCTGTTATCGTTCTGGGTAAAATGATGCCGCCCTTTTTTATCGGGCTGACCACTGCCTCTTCTTCTGCAGCAATGGCAGCCACAATGGATATCTGCGAAAATCAGCTGGGCATCGACAAAAAAATCGTTAATTTTGGCGTGCCCCTTGGACAGATCGTATTCGGTATCGGTTCTGTCATGGAATTTATCGTTCTTGCCTTCTGTATGGCAGAGATCTATGATGTTTCAGTCACTCCGGTCTGGACGATCATGACGATCCTGATCTCCGTTATTTTAACAGTTGCTGCTCCTCCCATCCCCGGAGGCAGTGTGGCACTCTGTACCATTCTCTTCCAGCAGCTGGGACTCCCTTTAGAGGGGCTGGCGATCGCAGTTGCCATTGATGTCATTGCAGACTTTTTTATTACAGCAATGGATCTTTTCTGCCAGCAAAGCGAGCTTGTCCTTCTTTCCGGCAAGCTGCATATGCTGGATCTAAAAAAGCTCCGTAAAAAAAATCCAGCATAAAAGCCTGCACCATTTCCTTCAGATCGCCTGTTTTTTTATTTTTTAAAAGTACCGCAGGCAGTCTGTCTACAGTCACATGCACCATTTCCGGTAATATCAACATGCTCTGCATGACATTTATAGTTTTTATTGTACTGGCAGTTTCCTGCCTCACAGTCAATGCTGATGGTTCTGCATGGATGCTCCAGTGCACTCACATAAGAGTCCTTTCCTCTTTTTCCGGCAAAGCTTTCGCAGCAGGTCTCATCCTTCTGCTGTGCGTGCTTGCCGCCAACCATAATATCCCCTTTACAGCAGCTTTTCTCTTTGTTGTATACACAGTTTGCTACATTACAGTCTAATTGTACCATCTTGTTTGCTCCTTTCCCATTTTGCCCTTTTAGCATTCCACATTTCTGTTTTTTTATTCCCCCTTTTGCAAAAATCACAAAACCCCCGAAGCCGCATTTTGCAGCCCCGGAGGCCATTTTAGGGGAGGATAAGTATTTTCGTATCTTTTGTAAAAGCTTCATCAAAGGAGGGAATCCTTTTGACTACTCATAGTATGTCCACTTTCTTTAACCTTATACAGGCTTTTTATAAAATACTTTTAAAACTCTCTCATATAAAGAATATGGCTTCCTTAAAGGTTTTAAATCTACTAGACGGTCATTATAATATTTTGCATTGGATGGCATTACTATTAAAAAACAGAATGTTCTGCCTTTTTAGCAAAATAAATCGTCATAAATTTTTGTATACAACCTGATTGAGAAATTGGTATTAGTAGGATATAATTTTAGTGTATGTATTATGAATTGATCGTGGAACTCTGTGTATTCCGTTTTGAATATATTACGATTTGGAGGTATTGGCATGGATGATGAAAAAATGGAAAACCTAGATGATAGAGAATTTAAGAGCCTGTATGAAAAATCAAAAAATTTGATTGATAGTGCCAGAAGCAATATGGGACAGATGGCGAATGCAATAACAGTTTTGACGAGCTTTTTGTTGGGACGGTATATTGTGGAACAGGAACAGCAGGGAGCTGAGAGAGCAAAGTACGGAACAAAAGTAATCGACTCATTATCTGCCTATCTGACTGAGGAATATGGAAGAGGCTTTTCAAGAAGTAATGTAGCTGGAATGCGGCAGTTCTATATGGCATATAGAGATAGGGAAGATACAATTATCCAATCGGGAATTGGACAATTTGAACAGGCTTTTGGAATTGTCCAATCGGAAATTGGACAATTAGAAGCTGCTTATAAAAAAGTACCATTTAAGCTGAGCTGGACACATTATCAGATACTTATGCGTATTGAAGATCGGGAAGAACGAGAGTTTTATGAGAAAGAAGCCATACGCTCAAATTGGAATGTAAGCACGTTAAAAAGACAGTTTAACTCCAGCTTGTATGAAAGACTTGCATTGAGCAGAAATAAAAATAATGTTATGCGATTGGCGAATGAGGGCGCAGTTCCACAAAAGCCAGAAGATATTTTACATACACCGTATGTATTGGAATTTGCCGGATTGGAAGATAAAGCTGCTTACCATGAAAGTGATTTAGAGTCAGCAGTAATTGAGAAAATGCAAAAGTTTTTGTTGGAGTTGGGAAAAGGCTTTTTGTTTGAACAAAGGCAAAAAAGATTTTCATTCAATGACAAGAATTTTTATGTGGATTTGGTGCTATATAATAGACTGCTAAAGTGCTATGTCCTCATTGATTTCAAGATTGATGAGCTGACACATCAGGATTTAGGGCAGATGCAGATGTATGTCAATTATTTTGACCGTTATGAGAGAGTAGAGGGAGAAAATCCAACAATAGGCATTCTGCTTTGTAAACAGAGTGATGAAGCGTTGGTTGATTTGACTTTGCCTAAAGATGCAAATATATATGCAAAGGAATATAAATTGTATTTACCGGATAAAAAGTTATTGCAAAAGAAATTAAAAGAATGGCTGGATGAAGAAGATAAATAATGTATGTAAGAGTGTAGTGAAGATTCGTTTTGCTCGACAGTATCCCGCCCAAGATACCGATTGAGATTATACAACTGCCAGCTAAGCTCATCTTTCTCCTCCTTAACGAAATTTTCTACACAAAAACAAATATTTTTCCCGAAAAATCCCATCCTCTTCCCATATGGACAGAAATCCGAATTTGTTATATAATGTTGGCGGACGATCTGATGTATTGTCCCAGAATACAAAGATTATGATAATAAAGGGGAAACTGAAATGACATTATTACAGCAATGGCGAGATAAAGCCTATGATGAAAAGGCAAATAAAGGAGACCTGCAAAGATTGTGGGGTGCTTATTTCCAGAAGGAAAAAGAGATTTATGCACAGCTTCTGAAAAATCCCGATGAAGTAGTAGAGGGTACGGTAAAGGAGCTGGCTGACAAATATGAAGTAGATATTCTGACAATGACCGGATTTCTGGACGGTATCAATGACAGTCTGAAGGAAGCAAATCCCATCGAAGAAATGGATGAGGATACCAAGGTCAGCCTTTGCTTTGACAAGCCTCTGTTATACAAAAATATGGTGGCTGCTGGAGCAGACTGGCTGTATGGTCTGGAGGAATGGAACCACATCTTCGATGAAGAAACAAGAAAAGCCCTTTATAAGGAGCAGAAAACCTCCACTACTATCGTAAAAGGTGACAAGGTTTATCCCAATGATCCATGTCCCTGCGGAAGCGGTAAAAAATACAAAAAATGCTGCGGCAGAAAATAAATAACAAAGCGTTCGCCTGCGAATTCTTTGCGCCTGAGCGGACTGCTTACAGCTGAGGAGGGGGCTGCTGCTCCATAGATGAATGACCATCTATGGAGCAGCAGCCCCCAGCTTTTATTTTCTCTGTCAGATCAGTGACAGTGCCTCCTCATCTCCTATCAGCACTACATCTGGATGAAGCTGCAGAACAGATGCGGGAACCTTAGGGGTTACCGGACCGAAAAAGGCTTCCTTTACGATCTTTGCCTTATCCTTTCCGCTTACCACTACCACGATCTTTTTTGCCTGCATGATGGTTCTGATCCCCATGGTATATGCCTGCTTTGGCACATCCTCCATGGAAGCAAAGAAACGGGCATTGGCATCAATGGTGCTCTGTGTCAGATCAACACAGTGTGTATCCTTTTCAAATACATCTGCCGGCTCATTAAATCCGATGTGTCCGTTGTGTCCAAGTCCCAAAAGCTGCAGATCGATACCTCCAACGCTGCGGATGATCTCATTATATTCCTCGCAAGCCTTTTCAGCATCAGCCTCAAGCCCATTGGGCACAAAGGTTCTTTCCGGATTGATATTAACATAATCAAATAAATTGTGGTTCATAAAGTAGCGGTAGCTCTGGTCATTTTCTGGAGAAAGTCCCTTGTATTCATCCAGATTGATGCTTGTTACATCTCCAAAATCCAGCTCTCCTGCTTCAAATTTTGCGATCAGCTCCTTATAGGTTCCGATCGGTGTAGAGCCTGTTGCCAGTCCCAGTACACAATCCGGCTTCATAAGCACCTGCGCCGCAATGATATTTGCTGCCCTGCGGCTCATTTTGTCATAATCTGTTGCTTTGATAATCTGCATCTTTCATCCTCCTGCAATATTATACTTTTTATTTTATTTATACTACATTTTACAATATTATACTATACAAGGTTTTAGATCATTGTAAAAATTTTCCAGAATTGCACTTCTGAGATTTTTATGTTATATTGTGCCCATGTCTTTGATTTTCAAAAGCAAATGCTTTCAGACCACCATTTCAGCCCTGCGGGGCGCAAAAGAAAGGATATTTACATGAAATTTCACAAAAACAAACGCTCCCTTGCAGCCCTGATCGGTGTTGCAGCCCTTGTGCTTCTCTATCTGGCAGCCCTGATCACTGCATTTCTCAACATCCCCAGCTGGGACAAGCTCTTTCAGGCAAGCATCGTTGCCACCATTGGTGTTCCCATTCTTTTGTGGGTCTATCTGCTCCTGATACAAGGTGTTAAAAACAGACAGGCAGACGCGTATTCTGCCGACAGCAAGGACAGCCAGCCTGCTCAGGATGAGGATAAATAAAGACAGGCTTCCTTCCGGCAGCCAGAGGACTATTTCACACCCAGCGTTTCCAGATCGGTCACTGCCTTTTCTCTGGTGGTAAACACAAATGCATGGTAGCCCTGGGCTTTTGCGCCCTCTACATTTTCCTCTACATCATCCAGAAAAACACATTCCTCAGGCAACAGAGCATATTTTTCCAAAAGGCGCTGATAGATCTGCGGCTCCGGCTTGATCAGCTTTTCCTGATAGGACAGGATGCCGCCGTCTGCATAAGGAATAAAATCCAGTGCATGGGCACATTCCTTTTCCGCTTTTGCTGAGAAATTAGAAAGATAATATACATGATAGCCCTTTGACTTCAGTTCCTGTATCCACGGGATCGCATAATCCAGCCGCTCTACCAGACCGGACATATCCGCTGTAAACTGACGGATCTCTTTTTCTACTCCCGGATCATTTTTTACCAGCAGATCTACGATCTCCTCATCCCTTAATGCACCTCTGTCAAATTCGCCCCATTCCTTACTTTTGGTAGTAGCCGCAGCTACTCTTTCACAGACCTCCTCTGAAAATCCAAAGGTGTGCAGGTATTTATTCCATGTATAATCTGTCAGTACATTTCCAATGTCAAATACAATATTTCTGATCATCCCTTTTCTCCTTACTTTCCAATAGCTTCAGCAGATTTTCTGCCGCAACAGACAAGGGCGTTTTAGGACTGGTGATCACGCAAAAGCTGCGCTTCGGGATCTGCTCCTCAAACTGCAGTTCAAACAGCGTGCCTGCCTTTAACTGCTCCTTTGCAAAGTCTTTTACTACACAGCCTACTCCCAGATTGCGAACAGCAAACTGTACGATCATATCGCTGGTAGCAAGCTCAAACTCCGGATGAAGCTCCACTCCATTTTCCTTTAGGTAGCCATCCAGATAGCTTCTGGTGCTGGTATTTTTCTCCAGCGAGATGATCGGCAGCTTTTCCAGTTCCCTGAAAGAAAGGCTTTTATCCTTATATTCCAAGAATCGTTTCCCTGCCACAAAGGTATCCTGAATTTTTCTTACCACCCGGACCTGCAGCTCCTCCTTTTGGCAGATCGGCTCGCTTACAACGCCAAAATCAATCTTTTCCTCTGCCAGATACCGGATCGTCTCCGGGGTAGGCGCATTGGTCACTGTTACCTTGATCTCAGGATATTTTTCGTGGAACAGCTCCAGATAAGGCAGCAGATAAAATTGCAGCGTCATATCGCTGGCACCAATGCGGATCTCTCCCAGCTCCAGCTCTAATAGCTGCTGCAGCCGTTTTTCACCCTGCTGGATCTGTCCGATGGCATTCTCCACATAGGTAAACAGAAGCTTTCCCTCCTGAGTCAGCCTTACGCCCCGTGGGCCGCGTACAAGAAGTCTGGTACCTGCCTGCTGCTCCAGCAGCCTGATGCACTGACTTACTGCCGGCTGGGAAACAGCAAGCTTTTTTGCCGCCTCTGTCAGACTGCCTTGCTTTGCCACATAATAAAATACCTTATAGTATTCTAAATTGTTCATTCTTGCATCCCTTCTCTGCATCTGCTAAAATTTTACCATAAGGAGGGCGCATATGTACACAACAATTCTCTGGGATTTAGACAATACTTTGCTGAGCTTTAATAAGGCAGAAAAATATGCCTTTGACCGGTGCATGACTATGGCTGGTCTGACACCAGGCGATGCACTGCTCCAGTGCTATGACAGGATCAATACCGCCTACTGGCAGATGCTGGAACGCGGCGAGATCACAAGGGAAGTGCTTTTAAAGCAGCGCTTTGCCACTTTTTTTCAAGAGATCGGTATGAACAATGTGGATGTGCCTCTGATCCGCGACACCTATCAGCAGCTGCTGGGCAGCGTGTATTATTATATGGAAGGAGCCCTTGAGCTTTGCACCAGACTGCACCAGACCCATCGGCAGTACATCGTGACAAATGGCGTTGCCTCTACGCAGAAAAGCCGCTTATCTCTCAGCCATTTGGATGAGCTGATGGACGGCTGCTTTATTTCTGAAGAGCTGGGATATGAAAAACCTGCTTTGGCATTTTTTGAAAAATGCTTTGCACAGATCCCAGATCTGAAAAAGGAAGAGACCATAATCGTAGGAGATTCCCTGACCAGTGATATGCAGGGCGGCATCGGTGCAGGGATTGCCTGCTGCTGGTACAATCCAGACAAAAAGCCCATCCCTGCGCATATGGATATTTCCTACTCCATACAACGCTTGGATGAGCTTTTACCTATCGTCAGTGCGCCTGTCATCAGCAGCAGAGCTTGACAGGCTGCTTTCTTTTCTGCTTATCTGATGCTCAGTGGGCTTTTTCTGTAAATGATGTCCTCACGTCCCGGTCCATTGCTGACCATCGTGATCGGATAACCCAGCTTTTCTTCTATAAATTCAATATATCTGCGGCAGTTCTCTGGCAGCTCCTCGTAGTTTTTGATGCCGCGTATATCTGATTTCCAGCCGGGCAGCACAGTCAGCACCGGCTTTGCCTTTTCCAGCTTTGCTGTAACCGGAAAATCTTCCGTTATCGTTCCATCGATCTCGTAGCCGGTGCATACCGGGATTTCATCCAGATAGCCCAGCACATCCAGTACGGTAAATGCTACGTCAGTTGCTCCCTGCAAACGGCAGCCGTATCTGGAAGCTACGCAGTCAAACCAGCCCATCCGTCTGGGCCGTCCTGTTGTTGCACCGTATTCGCCGCCGTCTCCACCGCGCCGTCTCAGTTCATCTGCTTCCTCCCCAAATATCTCAGAAACAAATGCACCTGCACCTACCGCAGAGGAATATGCCTTACATACCGTAATGATCTGCCTGATCTCATAAGGCGGAATGCCTGCACCGATGGCACCATAGGCAGCCAGCGTAGAGGAAGAGGTTACCATGGGATAAATGCCATGATCCGGGTCTTTTAAAGTACCTAACTGTCCTTCCAGTAAAATATTTTTGCCCTCCCGGATCGCCTGATCCAGATAAGCAGACACATCACATACATAGGGGGCTGCCATTTCCCGATATTCATGGAGAGTTTCAAGCAGCTCCTCAGGATCTATGCAGGGCTTTTTATACAGATGCTCCAGCACAACATTTTTCATCTCACAGACACGCTGTACCTTTTCCTGCAAAAGCTCCTCATCAAACAGCTCACTGACCTGAAAACCGATCTTTGCATATTTATCAGAATAAAAGGGAGCAATACCTGATTTTGTAGAACCAAAGGATCTGCCGCCCAGCCGCTCCTCCTCATACTGGTCAAATAAGATATGATAGGGCATTACGATCTGTGCCCTGTCTGAGATCAACAGCTTAGGTGCCGGCACATTTCTGTCCGTAAGAGATCTGATCTCCTGAAAAAGAATGGGAAGATTCAGTGCTACCCCATTGCCGATAATGCTTGTGATATGATCATAAAATACACCAGAAGGCAGTGTATGCAGTGCAAACTTTCCATAATGATTTACAATAGTATGTCCTGCATTGGCACCTCCCTGAAAGCGGATGACAATATCAGCTTCCCTTGCCAGCATATCCGTGATCTTTCCTTTTCCTTCGTCTCCCCAGTTCGCTCCTACAACCGCCTTTACCATATTTTCCTCCATCTGTTTTCAGTCCCAGCCCCTGTCTGAGCCGGTCACTGCTTTTTCCAGTTTTCGTTTCCTTACCCAGTATATTTCAAAATACACTATAAGTAAAATCAATATTTATTATGCGGTATATAAGTTTTTATTATATTGTCTGTACTAAATCTCCTGCATCCGGTCACGCCAGAACCTTCGCTTTGCATGATATGCGCCATTTTCCTGCATCCGGTACACGATATGATATACCGCTGCGTTGCAGAAAAGCGCCATTGCCACATCTACAGTGCTGTGCTGCTTTAAAAACATAGTAGAAAGTATGATGAAAAAGGTCAGTACACAAGCCCCTGCCATCAGCCCCTTCTTTTGTCTGCACGCCCTGTTCTTCATCATTGCCACCAGACATGCCACGGAATTGTAGACATGCAGACTGGGCAGGATGTTGGTAGGCGTATCGGTACGGTAAATAAAGCGTACCAGCCATGCACAGAATCCCTCCCCCGGATATTGGGGACGTAGATCCTGCATATTGGGATAGAGCAGGGAAATTGTCAGAAAAATGACACTTCCCCACAGCATATAAGCAAAAAAATCATCATTCTCCTTTTGCGCAACTCCGCCCATGCTGAAATACAGGATCGTCATGCCCACATAGGGAAACCAAAGCAGATAAGGCAGGATAAAATACTCACAAAAGGGAATCTTGTCATCCAGCATGGTGTGTATCACATGAAATTCTGTGGTTCTGCTTTCCAGCATTTCAAAACAGGTCAGATAGAGGATCCCAAAACAGATCCACTTCCCGATACGATTATCCTTCACATTCACTTTCCTTCATCTCCAGCCCTACAGGACAGTGGTCTGAGCCCTGTACCTGTGTATAGATCATTGCATCCGCCAGCCGCTTTTTCAGACATTCTGACACCACAAAATAGTCAATACGCCAGCCTGCATTCTTTTCTCTTGCCTTAAAGCGGTAAGACCACCAGGAATAGATCCCCTCTGCATCAGGATAGAAATAACGGAAGGTGTCAATAAAGCCATTTTTTAAAAGCTGGGTAAATCTTGCCCGCTCTTCATCTGTAAAACCGGCATTTTTCCGGTTGGTCTTAGGATTTTTTAAATCGATCTCCTGATGTGCCACATTCAGATCCCCGCAGAAAACAACTGGTTTTTTCTCTTCCAGCCCTTTTAAATAAGCCAGAAAGGCCTCCTCCCATTCCATCCGGTAAGGCAGTCTCGCCAGCTCGTTCTGGGAATTGGGCGTATAGACTGTCACAACATAAAAATCCGCAAATTCTGCTGTTATCACCCGTCCTTCTTTGTCATGCTCCGTTCTCTGGATCCCATAGGTTACCTTGATCGGCTCTGTTTTCGTAAAAAGCGCCGTCCCGGAATAGCCCTTTTTCTCCGCATAATTCCAGTACTGATGATAGCCCGGAAGGGGCAGGTCGATCTGACCTTCCTGCAGCTTTGTCTCCTGCACACACATAATATCAGGATCCTGCTCCTTTACAAACTCTAAAAAGCCCTTTCCCACACAGGCACGCAGTCCGTTTACATTCCATGAAATCAGTTTCATCTTCCTATCCTCTCTCTTTTTCCAGATCTGCCATAGTCCTTTTAAAGGTATACAAAAATAAAATAACAGTCGTTATTACAGCGATGGCATCTGCTACCGGCTCTGCCAGAAATACCGCAAAGGTCTTATCCTCAAAAAAGGCTGGCAGAATATAGATCAGCGGGATCAGCAGGATCAGCTTTCTAAAGCACGCCAGAAACAGGGAAGCCTTTGCATTGCCCAGTGCCAAAAAGGTCTGCTGACAGGCAAGCTGTGCTCCCATCAGAAAAATCGATGCCATATAGATCACAAGCGCCCCGGATGCATAATCGATCAGCTCCGGCTCAGAGGTAAAGATTCCTGCCAGAGCCTTTGGCATCAGCATACAAAGCAGCCAGATAATGCCGGTATAAAAAACGCTGGTAAAAAGGGTTAAGCGAAAGGTCTGCCGTACCCTGTCTGCATTTTTTGCACCATAATTGAAGCTGACAATGGGCTGCATCCCCTGAGTCAGTCCCTGCAATGGCAGCATTGCAAACTGCATCACACTGCTTAGGATCGTCATTGCGCCTACTGCCATATCTCCGCCGTATTTCTGCAGGGAGGTATTAAAGCACAGGGAAAGCAGACTTTCCGTAGACATCATGACAAAGGGGGAAATTCCCAGTGCCAGTACCGGCAAAAGCACACTTTTGCGGATCTTTAAATATTTTTTCTGGATACGAAGGATACTTTTTTCTCCGCTGAGAAAACGCACCACCCAGAATGCCGATACGCCCTGGGATGCTATGGTAGCAAGTGCAGCGCCCTTTACGCCCATTCCAAAGCCATAGATCAGGATCGGATCCAGCACGATGTTTAACACTGCACCGATCAAAACTGTCAGCATACTGATGCTGGCAAAGCCCTGAGAGGTAATAAAGGAATTCAGTCCCAGCGCCGTCTGCACAAATAAGGTTCCCAGCAGATAAATCCCGATATAATCCTTTGCATAGGGCAGTGTCTCACTGCTGGCTCCAAACAAAAGCAGGATCGGCTCCTTCCACAGGCTGACAAAAACGGTCAGGCAGAGAGCGATCACAAGGATCGCCGTAACAGAGTTTCCCAGAATCTCCTCTGCCTTTTCCTTTTCTCCCCTGCCCATAAAGATCGCCGCCCGGGGAGCACCGCCGTATCCGATCAGGGCAGAAAAAGCAGAGATCAGCATGATGATCGGAAGTGTTACTCCAAGTCCTGTCAGTGCCAGAGCACCATCGCCCTCCATATGACCGATGTAAATGCGGTCAACCAGATTGTACAGCAGATTGATCAGCTGGGCCGTAATGGATGGAAGTGCCAGCTTTACCAGCAGCGGTCCTATCTTTTTCGTTCCCAGCATCTGCTCCCTGGTCTGTTTTTCATTTTCCATGTGATTTCAAATCTCCTTCGTCCATACTGTCTGAACACTTTTTCATCCTTAAAGCTGTAAAAGCGTTGCCGCGATCTGAAAATAGACCATTAGTGAAATGGCATCTACGATCGTGGTGATAAAGGGACTTGCCATAACTGCCGGGTCAAAGCCTACCTTTTTTGCAAACATCGGCAGACAGCAGCCTACGATCTTTGCAATAAACACAGTCAGCACAAGAGTCAGGCACACCACGCCTGCCACTGCTATTCCTACACGGTCAAGAAACAGCAGCTTTACAAAATTTGCGCTTCCCAATACCACGCCGCACAAAAATGCCACACGACTTTCCTTCCAGATCACCTTCAGCATATCGCCAAACTCTATTTCATTTAAGGAAAGACCGCGGATAATGGTAACACTCGCCTGTCCTCCTGCATTTCCTCCGGTATCCATCAGCATAGGGATAAAGGCAGTCAGCACCACGCAGCTGCTGAGGGCATCCTCAAAGGAGGTAATGATCCTGCCTGTAAAGGTAGCTGAGATCATCAGCAGCAGCAGCCAGGGGATTCTTTTCTGAAAGGTTTCAAAAACACCGGTTCTCATATATGGCTTATCAGAGGGCACGATCGCTGCCATCTTTTCCATATCCTCCGTTGCTTCCTCCTGCATGATATCCACAACGTCATCGACTGTGATGATACCCACAAGACGGTTTTCGTTATCCACTACCGGCATGGAGGTAAAGTCGTATTTCTGGAACTGTCTGGCAACCTCCTCCTGATCCATCAGGGTATTTAAAGAAATAACATTTTCATGCATGATGTCCCCAATGATCTCGTCCTCAGGACTGATCAGCAGATATCTCAGTGCCACCGTACCTACCAGGGTGCGTTTGCTGTCCAGTACATAACAGATATTGATGGTCTCACTGTCCACCCCTACCTTACGGATTCTCTCTATTGCCTCCTGTACCGTAATGTTTTCCTTCAGATCCACATACTCCACTGTCATAATGCTTCCGGCACTGTCCTCCGGATACCGGAGCAGATGGTTAATGTCCCGTCTGGTCTCCGGGCTGGCATTTGCAAGCAGCTTTTTTACGATATTGGCAGGCATCTCTTCCAAAAGGTCTGTAGCATCATCTGCCATCAGGTTATCGATGATATTTGCTGCTTCCTTCTCAGACAGGCAGGTAATGATCATCTGCTGACTGTCCACCTCCAGATAGGCAAATACGTCTGCCGCACTGGATTTGGGCAGAATGCGGAACACCTTGAGCAGGTCTTCCTCGTCCAGCTCCTCTAAAAATGCGGCAATATCTGCATCATTCAGCTCTGCCAGATTCTGTCTGAGTCTGGTGTACTGCTTTGTTTCCAGCAGCTCTCTTAAATCGTCCATTTCTTCTCTCAGTTCATCCATGCTGTCCACCTGCCTTCGTTATTTTTTCTGCCGTCTGTCTTTACATGTCCCGGCTGCTATCCTCATAATATGCTTCTTCTATTTTTTCCATTCCAGCCTTTGCCGCTGTTGCTTCTGTCACATCCTTTTTCAGAGCTTCCTCTTTAGCAAAGGGCACAAGCACGCAAAAGGCTACCTTATCAGTATAAACCGTATCTTCTATCGTAACCTGTCTTTTTGCAAACAGATGCTGCAATTTTCCGGTCAGGGTATAATCTGCCGTGATCCGGTATCGCAGTCCCAGACGCATGGTAATTATATCACAGTCCTCCAGTGCTGCCTGCACTGCCTGGGTATAGGCTCTTACAAGCCCTCCTGTCCCTAACAGCGTGCCTCCAAAATAGCGGGTTGCTACCACTGCCACGTTGGTCAGTTCCCTTCCCCTCAGCACCTCCAGCATGGGTCTGCCGGCTGTGCCGCTGGGCTCGCCGTCATCGCTGCATTTTTCCATTTTGCCGTCTCTGCCTGTAATAAAGGCAAAGCAGTTATGTCTTGCATCATAATACTTTTTGCGGACAGCCTCAACAAAGGCAAGTGCCTCCTCTTCAGAGTCTACAGGTGCCAGTGTGGCAATAAACCGCGATTTCTTTTCCACGATCTCTCCATATCCTTTTTTTGCTATGATGCGATAGCTTTCTACCCGGTTTTGTTTTTCCATCTACCTGCTCCAAAATTAAGTACTATATTTTAGAATAACAGGTTTTTCATAAAAATGAAAGAACTTACCTTGGATTTTCCATTCTCTTTTCTGATTTTCCTGCCATAGAATAAAAGCCGCAGAAAATGTGAAGAATTCTTAATATTACAGAAAATCCTTTATTTACCAACGGCTTTTTGTTATACTATAAAAGAATTTTCCAAGGGAGGCATTATTCATGAACTATGGAAAGAAAGGAATCCGAAGGAAACAAAAGGAACTCCAATCTACTTCAACCAAATGGGGTCACAAGCTGACCCTTCTCATAACAAAAGCAGTGCTGATCGCTCTCATTGCAGCAGTCATTCTGGGTGCCAGCATGGGACTTGGTATCTTTAAAGGTATTTTAAGCTCTGCGCCGGATATTTCCCGTATCGATGTATCTCCATCCGGTTTTTCTACCTTTGTATATGATTCTGAGGGACACCAGTTAGCCAAACTGGTAGCTGCTGACAGCAACCGTATCCCGGTTTCCATGCAGCAGATCCCGGAGGATTTGGCCCATGCCTTTGTTGCCATTGAGGATGAACGTTTTTATGAGCATAACGGCATTGACATCAAGGGAATCATCCGTGCCGGTGTCATTGCCATCAAAAACAGGGATCTGTCCCAGGGTGCCAGCACCATTACCCAGCAGCTTCTGAAAAATAATGTTTTTGAAGGCTGGACAAGTGAAACCACACCGGAAAAGATCAAGCGTAAGATTCAGGAGCAGTATCTTGCCCTTGAGCTGGAAAAGGTCATGGACAAGGATAAGATCCTGGAAAACTATATGAACACCATTAACCTTGGACAGAATACGCTGGGAGTACAGGCTGCTTCTCTGCGCTATTTCGGGAAGCCGGTCTATGAGCTCAAGCTGTCCGAATGTGCGGTGATCGCTGCCATTACCCAGAATCCGTCCCGCTACAACCCGATCTCCCATCCTGATGAAAACGAAAAACGTCAGAAAACAGTTCTCTCCCATATGCTGGAGCAGGGCTATATCACTCAGGAGGAATATGATACTGCAAGCAAGGACGATGTCTATTCCCGTATCCAGACGGTAAATGAAGAATCTGAGGACGATTCCGTATATACATACTTTGTGGACGCACTCACAGAGGATGTATTAGATGATCTGGTCAATGTTGCAGGCTACAATGAAACCCAGGCATACAACCTGTTATACAGCGGTGGCCTGAGCATTTATGCCACACAGGACAGCACCATCCAGCGGATCTGTGACGAAGCATTTACCAATCCGGACAATTTCCCGGAAAACACCAAATGGCTTTTGAACTATGAGCTTTCTGTAGAAAAGGCTAACGGTGAGATCGAAAATCACAGCTCGGAAATGTTCAAGGCTTATTTTAAGCAGGAAAAGACAGGCTTCAATATGCTTTTTGCTTCTCAGGAGGAGGCATATGAGGCAATCGATGCATATAAGGCAGCTGTTATCTCTTCAGGGGATACTGAGATCGCCGAAAAGGTTTCCCTTACTCCCCAGCCTCAGGTTACGATCACGGTAGAGGATCAGAGCACTGGCTACGTGATGGCAATGGTAGGCGGACGTGGAGCAAAGGAAGCAAGCCGGACGCTGAACCGCGCCACAGATGCCAAGCGTCAGCCCGGTTCTACCTTTAAGGTGGTTTCCACCTATGCGCCGGCTCTTGACAGTGCAGGTCTGACCCTTGCAAATGTATTTAATGATGCACCCTTTAATTATGCAGACGGCAGACCGGTATCCAACTGGTACGGCAACAAATACAGAGGGCTCTGCTCTCTCCGGGACGGTATCCGGGATTCCTTAAATATCATTGCCGTAAAGACACTGACCAAGATCACACCCCAGTTAGGCTACGATTATCTGATCAATTTTGGATTTACTACCATAAAAGACCGCTACGAGGTCAATGGACAGATCTTCAGTGATATTCAGCAGTCCCTTGCCCTTGGCGGCATTACGCTGGGCGTTACCAACGAAGAGCTGAACGCCGCATATGCTGCTATCGCAAATGGCGGCACCTATTATAAGCCTACCCTGTACACAAAGGTGGTAGACCATGACGGCAAGCTGATCCTTGACAACTCCAAGCCGGCAAGCCACCGTGTCATCAAGGAAACCACTGCTTTTCTGCTGACAGATGCCATGGAGGATGTTGTTACCTCCGGTACTGGCGGTGCTGTCAACTTTGGCAATATGGCGATCGCCGGAAAAACAGGTACTACCTCGGATTATAATGACGTATGGTTTGCAGGCTATACACCGTACTATACAGCAACTACCTGGGCAGGCTATGACAACAACGTAAAGCTCACCGGTACTGAAAAAAATCTTGCCAAGGTGCTGTGGCGTGCTGTAATGTCAAAGATCCACGAGGAGCTGCCTAATCAGTCCTTTAATCGGCCAGCCGGTCTTGTCAGTGCTACTGTCTGCAGCAAATCCGGCAAGCTGCCTGTTACAGGTCTTTGTGATGCTACCCTGAAAAGCGAATATTTTACCGAAGGGACCGTTCCTACTGAGAGCTGCAACGTGCACTATTCCGGTATGGTCTGTGCTTACAGCATGCTCCCTGCATCCGATGAATGTCCTTTCCGTGTACCAGGCGCTCTGGAGCTGATCCCGCCAGAGGATACCGCTTTAGGCGGCAGTGCTTCACAGACAACAGCGCCTCCATCCGGCGATCCTGCCACCGATCCGCTTCAGACCGGTGACCCGGCGCTGGCAGAAAGCAACATTGAGAAATGTCCTCACAATGCTGAGTTTTTCCTGCAGCCAGGTGCAGATGCCCTGATCGCCCAGCAGCGGCTGGAGATGCAGATGAATGCCCTGCAGGCAGGTGTGGTACTGCCCGAAGCCATTACGAATCCAGAGGCTTCCGATTTGCCTCAGGATACGGGACAGATTTCCGGCATTCCCGGACTGTCTACACCTATTACCGGAACTGAATAAATGAAAAATCAAAAAGGCTTTCCCCTCTGTCTCTGGGAAAGCCTTTTGCTATTTCATATCAGCCTCTTTCTGTACTGTCAGCTAGTTGCTGACATTTTTGATCTGCTCCTTTAATGCTTCCGCGCCCTGCTGCGCTTCCTTGATCGCTTTCATCTGATCTGCATATTCATTTTCCGCTTCCTCCTTGTGGGCTTCAAAATATGCTTTTCCGATCTCACGGTAATTCTGATCGATCACCTGCTCACAGGTATGCAGCAGATTTTTCAGTCTTGTTACCTCTGCCAGCTCCTTTGCCTTTCTGCTGATCCCCTGTCCGGTCTCCGTTACTGTCTGCTCCAGTTTGTCAAAAAAATTCATACTCTGCTCCTCCTTTTTATTCCATATCCTTAATGATCTCATAAAGAGAATGATCCTTAATATAATTAAAAAACGTCTGCATCTCTCTGGGTGATACCCTCATACCGTCACGTATCCACGCGATCACGATAAATCCCAGAAACTCGCCATAATAGCTGGCAAGCATTTCATGGGACAGCAGCTTGTGATGAGACACCTTATTTCCTGAGGAAATATTAACCAGCTCTAAAATGGTTTCATACAGACTCTTTTTTACAATGCTTTCAAAGGAATTCTGCCCCTCCATCCGGTAGACTCTTCCATAAAATTCCTTTTCCTTCTGCAGCTGCACAAAGATCAGCACCACAGCTTCATCCAGCATATCATTGTGGATCAGCGGCTTTACCGGATTGATGATCTCTGACTGGAAAATATACTCTAACAGCTGGTATTTATCCTGAAAATGATTGTAAAACGTAGGCCGGATGACTCCTGCACCGTCTGTGATCTCCTGTATGGTGATTTTTTCAATGGGAATTTTTTTGGCAAGCTCCTTAAAGCTTTCGATCAGCCGGTTGGTAACTTTCTCTTTTTTCCGCACGCTTTCTCCTGCCTTTCCATTCATGCCCTTGTCTTTTATGATCCACTGCAGCTCATCCTCGGAATTTATCCCCGGAATCCATTCCTGCTGCTTATTTCTGTTCCCGGAAAGTTATTTCTCCTGTTTTATCATCCATGGCATCTACGATCGCCAGCGATTCCACTCTGATCCCTTTGCTCCGCAGCAGTCTGCCGCCCTCCTGAAAGCCCTTTTCTATGGCGATGCCAACGCCCTCTATGCCAGCCCCGGCACTTTGTACCAGCTCGATCAACCCTGCCACTGCACAGCCATTTGCAAGAAAATCATCTATGATAAGCACATGATCCTTTTCACTTAAAAACTTCCTTGAAACGATCACGTCATATACCCTTTTGTGTGTAAAGGACTCAATTTTGGTAGAATATACCTCTCCATCCAGATTGATGCTCTGAGACTTTTTGGCAAAAACCACCGGTACCTGAAAATACTGTGCCGCTATACAGGCAATGCCGATCCCCGATGCCTCAATGGTCAGAATTTTGGTAATGCGCTCGCTTGGAAACAAACGTCTGAATTCTTTTCCCATTTCATTGAACAATGCAATGTCCATCTGATGATTCAAAAAACCATCTACCTTTAATACATTTCCTTCTTTTACGATTCCATCTGTACGTATTTTCTCTTCTAACAGCTTCATCTTTTCCCGCCTCCCTTTATAGGGTATCAAAAAAGCCCTGCTTTCACAAGGCTTTTTCCAAACATCTCCTGTTCCCTTCAGGGCTCTTCCTCCTCAGAAAGCACGCCGTCAATGATATGTACGATCCTTTTTGCCGATCTTGCCACCTGCAGATCATGCGTGATCATAACGATGGTATGTCCCATTTCATTCAGCTGCCTAAAGAGCCTTAATACCTCCTGTCCGCTGGCTCTGTCCAAAGCACCGGTAGGTTCATCCGCCAGCAAAAGTGCCGGTTCTCCCACAAGCGCTCTTGCAATGGACACCCTCTGCTTCTGTCCGCCTGAAAGCTCAGAGGGCTTATGCTCCAGCCTGTGATCGATCCCTAAAAGCCGGATGGTTTCCATACATTTTTTCTCTGCCTCCTTATGTCCCATACCACGGATTACCAGCGGCATAATAATATTTTGTAATACATTATAGGTCGGAATCAGCTGATAGTTCTGAAATATGAAACCAATTTCCCGATTACGAACCTCTGTCAGCTCCTCCTGAGGAGTTTCATGGATCGGAACACCATTCAGATAATATTCTCCGCTGTCCATAATATCCATACAGCCGATCACATTCATCAAGGTAGTTTTTCCAGAACCGGAGGGACCCAGGATCGCCACATATTCTCCCCGGGCAACGGTAAAGCAGACCTCCTTTAATACCGGAACCTTTTCCTCTCCCAGCATATATCCTTTATTCAGGTTTGTAATTCTGATCAGTTCCTCTGCCATATGCTACTCCTCTATCCAAATTTTCAGAATAACAGCCTCTTTGCCGCTGTCAGCCATCAGACAGCAGATTTTATCTCCTGCTGCCAGCCGGGAAAAAGTAGTTACACTTCCCAGCTTTGTCACCACCGCAGTCCCTACCGGAATGCAATAGGTCTTTACCTCTCCCTGGCTGCCAGCCTGCGCCTCTGTCTCTTTGCCTCTGTCATCCTGCGTCTCTGCCTCTTTGCTTCTGCCTATCTCATCCCTTGTCTCCACTGCCCTGATCTCATTTCCGATGATCGTTTCTATCCTAAGGGTAAGCCAGCTTTGACCTTCTTCCAAAACCACTGCTTCACGGGCATTTGGATCGACCTCAGACTCCTGCGCCCTTTGCTTCTGATAAAAAAAGCAAAGAGCAAAGGCTGCCAGCAGTATGCAGATCAGCCAGAAATATTTTCTGCCCTTTTTCTTTTTCCTTTTTTGCTTTTGATATTCTGTATTTTCCATAGGTTACCTGCCTTATTCATGGTTCAATGCCACAACCGGGATCAGTGTAGACGCTTTATATGCCGGATAAAATCCAAATATGCTTCCTGTGATCACGCCAAAGGCAAGGGAAAGCACTGCCCCAGACACAGACAGTTCCACTCTGACAGAGAAGCTCTCGACCAAAGGAGTGATCCCCAGCCCCAGCAATACTCCCAGCACTGCTCCTACCAGACTGATACATGCCGCTTCCATCAGAAATTCCGTCAGAATATCCCTTCTGCTGCAGCCGATCGCCTTTAAAATACCGATCTCATTTGTCCTCTCCTTTACAGATACAAACAGTACATTCATAATACCGATCCCACCAACCAGAAAAACAATGGATGCCATGGCGATCAATAACAGCTGCAATGTCTCATTGGATTTAGAAGCCGCTTCCATCTTCGTGCCGGCATCAGACAGGGTAAACTCGGTATTGGGATAGCTGTCCAGCAGCACGTCCTCAATATAACCGATAATGGACTGCACCTGATCTACGTCTTCCGCGATCACCGTAATGGTGGGGCTGACCTCATCACCTGTCAGATACTTGATCCCTGTTGCATAGGGAATAAAAACTGCTTCATCAGGACTGATGCCTGAGGCAACGGTTCCCATCTCTTCAATCACCCCAGAAACCACATAGGGTCTGCTGTCAATATAAACGGTATTGTTGTATGCCTCATAGCTGCTGCCAAAAATCTGTTTTGCCGCATTCGCTCCCAGCACACACAGTTTTTCCTTGCCCTCTTCATTTTCCTCTGTCAGAAATTCTCCCAGTGCCAGCTCCAGATTGCTGATCTGGGCATAATTCGCCTTTACACCGGCTATTGTGTAGGACACAGCCTCTTCCAGATCTCCGCCTTCCACCTCTGCCTTGGTAGAAAAAGAAATGGTCGCATCCGAAAGCCCCGGCACAAATACCTGAATCTCTTCCATATCCTCTTCACTTAGCGCAACTGCCTCTGCATTGATCCGGGAATCTGCACCAAAGCCGGGAGGCCCGCCGAACATACCGCCGCCAGGCATTCCTCCGCCGGGCATACCGCCCCCTGGCATTCCTCCAGACATACCGCCGCCAGGCATTCCTCCGCCGGGCATTCCTCCGCCAAAGCCTCCTCTTCTGCCGCCGCTTTCATTTCCAAAAGCATTTTCTGCATCATAGGTTATATCGATAGCTCCTGCGTTCAGATTTTTAAACTGCTCCGCTACCTCCATCTGACCGCCCTTTCCGATCGCAAGCACCATCATAATGGTGGCAGAGCCTGCTACGATCCCGATAGAGGTCAGGATTACCTTGGATTTGTTCTGTGCCAGATTCAGCCAGACAAGCCGTAGGATTTCCGTCAGTTTCATTTGCTCTTCACCTTACTTTCAATCAACACAACATCTCCTTCTGAAAGTCCTTCCTTGATCTCCACACAGTTCCCGTCTGAAAATCCGGTAACTACCTCTATGGTCTGGATCTCTCCCTTTTCGTCACGGCGCTTTACATAGGATTTTGTTCCTTCCCTGCATATGGCACGGTTGGACACGTAGGTAACCTCCTTCGTCTCCTTGGTAATAAAGGCGACTTCTCCGGTCATACCCTCATACAGTCCCTGAATATCGCCGGATACAGCAACCTCCACTGCATAAGTAATATCCGAATTGGAATCAATGGTAGCATCCCCGATGTCTGATACAACTCCGGTAAAGCTGCCCTCCGGAAATGCAGTAAAATAAAGATTCACGCTATCGCCTACTGAGATCTGCTCCATATCCTCATCCTCAACCTCTACATTTATGGTAATATCCTCGTAATTATTCAGGGTTGCAATGGCAGTGTCACTCTGCACAGTATCGCCTGCTTCAATGCTGACTCCGGTTACAACACCCTCATATTGCGCTGAAACAACACCATCTATGATATAGGCATCAAACTCACTTCGCTTACTGCTGGCATCCTCATAGTCCTCTTTTGCCACCTTTGCCTGATATTCGATCTTGTCAGTAGCAATGCTGTATATCTCAGCTGCCCGTTCCAGATAATAGCTTCTTTTGTCAAAGTTTGTTCTGGCATCTGCCTCTCCCTCCTGATAAGCCTTTACCGCTTCTGTATAAGCTGCCTTGAGAGAAATGATCTCCAGCTCCTTATCTGCAATATCATCCTCCAGCTTCTCGATCTCATCCTCATTTTCTTCTACTGTCTTTTTGGCACTTTCCCGCAGCTCCTCATTTTTCAGCATCCAGTAGGTGTCCTTTTCCTCTGCTACTGCTGCAGTGGATTCCTCCAGATAATGCTTAGCTTCTGTATATTGCCGGGTAATTTCTTCCAGATCCTCCTGATATTCTGCCAGCTCCTCCTGTGCATCCTCTAATTTTTCCAGTGCATCCTTGCTTGCCTGCTCCAGCTCATGCAGAGCCTCTTCATACTCTAAGGCGGCAGCGTTTCCGTAGACTCTGTTCTGCTCATATTCCCATTCTGCTTCCTTGGCGGATTTTTTCTGCTGGGTCAGCAGATTGTCATAATCCAGCCGGGCATCCTCCTCATCCGATACAAGCTCCTCCCGGATTTCTGCTACACTTTCCTCAGTCAGCTTAAAAAGAGCATCCCCTTTTTGGATCTGCTGTCCCTCTGTCACGTATACCTCTTCTACTACCAGCTTCCGGCTGCCGCCGCCTGACTGCATCCGAAAGTCCCGGCGCATAAAGGGCTCTCCTGCACTGCTGCCGGAGTATTCGCTGATATCCAGATCAAAGCTCTGCTCTACTGTCCCCACTGCTACCGTGCCTTCCTCTGTTACTCCCACGGTCAACGGACCATAGGCAGCTGTTGTCTCCTTATATACCACATCCTCCTGACTGGCAGCTTGAAAATATAAAAATGCTGCTCCTCCTGCTGCCGCAGCTGCCGTCAATAGACAAAGTACGCAGACTGCCTTTTTATGTTGTCTGATCCACTCTTTCATTCTGTCCTCCCGGATTCTATCCAGATACTATCCCCTTCAGAAAGTCCCCTTACGATCTGAATGTTGATCCCATCTGTCAGCCCTGTTTCTACCTCTTGGGGCATCAGCTCACCTGCTTCATTTTTTACAAACACATAAGACCTGCCCTCTTCCTTCCAAACAGCCTTTCTGGGTACATAATTTACCTGCTTTACCTGATCGGTCACAAAGGTTACATCTCCTGTCATGCCTCCATACAGCCCGCTGGTATCTCCCAGGATCTTCACTGTTACCGGATAGCTGACCGTGGCTGTGCTTTCCGAGGTTTCTGTGCTGACGATCTCCTCGATCCTGCCCTTGTAGCTTTTATCCGGATATGCAGTAAATGCCACTGTTACCTCATCACCTACTTCCACATAGGGAATATCCTCTTCGGAAATATCTATGGATAATACATAAGAATCCTCCTGCACATAGGTGATCAGTGTACTTTCCTCCTCCAGTATATCGCCCTCTTCATAATACACTCTTGTGATCAGCCCATCACCCTGGGCATAGACCACACCCTCTGTTCCTACAAATTTTTCAAAATCCTCCAGCTTTTTGCTGTAATCTGACAGCTCATTCCGGGCAGCTTCCATATTTTTTTCCAGTGCCTGCAAAGAATACTCATAGACCTCCTCTGCCATGCCGCCGTCCAGCACTGCGCTGTCATAGGTCTGCTGTGCCTGCATCTGTTTCCGCTCAGTCTGCCCCAGAAGTCTTTCCATATCCTCTTTTATCTGGGCAATTTCCTCCTGCTTATCTGCCATCTCCTGTCGTTTGTCCTGTCTGCTTTCTGTCTCATTTTCATACTGCTCCTTAAGGCTGAGATATTTTTCCCTAAGAGGAATGTAAAGATAAAGATTGTCCTTATCCCATTCCTGATAGCGCCGCTGATATTTTTCGTACTCCTCCTTCAGATCCGCATAATCCTCCCAGTCATTTTCCAGATCCACCTCGATCTGCCGGATTTCCTGCTCCAGCACGGAAATAGAATTGGCAAGAGCTGCTGCCTCCACATTGATCTTTGTCATATCAATGGCATACTGGGCATCCGACCACTCAAGCTCCTTCATGCTTTTCTGATAAGTATTATCTGCCTCCACCTTGGAAACCTCATATTCGTTCTGCAGCTCCTCTAAGGCGATCTCTGCTTCTGCCCGCTCTGCTTCCAGATACCTGCGCACAGAGCGCACACTTTTATCTGTCAGCTTCAGCACCGCATCTCCTTCCTTGATTCTTTGTCCCTGTTTTATGTAAACTTCTTCTATTTTCAGATATTTGGCATCTTCTTCCTCTTCGTCATCCTCATCATCCTCTTCTTCGTCCTCATCCTCTGTGATGACCACATCATATTTCTGATTTTTTGTTTTCAGTTCTACACTGCCGCTTTCCGTAATCTCCTGAACCAGATCGCCTATTTTTACAGCCTCTTCCTTATAAACAAGCGCTTCCTCCTCTGTTCCCGGCTTTATTAGTACGGTGTATGCGGCTGCCAGAAGAATGAGCAGAAAAATGACTGCTGCGGCTAATATTTTCTTTTTTTTCAGACTTTTCACTCTATTTCTCCTTTACGTTCCTGCGGACCTGTCACAAAAGGATCACCGCCCTTAGCTGGCTCTCTGTGCTGATTTTCCTTTTGCTGTCTGCTCAGTTCATCATACTCTTTTCCTGTCATGCCAAAATAAACATTTGCCGTTATATTCGCTGATAGCTGGCTGATATCTCCTTCTAAATCCAGCACAACTGTATAGCTGACTGATGCGCGGCTTTCCGACACGGATACCGGATTGAGCTTGGAAACAACGCCGGTGTAGGTATCATATCCTTCCATCACAACGGCAGCCACATCTCCTACTTCGATCTTGGAAATATCTGCCTGATCCACAGATGCCGTTACCTGAATGATGTCTGCATCGCTATAGGCCATCAGGATGTCATCCTTGGCAAGCGTAGTATTTTCCATTGCCCGCACCATCAAAATCGTTCCCGCGCTTTCTGTATAAATGTAGCCATCGCCGATCACCGACATAAACAGGTCATAATTTTCCTGTGTTTCTTCCTCTTCATCTGCCAGAGTTTCCAGCTCCTCCTCAAGACGTTTTATTTCTGTTTCATAAGCTGCCTCTGCCTTTTTTCCTTTTATCACTGCCAGATCATAATCTGCCTGGGCTGTGGTCTTTTCCTTTTCCAGCTTGATCTGCGCCTCCTGCAGTGCAAGAAGCTTTTGCTGCATGGCATTGGTCGCCTCGTCAATCCCTGCCTTTGCCTTTTCTGTAGCTGCCTCATAGTCCTCAAGTGCCTGATCGTATTCCTTTTTATTTTCCTGATATTCACTTTTCAGCAGCTGCAGCACGGTAAGCTCTCCGTCCTTACTCTGGCCTTCTCCCCCTTTGTCATCCTTTTTAACGATTTCAAAGGTATTGGGATCTCCATCGTCCTCTTCTTCATCATCCAGCTCATACCCATAATCATCCAGCTTTTCAAAAAACAGCGCTACATTCTTTTCATAAGCCGCTTTCTTTTCTTCGATCTCATACTCTGTATAGTAACGATCATTTTCAATCGCATCTGTATACTCTTCCACAAGCTCCTGAGCATCTGCCAGTTCACGCTCTGCCCTTGTCACCTCTGCCTGTGCCTTTGCAAGGGTATCCTCATACACAGTCTGGGCAAATTCAGCCTCGATCTGGCTCTTCTTCCGTTCATTTTCTGCCTCCAGCTTTCCTATGGCGTAATCGATCACACCCTGCCTGTATGCCAATGAAGCATCCATATGTGCCCGTTCCAGCTCTCTCGTTGCCTCTGACAGTGTATGATCTGTGATCTTCAGTACCTTTTCTCCCTTTTCCACTTCATCAGCAGAGGATACATACACCTCATCCACGATCAGATCCGTATCCAGGAAATCAAACTCCAGCTCCTTCTCCATCAGGCCTGTGGCGGTGGTTCCTGCGGCAGTTACGAACTCCTGCTCCTGTCCCATTTCTGGCGGCATAGGCGGCCTTTCAGATTCTGTACTCTGATAATTGGTATAATAAAATGCGCCGCCCCCTGCTGCTCCAAGCAGCAGAAGCACACCTCCTGCAATGATAAGATTTTTCTTCTTCATGAAGCCCTCCATGCACCTTTGCTGTATCCGCAAATACACCGTTATGTCTTTTCATTATACCGGCGAATTGTTTCCACTTTTTGTTCAAATTGTGAAAAATCTGTGTTCTATGCCGCAGTTTTCACATTCCAGCCTAAAGGAAAGAACAAGCATCATACCTCTCTGCGAGCTGCGCATCCTGCACGAAGTGCTTTTACCCTTTATTTTCTTTTCAAGCTTCGCAGATATTCTTTCTGCTCTTTTGTGATACAGTTACTTTCCACTGCTTTCTGAATGGTTTTGTTGTGGATCCACTTCTCTAATCGCCCGTTTTCCAGATAGGGCAGGATTTTTTCATACTGCTTTGCAAGGGCTGTGGCAAAATACCAGGCGATCATCATTTTTACATAATATTCTTCTGTATGGATTGCCGCCACCCGTTCAGGATATTCCTGGGAAAATTCCTTATCCAGATAAAATCTCATAAGCATACCGATCCCAAAGCGGATCATATAGGTGTGCTCTGAAGCAATCCACTCTTCAAGCTTTGTCCGCAGCTGTGGCAGATGCTTTTTCAGTATTTTGGGCACCATCATATCACAGGTAGCCCAGTTATCCACATAAGGCAGGAACTGATCCAGATAGCTTATGCATTTGTCATACTCTCCAACTGCTTCTATCAAAAATCCATGGAGATTATTTTCCTCATAATAGAAATGAGGCAAAAGCTGTAAAAATGCTTCTGCCTCATTGGATTTTCCAAATTCCTTTGCAAAGCTGCGCAGCTGGGGTGTCCGCACACCAATGATCCTCTCCTTATCTACCGTAGGCATCAACCTGCTCTGAAACTCCCGATACCATGCATCCTGCATGGAAAACAGCTGCTTTTGCACCTGATCTTCTATCTGATCCATAGAAATTTTCTCCCATCTTCGTATTCGTATTTATTATTCCCATGTGTCACGTTCCACTTTTGCTTCTGCCAATTTCTTTAGCGCAGCTTCTAATGAAACCTTTGCCTTGCTTAGCCGTTCTTCTGCCTTTGATTTTTGTTTATCAGTTCTTGCCTCAATAGCCTCTTGCTGGTATCTCAATACTCGCATTTCTATAGTTTGCTTTTTTGTAAGGGCTGTCTGATATTTTTCCTTGGCTTTCTCCCTCTTCTTATCAGACACAAGATCATATTTATCTTTGATATCATTCCATCTGGGGATCTGCAGTTCCACACCTTTCCACTGCTTATAATTTCTCTGAAATACTGCCAACCATGTAGATGCTATGGAATCCCGCAATTTAGGTTCTTTAAAGGTGGTCTCCTCAATGGCGGAAATGAAATCCTCAAGGCTTTCAAAAATAGCGTAATCTGTTACTCTCTCGCTGTACCATACGCCCGGTCTTATTTTATGTATCACGCCATCTTTAACCTGTAAATTAATCGGATAATTCTCCATTCGCCTTGTGATCTGCCATACCTTTTTTAACCAGACATCCTTAATTGTTACAATGCCTTCATCGCTCATATCGTACCCAAATATTAAATAATCCACATCCAGCATATAGGGTTTTTCCTGTATTTCTGTTGCATACATTCTAAAATCTGCAATATCAAATCCCGGACTTCCATTTCTATTAAAAGCCTTAACTTCAAGCAAGCCCTTTGTTTTATTATCAGGGTCTAAGAAAAAATCCGGCGGCATCTGTGTGTTCTCACTGGGTGCATACTCTATTTTTCTTGCATCCAGCCAGCCCTGCAACCACTCCTGCATGATATTGCCCACTACGTCCTTTTGTCTGACGATAATACTCACATCCCCGAGGTAAAATTTAATCTGTCCCTCCAGCTCAAGAATATGATCCTCTTGTAATAACCTATCATATATTTCCTGTGCCGTTGCTCTCACTTACTCTTCCTCCATTTTTTAAGTAATTTTTTCCCAAACGCAATGCGATCTCTTTTATTACTGGAACACATACAGTATTACCAAGCAGATCAAAGGCATCTGCCTCATCAACCATATCCAGACGATAATCATCAGGATAGCCACAAAGTCTTTGACATTCTCGTATTGTCAGCCTGCGGATCCCATCTCCATCAACAACTCCCAGCTTAGCCACATCCATTGCTACCAGCGTAGGTGCTATATCATTTGGATCCAATATTTTTGAAAATTCAAAGGACAATTTTCCAGCAACAATATTATAACCTCTGTCTTTTGTCACATCAGGCACACGCTTTGCAGTGCCATCCTCTTCTCTTACCAATTCTTTAGGATGTTCATAGGATAAATATCCCATCTCTGTCAAATGCTCTAACATTTCATGCAAATCCGGTGTATCATAAAATGTACGGATCTGTGCTTCTGTTAATGGCATACCATCCATCCACGTTATTCTGATTATCTCCGCCCAATGCTTTTTCCGTCTTTCGCGCAGCAGCACATTAAGAAGTGCCCTCTCCTTTGGCGATGTTCGTCCTTTCAGGTCAATGTCCCACGAATGTATATTATTTTTACCGCCTCTTTTATCTTTTATAGACTTTCCAACCACTTCTTCTGTGGTATAATTCTCAAATAGTTTTCTGGTAAATTCTGTATCTTCTGTAGGAAGCCCCTGCTCCAAAATATCCTTCAATACAGCTTCTTTATTTTCAAATTCTTCCAGATCGATCACCTCGTCAAGCGTCCCTACTATATATACTCTTTTTCGGCTTTGAGGCAGACCAAATTCTTTGGAATCCAATAACTTACAATTTACTTTATATCCCAAATGCTTCAGATGCGTAATAATTGTTTGTAATGTTTTTCCATTATCATGATTGACAAGACCCTCTACATTTTCAAGCAAAAATCCCTGTGCAGGTGTTTTTGCATTTATTTTATCCTGCAATATCCTCTCAATCTCAAAAAAAAGTGTTCCTCTCGTATCCGCAAAGCCATTTCTATTTCCTGCTGAACTAAAAGGCTGACACGGAAAACCTGCCAGCAAATAATCAAAATCCGGTATATCCTTGTTTGTATTGGCTAATGTAATATCTCCATATATTTCCTCTTCTCCATAAAATCCTTTATATGCCTGAATCGCATATGGCTTTATTTCCGAAGAAAAAACACACTCCGTCTCAAGTCCAAGTTCTTCCATGGCTTGCTGAAATCCAAGCCTTATACCACCCAATCCAGCAAACAAATCAATAATTCTTGGCATCTGTAGTCCCCCTAGTTTCTAAATGGTTCCAAAAAAATAGTAACACATTAGGTGTCTAAAGTCTATTCTATTTTTTGAATCCATTTCTCAATCTAAAGAACGTGCATCCATGATCCCATAACCCAAAAACAGACTAACATCTCATAGCAATGTGCTTCACTGAATATCACGATCTTGTCGATCTAATTCAGAAACTACATTGTGTCAAAAATGTCAGTCTGTTTAACGTGGTAACTATGATTTCAGCGCCTCTTACGCCATTCCATTTACCTGCTTGTATTTGTACAGCATTTCTGCATGGTTCTGCTCTTCGATCTGGATGTCTGCCAGCAGCTTTCGTACATCAGAATCTGCACAGGTAAATACATTTGTATTATACTCAGAAGAAACCAGCTTCTCTGTGCCGATACAGTCCGTTGCAAGGAAGCAGTCCTCTTTCTTTTCCTCTGAATTTGTCATCTGGTCATAGGTTCTCTTAGGACAATAGTCCCTGCCCTGTGTATCGTTGCAGTCGCAGGAGGGAACAGTTCCCTTTAATACCTGACTGAGAGAATCATAATGCTCCTGCTCATTCTTCTTCAAAGTTTCAAACAGATTTTTTAATTCTGTATCATGTGCCTGCTGACTGTACTTTTCATACTTCTTGATACAGGTTTCTTCCTGTGTTCTCAGATCCTTGATGGTGGTTGTTTCTTTTTCTGTTAGCATCATACACGTGCACCTCACTTGAATTTTTTTACAATTCCAGTATGCCCATGCTTTTCCAGATTATGCATCTGCTTCCGGTTTTAATACCCGCGGATCCTGTCACCGGAGTCATCCTCTGTATTTAAGATCTTCTTTATTACCACCGGATAGTGGTAGGAAGCATTTACCTCTACCTCCACCCTGTCTCCCACCTTATGTCCCATCAATGCCTTTCCAAGGGGAGATTCTATGCTGATCAGGTTGTGAAGAGAATCCCCTCTTACCGTAGTAACGATCCGGTACTGCTCTGTCATTCCATCCTCTTCAAAGAAAACCTCTACTGTATTGTTCATGCCCACCTCATCTTCCTTAGAGGTATCCTCGATAATCTGGGCAGTTTTTAACATTCTGTCCAGATAACGAATGCGGCTCTCGTTTTTATTTTTCTCTCGTTTTGCTGCGTGGTACTCAAAATTTTCACTAAGGTCTCCATGAGCCCTTGTTTCCTTTACCTCCTCCAAAAGCTTGGGACGAAGCTCCAGCTTACGATACTCTATTTCCTTCTGGATTTTTTCTACATCTGATCTTGTCAGCTTGTCGTACATATTTCCTTCCATCCTTTTGTCATATTTGCAGGATTTCTGTCATTCCGCCTGTTAAAATCCCCGTATTTCTCCTATAGATTTCTGTCAGCTCTGTAAATGGCAGGGGATTTTCTCCGCACCCGGCTTCAATCGTGTAGCCCGGTCTGTCAAATTTTAAAATAAACCAGTCCTTATACCCTGCATTGCCGGAAGCATAAGGTGTTTCTTCCACCGTATATCCGCTCACTCTTCCAAAATATTCCCCGATCCTGCGGGAATGTGCAGGCTCTAAATCCTTGTATTTCCAGTATATTACCTCTCCCTGGGTGTGATATGCCAGAATCAGGGCAAAGTCCTGCTGCAGGGTAAATTCATAAACTGCCCTGCTCTCCGGCGCAGACAGGGGCGCTCTGCCTACATAGTCCCTGGGTGCCGGCTGCTGATAGCCCTGGGCATATTTGATCTCCTTTGCCAGCTCCCAGCCTGCCGGAAACTGCAGATTCAGATCCACACCCTCTATATTTGCCTTCCAACCATCTGGAAAAGGGATTTCTGGATATGCGCTTCCAATCGCCTTTGCCCTTTCATAATAGCTCCCACCTGAAAGAGCGCCTGTTACCAGATCTACCCCATCTGGATTTACAAGAGGGATCACACAAAGCGTTACCTGCTCATAAAGCTCTGCCGCAGCTGCTCCATACAGCATTCCGCCTGTTATGACAGCTTCTGCATACTCTTCTACAAAACGCAGTAAAACAGGGATCGTAATCCACTCATTGGCATGAAATGCACTGCTGTAGCATACCTTTTTTTCTCCTCTTCCAAGCTCCAGCATCAGGATTTCTTTTCCCATTACACTTCTGCCGATCACCTGTCTGCGCAAAAAGGGATATCTTTTCATAAGCTCTCTGACTGCAGCTGCTGTTTTTTCATAGGAATAAGCCGTATATTCCATGTTCTTTTACCTGCTTTTTCACTATTTTATGTGCAGCACTGTCAGAAATGAACCTTTCCTGATCCTACTCTTCCTTTTTTAATCGTTCAATCTCTTTTTGCAGCTCATCTAATTTTTCCATCGCCAGATTCAGTTCCCTCTGTCTTTCCTCTGAGGGCTTCTGCTTTCTACCTCCTGCATCCTTTTTATCCCTTTCCCTGCCTTCAGGAAATTCCGCTTCGCCGATCGCCTCCTCAATCCGTTTCCGCTCCAGATATCCTGTAACCATGGCAGGCTGCTCGATGGGCTCCTTTTCTTCAAAAAACCGTGGGTCAATGTCTACCCGGTAATCCTCTTCGCGGATAATATACTCCCGCTTTTTGATCCTGTCCTGAGTTTCTTTTCTGACCGCTTTTGCTACAGCGTCCTCCTCGTATTCCCCATTGTCATCATACTCATCTTCATCGTCTGTATCCTCATCATACTCATCTTCGTCATCTTCGTCATCATCGTCTTCATCTACTTCATCATACTCATCCTCGTCTTCTTCCTCATCCTCCTCGTCATACTCATCATCTTCGTCATCGTCATCATATCCATCTTCCCTGCGCATTCCACGCAAGGTAAGGATCAGCATGATCAGTATTACCAGGATCACAGCTACGATCGCTGCTATTTTCATCACATAGGGACTCTGCTGCAGCCCACGGTAGCCCTCCTCAGGCTCTCCAATGGTCTTTTCCTGCTCCGGCTGTTCCTCTGCCGTCACATATTCCCCTGACACATACCCGGTTTCACCCTCCAGCTCTATCTGATACCAGCCATTGTCAGTCTGTCCGGTGATGGTAAGCAGACTGTCATTTTTTACCTTTCCGATCACCTCATATTCCTTTCCCGGACCGGAACGCACGTTCAAAGCGGAATCTGTTGTGATCGTTCCCTGCAGCTGCAGCTCTTTAAGCTGATAGCTTTCCTCTGCATGTACTCTGGCAGAAAAGCAGCACAGCAATACACAGCCTATGATCACGCCCAGTATATTCTTTAAAATCTGTTTTTCTGACTTTATTTTCATGGTACGATACCTCCATCCTTCCTTGTCTTTCACTGAAATATCGTTTTTTTACAGCATTTTCTCAATGCTTATAGTATACCATTTAATTCCTGTTTCAGAAGCAATATTTTATAAATTTTCAGGATTTCTTAATATTCTATACAGATTTCATACAAAAATCCCCACTTCCGGTGTGTATGACAGTCTTGTCACAGCCATGAAATGGGGATTTCTTTTTCGTCTTGACCCTTTAGCCGACTTCTTTTACAAAAAGCGGATTTTCTATATAGTTTCTGGTAAACTCAGCATAGGGGCAGGGCTTTCCGAAATAATAGCCCTGAATATAATCCGGCTCGATGCCGCAGATCTTGTCCAGCTCCTGACTCGTTTCGATTCCTTCAATGCAGAACTTGGTGTGAATACTACGGGTCATATCTGCCATATGATGCAGCAGATTGTACTCATAATCACTTTGCAGTGCCTTAACCGTAAAGGAACGGTCGATCTTTAAGGTATGAGGATTCAGATTATACAAATATCTGAAATTGGAATAGCCTGTACCAAAATCGTCCAGTGCCAACGGAATCCCGTAACGCCTCAGTCCCTCACAGAAATTCAAAAAGTCCTCATTCGCTTCCAGGAAACCGCTTTCTGTCAGCTCTATCATAATGCTTCCCGGCTTTAATCCATACTGCAAAACCCCTGCCAGGATCTCTCCCAGCACATTGCTTTTCAGCACCTGTATATAGGACAGATTTACCGAAATCCTGAAATCCGGTACATTCTCCTGTATCTTTTTGCACGCTGCCATCGCTGTATCTAACACCCATCTTCCTACCGGAATGATCAGTCCGCTTTCCTCTAACAGAGGAATGAATTCCACAGGAGATACCGGTCCGGTTTCCTCAGAGCGGAAACGGAGCAATGCCTCTGCACCGGAAAGACATCTGTTTTTGATGTCCACCACCGGCTGATAATGCAGTTCAAAGCCTGCAAAACCATTGTTTACGGAACGTCTTAAAATGCGGATCAGCTGGATCCGTTTTAAAAATGCCTGATAATCCTGCTCGTCATATATGTAATACTTGTTTTTGCCGCCGCCCTTTGCTTCGTTTAAAGCGAATTCAGAGAGCTTCAGCACATTTGTATAGCTGCTTTCACTTACATCCTCAAACCTTATGATGCCTGCGGAAACAGTATACACCACCTCATAACCATTTTCTCTGATGAACTGATTGATCTCACGCTGGATTCCCTCGTACAGATCCACTGCCTTAGAAACATCCCTGCCGCTGAAATCAGCCACAACAAATTCATCTGCTACGATCTTGTACAGCTTCTGATCCGGCTTGATCACCCTGCCGATACATTCTGCTGTGCGGCGCAGGATCATATCGCCATACTCCATACCCTGGGCTTCATTGACCTCTTTGAAATTATCAATGCCGACCCTCAGCAAAAAGCCCTTAAGCCCTGTCAGTTCCCGTGCCTTCAGTTCCTTTTGCAGCTCAGAATCTCCCAGCAGTCCACTGACATTATCCGCTCTCCTTACTCTGCCGATCTCGTTGATACAGCCCACCATATATTCTGGCTTGCCGCTTTCGCCTTCCATCAGACAGCCCTTGCAGTTGATCCATACAGCCTTGCCTTCCTTATCCAGCCAACGGTACTGCAGATCATGGAACTGCTTCTTTCCATTTTTGATCTCCTCGATATCCTGACACAATGCATCCAGATCATCAGGATGGATAAACTGCCTTGCAGCCTCCTTGGTATGGTAAAAGCGATTGCTTTCCATCCGAAACCGCTCCAGCACGCTGGCGGAGATACAGTAATAGTCTGTTTTCAAATCCAGAATGTATAAATAGTCATTCATACATGGATTCAACATATCAATCATTCTGCTAAACTGTTCATGTGTGATTTTACTCTGATTCCCGTTCAATATGTCGTCCCCCTTAGGATTGTCTGCACATACTTTATCTCAGACACAAACACTCTTATTCTATCTGCAAATATTCCTGTACACGGAAATATTAACACAATTTCTGCCAGATTTCAACTTTTTGCCAGATTTTTTACTGCCTTTTATCGCTATTCTTCAACACTTTATTACAGGAAAATGTATTTGCATATGAACAATACTGTCAGAATATACATCAGCGGTTTTACTGTCTTTCCCTTTCCTGTGAAAAGCTTGATCAGCACATAAGAAATGGTTCCGATAGCGATTCCTTCTGAAATACTGTACATCAGCGGCATTGCAGCAACGCACAGATATGCCGGAAATGCCTCAGATGCATCTGTGAAATCGATCTTTACGATCGCTGATACCATTAAAAAGCCTACAAAGATCAATGCCGGTGCAGTTGCAAAGCCCGGGATCGCTGTAAATACCGGTGCAAAGAAAATAGCGATCAAAAACAGAAAGCCTGTCGTCATGGATGCAAGACCCGTTCTTGCCCCTGCTCCTACACCTGCGGAGCTTTCTACAAAGGTGGTAGTGGTAGAAGTACCAAGCACTGCACCTGCAGAGGTTGCGATCGCATCTGCCAACAGCGCACTCTTGATCCTCGGAAGCTTCTCTTCCTTGTCCAGCATATCTGCCTTTGTTGCCACACCGATCAGTGTTCCGATCGTATCAAAAATATCTACAAATAAGAAAGCAAACATAACTACGATGAAGTTCGTAACGCTTACTCCGGTAAAATCTGCTTTGAAGCATTCGCCAAAGGTTTTTCCGATCGCTGTAAAATCAGTCATGCCAAAGGCAGGATATAAAGAATAATAGCCAGCATCAGGAGTTACCACATACAGCCCAGCTGCCTGACAGCAGATACCCAGAACCCAGGTAGCCACAATACCAACTAAGATCGCTCCCTTTACATTTTTTACATACAGGATAGCAGTAATGATCAGACCGATCATTGCCAGCAGAGCACAGATTCCCTCTGTATGGAAGGAGGCTGTAAAATCTACATAGGATAACAGGGTTGAATCGTTGTTTACAACCAGATGGGCATTCTGTAAGCCGATAAATGCAATGAATAAGCCGATACCAGCACTTACACCCTTTTTCAGAGTACTTGGAATGGCATTGAAGATGGCTTCCCGCACATTTGTCAAGGACAGTGCGATAAAGATCAGTCCCTCAATAAATACTGCCATCAGGGCAACACGCCAGTCATATCCCATACCAAGGCATACGGTATAGGAAAAATATGCGTTCAGTCCCATGCCCGGTGCCAGTGCAAAAGGATAATTTGCCAGCAGCGCCATTGCTGCCGTACCGATAAAGGATGCCAGACAGGTGGCGATCAGAACTGCAGTCGCATCCATGCCGGAAACAGCCAGAAGGCTTGGATTGACTGCCAGAATGTAGGCCATGGTCATAAATGTTGTGATACCGCCTACAACCTCTGTTCTCACAGTCGTGTTGTTTTCTTTCAGCTTAAATAGTCTCTCAATCATTCTTCTCTCTCTCTCTTTCTTTCGTTGTTATTATCATAAGTATCAAGAAAATGATAGGCCTCCCCATCCTTCTTGTACCCTATAACCTTGTTTAAGTTTACATTTTTCACACTGTTAAAAATATTCCGCTCGATCACATCACTGCTGGCTCTGAGCTGCTTCATCAGCTCCTTCATCTCGTCCCGCTTAGAGCCCTTTCCGCCGCCGCAGCTTGTACAGTTTTCCGTAAAGCGGCAGGCACACTGGATAAAGTTTAGTCCATTGTAATCCCGCCATGCCTTGATGGCATCCTCCTTGATCAGGTACATGGGGCGGATCAGCTGCATCCCTTCAAAATTCTGACTGTGCAGCTTTGGCATCATGGTTTCGATCTGTCCGCCATATAACATTCCCATTAAAATAGTCTCTATCACATCATCAAAATGATGACCCAGTGCGATCTTATTGCAGCCCAGCTCTCTGGCATTGCTGTATAGATACCCCCGGCGCATTCTTGCACACAGATAACAGGGGCTGTTGTCCACATCTGCCACAATATTAAAAATGTCCGTTTCAAACACTGTCAGAGGGATTCCCAGTATTTTGGCATTGTTTTTTATGATCTGCCAGTTTTCTTCATTGTAGCCCGGATTCATTACCAGAAATACCAATTCAAAATTATTTTTTCCGTGCTTTTTCAGCTCCTGAAAAAGCTTTGCCATCAACATGGAATCCTTTCCGCCGGAAATGCAGACCGCGATCCGGTCGCCATCCTGGATCAGTTCATATTCCCTTACTGCCTTTGTAAACTGACACCATATATTTTTTCTGAATTTTTTAATGATGCTCCGCTCTATTTCCTTTGTCCGCTCTGCCAGGGAAGGGAGCTGCTGCGCTTCTTTTCCGCCGCCCTGCATTGCATCCACCTGACGCTGTAAGCATAAACGCAAATAAGAACGGTAACCGCCCTCTACATTGACTGCATTGATTCCCTTCTCTGCAAGCCATTCGGTCAGTTCACCGCTCTTTGTGCCTGTATGACAGAACAGATAGACCTTCTCCGCTTCCGGCAAAAGCGTAATATCTCCCTTAAGCTTTTCCATTGGGATACTGACAGCCCCCGGGAAGCTGCCTCTTTTGAATTCGCTTTCCGGGCGCAGATCTATCACAGTCCTGTTCTCTTTATCCAGTTTTTCCAGTTCTTCGATCGTGATCGTCTCTATCTTGGGCATCTCTTTACTCATAAACCGTTTTTTCCATCTCACACTTTGCTCCCATTCGATTATAGTATGACGGCTTTTTTTTGACAAGATGCTTATTCTAATAAATTTCTCATATTCGACAGACTGATCGCCAGTGTGGAGGAATTGTGCAGAAGTGCCGAGGCTGCCGGCTGCAGCACCCCTCCTACGCCCAAAAGGATCAGTCCGGTATTAAAGCCTACGATCCTGCGATAATTTTTCCGTATCCGCTTCATCAGACAATCGCTGATCGCCTTTAATGTAACGATTTCATGCAGATCCTCTGCTGCAATGGTAATATCAGCTATCTCTCTTGCCAGCTCTGCTCCGTCACTGATGGCAATACCAGCATTGGCAGCAGACAGGGCAGGCGAATCATTGATGCCATCACCGATCATGACCACTGTTCTTCCCATTTCCCTTTCCTTCTCGATAAAGGCCGCCTTATCCTCTGGAAGCACCTCTGAGAAATAAGCATCCACCCCTACCTTTTCCGCGATCACACGGGCAGTCCGTTCACTGTCGCCAGTCATCATGACCACCTTGCTGACCCCTGCCTTTTTCAGCTCTGCGATCACCTCAAAGGCTTCCTCACGCAGCGGATCTTCGATGCAGATCACCGCTGCCAGATTGTTTTCTATGGCAAGATACAAATGGGAGTAATCTGCCCGGAGAGCTTCAAAGCGCGCCTTCATTTTTTCCGGTATCACACACTGCTCGTCCTCAAATACAAAATGATAGCTGCCGATCACAGCCCTTTTTCCGTCAATGGTTGTGGAAATCCCATGTGCTACCACATAATTGACCTCAGAATGGAGTTCCTCATGCTCAAGCCCCTTTTCCTTTGCTGCATCTACCACTGCCTTTGCCATGGAATGGGGAAAATGCTCCTCCAGACATGCTGCGATCTCCAGCAGCCTGTCCGGCTCTTCCTCTGTAAAGGAGATCACCTCCGCCACTGTAGGCTGGGCTTTTGTCAGAGTACCGGTTTTATCAAATACAATGGTATCTGCCTCTGCCATGGCTTCAAGGAATCTGCCTCCCTTTACAGTTACTTTATGTAAACTTGCCTCCCGGATCGCTGACAGGACAGAAATGGGGATTGCCAGCTTTAAGGCACAGGAAAAATCAACCATCAATACAGAGAGCGCCTTTGTGGCATTTCCTGTCAAAAGCCCGGTTAAGCAGGCTCCTGCTAGGGTATAGGGCACAACCCGATCTGCCAGATGGGCTGCCTTTCCCTCCAGCGCAGATTTCAGTTTTTCTGATTCTTCAATCATGGCAGCGATCTTTTCATACCGGCTAGAGCCTCCTGTTTCTGTTGCCCAGAGAGTCAGCTCTCCTTCCTCTAAAACCGTTCCGGCATATACATAGCTGCCCTGCCATTTTCTTACCGGAAGCGGCTCTCCGGTCATGGAAGCCTGATTTACCATGCCTTCTCCGGCAGCGACCACGCCGTCAAAGGGGATCACGCTTCCCATATGCACCATAACCTGATCGCCTGCGCAGACCGTATCTGCCATGACCAGCACCTCCCGGTCTTCCCTGACGATCCAGACCTTCTTCACATCCAGGGACATGCTGCGTGCCAGATCTCCTACGGATTTTTTATGAGTCCACTCCTCCAGCAGCTCTCCGATCCCCAGTAAAAACATAATGGAGCTGGCTGTTTTCAGATCTCCTCTGATCACAGAAATGCCAATGGACGCAGCGTCCAATACTGCCACATCCATCCTGCCTCTGGCAAGCTGGAAAAGTCCCTTTTTCACATAGCCTACAGCCCCAAACGCTGTAACAGCCGCCCTTACCGGATAAGGGATCAGCATTCTCCGCAGCAGCCGCCAGGACAGCTTCCATATCATCTTTTCCCTGTAGCTTTCATTCAGTTCTCTGCCTGAGCTTTGTAAAAAAGCCTCAGGCACTGCTGCCATCTCATAGGAAAAATCCAAAAGGAGCTTCAGCAGCTGCTGTCTGCTGCCTCTATAGCAGATCACAATATCCTGTGTCTGGCAGTACACCTTGACAGAGCTTACCTGCTCTCTCGTACCGAGAAAATAAGAAAGCGTATCTGCCTCCCGAAAGGACATGCTCTTTTGCAGAACGTGAAGCCGCAGCCTTCCTCTGATCTCATGTCTGATCACAAATCTCATAGCATTTCTCTCGATTCCGTCTTATTCTATGACTTCTGCAGCCTCATCTGCTGTCACTTCAGCTTCCTGCTGTGCTCTTTCCTCGTTGATCTGCTGTGCCTCTGCATAAATATCCTCTGCATTTTCCTGAATCACAGTAGCTGTTTTCATAACACATTCCTTTGCACGCAGCACAGCTGCGGTACAGCTTGTATACACCTTTTTCGCATCCTTGCTGGACAAGATCCTAATCCCTGCTGTTCCAAACAGCACACCTGTAGCAAAAACACCAGCCTTTCCCATATCTATTTTTTTGATACACTTTAAACAATTCAGCATTTCTATTCCTCCTGTGTCCTCTTATTCAGCCTCCTTTGTGCTTATCCTTTATTTTACTTGAGTGCCACAGTAAATGCCATTTCTTTTCTCTTATTGAGAAATTTTATCATTTTCTTGGTCTTTCAGTGATCTGCGCTATGCTCTGTCCTTATCATCTGCATATGTCATAGATGAACTCTGCATTTTTGTTCATGGCATCATTGGCAGCTTTCAAGGGAGACATCTGAAATACATGCCACATTCCCTTAAAGCGATCCAGCTTTACAGGCACATTTGCCTTAACCATCCTTTTATGCAGCTCCAGCGCATCGCTTAATAAGATCTCATTTTCCCCTACCTGAATGTAGGTGGATGGGAATCCTGTAAAATCCCCAAACACTGGTGACAGATAAGGAGACTGCAGCTGTTCCCTTGTTTTCCCTTCTCCGGCATAGGCATCGATCATCCGGTGGATATATGCCTTGTCTAATACCGGATCTACTCTCTCCCTTGTCTGGTAAGATCTTCCGCTGCAGGTCATATCTGTCCAGGGAGACATCAGCACCAGTCCTCTGGGCAGGAGCCGCCCCTGCTCCTTTAAATAAAAGGTCAGTGCCAGTGCCAGATTCCCTCCTGCTGAATCACCAGCAAGTACAATATCTCTTGCGCCATAGCCAAGCAGCATCAGATAGTTCCAGACCCTTACTCCATCCTCCAGCGCTGCCGGATAGGGATGCTCCGGTGCCAGCCGGTAATCAAAGCTCAGTACATCCATAGAGGTCGTAGATGCCAGCTTGGAAGTCAGTGTCCTGCCATACAGACTGCTGCCAGTAGAATAGCCGCCGCCATGACAGTACAGGATCACATATTTTTTCATGCGGGCGCGGTTCACACGGATCCATTCCCCATGCACGCCGTCCATGGTCAGCTCCGTATAGGTTATCTCCTTATTGCTGCCAAGCAATGCCCCAATATGATCCTGAGACTGCCTGTGCTTTTCTATGTTAGGGCTCTCCACCAGTCCATGCACCCGCTTTACAAGCTGCATCAGATTCTGATTTTTCTTATCCTCACCTTTCATTTCTTCTCCTTTTTCTATGAAAATAGGTATCCCCAGATCCCCAGTTTTTTCTTAAAAATGCAGCCTTCTGCGGACTGCGCTGCGAAGCCGCCTGCTGGACAACAGTGTGATCAGTGTAATATCTAAGATCACGCAGACTGTCAGCACCACAGCTGACCATACCAGCTGTATCTTCTGTCTGGCAAAATAGTCGATCAGGCTCTCCAGTCCCAGACATAAGACCGCCACTGCAGAGATCAGATACAGTGCCGTTGTCAGAAAGGTTACCGGAAGCTTGCGGATACACAATACGAAAAGCTCTACCACCACTACCACCAGCCCCAGGATCGGCAGTGCAAGCTGCCAGAACCATGCATCATTGCCGGTAACAAGAGTAAGGAAATACAGATAAAGCCCTACGGATATTCCATCCAGAAACAGTGCCGCATGGGGAGAAATCTCTGTATATATCACTGCCGGGATAAAAAACACCCATAGGATGATGCAGGCTCCGATCACCAAAAGCGACCAGGCTGCTGCCTGAAAGACAAGCAGATTTAAGATCCCGCAGGTTCCGCCGATCGCCGTCAGTACCACGGAAAGAAAGATCGCCATATCCTTTCTTTTCACTTTTTCCACCTGTCCCTTTTCCCTTGGAAAGGGGGAATCAGTCTGCTTCTGCCGCAGCTCATTTGGATTGATCACCGGTGTCTGACAAAGTGGGCACACCTTTAAGGAGGTCTCCAGCTCCACACCACAATTTACACAATATGACATATCTTCACTCCCATTCATCAAAACATTTCCCGATTGCTCTCGATCCGCACATGGATCCCATCCTGTACCAGATGCCGGAAAAAGTAGCGTTCCACATCTGCTTCCACTATGCTGCTGGCAAAATTGACTGTCAGCACGTCCTGAAAGCTGATGATCGCACAATTTGTCCTGCTGGAAAAGGGCTGCCCCATATAAATATCAAACCGCTCGATATAAGGCTTCATGCTCTCAGGCACCTTTACTGCCCCCATATTGGTCAGTCCTGCCGAAGAATTTTTGTCCTGCACTCTGGTATAAAAGGTTCTGACCACAAAATCCTTGATAAACAATGGTACTACACGGATCAATAAATTCCTCTGGGTTGCCGCATTGGTGGTAATATCTCCCCTAAGAAATTTTTCATTGATATAATATTTCATATAATTGTGCACCTGGGTCACAATTTCCTCAAAGGTATACTCTCCCAGTCTGGGATCGATCCCCGGATAGATCATGGTAATAAAGTTCCGCAGCGTTTTGGAGGGAAAGAACCGCCGCAGATTAACCGGCATTGCGATCTTAACCGGTCTCAGCCCAATATGAAAATCCTGCTCCTGCTTCTGCAAAAGGGCTGACAGCAGCACTGCATTTAAGTACTCTGTAACGGTCGCATGATACCTTTTTGCCACCTCAATCACCTGTGAGGTTGACATAATTCCATCAATAATGTTCAGGGTATAAAAGGGCTCCTTTGTCCCCCTTACACGATAGGTTTTTTCCTGCGGTCTGGGCGGACGCACCTTGGAATTGGCATACTTCATATAAGCGTCCTCTAATTCCTCCTGATCCGGTACCTCCTTAATATCCAGCACAAAGCCCCCATTTTCAATTTCTTTTCCCAGCAGCCGCAGATACTGGGCTGTAATGGTCTGAAGCACGCACATTCCGCCAGTTCCGTCCCCCAGACTGTGATGTGCCTCTAAGGCAATCCTGTTTTCATGATAATAGATCCGTATCAGATAGCGGTTATTTGCCTTAAAGGACATGGGCATACAGGGATTTTTAATGTCCGGCTGCACAAAGGGACCCGGTCTTTCATTGGGTTCTAAATACCGCCAGAACGCGCCGCGGCGGATTGCCGCCTTATAGGTAGGAAATCTGGGCAGTGCCATGTCCACAGCCTGCTGCAGCACCTTGGGCTGTACCTGCTCCTTCAGTACCACCGACAGCCGATAGACCGAAGAAAAATCTCTGCGCTGCAGGGTAGGATACACAATGGCTGACAGATCCAGTTTGTACCAGACCGGCTGGGATTTACTTTTTTCTTTCTTCATACCGATACCTGCGTTCCTTTTTTAACCATATTATACTAATTAAGAGAGCAAAAGTGAATTCCCTTTTCTGTCAAGTTATTGCTAAGCTTCCCTATGAAACAACAAAAAACCGCAGTTCTGATCGTTCTGCGGTTTCGGATTTTTATTCTATTTTCTGTCTCAGATATTCTTCCACTGCCTGCAATAATATTTCTGCGGTTTCTACCTGTTGTGCAGACTCTTCCTTTGTCACAAGATAAAATTCATTATAGTCTGAATCATGTCGAACGATCTCTGCTTTTGATATTCTACGTCCAAGCTCTCTGGAAAAAATTTCCGTCTTGATATAATTCTTGTTAAAATTTGCAATGGTATCTTTGTGTCTTTTATAAGAAACATTTTCAAGTGCCAGCACCGCAGTTATCGAATGATAAATACTATAATAAGCCCTGTTATTTGCCGCACGGTAATGTTCTGCTTTCAGATTCATTTTTGCAGTTTCCAAATCTTCCTTTGCCACTTCCACGCGTCTAAAGGCAATGTCTTTTAATCCGCCAATATCTTCATGCTGCATACAAAGCGACTCCTTCCTGACTTACATTTCGATAAAACGGATAAAAGGAAATCCACTTTTCAAAATGCTCCTCATTCTTCACAATGGGCATTAACATAATATCGTAGTCCAGATTCATATCAAAGGTCACTTCATTTAATGAATCTGCATAATCCTTAATCGAATATTCATCTAAATCAACCAAGATCATAATATCAATATCAGAACTACTCGTCTCCTCTCCTCTTGCGTACGAACCGTACAAAAAAACTTTACGAAGATGCTGTCCATAAATTTTTTTTATCTCTTCTGTATAACTATCTAAAATTTTTTGAATTTCCTGCATAGTATCACACTCCCTTTGCTTTTTCATTTTATCATAAGTAACTATTCAAAACAAGCAATCCGCCCAAAGCAGCTTAGCAAAGTGTGCTGCGCATCCTGCAAGATCTTTCCTATGAAAAAGATAGACTACCCCTCCGGAATACTCGCCTGTACACAGAGTGCCCCATATCCTACAAACTCATTAGGAAAGCTTGAAAAGCCGGGCAGTCTCCTTGCACCCCTCTGTAAATATGCCTTTACCTTTTGTCCATATAGGTAGCTGTCCCTTCCTCTGGTAATTCCCCACTCCATCAAAAGTGCCGATGCGCCTGTCACAAAGGGAACGGCAAAGGAAGTGCCTGTCACCCTGCCATAGCCACCACCTGACACAGCTGTCATAATTCCCACGCCCGGTGCTGCCAGATCCGGCTTGTTCTGAATAACCGCCAGACGACCTGCATCCGATGCAGCAAAGGGATAGCCTCTTCCTGAAAAATCCGCATAAGCGTCATATGCCGTATCATAAGCGCCAACCGTAATGACCCGCAAAGCCGTAGAGGGAATGGTCAGTGTGACATCCGGCGTAGAACGGTAAAACCGGGTTTCTGTTCCTACTGCGCTCTGGCTGGGCAGGTAAAAGCTATAATTTCCCGTTACAATGCGCAGCGGTGTCAGAAGAAAGCTCCATACGCCATTGTTTACATAACTTCCATCAGCCGGCAAAAAATCCAGATAGATTTCCTGTTGGACAGAATAAGGCGTTGGCTCTCCCACATAAAGCAGCACTTCTGTTTCCTCCAGCCCGATCCTTCTCATTCCCTCTTCTCCCGTTTTTTCCGTGGAAAAGCTGTAGCTCCTGCCGCCGGGAGAACTCAGGGTAATCTCAAACACATCTGCATAATCCTTCCAAAGCTGGATGCTAAATGCCCCCTGATAATTTCCCACTGCCAGTTCCACTCTCTCAGTGATCCCAGCCTCTGCCAGACTTCCGGACACATGGCCCATGGCAGCCCCTTCGTTTCCGCTGCCTACACAGATCACATTCCGTCCCACCTCCGATGCATTATCCAGAAACCGTTCCAAAAGAGAGGTTCCGTCATGAGCGCCATAGGTATTGCCAAAGCTTAAATTGATCCCGATGGGGCTGCCAAGAGATACTGCCTTTTTTACCAGATAGGTCACTGCCTGCATAAGCTCTGTGGTGCGTGGAAAACCTCCCTCTCTTGCCTGCCCCAGCTTTACGATCAGCAGCTCGCTTTCCGGGGCAATTCCTGCGGCGATCCCTGCCACTGCCGTACCGTGTCCGCTCACATCACGAACAGGCAGCGCCTCATCTCCCTCCAGCGCTGCCTGAATCTGTTCTTTCGTAAACTCTGTTCCTGTAACAAAGCCCTCTGGAGGCTTTAAGCCTCCTGCCGGATCTGGCAGAATACTCTGATCCCAGATGGCTGTGATCCTCGTACTGCCGTCTGACCTGCGAAAGGCAGGATGGGTATGATCAATTCCCGAATCAGCAATGCCGATGAGCACACCCCTGCCGCTTAAATAAGGCGGTCTGAGGGTTACCGGAAAAACGCAGGATGCCCCCATTCCCTCCTGAAGCTGAAAATACAGGCTTTTTGGCTTTTCCACATATTCTATCTGTTCTATTTCTGACAGTATTGTCAGTTTTTCCTCCGGCACTGTCAGGATCGCATAACCGGCGATCAGCTGCTGTACTATGATGGACTGCTCTTCCAAAAAAAGGAGGTCACCGTGATATTTCACGATAACCTCCCAGGTCTGATCTTCCTTGTCAAATCCTACCTCTAAAATATCAGATGCTTCCCGCTCTTTTGGGGTCGCTGCAAGTGCTGCATTCAGTAAAAGCTCCAGTTTTTCGTCTGCCATATCATGCCGCCTTTGATACATGGATCTGAAACAGATCTCTGCATCATCACTGTTGACTTTATCATATGACAAATGCCATTACCATGTGCCTCCTGCCTTTTTTACCTATGCAGGGCATTCAGCCACGCGCACATATCGCTGCAGCCATAGCCTCTGCCCTCTTATTTGGTCAAAAGCAGCATAATGTCATTGCTTCTTGCCACAAATTTTGACATTGCCTCCGGCTCAAGCGGTGCATGCTGGAGCATAGCAAGGTCATAAAGCTGTTCACAGATCATCTTCGTATTGTCGCCAGTCTGATTTGACAGCACATACTGTACAAGGGGATGATTGCTGTTCAGGATCAGTGTCTCTCCCTCTTTGCTGCCAAACATATTCGTGTCCATGCCCGGCATTGCGTACATTTTCATCATATCCTGCATACGGCGGCTTTCTTCAGATAAAGTGATCATAGAAGAAATCTTTTTATTTTTCAGCTTCTCCACAGTTACCTTCAGATTGTCCTTTTTCAGAGCCTTTTTGAAGATCTTTCCGATTTCTTCTGTCTGCTCTTCCATTTCCTTCGCTGCCTTTTTGCTTGTTTTAGCCTTAAAGACATCGGTTAAGTCTGCATCGATTCTCTGGAACTTGATTCCCTCGTTTTTGGACTCTAACTGTGAGATAAACGGCTGGTCAATGTTGTGTGTCAGGATCACTGCATCCATGCCCGCAGCCTTGAACATCTGGATATACTGTCCCTGCTGCTTTTCATCTGTCACATAATAGATGGTCTTTTCTTTCTTTTCGGCTTCTTCTGCATCAGCATCAGCTTCGGTATCTGCGGCTTCATCCACGATCTCAGCCTCTACGTGCTCGCCGTTTTCATCCACTGCACTTCCCTGGACTGCGTCTGCTTTCTCTGCATTTTCCCCATCAGCTGCTGCTTCATCCGGATCGATCTTATTGACCTCCAGACACTCAGGCAGCGTCATGTAATTGCCTTCCAGATTCTTGAACAGGATGTAGTCTGTGATCTTCTCGCAGAACTTGTCATCCTTTAAGCAGCCAAATTTGATGAACGGGCTGATGTCATCCCAGTATTTTTCATACTCTTCCTTTTCCGTCTTGCACATTCCGGCAAGCTTATCTGCCACTTTCTTTGTAATATAATCGGAAATCTTCTTTACAAAGCCGTCGTTCTGCAGCGCACTTCTCGATACGTTCAGCGGCAGATCAGGACAGTCGATCACACCCTTTAACAGAAGCAGGAATTCCGGTATGACTTCTTTGATATTATCCGCGATAAATACCTGATTGTTGTAGAGCTTGATGGTGCCTTCAATGGATTCGTATTCCATATTGATCTTGGGGAAATATAAAATTCCCTTTAAGTTAAACGGATAATCCATATTCAGATGGATCCAGAACAGCGGCTCCTTGTAGTCCATAAATACCTTGCGGTAAAATTCCAGATATTCTTCTTTTGTGCACTCATTCGGATGCTTTGCCCAGAGAGGATTTGTATCGTTCATGAGCTGAGGACGCTTTTTGATCTTCAGCTTTACGCCGTCCTCTTCTTTATCCTTTTCCGGCTGAATCGTTTCGATCACCGTATCGCTCTCCAGCTTTTCATCCTCTTTGATGATCTGCGTTTCGGTCGTATCTTCCTTTGACAGATAGATCTCAGTGGGCATGAAGGAGCAGTATTTTTCGATGATGCTTCTTGCTTCATACTCATTGCAGAACTTTAAGCAGTCTTCGTTGACAAAGAGCGTGATCTTCGTACCAACCTCTGCCTTTTCTCCCTCTTCCATCGTATACTGGGTACCGCCATTGCACTCCCAGTGTACCGGCTTAGCTCCCTCTTTATAGGAAAGGGTATCAATGTGCACCTCATCCGCTACCATAAATGCGGAATAAAAGCCCAGACCGAAATGTCCGATGATCTGGTCATCGTTTGCCTTATCCTTATATTTTTCGATAAAATCCGTTGCGCCGGAAAATGCGATCTGGTTGATGTATTCTTCTACCTCATCCTCTGTCATTCCCAGACCGTTATCAATAAAGGTCAATGTTTTTTTCTCAGGACTTACTACTACCTGTATCTTTGCCTTATAGTCATTTGGAAGTGTATATTCTCCCATCATATCAAGCTTCTTTAATTTTGTGATCGCATCACAGCCATTTGAGATCAGCTCTCTGAAAAAAATGTCATGATCTGAATACAGCCATTTCTTAATGATCGGAAAAATATTATCACTGTTGATTGATAAGTTACCCTGTCTTACTGACATATCGTCCACATCCTTTCTTCACTATCATCCATTGTAAGACAGGCAATTTGAGAAGTCAAGAAAAAATTAGCACTCAACAAAGCTGAGTGCTAATAAATCTCTTTTTCCCTGTATTTTACAGGCTTTTTCCATTTCTAAAATTTTTCTAAACTGCTCCCTTTCCCTTAGGAAGTCTCTCATATTTCAGAAATCTGTATTCCAGATCAAAGTAAGTCTGCTCCTCACTGTCCTGTGTCAGCCGCCACTCCTTTTTCTCATCCAGATTGGGGAAATAACAGTCCGCTTCATATTTCTGGTCAATCTTTGTAATATGGCATATGTCACAATAAGGCAGGAGCTGCTCATAAATGCTTCCGCCTCCAATGATGTAGATGTCCTCACTGGGATACTGCTTTAATTCCTCCAAAAGTGCCTCCAGAGAATGCACCACAACTGCATTTTTTACCTTAAAAGCCGGATTTCTGGAAAGAATGATATTTTTCCGGTTTGCCAGAGGCATCCCCTGGGGAAAGGTTGCAAGCGTTTTTCGTCCCAGCACCACTACCTTTCCTGTGGTTTCCTCCCGAAAGTGCTTCTGGTCATTGGGGATCTGCACCAGCAGCTGATTTTTATTTCCTATCGCCCAGTTGGCATCTACTGCCGCAATCACATTCATCTTTTTTCTCCTATCCTCTTCGTCCAGACCGTTTCCGGCCTATCCCGTTCTTTAATCTCTGTCCCATTTATCACACAGGGAATTGATCTGATCTGCAAATTTTGCCAGATCCTTATTGGCACCGCCCTCATTTTTATGGATGACACTAAGCAGCCTCTGCCCTGCCGCCACAAGACGGGAAAAGACATCGTTTGCCTTGCGCTGCTTTTTCTGGATACGCACCGGAGCCGCCTCGTGTTCCAGCGCACCTGTCAAAAGGTTAAACCGGGTGCCGCTATAGGGGGCATATGCATCAAAACCATATTCCCGTATCAGACAATCCTTAAACGCCTCGCACACCGCATCCTCGCCGTGTACCACAAAAACCTTCTGGGGCTTATGTGTAAAGCCATTGACCCATTCCAGCAGACCATTTTTATCCGCATGGCCGCTCATACCTGCCAGCTTGCGGATCTGCGCCCGGATGGTAATAGTCTCGCCAAACAGCTTTACCTCCTCTACACCATCCACCAACATTCTGCCCAGAGTGCCCACTGCCTGATACCCTACAAACAGCACCGTACACTCCTGCCGCCATAAATTATGCTTTAAATGGTGACGGATACGTCCTGCCTCACACATGCCTGATGCCGACAGGATCACCTTGGGTGTATCGTCAAAATTGATCATTTTGGACTCATCACTGGTGATCGCCAGATGCAGTCCGGGGAACTGGATGGGGTTAATGCCCTGCTGTACTAACTCCATTGCTTCTTCATCAAAGCAGGTATAAATATTTTTATGAAAAATCCCTGTTGCTTCCACAGCAAGGGGACTATCTACATACACCGGAAAATCCGGGAAATTTTTTACCAGTCTGTCAGCCTTGATCTTGCGCAGGAAATACAGCATTTCCTGTGTCCGCCCTACTGCAAAGGAGGGAATGACCACGTTGCCTCCTCTGGCAAAGGTTTCATTTAAGATCTGGGCAAGCTCTGCCACATAATCCGGTCTTTCTACCGAATGCAGTCTGTCGCCGTAGGTGGACTCCATTACAACATAATCCGCTTCCTCTGTAGCCTTGGGATCACGGATCAGGGGCTGATTTTTGTTTCCGATATCCCCGGAAAATACGATCTTCCTGTTCTGTCCATTTTCTTCCAGCCAGACCTCTATACTGGATGATCCCAGCAGATGTCCGATGTCTGTAAAACGGATCTTTACTCCATCACACAAACTGACGATCGTGTCATAATGGCAGGGGACAATACGCCTTATGATCCCCTCTGCATCCTCCATGGTATAGATCGGTTCTTCTGCATCCATGCCTGCATTACGCTTTGCCTTGCGGTTTTTCCACTCTGCCTCCTGCATCTGGATATGTGCACAGTCACGCAGCATGATACTGCACAGATCCGCGCTGGCATCTGTCATAAATACCTGCCCCCGAAAGCCTCTTGCATACAAAAGAGGCAGCATTCCCGAATGGTCTACATGGGCATGGGTTAAAAGCACATAATCGATCAGGCTTTCCTGTATGGGAAGCGGTGCATTTTCAAATACGTTTGCTCCCTGCTCCATACCGTAATCCACTAAAATATGCTTTCCATTTACCTCCAGATAATGGCAGCTTCCCGTCACCTCATGATCTGCTCCGATAAAAGTCAGTTTCATAGGATTCCCCCTTTTCATGCTCCGTGCACGCCCCACGCAGCTAAAATTGCTATCTCCCTACCACTATTATATGAAAATCCTCTATGTAATGCAAGTCAAATTGTGCATTTTGACGGAATATGTCTGACAATTATCTGTTGTTCGCTCCCAAATCATGCTTTTATATGTTTCTAATAGTACCGGCAGTCCATCTTTTTAAGAGTCTTTAAGTGGAATACAAGGATTGTGCGTGGTACAATAGAATGTGAAATTTGAATTTGAAAACCACAATTTTATAAGTGGTTAT
>CAYMEZ010000017.1:0-58709 GCA_964389835.1 uncultured Lachnospiraceae bacterium | reverse complement strand
CGTATTCAGTTAGAACCAATTGGAACTAGAGGATATATCGAACTAAGGGCAATAAGTTGTGTGCTTACAAACAAACGGAGAATATGGATATGACGAATTTAATGGAGGGTGTTCAAATGAATGAGCAAGTAAAAGAATATATAGATAAGTACCCTAATAGTTGTACTTAGAAATCCAATTCAATATTTTGTACTATAAGGACATTTTTCTAAAAAAATTTTAGAGGAATGTCCTTTTTGTGTATAGCAATGAGCCAAGTGCCATGCTTACTATTCCATCAGAGGAAGAATTGAAGAAAGAGATAGAGTGTGAAAGACTGCCCAGACGTAAAAGAAAATGTTTGCCAATATAGAAAATCTATATTAAACTGTACCTTAAACAAAAAAAGAAGGTAAAGGATGAAGAGATAACGGATAAAAATAGGACAGAACAGGAGGAAAAGGATGACAAGGTGGAACAGATTTGAGCATCTTCCTGTATTGCCGTTAGGCAAGGACAGGACAATGGTAACAGGTTGTAGGGAGCACGTTGCATTATCCAGAAAAGCGGCATCGGAAGGAATGGTGCTTTTGAAAAATAATGATAGCGTATTGCCGCTGCTTTCTGGAAGCAGAGTAGCATTGTTTGGAAAGGCTTCCGTAGATTATGTAAAAGGCGGCGGAGGAAGCGGCGATGTGACATGTGCCTATATCCGAAATCTGCAGGATGGGATGGCAGAGAAAGAGCAGGAGGGAAAGCTGCAGGTTTTCAAGCCGTTGAATGATTTTTACAAGGAAGACGTGAGAGCGCAGCGTGCAAAGGATATTGCTCCGGGTCAGACAGTCGAACCGGCTCTGGAAGAGGAAATGGTAAAGGAAGCGGCGGCTTTTGCAGACACGGCTGTTATTTCCATCTGTCGTTTTTCGGGAGAGGCGTGTGACAGAACAGATGATGATTTTTATTTAACAGAAGCAGAACGAAAAATGGTTCAGGCTGTAAAAGATAATTTTTCCCGTATCGTGGTAGTGCTGAATGTAGGCGGTATGGTAGATACCTCATGGTTTGAAGGGGATGACCGCATACAGGCAGTTCTTCTGGCATGGCAGGGCGGTATGGAAGGCGCTGCGGCTGAAGCGGATATTTTATGTGGTGACAGCTATCCAAGCGGCAAGCTGACAGATACCTTTGCGTCAGAATTTGCAGATTATCCATCCAGTGCAGGCTTTAATGAATCAGAAGACTATGTTGCCTATGAAGAAGATATTTATGTTGGATACCGTTATTTTGAAACCATTTCGGGTGCAGCGGAAAAAGTAAACTATTGCTTTGGCTATGGCTTGTCCTACACACAGTTTTCTCTTTCCTGTGAGAAGGTCAGCGAGATAGGCGGACAGATACAGGTGGAAGTAAAAGTAACGAATGTGGGCAGAAGAGCAGGAAAAGAAGTTGTGCAGCTGTATGTGTCTGCTCCCCAGGGGAAGCTGGGCAAGCCGGCAAGGGAACTGAAAGCATTTGCAAAAACCAGAGAGCTTCAGGCAGGGGAAAGCCAGCTTGTGATCCTTACCATCAATGAAAAGAACCTTACTTCTTATGATGATACTGGAAAAGTTGTAAGATCTGCATGGATTTTAGAGGCAGGAGATTATCACTTCTATATGGGAAATTCTGTTCGCGATGCACAGGATATTGGATTTGTGTGGACTGCAGAAAATACGGTCGTTGTGAAAAGGACAGAGGCGAGAGCTGTTCCGTATGAAATGGAAAAGCGTATGAAAGCTGACGGCACTATGGAAAAGCTGCCTACTTACAAAGAAAAAGAGATAACAGCTCCTGTCAGATGGAATCCGAAAGCATATATTCCGGGACAGAGAGAGGTAAAGGATGCTCTTATGCCCTGGTATGAAGAAAGCAAGAAGCCTCGTGCGCTTTTGCTGGATGTGGCAGAAGGAAAGATGACGCTGGACGCATTTATGGATACACTTTCCGAGGAGGAAATGATAGGGCTTTTAAGCGGACAGCCAAACACCGGTGTGGCGAACACTTTCGGCATCGGGAATATTCCCCAGGCAGGAGTCCCTAATGTTATGACGGCGGATGGGCCTGCAGGACTTCGTATTGAACCACAGTGCGGTGTATATACAACGGCATGGCCTTGTGCGACCCTGCTTGCATGTACGTTTGATGAAGAGCTTGTGGAAAAAGTTGGTCGTGCAGCTGCATTGGAGGTAAAAGAAAATAATATCGGGGTATGGCTTGCTCCGGCTATGAATATTCATAGAAGTCCGTTGTGCGGAAGAAACTTTGAATATTATTCTGAGGATCCGTTGGTGGCAGGAAAGATGGCGGCAGCCATGGTCCGTGGGATCCAGTCTACACATATTGCGGCGAGCGTAAAGCATTTTGCGTGCAACAATAAAGAAACCAATCGCTCCAACAGTGATTCGCGTCTGTCAGAGAGGGCGCTGCGAGAAATTTACCTGAAGGGCTTTGAAATTGTAGTAAAAGAAGCAAAGCCATGGACGATCATGACTTCTTACAACATTACAAATGGAGTAAGAACCTCTGAGAATAAGGAACTGCTTACAGGAATTTTGCGGGAAGAATGGGGCTATGAGGGACTGGTGCTCAGCGATTGGTGGAATCATGCCAGCCATGAAAAGGAAATAATAGCTGGCAATAATCTCCGTATGCCCTATAGCGATAGATCCAAGCTTCTGGAGGCAAAAAAAGCTGGAAGAATTACAGAAGAACAGATCAGGTATAGCGCGAAAAAGGTTTTGGAATTGATTTTGAAATTGGATTAGAGATGGGGGGAAGAGAATGGAAAAGGGAGTTACTTTTTTAAAAATGCCTGCAAGCATCCGTGTGGCTGCGAGCTGTGAGACAGGTTCAGAAAAAGATAGTGTTTTTTCGGCAAAGGATGTTGTAGTAGAGCCTGTTATGAGGGATGAGGCTTTGACGGTATTTTTAACAGCAGACACATCTGCTGTTTCAGAAGTCGTTCTGTGCTGGGAAGGCATGGTGGAAAATCCGGGGAATGTGCTGGGCGACCATTGGGAGAGAGGATATGGCGATCTGGAATGGAAGGCTGCCGGGGCTGCTGGAGTAATGCCATGGTACTTTTTGGAGGAGAAGGAAAAGGTATGCCGTGGATTTGGTGTTAAAGTGCAGCCCGGTGCAATGTGTTATTGGGAAATAAAGAATGAAAACCTGTTTTTGCATCTTGATGTACGCTGCGGCGGCGAAGGGGTGATCTTAAAAGGCCGGAAGCTGAAAATGGCAGAGATCATAATGAGAGAATATAAAGAAATGGATGCATTTCTGGCAATGCAGAGCTTTTGTGGGTGCATGTCGGAAGCCTTGATCGCCTGCAAAGAGCCGATCTATGGAAGCAATAACTGGTATTATGCATACGGAAAGAGTTCCCGGGAAGAAATCCTGAGAGACACCCAGTATCTTGTAAAAATGACACAGGGAAATACTGTCAGACCCTATATGGTAATAGATGATGGATGGCAGCCGGCGCATGACGATTCTTATAATGGAGGCCCATGGGATGACGGTAATGCAGATTATGGCCATATGGGGCAGCTTGCTGCTGATATGAAAAAATATGATGTGCGTCCGGGAATCTGGTTCAGACCCTTGCTCGACAAATTTGACACACTTCCGGCAAATTGGCGTCTGGAACGAGATCCGTCTGTGCTGGATATTTCTGTTCCGGAAGCGCTGGAGCATGTAAAAGCAGATGTGCGCAGAATCTGCAGCTGGGGCTATGAATTGATCAAGCATGATTTCTCCACCTATGATATTTTAGGCCGCTGGGGATTTGACATGGGCTCGGAGCTGACCACATGCGGATGGCGATTTAAGGATACTTCACGTACAACGGCAGAAATTATTCTTGATTTTTATAAAGCGATAAAGGAGGCAGCAGGAGAGGTGGTGATCCTGGGCTGTAATTGTATTGGACATATCGGGGCAGGTCTGATGGAAGTCAATCGAACTGGCGATGATACAAGCGGTATGGAATGGGAAAGAACCAAAAAGATGGGGGTAAATACACTGGCATTCAGAATGCCCCAGCATAATAGCTTCTATGGAGCGGATGCTGACTGCGTTGGTGTGACGGCGAATGTGCCCTGGGAGAAAAACAGACAGTGGATGGAGCTGCTTTCTGTCAGCGGAACACCCTTCTTTGTATCAGTAAAACCGGGATTGTTAAATGCGGAGCAGGAAGAAGAACTTAAAACTGCTTATCGAAAAGCATCCCAGAATACCCAGATCGCCATCCCACTTGACTGGAAAGAAACCAAAACACCAGAAAAGTGGAAAACCTATGAAGGAATCAAACGATTTAAGTGGTAAGGATAAAAGGACAAAGCCGCTGCTAAATAGCAGCGGCTTTGTTTATTTGCAGCTTATAAAATTATAAAAGCATGTTCTGGAGATTGCCAAATGATATATCAATTAATCGCGAGAAGCAGGAAAAAATAGATTAAAAAGATATTTTCGGCAAATAAAACGGACTTTTGAGCTGGTAAAAGTGTGCAAAGTGCACAAAATATAAGTAAAAAATGCAAAAAGCACAAAAACTATATTGACATATCAGCAAATGATATATATAATGCAATATATAGTATATAGACGATGGCATACGGAAAGGAGTGCGAAGAAGTTGAAAAAAGAAAAGGTTAAGAAAAGCGGCAAGCCGTTTTGGAAACGAGAGGGATTTCAGGGGTACTGCTTTATGTTTCCCACTTTGATCGGTTTTCCACTGCTTTGTGTATATCCCATGATCTACTCTTTGTATTGTGCGTTCTGCGATTGGGATGGAGTGAATGCTCCTGTATTTACAGGACTCAAGAATTTTAAGTTTATATTTACTGCAAAGCCGATATTCTGGGATTCGATAAAGGTAACATTTACATATGCGATCATTAATGTGCCGATTACATTGGCACTCGGACTGGCACTGGCAGTTCTTTTGAACAAAAAATTGATAGGAATTAAGGTGTTTCGGGTAATCTATTATCTTCCTACGATCGTTCCCAGCATTGCCTCCATTGTTTTGTGGCAGTTCATGCTGAAAAGCGATACGGGACTTATCAACGGCGTTCTGAATCAGCTGGGCTTCCCTTCTGTAGGCTGGCTGACAGATCCGGATGTGGTTTTGTTATCCCTTAGTATTATCAAGTGGTGGGGAGTGGGAGGAATGATGATCATTTTCCTCAGTGCATTGCAGTCTGTTCCGATGGATCTGTATGAAGCCTCCTCGCTTGATGGAGCTGGCGGATGGACGCAGTTCCGGCATATAACATTTCCGATGATAACGCCGATCATTTTCCTTCAGCTTATCACGGGTCTGATTTCGGGGCTGCAGGTATTTGCAGAAGCTCAGATCATGACAGATGGCGGTCCTAATTATGCTTCGCATTTTTTGAACTTTGATATTTACGAAACGGCATTTGACAGTCAGAAATATGGCCGTGCATGCGCAGAAGCGTGGGTACTGTTTTTGATCATTATGGTTCTTACTGTGTTGGTTTTCTGCAAGTCAGAACAGTATGTATATTATGATAACGAGTAAAGGAGGCGGTAGAACATGGGTAAGAGAAGAAGAGCAACGGTCAATACAATGATCCGTTATATTCTGGTTATCGTATTGTGCATTCCGATGATCTTTCCGCTTTTTTGGATGCTTACAACAGCCTTGAAAGACAATCAGGCAGTGTTTGCAATGCCGCCACAGCTGATACCTAAGCAGTTTATGTGGGAGAATTTCCTGACTGGTCTGAAACAGATCGATTTCTGGGAGAGATTTTTGAACACGATGATCATTTCTGTTTTGTGTACGATCGGTTCAGTGATTAGCTGCATGAGTGTAGGCTATGCCATAGCGCGGATCAAGTTTCCGGGCAAAAAGATCTGGTTTTACTGCATTGTCGGAAGTATGATGATCCCTAGCATGGTTACGATCATTCCGGTATTTAGATTCTGGGCATCCGTTGGAGGCTATGGAACCTGGTGGCCGCTTATCATTCCGGCATTTTTGGGAGCGCCCTTCCAGACATTTCTGGTAAGACAGTATATGTCAACGATACCTAAATCGTATGATGAGGCAGCCAGAATTGACGGAGCGAACAGATTCCAGATTTTGATACATGTGATAGCGCCTATGTGTAAGCCACTGATTGCAACGATCGCGATCCAGGCTTTCCAGACGGCATGGAATGATTATCTGAATCCTTTGCTTTATGTGGTTTCAAAAAAGGAGCTGTGGACATTGTCACTGGCGATCGGACGTATGTCAAGCAGTACATATGGAACAGAATGGAATCTGATCATGGCAGCAGACCTTGTGTATATGCTTCCAATCCTGATTATTTTCTTCTTCTGCCAGGATTATTTCATGGAAGGCTTGGGCTCTATGAACAATGCAGGCGTAAAGTAGGATAAACGTAGGATATATGAAAAACAGGATATAGTGATCTGATCAAGATGGTGATAGTGCTTGGCACGTTATCATATAAAAAGAAAATGGAGGACAATAACTATGAAAAAGAAGGTGTTATCATTGCTTCTTGCCACAGCTATGCTTGCAACATGCCTTGTTGGCTGCGGCGGAACCTCGGACAATGCTGCAGGCAGCGCGGCAGGAAACAGCGCGGCAGCTGATGATGCAGCAGAGTCTGGCGGTGGAGAGGTAATCACGCTTCGCGTTGCAGACTGGGAAGGTGATGCGATCAATGTTGCTATGCAGGACGCGTTTGACAATGTATTTTCAAAAGAGCATCCGAATATCAAGGTAGAGATTGTACCGGTTCCTCATGATGATTATGGACAGGGCATCAACGCTATGATCACTGCAGGGGATGCTCCGGACGTATTCCAGTATGGCTATGATACAGCAAATGCAGGCTTTGCAAGAGGCAATCTTTATGATTGGACTGAAAAAGCAGCAGAAGAACCGGAATTTGTAGAAAGCTTCTACGGCGGAACAATGTCTGGATGGCAGACAGCAGACGGCAGGATCTATGGCTTCCCTAGCCTGGTAAATGTCTATGGCGTATTCTACAATAAAGATATCCTTGCAGCAGCAGGCATCGAAGAGCCTACCGCTGACTGGACCTGGGATGACTTCTTTGCAATGGGTCAGAAGCTGGCAGATCCGGCTAACAACAAATACGGTATCTATGCAGATCCTACAATGCTGTCATCTGCTTTTGGTATTGCTTGCCAGAGCGTTTCTGAAGGCGGAGAGCATTTTGTTGATAAGATCATTGGCACAACAAAGGTTACAGCAGATGACAAGTTCGTTGCAGCAGCTGAAAAGGTAAAGGGTCTTATCGCTGATGGGACAATGATCCCTACTACATATGAAACGACCAACATGCTTTCTGAGTTTGAAGCTGGTAATATTGGCTTACTCTACTATGGACAGTGGGAAATTGATAACCTGGTTCGCAACTGCCCGGACTTAAACTGGGGCTATGCTTCTACACCTAGAGGATCTGTTCAGGCAACCACAACCTATGATACTGTAGGCTGGGTAGCACCTGCAACTACACAGTATCCGGAGGAATGCTGGGATCTGATCAAATTCATGAGTAGTGAGATGTATGCTACAGTATTAAAGGCTACACCGGTAGCTCCTTGTGCTCATATTGATACAGCAGATGTGTTCTATGAAACGATTACAGAGCAGGGCCATGGCGATGTAGCAGAATCTGTTAAGGTTATGATGAATACTGAGGTTAAAACGGCTACACGTTATGCAGAAGCTTGGGGATCAGATGCTGAAGAGGCATGGGATGGACAGTGGAATGACTTTATGAATGGTGATTCTACGTCAGATGTTATTCCAGGAATCGCAGACGCAGTAAATGCAGTGATCGCAGCAAATTAATTTGAATTGACTATTTTGCTGATTTAAATTATAATAATGCCCTAGAACTTGTCGTTCTGGGGCATTATACATAGAAAAATGGAGAGATTATAAAGCGTGGAGCGTATGCTTTTATACCGAAAAATTTACAATGATCTATTGCAGGGGATTCGTGATAATACATATCCACCGGGAAGCAGGCTGCCGTCAGAGAAAGAGCTGGCAGAGAAGTATGATGTGAGCCGTATTACGAGTAAAAAAGCACTTGAAATGCTGGCTGATCAGGGGTGTATTTCAAGAAAACCGGGGAAGGGCTCTTATGTGCTGGGAAATGCGGAGGACGCTGAACCAGAGCGAGAAACAAAGCATAATGATAATGCCCATACCGGAATGATAGGTGTAGTCATGGATGATTTTGGACCTTCTTTTGGCTGCGATATTATCCGTGGGATTGAATTGGAGTGCAGAAAAAGAAACTATTATATGATATTGAAATGCACTTATGGAAGCGTGGAAGAGGAAGATAAGGCGCTGAATGAATTAGCGGCTTTGGGTGTCGAGGGGATTATTTTAATGAGCGTTCAGGGAGAGACCTACAGCACGAATGTGCTTAGACTTGTTCTGGAGGGCTTCCCGATTGTGCTTGTGGACAGGGAACTGACTGGCTTGCCGATTCCCTGTGTGAATACAGATAACTACACTGCGGCAAAAGAGCTGATGCAGCTTTTGTTTGATAATGGACATACCAATATATGCTTTTTGTCTCATCCGTTTATGCAGACATCAACCGTTGCGGCACGTTTTAATGGATATCTGGATGGTATGCTGGAACACGGTCTGACAACAAATGAGAATATGATGATCAAGGATTTGGGCACACAGCTGCCTCATCCGGTGTTTGAGGAGCAGAAAGAAAATCCTGACCTTGATCGGATTGAGAAGTTTATTGACGAAAATCCGCAGGTGACGGCTTTCTTTGCAGTTGAGCAGTCCATTGGAAAAATGGTTTATAAGGTTTTGAAAAAGAAAGGGCTTCAGCGTGAGAGAGAAGTGGCTTTCTTTGATGGAATCGAACGGTATACGGATATGGATCCCAGCTTTAGCTGTGTTATTCAGGAACAGAAAAGAATCGGGAAAATGTCGGTGCGGTATCTGGATCACTGCATAAAGGGTGAACAGGTTCCACAGAAAAGCTATGTACCCCATACCCTGATAAAGGGAGATGGGTATAAGCCTGAAAACGGGTAGAAGCTCTAAAACAGGCAGGCACAGCTAAGATTTGGTAAAAATGCAAAGGACAGGAAGGGTAAAATACCTTTTCTGTCCTTTTTCTTTTAATTGACACATTGACATATCATTAAATGTCATATAATATATTATTAGAGGACAAAACAGGATTTGTTCATGACTGTAAAAATACCTCGGTAAGGATAACCTGCCGGGCTACTATATAAAAGGAGGATGGGGGAGAAATGAAGATACCCGCAATATTAGAAAAAAGAGCTGGAATGCTGGAGGAGTATTATAAGGAGCATTACAAACCATTAGCAAGGTTGGCACGTCAGTGTTTTTTAAACACGATAGAAACTACGGTAAAAGAGCTTGAGGACGGAAGCATCTTTGTTATTACAGGGGATATTCCTGCCATGTGGTTGAGAGATTCTGCTGCACAGGTAAGACCATATGTGCGTTTCGCAAAGGAAGATATGGAATTGCAGAAAATATTGGAAAGCGTGATCGAGAAGCAGGCGCAGTTTGTGTGCATGGACCCTTATGCCAACGCCTTTAATGAAAGTGCAAGTGGTGTAGGACATCAGGATGATACAAAATTAAATGATCATGTATGGGAAAGAAAATACGAGGTGGATTCGCTTTGTGCGCCGCTGTATCTGGCATATGTTTATTGGAAAACAACAGGGATCGATAAGATCTTTACAGATACCTTTTATAAAATGGTGGACTGTATTTTAACGGTGTTTACAACTGAACAGGATCACAGGCAGTCTGAGTATTATTTCAGAAGATATGATTGCGTTATCACAGATACTCTTCCCCGGAAGGGGAAGGGGCGGTCGGCTAACATTACCGGGATGACATGGTCGGGCTTCCGCCCTTCAGACGACTGCTGCACCTTTGGCTATCTGATCCCAGCGAACATGATGGCGGTAAAGGCATTGGAGTATGCAGCTGAAATGATGCGTGCCGGATATCAGGATGAAAAAACGGCAGAAAAATGCGAAGAGCTGGCAGCTGAAATCAAGGATGGGATCGAAACCTATGGTACGGTAGAGCATCCCAGATACGGTAAGATGTATGCATTTGAAACAGATGGATTTGGCAATTATAACCTGATGGATGATGCCAATTCACCAAGCCTTTTAGCAATGCCATATCTGAATTATTGTGATAAGGAGGATGAGGTATACCAGAATACACGCAGATTTGTCTTGTCTACGGACAACCCTTATTATAAGATTGGAACAGTGGCAAGAGGAGTAGGCAGCCCCCATACGCCGGAGGGCTATATCTGGCATATCGGTATTGTGATGCAGGCATTGACATCTACAGATAGGGAAGAGATCCTTAGCTGTCTTGAGATGCTGTCCAAGACCCATGCTGGAACGAACTATATGCATGAGGCATTTGATCCCAATGATCCCACAGAGTATACAAGACCTTGGTTCGCATGGGCCAATACTCTTTTTGCAGAGCTGCTTGAAAATTTAATGGAAGAAAATTTTTTTGATCTGTAAGTAATAGGAGATGATGAAGAAGCTTATGAGTCGAAAATGTAAATACTCAGTAGAGTTTCTTTCGGAAGTTATTTCGATAGGTGCACCTGTTGTGGTTCAGAGTGTTCTGGGCTCGCTGGTCAATATGCTGGACATTATGATGATCGGTCAGCTGGGAGAGGTTGCTATCACGGCATCCTCTGTCAGCAACCAGTGGTTTATGCTGTTTGCCTTGCTTGCAAATGCGTTGTGTGCAGCAGGCAGCATGTTCCTTTCGCAGCATTGGGGGAAGGGTGAGCTGGAGCAGATCCATAGATATATGGGAATTCTATTTTACGGTGTCATATCCCTGGGGATCATCTTTTCTGTAACGGCAATAGCTATTCCGGATTTGATATTGTGCCTATATTCCAGAGATCCTTTTGTGATCCAGCAGGGCTGCGGCTATTTGCGGATACTGGGAATCAGCTTTTTGCTGAATGCTGTAAGCACTGTTCTGATCACCAGCCTGCGCTGCATCGGAGACACGAAGGTTCCTATGACTGCATCTGCGATCTCGGTTATTACAAATGGTATCTTAAATTATATTTTCATATTTGGGACTCCGTTTTCCAGACCCTATGGAATTCATGGCGCAGCAGCAGCTACAGTAATAGCCCGGACAGTGGAATTTCTCATTATCCTGATTTATGTACTTAACACAAAGCCGCCGGTGTGCTGTAGCCTGAAAGAGTATTTTTTAGTTCCGGCAGAAATATGGAAAAAATATTTTAAAGTTGGCTTCTGGGTGATCATAGCAGAGGCATTATATGCAGTAGGAACGACCATGTATACAATGGCATACAAATATACCGGTACGGAAGGACAGGCAGCACTGCAGATCGTAAATACTTATCAGAATCTTGCCCTTATCATGTGCGGCGGCTTTGGAACTGCTGCCTCCGTAATGATAGGTATGCGCCTTGGGAAAAATGAGTTTGAAGAAGCCGGCAGGTGCTGCAGAAATTTGCTGACATTGGGGACGATCGTTTCTGTCTGTATCACAGTGATCGTGATCGTAATGTCTCCGCTGCTTTTAAGTATATTTAAGGTTAGTGATACTGTGCACGGATATCTGGAAAGCATGATTGTTATCATGGCATTATCAGTGCCCATAAGGCTGCTGAATTATCTGTGTATTGTAGGTGTTTTGCGCAGCGGAGGAGATTCCACATATTGCTTTTTTGCCAATATGGTAGGAGTCTGGTGCGTGGGGCTGCCGCTTGTGTGGTTTACGGCTGTATATATGAAATTACCTATTACGGTTGTCTTTGTCATGGCGAATATGGAAGAAGTGGCAAAGCTTATCATCTCTTTCCCGCGCGTTATGAAAAATAAGTGGATGAACAATCTGACTTAGCAGGGATAAAAAGAAAAAACGTAGATCCCTAAGAAAGAAGAGGAAGCAAATGAACTTAGTGGGAAAAAAGGTCTGGTTTATCGGGGACAGTATTACAGAAGGGGTGGGTGCTTCCTGCGAAGAGACCCGCTTCACTGAGATATTCAGGCAAAATGCCCAGCTGGCAGAGATCAAAAATTATGGAATCTCAGGAACACGAATTGCCAGACAGCAGATCATTGATCCGGAATCAGAGAATATTGACAGGAATTCTTTTTGTGAACGCTTCGATAAGATGGACTGCGGAGCGGATATTGTCGTGGTATTTGGCGGCACAAATGACTTTGGACATGGAGATGCTCCCTTTGGTACGTTCCGGGACAGAACCATGGATACCTACTGCGGAGCGCTGCATTACCTTATGAGCGGACTTATTGAACGGTTTCCGATGGCAACGATCGTCTTTATGACACCGATCCACAGAGAGGGAGAAAATATTCCAAATGAGTCCAACCATCTTCCCTTGAAAGCTTATGTGGATCAGATAAAAGCAACGGCAGAGTATTATTCGATCCCGGTGCTGGATCTATTTGCGATCGGAGGGATCTGCCCGGATATTCCGGCACAAAAAGAGGCCTTTTGTCCGGATGGACTTCATCCCAATGATGAGGGAAATCTAAAGATTGCAGAAAGACTCCAGGCGTTTTTAGAAGCATTTTAAAAAGCATCCCAAAGCCAACAGCGGCTTGGGATGCTTTTTTAATACACAGCTTTAGTTCGTTATACGGTCTTATTTGCTCTGTTCCAGTGCAAGAGTTACCGTTGTAATGTCGCAGACCTCAGTCGGCCCGTAGTACTGGATAGCGCCCGGATACTGGAAGCAGGTTTCCACTGCCCATTTCTCACGGTGAGCTTCAAAATATTTGAACGGAGCACCGTCTAATTCAACGAGTGCTTTTTTGATAACCGGCTTGTCCTCGCCGTGTCTTCTTTCGATGTTCATCATCTTCGTGATCGGCATACCGCCTGCAACCCATTCATTTGCCGGAGCGGACAGATTGGATACCTTGGATAAATATCCGTTGTAGCCGTACTGGATGAGCATGAATGCGTTGTAGCCTAAGGAGTAGCAGTAGTCAGAGTCAAAGTTGGACGGGAAAGCGCATCTTCCTTCATATCCTAAGAAGTGATGAAGAGCACTGAACTTACCGTTGTATGTGCCTGCTGCTTTTCTTGCTGCTAATTTATCTGCTACCAGAGCAGAGAATAATTTCTCAGATTCGATCAAGGAAACCTGTACGTTGCCGTGAGGATCTCTTTCTAAGAAGAGCTGCTGCTGGATCGCCTGAGGAAGGATTGCAAATACTTCCATGGATTCCTTTGTCAGTCCTTTTTCGATAAAGGCATATTTGTCAGCCCAGGTAGGAAGTGCATTGAATTCATCTGCTTTGCTTCCGGCAAGCAGTTCATTGATCTCCTGGATCAAAACGGAGAATTCAGGAACGAATTCTACAACACCTTCCGGGATGACTGCGATACCGAAGTTCATGCCCTTTGCTGCTCTTGCTGCTACGGAATCAGCGATGTAGTCAGCGATCGCGGAAAGAGACATCTTTTTCTCAGCTACTTCTTCGGAGATCAGACAGATATTAGGCTGTGTTTTCAGTGCGCACTCTAAAGCTACGTGGGAAGCAGAACGTCCCATAACTTTAATGAAATGCCAGTATTTTTTTGCAGAGTTGCAGTCTCTTGCAATATTGCCGATGATCTCACTATATGTTTTGGTAGCAGTATCAAAACCGAAGGAGCATTCGATGTCTTCGTTCTTTAAGTCGCCATCGATGGTCTTAGGACATCCGATCACCTGTACTCCTGTGTTGTTTGCTGCAAAGTATTCTGCTAAAACAGCAGCATTTGTGTTGGAATCATCACCGCCGATGATCACGATCGCTGTGATGCCGTGCTTTTTGCACACCTCTGCGGCGATCGCAAACTGCTCGTTGGTTTCAAGCTTTGTTCTGCCGGAGCCGATGATGTCAAAGCCACCGGTATTTCTGAACTGGTCAACGTACTCATCAGTTAAAACGATGTAATCATCCTCGATCAGTCCGCTGGGACCGCCCTTGAAGCCATAAAGCTCATTTTCTTTGTTGGTTGCCTTTAATGCATCGTATAAGCCGCATACAACATTGTGTCCGCCGGGAGCCTGTCCGCCGGAAAGGATAACGCCTACGATCTGCTTCTTTGCAGCAGAGGTATTCTGACCCTTCTGGAAAGTGATCTCCTTTTTGCCGTAGGTATTGGGGAAAAGTGCTTTGATCTTTTCCTGATCGGCTACGCTTGCGGTTTCTGTTCCTTCCTTTACGCAGATATCTGCGATACCGTTTCTGAGCATTCCCGGAAGTTTGGGAGAATACTCATATCTAGCTTTCTGCAATGGTGAAATATTCATGACCATATCTCCTTTTGTTTTTTTGTACAAGGTTTATTTTAGTACATTTATGGTGGGAAAGTAAACCTTTATATGAGAAAAATTGTAAAATTTGAAAAATGGTGTTACAGTATTATTACTATGTTGCTGCTTAACAGACCTGAATTAAGGGGAGAAAAATGATGGAAAGCATTTTGGTTGTGGATGACAGCACAGTCAATCTGAGATTGATTGCGAGAGTATTACAGGATAAATATAAGCTGGTTCTGGCTCAGTCCGGGGCAGAGGCACTGACGTATCTGGAGAACGATCGGCCCGATCTGGTGCTGTTAGATCTGCTGATGCCGGAAATGGACGGCTTTGAGACCTATGAAGAGATCAAAAAACGGGAAGAATGCAGAGGAATTCCGGTTATTTTTCTGACAGCGGATACAGATATTGAAAATGAGATCCGGGGACTGGAAATGGGAGCGGTTGATTTTATAAGGAAGCCCTTTGTTCCTGAGGTGGTATTAAACCGCATTAACCGTGCCCTGCAGCTGGAGCAGCTGACCCAGGAGCTGGAAAAGCAGGTAAAGGAAAAAACGATCCGCATAGAGCAGCTTTCCTTTGAGATCATAGCGACCATTGCGAGCATAATCGAGGCAAGGGACAGCTACACCAAGGGTCATTCTGTACGGGTGGCAGAATACAGTGCGATTCTGGCGCGTGCCCTGCAATGGAAGGATGAGGAGATACAGAATTTAAAATATATTGCCCTTTTGCACGATATTGGAAAGGTAGGCATCCCGGACAATGTTATGACTAAGCCCGGCAGACTGACTGCCATGGAATATAATGTCATCAAGACCCATACCACCATTGGCGGAGAGATCCTGCGGGACATCAAAACCATTACAGGTGTGGATTCCGGTGCCAGATTCCACCATGAGCGGTATGACGGCAAGGGATATCCGCTGGGACTTTCCGGAGAACAGATACCGGCCGTGGCAAGGATCATCTGTATTGCAGATGCTTATGATGCAATGAACAGCGAAAGGTCATATCGGGAGAGGCTGCCAAAGGAGGTTATCCGCCGGGAACTGGCAGAGGGAAGCGGAAGCAGCTTTGATCCGGTATATCTGGATCGGTTTCTGGAGCTGTTAGATGCAGGAAAGCTGGAGCTGCAGACTGAGAAAACAGAAAAAGAAAAGACGCTGGTGGATGAAAGCACACTGCTGATCGACCAGATCATCAAGAGCATAGAAGAGGAAGCCCATAAAAATGAAGCACCGGATTATCTGACCGGGCTTTTGAACCGGAAAAGCGGAGAGAGAAGGATCATTCAGGCAATGAAGGAAGGACCGGGCTGCCTTGCCTTTATCGATCTGGACAATCTCAAGCAGACAAATGACACAATGGGACATATGGCAGGAGATTATGCCCTGATGACAACAGGAAAGGTGCTGTCTGAGTGTGGGCAGGATGCAGTGATAGCGCGCATTGGTGGAGATGAATTCCTGTTTTATATGAAGCATGTTGACAAAAAAGAGGCAACGGAAAGAGTGGAGGAGATCCAGAAAAACTTCCGGCAGAAAAAGGAGCAGAGTACCTATCTTGCCGTGTCCTCCCTTTCCATCGGATTATATCTGACAGACCCTCTGGATACCTATGAAAATGCCAGACAGAATGCAGATAAGGCACTGTATTGCGTAAAACGTAACGGCAAGGGCGGATACTTTTTCTATACTGCCTCCCTCAGCGGTGTGACACAGAAATTCTCAGTGGATCTGGAAAATCTGGTAGCGGATCTGAGAAGCCACAGTGCGCATAAGGGCTCTTTAAGCGTGGGTTATCGTGAGTTCGCAAAAATCTATGATTTTGTCCAGCAGCTGAAAAAGCGGTATGGCTATAAAATGCAGTTTGTGATGCTTACCGTGGACTCCGGCGAAAGTGAAATGTTCAATATCGATGAAAAGGAATATGCGATGACATGTATGGAAAAGACCATACAGTCTGTTCTCAGAACGGCAGATGTGAGCACCCGTTTTGGCGGCGAACAGTTTCTGATCATTCTGATGAATGCCAAACGGACGGATATCGAAAATATTATGAAGCGTATATTCCAGCAGTTCTTCAAGATATATAACCGCAAGCCGGTAAAACTGAGCTATGATGTCTCTGAGCTGGAGGATGAAGAGGACGTATAAACAGAAAGGATAAAAGGGAAAGGATATGACTGAGAGAAATCTTGATTTTGACACTGTGCTCAATCGAAAAAATACCTACAGCATTAAATATGACAGTGTAAAAGAAAATCATATGCCGGAGGATGTGCTGCCATTGTGGGTGGCAGATATGGATTTTAAGGTATCCTCCTATATTCAGGATGCACTTTATGAGCAGGCAGAGCATGGGATATTTGGCTATAGCGATATGCAGGAGGAATATTTTGCAGCGGTGCAGGGCTGGATGGAGCGCCGCCATGGCTGGCAGGTTCAGCCTGAGTGGCTGGTAAAGACACCGGGGGTAGTGTTTGCCCTTGCCGGAGCAGTGCGCGCATTTACAAAGGAGGGCGAGGGTGTGCTGATCCAGCCGCCGATCTACCCGCCCTTTCAAAAGGTGATTCTGAATAATCATAGAAAAGTGGTTTGTAATCCGCTGGTGCTGGGAGCAGATGGCAGATATCAGATCGACTTTGAGGATTTTGAGGAAAAGCTGATAAAGGAAAAGGTAAAGCTGTTTTTGCTGTGCAATCCGCACAATCCGGTGGGCAGAGTGTGGAGCAGGCAGGAGCTGCAGCAGCTGGGAGATATCTGCTGCAGGCATCATGTGATCGTGGTAAGTGATGAGATTCACGGAGATTTTGCTTTTCAGGGAAAGCATCAGGTGTTTGCGGATATTAAAAAGTCTTATCAGGAGATCACAGTTACGGCAACAGCTCCCAGCAAAACCTTCAATATTGCAGGACTGCAGGCATCTAATATTTTTATTCCCAGCAAAGAGCTGCGAGAGCGGTTTAAAAGCCAGCTGGAGTCAGTGGGCTATCATGAGCTGACGATCATGGGAATGGTTGCAGCCAAGGCTGCCTATGAGCAGGGAGATGAATGGTATGAAGCAATGTATCAGTATGTAAAGGATAATATTGCCTTTGCCAGAGCATGGATAGCAGAGCGGATTCCCCAAATAAAGATGGTGGAGCATGAGGGAACGTATCTGCTGTGGCTTGACTTCAGGGCACTGCAGCTGTCGCAGCAGGAGCTGGATGAACTGATCATAAAGAAGGCCAGACTTTGGCTGGATGACGGTGGAATGTTTGGGCCGGAGGGCAAGGGCTTCCAGAGAGTTAATGTAGCCTGCCCCAGAAAAACGCTGGAAGAGGCATTAAGCAGACTGGAATGGGCAGTAAAGCGTTTATAAAATAGAAAATTACCGTTGGAGGGAAAAGAGATGAAACACCTTGCAGTCGTTGGCAGCAGTGGAGGAAACCTGTATACACAGGGTGGAAATGATCCGAAAAAAATGCTGGAGGAGATCTTTGCACAGGCAGGATCGGCGGATATTGAGATTTCTTACATTCAGTTCATTGGAACAAATATGTCCATGGACAACATTTCTAAGGATGCAGAAGCGGATTTGTGGACTCTGGAAGAAGGAGGGGCAGTGTGCAGTGCCAGAGGGACGCTGGAAGAGATCAATCAGAAAGCAGCAGAAACAGATGAAGAACTGGCACAGCTGATCTTAAATGGTGCAGTTGACGGCATTATGCTGCTGAGCTGCGATCCGGCTGGCGCAAATAAGAAAGCGCTGACGGCAGCAGCAGAAAAGAAGCTTCCGGTAGCAGGTACAGGCGGAACCTCGATGGCAGCAGTGCAGGCAATGGGCTGTCGTGTGATCGCTGCCTCCGGCACAACTGGCACAACGAACAGGACAAGGGCGATTTCAGCCATGTCCGTATTTGCAAAGGAATGGAAATTAAAATACAGTCCTGTCATCGGCTCTTCCCAGGGCGCTGGCATGCAGGACGCAAATATATGGAAGCGGATCAATATCCGAGGGATCATGATGGCATCCATGCCTGCATTTATTGCAATGGCACTCTGTCTTGCCATGAGTAAGATCCCGGGACTTTCAGGACTTTCTGATGTGTTCAATACTCTGGTAGGATATCTTCCCATTGTGCTGGCAGCCATTGCGGCAAAGCAGGTATCAGGTCTGGATGAAGTAGGGATCGTAGCTGGCATCGTCAGCGGAGCCCTGGCAATGGACGGCGGCATCATTGGCGGTCTGATCGTAGGTATTCTGGCAGGCATCATGGCATATTACATCATCAGCTTCTGCTTTCAGCATAAGGTGCCGGGAACGACTGCGAACATTGCAGCAGGTGGTCTGTCCGGTCTGGCAGCAGGTCTGATCGGAATGTATGCCATTGCACCGATTGCTGCCTGGGCAGGAAATATGGTAAAGGCAGCCATTGACTGGGGACTGGATTATAATGCAGTTCTGGCAGGCGGCATTGCAGGCTTTGCGATCTGGTTTGCCATTATGGGAGGCGTTTACCACGCAGCCATCCTTCCCATTGTCCTGCTGGAAATGGAAAGTGCAGGCTTCAGCTTTTTAGGCTGTATTGATCTGTGTTGTCTGGTTATGGTTTGCGCCGGGATCCAGCTGGCAAATATCCTAGTACCCAAAAAGAGCAGCGACAGAGTGGCATGTATTCCCAATATCATTGTCAACCTGGGCTTTGGTACCTTCGTGGAGGCAGCCTATCCTTTTATGTTCTCCAGCAAAAAGGTATTTGCATCTACCATTGCAGCAGCAACACTGTCTGGTCTTATGGTAGGCTTCTTTGATGTAAAATGTACCGCATATGTACCCTGCTTTGTAGCTCCCTTTATGACAAATGATAAAACCATACCAGCTATTATCTGTATGGTATTTTCCGTATTGTGCGCCTTTGCCTTTACGGCAGTCTGCAATATTGTGGAGAAAGAGAAATAGAGACAGCTGGAAGCAGATAAAAGAAAATAGAACAAAAACAAATGGCAGAAATCCTCATATTTTCTGATAGCCCCTAAAGAGAAGAATGAGATTTCTGCCATTATTGATTGTGATTATTCCATCAGTTTTATGATAACGGGCGATGCCGCTTTCGATATCACAGCCTGATTATCTGTTTAAGATAAGGGAAGTGAGCTTTACCGGATCAACGATCTGTCCATCCTTGTAAACACGCATATTACCGGATGCGATCTCATCGATCAGAATAACCTCATTGTTGTGATAACCGAATTCAAATTTGATGTCCCATAAGTCAAGACCAATGGATTTCAGATCTTCAGCTACGATTTTAGTAATTTTTAAAGTCTGCTCTTTCATACTTTCAAACATTTCCGGGGACATAACACCCAGAGCAGCAAGTCCTTCTGAAGTAACAAGAGGATCTCCCTTTGCATCATTTTTAAAAGTACATTCTACATAGCCGCCTTCTAATACCGTGCCGTCCTCCATGTATTCACCATAGCGGCGGATGAAGCTTCCTGTAGCCACCAGACGACAGATAACCTCCAGTCCATGTCCAAATACTGTTGCGGGCAGAACCTCCATAGTAGCGTCCTCAACATTGGCACTGACGTAATGGGTTTTAATGCCAGCCTGCTTCAACAGTTCAAAGTAGTGGATGGATGTTTTCAGGTTTTCACGTCCGATTCCTTCGATGGTTAAGCCTACTGCATTTTCACCGGGGTCAAATACGCCGTCTTTTCCGGTACAGTCGTCCTTAAATTTTAAAAGAACGTTTCCATTTTCAAGCTGAAATACATCTTTTGTTTTTCCTTCGTAAATTTTCTTCATGAAAGAGCTCCTCCTTATAAAAAAAGTTACCAAAAATCTGCCAAAAACACTTTAACATATGAAAAAAGATTGTACAATAGAGGATTTTAAAAATCTATTGAAAAGGATAGACATTTGAATTAAAAAGAAGTATGATGGTTACATCAAACACTTATGAGGAGGACTATCAAATGATTAAGCAAAGAAACATTGCAGTGTGCATCATTCTGTCACTGGTTACTTGCGGTATCTATTCTCTGTACTGGTTTATCTGCCTTTCAGATGATGTAAATACTGCAGCAGGAGAGCAGGGAACATCAGGTGTTATGGCACTGGTATTTTCTTTGATCACCTGCGGTATTTATATGTTCTATTGGGCATATAAGCAGGGCGAGAAGCTTGAAAAAGCAAAGCAGAGCAGAGGAATGGCTTCCGGTTCTTCAGGAATCCTTTATCTGGTGCTGTACCTGCTGGGACTTGGTATCATTGCAGAAGCATTGATGCAGGATTCTCTCAATAAACTGGCATAATCAAATGAAAAAGCGTGCACAAAAGGTTCTCATTACAGTACTTTTAGTCGTTATGACAGGACTGTTATATGCAGGATTTTTTATAGCAACCGGGATCGGGATTCCCTGTATCTTTCATAAGGTAACGGGTCTGCTCTGTCCCGGCTGCGGTGTGTCGCGTATGTGCCTTTCTCTGATGAGGGGCGATGTGAAGCAGGCAGCAGAGTACAATCCTTTGCTGTTTTTTTTATTGCCCATTTTATTACTGATCCTTTCAGACTGTGTGATCCGCTATGTAAAAACAGGGGAGCTTACGCTGCGAAGGTGGCAGAATGGGTGTCTGTACGTGATCCTCCTGCTGCTGCTTTTGTTTGGTATTCTGAGAAATATTCCATGGTAAGGGGACTTGGATAAAAAAGTGCAAGAACCCGCTTACTCTTAATTGACAGCAGGGATTGTGTAATGATAAAATGGTTCACAGCAGAAAAAGTAAAAGAAAATTTCAAAAGAGCAGGAGGGGTTTTTGTGCCTAAGAGAACAGACATTAACAAGGTATTGATTATTGGTTCGGGACCTATCATTATCGGTCAGGCTTGCGAGTTCGACTATTCAGGAACGCAGGCTTGTAAAGCACTCCGTAAATTGGGATATGAGATCGTACTCGTCAATTCCAATCCGGCAACGATCATGACAGACCCGGAAACAGCAGATGTTACATATATTGAACCGTTAAATGTAGAGAGACTGGAGCAGATTATCGCCAAAGAACGTCCGGATGCATTGCTTCCGAATTTGGGTGGACAATCCGGTCTTAATTTATGTTCAGAATTGGACAAAGCCGGCATACTGGAAAAATATAATGTCAAGGTCATTGGTGTACAGGTTGATGCTATTGAACGTGGAGAAGACCGTATCGAATTTAAAAAGACCATGGACAAGCTGGGTATTGAGATGGCACGCAGCGAGGTTGCTTATTCCGTTGAGGAAGCACTTGCGATCGCTGATAAGCTTGGTTATCCGGTTGTACTGCGTCCTGCATATACCATGGGCGGTGCAGGCGGCGGCCTTGTATACAATAAAGAAGAATTGAAGACCGTCTGTGCAAGAGGCTTACAGGCAAGTCTTGTAGGACAGGTGCTGGTAGAAGAGTCCATTCTTGGCTGGGAAGAACTGGAATTAGAGGTTGTCCGTGACGCAGAGGGCAATATTATCACGGTCTGCTTCATTGAAAACATCGATCCGCTGGGTGTTCACACCGGAGATTCCTTCTGTTCGGCACCGATGCTGACCATTTCCCAGGAATGCCAGAAGAGACTGCAGGAGCAGGCATATAGGATCGTAGAATCCGTACAGGTTATCGGCGGAACAAACGTACAGTTTGCTCATGATCCTGTATCTGACCGTATCATCGTCATTGAGATCAACCCTCGTACCTCCCGTTCCTCAGCGCTGGCATCCAAGGCAACCGGCTTCCCGATCGCACTGGTATCGGCAATGCTGGCGGCAGGGCTGACACTGAAGGACATTCCCTGCGGAAAATACGGCACACTGGATAAGTATGTACCGGACGGGGATTATGTAGTAATTAAATTTGCCCGCTGGGCATTTGAAAAATTCAAAGGAGTACAGGATAAGCTGGGCACACAGATGCGTGCGGTGGGCGAGGTCATGAGCATTGGCAAGACCTATAAGGAAGCCTTCCAGAAGGCGATCCGTTCTCTGGAAACAGGACGCTACGGACTTGGACATGCAAAGGATTTTGATACCCTGACCAAAAAAGAACTGCTGAAAAGGCTTGGTACTCCTTCCAGTGAGCGTCATTTCCTGATGTACGAAGCACTCAGAAAGGGTGCTACGGTAGAAGAGATCCATGCGCTCACAAGCGTAAAAGCATATTTCATTGAGCAGATGAAGGAGTTAGTAGAGGAAGAGGAAGCGCTGATCGCAGGAAAAGGAAAAATGCCGGAGGATGCAGCCCTGATTTCTGCAAAGAAAAACGGCTTTTCTGATAAGTATTTAAGCCAGATCCTGGAAATTCCGGAAGAGGATATCCGCAATCGGAGAATTGCCCTTGGCGTAGAAGAAGCATGGGAAGGCGTACATGTAAGCGGTACAAAAAACAGTGCATACTATTACTCAACCTATAATGCAGAAGATAAAAATCCGGTCAATACCGGAAAAGACAAGATCATGATCCTGGGCGGAGGACCGAACCGGATCGGACAGGGTATCGAATTTGACTACTGCTGTGTCCATGCGGCAATGGCACTGAAAAAGCTGGGCTTTGAGACGATCATTGTCAACTGCAATCCAGAGACGGTTTCAACGGATTATGATACATCCGATAAGCTGTATTTTGAACCGCTGACACTGGAGGATGTACTGAGCATTTATAAAAAAGAAAAACCGCTGGGCGTGATCGCACAGTTCGGCGGACAGACACCGCTTAATCTGGCAGCAGAGCTTGAGAAAAACGGTGTGAAGATCTTGGGAACGGCACCGTCTGTTATCGATCTGGCAGAGGATCGGGATCTGTTCCGTGCCATGATGGAAAAATTAGAGATTCCCATGCCGGAGTCCGGTATGGCAACCACCTCAGATGAGGCGATCGCGATCGCAAAGAAGATCGGCTATCCGGTTATGGTTCGTCCGTCCTATGTACTTGGCGGACGCGGCATGGAAGTTGTATACGATGATGACAGCATGAGAGAATATATGAATGCGGCAGTGGGTGTAACACCGGATCGTCCGATCCTGATCGACCGTTTCTTAAATCATGCACTGGAATGTGAAGCAGATGCCATCAGTGACGGAACCCATGCATTTGTTCCGGCAGTTATGGAGCATATCGAGCTTGCAGGTATTCACTCCGGCGACTCGGCATGCATCATTCCATCGGTACATATTACGGAAGAAAATGTAAAGACCATTAAAGAATACACAAGAAAGATCGCAGAGGAAATGCATGTCAAGGGTCTTATGAACATGCAGTATGCTATCGAAAACGGAAAGGTATTTGTATTAGAAGCCAATCCTCGTGCCTCCCGTACTGTACCCCTTGTATCCAAGGTATGCAATATCCGCATGGTGCCGCTGGCAACGGAGATCATTACCTCGGAGCTGACCGGAAAGCCATCTCCTGTTCCCGGGTTAAAGGAGCAGGTGATCCCCAACTATGGTGTGAAGGAAGCGGTATTCCCGTTCAATATGTTTCAGGAGGTTGACCCGGTTCTGGGACCGGAAATGCGTTCGACCGGAGAAGTACTGGGTCTGTCCAGATCCTATGGAGAGGCATTTTATAAAGCACAGGAGGCTTGCCAGTCCAAGCTGCCCCTTTCCGGCACAGTACTGCTTTCTGTAAATGATAAGGACAAGCCGGAGGTAGTAGAGATCGCAAGGAGCTTTGCAGAGGATGGATTTGATCTTGTGGCAACCGGCAGAACCTGTGACCTGATCGCAGAAGCAGGCATTCCGGTTCGGAAGGTGAAAAAGCTGCAGGAGGGACGGCCGAACATTGCAGATATGATCGCAAACGGTGAGATCCAGATCATTGTCAATACACCGCGTGACAAAGACTGCATCAACGATGACAGCTATTTGAGAAAGGCAGCCATCAAGCAGAAGGTTGCCTATGTGACGACCATGGCGGCTGCAAGGGCATCGGCAGAGGGAATCCATTATGTCAAGACCCATGCCGGAAGTGAACTGAAATCGCTTCAGGAGCTGCACAGTGAGATCCATGATAAATAGAGCTTGTGATACTTTACTGTAAAATTTGATAAAAATGACAGGATGGCCCGGATTGTCATAAGTGACGATCCGGGTCAGTTTTTCATAGAGCAGCTTTATAACGTTGAAATTTTTGTAACTGTAACATGGAAATAAAAGAACAGATGAGGAAAGAGGTTTTAGATATGTTCCAGTCGATCAGGAAAAAGTATGAACATACGATATATGCCTGCTATATTGGCTATATCACACAGGCGGTGGTCAACAATTTTGCTCCCTTGCTTTTCCTTACCTTTGTAAAGGATTTTGGACTTACGCTGGGTAAGATCACGCTGATCACTACATTGAATTTTTCGGTTCAGCTGTTTGTGGATTTTTTATCTGCAAAGGTAATCGATAAGGTGGGGTATCGGAAATCCATTGTAGCAGCACATGCATTTTCGGCGGCAGGAATCATGGGAATGGCATGCCTGCCCCAGCTTTTAGGAAATGCTTATGCAGGTCTGCTGCTTTCCGGCGCTTTGTATGCAGTTGGCGGCGGCATCATTGAGGTGCTGATCAGTCCCATCATCGAGTCCTGTCCCACTGAGAAAAAGGAGTCGGCAATGAGCCTGCTCCACTCCTTTTACAGCTGGGGACAGGCATCTATGATCCTGCTCTCAACAGTGTTTTTTGCAGTTTTTGGAATTTCCAACTGGCGCATTTTAGCATTTTTTTGGGCGCTGATCCCTTTGTTTAATACCTTTTATTTCTGCTTTGTTCCCATTTATCCGGTGGTAGGGGAGCATGAAAAGCTTTCCATGAAAGGACTGCTTGGGCAGAAGGTGTTCTGGCTGCTGCTTGTGATCATGGTGTGTACCGGAGCTTCAGAACAGGCGATGGCACAGTGGGCATCGGCATTTGCAGAGTCTGCACTGAAGGTATCCAAAAACATCGGGGATCTGGCAGGACCTTGTGCTTTTGCTCTTTTGATGGGCAGTTCCAGATTGCTGTATGCCAGATACAGTGACAAGATCCCATTGCAGAAGTTTATGAAGCTGAGTGCGGTGCTTTGCATTTTCTGTTATCTGCTGGCAGTTTTTTCAAAAAGTGCCATGGCAGGTCTGATCGGCTGTGCACTTTGTGGATTTTCAGTTGGAATTTTCTGGCCGGGAACCTTCAGCGTGGCGGCAGAGAGACTTCCGGGAGGCGGCACAGCGATGTATGCGTTTATGGCGCTGGCAGGTGATGTGGGCTGCGCCTCCGGCTCTACTGTGGTAGGTCTGGTAGCAGACAGCTTTGGCGGCAGTTTGAAAACAGGACTTTTTGCAGCAATGGTTTTTCCCATTGTGATCTTACTGGGAATCAGTATGCTGCATGGAAAAAAAGACTAAGCTCTATCTTTTGTAAAAAAAATCTGGTACTATGGATACAGAATAAGGGAAAAGGAATTGCGAAGGAGGAAAGGGTATGTTAGTTACACTGAAAGAAATCTTAGAAATTGCGGAGGAAAAGAAAATTGCGGTAGGCGCTTTTAATACACCGAATCTGGAGAGCCTGATCGCGATCTTAGCTGCTGCGGAAGAGCTGGAGCTTCCGGTCATTATCCAGTTCGCAGAATGTCATGAGCATTTGACCAGCGTATCCATCATGGGACCGATCATGGTAGAGCATGCGAAGAAAGCTTCCGTTCCGGTCTGCGTTCATTTAGACCACGGCGAAACACTGGAATGTGTGGAAAAGGTGCTTCAAATGGGCTTTACCGGAGTAATGTTTGACGGCTCTACGCTTCCGTATGAGGAAAATGTAGCAAATGTAAAGAAAGCGGTAGAAATGGCAGCAAAGACAGGTGCGTCCGTAGAAGCAGAACTCGGCAGCATGGGCAAGAGAGAGTCCGGTGCCGGCGATGTGGGAGAAGAAGGAGACGATACGAAGATCTATACAGATCCGGTGCTTGCAAAGAAATTTGTGGCAGAGACAGGCATTGACGCACTGGCATGCTCCTTTGGAACGACACACGGTATTTATTTATCCGAGCCGAGACTTGATTTTGGCGTAGTAGAAAACGTAAGAAAAGAAACGGGAAATATTCCGGTGGTTATGCACGGCGGCTCCGGTGTCAGCCCGGAAGATTTCCGCAAAGCGATCGCAGCAGGCGTACGCAAGGTAAATTATTTCACATATATGGACAAGGCAGCAGGTGCCGGACTGGTGGATTATATGAACGGTCTGGAAGAGGGTATGCCGGTATTCTTTACCGATGCCATTAAGAGAGCAACGGAATTTATGAAAGAGGATGTTAAGGCAGCGATGAAGGTATTTGCAAATATGGATTAGGAGGTATGGGTATGAGCAGAAAAATGACATTTGCACTCTGCTTTTGTAACAGAGGCTTTATGCCGGGGGAACTGATCTACGGAGCAAGAGAAGACATGATCAAGGCGGTGACGGATGCAGGCTATGATTATCTTGCGATGGATGCCGGGCTGACACGCTACGGCGGTGTTGAAACAAGAGAAGAGGGCAGACTGTATGCGGACTTTTTAAAAGCGCATCAGGGAGAATATGATGGGGTTATCTTCTCTATGCCGATCTTTGCGGATGAAAATGGTGCGATCACAGCACTGCAGGACGCAGGTGTGCCGATTCTGATGCAGGCATATCCTGATGAGATCGGGAAAATGGATTTTGCACACCGCAGAGACGCTTACTGCGGAAAATTTTCCGTAACGGATGTATTTACACAGTATCAGGTGCCGTTTACGGTAATGAAGCCCCATGTCGTGCATCCGCTTTCACCTGCCTTTGCACAGAATCTGAAAGATTTTGCAGCGATCTGCCGTGTTGTAAACGGTATGAAGCGTTTTAATGTAGGCTGTATCGGAGCGAGAACGACAGCCTTTAAGACTGTTCGCTTTGATGAGATCACCTTGCAGAAATACGGCATCAACGTAGAATCCTTTGACTTATCCGAGGTATTCTTTAAGGTCGGCAAAAAGGCGGATGACGATGCGGCAGTGCTTGCAAAGATCGAACGTCTGAAAGCATATTCTGACTTCAGTCTTGTGCCGCAGGCAAATATGCTGGCGCTTGCAAAGGTGGCAGTGGTGATCGATGAATATATTGAGGAATATAAGCTGGATGCTCTGACACTGCGCTGCTGGAATGAAATGGAAGAACAGCTTCGGATCTGTCCCTGCGTTCTTTTGAGCGAATTAAATGACCGAGGTATTGTGGCTTCCTGCGAGATCGACATGTGTTCGGCGCTGACCATGCGTGCGATGAATCTGGCCAGCGAGCAGCCGACCGCTGTGCTTGACTGGAACAATAATTACGGTGAGGATGAAAATAAGGTCATCCTGTTCCACTGCGGTCCGGTGGCGCAGTCATTGATGAGCGGAAAAGGAACGGTGACCGAGCATAAGATGTTTGCAAAGGGCGATCCGGGCTCAGGCTGGGGAAGCAACGAAGGAAGAATCCGTCCCTTTGACATGACCTTTTCCAACTGTCAGACAAAGGACGGCAGGATCATCGTATATGCAAGCGAGGCGAAATTTACAGATGATGTGATAGAACCGGAATTTTTCGGCTGCGGCGGTGTGGCAGAGATCCCGGATCTGCAGGATAAGCTGATCACACTTGCAAGAGGCGGCTTTAAGCATCATACTTCTGTCGGGGTCGGCCATATGAAGGAGATCTTAAAGGAGGCATTTACCACCTATCTGCACTATGACTGGGTTGAGATCGATTCATAAGGATATGTGAAACAGACCTATGCTCCATGATGGGGCATAGACCCATGACAGACGGAGGGAGCATAATGAAGATAGCAGGACTTGATATCGGAACGACAGGCTGTAAGCTGACCGTATTTGATGAGGGCGGCAGGTATCTGGATAAAGCCTATCAGGACTATAAGGTGCGCCGGGTCAGCGGAGAGCACGAAGTGGATGCACATGGGATCATGGACGGAGTCTGGCTTGTGATCCGGCAGATGGCAGAAAAATATCCAGACATTGCAGGAATCGGTGTGACGAGCTTTGGAGAAACCTTTGTGGCAGCCGATGGGGAGGGAGCTCCCCTCTATCCTGCCATGCTTTATACCGATCCGCGGGGATTTGAGGAATGCAGAGAGCTTTCGGAAAAGCTGGGCAGGCGTGAGATTTTACATATTACCGGAGTGGATGCCCACGAGATGTACAGCATTTCCAAAATGATGTGGTTAAAGCGTCATGTGCCCCAGGTCTATGAAAGGGCAAGTCACCTCTTTCTGATCGAGGATTACGTTGTGTTTCACTTGACCGGAAAAGCGCAGATTGATTATTCCCTTGCTGCGAGGACGCAGGCGTTTGACATTCAGAAGCTTGCATGGAGTGAACGGATTCTGGAAACGGCAGGAATCGAAAGATCCCTTTTGTCCGAGCCTGTGCCTACAGGAACACCGGCAGGGCATATCAAGGCATCCGTTGCCGAAAAGACCGGTCTTATGCCGGAGACCATGATCGTTTCCATCAGCCATGATCAGATGTCGGCAGCCATCGGAGCCGGTGTTTTTTCATCGGATATCGGTGTGGACGGAGCCGGAACGGTAGAGTGTATTACATCGGTCTATGATGGAATACCGGATCTGGATGCGATGAATGAAGGAAAGTTTGCTGTTGCGCCTTATGTGATACCGGGGAAATATCTTGGCTATGCCTTTTCCTATATGGGAGGCGGTTTGATCTCGTGGTGTGTAGAAGCGTTTGCCAAAAAGGAAAAAGAGCTGGCAGAAAAGGAAGGGATCTCGGTCAATTCGTATTTGGAAAGAGGCTATAGTGAGCCCACCGGACTTTTGGTGCTTCCTCACTTTGCGGGTGCTGCAACACCGTATATGGACAGCGGATCAAAGGGGGCGATCTTGGGTCTGGATGCTTCGGTGACAACGGAGCAGCTTTACTGTGCCTGCATGGAGGGCGTGGTTTATGAAATGCTGCTCAATATGGAATATCTGGAAAAATCCGGTATTCCGTTTCATATGCTGCATGCCACCGGAGGCGGCGCGCGGTCGGAAATCTGGATGCAGATGAAGGCAGATATGCTGAATATGCCGATCACGGCGCTCGGAACTGCGGATGCAGGCACGGTGGGAAGTGCCATGCTGACCGGAATCGCGGCAGGCTGCTTTGCAGACCTTGAGGATGCGGCAGCGCATATGGTGGAAAAAAAGAAGGTATATGAGCCGCGCAGCCATATGCATGAGCAGTACCGGAAAATATATGAACGTTACCGAAGGGTTTATGATGCAGTAAGACCGCTTGTTTAAGCGGTCTTATGTTAATGAGCCCCAGGGCGGCTGGATGGAAAGAAAGAGAGAGGGAAAATGATGCGGTATGGAGAAATACAATATGTAAATAAGCCGGTGTCCCGTATTTTATACGGAACGGCAATGCCGCCTTTTAATGAAGGCAAAGACGGAGGTGCGCTTTTTGATGCTATGTATGAGCTTGGCATCAATACCTTTGATACGGCAAGAGTATACGGGGATGCGGAAAAATCGCTGGGAAAGTGGATCGAAGAGCGCGGACTGCGAAAGGAAGTCGTCATTTTGTCCAAATGTGCCCACCCGCTGCCCGATGGTACAAAGCGTGTTGGTGAGAAGGAAATACGGGCAGATTTTGCCTTATCCAGTGAATATCTGCGGACCGGTTACATTGACATCTATCTGGCACACCGCGATGATACGGATGTCCCGGTGGGCGAGATCGTAGAAATTTTTAATGCACTTCATGCAGAGGGAAAGATCGGCGCATTCGGCGGCTCAAACTGGACACATGAGCGGATTGAGGAAGCCAATGAATATGCCTATAAGCATGACATGCTTCCGTTTTGCGTATCCAGTCCGAATTACGGGCTGGCAGAGCAGGTCAAGGATTTGTGGGGCGGCGGAAGCATCAGCATTTCCGGACCAAGCGGCGGAGCGGCACGTGGGTGGTATCAAAGAGAAAAAATGCCGGTGATCGCTTATTCCAGTCTCGGCAGAGGGCTGTTTTCGGGAAAACTGAAAAGCGCAGATGCTGCTTTGGCGGATCGGGTGCTGGATGAATTTGCCATGAAGGGCTATGCATATCCCCAGAATTTTGAGCGCCTGAGACGGTGTGAGGAGCTGGCAGAGAAAAAAGGAAAGAGCGTTTCCCAGATCGCGATGGCATGGCTGTTTGGGCAGGAGCTGGATACCTTTGCGGTAGTCAGCACCTCGAAAAAACAGCGTATGCAGGAAAATATCGCGGCAATGGAGCTTGCCCTTACAAAAGATGAGCTTTTGTATCTGGATCTTAGGGAAAAAGAAGCGGAAAAATAAATAGAAACAGCGAAAAGAAAAGCGGCGCGGAGGAATCCTATGTATTACATATCAGAAATGACTGCCCAGACGATCGTTGAGGAGATCAGCAGAGAGATCGGGGAGCATATTAATTTTATGGACGGTAAGGGACGGATCATTGCCAGCACCGATCCGGTCCGTATCGGAATGCTTCATGAAGGGGCGGCAAGAGTGATCCGTGAAAACTTAAAGGAGCTGTATATCACATCGGAAATGGAAAGTGCCACGGCGCGCAGAGGCATCAACCTGCCGATCATGGTAAACGGGGAGATCGCAGGCGTTGTGGGCATTACCGGAGAAAAGGAGCGTGTTGCGGGCTATGGCAATATCGTGCGCCGCATGACGGAGATCATGGTAGAGGACAGTCTGCTGCGTGACAGCCGCAGATATGACAGGCGTGTCAGGTATCGCTTTATTGAGGAGTGGATCGCAAAATCGGGAACTGCCTATGACCGGAATCTGATCCACAGAGGGCTCAGACTGGGAATTGACATTGAGAGACCAAGGCGTGCTCTTGTGATCCATTTTGCTGATTATCAGTTGCTTTCCGGTACGCTGGAGGGGCAGAAGCGTCTGGAGGAAATGGAAGCCTCCATCCGGCATTACACAGAGCGTGAAAAGGACATTCTCTATCTGAGAGAGCCGCCTAAGCAGGTATGTCTGGTGGATGCCTGCAGCAGCCAGCAGCTTCAGAAGATCGCCGGACAGCTGATCGAACTGATCCGGGACAAATACGGAGAAGAGCTGCTGATCGGGATCGATTCTGCAGAGCACGGCAGTACTTACATCCGCAGGATCTGCACAGAAGCGGAAAAAGCAGCAGAAAACTGTCGGGAAAAAGGAAAAAGTATCGTTTTTTATCAGGAGCTTGGCGTAGAATTGTTTCTGGATGAGATTACCGAGGGCTCCATGCAGGAATATCTGCACAAGCTGTTTCCCATGGTAACGCAGGATGAAATGGAGCTGCTGATGCGCGTGGTTGCTGTTTATTTTGAGGAAGAAGGCTCGATCACTAAGATGGCAGAGACCTTGTTCATGCATAAAAACACCATTCAGTATAAGCTGAAAAAGCTGGAGGCACTTAGCGGACAGGACATCAGGACACCGTCAGGGGCAGGGGTTTATTATATGGCACTTTTCTTTTACAGGAAGCTATATGGCATAGAGCCGCTTTTACGAAGCTGATGAAAAACAAAAAATAGGCAAAATATATGTTATGGGTAACATTTTCAAAACTACTATAATATGGTATTGTGATGAAGAAGTACAAAAGGGGCTGGATTTTTGGCAATAAAATAAGCATTTTGCACAAAAATCCGAAAAACTATATAATAGTAGGAGGGACATATTATGACAGGAATTCCTTTTGTGATCGTGTTCATTCTGGCGATCATAGCCATGATCATTATGATCAGTAAGTTCAAGATTCACCCGTTTTTATCCATTATGCTGGTATCTCTGATACTGGGCCTGATCGGCGGTATTCCGTGGGTCAACACCACTGATGCAGACGGCAACACGATCAACGGTATTGCAACAGTTATCGGAAGCGGATTTTCCGGCACCTTTACCAGCATTGGTATTGTCATTATTTTTGGTGCGATGATCGGTAGCTTTCTGGAGGCGACCGGAGCAGCACTGAAATTAGCAGACATGGTAGTAAAGCTGGTAGGACCTAAGCATCCGGAGCTGGCGATCGAGTTAATGGGCTGGGTCGTATCCATTCCGGTATTCTGCGACTCCGGCTTTGTTGTATTAAATCCGATCCGCAAGGCTATGGTAAAAAGGACGGGAGCATCCTCAGTAGCCATGACTATGTGCCTGTCGGCAGGTCTGTATGCATCCCATGTATTTATTCCGCCCACACCCGGACCGATCGCAGCGGCAAATACGCTTGGCGTAGGAGAGCATCTGCTGATGGTTATGGGCTTTGGCGCGTTGGTATCTATTCCGGCACTGATCGGTTCTTATTTCTATGCAAAATACATCGGTAAAAAAGTAACAGCAAATGATGAGGCAGACAGCGGCGAAGTAGTAAAGACCTATGAGGAGCTGGTAGCTTCCTACGGCACACTTCCGGGCGGATTTATGAGCCTTGCACCTATTATCATTCCGATCATTTTAATGGCAATGTCCAATGTGTCCTCGATCCTGGGATGGAGCGGCGTGGTCAATACAGCATTTGCATTCCTCGGAACACCGATCATTGCTCTTGCGGTAGGTGTTATCTTCGGAATCATTCTGATGGTTCAGTCACATATGACGGATAAGCTGTATGCTTTGACAGATGATACTTTAAAAACCGTTGGACCGATCCTGTTTGTAACAGCAGCAGGCGGCGTACTTGGCAAGGTGATCTCATCTACAAGCCTTGTAACATTTATCACAGATAATGCTGCTACTCTGCAGACGATCGGTATTTTCTTCCCGTTCCTGCTGGCAGCGATCTTAAAGACCGCACAGGGCTCCTCTACAGTTGCGATCACAACAACAGCAGGTATTATGGCACCCTTGATGGGCGCACTTGGAATGGATACTCCGGCAATGGCAACCCTTTGCGTTATGGCGATCGGTGCAGGTGCCATGACCGTATCCCATGCAAATGATTCTTATTTCTGGGTAGTTACAAACTTTGGCGGTATGACACCGGAACAGGGCTATAAGACACAGACAGCGGTAACACTGGTAGAAGGAATCAGTGCAATGCTCGGTATTTTTATCCTTTCCCTGTTCTTATAAAAAATATAAGAGACGGAATGCTTTTATGAATAGGGTGTCTTTGTGGTAAAGTGGGGGAGATCATATGAACTTGCGTGAAGATGCAGACAAAATTATAAAATCCTCAATAGCGGCAGTATTGCCGGATGAAGCAGTAGCAAAAGCACTGAAGGGCAAAGAATTTGCAGCAGGAAAGATATATATGGTGGCAGCAGGAAAGGCGGCATGGCAGATGGCCCATGCCGCAGCTCAAATTCTGGGACAGCGGCTGGATAAGGGCGTTGTGGTAACCAAGTATGACCACGTAAAGGGAGAAATCCCTAAAACAGAATGCTATGAAGCAGGCCATCCTGTTCCAGATGAAAATTCTTTTCGGGCTACTCAGGCGGCTCTTGATCTGGTGGCTGCTGCAGGTGCAGAGGACACGGTGCTGTTTTTGTTATCCGGCGGCGGCTCGGCATTGTTTGAAAAGCCTCTGATCCCAGAGGAGGAACTGACGGATATTACCAGACAGCTCCTTGCCTGCGGCGCAGACATTGTAGAAATGAATACGATCAGAAAGCGGATTTCAGCAGTAAAGGGAGGGCGGTTTGCTCTGGCGTGTGAGCCGGCAAGGGTATTTAGCATCGTGCTCAGTGACATCTTAGGAGATCCGCTGGATATGATCGCATCCGGGCCGGCATACCCTGACAGCTCTACCTGTGAGGAGGCAGTGGCGATCGCACAGAAATATCATCTGAAGCTAAGTGAAAAAGTCTGGGAACTGCTGCATCAGGAGACACCCAAGCAGCTTTGTAATGTGGAAACCCAGATTACCGGAAGCGTGACCGATCTTTGTCAGGCTGCGGCTGAGGCAAGCAAAAAGCTGGGATACAAGCCCTGTATCCTGACGGATCAGCTTGCCTGTGAGGCAAGGGAGGCAGGCGCGTTTCTTTCAGCGATAGCCAAGACCCATCAGACCACAGGGGAGAGCCTTTCTTTTATTGCCGGAGGCGAAACCGTGGTGCACCTGACGGGAAAAGGGAAGGGCGGACGCAATCAGGAGCTTGCGCTTTCTGCAGCTGAGGGAATCAGCGGACTGCAGGCTACGGCAGTATTTTCTCTGGGAAGTGATGGTACAGATGGACCTACAGATGCAGCCGGCGGCTACAGTGACATGGATACGAAGGAGCAGCTGAAGACGCAGGGGATTTCCATTTATGATGTGCTGCAGGACAATGATGCGTATCACGCGCTGCAAAAAACTGGCGGACTTATTATGACCGGGGCGACCGGAACGAATGTTAATGACGTGGCAGTGCTGCTGATAAAAAGATAGCAGGGTATCAGGGAACGGAAAAAATAAATTGATCTTTTCCTTTTCGCTTTGCCTGATACAGGGCGGTGTCAGCTTTTTCATAAAGCTGCTCCAGCGTCTGTCCACATTCCGGATAGAAGCTGACGCCTATACTGCCGGAAAGACCAATAGAGGAATAACGGGCACAGACCTTCTGAATGGCAGACAGAAGGCTCTGTGCTTTTCTTGTTGCCATAGAAAGGTCAGTAACATCCTTCATGAACGCAAAGAATTCATCTCCGCCGATCCTGCCTACGATATCTGTTTCGCGGAAGGTTTTTTTCAGCTCAGCTGACAGGGTGATCAGAAATTCATCCCCGGCCTGATGTCCAAGCGTGTCGTTGAGATGCTTGAAATTGTCCACATCGATCATAAACAGAACGTGGTGGGTATCAGACTGCTCAGAAAGGGTCTGACGGATGTAATCCATAGTGGTTTCACGGTTCAGCAGCATGGTCATTTTGTCCATTTTGGCTGCCAGGAGCAATTCCTGCTCCTCCTGCTTTTTCACATCAATATCCTTTGCGGTAAGCATGATGCAAAGATGTCCGCTGTCTACATCCACAAGAAAACGGGCAGAATTATACACCCAGTGGATTGCCTCATTGGACAGATGCCGCTGGTATTCAAAGGACAGACTGCTCCTGCCGCTGGCATAAATGCTTCGCAGAAAAGCAGGAGAAAAATCACGGTAGAAATCTGCCACCTCATTGCTCTGATCCACGATAGATCCAAGGGCAGCCTCACAGAGCCCCTCCACAGTGTGGCAGGGCTGCAGCGTGCTTTCGTGTATATTTTGTCTGCGCTGGCTGATGATACGCCAGCTGTCGATGTCGATATAGGATACGGCATAGGTGTCCGGCGGAAGCTCAAAAAGATATTTCAGCTCCTGCTGGAAGTACTGCCGGGTAATATAATCCCGTGTAATATCCCGGGTGATCCCTAATATCCCCTGAACCTGTCCCACAGAATCAGAAAGAATATATTTGGAGGTAGAGCCATATCTGGCATGTCCGTTATCATCTGCAAGAGGCTCAATGTAGTTGATCAGATCTTCATTTTTTTCCAGAAGCTTGTGGTCATCGGCGATATAACGCTTTGCCAGATTTTCATCGGAAAAAATCTCTAAATCTGTACGATGCATGATCTCTTCAACGGAATTTCTGCCCACCATTTTGATAAACGGCAGAGAGGCAGTTACATATCTTAGCTCAGCATCCTTGACAAAGATCAGGTCAGAGGTATTGTCCAGCAATGCCTGAAAGGCAGCGCCAAGAAGGATGCCGGTTTTTATTTGCGTTCGCTTGTTTTCTTTTTCAGATTCCATAGTGTAGCCCCCTCAAAAAAAATCTGAATTTATCCGATCAGTGCTTTACCTAAGAAAAAAAGTACCGGTACCAGCAGTGCCGGCAGCATATTCATGGTTTTGAATTCTTTGATCTTTAAGATACTGATGCCGGAAGCGGCGATGAGAAAACCACCAACAACTGACAACTCTGTCATAAATTCCGGAGAAATAAAACCCTGCAAAAATCCTGCGCCAAGATAGATCGCACCCTGCCATAGAAACAGAACAATGGCTGCCAGAGCAATACCGATGCCGTAGGTGGATGCCAGTACGGTAGAGGTTACCAGATCCAGTGTCCCATTGGTAAACAGGTAGGTGTTGTCCCCGTTGATCGCACTCTGGATAGGACCTAAGATAGAGAGTGTGCCAATACAAAACAGCAAAATGGCAGTGGACAGCCCCTGCCCCAGACCTGTATCGCCGGTGCGGCTGACCAGCTGCTGAAATCTTCCGTCAAGATCAAAATAGTTTCCTACAAGAGCGCCAATGGCAAGACTCAGGATAAACAGCACAGGATACCGGCTGCTCGGCATGTTGTTTACAATAGAATTGATGCCGATCCCGGCAGCTGCAAGACCCATGGCGTCAAACAGCACTGTCTGCTGTTTTTCACTGATGCTTTTGCGGAAAAGACTGCCTGCTATGCTTCCTGCCAGAATCATGGATGTATTAAAAATAGTGCCAGTCATAATATTTCTTCTTTCCTTGGAACTGAGTTGTATTTTCAGAATATACAAACCTTCTCTTATTATAAATTACATTTATTCCATTGAAAAGAGCTTTTTGTCGGAAAGAAGAAAGAAAAAGGGATTTCTGATAAATTTTATAAAATATCTAAAGTCTGCATCAAATTATCCGATACAAATAGTGAGGAAATATTTGATAGAGAAATTATGCGCAGGTCCATGGAAGGAGGCGTTTGTATGCGTATTGAGGCTTATACACAGGTACAGCAGATTTATCAGACCAAAACGGCTGCAAAAGCAGAAAAGACTGCAAAGGGAGGCTTTGCTGATCAGGTGCAGATTTCCAGCATGGGAAAGGATATCCAGAGTGCGAAGGCTGCAGTGGCATCAGCTGCTGATATCAGAGAAAATGTAACAGCACCCATCAAAGCAGCACTGCAGAATGGGACATATGAGGTAAAGGAAGAAAGCTTTGCAGCAAAGCTCTATGAAAAGTATCAGGAAATGAGGTAATTTCAGTGGCGAGTCTGATTGAAAATTTGATTTCAGTTTTGGAACAGGAAAATTCAGAATACGAGACGTTGCTGGAATTATCAAGAAAAAAGACCCCGGTGATCATCAAAGGGGAGATTACAGAATTACAGAAAATCACGGACGAGGAACAGAACATTATCGACAGGATCCACCAGCTTGAGCTAAAGCGGGAGGAAGGGATCCGCGATATTGCCAATGTTATCAACAAGGATGTTGAACAGTTAAAGCTGGAAAATCTGATCCAGATGCTGGGAAAGAGCCCCAGGGAGCAGGCTATGCTTGCTGAGGTTCATGACAGGCTGCGAGTTACACTTTCCCAGATGCAGAAGGTAAATGAGCAGAACAGGGAGCTGCTTACATCGGCTCTTGAGATGGTTGATTTTGACCTGAACCTTCTGCAGTCCATGCGGCAGGCGCCTGAAACGGCCAATTACAACAAAGGCGCATACAATGCAGGCAGTGTGATCGGAACAGACAGGAGAAGCTTTGACGCAAAACAGTAGGTTGATAATGAGGTGATTTTATGCCGTTAATGGGAAGTTTATATATAGGACAGTCCGGGTTACAGACAAGTCAGAATGCGTTGAATACAACGGCTCACAATATGTCCAATCTGGACACGACAGGCTATACAAGACAGCAGGTATCTCAGGGAGATAAGCAGTACAATACGATCAAGTACAGTGTATCTGCTGTTTCTAATCAACAGATAGGTCTGGGCGTTACATATTCCAAGGTAAGACAGGTAAGAGATGTTTTTCTGGATCAGACGTACAGAAGGGAATCCGGAAGAAGTGCATTTTATACCACCTCCTATGAAGCAATGTCAGAGGTGGAAAATATATTGGGCGAGATGTATGGCGCGACCTTTGATGATGCAATGGGAAATTTTAAGGAAGCCATCGATGAGCTTGCAAAAACACCTACTGACTCTGTTGTACAGGGACTGGTGGTACAGCGTGCGGCTACTTTTTTACAAAGTGCCCAGGCGGTGTATCAGGGACTTTGCAATTATCAGGATAATCTGAATCTGCAGATCAAGACCAATGTAGAAAAGATCAATGAATATGGAAGAAAAATTTACGAGCTGAACCAGCAGATCGTAAAGATCGAGGCAGCAGGCGTGGAGAATGCCAACGATCTGCGAGATGCCAGAAACCAGCTTTTAGACGAACTGGGTGCCATGGCAAGGATTTCTTATAAGGAGGATACCTACGGTAATGTAACAGTACGGATCGAGGATCACGACTTTATTGCCAAGGATTTTGTATATGAGATCGGGCTGCAGGAGGACGATGCCACTGGCTTTTATACTCCCTTCTGGCTGGTAGATGCAAGCTTTACAGTAGATGAAAATGGAGAAAAACACTATGATATAGAGGGGGCGGAGGTATTTGAGCTGGAAAGAACTATTTCTTCCGGTTTAAATACGGATGTTGGCGGCACCAAGGCGATGCTGCTTGCCCGGGGAGATAAAAGAGCAAACTACAGTGATCTGGAAAATGAGGCTGTATACAATAAAGAGATCTCCCAGTCCGTTATCATGAACATTCAGGCAGAATTTGACCAGCTCATCCATTCTATGGTGACGACCATCAATGGGATTCTGGAAGATGCAGCAGATACTTCCACTGGATATCTTTGTGAAGAGGTCATGGTAAAGGGCGTAAAGACCTATCAGCCCATCCAGCTGTTCCAGAAAAAGGTAACAGAGGGTTATGAATACGGCAGCTATGTGGATGAAAATGGCGTAAATCAGATGGGCTGGATCTATAGTAAAGAGGATGCAGGAAGGACAGAAACTCTGTATACCACCAGCAATCTGATCGTGAATCCCGCATTACTGCAGGAGCCTACAAAGCTGAGCTTTAGGCGGATGGATAAAAAGGATGATTATGAAACGGCAGCAGCATTGGCAGAGAGCTTTCAGCAGGAAGGACTGACGCTGAATCCCAATGTGACGATGCGCTCCAACTTTACCGATTATTATTCTGATCTGGTATCCCAGATCGCCAATTCCGGCTCTGTATATAAAAGCTTTGCGCTGAGTCAGGCAGATACGGTAGAAGCTACCTGTGCAGCGAGAGAACAGATCGTAGGGGTGTCATCCGATGAAGAGATGACCAATATGGTAAAGTTTCAGAATGCATACAATGCATCCAGCCGTTACATCAATGTGATCAGTGAGATGCTGGAGCATATCATCAATACACTTGCAACCTGATGAGTTAGAGGAGTGAGGACATATGCCATCTACATTTTTTGGATTAAATACAGCATATCTGGGGCTGTCAGCAGCAAATGCTTCCCTGAATACCACCAGCAATAATATTGCCAATGTGGAGACAGAGGGCTACAGCAGGCAGCATACGATACAGAAGGCAAGCGAAGCGATCCGCGTGTTTGCAACCTATGGCTGCGCTGGCGCAGGTGTAGAGGTGCTGGCTATTGAGCGCTATCGGGATGAATTTTATGATGCAAAATACTGGCGCAACAATTCCTATGTAGGCGAATATGAAACAAAAGAATATTACATGAAGCAGATCGAAGATTATTTCCGGGATGATGGAACAGAAGAGGGCGCTTTGCAGGGCTTCAGTACCATATTCAATAATATGTACACGGCTCTTGAAGAGGTGGCAAAGGATTCCGGTACGGATGAAACCCGGAGAAATTTTCTGGGAACGGCAGAGGAGCTGACAGAGTATTTTAATACAATGGCTGGAAATCTCCAAAAGCTGCAAAAGGATGTAAATTCTGAGATCCGCATTAATACAGACAGGCTTAATTCACTGGCGCAGGAGATCGTTACCTTAAATAAGCAGATCAATGTGATCGAGCTGTCGGGCTCTACAGCAAATGAGCTAAGAGATCAGAGAGCACTGATCATTGATGAGATCTCTAAGATCGTCAATGTGGAAACTGAGGAACAGCCGGTAATAGATCCTCATAATCCGGAGCGGACCACAGGAGCGACCCGCTTTATTGTAAAGATCGCAGGCGGACAGACTCTGGTAGACGATCAGGTGCTCAATACACTGGAATGTGTGGCACGGGAATCCTACGAAAAAGTAAATCAGTCAGATGCAGACGGCTTATATGATGTTGTCTGGTCAAACGGCAATAAATTCAGTCTGAAGAATGCACAGCTGGGCGGAAAGCTGCAGGCACTGGCAGAGATGCGGGATGGAAATAACGGCGAGTATTTTCATGGAACAGTATGTGCAACAGACATCAGGATGATCAATGGAACAAAGCACAGTGTAATAACGGTAGAGGTAACAGAGGATTACTTAAAGGATATGAACAAATGTACATTGCCGGAGAACGGGGGCAAAATTGCTCTTGGCACCAGAGAGGCATACTTTGATTCCTGGACGCTGCAGTACAATGCTTCCACCGATTCCTACACCTATGAATTTATCCTCAGCGATGAAGGTAAAAATGAAAATACCAATATCATGGGACTGGTAGGAAAGGAAGCCTCCATTGGCAGCAGCATGAAGTATCAGGGCGTTCCCTACTACATGGAGCAGATGAATGAGTGGATCCGCTGCTATTCTAAAACCTTTAATGACATTATGACCCAGGAGGGTGCTGTGGACAATTATGGAAATGCAGCACAGTTTATGTTCAGGGCAGACATGGCAACAGATGATGATCAGTGGAGCTTTAAGGATTCCTATGTGACAGCGGCAGACGGCAGCTATACCATTGCCAACAGCGATGACAGCTATTACTGGCTGACAGCAATGAATTTTTCGGTATCGGATGCAATGCTGGCAGATCCTTCCCTGATGGCAACCCATACAGGAAATGCAGATGAAGAAAGTAAATATGATGTGGTGGAGGATCTGATCGATCTAAAGACAAATGTAGACAGGATGAGATTCAGAGGCTGCTCCTCCAGTCAGTTTTTACAGTGTATTCTGTCAGATATTTCGCTGAATGCGCAGAGTGCAAATGATTTCAGCGGCAGCTATGCAAAAATCAGTGCTGCCATACAGAACCAGAGGCTTTCTGTATCTGGCGTAGACTCAGATGAGGAAGCAGTTAATCTTGTAAAATATCAGAATGCTTATACCCTGGCATCCAAAATGATCCAGACACTGACAGAGGTTTATGACAGACTGATCCTGGAGACAGGCGTATAGATGTAAGGAGGATGAGATATGCGGATCACAAATAAGATTATGCAGAACAATTCGCTGTCTAATATCAACACCAATAAAATATTGCAGGATAAGCTGAACACCCAGATGGCATCGGGCAAAAAGATCAACCGCCCGTCAGATGATCCTGTTATAGCGATCCGGGCACTCAGACTCCGCAGTACGCTGACAGAGGTAACCCAGTATCGTGATAAAAACGTAGAGGATGCGGACAGCTGGTTGCAGGTAACAGAATCTGCCATAGATACCGTTACGGGTGTCCTGGAGGATATGTATGAGCAGTGCAACAAGGGCTCTAATGGAGAACTGTCGACAAAGAACAGGGAGATCATTTTGCAGAGCTTAAAGTCGCTGCGGGATGAGCTGTATGCAACCGGAGATGCAGACTACGCAGGAAGAGGACTTTTTACAGGCTACAGAACCAGCACTAAGCTGAGATTTGAAGCAGATGTTGAACAGGTATATTCCATTACCGAGGAGCTGGATAAGTCTGTTCTGGATGATATTACTTATATAAAAATGGACAATGGAACGAATTTTATTGGAGAGATCAATTCCGGTAACTATACCAGCACAGATTATGCGGCAGTGGATACAGATGTCAGCCAGGAAACAGTACACCGTCTGAGACTGTCCTATAAAGATCTGGATGGAAACGTAGTGCCTAAGATCACTTACTACAAAGGGATCTCTACCGGAGTCGATCCGGTAAAAACCATTACGCCTACGGTGATCTCAAAATACAGTACCAGCCCTGATCCTTATCAGGCGGTACAGGGGATGACTGGTGAGGCAGCAGTATTTATTCCGGAAACCGGAGAACTGATACTGAATGATGCAGCATATGAGGCATTATCCTCTGTCAGGGATTATGCAACAACAGATGATGCGAATGAGGGGCTGATCTCAGTTACCTATAGCAAGAACACGTGGACAAAAGGGGATCTGAGACCGGAGCATTACTTTAAATGCGTGGAAGACCCTGCAGGAAAGATGATCAAGCATAATTATGACAGCGGAGCAGAAAATCAGATCATTTCCTATGATGTAGGCTTTAATCAGGAAATCAGGGTAAATACACTGGCAGGTGAATGCTTTACCCATGCGGTAGGCAGAGATGTAGAGGACATCATAGCCGTGATAGAGCAGGTTGGCGATGTGGAGGCAACGGTAAAGGAGCTGGAGGACATCATCGCAGACACAACAGTAAGCAATACCGATAAGGCAGTTGCAGAAAAGAGTCTGGCGGCAGCAGAAAAAGCACTGACCTTCTTAAAAGAGAAAATGCAGACCTCTTTTGAAAACGGTATTACCAAGATGCAGAAGCATATGGATAAGTCAACACTTGCCTTAACAGATGTAGGTACGCGTGCCAGCAAGCTGGAGCTGGTAAAGACACGTCTGGCTTCCCAGAAAACGAATTTCAAGGATCTGGTGGCAGACAATGAGCAGGCAGATACGGCAGAGGTGGCAACAGATCTTGCAAATGCCAAGCTGGCTTATGATGCGGCGCTGATGGCGACAGGAAAGTTAAGTGACAGTACATTGATGAATTACATCTAAAAGGAGCGGCGTATGAGAATCAATACGAAAATTTTTGGAGAAGTTGAAATTGATGATGAAAAAATTATCTGTTTTGAAAAAGGGATCATAGGATTTCCTGAGCTGACCCAGTTTGCATTGATGCATGATGCAGAAAGAACTGACGGCAGCGGAGTCAGATGGCTGCAGTCCCTGCAGGAGCCGGCATTTGCCATGCCGGTCATGGATCCCTTGCTGGTCATGGCTGATTATAATCCAGAGGTAGAAGAGGAGCTGTTAAAGCCTATAGGAGGGCTGGAACCGGATCAGATGCTGGTGCTGGTAACGCTGACTGTGCCCTCTGATATTAAAAAAATGTCAGTAAATCTCCGTGCGCCTATCGTGATACATACAGACAATAGAAAAGCATGTCAGGTCATTGTAGATGATGACAAATATCTGGTAAAATATCCGATTTACGAGATTTTGCAGGCAGCAAAGAAGGCGGGTGAATAATATGCTGGCATTATCCAGAAAGAAAAATGAGGCTTTGGTTTTAAACAATAACATCGAGATTACTGTTCTGGAAATAAAAGGGGAGCAGGTCAAGCTGGGAATTTCCGCGCCGCGGGAGGTGCCGGTATATCGAAAAGAGGTATATGTCCAGATCCAGGAGGCAAACAAAGAAGCCATGAATGCGGACAGCCTGGAAAATCTGAAAAATATCCTGTAATAATAAGGTTAAAACTGGGAAAATGTTTATGACTTCTATAAACATTTTCTTTTTTTTGCCGATATTATCTGTAGAAAAGTTGACGGATTTCATTATCACATGGAGGTGATCGTTATGAACATTGAACCGATGAGCAGTGCCATGACATATCAGGCACAGACACAGACAACAAAGCCAGTAGACCGGAGCGCTTCAGCAGACATGGACGTAGCCGTAGCAAATGTGGAAAAACCGGTTGATGCTACAACGGCAGTGATCAAAGAAGCAAGTGAAGCAGATGGTCAGGGAAGTCAGGGGACAGGCGCAAAGGAGCAGCAGTCGTCTGAAAGCATCAAAAAGATGGTAGACCAGCTGAACAAAAAGATGAACAATTCAGAAGCCATTTTTGGAATTCATGAAAAGACAAACCGGGTTACGATCAAGATCATTGACAAGGAAACAAAAGAGGTCGTGAAAGAATTCCCACCTGAAAAGACCCTTGATATGATCGCCAAGGTATGGGAAATGGCAGGAATTCTTGTAGATGAGAAACGCTAGGAGGAAAGCAATATGACGATGCGTATAACCGGTCTTTCATCCGGACTTGATACAGACAGCATGGTGCAGGAGCTTGTAAGTGCGTCCAGCGCAAAAAAGGAAAGCTACGAAAAGGCACAGACAAAGCTGGAATGGAAGCAGGAGACATGGAAGGATCTGAATGCAAAGGTTTACAGCTTTTTTAACAAGCAGCTGAGCAACTTAAAATATGAAGGCAGCTATATCAAGAAAAAGACTACTATTGCAGATTCTGCTATTGCCAGTGTATTAGGCGGTGATACAGCAGTAAACGGAACGCAGACCTTATCTGTGAAGCAACTGGCAAGCACAGGCTATCTGACCAGCGGAAAGCTCAGCAATGATAAAAGTGTGAAAAGTACAACGACTCTGTCAGAGCTTGCCAAGAAAGCAGGCAAGACACTGAATGAGAGCGACACCTTTTCCTTTACGATAAAAACAGGCGGAAAAGAGACGCTGGTAGAGCTGAAGGGCAGCGCTACAGTGTCTGATGTTCTGAACAAGATGAAGGAAGCAGGACTTACTGCAAATTTCGATGAGCAGAATCAGCGTATTTTTATCAGCGCATCAGACAGCGGTGCAGAAAACGATTTTCATTTGATCGGCGAGGATATCTCAGGCTTAAATGCATTAGCTTCCATGGGACTTTTGACAAAGGAGGATATCTCTGATACGAGCAGTGATATGTATCAGGAATATTCTTATTGGGCGGGAGCTTATGTAAAGGATGCAGACAATAATTATGTGCTGGATGAAACCATTTTTGCACAAAAGCTTGCAGAGGAAGCAAAAACGACTGCACAGCAGATGACAGACAGACTGCAGGAGATGCAGGATACTGTGACCAGTCTTCTGGAGAAGAGAAAGAGTCTGACATCTGGCGAGAGTCTGTTGGAGAATCAGAAAAAATCTGAGGAAGCCCAGAAGGAGCTGGCAGAGACAGCAAGCATGCTGAAGGCTTACTATCTGAAAATGTCCACCTCTGATACTGCAACAGAAGAAGAGATCGCCACAGCCAAGGAAAATCTGGGCAAGGCAAGAGAAGCTTACGAGATGGTAAGTGATGCGGCAGAGGAGCTGGGCATCGACCTGCCAGAGCAGGCATCTACCACACTGGAAAAGAAGGTGGAGAATGAGTCGCGTGCCTTTGCGGCAGTTGCAAATGAAGTGATCAATAAAGGCGTTTTAAACGGAATCAGTGCAGATGCAGTGCGCGTTAAAGGACAGGATGCAGTTATTTCCTTAAATGGAGCAGAGTTTACTTCCAATACAAACAACTTTTCCATTAACGGACTGACGATCATGGCAAACTCTGTCAGTGCTGTAACAGGAACGGATGCAGCAGGCAATAAAATATATGCCACTACCAATATTACAACGGCAGATGACGTAGATGGGATCTACGATACCATTAAAAATTTCCTGAAGGAGTACAATGCCCTGATCAAGGAAATGGATACCTTATACAATGCAGAGTCAGCCAAGGATTATGAACCGCTGACTTCTGAAGAAAAGGATTCCCTGTCAGAGGAAGAAGTAGAGAAGTGGGAGACCAAGATCAAGGATGCCCTGCTTCGCAGAGATGGCGATCTGAATACCCTGATCTCTTCCTTTAAAATGACTATGCTGAGCAGCTATGAGGTAAATGGAAAGAAATACAGCCTTTCCAGCTTTGGCATCAGCACGCTGGGGTATTTCCTTTCCGGCGAAAACGAAAAGGGTGTATATCATATTGACGGTGATGAGGATGATGACAATACTTCATCCAATACAGATAAGCTGAAAGCAGCGATCGCATCTGATCCTCAATCCGTAGTTGGATTTTTTACCCAGCTGATAACAGATTTCCAGAGCAAGCTTGATAACATCATGGCGAGAACTGATTACCGCAGCCGTTATAAGGTATATGATGATAAGCGTCTGCAGACGGAATATGACGATTATACAAAGAAGATCAAGGATCAGGAGGAGAAGCTGGCAGATTTAGAGGATCGGTATTATGATCAGTTTGCAACAATGGAAAAAGCAATGTCTAATCTCAGCTCTCAGCAGAATTATATCAGCAGTCTGTTTGGTTCATAAAGCATCATAAAAGTATGGAACAGGGAGGTACCATAGTATGGCGTTACCAAATGCATATGCAGCGTACAATAACAGCAAGGTTCTGACTGCTTCGCCGGCGGAGCTGACGCTGATGCTGTATGAAGGAGCAATCAAATTCTGCAATATTGCGATTATTGGGATTGAAAATAAGGATATTGAAAAGGCACATATCAATATCCGTAAAACAGAAAAGATCATAGAAGAGTTTCTTCGTACACTGGATGAAAAATATCCGGTGTCCAAGGACTTTGAAAAGGTATATACCTATCTGCTGCAAAGGCTTTTTGAAGCAAATTGCAATAAAGACAAGGAAATCCTGGAAGAAGTACTGGTTCATCTGCGGGGCATGCGTGATACATGGAAAGAAGTAATGCGTCAGAACCGTATGAATGTGCTTTGACAGGACGGAGACAGAAATAATGGAAGTCAGAAAGTATGTCAGGATCCTGATAGAAAGTCTGGAAAAAAAGAAACGGATATTACAGGCGCTTCAGGAGGAGAACAGGAAGCAGGAAACGGCCATAAAACAGAACAGCGATCTGGAGGAGTTTGATCGTATTGTTGCCTATAAGGGGCAGCTCATCGATGAAATGCAGATTCTGGATGGTGGGTTTGAAAAGGTTTATGACAGGATCCGGGAAGAAATGATCTTGCACAAGGCTCTTTATCAGGAAGAGATCGCCACAATGCAGACGCTGATCGGGGAGATCATGGAATTGAGCGTAAGCCTGCAGGCAGCAGAGCAGAGGAACAAACAGCTGGTGGAGGGATATTTTTCTTATGCAAGGGGAAAGCTCAGGCAGGCAAAGAAAAGTGTCCGGGCAGCAAGCGAGTATTATAAAAGCATGAATCCAACGAACTATGGGGATACAGCTTTACTGGATAAAAAGAAATAAGGGTTATGAAAGATAAGGAACGCCGTAGATTTTGAAAATCTGCGGCGCATCCTGTTTGTGAAAAAGGAGAGGGAGTATGAAGGTTTTATTTGAACAAAGATTGCCGTATCATCTGCTTGCGCTTTTGGTATTGGCAATTTTTTATGATATTTATTTTATGAAAATGCTGGTGCAGAAGCGTCAGGGGATACAGACGAACCAGATAGGACGCAGAAAGGAAAAAGGGCTTCATCAGGTTGAGATGCTGATGAGCATTGCAACGGTGGGAATTTTCATCGTGCAGCTTTTATCTATTTTGCGAGGCTTTAGCTGCCTGCCGGCAAATGCCAGGTTCACAGGCTTTTGCACTGGGCTGATAGGGGATCTGATCTTCTTTCTTGCTGTTTGGAATATGAGGGATAGCTGGCGTGCCGGGATCCCGGAGGGGGACAAAACACAGCTGGTTACCACTGGAATTTACCGCTACAGCCGCAATCCGGCATTTCTTGGCTTTGATCTGATGTATCTTGGCGTACTGCTGATGTACTGCAATCTGCTGACGGCAGTATTTACGGTATTTGCCGTTGTCATGCTGCATCTGCAGATCTTACAGGAAGAAAAATATTTAAAAGCTGCATTTGGCGAAGCCTATCAGGAATACCGGAAACAGGTATTCCGGTATCTGGGCAGACGTTAAAATTCTGCTTGCACATTTTCAAAACCGTGATATAATAAACTATATTAATTTGACATTCAAAGTATTTGAAATGCAAAACAAATGTCGAATCAGTGAAAAAGATCACGTATTTTGGAAAGAAAGGATTGCAGCGATGAACTGGGATGAGGCAATTAGAGAATTAGACCAAAGAAGAGAGAAAGCAAAAATGGGCGGCGGTCAGGCAAAGATTGACAAGCAGCATAAATCCGGTAAGCTGACTGCTCGTGAAAGAATCGATATTCTTTTAGACAAAGGAACCTTTGTAGAGATTGATGGTATGATAGAGTCCAGGATCGATGATTTTGATCTGGATAAAAAGAGAGTGCCGGGAGACGGCGTTGTAACAGGCTATGGAGAAATTGACGGCAGGCTGGTGTTTGTGGTCAGCGAAGATTTTACAGTAATTGGCGGTACGCTTGGCGAGTATCATTCCTTTAAGATATGCAGGATTCAGGATATGGCAATGGAGATGAAAGCACCGCTGATCTGTATCAATGACAGCGGCGGAGCCAGGATTGAAGAGGGAATTTCTTCCCTTAGCGGCTACAGCGGTATGTTCCTGCGTCATACCAAGGCCTCTGGCGTGATTCCCCAGATCGCAGTGATCTTAGGACCGTGCTCCGGAGGTGCCTGCTATGCACCGGCGATCTGTGACTATATCTTTATGGTAAGAGACATTTCCAAAATGTTCATTACCGGTCCCAATGTGGTAAAAACGGTGATCAATGAAGAGGTATCTGTGGAGGAGCTTGGTGGGGCTGATGTGCATGCCACAAAGAGCGGAGTTTCTCATTTTACCTATGATACAGAGGGCGATTGCCTGATGGGTGTCCGCAAGCTGCTTTCCTATCTGCCCAGCAATAATGAGGAGAAGACACCGGTGATCAAGCCGGTTCGGGAAAAACAGTCTCTGCTGTTTGCAGTAAATAAGATGCTGAACAAGGTAGGCGGATTTGGAAAGACCTATCTGGAGAAAAGTGATGACCAGTGTGAGAAGCTGAGAGATATTGTCCCGGATAATTCCAGACGGCCTTATGATGTAAAGGATGTTATTGACTGTATTGTGGATAACGACAGCTTTTTTGAGGTACAGAAGGATTTTGCCACAAATGCTGTGGTGGGCTTTGCCCGTATGGAAGGAAAAACAGTTGGCTTTGTTGCAAATCAGGCAAGTAAGATGGCAGGCTCTCTGGATGTACACGCTTCCGATAAGGTGGCAAGATTTATCCGTTTCTGCGACTGCTTTAATATCCCTCTTGTAACCTTAGTAGATGTACCGGCATTTCTGCCAGGTACTTCACAGGAGCACAGCGGCATTATCCGTCATGGTGCAAAGGTGCTGTATGCTTATTCTGAGGCAACAGTGCCAAAGATTTCAGTTATTTTGCGAAAGGCATACGGCGGAGCATATATTGCCATGAATTCTAAGGAAATGGGCGCTGATCTGGTTTATGCATGGCCCATTGCAGAGATCGCAGTTATGGGAGCTGACGGAGCAGTCAACATTGCATTTAAGAGAAAGATCAAAAATGCAGAAGATCCTGAAGAAATGCGCCTGCAGTGCAAAAAGGAATACGAGGATCGCTTCTTAAATCCTTATGTGGCAGCAGCCAGAGGCTATGTAAATGAAGTGATCAAGCCGGAAGAAACAAGACTTTGCATCCTGAAGGGACTGCGCGGTCTGGAGGGAAAGAAAGTAGAGAACCCGAAAAAGAAGCATGGAAATATTCCACTGTAAAAAGAATGATTTCTGTCATTTATTTACGGTGAGAAAAGTTTTTTAGTTTCAAGGTGGCATAACAAAATTATTTAACAGTAGCTATTAAACATCATTCCGCTGTAAGCGCTGGTAATATACGGAGTAGCAAAGTTTTTACCGGGATTTTTGTAAGCAACGATAGTCTTTTCTACATAGTGCATGGGGTTGAGAGAGATCTGCTCGGTTTTGCGCAGCAGAGAATCTGCAAAGTCCCGCATGGTTGAAAAGGCTTCCTTGGGATCTTCAATGCTCATTGTATCCGTGTAAGCAGTCTGTCCCAGCTTAAAAGAGCCGTCCTCCTGAACATCCAGTCCCAGATGGTTCAGACTGTCTTTATATATAGAAGCAATGCTGCGCATTTCGCGAAGCAGGACAGTCCCACGGGTATGATCGCCAGTATGCTGGAGAGTGGTATTTAAAAAAGAATTATAGCCATTGATCAGTCTGCTGACATTTTCTTTTAAGGATTCTGTATCATTCTTAACACCTACAACAGCGGTCTGCCCCTCTACCGGACTGATGCCGTTAAGCTTCAGTTCATAGGTCTTTTCCAGAGTAAAGTGATTGGAGGCAGTGCTTTTTTCGATTCCGTTTATGACCAATTCAGCGTTGGAGGCAGGGCGGGTAACCTCGCCGATGCCAAGACAAGCTACAGAACCAGAGGTTTTGCTGGTATGCGTATCAGAAACAGAAAAATGATCGTCCCGATTGATGGGCATACCGGTTGCAGCAGATTCCAGACGGAGAGCAGATAGATTACCATCTGTTACAACAGAGGGGATGATTCCGATATCTGCACCGGAAATCAGGCGAACCAGCTTTTCCTGAATGGATTTATTGGTATCTCCCTCCGAAACATTATATTGAAATTCATAATTCATGCTGGAGGTGCTGATGTCAAAGGAGTAGGTATCCGGAGAGAGCGACAGCTCGTCCGCAGGCAGAAAACTACCTAAATTGACCTGGGGAGAAGCAAGGGAACGTACCTCGATCTCATAGGAAGGAATGAGCGCTTCATCAGTGGCAGTACCGATATACTGGGCACTGAGAATATTTTCATCACTGGAAAATGCAACCTTTTTATTCAGAAGCTCCGCTTCGTCAATGCCGCCCAATGCAGCAATGGTATTGTGAAGCTCACGAGCACCTTCCTTGATGCCCACAGCAAAAGCACGGGACTCCTTTGTGGTATCCGGTAAATACAGAGGGGATTCTTTGTTCAGTTTGACAATGGAATGATAGATGTCACGCAGCTCACTTTTTTTGTGCGTGTCATACTTGGTCATAGAACCATGGGAATATGTTGTCAGATAATGATTGTAGACGGTGTTTAACGCCATCATGCTTGCCATAACTGCCCCTCCTTTCCTCCATGAAATCAGATCATATACAGGAAAAACGTGTAAAAACAGAATCCTTTCTGTATGCAGCCTGTATATGAGGGCACACTTACCTACTATTATGAATAAAGCATAGCACGAAACGTGTAAATGAGCAAGAAAAAAGTCGTATTTTCTTTGTTAAAATGGAGTATTTTTCCGAAAAAAAGATTGACGGAAAAGATGGGCTATGCTATAGTTAGTAAGCGAGATGAGATTTAGGTCTTTTTTTTATGCTCAAATTTTGGCATACTGTAAAAATGACCAGAATGAATAAAACGTAAGAAAGCAGCAAATGGAGGTAACAGATATGCGTACAAGAATTACTTTAGCATGTACAGAATGCAAACAGCGTAACTACAATATGACAAAAGATAAAAAGACACATCCGGACAGAATGGAAACAAAGAAATATTGTAGATTCTGCAAAACTCATACATTACACAAAGAGACAAAATAATTTCGTTGGTCTGTAATATTGTGAAAGGATAGGGTGCAGATGGGAGATTCAAACAAGACAGAAAAGAAGCCCAGCTTTTTTAAGGGTGTTCAGTCTGAATTTAAAAAGATTTCATGGTCTGATAAAAAATCACTTTTCAAGCAGTCAGTGGCAGTTATTTGCGTTTCCGTTGTACTTGGAATTATCATAGCTGTACTCGATACAGTTTTTCAGTATGGCGTGAACTTCCTGACGATGTAGAAGTGAGGTAGACAGATGGCAGAAGCAAACTGGTATGTAGTGCATACTTATTCAGGATATGAGAATAAAGTAAAAGCTAATATTGAAAAGACCATTGAAAACAGACATCTGGAGGAGGAGATTCTGGAAGTCAGAGTTCCTATGCAGGATGTGGTAGAGGTCAAGAACGGTGCCAGAAAAAATGTCCAGAAAAAGATGTTCCCTGGCTATGTTCTGATCAATATGGTCATGAATGATGATACCTGGTATGTGGTAAGAAATACAAGAGGCGTTACAGGCTTTGTTGGACCGGGAAGTAAGCCGGTTCCTCTGACAGAGATGGAGATGCGTCCTCTGGGTATCAAAACAGAAAATATTTCTGTTGATTTTAAAGAGGGCGATATGATCGCCGTTGTTGCAGGCGTATGGAAGGACACCGTAGGTGCGGTTCAGAGAATGGACTATGGAAAACAGACTGCAACGATCAATGTAGAGCTGTTTGGCAGGGAAACACCGGTAGAGATCAGCTTTGCGGAGATCAAAAAGATGTAACAATGAGGTTCATAGGAGCAATCCTGCTTATATAGAAGAGAAGCATTATATGAACTGTGGGAGGGAAATGCAGAGCTTATGCTCGATCAAAAGCCCGCCACTACCACAATATTTTAGGAGGTGCCAAAATGGCAAAGAAAGTTACAGGATACATTAAGTTACAGATTCCTGCTGGTAAAGCTACACCAGCACCACCAGTTGGTCCTGCTCTGGGTCAGCACGGTGTAAACATTGTTGAATTTACAAAACAGTTCAACGCAAGAACAGCAGATAAGGGTGATCTGATCATCCCGGTTGTTATTACAGTATATGCAGACAGAAGTTTCAGTTTTGTAACCAAGACTCCACCTGCAGCAGTTCTGTTAAAGAAAGCAGCAAACATCAAATCCGGTTCAGGTGCACCGAACAAAACAAAGGTTGCTACCATCTCTAAGGATAAGGTAAAAGAGATCGCAGAGATGAAGATGCCTGATTTAAATGCTGCAAGCTTAGAAGCTGCTATGAGTATGATCGCTGGTACTGCAAGAAGTATGGGTATCGTTGTTGAGGACTAAGAATTAGTCATAAGAATTAATCATATGTGGGAGGAGCCAAGGCCCCGCCACTACCACTAGGAGGAAAACAAAATGAAACATGGTAAGAAATATAATGAAGCTGCAAAGCAGATCGACCGTGCAACTCTGTATGAGCCTGCAGATGCGATCGCTTTGGTAAAGAAAGCAGCAACAGCAAAATTTGACGAGACAGTAGAGCTGCATATCAGAACAGGCTGTGATGGACGTCATGCAGAGCAGCAGATCCGTGGTGCAGTAGTTCTGCCAAACGGAACAGGTAAAACAGTTAAGGTTCTGGTATTTGCAAAAGGCGACAAGGTAAATGAAGCAGAGGCTGCTGGTGCAGATTATGTAGGAGGAGACGAACTCATTCCTAAGATCCAGAATGAAGGCTGGCTTGATTTTGACGTAGTAGTTGCAACTCCTGATATGATGGGTGTTGTAGGACGTCTTGGTAAGGTACTTGGACCTAAGGGCTTAATGCCTAACCCGAAGGCTGGTACGGTTACTATGGATGTAACAAAAGCGATCAACGATATTAAAGCTGGTAAGATCGAGTACAGACTTGACAAGACCAACATCGTGCACGTACCGGTAGGAAAGGCTTCCTTCACAGAAGAAAAACTGAAAGAGAACTTTGATGCAGTTATGGATGCGATCATTAAGGCAAAGCCAAGTGCATTAAAGGGACAGTATTTAAAGAGCGTTACACTGACCTCCACAATGGGACCTGGTGTAAAGGTAAATGCAGCAAAAATTTAATTTGTGTTGAAGAAAGAAGCAGTGATGTGTTCGCTGCTTCTTTTTTTGGGAAGATGGGAAAATGCGCCTATCCTTTGTTCTTGTGCCGTTATGAACCGCGTGCTATAATGAGCGCAGTGAGTTTTTGTTCGGGGGATCGATATGCTTTTTAATTCGTATATATTTATTTTTTTCTTTTTGCCCTTATGTGTGACAGGATATTTTCTTTTACATCACATGCAGCTTGGGAAGCTTGCCAGAGTGTGGCTTCTGGGAATGTCCTTATGGTTTTATGGATATTTCAATCCGTCCTATGTGCTGATCATATGCGGCAGCATTTTGGGGAACTATGGGATTTCCCGTCTGCTGCTTGCTCTTAAGGAAAAAAATCGGCCGCAGGCCGGAAAATGGGTGATGATAGCAGGTGTTGCTGCTAATGTGGCACTCCTTTTTTATTATAAATATGTGGATTTCTTTCTGGAAAATGTCAATGCCGTTTTCCATACTGACTTTGTAATGCAGAATATTGTACTGCCTCTGGGAATCAGCTTTTTTACCTTTCAGCAGATTTCTTATGTGGTGGATTCCTACCGGGGAGAAACAAAGGGCTACAGTCTGCTGGATTATGCAGTCTTTGTTTCTTTTTTTCCGCAGCTTGTGGCAGGCCCCATTGTGCTGCATAATGAGCTGATCCCACAGCTTCTGGATGAAAAAAACCATAAGCCGGATGCCGGTCATCTTTCCAGAGGTCTGTATCTGTTTGCAGCAGGCCTGTTTAAAAAGGTGCTGATCGCGGATACGCTGGGCAATACTGTGGCGCTGGGCTTTGGCGGTGTGGAGATCCTGACCTCTACGGATGTGCTGCTGGTCATTGTCTGCTATGCTTTGCAGCTGTATTATGATTTCAGCGGCTACAGTGATATGGCAACCGGAATTGCAGCTATGTTCAACATCAGCCTGCCGGTAAACTTTAACTCGCCCTATCAGGCAAAATCGATTCTGGAATTCTGGGACAGATGGCATATGACCCTGACCAGATTTTTAAGACAATATATTTATTTTCCTTTGGGAGGAAGCAGGAAAGGCAGAGTACGCACCTATATCAACATTTTGATCGTATTTTTGATCAGCGGCTTCTGGCATGGCGCGAACTGGACCTTTGTGGTATGGGGCATGCTCCACGGGATAGCACAGGTATTGACCAGACGCTTCAGAAATACATGGAGCAGGCTGCCGGGAATATTGCAGTGGTTTCTGACCTTTGGCTTTGTAAGCTGCGCCTTTTTGATCTTCCGGGCAGATTCGCTGGGGCAGGCATATATCATGTTCCGCAAGGTTGCCAAGCTGGAATCCTTTGCCATTACCTCCACCATGCTGGAAAGTCTGACGCTGCCTGAGATTGCTCATCTGGAACAGCTGCTGGGCATAGAGGGTATGCTGGGTGGCAGATTCGGGATTCACTTATGGGTATCCCTGCTCCTCATTATGTATATCACTTTGCGTACCAAAAATTTGCAGGAAAAGGAGTTTGTGTGCAATAAGAAAACCCTTTTTGCAACGATCGGCATGCTGACGTGGACGATCGTATCCCTGTCGGGGATTTCTACCTTTTTGTATTTTAATTTTTAACAATAACTGACATTTGCAACAGGAGTAATAGAATGAAAGCAAAAACATGGTTTGCCGGTGCAGTGGCAGGGACGCTGCTTGTGCTTGGAGTATTTGCAGGATACATTATTACCATAGATCCGTTTTTTCATTATCATGGTCCGCTGGAGAATGTGGCATACACATTAGATAACAGCCGTTATCAAAATGATGGCATTGTGCGGCATTTTTCATATGATACCTTGATCACGGGCACGTCCATGGTGTCTAATTTTAAAACAACAGAATGTGACGCGCTGTTTGGCGGAAGAACCATTAAAACTCCCTTTCATGGTGCGTCCTTTTGCGAAATAAATGATAATCTGGAGGCGGCTATTGGGGCAAACCCATCCCTGCATACGGTCATCCGCTGTCTGGATCAGGGAAATCTTACACAGGATAAGGACTATATCAGCTATGAGGGGATTCCCTATTATCTCTATGACAAAAATCCTTTTAATGATACGGAATATGTATTAAATAAAAAGGTTTTTATCCTGACTGATGAAACCATGGCAGACACGGCAGCTGGTAAACAGATGACCAGCTTTGATGAATACATGAACTGGCAGGGAGATTATGAATTTGGCAAAGAGGCAGTGCTGAAAACCTATGACAGACCGGGAAAAACGCAGTACCATGATAGACTGGCAGAGGAGGAGGCAGAGCGCAGTCTTGCCAATATCCGTCAGAATGTCACAGGAGTAGCAAAGGCAAATCCGGATATAACCTTTTATTATTATTTTGCTCCCTACAGCATCTGCTACTGGGATGTACAGATCATGCAGCAGGGAAAGCTTAACTGGTATATGGATCTGCTGAAAACTGTGATAGAGGAAATATTAGACTGCGATAATATCAGATTGTATGGCTTTGATGACAATACAGAGCTGACCTGCGATCTGGACTACTATCAGGATCAGCTGCATTACTGTGAGGATGTGAATTCATGGATGCTTCACTGGATGAAGGAAGGAAAGGGACAGCTGACCAAAGAAAATTATGAGGCATATCTGGAGAGCCTGTATGAGTTTTACGGAGCTTATGACTATGACAGCATCTACGAATAAAAGGAAAAAGAAAAAAAGAAAGAGAAAAAAGGAAATATGGGTATTTACTGTGGTGCTGCTGGCTGTGCTGACACTGGGAGGCGCAGGACTGGCACTTATGGCAGCTGGGAGAGCAGAAGAAGAAAAGCCAGAGCCAGAGGCAGTAAAAAACCCAGAAATAGAAGCTACCTTGCTGTCTGGAGTACAGCTGGAAGCTATGGAGCAGAGGGAGAAAGACAATGAGATAAAAACCGAGGAGTCTCCCACAAGCAGGTATGGAGCTCTTTCGCAGGACGAGGCTGCAATGAAGGAAAATAATATTTATGCAAAGGAGGCAGCTTCTTCTGAGGAGATCGTATTTGCGTTTGCAGGAGACATTCTTTTTGATCCCCAGTATGCGGTTATGGCAAATCTGATCCAGAGGGGAGGCGGGATCGAGGATGCCTTTTCGCCCCAGCTGCTTGCTGTTATGCGCAGCGCAGATGTGTTTGTGGTAAATAATGAATTTCCCTATAGTAGCAGAGGTACACCACTGCCGGAGAAGCAGTTTACCTTCCGGGCAGAGCCGGAGAGAGCGGAATACTTAAAGACTATGGGAGTGGACGCGGTTTCCCTTGCCAACAACCACGCCTACGATTTTGGAGAAATCTCCTTGCTGGATACTCTGGATACGCTGGATGAAATGGAAATCCCTTATACCGGAGCAGGAAGAGATCTGGAGGAGGCATCCAGACCCGTCAGCTTTATCATAAACGACAAACGGATAGCGGTTCTTGCAGCTACCCAGATCGAAAGAAATGATAACCCGGATACCAGAGGGGCGACAGAGAACAGCGCGGGCACCTTCAGATGCTGGAATGTAGAGAATCTGTTAAAGGCTGTGGCAAAGGCAAAGGCAGAAAATGACTATGTGATCGTGTATATCCACTGGGGCACGGAAAATCAGGCAGAAACAGACTGGGCACAGATAGATCAGGCAGGAAAGATCGCAGAAGCGGGGGCGGATGCGATCATAGGGGCTCATTCCCATTGCCTGCAGCCGGTGGGCTTTGTAAAAGGGATTCCGGTGGTGTATAGTCTGGGCAATTTCTGGTTTAATTCCAAAACCTTAGACACGGCGCTTGCAAAGATAATCATTCCGGCACAGGGTAAGCTGCGGGTACAGATCCTTCCGGCAAAACAGTCAGACTGCCGCACACAGCTGCTGGAGGGAGAACAGCGCAGCCGGGTGCTGGAATATATCAACAGTATTTCGGCAGAGGGAAGACTGGATGAAGAGGGGTATCTTTGCCCCTGAGATATATAGCAAGGGCAAACGGTGGTGAATTTTGGATTTTTTGATTTTTAATAGAAGAGAATTGCAATGAAAATCTTGACAATGCAGAACGTATTGTGCTATGATATGCAAGGTCTGTTAGACCATGCCGAAGACAGCAGGTGCCGGTAAAGACCGGCATAAGGAGAACCGCCTGCCGAGGAAAGAGTTTCAGAGCTGAGATTTGAGCCTTTTTCGTCTTTGGCGGAGAAGGCTTTTTCATATGGATTTATGAGATCGCAAACTCCTTTCGGCACAAAATCTATAAGGAGGTAAGAAAATGGCAAAAATCGAATTAAAGCAGCCTATCGTGGAAGAGATTTCCGCATCCATTAAGGACGCACAGTCTGTTGTACTTGTTGATTATCGTGGACTTACGGTTGAGCAGGATACACAGCTTCGTAAACAGCTTCGTGAAGCTGGCGTTACTTACAAGGTGTACAAAAACACCATGATGAATTTTGCATTTAAGGGAACTGATTTTGAAGCACTTGCTCCATATCTGGAAGGACCCAGTGCTATGGCACTGTCTACAACAGATGCAACAGCTCCTGCAAGGATCATCAGCAAATTTGCAAAAACAGCTCCTGCACTTGAGATCAAGGGCGGTGTTGTAGAAGGCATTGCATACGATGCAAAGGGAATGGAAGCAATCGCAAACATTCCGTCCAGAGAAGAATTACTTTCCAAGTTACTGGGAAGCATCCAGTCTCCTATTACAAACTTTGCACGTGTTATGAACCAGCTTGCTGAAAAAGGCGGCGCTGGCGCAGCAGCAGCTCCTGTAGAAGCAGAAGCAGCACCTGCTGAATAAGAAACAGAAACTAAGAAAGAAATTTACATTAAAAACGGAGGTAAATAAAATGGCAAAATTATCCACACAGGAAATTATTGATGCAATCAAAGAGTTGACAGTATTAGAGTTAAATGATTTAGTA
>CAYMEZ010000016.1:0-61362 GCA_964389835.1 uncultured Lachnospiraceae bacterium | reverse complement strand
TCGTGTAATATATGCCATAACGCACCTCCATTTTGCAACTTTTTATGATAATCTGCGGTCAATCGTATTTTGTCATAAGTTTGCCCTGCCGTCAAGAGATTATACGCTGATGTTGTATCATAAAAGTTGACACCCTATTCTCAAGGATTTTGATATATAATCAATACGAGGACAGGAGAAAAAACTATGGCACAGAATCAAAAATCTTATGACAATGAGTTTAAGGCACAAGCTGTAAAGCTCTCTCAGGAAATCGGTGGTCACAAAGCTGCTCGGGAATTAGGGATCCCCAAGGGAACCATGTACACATGGATAAAGGCTGAGCCTGCACCGGATGAAAGAATATGAACAATGTGCGAAATTCGGCAGAGAAAATCGTATTAAAAGAGCTGATATATGTGTAATGTGGGTGCGGAGCGTAATGCTCCCCATTTTGTAAAATGTAGATGAAAGGAAACGGATGTTATGGTATACTTGTGGAAGGGTTGTAAGAACTCATTGAATCGGAATTTGCGGAGGAGAACGATATGAAATACAAAGGAATGGAAGATGGGATAATGAACATGGTTTAAGTGTTGCTCTAACATTTTTATTATCAAAGAAAATCAAACGACAGATATAATACAATAGAAAAATCTTAAAAAAACAATTCAAATATTGATTTTGAAGAATGTAAAAAAATTATTTCAGGTAAGTATGGATTTGTGTGTCAATTTGAAAAGAAACTGCACTTTGATACTATTTGGTCTGCAGTATATGATTTGAATAGTTTATATAACGAGATATGTGAAGGAAATCCATATAAAATGAAATATAAATTTGATAACAGATTAGAATGGGGATTAAAACAAAATAGAAAGTAGTTAAAAATACAAATTTCAGTTACAAAAATTGCAGAGCAGCTTATGAACAGATCGTTTATGGAGGATTAAATGGAGTACATAAAAGCAAGTGAAAAGGACATCGATGCAGTCTGGGAACTGGTGCAGGAAACGATAAAAACGGTATATCCAAAGTATTACCCAAAAGAAGTGGTAGATTTTTTTATTCTGAAAAACAAGGATTTTTAAGGCGATAAGAGGATATGAAAGACAAGATGAGCAAGCAGGAATATTTACCGATGATAGGTGTTGGACCAATGATCGTAATCCCTCAACTGATCATTACGGCAGTGGCAATTCTTATGTCAAAAATGGGGAAGATATATTCTCCGCAGATAGAAAAATTAAAAATTCCATTTGTCATCATCGGAATGACACTGATCATATTTGGAGCGTGGATGTGGATTAGTTCAAATTTCATATCTAAGATAGATGAACATATTAAGGAAAATCATCTGGTTACCACCGGCGTATATGCAGTGGTACGAAATCCGATCTACAGCGCTTTTTTTCTTGTGTGCATCGGAGCGATCTTTATAGAGTCGAATATCAGTCTATTTGTACTTCCGGTGATCTATTATGCATATATGACGGTGTTTCTGATAAAAACAGAAGAAAAATGGCTGCGTAAATTATATGGACGGGAATATGAGGAATATTGCAGAAAGGTTAACCGCTGTATTCCTCGGATTTACAGGAGGGCACATTAAAGTATTGACTAAGGAAATTCGCAGTTACGTTGGCTGAAATATCTTTTCAGAATGCTGAGCTGAAGCCTTGATTAGAAAAGCTAAGGAGAGGATACGGAATAATGAGTGCACCAAGTGAATTACTGGATCATTTAGACAGGCTGCATACAACAGAATTAGGCATAGACCGGATAAAAAGAAATTTATCATTAGCTGAAACTGATGTTGTTGGATGGTGCAGGGAAAAGATCAATTCGGATCATTGTGTTATTACAAGAAACGGAAAAAACTGGTATGTACACATAGATGGGTGTATCATAACTGTTAATGCATATAGCTACACGATCATAACAGCCCACAAGGAGAAAGGGTAAATTACAGAAGAGGAGAGATTGCGATGCAAAATACAGAAGTAGAAAAAGCGATTCCATGGAATCCGTGGCACGGGTGTAAAAAGGTAAGCCCCGGCTGTAAAAATTGTTTTGTATATAAAATGGACAAGCGTTATGGGCGGGATACTACTGCCATAGCAAGAGGGAAGACAACTTATGAGCTGAAGGATAAGGATTGCCCGGCAGGCTCACTTGTAAAGCTCTGCTTTTCTTCGGATTTCTTTATCGAGGAAGCAGATGAGTGGAGAGATGGCTGCTGGGATTTTATCCGGCGCAGAAGGGACTGCATTTTTGTTGCAACAACCAAACGGCCTGAAAGGATCAGACTGTGTCTGCCACCTGACTGGGGAGAGGGCTGGGAGCACTTTCACTTAAGCATTTCCATCGAAAATCAGGAAATGGCAGATAAGCGCCTGCCGCATTTTCTGGATGCACCGTTAAAGCACCGGGAGGTTTTCTGCTCGCCCCTTATTGCACCTATGACACTTGGAAAATATCTGGATACGGGACTGATCAAGTGCGTGAATGTAGGCGGAGAGATGGCACCAAAGGCGGATGTCCGTCCGATCAGATATGAATGGGTCAAGGCATTGTACTTAGAAGCCAGAGAACGGGGAATCGAGTTCTATTTTCATCAATGCGGCTCTATGTTTTTAAAAGATGGGGTGAATATTGGCAAATGGAATTTAAAGGATCAGATCCAGCGTGCAGAAGAAATTCAGCATGAACTGGAAGAAACCTGCGGATAGGGCAGCTGTATATAGCTGCCCGGCCTTCGGGCTGGCATGAAGCTTAAGTAAGCATCAGGGTGAATTAAATTCCTTGTGCTTGACATAGGTAAGAAAGGCATTCAGATGTCGGGAAATCCACTCGTTCCTCCTTGGCAATAATGTATTCCTGCTGTAGAAAATTTTAATGAGATCCTGGGATAATGCTGATAAAAGTCAGCATAATTTTTTGTCATCATCATTTCACAGATAGAATCCGGTGTAACGATATGGATGTGACCGGACAGCTCGCAGGAGTCCTTGATATTCTGCTTAAATTCATCTGTAAGATGCCGGATCTGCTGGGCATAGGCAAATAGCTCAGTCCCTTTTTCTATCAGCGAGATAGTATGGTTGATGCGTTCAAAAAGCATACAGTCAAGCGCCTTCTCCAGTTGTCTGATCTGGAAGGAAATTGTTGACTGGGAGTAGCCCAGCACATGAGCTGCCTTTGAAAAGGGAGAAAAAGAAAGGTACATTCCGTCAGGGGTGTACCTTTTGTTGATGGAATTTTCAGAAAAAATATTTTGATGTTCAAACAATAGGAGAAAAAAATAAAAGATAGTTGACATTATAGGGGATGGATGTTAAAATAACAGCAGGATTGTTAATTAATTAACGATAAGTAACACTGGGCACGGACACAAAAAAATCGGGGGTATATTTTTTGTGTTTCAAAAAATAATAATTAGGTAAAGGAGAAGGAAAAATGAGCAGATTTACATTACCAAGAGACGTTTATCATGGAAAAGGATGTCTGGAAGAACTGAAAAATTTAAAGGGAAAGAAAGCAATCCTTGTTGTAGGCGGCGGCTCTATGAAGCGGCAGGGCTTTCTTGACAAGGCTGTTGGGTATCTGAAGGAAGCAGGCATGGAAGTAGAGCTGTTTGAGGGTGTTGAGCCGGATCCGTCAGTAGAAACAGTAATGAAGGGCGCAGAGGCTATGCGCAGATTTGAGCCTGACTGGATCGTATCCATGGGTGGTGGTTCTCCCATTGATGCTGCAAAGGCAATGTGGGCATTTTATGAATATCCGGAAACTACATTTGAAGAGCTTTGCATTCCGTTTAATTTCCCGGAGCTGAGGCAAAAAGCCAAATTCTGTGCGATCCCCTCTACATCAGGGACAGCAACAGAGGTTACTGCATTTTCCGTTATTACGGATTATCAAAAGGGAATCAAATATCCGCTGGCAGATTTTAATATCACACCAGATGTTGCCATCGTAGATTCCGCGCTGGTAGAAGGGCTTCCGGCAAAACAGGTTGCTTATACAGGCATGGATGCTTTGACCCATGCCATTGAAGCATATGTTTCTACCTTACACAGCGTGTATACAGATCCCCTTGCGTTGCAGGCAATCGAGATGGTATTTGACTATCTTCCGGCATCCTTTAAGGGAAATATGGAAGCAAGAGCCCAGATGCACGATGCACAGTGCCTGGCTGGTATGGCTTTTTCCAATGCTTTACTGGGAATCGTACATTCTATGGCACATAAAACAGGAGCAGTATTTTCTACAGGTCATATTACTCACGGACTTGCAAATGCAATGTATCTGCCCTATGTGATCAAATATAATGCAAAGGAACAGACAGCAGCCAGCCGTTATGCAGAGATTGCCCGCAGAATGGGACTTGGCGGTGCATCTGAGAAAGCCCTGATCAACAGTCTGTGTGAGAAGATCAATGAATTCAATAAAATACTTGGTATCCCGGCAACCTTAAAGGACTTCGGTATCAAAGAGGAAGAATTTAAAGAAAAGATCGCTACGATTGCAGAAAATGCAGTAGCGGATGCCTGCACAGGCTCTAATCCGAGAGCTATTGACCCGGCAACCATGGAAAGACTGTTTACCTGCATTTATTACGGTACAGAGGTTGATTTCTAAAAAATAAAACGTTATGAGGAAGAGAAAAGGAAAGAGAATGGAATTTTCTCTTCCTTTTTTTAAACAAAAAACTGTTAAAGAAAGAAGGAATCAAGTATGAAAACAGGAATTGTATATGAATCGACCCATCATGGGAACACAAAGAAATTACTGGATGCCATTGCAAAAAAATATGAGGTAACGCTGATCGATGCTGTGGCAGAGGAAAATCCAGAGCTGGATCAGTACGATGTGATCGGCTTTGCATCAGGTATTTCCTTTGGCAAGTTTTATAAAAAGATCACAGGGGTTGCAGCAGCAAAGCTGCCGGAAAACAAAAAAGTATTTTTTCTTTATACCTGTGGCAATAACAGCAAGGATTTTTCCAGACATATGCAGGAGATAGCAGAGCAGAAGCACTGCTGCTGTCTTGGCAGCTATGGCTGCAAGGGTTATGATACCTATGGGCCTTTTGGACTTATCGGAGGCATCAATAAAAATCATCCGGATGACCAGGAAATACAGGATGCGGTAACGTTTTATCAGAAAACAGTTGCAGAGGCAAATTGATGGTAGGTATCATGATAAAATAAGGCGAGGAAAATCGCAAAACCAAGACCAGCTGGGACAGCTATGAACAAAGCAGTCACAGAAAAGATCGGTATCTATAAAGCAGTGGTTGTCAGCAATCTGCAGGGGCTTTTGGCAGCGGACTGTAAAGGGCAAAGGCTGCCTGTGGCTTCTAAGGGAGTATCGCAGACAGCCAGAAAATGAATATGTGCAGGGCGTGATGGTAAAGCAGGCTTACCAGGGAGTGATTCCAGAGGGCTTTGAGCGGATAGAACTGGTTTTTGTTAAAACGTGTTAATAGCATCTGTTAAGCGAAGTAAGATCATATCTAGAGCATAAAAAGCAGTCGATGTATTTTCTCTGATACAAGTCCATAAAAATTCATAAGAAGTACTTGACAAACAAGAGGGAGGATTGTATAACTTGATATAGAACGCTTGTTATAGAATAAATGTTGTAGAACAAGGCGTAAATAATAAACCACAGGGTGTGCCTATGGTGCTTTATAAGCGCCTGCAAAAATAGAATAGAGAGGTGAGAGGATGCCGCCAAAAGCTAAATTTACAAAGGAAGAGATCATAGAAGCTGCACTGGATGTAGTCAGGGAAAAGGGAATCGAGGCTCTGACAGCACGTTCTCTGGCGCAGCGTCTGAAAAGCTCAGCCCAGCCTGTTTTTACTGTATGTAAAAACATGGAAGAGGTACAGGAGGGAGTAAAAGAGTCTGCAAGAAGGGTGTTTAACAGCTATATCAGGGAAGCCCTTACCTACACTCCGGCGTTTAAGCAGATGGGGATTATGATGGTCAGATTTGCAACAAAGGAGCCCAAGCTGTTTCAGCTGCTGTTCATGTGGGAAAAAGAACAGGCGAAAGAAGCTGGTGAACCCACCAGACAGTTAGGGGATCTGATGGATCTGTACCTGGAGGAAAGCTGTATTGAGATATTGCAAAAGGAGTATGCACTGAACGAGGAAGAGGTGCATGCACTGTTTGAACAGGTATGGATTTTTACCTTCGGAGTGGGACTGCTCTGTGCAACACATACCTGCCATTTTACAGAGGAAGAGCTGGAGGAGCTTCTGGGACGGGAGTTTCTCAGTATGATCATGTACATTAAAGCAGGAAAGCTAAAAGAGAAGACACCGCATCCTGTGAAAGACAATTAAGATAGGCGCAGGGGAGAATAAAAAGGAGAAAATACAGGATGAATCTGATCATACATGATTTGAGTCAGACAGAATGGAACCTGTTAAATGTAGAGCAAAAGGAAAACGTAAGGGTAATCGACAGTACATGGAACATTGGCTTTTGTAAGGGCTGCTTTGCCTGCTGGCTGAAAACACCCGGAAAATGTGTACTGGCAGATGACTTACAGAATATAGGGGAATTGCTTGCCGGAACGGAGCAGCTGCTTCTGATCAGCAGATGTACATATGGAGGCTATAGCTCCTTTGTTAAAAAGGTTATGGAACGGATGGTATGTTATCTGCTTTCTTCCATGAAGCTGGTGGATCAGAAAATAAGTCAGGAAAATGTCCATAAAAACCATCTGCAGCTGAAAGTCATATTTTATGGAGATGCCATAACCGGAGGGGAGAAGGATGCAGCATGGGATCTGGTGTATGCAAATGCGCAAGATTACAAGGCAGAGACGGTTGAGCTTAGTTTTGCGGGAAGTATTGATGAAATAAGGGAGGCGCTGGGATGATATTTTTATTCAATGCCAGCCCAAAAGGAGAAAACAGTAATACGGCATATTTTTTAAAGCTTCTTAGGCAGCAGCTGACAGAGCAGAGCAGCTATGTGGAGCTGGAAGAAATGCAGGATACGGTCATTCTGGGAGTAAAAATGATTGAAGCGGATGCCGTGGTCATAGGAACACCGGTGTATCTGGACACCGTTCCGGCTATACTGCTGGAGCGAATGGAGGAATTGTATGCTGAGTTTGCAGGAACGTTTGAAAATCGCCCTCTTTATGTAGTCGCAAATGGCGGCAGGTATGAGAGTGAGCAGATCAAACTCCTGTTTCGCATTATGGAAAACTGGTGCGGCAGAATGGGGATCCAATATTGCGGTGGTCTGGCGATCGGGGCAGGTGAGATGCTGGGCAAGCTGAATCAGGTAAGCGGCTGGGAAAAACTGAATCAGAAGCTGTTTGACGGAATAAGATATCTGGCAGGAATGATCTCTCAAAGACGCCGGATGGAAAATTATTATACGGAGCCGCCCAGCAATTATACAAAGCTTACTTATATGCTGGGTGCACGGATTCGTTTTAACAGGATCGCACAAACCAGCTATGCAGCAAATAAAATGCTGCGGGCGAAAGAAAAAGAAAGAGGAAAGAAGATGGGAATATTAGGGCTGTTTCAGAAAAAAGAGGCTGCAGATGCCACATTACCAAGGACAGAGGCTGAAAAATGGGTGACCTATACCTATGCGATGTGGTCTGAATCGGCACAGGGTGACTGGCATTATATTGCCGGATCAAAGACATACAGCAAGCCGGAGGGCGCTTCCATGAGAACCATGCTTCGCAGAGACTGGGAGATCAGAAACAAAGCCGAGTTATTAGATATGGTCAGCTATCTTACGGCTTTATATGAAGATGAAGCAGAATGTGAGCCGGAGGATGTGGAAGCTGGCGCATGGGATCTTTGCCGTGCATGCCAGATCCTGGGCATGGGCTATGTCGGCGGTTATATCAACCGGGAGGAAATGTTTACAAATGCCTTTGCGGTAGGACGCATTATGCAGCGCTATTATGCTTCATGGATAGAGCTGTATGGCAGTTACATTCAGGGATACCGTAAATGGAGAACTGAGAGCGGCGGCAGCAATGTGCTGCAGATGATCAGTGAACGTGAAAATTTATGTAACCGGCTTTTGAGCTATGCAGATGGTCCCTGCAGCATAGACTGGAAGCTGCCATTATAACAGGAGATAAAAATGAAAAAATATGTGGTAACAACTTATCTGGTATTTTGGGCAATGGTGATGGGAATCTGCGGCAGTGCATCCATGGTATTCCATGCATCGCCCCTGGTCATGCGTGTGCTGTCAAATGTCTGCGCATGGTCGCCTACGATCGTGCTGCTGCTTATGTGGAAAAAGCTGCGGCCGGAAAAGGATCTGGGAGCATTTATCTCCTGGCAGTTTTCGGGAAAAATAAAGTGGCAGCTGCTGGTTTTTCTGATTCTGGTCATTTCAGGAGGCAGCGTTCTATCCCTTTTCTTATTGTCACTATGGCAGGGGAGAGCCTTTTCCTCTTATTTTTCAATGGGAAGCTATTCCTTTCTTGCATCCTTCCTTTTTTCACTCCTTTCAGGACCTACTGGAGAGGAGCTTGGATGGAGAGGATATTTAAGAGAGGAGCTGGACCAGAAGTATACATTTTTTCCAGCAGCTCTGATCCAGGGTGCTATCTGGACCTTCTGGCATACGGTGCTGTGGTTTGTGGATTCTGATTTTTCGGGCTTGCAGCTGATCCCCTATGTCTTGTCCAATCTGATCGTAATGACAAGCCTTGTATTTGTAATGAACAGTGTACTGGAAAAGCATAAAAATCTGATCTATTCCATTGTGATCCATTTTACCTTTAACTTTATTTACTGCTTTTTGCAGGTGGATATCTGGTTTTATGTATTCTTTTCTATCGTGTATCTGCTGATCGGAGCTGGCTTTTATCTATGGCATATAAACGAGAAGGGAGAGGAATACGAATTATGAATAGATTATGTAAACAATATCTGGCAAAAAGGGCAATGACTGAAGGGGGAAAACATGCTGGAAAAAGCGGTTCGTTTATTATTGGCAGCAGGCTTTTTGATGCTGCTGGCAGGCTGTATCTTTGGCTTTCTGAGCCAATGGAGCTATGCTGCACTGATATGGGTCGGTGCGTTTGGCTGTTTCGTGGCAGCTGTCAATTTTAAAAATATAAGGGAAAACAACAAGGAAAACGAGAGGGAGAAAAAACAATGAATGAACAAGAAAAAATGAGCAAGGTAAAAAAATCTTTGATGATCAGACTGGTGATCTGTCTGATATTGGCGGCAGTATTGATCCTGCCTGTGCTGGGTAAGGGCTTTGCAGCAAAAGCAGCGAGAGAGGCAGCAGCGGCAGATACTAAGTCTGCTGTAGAGGCAGAGGAGCTTGAAAAATGGCAGACGGATGCATATAAGGCAATGGCGCTTGCAGGTGTATTTTTTCTCGTACTGGCATTTGGATATCTGACCCCTGCGCTGATCAAAGCCGGTAAGGGCGATTATGGGATCATGGATGATGCAAAAGCCAAAAAAGAACTGGGGAAATATGTTCCGGCAGGAGAAGCATTACAGGCAGTGGTATATGCGGACGGTCTTCAGACAAAGACCAATCACATATTTGGAAAATGTGAGGTAGTTGATGACGAATTGGTGCCCAATGAAAAGATTGATGCATTTTTTGTATCAAAAATGAAATTTTCCACCCATGGGCTGTATATCGGTATCACGGATCAGAGCCTGCTCTTTACAGAGTGTGAGGAAAACAAGCATGCATACAGCTATGCACCCTTAGAAATGACAGCAGAGGAATACGAAGAATGTGAGATAGAACCGATCACACATCCTATTCCGCTGCGCCAGATCGGCACACATGCATTCCCGTTTGCGTCAATTCAAAATTGTGAGATCAAAAAGACAGCTCTTGGCTGTGTGGAGTGTACGGTGGATTTTTGTGACGAAAGCCTGTTAAAATTCAGAGTCAACAAAGGCGCAGGCTACGGTATGCCGGATCATAAAGAGAACTGTGACAAGCTCGTAGCACGATTATCTGACATAAAAGGGATGTAGCGTACATAAACCGGCAGCAGGCAGGCTGTACCGCTATGTCGTTTCAGGGCAGACGCAGGAACAGTGAAAAAGTAAAGAGAAAACAAAAGAGAATCAGAGAAGATAATCAGAGAAAAGAAAAAGATAAGAAAAGATAAAAAGACAAGAAAAAATCAGGAAAGAGGAGAAAAACATGAAAAAAGAAAGCCATGCACCGCAGATATTCTATATTGTGCTATTGAGCATGCAGGTGCCCTTTAATCTGATCTATATGTGGACAGCTCTTGTGAAGATGGAGATCAAAACAGCAGTGCTCCTATATGTGGTCATTGCAGCACTGTTTTTTACGGCAGTCGGGATACTGGGGATCGTCAATGTGGTCAAGGGCTTTCGTGCATACCGGAGAGATGATCAGGAATACTGCCTGCGGGCAATGCTGAAGCTGAAATATGGGCTGGTTCCCTTTTTTATCCTGAATTTTCTGGGCATGCTCACAATAGCCTTTCTCGCTGTGGTTGCTTCCAGAGGCATGGTAATGCTGATGTTTCCAATGCAGATCATTTTTGTGGCAATGGGCGTGATCGCAACCTGGTTTGCCATGCTGCCTGGCTCAGTCTATGCATTCTGGGTGGCACGCTTTGCAGTAAAAGAGGGAAAAATCACTGGCGGAGGGCTGATCGTACATACTATTTTGCAGCTTCTGTTTCTGACAGATGTGCTGGATGCGGCATTTCTTGCTGTCAGATACTTTAACAGAGGAAAAAAGGGCGCGATCGCAGTCATTGCACTGTATCTTCTGACCTTTATACTTTGCGTTGTGGGACTGCTTTTGATGTTTTATGCCTGAGTGTGTGATAATGGAAAACGGAGCAGGGAAAGTAGAAAGGGGAGTTTTTATGGGGACACTGATCATTAACACGCTGCCGGAAGCGGATGAGCGTGTACAAAGGGCACTGGCTCTTTTTGAGAAGAGCAGGGAAAAGGTACAGATTTTCCACACAAGGAATATGACAGTCAGACCTTGCATCGGCTGCAATTTCTGCTGGCTGAAAACGCCGGGGGTCTGTGCGATAAAGGATGATTATGAACAGATTTTGCAGAGCTTTATGCAGCATCAGGAGATCGTGTATATTACAGGTACGGCATTGGGCTTTATGGATCATTATGGGAAAAATGCAGTTGACCGGATCCTGCCGCTTTTGACCATGTATATACAGATCGCAGATCAGGAAATGCGGCATGTGATGAGGTATGATAAAAGGTGGAAGCTTAGGCTGTTTTATGCAGGGGAAGCAGATAAGGATTATATGGATCAGTGGATGCATCGTTTTGCTGTGAATCTGATGAGTGATTCTATGGGAGCTTATCCCATTGAGGAGGTGGCAGCATGCATATCGTAGTGATCAACGCTTCGCCGAGAATGGAAAAAAAGAGTAATACAGAGACCATCATCAGGGCTTTTTTAAAGGGCTATGAGCAGGGAGAAGATACCGCAGAGCTGTATCATTTATCGGATAGGAGGCAGTGGGCAGATGCAGAAAGAGCATTTGAAGAAAATGAGCATATCCTGTTTGCCCTGCCGCTGTATGTGGAGAATATACCGGGAGTTATGATGGAGTTTTTAGAGGGACTGCAGCCGAAAAAGGAAGCTGGCACAAAGCTTTCCTTTCTGCTGCAGAGCGGATTCCCGGAGGCGTGCCAGAGGCGGTGCGGAGAGCATTATCTGGAGAAGCTGCCTGGCTACCTGAACTGTGAATTTGCAGGTATTTTAAGCAGGGGAGATATGTTCGGAGTCAATCTGATGGGGAAACGGATTGGAAAGAAGATAGTAAAGCCTTTTGAAGCAATGGGAGAAAAGTTTTTACAGGAGGGGGATTTTTTCTTTCCAGAAGCAAAGGCATTTACAGGTGTGGAGTATTTTGACGCAAAGTTTATCAAAAACTTCAATGGCTTTGGCAGTCGTTTTCAGCGCTTTTTCATAGACAGAGTTGCCAAAAAGCTGGGCTGCAGGGAAAAGCTGGATGCTAAAATATATGAGGAAAGATAACAGGGGAGATTATGCAGATCAAGGAGTGGAGAGAGATACACGAGCACTGCATGCAGCTGCCATGCGTGTACGAGACAAGACCATTTGGAGAGGAACCGATCTGTTACCGGATAGCCGGCAGGATATTTGCGCAGCTGAGTACAAGGGAAGACTGGTTTAAAATGACATTAAAAACAGACCCGGATATGGCGCTGTTGTATCGGAGTGCTTACCCGGATGCAGTAAAAAGAGGGTATCGTTGCCCGCCGGTTCAGCAGCCATACTGGAATACGATCGATCTGGCGAGCTTTGACAGGGATAAGCTTTACCATATGATCGATGAGGCTTATTTTGAAGTTGTGAAAAAATTATCAAAAAAAGAGCAGAAAAGGCTGCCTGCTATCGCGCTGCTGCGTTTTGTGCCAGAGGGTGACGGAGCGCAGGAAAAGCAGATCAGTGTTTATGACGGCGAAAGAAGAGCCGCTGTGGGTAGCTATCGGTTGTATGATGAGAATACAGTGCAGCTTATGACAGTTGCCGTAGAAAAGCAGTACCGCAGGCATGGCATCGGCAGGGAGCTGCTGCGGCGCATGGAAGCAGCGGCAAGGATCGAGGGCTTTCGTTTTGCTGTCCTGGCAGTGGAGGAAATGACAGCAGAGCTATGTGCACTCTGCAAAAAGAGCAAATACCAGCAGACAGAAAGTTTTGGCAGATACGCACGTATGCCGGAAGCAGTCTGCATGGGAAAGAAATTGTAGGAGAAAGGGCAGTATGAAAAATCAGAGATGCTTTTTTAGAAATGGCTTTAGCGCAGATCAGCTAAAGCTATTTGCAATTATAGCCATGACCATCGACCATCTGACATGCGTTATCTTTCCAGGCTATCCGAAAACATGGTGGATATTACTGCTGCATGTGATCGGACGGCTGACCGCGCCTACGATGTGGTTCATGATCGCAGAGGGCTATCACTATACAAAAAATTTAAAGAAATACCTGGAGCGGCTGTTCTTTTTTGCATTCCTTTCGCATTTTGCCTATAATTTTGCTTTTGGTATCCCCTTTCTGCCCTTTCAGACCAGTGTTTTTAACCAGACCAGTGTGATCTGGTCTCTGGCATGGGGCGTGGCCGCCATCGCACTGACGGACGAAGAACGTTTTTCCTTTGCAAAATGGCAGCAGGTGCTGATCATACTTGGTATCTGCGTGGTAACGTTCTGCTCAGACTGGAGCTGTATCGCAGTCCTGGCGATCGTAGGCATCTGCCAGCACCGGGGCGATCTGAAAAGGCAGGTACGTGAAATGATGACCTATGTATTTTTTTATGCACTGGTCTATTTCATTTTTGTTGACAGGGTATATGGTGTGCTGCAGCTGTTTGTCATTATCTGCGTGCCTTTTCTGAAGCGTTATAATGGTACACGGGGCAGCTTTCGTGGCATGAAATGGTTTTTCTACCTGTATTATCCGGCACATCTTTTCCTGTGCGGACTGCTCCGGCTTTATCTGCACGGAAATATCGGGGTTATGATAGGCGGTTGACAGAAAAATCAAATATGTACTATGATATTGAGATAGCGGCAGCGAAGGCAGGCAGGTAAAACAAAAGCAAAAAGAGGATCAGGAGGACGGAAGAATGTTATTATTTATGCCTACAAAGGTGTACAGTGAAAAGGACTGTGTAAAAAATCATGGAAAAGAGCTGGCTTCTTACGGTAAGAAAGCACTGCTGGTAACAGGAAAGCATTCTGCAAAGGAAAATGGTTCTCTGGCAGATGTGCTCGCAGCACTGGAAACAGAAAATCTGGATTATGTACAGTTTGATGAAATAGAAGAAAATCCGTCTGTAGAGACGATCATGAAGGCAAGGACATTTGGCTTGCAGGAAAAGGTGGACTTTGTCATTGGCATCGGCGGAGGCTCTCCCCTTGATGCAGCAAAGGCGATTTCACTGATGATCGCCAATCCGCAAAAAACAGAGGAAGCACTTTACGAAGCAGCTTCTCTGCCCTATCTTCCGGTAGTGTGTGTACCAACCACCTGCGGAACGGGCTCAGAGGTAACACCCTATGCGATTTTAACCTTACATAAACAAAAGACCAAGCAGAGCATCAGTCACAGGATCTATCCCCAGCTTGCACTGCTGGATGCAAGGTATTTAAAGACCATGTCAAGGAATGGGCTGGTCAATACCTGTGTAGATGCACTTGCCCATTTACTGGAAAGCTATCTGAATACAAATACCGATCCATTGAACCGCATGTACAGTACCGAGGGGCTGCGGATATGGGCGCAGTTTAAGGAGCATTTAAAGGATGACAAGGTGGAAGAGGCAGACTATGAAAAAATGCTTCATGCCTCTATGGTGGCAGGTATGGCGATCACCCACACCGGAACGTCTCTTCCCCATGGATTGAGCTATCCGGTTACCTATGAAATGGGAATCCCTCACGGCAGGGCAGTGGGTATGTTTTTAGGTGGTTATGTAGAAGCATATCAGGACAGGAAGGAAGCAGAAAGAGCAGTGGAGATCCTTGGCTTTGGCAGTGTGACAGCATTCCGCCAGTTTATGCAGGAGCTGCTGGGCAGGGCAGAGGTCAGCGATGAGCTGCTGCGCATCAGTGCAGAGAGTCTGCTTGCTAATCCGGCAAAATTAAAAAATTATCCCTTTTCCATAACTGGAAAAGAATTGATTTCTATGATAAATTAAACAGGAAAGCGTGTCTGTTTTCCTGAAGCTACAGAATATGAGGAAACGATATGTGGACAGGATTTAAGAAAAAATTTATCGGGGACAGAGACTTTTACAGCCGTATCCTATATCTGGCAATTCCTATGATCGTTCAGAATGCGATCACCAGCTTTGTCAGCTTTTTGGACAATATCATGGTAGGACAGATCGGTACAGAGCAGATGTCCGGTGTGGCGATCGTCAACCAGCTGATCTTTGTATTTAATATCTGCATTTTTGGCGGTGTGTCAGGTGCAGGCATTTTTGGGACACAGTATTACGGAAAAGGCGATTATGAGGGACAGAAGTATGCATTCCGCTATAAGCTGTATACAAGTGCCCTGATCTGTACGATCGTACTGCTGCTTTTTGGCTTTTATGGAACAGAACTGATCTCACTTTATTTAAGCGACAGCGGAAGTGTGGGAGATATTGCTCTTGCATTAAAATATGGGGAGGAGTATCTTGTCATTATGATGATAGGACTGATTCCCTTTGCCATTGGACAGACCTATACAAGCTCCATCAAGGAAACCGGGCAGACACTGATCCCGATGCTGGCAGGACTGGCAGCAGTTGTGGTCAATCTGGTGCTGGATTATATCCTGATCTTTGGGGCATTTGGTGCACCGGCGTTAGGGGTACGGGGAGCAGCCATTGCCACTGTGATCGCCCGTTTCGCAGAATGTATCATAGTGGTTGTGTGGACGCACAAAAACGGTAAGACCAATCCCTATATCGTAGGAGCATACCGGAGTCTGCGCATTCCTGGGAATATATTCAAAGAGATTACCATTAAGGGAACACCCCTTCTGGTCAATGAGATCCTGTGGGCATCTGGTATGGCGACCATTGTACAGTGCTATGCGGTGCGGGGACTTGAGGTAGTGGCAGCCCAGAATATATCTTCTACCATTACCAATCTGTTCAATATCGTTTATCTGCAGCTGGGAGCCTGCATTTCCATTGTGGTAGGCCAGTTCCTTGGTGCGGGGAAGAAACAGGAGGCAAGAGATGCAGATAACAAGATGATTTTCTTCAGTGTTGTCTGCTGCGGGGTAATGGCAGTGATCATGATGCTGGTGGGCCGTCTGTTCCCCAATATTTATAATACCCAGGAAAGCATCCGGCAGCTTGCCAAGAGCTTTATTATGATTTCTGCAGCAGCGATGCCGCTGTGTGCTTTTTGCCATGCGGCATATTTTACCCTTCGCTCCGGAGGTAAGACGATCATTACCTTTTTGTTTGACAGTGCCTATACCTGGGTGTTGGTGATCCCTTTTGCAACGCTGCTTGCAAAATACACCACTCTGCCGATCACGCTTGTATTTTTCTGCGTTCAGTTTACAGAGATCATCAAGGTGATCATTGGATTTTTTATGGTGAGGAGCGATTCATGGATGCAGAATATTGTAGATGAGACTGCATAAAATAAAAAATTGGGAGACAGAAAGGAGTCAAAATGAACAATTATATGATTACCTGCTGTTCTACAGTGGATCTGACAGAACAACAGCTTGAGGACAGAAACATTCCATATATTTGTTTTCACTATGAAATGGATGGAAAGGCATATCTGGATGATCTGGGGAAATCCATGCCCTTTGCAGAGTTTTATCAGGCAATGGCAGATGGAGCAGACACTAAGACCTCTCAGATCAATGCAGAGGAATTCATTCATTTCTTTGAACCCTTTTTAAAGGAGGGCAGAGATATTCTGCATCTGTGTCTCTCATCAGGGATTTCTGGTGTATTTAATTCTGCCAATATTGCAAAAGAGGAGCTTTTGCAGAAGTACCCGGAGAGAAATATCTGTATCGTGGATTCCAGGGGAGCTTCTGCCGGCTATGGACTGATCATGGACAGACTTGCTGATATGCGGGATAAGGGAATGTCTATGGAAGAACTGCGCCGCTGGATCATGGAAAACAGACTGCGGCTGCACCACTGGTTTTTTACTACAGACCTTACCTTTTTCATTAAGGGCGGTCGTATTTCAAAAACTGCGGGAATGATCGGCTCTGTACTGAACATCTGCCCACTGCTGAATGTGGATGCAGAAGGAAAACTGATTCCCAGAATGAAAATACGCGGAAAGAAGAAAGTCATTCAAGCGATCGTAGATAAAATGAAAGAGCATGCTGAAAACGGGACTGACTATACAGGAAAATGCTATATTTCCCATTCTGCCTGCATAGAGGATGCACAGGCAGTTGCTGAGCTGGTAAAAGAAACATTTCCTAAGCTGGATGGTCCGGTAAGGATTTATGACATCGGAACTACCATCGGCAGCCATACCGGTCCCGGAACGGTAGCATTATTTTTCTGGGGAGATGAGAGAGCGTAAAAGCTGCTTGACAAGTACTGCCATAATTGATAAAATACCTCAATAATTCCGATGAGGGAGTAGCAAGCGTTTTTAACGTAATAAGTCAACATACTGACCTTTGGTCTGGCTTATTTTAAATTGCGAGACTCATGTATATGGTTATCTGCTATACATGGTTTCGTATTATATGAGATAGTTCGTCCTAAGTATAGCGATGGGGTTATACTTAGGATTTTTTGTTTCATAGGAAAGACCTTGTTTCATAGCTTCAGGATATTTAGCAGATGGAGAGGCAGGAAAGAGAGCATGAGCTGGAGTATTGGATTTTTTACAACAAACATTTTACTGGGGATCGGGCTGGCAATGGACGCTTTTTCCGTATCGGTGGCAAATGGGTTAAATGAACCGGATATGGGGAAGGGAAAGCTGTTTGGAATTGCGGGAGTCTTTGCTTTTTTTCAGGCGTTGATGCCGATGACGGGCTGGCTTTGTGTTCATACAGTGCTTATATATTTTCAAAAGCTTGAGCGGTTCATCCCGTGGATCGCATTTGTCCTTTTAACCTATATTGGAGGAAAGATGCTGTTAGATGGACTCCGTAATAAAGAGACAACAGAGAAGGCTGCGATCGGCTTCTGGGGGCTTTTGGTACAGGGAGTTGCCACATCCATTGATGCACTTTCTGTAGGCTTTACCATAGCAGATTACCATGTATGGCTGGCATTTATAGCAGCTCTGCTGATCGCAGCGGTCACCTTTCTGATCTGTATGGGCGGCGTTATGATCGGGAAAAAGGCAGGCATGCGTTATTCGGGCAAGGCAGCTGTTCTGGGCGGTATCATACTGATCGCTATCGGAATAGAGATTCTGGTCAGCAAAGGTATTTTATAAAAATGTCTTGACATGTAAACACTCGTTTACTATACTCATCTGGTAAACAAGAATTGATCTATGAAATAAATGAGAACAAGGAGAACTTTTTGAAAGAAAGTAAATTGGAAATTGCATCAAACCGGGAGGTTTGATGTATAACACAAAAAACCTCCATAGTGAAACAGTGTAAAACGTTATGAAAATCATAACAGAGGATTCATTTTTTGGAGGAAAGAACATTGAAAAGAAAAAAGAAAGACACAGAGTCATATAACAACTATTATGTAAACCACCCATGCCGGGACAGCTTTATTTGTGAAAACTGCGGACGCAGTGTAGGGCCAGAGGGCGCTGGAAGCAGCCATAGAAACCATTGTCCTTACTGTCTGAGCAGTATCCATGTGGATGACAGACCGGGAGACCGTGCTGCTGATTGTTACGGAAAAATGGAGGCAATCGGCGTATGGGTAAGAAAGGGTGGAGAATGGGCGCTGATCCACAGATGCACCAGATGCGGACACCTTAGTTCAAACCGCATTGCAGCAGATGATAATCAGGTAAAGCTGATCTCGATTGCAGCAAAACCTTTAGCGCAGCCGCCTTTCCCTCTGGAAGAGCTGCTCCCTACGGAAAATGGGGAGGTGGAAAATGAAAAGCAGAGAGATTGATATGACAGCATATGGCTTGGAAAGACTGCCTGTACAGGAAACAGAAGCCAGACTATACATTGGAAGAGTTTTATCCCAGTCAAAGGGCATCTACCGTGTGGTCTGCGAAAGGGGAGAACTGTTTGCCAGCGTATCAGGTAAGCTCAGATATGAGGCAGGATCGGAGCTGGAATATCCGGTAACGGGAGATTTTGTACAGTTAGGCAAAGTAACTGAGGAGGATAAAGTCAGTGTGATCCGGCGCATACTGCCACGAAAAAGCATTTTTCTGCGCCGCGCACCGGGCAGGGCAGAAGCCAGACAGGCCATTGCTGCTAATATTGATACGGTATTTTTATGCATGTCCTTAAATGAGGATTTTAATCTGCGCAGGCTGGAACGCTATCTGACGCTGGCATGGGAAAGCGGAGCAACTCCGGTAGTGGTGCTGACCAAAGCAGACCTATGTGAGAATGTGGAAAGGAAGATCTGGGCGGCAGCCTCTGTTGCGATAGGGGTAGAGCTTGTGGTAACGACAGCTATGGAAAAGGATGGCTATGAAGAACTCAGAGGCTATATCAGACACGGACAGACGGTTGCCTTTGTAGGTTCTTCCGGTGTGGGAAAATCCACACTGATCAACTGTCTTTTGGGAGAACAACGGCTAAAGCAGAATCCCATCAGAAAAGATGGAAAAGGCAGGCATACGACCACAAGCAGAGAACTGATTTTGCTGCCGGAGGGCGGCATGGTAATAGACACACCGGGGATGCGTGAGCTGGGAATGTGGAATGCAGAGAAAGGATTGAGCAGAAGCTTTGCTGATGTGGAGCAGTTTTTGGGAAAATGCCGGTTTAAAAACTGTACCCACAAGACAGAACCGGGCTGTGCAGTGTATGAGGCGATTCTGGCAGGAGAGCTTTCTGAAAGACGCTGGCAGGCATATCGTAAGCTGGGGATGGAATCTGCCTATACAAGGGATAGACAGGACTATCTGGAAAATAAGGAGAAAAAGTTCAAACAGATCGCAAAGCTGAGAAAAACCAGCTGTAAGCAAGGAAATCACACCCTGTTTTAAGGACGCAGAGGATAGAAAATGGGAACAAAGGAAGCGATATTATCCAAGGCATTAAAATTGTTTGCCGCACGGGGCTATGAGGCTGTTTCGGTGGCAGATATTGCAAAGGAGCTTGGGATCACCAAGGGCGCGCTGTATCGGCATTATAAAAATAAACGGGACATTTTGGACCATATCATCATGCAGATGCAGAAAAATGACGAAGAAAGAGCAAAGGAATATCAGGTGCCAAAGGAGGTCTATGAAAAAATGCCGCAGACCTATGAAAACAGCTCTGTAGAGGCAGTGTACGCTTTTACGGGGGCGCAGTTTGCATATTGGACGGAGGATGAATTCGCTTCTGATTTCCGGAAAATGCTTACGCTTGAGCAGTACCATGACAGAGAGCTGGGGATGCTTTACCAGAATTACTTATCCGGAGGCGTGATCTGTTATCTGGAGGATCTTTTCAGGGAAATGAAAGAGGTAAAAGGGCAGCATGAGAAGAAGGAAAGTCCAAGGCAGCTGGCACTGGATCTGTTTGCGCCCTTTTACCTTTTACTGAATCTGTATGATGCAGCAGAGGACAAAGAGGAAGTAAAGAGAACCTTCCAGGCACATCTGGAAAATTTCAGGCTGCGGCTGATGGATATGCTGTCATAATGCCGGGCTGAATATAAGGCTGCAAAAATGCAGAAAATAACGATGAGGTGATTAGCTATGTGTACTGCGATCAGTTATCAGACGAGAGATCATTATTTTGGACGTAATTTTGATCTGGAATTTTCTTATCAGGAAACAGTAACTGTTACACCGAGGAATTTTCCTTTTTCATTCCGCAGAGCGGGCAGACTTGCCTCTCACTATGGGATGATCGGAATGGCATATGTAAAGGATGATTACCCCCTTTATTATGATGCTGTAAATGAAAAAGGACTTGCCATGGCAGGTCTGAATTTTCCGGGCAATGCTGTTTATCAGCCGGAGGTCAAAGGAAAGGATAATATTGCGCCCTTTGAGCTGATCCTGTGGATCCTGGGACAATGTGCAGACATCGCAGAAGCAAAGGAACTGCTTAAAAAGCTCAATCTGGTAAAGCTTCCTTTCAGTCAGAAACTTTTACTCTCTCCCCTTCACTGGATGCTTGCTGACAGAACTGGCTGCCTTGTGGTAGAGCCTATGTCTGACGGGCTGCGGATTTATGAAAATCCCATAGGCGTTCTGACCAACAATCCGCCCTTTGCTTTTCACAGACTGAATCTGAGCAATTATATGAATCTGAGTAATCAGCAGATTGAAAACAGGCTGGAGTGCTGTATGGAAAAATGCGCAGGAGACAACGAGCCGGTGCTTAGCACATACAGCCGCGGAATGGGCGCAATGGGACTTCCGGGAGATCTATCCTCTGCCTCCCGTTTCGTAAAGGCTGCCTTCACAAGGCTGTATTCTGTATCTGGCGAAACGGAGCATGAAAGCGTGAACCAGTTTTTTCACATTCTCTCCTCGGTAGAGCAGCAGCGTGGCTGTGTGGAAATGGGAAAAAACCTGTATGAGACAACCATCTATTCCAGCTGCTGTAATACGGAGAAGGGAATTTATTATTACAGAACCTATGAGAACAGCAGGATCATAGGTGTTGACATGCATGGAGAGGATCTGGAGGGACAATGCTTAACCAGTTATCCCCTGCAGAAGGAAGCAGAATTTATGATACAGAACAGGTCAGATTAGATATATAAAATTTATCCCCAAATTTATCTGGAAAAACGAAAAGAAAAAAGCTATACTTGTCTATGGAAAAATAAAATATCCAAATAAAAATCGTGGGAGGCTCATATGGGTGGATTTTTTGCAGTAGCATCAAAAGAGGATTGTGTGTTTGACCTGTTTTTTGGAACGGATTATCATTCTCATTTAGGAACCAGACGTGCCGGAATGGCACTGTATGGAAAGGAAAAGGGCTTTGACCGTGCGATTCATAATATTGAAAATGCGCCTTTTCGTACAAAGTTTGATAAAGAAATTTCCAGAATGAGCGGCAATCTGGGAATCGGCTGTATCTCTGACTATGAACCACAGCCGCTGATCGTGCGTTCTCATCATGGTACTTATGCGATCACTACCGTAGGAAAGATTGACAATGGGGATGAGATCGTAAAGGACATTTTTAAGGACAGCCATGGTACGCATTTTTTGGAAATGAGCGGCGGCGATATTAATCCTACTGAGCTTGTTGCTGCGATCATCAACCAGAAGGACAACCTGATCGAGGGTATAAAATATGCACAGGAGCTGATCAGAGGCTCTATGACATTATTGCTTCTGACACCTAAGGGAATTTATGCTGCAAGGGATAAGATGGGACGTACTCCGGTTTCCGTAGGGAAAAAGGAGGGGGCTTACTGCATTTCCTTTGAGAGCTTTGCTTATCTGAATCTGGGCTACAATGAAGTGAAGGAGTTAGGTCCTGGGGAGATCGTAGTGGTAACACCAGAGGGAATGCAGGTGCTGGCTGCGCCGGGAAAGGACATGAAGATATGTACCTTTTTGTGGGTTTATTATGGTTACCCCTCTTCCTCCTATGAAGGTATCAGTGTAGAAAAAATGCGGTATAACTGCGGGGCGCTTCTGGCAAGGCGGGATGATGTGAAGCCTGATATTGTAGCAGGTGTACCGGATTCCGGCACGGCACATGCAGTGGGCTATGCCAATGAATCAGGGATTCCCTTTTCCAGACCTTTTATCAAGTATACACCCACCTGGCCCCGCTCTTTTATGCCCACTATCCAGACCCAGCGTAATCTGATCGCAAAGATGAAGCTGATTCCGGTGCATGATCTGATCCATGATAACAGCCTTTTGCTGATAGATGACTCCATTGTACGGGGTACCCAGTTAAGTGAAACCACAGAATTTTTGTACCAGAGCGGTGCAAAGGAGGTACATATCAGACCGGCATGTCCGCCTCTTCTGTATGGATGTAAATATCTGAATTTTTCCCGTTCTTCCTCGGAAATGGATCTGATCACCAGACGCGTCATCCGTGAGATGGAAGGAGAAAAATATATGGCCCATCTGGACGCTTATGCAGACCCGGAAACACCGGAATATGCAGCAATGCTGGAGAAGATCCGCGTAAAGCTGAACTTTACCACGCTCAGATATAACAGACTGGATGACATGATAGCGGCAGTAGGGATCGACAGGTCAAAGCTCTGCACCTATTGCTGGGATGGAAAGGAATGACAGGCAGGCTGCCAAGGAAACTTTCGACGTATTGTGACAGCGATCCGAAAGGGTTTTCAGAACCTGTTGCAGAATTTTTTGACAGGAAAAAGAATAGGGCAGATTGGGTTTGACGTTTTTTCGCAGATTCTGCGATTCTTATTTGTTGAAATAGAAATTGACATCTGTTTATAATGAATGCAGGCGATTTGTGCTGTTTCAAAAAGAATTATAGTGAACGGAGGTCAATTATGGAGCAATTAAGAGTACCCGCCACGAAAGACAATGAACAGGTTTTCAAATTACTTTCCGATTTAATGCATACAAATAAAGAATTCCAGATCATGATAACCGTACCCTCAGCAGGACATTTTGAGGAAGCAAAGCCTCTCTATACAGAGAAAAAGGCAGCTGCGCGGGATCTGGAAAAGGACGTAACAGATATGATCCATGAAATCGGAGTGCCGGCACATATTAAAGGGTATCAGTATCTGCGGGAAGCTATTATGATGTCTGTGCAGGATGTGGAGATGCTGAATTCCATTACAAAGATCCTGTACCCCACCATTGCCAAAAAGTTCCAGACGACCTCCAGCAGAGTCGAGAGAGCGATCCGGCATGCCATTGAGGTAGCATGGAACAGAGGGCGGATGGAAACGCTGGATGCCATGTTTGGATATACGATCAATACAGGAAAAGGAAAGCCTACCAATTCAGAATTTATTGCATTGATCGCAGATAAAATACGGCTTCAATATCGAAATTAATCTTTCCAATCGGAATAGAAGATGCTATACTATAGGAAAAAGGTTGCAGGGCAGATTGAGAGGATAGCTATGAAACGGATATTATTTGCAGCATCTGAGGGTGTTCCCTTTATTAAAACAGGAGGTCTGGCTGATGTAGTAGGATCTCTTCCCAAGTGCATCGACAAGGAATATTTTGATGTGCGTGTTATTATGCCGAAATATGCCTGCATGAAGCAGGAGATAAAAGATAAAATGTCTTATGTAAGTCATTTTTATATGGATTTCCATTTTAAGAGTGAGTACGTGGGAATCATGACGGCAGAGGTAGATGGTGTAAGATTTTATTTTATCGACAATGAATATTATTTTTCCGGGCCGAAGCCTTACGGGGATGACACGCTCTGGGAGATAACCAAGTTTGCATTTTTTTCTAAAGCCGTGCTTTCCGTTCTTCCGGCGATCGATTTCAGACCGGATGTGATCCATTGCCATGACTGGCAGACCGGTCTCATCCCTGTATACTTAAAGGAAAGATTTCAGGGCAATGAATTTTACCGCGGCATTAAGAGCATTATGACCATCCATAATCTGAAGTTTCAGGGCAAATGGGATGTAAAGACGGTAAAAGAGATCACAGGATTGTCAGATTACTTCTTTACGCCGGATAAGCTGGAATTTAACAAGGATGCCAATTTGCTAAAGGGCGGACTTGTATATGCAGATGTGATCACTACAGTGAGCAGTACATATGCAGAGGAGATCAAGACAGACTTCTATGGAGAGGGCTTAAATGGGCTGCTCTGTGCAAGAAGCAGTGATCTGCGCGGTATCGTAAATGGAATTGATTATGAGGATTTTGATCCCCAGACCAATCCGTTCCTTGTCTGCAACTACAATCCGGTAAATTTCCGAAAAGAAAAGGTAAAGAACAAACGTGCTCTGCAAAAGGAGCTGGGGCTTGATCAGGATGACAGAAAGTTCATGATCGGGATCGTATCACGTCTGACGGATCAGAAGGGACTGGATCTGGTTGCCTATATGATGGATGAGATGTGTCAGGACAATATCCAGCTGGTCGTGCTTGGAACAGGGGATGCCCAGTATGAGAATATGTTCCGGCATTATGACTGGAAGTACGCAGGAAAGGTTTCTGCCAATATATACTATTCTGAAGCAATGTCGCATAAGGTCTATGCTTCCTGTGATGCGTTTTTGATGCCCTCCCTGTTTGAGCCCTGTGGACTCAGCCAGCTGATGGCACTCCGTTATGGTACAGTGCCTATCGTCAGAGAGACAGGCGGCTTAAAGGACACAGTAGAGCCCTACAACGAATACGAGAGCACAGGTACAGGCTTTAGCTTTACCAATTACAATGCTCATGAAATGCTGGCAACGATCCGCTATGCAGAGCATATCTTCTATGATAAGAAGCGTGAGTGGAACAAGATCATAGACAGAGCCATGGCAGCAGATTTTTCCTGGAGTGTATCCGCAAAGAAATATCAGGAGATGTATGACTGGATGATCGGCTGACAATGGCAGGTGCAAAGGAAGGATAAACAATAAGTATAAGCAACAGGGACAGGCAAAGATGCCTGTCCTTTTTGTTTCACTGGTTTATAGAAAGATCACAGAAAGGGAAAACACCTGCTCAATCAGAAAGCAGAGTAAGAGCGGAAATATCCGGCTCGATCACAAGAGAATAATTGGTGTAATAGACCACAAAGCCAGGGGCTGCACTGCCGGGCTTTTTCACGTTTTTCTTTAAGGTATAGTCAATTTCTACCTTTTGCTGATCTCTTGCCTTGGAATAATAGGCAGCTAATCTGCCTGCCTCCTCAAAGGCGCGGTCAGGGATCTCTTTATCCCCCTCTGCTTTTAGGATGACATGGGAGCCTGCCATTTTCTTGGCATGAAACCACCAATCGCCGCCATTTGCAAAGCGAAAGGTCAGTTCATCGTTCTGCAGGTTGTTTTTTCCTACATAGATGTGATAACCATCGCTGCTGAGATAATGAAGGGGAGTGCTGGTGATCTTTACCTTTTTGGCATTGCCCTTTCGGCGGAGGTAGCCGCTTTCTACCAGCTCCTCCCGTATCTGGATCAGATCCTCCTCTTTTAAGGCGATGTCCAATGAGGCGGAAATGGATTCCAGATGGGCGATCTCCATGCTGACCTGTTTTGTCAGCTCTGAGAGTGCCTCATAGGTGCGCTTTAATTTTCCGTATTTTTCAAAATATTTTTTTGCATTTTCAGAAGGAGTCAGCATGGGATCAAGGGGAACGACCATATTTTCTCCTGTATAATAATTGACAGCCTCCATAGAGCGGCTGCCGGGGGCAACCTGATAGCCATAGGTATTTAACAGCTCTCCATAGATCCTGTAGGTATCCTTTTTTTCAGTGTCGGACATCTGTTTAAGCTGGAGATCGTATTTTTTGATGTTGCGTTCTAAGGCAGTCTGGACGATACGGCGCAGATCGGCAGATTTTTGCCGGATCCGCGTTATGGTATTTTTTTCTGCATAATAAATATGGAGCATTTCTGATACAGAGGAAAAGGTCTTGCGCTGTACCTCACTATAGCAGGTCAGTGCGGTGCAGGCATACTCTGCCGGAGAAGCATTTTCATAGACGATGCAGGGAGAAAAATGTCCCTGTCTGATATCAGACATCAAGGCAGAAAAGACATTCCAGAGCGCCTGCCTTTCTTTGTCAGTCAGAGCCTGAATGGGCATATCGCTGTCAATGCCTGCCCGGAAGCAGATTTCCTGCGCGATAACAGGAGAAATACCGGTGTAGGCCATAAAAAGCGCTTTGTAGGCAGGCAGTGCCTTTTTTGTCAGCATAGAGAAAAAGCTGGTATCCTCTTCTGTCAGGGGATCTGCCTTTTCCTGAGTCTGGGGGATAAAGTAGGGTCTGCCCGGAAGCACCTCCCGGACGGAGCTGACCATGCTGGAAACATGCTTGATGCTGTCAATGATCCTGCCGGTATCATCACAGAAGATGATATTGCTATGCTTTCCCATGATCTCTACAAGCAGAGATTTCTGACAAAGATCGCCCAATTCGTTCAAATGCTCAATGTCTATCTGCAGGATACGCTCCAGACCGGGCTGACTGATCTTGGTGATCCTGCCGTTTTGCAGATGCTTGCGCAGGAGCATGCAGAAATTAGGGGCAGTCATGGGACTGGGGAGTGTATCGGGGATAAGATATGCAAGAGGCAGAGCTGGGCTGGCAGACAAAAAAAGCCTGTGTTGTTCTTTTCCATTTCGTATGGTAAGCAGGAGTGCATCATTTTCCGGCTGTGCTATTTTGTAAATGCGTCCGCCCACAAGGGCAGTGTTAAGCTCCTTGATAATACAGGAAACAGTAATTCCGTCAAAAGCCATAATAAGCTCCTTTCTGTCTGGTTAATGCATTGAACCATGATAAGTATATCAGAAATGAAAAAAAATGCATCATTTTATTTCTGTGTAGAGGATGATTTTTAGCACTTATGGAGATTTATGAAAAATAAGGATTTTTCCTTGCAGAATTGTTTCAAATTTGTTACATTTATATTACATATACACATGTGAAGTATATACATATGAAGGAGGATATTCTTATGAGAATGAAAAAGAGCCTGCGCATTCTGACAGCAGGACTCCTTACTGCGTTTGCACTTGTTGTGACCGGAGCGGCCGGTACAGAAGCAGATGTGGTAAAGGCAGCGGGAGGAGCTACAGTAACGAGTTGTGCTATCAATGGCAGTAATGTAGCAGTTACAGCCAGCGTGTCAGCAAGCAGCGAGGATGGCCAGCTTTATTTATTTGCAGAACCGATCTATTCAGATGGGATCAGTACAGAACCGGTAGCAACAGCACCGGCAGGAGCTGCTGCTGCATTTACGACTCCGTTAAATGCAAATCAGGCAAATTCCCGTCTCTATTCTAAATTTATCGTTGCTGCAAAGCAGGGAGGAGCGTTTGTGCCTCTGAATACGGGTGCTTATATCACAAACCCGGAGGCAATCGCATCACATTCATTCCCAAGAAACAATGCTGGGAAAAAGGGACTTTTGATCAATCCGGATTACCTGAACACGAATGAATATACAAATCTGGGTGTGAAACAGGCGATCTATAATATTCCGCTTTCCAATATCATCGGACCTACCACAAATGGTATGTACCCCACGATCAATTACAATTACAATGGAAAGACCTATCAGTTTAACGGTCTGGTAGTGGCAGAATACGATCATGTATTTGGAAACCTGACAAACAAGGGAATTGCAGTAACAGCAACTCTTCTTAACAATAATAACGGAAGAGCACCTCACATGATCCATCCCCTTTCCAGAGATGGACGTGCGTGCCCGTATTATGCTTTCAATGTAGCAGAACAGGCTGGTGTAGAGCAGCTTCAGGCAACTGCAGCCTTTTTGGCAGAACGTTATTCCGGCGCACATGGTAAGGTTCAGAACTGGATCGTTGGAAATGAGGTAACAGCAAGATTTGAGTGGAACTATATCAATATCCAGGACATCAATGCGTATGTCAATGAGTATGCAGAGGCTTACCGTATCATTTATAACGGGGTCAAGAGCAAAAATGCCAATGCCAATGTTTATATCTGCATTGACCAGCAGTGGGACAGAAACAGAAATGAGATCGGAAAATATGACAGCAAGGATCTGATCGATGTATTTAATGCCAATATTGCCGCTGGCGGCAACATTGACTGGGGTCTTGCCGTACATCCGATGCCGGTACCCCTTACCTGGGCAGCTTACTGGACTGGCGGAGCATACTATAAAAATCTTGTAAAGCATAGCGTAAACAGCGCATATGTTACAATGGAAAATATTGAAGTAACGACAGATTATATGTGCAGACCGGAGCTCCTTTCTCCTACAGGACAGGTGCGTTCCATCATCGCAAGTGAGGTGGGATATACCTCAGGACAGGGTGAACAGATGCAGGCAGCTGCATTTGCCCATGGCTATATGCAGGCGGCAAACAATCAGCATATCGATGCTTTCCTGCTGTCCAGACAGACAGATGATCCTCATGAAATCGCACAGGGACTGCCTTTCGGTATTGAAAATGTAGATCACAGCCATAAGCTGGTTTATGATTTCTATAAGAACATCGATACTGCTAATGCAGCACCTTATCTGGAGCAGGCAAAGGCGATCATGGGAATTGCTGACTGGGGACAGGTGATTACCGCCAGATAAGCAAATGAGGCTTTTGGGAATAATCCCGAATAGGAGATTGAAGAAATGAAAATAAAAATGGCAGTGCTGCTTGCAGGGGTTCTGGCGTGTGTCTGTATGCTGCCTGGAAATGCAGCAAAGGTACAGGCAGAGGAAGTACCTGCGGCAAATACCGGTGCTGCGGCTTTGGTGCCGGGGACAGCTGTCAACGTGACTCCGACAACGGCGTATCTGACGATCAAGACGGATGTGAATGTGCATACTATGCCCGGAACTTCATGGGAAGTAATGGGAAAATTAAGAGCCGGACAGCCGGCGATCGCTTTTGGGAAGACAGACAATGGCTGGACACAGATCTATTATATCGGACAGATAGGATACATTCCGGGCGATGCTGCCCAGGCATATACAGTTCCTGAGCCCACAGCATGGAAGGAGTTTACGATCACCGGAGAGGTAAAGCTGAATGCTCTGGGAGACAGCATTACCTTTGGCGATAAACTGAGCAATGTTCTGTTTGCATATCCACACCAGCTGGGACTTAAATGCAATGCTGCAAAAGTCAATAATTATGGCTGGAACGGCTCCTGTCTGGCAGGACCGCACCCGGATAAGCTGGTGGACCGCTATCCAATGTTGGATCGGGATGCCAATCTGATCCTGGTGCTGGGCGGAACCAATGACTACGGCGGATATCGTGTAGAGGGTACGCCGATAGGAAAGCTGGGCGATGCAACTACAGACAGCTTTTATGGCGGACTCAATCTTTTGATGTGTGGTCTGAAACAGATGTATCCGGATGGCAATATTGTGTTTATGACACCGTTAAGACGTGTAGGCTATATGCGCAGAAATAAAAATGGATATTGTCTGAACCAGTATGTGACTGCGATCCAGGAAATGGCAAGCGTTTACGGAATTCGCGTGCTGGATCTGTTCAATGAACCGGAGCTGGATTTTTCCAGCAAAAAGAATACCTATCTTGTAGATGGACTTCATCCAAACGAGATGGGACAGGCATTGATCAGTGCATATATTCATAGAAAGCTTTTTGAAGAAAAATAAAAGATAAGAGGCAGGATGACAGAATGGTTATCCTGCCTCTTTGGTATTTCATTTGGACATTTAATCTTTATTCCAAGGGAGGATGCAGGCTGGGATTTAAAGAGCAGCCGTTTGTATCGGTATAAGAAAAATGCTGTTCTTTATCAAGAGAGCAGGCGTTCATGTCAGTATAAGAAAAGTGCTGTCCTTTATCAAGGGAGCAGCCGTTCATGTCAGTATAAGAAAAGCGCTGCCCTTTATCAAGGGAGCAGCCGTTCATATCAGTATAGGAAAACTGTGGGCTGAATTTTTTTCGCATAAGGACCTCCTTTTTACTGTAAGCGTTTTATAATCGGTGTGCGGACTTAGTATGTGCAGGATCTGGAAAAATATAAAGAAGGTGTGTTTTTGGAATATTTGTAAGGGATATGCATAAAATGAACAAAGAAAAAAGATGCCAAAAAAATAAGTAAGGGATAAACGAATAAAAAAACAAAGAAAAATGTCAAAAAATGTTGCAAAATGAACAAAGTGATGCTATTATTAACGAGTAAAGAATAGATATGTTGCCAGGAGATGGAGCGAGAGCATGGCTGATTCAACAGAGAATGTTGTTTATTAGTGGTGCTTTTTTTATATTTTTTTGTAAGGAGCAGTTTGTTGAAAACATCATTTCGAGAGATTCTTGAAGACACACCGATCATAGCATCTGTAAAAAATATGGAGGGCCTGGAGAAGTGCCTGGATTCGGATATACAGGTAATCTTCATTTTATTTGGGGACATCTGCAACATTTCCTCTATTGTAAAAAAGATCAAGGATGCCGGAAAAATTGCCATGATCCATTTAGATCTGATCAATGGCATCAGTGGGAAGGAGATAGCCCTTGATTTTATCAAAGAGCATACACTGGCGGACGGGATCATTACCACAAAAAGCACACTGATCAAATATGCCAAGCAGTTGGGACTGTATACGGTGCTCCGCTTTTTTGTAATGGATTCCATGGCACTTTCCAATATTGAAAAGCAGGTAGGCTGCATCCAGCCGGACGTAATAGAGATCCTGCCGGGTATCATGCCGGGTATCATCAAAAAGGTCAATAAGATCAGCAAGGTGCCGGTAATTGCAGGCGGTCTGATCGCAAGCCGTGAGGATGTGATGACTGCACTTGACAGTGGGGCGATCTCTATTTCAGCAACCAGCTATGATATCTGGTTTTTGTAGGTTTTAAGCCTGCCGGGTGCAGGCATATGATAAATAACCAACCATATACAAAGGAGGCTTGATAAGAAATGAAGAAATTCATCAACGCAGTGGATCTGGTAGAGGATCAGATGATCCAGGGTATGGTAAAGGCATATCCGCAGTATCTTACAAAACTGGATTGCGGCAATGTGGTTGTGAGGAGCAACAAAAAAGAAGGTAAGGTTGCTTTGATCAGCGGCGGCGGAAGCGGACATGAGCCGGCACATGGAGGATATGTTGGAGAAGGTATGCTGGACGGAGCAGTAGCAGGTGCAGTATTTACATCTCCTACACCGGATCAGATATACGAAGGAATCAAGGCGATCGCAACAGATGCAGGTGTACTTATGGTGATCAAAAATTACACCGGTGATGTTATGAACTTTGAAATGGCTGGAGAAATGGCAGAGGCAGAGGGGATCAAGGTAAAACAGGTCATTGTCAATGATGATGTGGCAGTAAAGGACAGCCTCTATACGGTAGGCCGCCGCGGCGTGGCAGGTACGGTGTTTGTACATAAGATCGCAGGCGCAAAGGCAGAAGCAGGTGCTGATCTGGATGCAGTACAGGCAGTTGCACAGAAGGTAATAGACAATGTAAGGACGATGGGAGCTGCGATCCGTCCATGTACAGTTCCGGCAGCCGGAAAACCGGGCTTTGAGCTTGCTGAGGATGAGATGGAGGTAGGCATCGGGATTCATGGAGAACCGGGCACTTACAGAGAAAAGATAAAGAGCGCAGATGAGATCACAGATGTGCTGCTGGACAAGATACTGGCAGATATTGACTATGCAGGAAGTGAGGTTGCTGTAATGGTCAATGGCTCTGGTGCTACACCGCTTATGGAGCTGTTTGTCATCAATAATCATGTGGCAGATGTTCTTGCAGAAAAAGGCATCCGGGTTTATAAAACCTTTGTAGGAGAGTATATGACATCCATCGAAATGGAAGGCTTCTCTGTTTCTCTTCTGAAGCTGGATGATGAGATGAAGCAGCTGCTGGATGCAAAGGCAGATACACCGGCTTTCAAGGCATAAAGGAAAAGACAACGGGGAAGGCGAGTGACAGTAATGAATACAGAAAAGCTGATTGCAGTGATTCATAAGATTGCAGAAAAAATAGAGGCAGAAAAGGATTTTCTGACAGAGCTTGACAGCCCTATCGGAGATAGTGATCATGGCATCAATCTTGCCAGAGGGTTTAAGGAAGTAGAAAAGAAAATCGATGCCCTTGCAGGAAAAGAGCCATCAGAGGTATTAAAAACAGTAGGAATGACCCTGGTATCAACAGTGGGCGGTTCTTCAGGACCGCTATATGGCACAGGCTTTATGAAGCTTGGAATGGCACTGAAGGGAAAAGAAGAGATCGTAATGGCAGACTTCCTGACAGGCTTTGAACAGGCGGTAGAAGGCATTAAGGTGCGGGGAAAGGCAGTTCGGGGAGAAAAGACTATGCTGGATGCCATGATCCCTGCATTGGAGGCAATGAAAGCACAGCAGGATGCGGGTGCTGCTGCGAAGCAGGTGTTTGCAGCAGGTGTGGAAGCAGCAAAAGAAGGAGTGGAATATACCAAGACCATCATTGCGACCAAAGGCCGTGCAAGCTATGTAGGCGAGAGAAGCATCGGACACCAGGATCCGGGAGCTACTTCTATCACAATGCTTTTGGAAGTGGTTGAAGGCGAGGTATAGTATGGTAGGATTTGTGGTAATTTCACATAGTGCCAGGCTGGCAGAGGGCGTGGTGGATCTGACAAAGATGATGGCATCGGATGTTCCTATTGCAGCAGCTGGAGGACTGGAGGATGGAAGCTACGGGACGAGCTTTGATAGGATCTGTAGCGCCATCGAGCAGGTGTATTCCGATGAGGGAGTTATTCTTCTGGTGGATATGGGAAGTGCAGTGATGACTGCAGAGATGGTCATAGAAGCAATGGAGGGAAGAAAACTTAGGATTGCGGACTGTCCTGTGGCAGAGGGCGCTGTGGCAGCTACGGTAAGCGCTAAGATCGGAATGGGAATGGAAGAAATCCTGCAGGATCTGGCAGAAGTGGGGATGCAGAAAAAATTATAAGGTTTCAAAAACTTTGGGGAAAGTTTTGAACAATAGAGAAGGAGGCAAAAAATATGGCGAAGTATGTAATGGCATTGGATGCCGGAACCACAAGCAACAGATGTATTTTGTTTAATGAAAAGGGGGAAATGTGCAGCGTTGCACAAAAGGAATTTACACAGTATTTTCCCAAGCCCGGCTGGGTTGAGCATGATGCAAATGAGATCTGGTCTACACAGTTAGGCGTAGCGGTTGAGGCTATGTCTAAGATTGGGGCAACAGCAGCAGACATTGCAGCGATCGGTATCACAAATCAGCGTGAGACCGCTATTGTATGGGATAAAGAGACGGGAGAACCGGTATATCATGCGATCGTATGGCAGTGCAGACGTACCTCTGAGTATTGCGATTCCTTAAAGGCAAAGGGACTTACAGATACCTTCCGTGAGAAAACAGGTCTTGTTATTGATGCTTATTTCTCCGGCACAAAGGTAAAATGGATCCTGGACAATGTAGAGGGTGCGAGAGAAAAGGCAGAAGCAGGCAAGCTGCTGTTTGGTACAGTAGAGACCTGGCTGATCTGGAAGATGACAAAGGGTAAGGTTCATGTAACGGATTACTCCAATGCATCCAGAACCATGCTCTTTAACATTAAGGACCTGACATGGGATAAAGAGATTCTGGCTGAGCTTGACATCCCGGAATGTATGCTTCCTGAGGCAAAGCCATCCAGCTGTGTATACGGCGAAGCAGATCCTTCCTTCTTTGGCGGACCGATTCCGATCGGCGGTGCAGCAGGCGATCAGCAGGCAGCTTTGTTTGGACAGACCTGTTTTACAGCCGGCGAGGCAAAGAATACATATGGTACAGGATGCTTCCTTCTGATGAATACAGGCGAGAAGCCGGTATACTCCAAAAATGGTCTGGTTACTACCATCGCATGGGGACTTGATGGAAAAGTAAACTATGCTCTGGAGGGCTCTATCTTTGTGGCTGGTGCTGCTGTACAGTGGCTGCGTGACGAGATGAGACTGGTGGATTCTTCGCCGGATTCTGAGTATATGGCAACAAAGGTAAAGGATACCAATGGCTGCTATGTAGTTCCGGCATTTACAGGACTTGGTGCGCCTCACTGGGATCAGTATGCAAGAGGTACTATTGTAGGTCTTACCCGTGGCGTTAATAAATATCACATCATCCGTGCGACACTGGAATCTCTGGCATATCAGGTAAATGATGTAATTGCTGCCATGGAAGCTGATTCCGGCATTACATTAAGTGCTTTAAAGGTTGACGGTGGTGCCTGCGCAAACAACTTCTTGATGCAGTTCCAGTCGGATATCATCAATGCTCCGGTCAACAGACCTGTATGCGTTGAAACTACAGCTATGGGTGCAGCTTATCTGGCAGGTCTGGCAGTTGGCTACTGGCAGAACAAGGAAGAGGTTATTAAGAACTGGCAGATTGATAAGGTATTTAAACCGGAGATGGATGCAGATGTAAGAAAGACTGCTATCGCTGGTTGGAATAAAGCAGTAAAATGCTCTTATGGATGGGCAAAAGAAGACGAATAAAAACACAATAAAGGTTTAAGGGGGTAATGACTATGTTAATATTTATTGCTGAATTAATTGGTACAATGATGCTGATCATACTTGGCTGCGGTGTTGTAGCAAACGTTACACTGGAAAAAACAGGGATGAAGGGTGCTGGCTCGATCCAGATTACTTTTGCATGGGGCTTTGCAGTTATGGTTCCCGCATTTATTTTTGGCGCAGCTTCCGGTGCACATTTTAACCCGGCATTGACACTGGCACTGGCGATCGATGGCTCGATCGGCTGGGATGTAGTTCCTATGTACATTGCAGGACAGTTTATTGGCGGCTTTCTTGGCGCTGTAATTGTATACATTCTGTTTAAGGATCATTTTGATGCAACAGAGGATGCAAAGACTAAGCTGGGCGTATTCTCTACAGGTCCTTCCATTCCGAATCCGGTACTGAATCTTTTCAGTGAAGCAGTAGGTACATTCATTCTTGTATTTGCGATCAAGGGAATCGGTCAGGTTCAGGGGATTGCAGGAGGTCTGAGCAATGTTCTGGTATGGGGCATCATCGTATCCGTTGGTATGTCTCTCGGTGGACTGACAGGCTACGCGATCAATCCGGCACGTGACCTTGCTCCCCGTATCGCTCATGCGGTTCTTCCGATCAAAGGCAAAGGCGATTCTAACTGGGGATATGCTTGGATCCCTGTAGTAGGTCCTATCATTGGTGCTGTAGTAGCGGTTCTGTTATATGGTGCGATTCCGTGGGCATAAGCAGCTGCGGTTTCAGACAGACACTTGTCAATAGCGCAAACTCAATAGAGTGATGCATGAGAGGATGAGTCAGGCAGAAGGTGTGCAGGGGATGCATGCCTATTGCCTGACTCAATTTATATTCTGAGATCTAGTGAAAATGTAATAGATATCTTCGATATTTTTATAAAGGAGAATGTGATTATGTATGATGTTGTGATTATTGGTGCGGGCGTAACAGGATGCGCGATCGCAAGAGAACTGTCAAGATATCAGATAAACGCCTGTGTCATTGAAAAATGTGAGGACGTCTGCTGTGATACCTCCAAAGCAAACAGCGCCATTGTGCATGCCGGCTTTGATGCGGCGGAGGGTTCCTTAATGGCAAAGCTGAATGTACAGGGAAATGAGATGATGGAACAGCTTTCCAAGGAGCTCGATTTCCCGTTTAAGAGAAATGGTTCTCTTGTTGTGTGTATGAATGAGGAGGATCTGCCGGGGCTTCAGACTCTGTATGACAGGGGAATGAAAAATGGGGTAAAAAACCTGCAGATCCTGACAAAGGAAGAGGTAAAGGCGATGGAGCCCAATCTGTCAGATCAGGTGGTAGGTGCTCTTTATGCTCCAACAGGCGGAATCGTGTGCCCATTTCACTTAACCATTGCGCTGGCAGAAAATGCAAATGTCAATGGAGTGGAATTTCAATTTGATACAGAGGTAAAAAATATTCAGGCAGGAGAGGGCTGCTATAGGATTGAAACCAATAAGGGCCTGATCGAAAGTAAATATGTAGTGAATGCGGCAGGTGTTTATGCAGATGTGATTCACAATATGGTAAGTAAAAAGAAGCTTACTATCATTCCCAGACGCGGCGACTATTGCCTGCTTGACAAAACGGCTGGAAATCATGTATCCAAAACGATCTTTCCCCTTCCTACCAAGCTGGGGAAGGGTGTGCTGGTATCGCCTACGATCCATGGCAATCTGATCGTAGGACCTACAGCCGTTGATATAGAAGATAAAGAAGGAACAAATACCACAAGAGCAGGATTGGATGATCTGATCTCCAAGGCAGGGATGACGGTAAAGGATCTGCCTATCCGTCAGGTGATCACCTCCTTTGCAGGACTTCGTGCCCATGAAGCAGGACATGAATTTATCATTGGTGAAGTAGAGGATGCAAAGCAGTTTATAGATGCGGCAGGTATTGAATCACCGGGACTGTCCAGTGCTCCGGCGATTGGTGTTATGGTAGCAGATATTCTGAAGGACAAAATGGGACTGGTTGAGAAACCGGATTTTGTTGCTGTCAGAAAGGGCTTATTAGATCCATCTAAATTAAGCCTTGAAGAAAGGAATGCACTTATTAAAGAAAATCCGGCATATGGCACGATCATCTGCCGCTGTGAGTCGGTTACAGAAGGAGAGATCTTAGATGCGATACACAGACCGATAGGTGCAAGATCCTTAGATGGTGTGAAAAGGAGAACAAGAGCAGGCATGGGAAGATGCCAGTCCGGGTTCTGCAGTCCCAGGACAATGGAAATACTGGAAAGAGAATTACAGCTTAATATGGAAGAGATCACAAAGTCCGGCGGCAGTTCCAAAATCGTGACAGGCCGCACGAAAGAGAATGTATAGGAGGGAAAGTCTATGAAATCATATGATATTGTTATTGTAGGCGGTGGCCCTGCCGGACTTGCAGCGGCAGCATCTGCAAAAAAAGCAGGAGCAGACAGCATCCTGATATTGGAGAGAGATAAGGAGCTGGGTGGGATTCTGAACCAGTGCATCCACAATGGGTTTGGACTTCATACCTTTAAAGAAGAGCTGACGGGACCTGAGTATGCAGGCCGCTTTATTGAGGTTGTAAAAGAACTGGAAATAGAATATCTGTTAAATACAATGGTTATGGACATCGGTGCTGATAAAGTGGTAACGGCGATGAACCGGGTAGAGGGAATGTTTCAGATTCAGGCAAAGTCGGTTATCCTGGCAATGGGCTGCAGGGAACGCTCCAGAGGCGCACTGAACATTCCGGGATACCGCCCGGCAGGTATTTTCTCTGCTGGTACAGCCCAGCGCCTTGTAAATATGGAGGGCTATATGCCGGGCAGAGAGGTAGTGATCCTTGGCTCTGGTGATATTGGTCTGATCATGGCAAGACGTATGACACTGGAGGGAGCAAGGGTCAAGGTTGTGGCAGAACTGATGCCCTATTCTGGCGGCTTGAAGAGAAACATTGTACAGTGTCTGGATGATTATGGAATTCCGTTAAAGCTCAGTCATACGGTAGTGGATATTAAAGGGAAGGAGCGTCTGGAAGGAATTACACTGGCGCAGGTGGATGAAAAAGGCAGACCGATCCCGGGCACAGAGGAAGAATATACATGTGATACCCTGCTCCTTTCAGTAGGCCTGATCCCTGAAAATGAACTGTCGGCCGGCATGGGCGTAGAAATAGACAGAGTAACCTCCGGCCCAGTGGTCAATGAAAGTCTGGAAACGAGTATTCCGGGAGTATTTGCCTGCGGCAATGTACTGCATGTACATGATCTGGTGGATTTTGTGTCAGAGGAGGCTGGAAGAGCCGGAACCAATGCAGCAAAATACGTGAAGGGAGAGCTTTTGGCAGATACAGGAAAGGATATTCCGATCATTGCTACAGAGGGTGCACGCTATACGGTACCGCGGCATATCAATGTTGAAAAAATGGATGAGCTGCTTACAGTGCGTTTCCGCGTGGGAGCTGTCTTCAAAAATTCTTACATCAGTGTGTACTATAATGATGAAAGAGTGATGCACAGGAAAAAACAGGTTATGGCACCGGGGGAAATGGAAGAAGTGATTTTGCAGAAAGCAAAGCTGGCAGCATATCCTGATTTACAGAGCATTACCGTAAAAATAGAAAAGGAGTGACGAACATGGAAAAGAGAGAACTGATCTGTATCGGCTGTCCGATGGGCTGTCCCCTTACGGTTACGATGGATGGCGGAAATGTAGTAGAGATAACAGGAAATACCTGCCCCAGAGGGAAAAGCTATGCAGAAAAGGAAGTGACAAATCCTACCAGGATCGTGACTTCAACAGTAAAGGTAGAAGGGGGAGACAGACCCTTTATCTCTGTAAAAACAAGGGAAGATATTCCCAAGGACAGGATTTTTGACTGTATGAAAGAGATCAATGGCATTGTGGCAAAAGCACCGGTTGCAATCGGAGATGTGCTGCTGGAAAATGTGGCAGGCACCAGGGTGGCGATCGTAGCTACCAAGGGGGCTGCGGCAAGGTAGCAGTCTTACATAATCACATAAAATGGGAAAGAGCTTTTACAGGATCGCTTTGTAAAAGCTCTTTTCTCGTTTTATAGGAAAGAGCGGTATGATGCCATAAATGGCACTGCTCGCGCACTTTTGTTCTCCTTACTTGTATAAAACCTCTTTTTCTCCTATAATAGATAGAGTGGCAAAAGGGATCATGCCTTAGATATAGAAGACTGATACCTGCCAAAAGAGAGTGTGGGGAAAGGCAGAATGGAAGAACTTCGTTTAAATAAATTTCTGGCACAGTGTGGAGTATGCTCCAGACGGGATGCGGATAAGCTTATTGCAGCGGGAAAGGTTTTGATCAATGGAAGACCTGCTGATATTGGCGCAAGGGTAACTGCATTTGATAAGGTTACTGTAGGAAAAAAGGTGCTGCGTGGCATGGAAGAAAAGGTGGTGCTGGCTTACTACAAGCCGGTGGGAGTTACCTGTACAGAAAGGGATAAGCATGCTGACCGAAAGGTAACAGAGGAAATCGGGTATCCGGTAAGGGTTACCTATGCAGGAAGACTTGACCGGGATTCAGAGGGGCTGCTGCTTCTCAGCAATGACGGTGATCTGATCCAGCAGATGATGAAGGCTTCTTTTGGACATGAAAAGGAGTATATCGTAAAAACAAAGCAGGAGATCACCGAGGAATTTCTGAAAAATATGAGGGAAGGGATCTATTTAAAGGAGCTGGATGTGAGAACAAGACCCTGTCTGGCTGAAAAAATAGGGAAATACACCTTTCGGATCATTCTGACTCAGGGACTGAACCGTCAGATCCGCAGGATGTGTCAGGAACAGAAGTACCAGGTGATTTCTTTGAAGAGAGTGCGTGTTATGAATATTACGCTGGACGGATTGCGTCAGGGAGAATACAGAGTACTTAAGGGAGAAGAGCTGGAGCAGTTGTATGAGCTGGCGCAGACAAGGCAGTAAAAAGGGAAGGTGTGAAAATAGAAATGGAAGAAAAAAGCAAAAGTCAGGAAATGAAAGAGCTGGTAAAACAGCTGAATGAAGCATCTAAAGCATATTATGCCCAGGACAGAGAGATCATGAGCAATATGGAATACGACAGGCTTTATGACAGACTGGAGCAGTTAGAGAAGGAAACCGGGATTGTTCTTGCAAACAGTCCTACCGTAAATGTAGGGTATCAGGCTGTAGATGAACTGCCCAAGGAACGCCATGAAAGCCCCATGCTTTCCCTTGGCAAAACCAAGGAAAGAGAGGAACTAAGGGACTTTTTGAATGGAAAACCTGCGCTTTTAAGCTGGAAACTGGATGGACTTACGGTTGTTTTACATTATAATGACGGAAAACTTGCAAAAGCAGTGACCAGAGGAAACGGGGAAATCGGAGAGATCGTAACAAATAACGCCAAGGTTTTTCAGAATATTCCTCTTCAGATCGCTTATCAGGGACATCTTGTGCTGCGGGGAGAGGCAGTTATCACCTACTCGGATTTTGAAAAGATCAATGCTGAAATTCCAGATGCCGGAGCAAAATATAAAAATCCAAGAAATCTGTGCAGCGGTTCAGTACGGCAGCTGAACAATCAGGTAACAGCAAAAAGGAATGTGAGATTTTATGCTTTTGCACTGGTAAGTGCAGAAAATGTGGATTTTGCAAATTCCCGTGAGAGACAGTTTTTGTTTTTAAAGGAACAGGGCTTTGAGGTGGTTGCTTACCGGAGGGTTACAGAAGCCACAATATTAGATGCAGTAGCAGAATTTGAAAAAGAGATAAAAACCTATGATGTTCCCTCAGACGGTCTTGTGCTTAGTCTGGATGATCTGGAATATGGCAGGGCACTGGGGATGACAGCCAAGTTTCCCAGAGATTCCATTGCCTTTAAGTGGGCAGATGAGCAGGCAGAAACCGTACTGAGAAAGATCGAATGGAGCGCCAGCAGAACGGGACTGATCAATCCGGTGGCAGTGTTTGATCCGGTAGAGCTGGAGGGCACAACGGTAAGCAGAGCATCAGTGCACAACGTAAGCATTGTAAAGTCCTTAAAGCTGGGAATCGGAGACAGGCTCACAGTTTATAAAGCAAACATGATCATTCCGCAGATCGGGGAAAATCTGACAAAGAGCGGCAGCTGTATGCCGCCGGAGAATTGTCCGGTATGCGGGATGCCGACACGGATACAAAAGACAAATGAGGTAGAAGCCTTATACTGCACCAATCCGGACTGTGATGCTAAAAAGATCAAAGCCTTTACTCTGTTTGTCAGCCGGGATGCCATGAATATTGAGGGACTTTCAGAGGCAACCTTGGAAAAACTGATCGGGAACGGGCTGATCCACCATTATGCTGATATTTTTCATCTGGGAAATCACCGTGAAAAAATAGTGGAAATGGAAGGCTTTGGAGAAAAGTCCTACCAGAACCTGTTTGCAAGTATTGAGCAGGCGCGCCAGACTACCCTGCCTAGACTGATCTACAGCCTTGGAATTGCCAATATCGGACTGGCAAATGCCAAAATGATTTGCCGGGAATTTGACTATGAGCTGGATGCCATGCTGACGGCGGATACAGAACGCCTTAGCCGGATCGATGGGATCGGGGAGGTGATCGCAGCAGCTTTCTGTGATCATTTTCAGATGAAAAAAAATAGAAAGGAACTGGAGCTTCTATTGCCGGAGTTGCAGATCGCTGTAGAGAAGCAGGATGAAAGTGCACTTACGCTACAGGGAAAGGTCTTTGTAGTAACAGGCAGCCTTCACTATTTTGCAAACCGGAATGCACTAAAGGAGGAAATTGAAAAAAGAGGCGGCAAGGTAACGGGAAGTGTTACCTCAAATACAGATGCCTTGATCAATAACGATACCACTTCTTCCTCGTCCAAGAACAAAAAGGCAAAAGAACTGGAAATTCCTGTGATCTCTGAGGAAGAATTTCGGATACAGTACCTAAAAATGTAAATTTTCTGAAAAGTATGGGCTTTGTGTCAGCCCATCAGTTGAAGTAGAGAAAATTATATGCTATACTGATACAGTAAATAAGTACTAGATAGGAGTTATGCACCATGCCGATTAAAGTACAGAATGAGCTTCCTGCAAAGGAGATTCTGGAAAACGAAAATATATTTGTGATGGATGAAAACAGATCCATCGGGCAGGATATCCGCCCACTTCAGATTTGTATTTTAAACCTGATGCCCGTAAAACAGGATACTGAGCTGCAGCTTCTCAGGGCATTGTCCAATACACCGCTGCAGATCAACATTACGTTTATGAAAATGAACAGCCATATTTCCTTAAATACCTCTGTCACACATCTGAATAAATTTTATCATACCTTTGATGAATTAAAGCATAATAAATATGATGGGATGATCATTACCGGAGCGCCGGTGGAGCAGATTGATTTTGAAGAAGTGGATTATTGGGAAGAACTTTGTGAGATCATGAACTGGAGCAAAAACCATGTGACCTCCACCCTGCATATCTGCTGGGGCGCTCAGGCAGGGCTTTACTATCATTTCCATATTGCCAAGCATCTGCTGAAGGAAAAAATGTTTGGATTATTTGAGCACAGGGTTATGAACCGGAAAGTACCGCTGGTACGTGGCTTTGATGATATTTTCATGGCACCACACAGCAGACATACAGGGGTGTCCAGTGAGGAGATCCATGCCTGCAAGGAGCTGCTGGTGCTGGCGGAGTCAGATGTGGCAGGAGTGTATCTGTGTATGACAGAGGGCGGCAGACAGATATTTGTAATGGGACATCCGGAATATGACCGGGTAACGCTGCACAATGAATATATGCGCGATAAGGGAAAGGGGCTGGACATTGCGGTACCCTTACACTACTACGAGGATGATGACTGCAGCAGGAGACCGAATTTGCAGTGGCGTGCTCATTGCAATGCCCTGTATTCTAATTGGCTGAACTACTATGTATATCAGATCACACCTTTTGATCTGGAAGAAATAGGATGAGAAAAATGAAAAAATGTGTAAGCTTAGTAACAACTTTATTATTAGGAATGATATTTTTTACAGGCTGCGGTGCTGAAGAAGCAGCGGCAGGGCTGGGCGAGAAGCCGGTAACCGTTACCTTCTGGCATTACTACAATGATGCGCAGAAAAGTGGTCTGGACAATATCATTGCGGAGTACAATGCCACGGTGGGAAAAGAGAAAAATGTTGTCGTAGAAGCGGTGGGCTTAGGCTCAGTGGATGACATCACCACCAAAGTAGCATCTGTATTAAAAGATCCGTCAGCCGGCTTAGAAAAACCTAATATGTTTTTGGCTTACCGCGATATGCTCCAGGAGATCGGAATGGAGGATTCAGACGCATTTTTAGATTACAATAAATATTTTACCACCAAGGAGCTGGAAGGATATTATACGGATTTTCTGGAAGAGGGCAGGTTTGGAGAGGCTCTTTACATAATGCCGGTAGCCAAATCCACAGAGCTCTTATTTATGAATCAGACAACGATGGATCTTTTTTTTGAAGAAAATCCCCAGTATTCAGCAGCTGATTTTGAAACCTGGGAAAAGCTGTCGGCTATGGCGGAGGCATTTTACCAGTGGACAGATGCAAAAACTCCTTTGGTAACAAATGACGGTATGGCTCTGATCGGACTTGACAATTTTTCCAATTATTTCATTACCCAGTATAGTGCACTGGGAGGGGAGATGTATCAGCTCAGAGAAGACGGCACAGCACAGTTTCAGCTGGCAGAGGCAAATGTCAGAAAGCTGTTTGAAAACTATTATGTGCCTTTTTCCAAAGGCTATTATGGCGGAACTGAAAAATACTGCTCAGACGATCTGCGTCAGGATAATCTGTGCGGATATATAGGCAGTGTTGCCAGTGTGACATATTTCCCGGAAACTGTGTATGGAACAGATGGCAGCGAAAAGGCTGTTAAGATGGGGATTTATCCATACCCCTATTTTTCGGGTGCAGAAAAAACAGCCATCCAGCAGGGGGCAGGGATCGTTACCTTAAAGAGCGATGAGGCAGAAAATCAGGCAGTGGCAGATTTTATCAAGTGGATTTCAGAGGAAAAGGGAACTGCCTATGCATCCATGCTTTCTTATATGCCCACCAGCAAGGTAAGTGTAGAGGCTGGAAAATGGGATATCATCGAGGATGAAAATATCAGGAATGCCGTTGAAACCGGAACGGAGCAGATAAAAGGCTATCATCTGGTAAGAGGCTTTGATTTTGTAGGCGCTTATCAGCTCCGTGGGGATCTGGAGGATTACTTTAAGAGCTTTACCAGACAGGGACGGGAAGAATATCTTGGCTATCTGCAGTCCGGCATGAGTGAGCAGGAGGCAGCTTTAGCAATGGAGTATGAAGAAAAGGCATCGGAGTTCTATCAGGGGATTCTGGGCGTTTTTCAATAAAATAACTATGATAGAAGCGGATGAATATGAAGAAAAAGGAGTATCTGTTAAGAAACCGAATTATCAATGGAGTATTGTTTGCGGTGCTGATACAAAGTCTGTTTTTTGGATTGGTGCTGCTGTCTCTGCGGGGCTTTGCGGTGCTTTCACGGCAACCCTATGAGACTATGCAGGCTCGTCTGAAGGATAAAAATGACGTGATATCCAGCACGCTGAATCAGATTTATCTGGAAGGTGCAGGACTCAAGCGCCAGATCAAAAGAAGCACAAGCACCGGAGATACCCATACAATGCTTATCGATATGCTGAACAAGGCGGATTATCTGTCGGCAGTAATGTATATGCACACTGATAGCAATGATGGTGTTTATTATGTGGATTCTGAGCCTCAGGAATATTCGATCGATGCTTCGGATATCAGCTGTCTGGTAGGGACATCCCAAGCTGGTGTCAAGGTCAGTATGTCAAATAAGTGGGAAAAAAGCTATAAAGCAGAGAAATATGCAGCGGCAAAAGAGCTGGCACAGCAAAAGGAGGATGCAGAAGGGTGGTTTTATGATCCTCAGGCAGATGCCTTTTATTATGTGTTATATGTAGAAAGCGGCAATGACAGCCGGATCGTTTTTCTTGAAGCAAAAACCCAGTATCTGAATCAGATGTTTGCGGATACCACAGGGAGCATGCAGTTCTGGCTGGGAAATGAAAAGGGAGAATTTTATGCAGGCACAGACAGCCTGATGCCGGTTTCGGTGGTGGAAAAGCTGTCAGATGGAGTGGAAGAGATCGTCTGGAACAATGAGGGAGAGGAATATACCGGCTATCGGGAGCGGGTAAAGACCTATGGTACCTTTAAGGACGGACAAAGCCTTTATGTTGAAGTACTTGGCAGGACAAAGGAGCTGCAGGCACCGGTATGGGAAATGATATGGAAGATCATCATAGCCTATGCTTTTTCTCTGGCAGTATGCATGCTGGCATGCTGGGGAGTTACCGCCCTGATCTTAAAGCCTTTAAAGCAGATGCTGCAGGATATTAAGAATCAGAAGGGCAGGACGATCCGGTTTAAGGAAGGACAGGCGGCAGAGATCCAGAGTATTTATAATGCCCTGAACGATATGACAAAGCGTTTGGAGGAAAGCTATTCCAGATACAATCTGATGGAGGAGGTAGAGCAGAATCTGGGCAGCTTTTTGTATCACAGGGATACACAGATGACGGATATCAGCCGATCAGTAGAGGAGCTGCTTCGCATTCCGCCGCAGTATCTGACTGCAGACAGGGAAATGTCTGTTGAAAACTGGAAAAAACTGCTGGATAAGCTGACCGCTTTTCAGGAGCTGAATGCCTATACCTTTACCGGAGAGGATGGAAATGTTTACTGTGTTTCCTTTAAGACTAAGGATGAAGAAAATGGTGTATTTGGCGTGGTTATGGATAAAACGGCAGAATACCGAAAGATCAGCAAACTGCGCTTTGCATCAGAGCATGACTTTTTGACCAAGCTGAATAATGCATCCTACATGAAGGAGCAGGGAGAAGTGCTTCTGAAAAAGCATAAGGGCAGGGTCAATGCCATGATGTTCTGTGATCTGGATAACCTGAAATATGTGAATGATCATTATGGACACAGCATGGGAGATGCTTACATTGTTGCTATGGCAGATAAGATGCAGTGGTCTGCAGAGCAGCTCAGAAAGGAAAAGCCTTCGGTGGATGTTATTACCGCAAGGATCTCAGGAGATGAATTTGCCATGCTCTTTACCGGCTTTGACACCAGAGAAGAGATCAGAGATATTCTGGTTCGCCTGTATAAACGAAAGGGCTTTATCTCTATTTCAGATGAGGAGGAATATTCTGTCCGGGTTTCTGTGGGCTTTGCCTATGAAAGCAAAACAGCAGACACGGTTGACAAGCTGCTGCGATGCGCGGATATGGCGATGTACAGCATAAAGAGCAGGAATAAAAATGGAATTGCGGTATATGTGGATGAGACACATTCTGAAGAAGTAGATGTCAGAACAGCAGGATCAGATGCAGCAGAATAAATAGAAACGCGTAAAAGGCGCATATAGGTGATTTAAGGTCGAAGCTGGTAAAATCTGCATAAAAGACTTTAAAAAGCCTGTATGAGCCTTTAAATGCATTTAAAAAGGATTTGCAGATGGACGGTGGAAGAAAAAGAGAAGTAAAGAAATGGTAAAGAAAAAATGAAAAGGAAAAAGTGGAAACAAAAAGACTGCTGTAAAGACAGATGAAATTCTGCTCCTACAACAGTCTTTTTTCTCGGAGTGACAAGATTCGAACTTGCGACCTCCGCCTCCCTAAGACGGCGCTCTAACCAAACTGAGCCACACCCCGTTACACGCTATAACTATAACAGTATAACGTGTTATTAATAAAAAATCAAGACCTTTTTTTCATATTTTTTTGTGCAGTGGACAGCATCAGCTTGATACGGTTGAGCTGGTTGACCTCACTTGCACCAGGATCGTAGTCGATGGCTACGATATTGGATTCCGGATGACGTTTTCGCAGCTCCTTAATGACTCCCTTTCCTACTACGTGGTTAGGCAGACAGCCAAAGGGCTGTGTACAAACAATGTTGCTGACACCGGTGTGGATCAGCTCCATCATCTCTCCGGTTAAGAACCAGCCCTCGCCGGTCTGGTTGCCAATGGAAACGATGGGCTCTGCATAAGAGACCAGATCGTAAATATTGGCAGGCGGAACAAAATGCCTGCTCTTACGGAAAGCATCTGCTGCCGGCTTGCGTAAGAACATCAGTGCATGGATGCCAAGGGTGGAAATCCTTGCAGCTTTTTTGCTGGTACCAAGCTGCTTTGCCTTGTATACCTGATTATAAAAGCAGTAAAGCAGGAAATCCAAAAGGTCGGGTACTACAGCTTCTGCTCCTTCAGCTTCCAGAAGCTCTACCAGATAATTGTTGGCAGCCGGCATGAACTTAACAAGGATCTCCCCTACAATGCCTACACGGGGCTTTTTCTCATTTGTAATGGGGAGGGCATCAAAATCCCGGATGATCTCCCGGCAGAGCCGGTTGAAGACAAAATAGGATACGTGCTTTCTTGTTAAAAACTCCCTGCAGGTTTCTACCCATTTGCGATGAAGGGCATTGGCTGAACCGCGAACCTGTTCATAAGGCCGCATCCGGTACAGACAGCGCATAAAAATGTCGCCAAACAGAGCACCATATGCCAGCCGGATCATTAGATCAGCATTGATGGTAAAGCCCGGATTGCTTTCGATCCCGGCAAGATTCAGGGAAATTACCGGTACCTGAGGCATGCCGGCTTTTTCTAACGCACGGCGGATAAAGCCAATATAATTTGTGGCACGGCATCCGCCGCCTGTCTGGGACATAATGACAGCTGTTTTGTTAAGATCATATTTTCCGGAAAGCAGAGCCTCCATAATCTGTCCAACTACCATCAGGGATGGGTAGCAGGCATCATTATTTACATATTTCAGCCCAATGTCCACTGCATGACGGTTATCATTTGGAAGCACCTCCAGATGATAGCCGCACCGGTTAAAGACAGCTTCCAGCAGTTCAAAATGAATGGGCGACATCTGTGGGCAGAGGATCGTATAGTCCTTGCGCATTTCTTCTGTAAAGATCACCCGTTTGATGGAAGTGGGCTGGATGCGGCGCTTGGTCCCTTTCTGCGCTTTAACTCTCAGGGCAGAGAGCAGAGAGCGGACTCTGATCCTTGCAGCTCCCAGATTATTCACTTCGTCAATCTTTAGACAGGTATAAATTTTATCGGAACCGGACAAAATATCATTTACCTGATCGGTAGTTACGGCATCCAGACCACAGCCGAAGGAATTGAGCTGGATCAGATCCAGATAATCCACTGTGCGCACATAGGAAGCGGCAGCATAAAGTCTGGAATGATACATCCACTGGTCAGATACGATAAGAGGACGTTCCGGCTGCTTTAAGTGGCTGATGGAATCCTCTGTCAGAACCGCAATGTCATAGCTGGTGATCAGCTCAGGGATACCATGGTTGATCTCAGGGTCAATGTGATAAGGCCGTCCGGCTAAAACGATGCCGTGCTTTCCTGTCTCTTTCAGATATTTCAGCGTTTCTTCGCCGGCGCGCCGCATATCATTGCGGGCATTTTCTAATTCCTGCCAGGCGTGGGAAACTGCACTGCGGATCTCGGCGGCAGGGATTTCTGAAAATTCCCGGATCAGTGCAGCAGAGATGGTATCTGCATCCCGGAAGGATAAAAAGGGATTGCGGAAAAGCACCTTGCCGTCACGGATCTCATCTATGTTGTTTTTGATATTTTCTGAGTAGGATGTAACAATAGGGCAGTTGTAGTGATTATTGGCTGTTTCAAATTCATTGCGCTCATAAAACAGGGCGGGATAGAAAATGAAAGGAATATTCTGATGCAGCAGCCATGCCACATGCCCATGTGCCAGCTTGGCAGGATAACATTCGGATTCACTGGGAATGGATTCAATGCCCAGCTCATAAATTTTGCGGTTGGAAACCGGAGAGAGTACGACCTGATATCCTAAATCGGTAAAAAAGGTAAACCAGAACGGGTAATTTTCGTACATATTCAGCACTCTGGGAATGCCAACCTTGCCTCTGGGTGCGTTATCTGCAGTAAGGGGCTCATAATCAAAGATCCGCTTCAGCTTGTATGCAAACAGATTTGGGACATTGTTTGCATTGGGCTTTTTGCCGATACCCCGCTCGCAGCGGTTGCCGGAAATGTATTGTCTGCCTCCTGTAAAACGGTTGATGGTAAGACGGCAGCTGTTGGTACAGCCCTTACAGGTTGCCATGCTGGTCTCAAAACGAAAGGCATTTAACTTGTCCAGATCAAGCATGGTGGTCTGGTAAGCAGGCTCGGCCATAAAACGCTCCCGTGCGATCAGGGCTGCGCCAAAGGCACCCATGATACCTGCAATATCCGGACGGATTGCCTGACAGCCGGCAATTTTTTCAAAGCTTCTGAGAACGGCATCATTATAAAAGGTGCCGCCCTGTACCACGATCTCTTTTCCAAGCTCTGAGGCATCGGATACCTTGATCACCTTGAAAAGAGCATTTTTTATAACAGAGTAAGCCAGTCCGGCAGAAATATCGGAAACCTGTGCCCCTTCCTTCTGCGCCTGCTTTACTTTAGAATTCATAAATACGGTACAGCGCGTTCCCAGATCGATAGGATGCTCTGCAAACAAAGCAGCATCGGCAAAATCCTGTACGCTGTAATTTAAGGATTTTGCAAAGGTTTCGATAAAGGAGCCGCAGCCAGAGGAACAAGCCTCGTTTAACTGCACACTGTCCACCGTCTGATTTTTGATCTTGATGCATTTCATATCCTGTCCGCCGATATCCAGAATGCAGTCAACAGAGGGATTGAAAAAAGCAGCGGCATAATAATGTGCCACAGTTTCTACTTCGCCATCGTCCAGCAAAAAGGCTGCTTTCATCAAGGCTTCTCCATAGCCGGTAGAGCAGGAGCGGACGATCCTTACACCTGCAGGCAGCTTGGTATAGATGTCTTTGATCGCATTGATGGCAGTTTGCAGAGGACTTCCGTTGTTGCCGGAGTAAAAGGAATACAAAAGAGAACCTTCCTCATCCACAAGGGCGATTTTGGTGGTGGTGCTTCCGGCATCAATACCCAGATAGCAGTTTCCCTTGTATGCAGAAAGATCTGCTGTTTTTACCCGGTGCTGCCCATGGCGCTTGCGGAAAGCATCGTATTCCTCTCTGGAAGAGAAAAGAGGCTCCATACGTTCTACTTCAAATTCCATTTTTATTTCGCCGGAAAGCTTTCCGACCATTTCTTCCATGGAGTAGCTGACCGTTTCCTTATAGTTCAGGGCAGAACCGATGGCTGCAAACAGATGCGAGTTATCAGTATCGATAATGTGCTCCTCGTCTAGCTTCAGGGTGCGGATAAAAGCAGCCTTTAGCTCAGAGAGAAAGTGCAGAGGACCGCCAAGAAAAGCAACATGTCCGCGAATGGGCTTGCCGCAGGCAAGACCGCTGATGGTCTGATTGACCACAGCCTGAAAAATAGAAGCAGATAAATCCTCCTTTGTAGCGCCGTCATTGATCAGAGGCTGAATATCTGATTTGGCAAATACGCCGCAGCGGGCTGCAATGGTGTACAGAGATTGATAATTTTTTGCATATTCATTCAGACCGGAAGCATCTGTCTGAAGAAGGGATGCCATCTGGTCAATAAAAGAGCCGGTACCGCCGGCACAGATCCCGTTCATACGCTGCTCCACGTTGCCGCCTTCAAAATAAATGATCTTAGCATCCTCACCGCCCAGCTCGATGGCAACATCTGTTTTGGGAGCAAAGGTCTCCAAAGAAGTCGCCACGGCAATGACCTCCTGTACAAAAGGGATCTGAAGATGATTGGCAAGGGTCAGACCGCCGGAACCGGTAATGACCGGATGCAGGGAGATATTTCCAAGCTTCTGATAAGCAGCCTTTAATAAATCTGCCAGAGTTTCCCTGATATTGGCAAAATGCCTTTTGTAATCAGAGAAAAGGATGGTGTGCTGCTTATCCAGAACTGCGATCTTTACTGTTGTGGAACCGATGTCGATTCCTAGAAAATAATGCGTATTATTCATAAAAATTGATGCTCTTTCTTCCTATTAAAATGTGTTCTCAACGATTTGACCATTATACGACAGCTTTATACAAATTGCAACTGGTAAAATTATTAAAAAAGTATAAGCAAATCTTTAGAAATTGTTTGGTTTACTTTTACATATGAGAATGTTAATATATATTCGTATATAAATCTGAAAAGAATGAAGGAATTGAAAAATGAATTTTTTAAATAAAATGGAACGAAAATATGGGAAGTACGCTATCCAGAACATTTCTCTGATGCTGATCATCTGCTATGGCTTCGGCTATGCCATCCAGTTTGTAAACGCCTCCTTTTTAAATTATCTGACGTTGAATCCTTATCTGATCCTGAGGGGGCAGGTATGGAGACTTGTGACCTGGATTTTGATCCCGCCCTCTGGATTTGGCTTTGACATATTTACGATCATTTCCCTGTATTTTTATTACTGGCTTGGCACCACGTTAGAGCGTACCTGGGGAGCATTCCGTTACAATCTGTTTTTGTTCAGTGGTATGATCTTCACTGTGCTTGGCAGCTTTGTGCTGCTGGTTTACTGCTATGTGGCATTTGCACCTCAGATCGCAGCAGCAGGAGCATACGAGACCTTTGCCCATGTGTTAAGTCCCTTGTTCAGTTCTTTTAAAACATATTATATAAACATGTCAATATATCTTGTGTTTGCATTGACGTTCCCGGATATGCAGGTGCTGCTGTTCTTTATCATACCGGTCAAGATCAAGTGGCTGGGTATGCTGGATGCGGCAATGACTATATATGCATTTTTTATGAGCGGGATTGCAGGAAAGATCATCATTGGCGCTTCACTGCTCAATGTGGTCGTATTTTTCTTTGCAACAAGGAGCATGTTCCGCATGAGTCCCAAGCAGATCCGCAGGAGACAGAGCTTTAAGCAGGAAGTGAAAAAGAACGTTAAGATAACCAGACATAAATGTGCGGTATGCGGACGCACAGAGCAGGATGGAGAGCATCTGGAGTTCCGTTTCTGTTCCAAATGTGATGGAAATTACGAATATTGTCAGGAGCATCTGTTTACACATGAGCATGTGAAGCATCACGGAAAGTAAGAACCGTTACCAGAGCAGGGAAGCTGCCTGAAGAAAGATCGAAAATGGGAGAAGGCTGGATGAACAAAGAGGTCGTTTTTGGACAGACATTAGAAAAAATAAAAAAGCAGGCGAAGGAGCAGGGAAATGTGATCGCAGAGGCAGATGTAGAAAGTGCCTTTGCTGCTCTTGAGCTGGGAAAGCCCCAGCTTGCCATGGTGTATGATTACCTGAAAAAGCATGGGATCGGAATTGGAGAACCGGCAGATATAGAGGAATATCTGGATGAAGAGGACAGAAATTTTCTGGAGCTGTATTTGCAGGAACTGGCACTGCTTGAGGAGATGAGCGATGGCGAAAAGGAGGCTGTTACGCTTTCTGCCATGGCAGGTGAGGCAGATGCCAAAAAGAAGCTGCTTACGGTGTATCTGCCCCAGGCAGTCGATCTGGCAAAGCTGTATGCCGGACAGGGCGCAGTGATGGAGGATCTGATCGGAGAGGCCAATCTGGCTCTTGCAGCAGGCATGGAAATGCTGGGGGCGCTGGAGCAGCCTTCAGAGGTGCCGGGGATGCTTGGTAAGCTGATGATGGATGCAATGGAGGAATTTATTGCCCAGAATGTGCAGGCAGATGAAATGGGAAAACAGGCTGCGGATAAGGTAAACAGGGTAGCAGAAGCGGCAAAGGAGCTTTCAGACGCGCTGCTTAGAAAGGTAACAGCAGAGGAACTGGCAAGAGAGGCACAGATCCCTTTAGAGGAGATCGAGGAAGCACTGCGTCTTTCTGCCGGAAAGATAGATGAGATAGAGGATAAGGCTGAAAATGGAAAATAAAGATTTTAAATATGTGATCCAGGATGTGACAAAGCTGTATATCGGCGCAAAATATACCTATCAGGAAATGATGGATACCGATGAGATCTCCTTTAAGTTCAAAGCGATCTTAAGTCATTATATGCTGAAAGAGGTGGCAGGGGACACCACACCGGAGAATCATGTGTTTTACATGAAGGATACAGATCTGTCTTATATGGTCTATGATCAGATGAAGGTTAAGTTCAAAATGAATTTCCCTGTACTGTCTAAAAAGGGCACATGGCAGTATAAAAGTGAGTATCATACCATTTCTGAAATTGTACATAATACAGAATGGCAGGAACAAAAGGATCGGATCATCATTGAGGAAATGGTGGTCGGTAAAATGCAGATCATGGCAATGAGTCTGTAGTCTGCTCTGCTCCTTTTCCAAAAAAGGTAATGAGAAACAGGGTGGACACGATGCAGAAAAAGCCGACAATGTCCAGAACAGCAAAGCTGCTTTTCAGCCAGAATACAGAAAAAAGCGTGGCAGCAACAGGCTCTATGCAGGCATAAAGACTTGCATTCTCAGGACCGATCAGCTTCATGCCCTGCATATAAAGGGAAAAAGCGCCTATGGTGCCAAGTAAAATAATAGCACACAAGCAAAGCACAGCGGGCAGGTCGAGAAGGGGATGATATTGCCATGGCTTTCGCAGAAGGCAGAGTGCAATGCCGCCGATGAGCATTGCCCATCCAAGCAGAAACGGTGTGGAATAGGTGCGCATCAGACTTCGGGGAAGCAGATTGTAAAGCACTACCGTTCCGGCAGAGAACAGCCCCCAGAAAAGAGCCTGACTGGAGATTACGATTTGTCCGGGCTGTCCGTGGGTTGCCAGTAGGAAAACACCGGTAAGGGCAAGCAGGACAGCTGTCATGTGAACAAAGTGGGGAAAACGTCTTTCCCAGATGCACATGACCAGCATGATCAGTACAGGGGAAACGTACTGCAGTACAGTGGCTGTCCCGGCATTTGAGTATTCAATGGCTTTAAAGTAAGAGTACTGACAGAGCATCAGCCCAAGAAGCCCGTAGCAGATCAGGGAAAAGGCACTTTTGGGATTGCTCCAGATGCGTCTGCAGTCTGCAGGCGATTTAAACAGATAAAAAAGAGTCAGCAAAGAGCCGGCAGCAAGAAGCCGGATCGGCACAAGCCAGTCGGAGGTAGCACCCTTATAGGAAAAAAGAAACTGTCCGCAGGCACCGGACAAGCCCCACAGGCAGCCGCCGATCAGTGTGATCAGGATTCCCAGTTTTTTCTGTTTCTCATTCATGAAAGACACCTCACATCTACTTTACAAAAGGATTCTCTTGCAGATATATCCTCTGCACAAACCCAAGAAATCATAGCACGCATTCCGGCTGAAAACAAGGGAAATTCTCTTTATAATTTTGGAATGAGGTGTTATACTAAACAGATAAAGCAAAAATGGAGGAAGCTATGGATTTAAGAGCATGTACCGCATACGAAGTGATAGAGCAGCACCGGATCGAGGAATTAAACTCGGAAAGCTGGCTGCTGAAGCATAAAAAAACAGGTGCCAGAATAGCACTGCTTTCTAATGATGATGAAAATAAGGTGTTTTATATCGGTTTCAGGACACCGCCCACAGATAGCACAGGAGTAGCACATATCCTGGAGCACTCTGTCCTTTGCGGCTCAGAGCATTTCCCGGTAAAGGATCCCTTCATAGAGCTGGCACAGGGATCCTTAAACACCTTTCTCAACGCAATGACATATCCGGATAAAACCGTCTATCCGGTAGCAAGCTGTAATGATACAGATTTTCAGAATCTGATGCATGTATATTTGGATGCTGTATTTTATCCCAATATTTACCATGAAAAAAAGATCTTCCAGCAGGAGGGCTGGCATTATCAGCTGGAAAAGGAAGAGGATGAGCTGGAGATCAATGGTGTGGTCTACAATGAAATGAAGGGTGCTTTTTCCTCACCGGATGATGTGCTGGACAGAGAGGTGTTCAACTCCCTGTTCCCGGATACTCCTTATGGAGTAGAGTCAGGCGGTGATCCGGTGTGCATACCAGAACTGACCTATGAGGAGTTTCTGGCATTTCACAGCAAATATTATCATCCTGCAAACAGCTATCTTTATCTTTACGGAAATATGGATATGGAAGAGAAGCTGAACTGGATAGATGAAAATTATCTTTCCCGTTTTGAAGCCCAAAGTGTGGATTCCCAGATCAGCTTCCAGCCTCCTTTTGCCAGACCGGTCGAGGTAAAAAAGGCATATCCGATCACCGAAAGCGAGCCATTAAAGGGCAATGCCTATCTGGCATACAATGCAGTGATCAGTACCAGCCTGGACAAAGAGCTGTACGTGGCATTTCAGATCCTGGACTATGTGCTCTGTTCTTCTCCGGGCGCGCCTTTAAAGCAGGCATTGATCGATGCGGGTATCGGCAAGGACGTTTACAGTGTTTATGAAAATGGCATTTTACAGCCCTATTTCAGCATTGTGGCTAAAAATGCCGATGTGGAGCAGAAGGAGGCATTTCTTTCTACTGTGCAGGAAACATTAAAAAAACTGTGCCGTCAGGGAATTGACAAAAAGGCATTAAGGGCAGGTATCAATTATTTTGAATTTAAGTACAGAGAGGCAGATTTTGGCTCTTATCCCAAGGGGCTGATGTATGGGCTGCAGGTGTTAGACAGCTGGCTTTATGATGAAAAAGCTCCCTTTCTTCATCTGGAAGCAGAGGCAACCTTTTCAGCCATGAAGCAGAAGGCAAAGACGGACTATTTTGAGGGACTGATCCAAAAGTATCTGCTTTCCAATCCCCACAGCTCCATGGTGCTGGTAGAACCGGTGCGCAATCTGGCGGCAAAGGAGGAGAAAAAGCAAAAGGAGAAGCTGGCGGCATTTAAGTCTTCCCTGAGTAAAGAAAAGCTGCAGGCACTGGTAGAGGAAACGCAGGCGCTGAGGGCATATCAGGAACAGCCCGATACCAGGGAGGCTGTCAGGACGATCCCCCTCTTAAAGAGAGAGGATATGAAACGGGAGGCAGAACCGTTTTTCAACCGGGAGGAGTACTGTGATGATACAGTCATTCTCCATCATGACATTTTTACCAATGGCATCAGTTATGTGAAGCTGCTGTTTGATATCGGGAATATACCGGAAAAATATTTTCCCTACATTGCCTTGTACAAGGCAGTGCTGGGGCTGATGAATACAGCCAATTACAGCTACGGAGATCTTTTCAATGAAATCAACCTGCAGACAGGCGGCATTGCTACGGGAGCTTCTACTTACACAAATGCCTGTGATCTGGAGGAATACCGGATCATGTTTGAGGTTAGGACAAAGGTGCTGCATGAAAATCTGGAAAATGCCTTTGGGCTGATGCAGGAAATGATGCTGCATACGATTTTCGCAGATGAAAAGCGACTGCATGAACTGATCGGCGAGACCCGTTCCAGAGTACAGGCAAATTTTATGAGTGCAGGCCATACGCTGGCAGCACTGCGCGCCATGTCCTACTTTTCTGCTCCGGCAGCAGTTTCTGAGCAGTTCAGCGGACTGCCCTTTTATCGGCTGCTTGAGGATCTGGATGAGCATTTTGAAGAGAAAAAACAGCAGGTAATGGAAATTCTCCAGCAGCTTACCAAAATGATCTTCCGTCCGGAAAATCTCATGGTGGATATTACAGCACCGGAAAAAGAAACAGGTAAGCTGAAAGAACAGGTAAGACAGTTAAAGACAAAGCTCTTTACAGAAAAGATAGAAAAAGAAAAATATGTGCCATCCGTAACGAAAAAAAATGAGGGACTGATGTCCTCATCGCAGGTGCAGTATGTATGCTGCGCAGGCAATTTTATCAAAAAAGGGTATCCGTACACCGGTGCATTGAGAGTGCTCAGAGTGATCATGGGATATGAATATCTCTGGAATCAGGTACGCGTGAAGGGTGGAGCTTACGGCTGCATGTGCAGCTTTGGAAGATCAGGAGACAGCTATTTTGTTTCCTACCGTGATCCAAATCTGGAAAAGACTGTGGAGGCATATAAAGAAGCGGCAGAGTTTGTAAGAGGCTTTGAAGCAGATGAACGCACAATGACAAAGTTCATCATCGGAGCAGTTAGTGAGAGCGATACACCGCTGAATCCTTATGCAAAAGGAAATCGTTCTCTGGGAGCATACCTGTCTCAGGTATCTTATGAAGAGATCCAGAAGGAGAGAGAAGAAATGCTGGATGCAGAGGCAAAGGATATTCAGGCATTGGGAGACTATCTGGAGGCATTTTTATCCTATGAGTGCCTGTGCGTTGTGGGAAATGAAGAAAAGCTCAAGGAGCAGAAAGACCTGTTTATGACAATAGAACACCTGTCTCATTAAAATACAAAAGAAGAGGGAGGAAAAAACGTATGAAAACAAAGCTTGGAAAAATAATATTTTTAACCGCACTGACTGCCGCTGTTCTTACTGGCTGCGGCAGTGCTGGAGATGTATTAATGGAAAGTGCCTATGCAGATAAGGGGAAAGTAGCAGCCGGCGCTTATGCAAATGAACTGGCATTAGAGGAATATCCGGTAGAAGAAGCAGCGGAGGCTGATATGCCAGAGGAGTTTGAAGCTGAGACAACAGATCAGACAGAGCTGGAAAATGCAGCGCAGCAGGAAGAGGTCATTGCCAAAAAGCTGATCCGTAATGTGGATCTGGAGGTAGAGACTCAGGATTTTGATGCGCTGCTTGCCAATATAACCAGTGAAGTAGAGCAGCTTGGAGGCTATCTGGAGGAATGTAGCACCAGCCGCTATTCGGTATACGACACCTGGACTGGCAGTATTACAGCAAGGATTCCCAGCGAAAGGCTGGATGATTTTCTTTCCAAGGTAGCAGAAAGCTCTAATGTGGTATTCAGAAATGAATCTGTACAGGATGTGACCTTACAGTACGTGGATCTGGATGCTCATAAAAAAGCATTGATGACAGAACGGGATCGCCTGATGGAGCTGATGGAAAAGGCTGAGACGGTAGAGGATCTGATCGCTATTGAGAGCAGACTGTCGGAGGTACGCTATCAGATTGAAAGCATGGAAGAAAGACTTCGGACCATTGATCATCAGGTGTCCTACAGCACCGTTTACATAGAGGTAAGAGAAGTGGAGCTGCTGACTGTGGCTGCTGACAAGACAGCATGGGAGGAGATCACAGAAGGCTTTGGAAATAATGTATATCGTGTACTGCATGGACTTAGCAGCTTTTTTATCGGAGTGATCATTGATATTCCATTTATTCTGATGTGGATCGTGATCATTGCAGTGCTTGTGCTGATCGTCCGCCTGCTGCAGGGGTATCGGCGCAGAAGAAAGCAGAAAAAGCTGGAAAAACGCAGAAAGCAGCAGCTGGAAGCAGATTATGAGGAGATTCTTGCGGCAGGATCACAAAAAACAGAGCAGAAAAAGGATAGGGACTAAGGAAAATGGCTGAGATAGAAAAACAGTACAAGGCAGGCTTTGCGGCACTGATCGGCAGACCAAATGTGGGAAAATCTACCCTGATGAACCGGATCATAGGGCAGAAGATCGCCATTACCTCCAACAAACCCCAGACCACAAGAAACCGGATCCAGACAGTGTATACCTCAAAGGAGGGACAGATCGTTTTTCTGGATACGCCGGGAATCCATAAGGCAAAAAATAAGCTGGGAAATTACATGGTAGGTGTGGCTGAACGGACAGTGAGGGACGTGGATGTTGTTCTCTGGCTGGTAGAACCGACCACCTATATCGGTGCCGGCGAAAAGCATATCATTCAGGTGCTGAAAAAATGCAGCACCCCGGTGATCCTTGTGATCAATAAAACAGATACGGTCAAAAAGGAAGAAATCCTTCTTTTTATTGATACCTACCGGAAGGAAATGGATTTTGAGGAAATTGTTCCTGTGTCAGCTTTAAAGGGAGATAACACAGAGGAGCTGGTAGCCTGCATTATGAAATATCTTCCCTATGGGCCGGCATTTTATGATGAGGATACCATTACGGATCAGCCAGAGAGACAGATCGTGGCAGAGCTGATCCGTGAGAAGGCACTCCGTAGTCTGGATGAGGAGATCCCTCATGGGATCGCAGTGTCCATTGAGAGTATGAAATACAGGAAAGGGCTTGTGGATATTGAGGCAACGATAGTCTGCGAAAGAGATTCCCATAAAGGCATTATCATCGGAAAAGGCGGTGCAATGCTGAAAAAGATCGGAAGTCTGGCAAGACGGGATATTGAGGAAATGCTGGAATGTAAAACGAATCTGCAGCTCTGGGTAAAGGTAAAAAAGGACTGGCGGGACAGTGATTTTCTCTTGAAAAATTTTGGCTACAGACAGGATGAGTCAGAGTAGGCAGGAGAAAAATTTGGAAAGAAACGGGAGCGCTTCAGACGCATAGAAATTCAAAATGTGCAGACTCTAGTATTATGATAAAACAGGGGGCACAAGATGAAAGCAGAATGCGAATGGGAACAGTTTACCCGTACTGGTAAGATTGCGGATTATCTGAAATTCAAATCAGAGGAAGGCAAAGCAGAAAAAAAAGAGCGGGCAGGAGAACAGCTTTATGCAGGATTTCGTTATAGTGACGGGAATGGTAATCAAAACGATACCTGTAGGTGAATATGACAGAAGCGTAACCATACTGACAAAAGAAAGAGGAAAGATTTCTGCCTTTGCCAAGGGGGCAAGGAAACAGACAAGCCGGTTTTCCGCAGCAGCAAATCCTTTCTCTTTTGGTACGTTCAAGCTCTTTGTAGGAAAGTCCTCCTATAATGTGATGGATGCGGAGATCAGCAACTATTTTGAAGGTCTGAGGGCAGACTTTGAAGGAGCTTATTATGGGATCTATTTTTTGGAGATCGCAGATTATTATACCAGGGAAAACAATGATGACAAGGAAATGCTGAAGCTTTTGTATCAATCTCTCCGTGCACTGCAGAGTGAACATTTCTCAAACCTGCTGGTCAGATACATATTTGAAATCAAAGCAATGGTGGTAAATGGAGAATTTCCCGGTATCCTGCAGGGAGAGGAATTTGAAGAAGCTACCCGGTATGCAGTAAGCTTTATAGAACAGTCCTCTGTAGAAAAACTGTATACCTTTGCAGTGAATGAAAGGGTACTTGCAGAGCTTGGAAAAATCGCGCAGACAGCGCAAAAACGGGTAATGGACAGAGAATTTAAGAGCCTGGAGGTACTGGATAAATTGTGTGTTGAAAAACTGAGGTAACTCCGCTATAATAAAAGGCTGAGGAGGAAGGTATGAATAGACGGATCATGGCAACAGCAGTTAGTTTTCTGCTTATTTTTACCCTGTGCGGATGCGGAAACGGCAGCACCACAGAAGAATATGAAGGAAGCAATACTGCGGAAATAAAAAAAGACGGTGCGATCACCAGTACGATACAGGACAGCTTTTTGACACAGCAGTATGACGAGGAGCTCTTAGAGGAGTTTACCTTAAAAGAGGCTGCTGAATACAACCATGAGAATGGGGAAGGGGCGATCAGCATCAAAAAGCTGGAGGTAAAAAATGATAAAGTAACATTGGTCATGGAATACCGGACAGCAGAGGATTTTGGAAATTTCAATCAATATCCCTTTTTCTGCGGCACAGTAGAGGAAGCCTTTGCGGCAGGGTATGATTTTAACGGTGTGGACTTTTATGAGGCAGGCACTGCTTCTGAAAAGGAGGACCAGGTAGAGAAAGCCTCTATCCAGGCAGAAAAGCTTAAAGAGATGGGCAGCAGAAGGATTGTTATAGCCCAGCCTCCAGAGGAGGAAATACTGAAGGTAAAAACCAGCGGCAAGATCCTTTATATCAGCGGCGCAGAGTATGAAAAAAAGAATTTGGCAGTGATAGAGGGCGGAGCAGATGTACCTGCCTATATCGTGTTTAAATAAAAACCAAATGTAAAATGAGAGGAAATGAGTATGGAAAAGACAATGGAAAAAATCGTTGCACTGGCAAAGGCAAGAGGATTCGTATATCCGGGTTCTGATATTTACGGCGGACTTGCGAATACCTGGGATTATGGAAATCTGGGTGTAGAGCTGAAGAACAATGTAAAGCGTGCATGGTGGCAGAAGTTTATTATGGAGAATCCTTATAATGTTGGTGTAGACTGTGCAATTCTGATGAATCCACAGACCTGGGTGGCTTCCGGACATCTGGGCGGATTTTCCGATCCCCTGATGGATTGCAAGGAATGTCATGAGCGTTTCCGTGCTGACAAGATCATTGAGGATTATTGCGGGGAAAATGGCATTACATTAACAGAAAGTGTAGATGCATGGAGTCAGGAGCAGATGAAGAATTTCATTGAAGAACACAATGTTCCGTGCCCAACCTGTGGAAAGCATAACTTTACAGACATCAGACAGTTTAACCTGATGTTCAAAACCTTTCAGGGTGTAACAGAGGATGCGAAAAACACAGTATATCTGCGCCCTGAGACAGCACAGGGTATTTTTGTAAACTTTAAAAATGTACAGAGAACCTCCCGCAAGAAGATTCCTTTCGGTATCGGACAGATCGGTAAGTCCTTCCGTAATGAAATTACACCCGGAAACTTTACCTTCCGTACAAGAGAGTTTGAACAGATGGAGTTAGAGTTTTTCTGT
>CAYMEZ010000015.1:0-66110 GCA_964389835.1 uncultured Lachnospiraceae bacterium | reverse complement strand
CAGCGAAAAGCCAATCCGTCTGTGCAAACACTGTACGAAGGCATTTGTGGCAAGCCGACCAAGTGCGGTATTTTGCAGTCCTCAGTGTAAGAACAAGTACAATGTTTATAAGAGCCGGGCGAAGGATAAGAAGGAAGGAAAGGAATGATAGATATGGATAAAGAAAATGAACTTACCCCATACGAAACAAGAGAAATTCTTTTTTATAAAACAGATAACGGTGATATCCGTGTTGAAATCCTTTTGTATCAGGAAAACCTGTGGCTGACACAGGCTAAAATGGCAAAATTATTTGATGTGCAAAAAGCTGCTATTTCAAAACATCTTAAAAATATTTTTGAATCTGGCGAGTTGAGCGAAACAGCAGTTGTTTCCAAAATGGAAACAACTGCTGCGGACGGCAAGCAGTATAATACGAATTATTATAATTTGGATGCAATTATTGCTGTCGGGTACCGAGTGAACTCGAAAAAGGCTACAATGTTCCGAATTTGGGCAAATCGTGTCTTAAAGGAATATATTATTAAAGGGTATGTGATGGATGATGCCCGTTTACGAGAACCCGAAAACTTTTTCGGAAAAGACTATTTTGAAGAACAGTTGGAACGCATCCGTGATATTCGTTCCAGCGAACGCAGATTTTATCAAAAAATCACCGACATCTATTCTCAGTGTAGTGCTGATTATGATGTAGACAGTCCGATTACAAAAGCGTTTTTTGCAACCGTGCAGAATAAGCTCCATTATGCGGTTACACACCATACAGCGGCAGAAATCATTTATGGGCGAGCCGACAGCACAAAGTCTAACATGGGGCTGACAATATGGAAAAACGCACCGAATGGACGCATTCGTAAGGCAGATGTTTCCATAGCAAAGAACTATCTGAACGAAGCAGAAATGACCAATTTGAACGAAATCGTCACGATGTATCTCGACTATGCCGAACGACAAGCTCGCCGTGGGAATATCATGTATATGCAGGATTGGGTTAGTCGTTTGGATGCGTTTTTACAGTTCAATGAAGAAGATATTCTGCAAAACAAAGGGAAAGTTACAGCAGCGATTGCCAAGGCTTTTGCTGAAAGCGAGTTTGAAAAATATCGGGTTTTACAGGACAGAACATATCAAAGCGACTTTGACCGTCTTGTAGCCAACACAGAGGAACTCCTTTGATTTAAAACTGAATGCCCGTTATCAGCCATTTTCAACAGAACACAACCGATTGAATCTGATTTTGATAAGGTGGTCAAAGGGTTGTTGAAGGCTGAAAAATAGTTTTTCAGTAATAATGATGTCTAAAAGGATAAGCACATGAGAATCTCCACTATAGAAACCAAAAGTTATGTAACAAAGTCAAGCCTTCCAGCAAGCGACTATGTAATAAATCCCTATGTCGGATGTCCTCATGGATGCAGATATTGCTATGCATGTTTTATGAAGCGTTTTACAGGACATGATGAACCATGGGGAACTTTTATTGATGTAAAGAAATGTGACAAGCCTCTTAACCCGAAGCAATTAACCGGAAAAAGTGTATTTCTTTCTTCTGTAACCGATTGTTATAATCCTTATGAAAAAGAATATAAAATAACAAGAAAAATTTTGGAACAGCTTACAGCCATAGACTGTGAATTAAGTATTTCAACCAAATCAAACCTGATACTCCGGGATATTGATTTGTTGAAGCAATGTAAAAATTTAAAGGTATCTATGTCGATTAACACCTTAGATGAAAAATTTAGGAAGGATATGGATAATGCCAGTAGCATTGAAGAGCGGTTACAAACATTGAAAACTCTTCACAACAATGGTATATATGTTGTTTTGTTTATGTCTCCTATTTTTCCTGAACTGACAGATTGGCAAGCAATTATTGATCAGAGTAAAGACTATATTGACGAATATTGGTTTGAAAACCTAAATCTCCGTGGTGCTTACAAAAGCACAATTTTAGATTATATTTCAAATAACTACCCTGACTACTACGATATTTATAAAAATATCTATATCAAGGGAAATAAGGATTACTGGATACAACTTTCCATCGACATAGAACGGTATTGTGCCCAAAACTCCATAAACCATATAAACTATTTTTACCATAAAGAATTAGTAGAAGCAAAAACAAATAAAAAGAAATTTTCTAAGTCAGCAGCCACCAGTTAATAAGAGAGCCAAGTATATTTTTTAATTCCCCCGAATTCAGAAATAACCCTAAAATAGTGATACATGCGCTATACGAGCCTTATGTTCTATGCTGCCCACAGCCGCAATATGCCAGCCAACAACAGCAGATGCAGCGGATAGAATACATAAAACAGCCGCCCACTGCTGCCTCTTTTTCTCCTGCTGTGCTTTCCGCTTTTTCTGCCGCTGTAAAAGGGCAGAAGCAGGAAGGCAAAAATGCTCCAGAAGCTGCTGGAAAACAAACAAAAGCCAGCTACTGCCGCCACATTTTGATAGCCATAAAACAAATAAAATATCACGATCAGCAAAATTCCCTTCCATGAATAGTCCAGTCTGCATAAGCAGGCAAACAGGCAGCCTGCTGCCACAGTCAGGATTTCCATAGCTGCCGTCAGCACATACCTGCCGCCATGAGAAAATCTTATTTCATGAAGAAGGTTTAAAATCAAAAAGCCAACAAGCAATGTGAAAATCGTATTCTGCCTCTCCAGAGAAAATACCTGTCCGCATATCGCCAGATCATAGGGAATCTCTGAGCAGACTGCCGCCGCCAACAGGCGCAGTCCATATTTTCTGCGGCTTCTTGTATGGCAAAAGCCCTCCACCAGCAAAAAAGCAAACAAAGGAAACGCCATTCTGCCCACTGCACGCATGATGTCATACGCGTTCTCCCATATGTGCCACTGCTCCCTGGGTATCTCTTCCATACTCAGCTGGAAATATCCTTTCAGCACCACAGCAGCTGTATGGTCGATGCACATGCTGATCACAGCGATCCATTTAAGTGCGTCTGCACTGATACATTTTGCCATGAATCCTCCTGCTTTTTTTCGCTTTCCTTTTCGTCCCATTTCCATTTCTCCGGATAAACTTTCTTTTCCGCCAGCTGCGCATCCTGCATGGAATGCTTTTATTTCGTAGGAAAATCCTACGCTTTATTGTTTTAACCGGGCAGGATATTTCCTATGAAAAAAAATAAGAAACCTAGAAAGCATCTAAGTTTCTTACAAAATCAAAGAGCACGAGACGGGATTCGAACCCGCGACCCTCGCCTTGGCAAGGCGATACTCCACCACTGAGCCACTCGTGCATATCAGTTGCCCATCACCTAACGGGCAAGATATAGTATACTATAGCCATTTTTAGTTGTCAACTGTTTTTTCTTATTCTTCTAATCTGCCCTGATATTTTATCCGGTAGATTTTTTCCAGCACCTCTGTCAGTCCATCCTGCAGCGCTTCATCCTCCTGCACCTTGGCAAGCAGTCCCTCATATGCACTGGCAAAGCCCTTTGGTACATAGAGCAGCTCTGCGCCATTCTGCCATGCAGCCAGACAGGCATCTGCTATTTCCTCTGCCTCTCCGTCAATCTGTGCAGTTACCAGTTTGCTCTCCTGGGACTTTTCCTCTCCTGCAAGTGCCGGCAGACTTTCTGTGGTAAATACACCAGCTTCCCCAGCCTCAGCCTTACCTGTAAATTCCATATTAATGCCATAAACAGACAAATCCTCTGTCAGCTTATCTGTATCATCATCAAAGATCAAAAATAAGGGATATTTGCTTTTAGGCAGTGTATCTGTCAGCATCTTTGTAAACTGCTCTGCCGACTGTACATTAGAGGCTGCGTAAACAAGCCCGCCCACTGCATACTTTGCCAGTGCCTCCTCAGTTCCTTTTCCTGCCTGAACCACCTTTCCTACTCCCGTCAGCTCCTCTGGTGTAGTCAGAAACAATGCTGCCACCCGATCCTCCAGAGACATCTCTGCGATCCCTGCATCCACCATTTCATCTAAAAGATCCTCTTCTGTATACTCTTCAGCCGCCTCTGACTCCCAAGTTTCTTCTAGCTGTTCTTCAGACTCAGCCTCCTGCATAGCTGCCATTTCCTCTGCCATGGCTTCCTCATGGCGCTTGCTTTCTAACTGCTCTGTCACATGCTTCACTCCAAAAACAGCCCCAACGCCTGCTGCTGCCAGCAAAACCACCAAAGCCGTGTATGCCCAGATCTGATTGCGTATCCTTCTTTTTCTTCTGCGTTCCCTTGCAGATAATTCTGCTTTTTCTTTCTTTGTCATTCTCTATCCTCTCACCGCTGCCTGTAAACCTGCTCTCTATTTTCAAACGGATTTTCTTATCACATCATACCCCATTTTTCTTTCCGGTGCAACCGTCAGCACAGCTTTTGTTCCGCGCGTAGGCGTGCCATTTATGGCAGCATACCGCTCTGCAAGCTGCGCATCCTGCGCGGAGTGCTTTTATGTCATAAGGAAATCGTACACTTTATCGTTTTAGCGTGGCAAGGTATTTTCCATAAAAAAGGAAGTATGCTTTTATCGTTTTAAAAACATACTTCCTTTAACACATGCTGTCCAATGGATCGTACCTCCTTATTCTTTTTTCATTCGTCCTTTTCCAATTTCATCTTTTGTACTTTTGTACTGCAGTGAGACATTTTATGTAGCTGCACTGACCTTTTCTATTGTACTTTAGCGAATGTGTTTTTGTACCTGAACGATACCTTTGTCTTTTCTAGTGCTTTAACTTAATGTTTCGGTGGACCGTACCTCTCTTTCATTAGATTTTATCTATATGAATGTTTCTCTTTGGTATGTTTTTATTATAGCACATGCCTTTTATTTGTCAACACATTTTTGCAAATTTATTTAACTTTTTTCAAAATTTTCTATTTTTATACTTTTTTTCTATTTTTATCCATTCTATTGCTGTAATATTTTGACACCACCAAGGGCACACTCATACCTCGCCGCCTCGCCCGGGCGAGCGGCTATTGCCTTTTTGCTCTAACAGTCCGGGCGAGCGGCTATTGCCTTTTGCTCTGGCAGTCCGGACGAGCGGCTATCACCTTTGCTCTGACAGCACGGACGGAGCGGCTATTGCCGTCCGGGCCAGCGGCTATTGCCTTTTTGCTCTGGTAGTCCGGACGAGCGGCGACTGGGCGCGCCACAAAAAACGGCATAGCCCGTAAGCTACACCGTTTTTGTAGGCGAGTTTTTTATTCCTCATTTTGGATCCGTTTAATCTCTGCCAGCTTTTCCGGTATCTGCGGCTGCAATGACCGAAGTATCTCAACAGTCGGATGTCCTTCTGTATACAAGCTAGTACTGCCCGGATCTGCACCTGTCAGCTGTAAGGTCACAGTCACAACCGTTCCTAAAGCTCCCATCACACTCGTGATCCTATTTATCTTATCGCACAGCTTTTCGTCTATCGACTCATAAGCGTCCTTATGATCCATACGCCAGTTGTCCACGACTAAAAATTTGCGTGTGAGGCTGACCATCTCCACTGGATGCGTTAATATGTACTGCTCTGTAAACATATTCTCACTTACCTGGACATTAAGCAGTTCCTGCCATAGTGACTGCATAACCTCTTTGGTCAGCTCTGTATCCTGTCCATAATAAGCCTTCAGCATCCTTTCGTCCTTTTCTTTCTTGGCAGCCTCCTGCGCATCCAAAGGATTTCCCGCAGCGTCTGTGCGATAACCTGTTATGATATCACTTTTTATACGAGCATCACGTTTTTTTGCTGTCTGCCCCGATTTCTGCATTGCATCATAAAACTTCAGACTGGATTTTTCTTTCTGATGCTTGTTTGCTCTGAGCTGACTTGCGAGACTGATCGCTTCCTCCGTTGCGTCCGGATACTTCTGCCGTACCTGTTTCAGCTCTTCCCGCAGCGCTTTTTGCACTATATTTGTCATCTCCTGTGCTGCTTCCTGCTTCCTATCTTCAAAGGTTGGGTATGTTACATTCTCACCTTCCTTTGCTATCGCACTGTAATTTTCCACTGCTGCTCTTGACAGCCGGAAATAGGCGTTGATGACAGGATAAGTTATCTGATAACGCTGCTGGAGTTCTAAGGGCAGCCGCACAAAATAGGGTTGCTTCATAATTCTCTGCATATGGGCATTCAGTCCCTGCAAATGCTCATGCAGTGGACTGGCTACCATCATAAGAGCATATGCATTCTCAACTGACATAACTGCCGGCGGATTTTTCAGCAATGCTTCTCGTCCGCTTGCCTGCACATAGTTTTCAATCTCTGCCGTTGCCTGCTCCAGCATTGCCATTTCTTCCTCTGCGGCATCTATTGTCTTGTTCATCAGACCTTTCTCGACCATATCTTTTACGTTAGCTTCTGGGGTTTTCTCATGAATGGAATGAATCTCCAGCAGTCTTTGCTTTTCCTCTTCTTGAGCCGTATCAGACCGAGACAATATTCCTATATTTCTCAGACTGTGAATGTAGTCTTCGATCCCCAGTTCGCCTTCATGAAACAGCGGCGAAGCAACCGCTACAATATCTCTGTTGATCACATCTGCGGCAAAACGCGCTCTGCGTTCCTCTCGTTCTTCCCCTGTATTCTTGTCTACGACCCTTCTCACACGGACGCAGCGTTCATCCAAACGGCTCACATCTCCCATCAGAGACTGAAACATGGACTGTTTTTTGTGGAAACGGCTGACACTATCTTCTGACTCAAGGCTTTTTAGGATCGTCATGATGTTGTTGCTGCTCAGATCGTATTTATCCGCATCGCCTCTATCCCGTTTTTGCTTCATAGCCTTCAGGGTATACTTCAGATCTGCTATAAACGGGTCTGCATCAGGGTTGGCACCTGCCTGCTGCGTTCTCCTTGTCAGCTCGTTTTCCCAGAATGCCAGTCTCTCATCCACTTCATCTACCTTTGTCCGATGAAATTCCCGGTTATGCTTCTCCTTCTCAAGGCGCAGACGGATGTCCTCATCCGACAAGCCCTGCTCACGAAGTTTGTCAATTTTCTCTGCCGCTGCATTTGCTTCCAGATATTTTTTCGTTGTGATGCCATAGTGCTCATGCAGATAGATGTCCGTGGAAAATGCCTCTGTCTCTTTTCCCTGCAAGAGATACTTCAGTGCAGTCATCTGTTCCTGCATGCTCCAGCTGTAGGCAGTCATCTGTCGTCCAAGCTCCTGCGTGCTTACCCGATAGGCTTCATCAAGTGCTTTTGTGGACTTGCCCCTGAGCACAGACATGGACATTGCCTTTTGTTCATCCGACATTTCTGACACCTTTACAGCATTTGCCAGAAAATCTCTGTAAATCTGATCGATCAGTTTTTTGTTCTTATGATAATTGTCTTCATTGTTGCGGATCATATCACGGATCTTCACAATGTCATGCTGTGTCAGAGGATTGACAGCAAACCGGTTTTCAAAGGGCATCCTCTGTTCATTCCTTCCCTCCAAAGCCATTGCTTCAAGACGGCTCATGCTCTCCGTGCTGTCCTCCACCTTTTTTCCGCTGTTTTTGGTGGTTTCTCTTAATTCTCCGTAGGTTTCTTTATAATGCCTCGTTTTATGTATCTGAGCGATCTTCGCATAGCCGATCGCATTACCCAGATTCGCCATACCCTCCTGATAACGCTCCAGCAGCAGGGCAAAGTCTGCCTTTGCCGCCTCCTGTTTTCTGCGGCTCACAGTCTTGCCGTTATTAAAATTTATTCCGTTTGCCAGATACCAGCTTTCAATGGTCTGATCCAAAAGCTCAAATACTTTTTTTCTTTCCTGAAACACAAGGAGCTCATCCGGAGACATCCTCCTTCTTTGCTCTTGATTGGTCTTGATATATGTCAATGCCGCATTTTTTTCTGCCAGCAGTGTTTCAATGTTTACGGTCATTGCTCCAGTTTGAATGTCGCGGTCAAATTCATGCCCCTTGATCGCCTGATACGTTACTGCCGGCGGCTGCTCCTCTCCCTTTTGCCACCTCAGGTACTGTGCGCGCTTCTCAAGCATCTGCTCCCTGGAAGCCTGAAAATATGCATTTTCTCCTCCACTGCTTTGCAGACGTTCATTGGCACGCCTTCTTTGGGTCCTTTCTTTTTCTTTTCTTTCTTCCAGACGCTCTCTGTAGGCATTTTCCCGGATCATTTCCCCCTGATGTTCCTGAATCGACAAAACCTCCTCCTCTGACATACTTATCTTCAGAGAGTCCAGCTGACCTGCCGGACAAAGCTTCAGCCTCTCCCTCATGGAAAAAGTCTGTGCCATATTATCGATCATCTGCTGATTCTGTACTTCCTGTGCCACAGCTGTCGCCTCGACACGGGGTGCTTCTACCTGCTCGATCTCCCTGCGCAGTTCTTTTTTATTTTCCCAAACAGACTGTAATGGTTCCATTCTTCCACCTCACTTAGAATTGTATGCTTGCCTGTAGTATCTGATATGTTTCCTTGCTGCCGATCAGCTTCTTTGCCAATTTTGCCGATGTCTCCGTTATAGTCGGTATCGTGACCCGCATATCCAGCGGATATTTTTCTGCTGCCGCCTTTTGGGCTGACTGCAATGCAGAAAGAAATGCTGCCGGATTTACCGTCCACGCACATTCTATTGCCAGATGATCCGCATATGCAGCAATAAATACGATAGCATCCAGCTGCTGCTTCTGGTCATAATGCACAAAACTGACATCTTTGTCATATTTAGAAAGCTCCGGCATCGCCGGAAGCGGCAGTTCACTGATCTTTTTCAGGCTGCTTTGCAGTCTCTGCGTCATCCCCTTATCCATTGCCCCAAGGCATATATTGCCCTGAGCTGTATGTGTCAGCCGATCCGGCTGAAAAAGCGGCTCGCTCTGCAAGGCTGAAAGGGTGGTCTCGTAGCAATCGCAGGTAATCTGCTTAAAGGAAAAACCCGCCTCCTCTAAAAGCGTCCTCAGATAGTCGCTTTTTTCTGGGAATTCTGTAAACATCCCACTGAACGCCCCACCTGTGCCAAGCATCTTTTTGCAATACCTCAGTATCTGGGCAGCATAATCGCTGCCTCTGTGCAGTCTGTCAAGGCAAATCCATGCCAGCTCCACCCAGCCATTCTGTTCCCGCAGGACCACCGTTCCGATCAGTTCATTGTCCCGCCAGTCATCCAGAAAGGCCAGTCCTTCCGCCTCCTCCTCCAGAAGCTGTCTCTGATATTTTTCCGGTATCAGAGCAGCCAGCGCAGGAAGTGTCTCCTTCGTTATCCAAAATCCCTGCATAATCTGTCCTTATCCATCCTTTCTCGCACGCGTACCAACTGTTCATAATATCTTCTATTCTGATTGTACAACTATCTTTGTACTGATTTCTATACAAACCTGCCAATCTTTAACAAATCTTTAAGTTTTTGGCACAAAATCCTGTTTCTTACACCCTCACTGCTATCCCAGTGCCACATCTAATGTCATCATCAGCCCAAAACCAAGGGCAAAAAGAATCGTTCCTGTATTAGAATGTTCTCCCTCTGACATTTCCGGGATCAGTTCTTCGATCACCACATAGATCATAGCGCCTGCCGAAAAGCTGAGCAGATAAGGAAGAAGGGGAAGGATCCGCTCTGATAAAAGGATCGTTATGACACAGGCAAGGGGTTCTACCGCCCCGGATAACACTCCATACAAAAAGGAGCGTCCCTTGCCAACGCCCTCCGTGTACAGCGGCATGGAAATGATAGCTCCCTCAGGGAAATTCTGTATCGCTATTCCTATTGCAAGAGCAAATGCCCCCATCAGGCTGATCTGGGAATTTCCCATTGCCCAGCCTGCGTAGACCACGCCTACTGCCATACCCTCCGGGATATTGTGCAGTGCCACAGCAAGCACCAGCATAGTGGTTCTGCTGAAGCTGCTTTTTAGTCCCTCTGCCTTGTCAGCATTCATATGCATATGCGGTGTAAGCATATCCAGCAGCAGCAAAAACAGCATACCCAGCCAGAATCCCAGCAGCGCCGGAAGAAAAGCGAGCTTGCCCATATGAGCCGACTGATCCATCGCCGGTATCAGCAGACTCCATATCGATGCCGCCGTCATCACACCTGCTGCAAATCCTGTCAGCGCACGTCTCAGCCCCAGTGTCATTTCTCCTTTCATGAAAAATACACAGGCTGCCCCTGCTGAGGTTCCAATAAAGGGAAGTAATATTCCCTGTAAAATCCTATATTCCATGTGTTCCTCCCTCTGCTCCTTACGGTTTTCTGTCTGCTTTAAGTGTTTTTGCTCTCTTTCAACGCAGCTGCAGCTCATGGGTGATCAGGTAACGCTCCTGCTGCAGCTTTTCTGTGGTCAGGCTGATATGGCAGGATCTGGCTCCTATCTCGCGCATAGCAGCTGTCATATATCCGTCCTTATACTCATCACGGTCATATGCCTGCTCCCATTCCTCATACAGTTCCTTTCCCTCGATCACATTGTCAAAGGAAAAATCCTTTCTGCCATTTTGTATGATCCGGGCTGCACAGTCCGCATAATACGCATCCATGCTGTGCAGGATCTCTTCCTCCAGAAAGCCCAGCTCCTGGCTGGTCCGTTTTCCGCTATCTGCCGTCTCAGTTTCCGTTTCCTCGCTCCGGTACTTTTCCCCATTGCAGGGCGGCAGATAAACAGACAAGGACTCCCTGATATGCGTATCTTCAAAATCTGCATCGGTTTTATTAAAATAATTACTGATGCCTGCCTCATTGTCATCCCAGGTTACATCTACGTTATAGTATTCATCCTCCAGACAAATGATATTCCATGCATGATCCTCTCCTGCATATCCTGTACAGTAATAGCAGGGGATCTGCAGCTGCTGCATCAGGTACTGAAAGGCTCTGGCATAGCCTGCACATACCGTTCTTCCATTTACCAGTCCGCTGTAAGCACTTTGATTCATCTCCGCACTCCGCACATAGTCTGTTTTCTGGATCAGCATATCGTGCACATACCGTTCCTTGTCATAATCCTGTGACAAGCCCCGTGCAGTAGAAAGGATCTCCCTGGCTGCACTTTCAAATACTGCATTTTCCCGCTCCAGATTTTTTGCCGTCCGGTTAAACTCCAGCCCGATCTCCACACATTCTCCGTCTGGCTTGTGTCTGCAGCTATAGCCAGTATCCAGCCAGAATAGCTCCGGATGGTCATTATAAACCGCCTCAAAGATATTCTTCAGTTTTCCGGTCTTTACTGGTTCAACCGGCGAAAATGCTTGGATCAGTGCCTTTGCATTGGCATAGATCTGCCGGTAGATGTGCTGTCCCTGTTCATCCAGCATGGCATAATAAGGATAGTAAAGCGCATCAAAAACAAGTCCATCCCCGGTTTCTCCAGGTCCCAGTCTGTTCTGCGCTTCCTCCTCTTTGATCTCACTGTCATTTTCAGTGATCGCCTGATATCCGCTTTTTCCCTTTACTTCCTCTGGTATGGACAGCTGTTCCCTCTCAGGCGGTACATAGGCACTCTGCTCCGGCTTCTGCACACTCTCTGCCTGTCCTGCACTTTCTGGTTCTGTCTGTCCTGTCAAAATTTCTGACACATCTGTCATATTTCCTGTCACATCTTCTGACACATCCGTCCCGGCATCTGGTTTTTCTGACACCCCCTCCGTCATATAAGGGGCATTGTCTGCATACAGCGCTGCTGCAATTTTTTCTGTCAACTCTGGATTCCATGCACAGGCAAACAGCAGTATCATCAAAGCTGCGGACAACAGCAGCAGTAAATATCCGATTCCTTTAAGTAATTTCATCCTTCGTCCCTCTTATGAAGAAAAAAGAACAGAGCTATGCAAACTCCATTCCTTTTTCTGTTATGACAATCTGTATCAGCTTCCTGCCAAGGAATGGCTTTAATGCCGTATTTTTTGCCTGTTCATCCCCTACCACATACTTTCCATCTGTCAGCAGCAGCACAAGCTTGGATCTGGCATGATAAAATTTCAGATACTGATACAAAAGCTCTATTCTTTTTTGTTCCTTTTTCTGTCCATGATCCTGATAAAAGGATTCCGACATCGCCATCAGCATGGGACACACCTGCGTTGTGATCTCTGCATCTGTCTCCCAGTTTACCACGCAAAAGCGTACATTCCGAAATACCTCACTTTGCTGCTTCAGACTGCGCAGCAATACAGAAGCAGTTTCCTGCAATGTCTTTGCTTCCACGCTGTGGTCCAGCACCAGTGTCATTTCCAGCACAGGTCCTGTAAAATTGCCCGGCAAATGCAGCACGCGCTCTATCCGGTTGTGGAACAGATGTAAAAAAACAGGTGAGATCTCCATAAATTACACACTTTCTATAATAACCCCATGTGCAATGCCCGGTACTGTTTTTCCTTCATTAAAGCTGGTTTTGCTCAAAAGTGCACCCGTAGGGACAAACAGCACACGCTTCCATTTCTTTTCTTCCAGCTGTCTTAAAATATATGCCGACAAGGTTACTGCTGCACAGCCGCAACCAGAACCGCCTGCATGGGTATCCTGGGTATCGGGGTCATAAATCTGCATACCGCAGTCCATATGATTTACAGAAATATCATACCCTTTTTCTGCCAGCAGGTCAATCAGTGCCCTCTGTCCTACCGATCCCAGATCTCCTGTAATGATCTTATCATAATCTGAGGGTTGTCTACCAAAATCGATCATATGCTGATAGATCACATCGCAGGCAGCAGGTGCCATGCAGCAGCCCATATTCATAGAATCCTTTAAGCCGTAATCCACGATTTTGCCAGTGGTAATCCCTTTTATCGCTCCGCGCACATTTTTTCCGGCTTCTCTTCCCAGAACAAATGCTCCGCTTCCTGTCACTGTCCAGGTCGCAGAAGGCGGTCTCTGACTTCCATATGCCAGAGGATTGCGGAACTCCTTTTCTGCACTGGCAAAATGACTTGAGGTAACACACACCACATTCTGGGCAAAGCCGCCGTCAATGATCATAGAGCCCAGACTCAGTGACTCTCCGCAGGTAGAGCAGGCACCATAGAGTCCGAACCATGGAACATCAAATGCCTTAACCCCAAAAGAGGTTGCCATGGCCTGTCCCAGCAGATCGCCTGCAAACAAATACTGAACTTCTGTATTTTCAAGCCCTGCCTTTCCCATCGCCAGATACACTGCATCCTTTTGCAGACTGCTCTCTGCTTCCTCCCATGTATTGCAGCCGAACAGATCATCCTCGCCGATCATATCGATCAGTCCGCCAAGAGGACCTTCTCCCTCTTTTTTTCCTGCAATGGCTGCGCTGGCATTGATATAAACCGGCTGTTCATATGCAATGCTCTGTTTTCCTCTTCTCTTTCCTCTTTGTCTCTTTTTTTCCTGTACTGCCATCCTGTTGTCCTTCCTCTTTTTTAGAGGTAGGTTTCCCGATCCTGTCACATATTATGCAGTCCTTGTCCCTGCTCTCGTTTGGCACAGGGCTTTTTCATTTTCTGCCGCACCACGCCGGTTCTTGCTGCGCTCACTGTTTTTCTGTCACAACACCCTTTTCCAGCAGCATGACAGGATAGTAAGAAAGCTTTGCTTTTCGCAGCCCCTCTGCCCCGGTGTCCTCTTCCCGGTTAATATAGCGATAAGAAGCTGCCTCATGGAGCACAAACTGCTGATTGATCATGGGATATGCACCCTGTATGTCCGCATATGCTTTTTCTATGTGCACAATAAAGGTATCATTTCCGCCCGGCTCTCCAAGGGTAAATGCGATCACCTTGCCCTCTGCCCGCAAAAGTCCGCCTACCAGTTCAAGCTCCCTACGCATTTTCAGGGCATTTAAGGTCACGCAAAATTCTGCCTGCTTTTCTTCATCCTCTTCACAGCCATTGAGTATACGCCATTCCTGCGCCATCTCTATACATTCGTCCACATTGTCATCCGTAATGGGCTCATAGCTCCAGGTGGGATGCATTTCCTTAAATTTGTTGATATGATTCCGTTTTCCATGAAGCTTTTTGCCTGCAAGGGTTATCAGCTTTTCCGACTCATATACATAATCTGCCCAATCCCGGTTGTAGCTGACCTTGAATCTCCCCGGATACAGCTGCTCCAGTCTTTCAAACTGCGTCGGAGATATCATATGCATCCCAAACTGCCATCCGCGCTCTGTAAAATATGCAAAAAGCAGTTCCAAGGTTGCTTTTAAATCACCCTTACCAAGAGGGAAGGTAACAGAGGGATTTTCCTGACTTGATAAAAACACCAGCATTCCCTCCACAATGGCATATTTTACACCATAATGCACCGCCCACAAATAATTGTTGGCAAAGGTAGCTTCACAGCTTCCCGTATTTTCCTGTCTGTAGTATTCCTGAATTTTATCCTTATCGGAAAGCTCTATCTGTTTCCATAAAATTTCCATGCTATCATCTCTTTATCATTTTTTCATTTTAGGATTAAAGATGAGGCTGGCAAGATAGCCAAAGATAAGCGCCGCACTGGTTCCCACTGCGCCTGCCTGAAAACCGCCGGAAAATATCCCCAGCAGTCCCTGCTGATCTACTGCCTCCTTTACTCCCTTCATCAATGTATTTCCAAATCCAAGCAACGGCACACTGGCACCGGCACCGGCATATTCCTGAAAGGGTTCATACCAGCCGATACTGCTGATGATCGCTCCCAGACACACAAGCAGTACCATGATCCTCCCCGGCATCATCTTGGTTTTTTCCATTAAAATCTGGACAAGGGCACAGATCAGTCCGCCCACCCAGAATGCATTGATATAATCCATAAAACTGCCTCCATACAAAATTTTTGTATAGTATCTGCAATTTTATGCGTTTCATGCATTTTGCTCTGTTTCATGCGCCTTGCGCTGTTTCATGGTTTTTGCTCTGTCGCATGCGCCTTTCTCCGTTTCATGGTTTTTGCTCTGTCGCATGCGCCTTGGTTTTTTCCGGCAGCTGCACCAAAAGAATTGCTACAAATACCAGCACGCAGCCGCAGATTTCTTTTCCTGTCAACGCCTGTCCTAAAATTACCCAGCCTGCGATCAGCGAAATCACAGACTCCAGACTTAAAATCAGAGAAGCCACCGTAGGATCCATCCCCTTCTGGCCTATGATCTGCAAGGTATAAGCAACGCCACAGGACAATACTCCTGCATACAAAATCGGCCGCCACCCACCTACGATTGCCTGCCATGACGGTGTTTCTAACAGCACCATTCCAATGCCGCAGATAATACTGCTGGTATAAAACTGTATACAGGAAAGAGCGACACCATCTGTCCTCGGCGAAAAATAATCGATGATCAGAATATGTACAGCAAAAACGACTGCACCAAGAAAAAGCAACAAATCCCCTTTGTCGATCGCAAAGCTATCCTTGATGCACAACAGATACATACCAACTACTGCCAGCAGCACTCCCAGCCACACGATGGGTCTCACGCTTTTATGAAAAAGTAGTCCCATAAGCGGTACGATCACAATATAAAGAGCTGTGATGAACCCTGCCTTTGCCACGGTGGTCTGCCCGATCCCGATCTGCTGAAGCAGGCTTGCCGTACTAAGGGCACATCCGCAGCAAACACCACCTAACAAAGTAAGTCGTCTTTTGCCCCTCTCGGCGGTCTTTGATTTTGATTTCCACATAAGGAAAGGCAGAAGCACTGTTCCGCCTAACACAAACCGAACCGCACTAAATGTAAACGGTCCTACATAATCCATACCTACACTTTGCGCCACAAAAGCCACGCCCCAAATGGACGCTGTCAAAAGCAGCAACAGCGGATTTTTATATCTACGCAAGATAAGCAATCACCTCTACCTCACATAACACGTCTTTCGGAAGCTGTCTGACAGCCACACAGCTCCTTGCCGGTTTTTCTGTAAAATATTTTTCATACACAGCATTAAACGCTCCAAAATCTGCCATGTCTGCCAAAAAACAGGTGGTTTTCACTACCTTAGTATAGTCAGTTCCTGCTTCTGTCAAAATTGCGCCTACATTTTTCATTACCTGCTCTGCCTGCTCTTCAATCGTGCTTCCCAGAATTGTGCCATCTTGGGGATTGATCGGAATCTGTCCGGACGCAAACAAAAAATCACCTGCCACGATTCCCTGAGAATACGGTCCTATAGCTGCTGGAGCTTTATCTGTGCTGATCTTTTTCATAATACTTCCTCCTTGTATCATTATTTGTTTTTATTTAAAATGCATGCTTTTTCAGGCTTCCTCAAATTCTACTCTCACGTAAAAGCCTCTCTCATTTTCTTCGATTCCTGTTACCACGCCCTCACGTGCCAACAGTCGTTCCCGGAAAGGAAAATTGCCTGACATGGCAAGCGATGGGTCTATCGTGTAATAATAATTGCTGGGGAGCACACCCTCTGTCACGGTAACCTTGTCCCCTTCATGAAGCAGTCCCTGCCGCTCCATCTTAAATTCCATCTCACGCATAAACGACATACACCTCTTTCCCATCACCAAAACGTCACAAAAGAATCCGCCTGCTGCCTGCAGGGGCAGCATACACAGAGTAGAAATCTTTGTTTGCTGTGGGGTTTTATTCTTCATAAAAATAAGTACCACTTTGAATCGTTGCAGATACCCACCTGCATCAGACTCTAAAGCACCCGATCAGCACCCTTATTGTAGCATATCTGCATTACTTTCGCCACAAATACTTTACAGCTTTGCAAAGATATGCTTTAATTGCTTTAATTGATAAATACACATCTCGTCTATCTCATAAAAGGAGGTCTTAGACACGTTCTACACACAAATCTTAAACAGATCTCAGCAACTGGAAGCGCAGATCAGGTCTATCAAAGATCGTCTCAGCACATTTCCAAAAGGTGATTTTTTCTGTACTCAAAACGGCAAATACTACAAATGGTATCAAACCAATGGTCAAAAGCAGTCCTATATTCCTAAGAAAAATCGTGCATTGGCGCAGCAGCTGGCAGCAAAAAAATACTATTCGCTGCTATGTCAGGATCTTGAACAGGAAAAATATGCTCTGGACTCTTATCTTCGCCATCGGGCTTCTTCCCCCGGTAAAGCGGAAAAGCTACTTACAGACACACCTGCATATCAGGAACTGCTTTCCTCTTTTTTTACGCCTGCTTCTCAGGATCTGCAAGACTGGGCAAATGCTCCTTATGAACACAATCAAAAATATCCTGAGCAGCTGCTTCATGCAACTGCCTCTGGGCATATGGTACGTTCAAAATCTGAAGCTCTCATCAGCATCCTGCTGCAGACCAGACAAATCCCCTTTCGCTATGAATGTGCCCTGCATCTTGGAGAAACAACTCTTTTCCCAGATTTTACTATTCTCCATCCCCAAACCCGACAGATTCTATACTGGGAGCATTTTGGTCTGATGGACAATTCCAGTTATTGTCAAAACGCCTGCTCTAAGCTGCAGTTTTATGCTTCACATGGCATCATTCCATCCATACACCTGATCACCACCTACGAAACAAAACAATACCCCCTGCGCCTTGATATGGTAGAAAAAATAATCGACTACTACTTTTTCTGAATTCTTAGACATTGAGCAGGATGCTCAGCTTTTCGGGGCTTTGGCGCGCTGCACAGAATGACTCAGCTTTTCGAGGATTCTGCGCGCTGTGCAGAATGACTCAGCTTTCCGGGGCTTTAACGCGCTGGTAGCGGCAGAAATTTATGATATTCTTGATATTTCTCGCTTATCTGGTGCTTTTTGGGCTATAGAGGAGATTTTCAAATTTCTACGCCCAAAATACTTCTCTCAGTTTTGATTTTTGTGATATTTTGGGCGTAGTGCACCTTCAAAGATTGCCTATGCCCATAAAATAGAAAAAAGTTGGGCGTAAAAGAAATAATTCTCTTTGCAGCGCCCAAACTTCTTCGCATTTCATACTCTTCTTCATTATTTTGGGCATACCAACGCCTTTTTCACAAGTAACGCCCAAACAACCGCATCACATCAACTGCACCGTACAAATAGCTGGACAAATATCTTGCTCGTCCGCGCGCCGCCGCTCGGCATAACATGTCCCTTTCTCACGCGCGCCACCGCTCAGCATAACATGACCCTCTCTCAAGCGCGCCGTCACCCGGCAAAACAAGTCCACGCTCTCTCACGCGCCGCCGCTCGGCATAACATGCCCCCTCTCACGCGCGCCGCCGCTCGGCAAAGCTGGCAGCCATTATGCTGCCACCTTCATTATCCAGTAGATCAGCCCCAGTAGCCAGCTTGTAAAAACACCATACAAAATCACCGGGCCTGCTATTGTAAAAATCTTGCAGCCAACGCCAAATACCCATCCTTCTTTCTTAAATTCTATTGCCGGCGCGGCCACAGAATTAGCAAAACCCGTAATCGGTACAAGCGCGCCGGCACCGCCCCATTTTGTCAGTTCCGGATAGATATTAAAGCCAGTAAGGATCACACTGCACAGTACCAGTATAAGTGAGCACCAGCTGCCGGCAGTCTGCTTATCCATTCCAAGTCCGCTGGTGCAATAATTCAAGATTCCCTGCCCGATACAACAGATAATTCCACCTGTTATAAATGCCTTTCCCATCAATATCCATAAATTGTGTGTCGGTGTCATTTCTTTTACATATTGTTGATACTGTACCTTCTTTTCTTCCATATTCAGCCTCCAAATGTATACACTTTGTTATAAAAATAATATAGGGAGCCAGCCAGCTTGCCTAGTGCCATTGCAGACACAGCAATCCCAAGCCCATGACGGAAACCGATCCGCCTTGCAAAAATAGGAATACTGTCCAGCATTTCTGCGATCGCCATAGCAAGGCTGCCTATAAAAATTCCTGCAAACAAGCCATAAAATCCAATCAACAGCATTCCAAAAAAATACCACAGACCTCTGTATATAGAGCCATCCATCCAAGCTCCAGTCGCGCCGCCCAGCGCGCCAAGCAGTTCAAAGGGAGTAAAAAAAATATCAAACACGCTCATTGCTCCCCCAAATATCGTACCTAGGATTACCATATTTTCATACAAAAAGACCCTCTCTCCTGTATGAGTTTTGCCTGCAAATCTAGGTATCAGCCCTACTGCCAGCAATACTGTAAATACGCCTCCTGCCGTCATCAGCCCAAAGCTGCTGCCTAGCAATATCAGAAATAATCTTTCAAGAAGCATCTATTGTTTTTCCCTCCCGATCCGCTGTTTCAATCAAGGTATCATCCACATCTTTTTCATAGATCCGCATTTCCACCTCTATGGGAGTCGGATCTACTGTGATACGTCTGCCTCCTACATGATTGAAAAAGATCACGATTCCTATAGCCAGCCCCAAGGAATAAGTCACTTCCAAAATTCCCATTCCGTCACTGCTTCTGCCAAGGATCTGCCTGTAAACATTGTCAAACACATCGTGGATTCCCACATCATTATGAAATGCCATAATCGTAAATGCAGTGCCAAAAAAGCTGATCAAAGCTACGAACACCACCTTTGCCCACACCCAAAAGCCTTTTTTTTCCTGCACCTTTACCAGCTTGATCAGTGTATCCTGTTCTCCTACATTTTCCACAGTTACCTGCTTCTCTGTATTCTGAATCAGTTCTATCAGTCTAAGAGCACTGACTACAACACGCTTTTCCTCATTTTTTTGAAAATGATGTATCTTCAGCAGCCTGATCCTGGCCTTCATCAGCTCATCTGCACAGGTAACAGCTGCAATATCCCTTAAAAGCACCTTTTCCTCTGATACCTCCGCATTTCTCTTTGGTTTAATATAAACCACTTTATTTTCCATTCTGACCTTTCTTTTCCTCAGCTTCTTTTTGCTGCTTAGTATCTGCTGTTATTTCAAAAATATTCTTCCCTTCTTTCCACAAAATCTATTTTGGAATCTGTAAAAATGGAATCTTTCAGATAAATTTCTTTGTTGTATGAAACGAAATATAGACGTGTACTAATTAAGATTTTTTCTTTTTTGGCTTTGGCATAGGCAATTCCTCGTACATTGCCAGAAACAGTTCCTTCAAAAATCTCCTGTCATCAACCTCTTCCACCAGCAGCATATCCTTTGCCCCCTGATAAGGCGATTCCATTGGTGCATCCGGCAAAAGGTTCTTTGCTGCTTTTACAGGCTTTACCAGCAGCCTGTCATCACAGATATATGCAATGATCTTCCCCTTATAATAAAGCATATATTCCCCCATCATGGAGCGATAGGTAATATCCTCCAGATCTGATAACTGTTCCAATATATAGTCTAAATAATCCTTACTTGACGCCATTTTTCTTTCCTCCCATTATATCTTCGCCGCGCCTGCGCCTGACTTTCCTTTTTTCCACTCTGTCTTCGCCGCGCCTGCGCCTGACTTTTTATCCCAATATCCCTATATTTTCCTTGTGGTAGTACAGCTTTCCCTCTTCTAATATTTTCATCTGTCCATCCAGCAGCTCCACTGTTGTCACTGCACAGTTTCCTTGTGGAATCCCTTTCCAAAAATCTGCGATAGGTCTGTCCTCAATGCAGCGAAGGAAGCATCTGATCAGCCCACCATGGACAGCCAGAACTACATGCTCATAACGAGTCTGCTGCGGAATCAGCACTTCATTTATAAAGCTCCTGCAGCGTGCAATCACATTTTCAAAGCTTTCGCCATCTTCTGCACGATAATGCTCCGGCGCAGTGAGCAGCGTATACAGGCCGTGACCTCTTTCCGCTCTCGCCCTGCTGATATCCGCACCCTCATATCTTCCAAAGCTCATTTCCTTTAATCTATCATCTGTTATGATCGCTATGTTCCTGTCTCTTCTTAGGATTTCTGCCGTTTTCTGCGCCCGCATCAGCGGACTGGCATAAATAATATCAAAGGGAATTTTTTTCATCCCCTCTGAAGTGATCTCAGCCAGCTCGATCCCATATTGATTTAAGGGAATATCCACGCTCCCCTGAAACCGCCCTGCCTTATTCCAATCAGTTTCTCCATGCCGTACCAGATAAATCTTCATAGCCAGTCCTCTTTCGTTCTTCTCTGTTTCATTCTGATCCCTATTTTACCTATTTTCCCTCTCGCTGGCAAGCATTCCGCACCCGGCGCAGACCTGGCTTTCACTGCCTTAGCCTGCTGCGCCGCGCATGCGCAGCAAAATCCTTTTTTCCATGCGGCTGACCTGTACCTGACTGATCCCCAGCAGCTTAGCCACCTCCACCTGGGTCTTATTCTGAAAATACCGCAGCGAGATCAGGCGCTTTTCGTCCTCCGCCAGTTCTGCCAGAAGCTGCTCCAGCAGCATATGATTTAGCACCTCTTCGTTTTCATCCTTGCCGGAGGGCAGCCTGTCCACCATATAGATTTCATTGCCGTCACTTTGATAAACGGATTTGTAAATGGATTCTACCTCCACATTTGCCTCCATTGCCAGAATAATATCTTCCTTGGAAATTCCCGTTACTTCACTGATCTCTGCAAGGGTAGCCTCCCGTCCCATACGCTGCATGAGCTGGTCTGCTGCCTGCCGGATCTTAAATCCATTTTCCTTCAGGCTTCTGGAAACCTTTACCATCCCATCATCACGCAAAAAACGCTTAATCTCCCCTGCGATCATGGGAACCGCATAAGTGGAAAATTTTACCTCATAGGACAGATCAAATTTGTCAATGGCTTTCATCAGTCCAATGCTGCCAATCTGAAACAGATCCTCCATATCGTAGCCCCGTCCCTGAAACCGTTTTACAATATGATGCACCAGACCCAGATTTTTCTCTACCAGTACCTCCCTTGCTCCTCTGTCTCCGGCTCTTGCCTGTGTCAGCAGTACTGTAGTCTCTTCCATTGCTTACTCCTTGCACAAAGCATATGGCTGTCCTGCGATTTTTTTCTCCATTGTGATCCGGGTACCCCTGCCTACCTGCGACTGTACCTGTAATTCATCCATAAAAGCTTCCATAAAGGAAAATCCCATGCCGGAACGCTCCTGCTCCGGCTTTGTAGTAAAAAGCGGCTCCATGGCACGGGGAATATCCGCGATCCCATTTCCCTCATCCCAGACCTCTATATGTAGCTTCTGCCCCTCTGACCAGCAATGCAGACTTACTTTTCCTTTCCTTTGCTCATACCCGTGTATGATCGCATTTGTTACAGCCTCTGAAACAGCTGTTTTCACATCTGCGATTTCCTCCAATGTGGGATTTAAGGGTGTCATAAAGGCTGCTACTGCCACCCTTGCAAAGGCTTCATTTGTTGAAATGGCATCAAATTCCACTTTCATTTCGTTATCCATCTGTATCCTCCTACTCCTTAACATTCAGCACTTTTTTCAGTCCTGACAGTTCTAGCATCCTCATGATCTGACTATTTGCATTGATCGCATAAACCTGTCCGCCAAAGCAGGCGATCTTTTTATACCTTCCAGCTATGATCCCGATCCCTGAACTGTCCATAAATCTGGTGGCTTCAAAATCAAATACGATATTCTTCACTGGTTTCTTCACAATATAACGATCCGCGTCCTCACTAAGCTCCAGTGCCTGATGGTGGTCAATTTCCTCCGGCATTTGTATCATCAAATAGTTTTCGATCATCTGAAATCTGTCTTCCATATGTACCCCTTTCTGCCTAATATGTGCACACCTTTTATTGCGGTGTATATTTACTGCCTGTGCTTTCCGCAAACAAAAAAGACATGTCCCTTTCAGGTCATGTCTTCTTTCGTATTTTAACCGTATCCGGCTTTAGCCTTCGTTTAACTCATCCAGATAGCTCTGCGCTCTTCTGGCTTTTTCTGTATCGGCAAACTGGGAAATAACAAGACGATAAGTCTCTATTGCCTCCTCCTTATCTCCATTCTGCCGGTAAGCATTGCCCAGATTATAAAGAATGTCTCCATTTTCCGGATCATATTCAGCAGCCCTTGCAAAATCTGTGATAGCCGCCTCATACATTTCCTTCTGATATGCGTCCATTCCTGACTCATAGTATGCGTTGGCAATGGATGGTCCTACCTGCGAAAGCAGCATCTGATACAGCGTCTGAAAGCTCTCCAGCTCTATTTTGTCTGCCTCAGCAGTGTCGATCTTTTCCAGTGCCTTAGCCACTGCTGCCACACCATCCGGATCCTCGATATAAAGATTAACCGCCTCTAGCAGCCCGTCAATGACTACCATCCTGCCGTCTGTTCCGATATAATCCTCCAGCTCCTGCTTCAGCCTGGCATTTTCATCTGTCAGTGTCTTTGCCGTCTGCTCCAGCTCTTCCATTGCACCAGTCTTTTTGTCTAACTGCTCACTGATCGTCCGCAGCTCATCCTGCGCCTGACTGTTGATGGAATTCATCCTTGCCGGAAGGATCAAAAAGCATGCCGCTGCCACACCAATGGCAATCCCGATGCCGATGTTTAATACAGTGGATACACTTCTGTTTTCTTTATTGTTGATCGGCTGGATAATGGTCTCATTGCCGCTCTGGTATTTGAGTACCTCCTCCTGCCGTCCCTTTTTCTTGGCTCCTGCTCTGGCATTTTCTGCCATATCCAGCATTGCCTCTACTTCCTTGCGATACCTACGCGTGGTCGTATTGCCGGCATCGATCCGCCTGCACTTTTCCAGCTCTCGCTTTGCCTTTTCCCACTCCTCGCTTTTCATATACAAAAGTGCCAGAAGCTGATGCGCCCTGACATAGTTCGGGTTTAAGGACAGCACCTTTTTCAGCTGGATCACTGCCAGATCCAGACTGTCCTGCTGACAGTAATTCAGTGCCAGATTATATTTTTTGATCGTCTGGTTGATCGTTTCCAGACGTCCCGGATTTTCCTGGATCATATCAATGTAATCATCTGCGATATTTTTGGTAGGACGCAGATTCTTACTGATCACCCATTCGCTCAGACCCTTTACTACCTCACCCATTTCGTAGTACACAAGCCCCAGCAGATTTCTCGCTTCTATATTGTATTTATTAAATTTCAAACTCTGCCGTAAACTGGTAACAGCACCGGACAGGTCCCGCACATTCGCTTTTTCCAACCCCTCATTATAAAAGAAATTGGATGTATACATGATTTTCTTATAAAGAGCTACGTCTGCCCCGCAGCTTGTGCAGAAATCTTTTTCCGACAACTGGCACCCGCAATTAAAACATATCATGCAGTACCTCTACTCTTCCTCTTTTACTTCCTTTAACATTCCCACCAGAACATCTGCCACATCTGTAAGATCCTGATTGTAGATCGCATCCACTGCATCCTCTACCTCCAGACTGGGATGAAACTTTTTTAATTCTTCCTCAAAATTAATCATGTCAATTCCTCTTCATCCATTCCTTGATCTCTCCTGCCAGATACAAGGAACCCGCAATATATACCCTGTCCTGCCCACCTTTTTCCTGCAGCAGCAATTCCAGCGCCGATGCGGCATCTGCCACAGCCACTCCTCTGCCTTCAAATACACCCTGCAGCTCCCGCAGCAAAAGGCCTCTTGGATTTTTTAATTCTGTCAGATATATTCTGTCAAATAGTCCTGAAGCGTTCAAGGCTGCCCCAATCTCCTGATACTGTTTATCCTGTACCGCCGAAAAAAGCAGTCCCCTACTGCCAGTGCAGCCATCTGCCCTGACCGTCTCCAGAAACGCCTGTATTCCATCTATATTGTGTGCGCCGTCTAAAAATACACCGGGAAATATCTCCTCCATCCTGCCTTCCCAGCTTGCCGCCGCCATTCCCTCTTCCAGAGCGGTCTTTGTTACCGGAAGCTGATCTGCAAGCACATCCAGCGCACATACTGCCAACGAAGCATTTTCCGGCTGATAAGCCGCACACGTGCCAAGTCGGCATCTAACATATCCATAATACCGAGTATTATAAGAAAAATCAATGAAATTTTTGTGAAACTCTAAATTTCGTATGTCATGTTTCGACACAGGAAAAACCGGGCAGGAGAGCCGCTTTGCCCTCTCTTTTATCACATCTGCCGCCTCATTTTCCCTATCAGCAAAGACCACCGGGACACGTTCCCTTAAAATTCCTGCTTTTTCTCCTGCGATCATTGAAATATCATTCCCCAGATATTCCATATGATCCAGCCCGATCTCTGTAATGACACACAACGCTTTCTTATCTACGGAATTTGTCGCATCCAGTCGTCCGCCCAGTCCTGTTTCCAGCAAAAGGACCTCTGCCTGCTCCTCTTCAAAATACACCATCGCCATAAAAAACAGCATCTCAAAAAAGCTGGGATGATACCCTCTTTTTCCCATACTGCCCGTCCCAAGCTGTTCCTTTACCCGTTCAAAGCACCTGATAAAATGCTCTCTGCTGATCAGCTCATCGCCGATACGAAAACGCTCCCGCATGGTGACCAAATGAGGCGAGGTAAACATCCCTACCCGGTAGCCTCCCTTTTGCAGTACAGACGACAAATAGGCACAAACAGAACCCTTTCCGTTTGTGCCTGCAATATGGATCACAGTCTTTTTCCGGCATGGACTGCCAAGCTCCTGCAAAAAGCCCTTCGTGTCCTCCAAAGAATTTTTTCTGGTAAATCGGGGAATCTCTAAAAGATACGCCTCTACCTCTTCATATTTCATCATCTACGTCCTAACGCACCATACGCCGGAAGGCTTCTGGCACGATCTCTCCCTGAATACATCTGTAGGTAACATACTGGATTCCGCTGCTTGCCTGCCTGCTGCAGCCATCGATGCTGATGATCACGCCATTGTAGGTAGGTCCCTCAGAATTGATCCTGGCACCCTTTCCCTTGCCGATCCTTTCCTGACAATGGTCGATCTCCTCACGTACCTCATCCAGCTGCTTAAAGTACTCATCCTTTTTCTCGTTCAGGATCAGAAGGCTGCCTGCATCAGTTTCCCCTTGAAACTGCTTGCGCTTGATCAGCTCTTCCATTTTTTCCAAAATGTCCTCCAGCTTTTCCTCTATCTCTTTTTCCTTCTCTGCGCAGCGCACATATCGGTCAAATATTTCTTTTTCATAACCAGCATGCACAATGGTACGCACCTCTACCGGATTGCCCAGCTGATATGCTTCGATCCCCTGTAGTGCCGATACCTTGCCTCCAATGATGCTGCCCTTTTTTCCCTTAACAAAAACCTTGTTTTCTGCCCTTACATTCGCATTCAGGATATAATTGGCTTCCACATTTTTATCCGCCGTTACATCACATTGCTCGATGAAGTTGGCGTACACACTGCCTCTGGCACGCACACGTCCTCTCATGTTTCCCTGAACGCCGCGCTTTAATACAATATCGCCGCCGGCAAACAGCTCCGCACTCTCCACCGTCCCGTCAATGATCAGATTGCGCCCTGCGCGAATGATGACTCCGGCACTGACACTGCCGCCAATGGTGATGTCACCAAAAAACTCTATCTTTCCTATGCTCAGGTCCACATCCCCCGGTATTTCATGTACCGTCCTGATGTCGATGTTGCCATTTTTGATCTCTATTTTTCCAGCAGCCTTGGCATAATAGGTATCCCCTTTCCGCTCAATGGAAAGTCCTCTGAGAGGCTGCAGCTCCTTGACCGCAGTGCTTTTCAGCACTTCCCCATCGATCCGATAGCCGTCCTCTCCGGCTCTGGCCGGATAATATTTTGCCAGCATATCGCCTTCCTGAACACTCTGCAGCGCACTCATGCTGCTGTAGTCCACCGAACCATCCTCCCGGATCGCAGGCGCTGCCTCTGCAAGCTCATCCGGCGTAAAGAAATACTCAAAATAGCCATCGCTGCCTTCCACTACTTCTTTTCCACGGGCTACCAGAATCTCCCTCTGATAAACCCCCTTTTTGGAGATGGCAACAAGGCGTGGCATCAGATACCCTGTTGTCACACCTTCTGCGCGAAGCATCTCCAGAAGATCATCCACCTTATATTTTTCTTTTTCCTCCGAAGGCTCAGACAGATACATCCATGCTTCCATCTTGTCATCACTTACACGGACGTACGACTTCTCCTGGATTCTGCTTCCATGTAAAAATCTCTTTCTCAATTCTGCCAGCTGTTCTTTTGTTAGTGTTAAGATTTCTTCATCCATGGAATCACCTGCCTCATCCGCAACGCATCTTTCTCTACTTCTAGTATCACTTATTTTTGTAATTGTTGCAAGCGGTTTTCGACCTGTTCCAGCATCTGAGTATACTTTTTCAGCTTTTCTTTTTCTTCTTCAATCTTTGCCGCCGGTGCTTTGGAAATGAACTTTTCATTGTTCAGCATTCCGTTGCAGCGCATGATCTCTCCGCCTAACTTTTTCTGTTCCTTTGTCAGACGTTCAATTTCCTGTTTTATGTCAACCAATTCAGCAAAGGGGATATATGCAGCTGCATCCGCGATCACAACGGATACCGCATCATCCTCAATACCGTCCTTTGTTTTTTGAATGACAACTTCGGAAGCATATGCCAGTGATGCAAAGAACAGCTTGCCTTCTTCAAAGGTGGTACGCACCGCTTCGTTTTCACTCACCACATAAACCTTCGCTTTTCTGCTCGGTGCCACATTCATTTCCGTACGGACATTTCGGATGCCGCGGACTGCCTCCTTGATGGCTTCAATATCCTTTTCCTCTTTCGCAAAATTCCATTCTTCCTGATATTCCGGCCATTTGGAGATCATAATGGACTCTTCCTCATCCTGCAGGTTGCAGAAAATCTCTTCGGTAATAAACGGCATATACGGATGCAGCAGCTTTAAGGCTCCGATCAGAACCGTCTTTAATGTCCAGAGAGCTGCCGCCTGGCTGTCTGCATCATCGCTGTTATACAGTCTCGGTTTTACCATTTCGATATACCAGTCACAGAACTCATCCCAGATAAAGTCATATACCTTCTGCACCGCAATACCAAGCTCAAAATGCTCCATATTTTCGGTAACATCCTTCACGAGTGTATTTAACTTCGATAAGATCCATTTATCAACCGGCTGAAGCTGCCCGCTGCTTTGCTCACTGATCGTCTTGCCTTCCATGTTCATCATAATGAAGCGGGAAGCGTTCCATACTTTATTTGCAAAATTGCGGTTTGCTTCCACACGCTCATAGTAAAAGCGCATATCGTTGCCCGGTGCATTTCCGGTGATCAGCGTCATACGAAGTGCATCCGCACCGTACTGGCTGATGATCTCAAGGGGATCAATGCCGTTGCCCAGCGATTTGGACATTTTCCGTCCCTGTGAATCCCGCACAAGACCGTGGAACAGCACGGTTTTAAACGGTCTCTCGCCCATCTGCTCATAGCCTGAGAAGATCATTCGGATGACCCAGAAAAAGATGATGTCATATCCTGTCACCAGTACATCAGTGGGATAGAAATATTCCAGATCCTCTGTCTTATCCGGCCATCCAAGTGTGGAGAACGGCCAGAGTGCCGATGAAAACCAGGTATCCAGCGTATCAGGATCCTGTGTCAGATGCTCACAGCCGCATTTCGGACAAGTCTGGGGAGCTTGTCTTGAAACAATGACCTCTCCGCATTTGTCACAATAATATGCCGGAATCCGGTGTCCCCACCAGAGCTGTCTGGAAATACACCAGTCACGGATATTGTCCGTCCAGTTAAAATAGGTTTTTTCCATACGTTCTGGAATAAGACGGATCTCTCCCTTTCTGACAGCCTCTGCTGCGGGCCTGATCAGCTCATCCATTTTTACGAACCACTGCTTTTTAATGAGCGGTTCGATGGTTGTCTTACAGCGGTCATGTGTTCCCACATTGTGTGTATGGTCTTCTATGCGTACAAAGAGTCCAAGCTCTGTCAGCTCTGCAATAATCGCATCTCTCGCTTCATAACGATCCATTCCGGCAAACTTTCCGCCGTTTTCATTGATGGTGGCATCGTCGTTTAAAATATTGATCTCCGGCAGTGCGTGCCGCTTTCCAACCTCAAAGTCATTGGGGTCGTGCGCCGGTGTGATCTTAACAACGCCTGTACCAAATTCCATATCTACATAGGAATCTCCAACGATGGGGATCTGGCGGTTTAAAATCGGAAGCATTACTTTTCTTCCGATCAGGTGTGCATAACGCTCATCCTCTGGATTGACTGCCACTGCCGTATCACCAAGCATCGTCTCTGGACGTGTTGTTGCAAACTCTAAAAACTCCGTCTTGCTGACGCTTCCGTCCTCTTCGATGAGCGGATATTTGATATGCCAGAAATGACCTGCCTGCTCTTCATATTCTACTTCCGCATCGGAAATCGATGTATTGCAGACCGGACACCAGTTGACGATACGGCTGCCCTTATAGATCCAGCCCTTTTCGTGCATTTTACAGAATACTTCCGTAACTGCCTTATTGCAGCCTTCGTCCATCGTAAAACGCTCTCTGTCCCAGTCGCAGGAGGAGCCGATCTTTTTCAGCTGGCTGATGATACGTCCGCCGTATTCCTTTTTCCACTCCCATGCCCGCTCAAGGAAGCCCTCTCTTCCCAGGTCGTGCTTATCAATGCCTTCTTCCTTCAGCTTTTCAATGATCTTGACTTCGGTTGCAATGCTGGCATGATCGGTACCCGGCTGCCAGAGAGCATTATATCCCTGCATACGTTTAAAACGGATCAGAATATCCTGCATCGTATTGTCAAATGCATGTCCCATATGAAGCTGTCCCGTGATGTTTGGAGGGGGAATAACGATCGTAAACGGTTTCTTTGTCTTATCTACTTCGGCATGGAAATATTTTTTATCCAGCCATTTCTGATACAATCTGTCCTCTATGCCCTGGGGGTCATAGGTCTTTGCAAGTTCTTTGCTCATGTAAAATCTCCTTTTTGTGATAAAATAAAAACCCTTTATCGAATTAACGATAAAGGGCGAATATCCGCGGTACCACCTTTGTTTCTCACTCTAAAACTCCGGCTGCTGCCAGATGTAAGTCCGCTAACGGGGACGAAGCGTGAAATCCTACTTTACCAGCTGTCAGCATGACAAGCTCCACTGCATGACCGTCTGCTGTTCAGACTCCCGGTTTCAAAGCTACCTTCTGTGATATCTGCTTCAAGCACCTTTCAGCCTAAGGGTGCTCTCTCTGATAAGTGATCCTCACATACTCCTCTTTGTCATTACCTTTTTATATCTATTTGTACCCACACCGTCCTGTTATGGCAGGGCTTTCTTAATAATTCCATAATAGTAAGTGAAAGTCCATTTGTCAAGAAGCAACCTTATTCCAGCTCACTCAGTCCTGTATAGAGATTGTAATATCTGCCCTTCTGCTCCAGCAGTGCTTCATGATCGCCGCGCTCTATGATCTCTCCATTTTCTAAGACCATGATCGCATTGGCATTGCGCACAGTTGAAAGTCTGTGGGCAATAACAAAGGTCGTGCGTTCTGCCATCAGACGATCCATTCCCCGCTCAATATGCTTCTCCGTCCGTGTATCCACAGAGCTGGTTGCCTCATCCATTATCAGAATAGGTGCCTTGGAAACAGCTGCCCTTGCAATGTTTAAAAGCTGCCTCTGACCTTGACTTAAATTAGCACCGTCACCCTCCAGCATGGTATCATAGCCATGCTCCAGACGCATGATAAAGGAATGGGCACTGGCTGTCTTTGCCGCCTTTATGACCTCTTCATCTGTTGCATCCAGTCTGCCGTACCGGATATTTTCCATAACAGTACCGGCAAACAAATGGGTATCCTGCAATACCATTGCCACATTTTTGCGCAGGGATGCCCTGTCAATATCCATAATATCTACTCCGTCTATGGTAATGCAGCCGCTTTCAATGTCATAGAACCGATTCAGCAGATTGGTAATGGTGGTCTTGCCCGCTCCTGTAGAGCCAACAAAGGCAATCTTCTGCCCCGGCTTTGCATACAGGGTAATATGCTTTAATATCGTTTTGTCCGGCTGATAGCCAAAGGTTACGTCCTGCAGCACCACCTCTGCATGGAAATCAGGATTTTCTCTTTTGAACTCATAGCTGCTATTTTCTGCCGGAACGTTCCATCTCCATTTTCCATTGCTCTCTTCTATGGAAAGAGCCCCTTTTCTGTTCTCAGGCTCTTCTGCCTCATCCATGATCTTAAATACTCTTTCTGCACCTGCCAATGCAGAAAAGATAATGTTCATCTGCATGGAAAGCTCATTGATGGGACGGCTGAACTGCCTGGAGTAATTTACAAATACCGTCAGCCCGCCGATATCAAAGCCTCTTGCTACGCACAGGATTCCTCCTACAACAGCTGTCATAGTATAATTGACCTGACTTAAATTACTCATAACCGGCCCCATGATTCCGCCAAAGAACTGAGCTCCCAGCTGCTTTTCCCTAAGCAGACGATTATGCTCCTCAAACTCTCTGATCGCCTGCTCCTCATGGCAGAATACCTTTACTACCTTCTGCCCTGTTACAGTTTCTTCAATGTAACCGTTCAGGCTGCCAAGGGCCTCCTGCTGTGCCTCATAATATTTTCTGCTCCGTTTTGCCACCATCTGGCCTGCCCGCACCATAAGTGGCAGCATGACCACTGTTACGAGCGTAAGGTATACATTGGTATACAGCATCAGAGAAAAGGTTCCTACGATGCTGATGATACCGGAAATGATCTGCACCAGAGTCTGATTCAGCATTTCTCCTACCGCGTCCACATCATTGGTAAACCGGCTCATAACATCGCCATGGGAATTGCTGTCAAAAAATCGCACCGGCAGCTTCTGTATCTTGCAAAACAGGTCATTTCTCAGCTTCTGCAATGCATTCTGGGAAACCTCAACCATGATCCTTGCCTGAAGATACTGTGACAGAACCCCTGCTGCATAGATCAGCAGCATGATACCAATGGATCTTGCCAGAAATGCCACATTTCCCTGCCCCGAAGTCAGTCCATTGATGATGGGGCGCAGCATATAAGAGCCTGCAAGAGAAGACAGTGCTGTTACGATCACGCAGAACAGTACAAGCATGAGTCTGGCTTTATCTCCCTTCAGATAAGCTGCCAGCCGCCGGATGGTTTTTTTCGTCTCCTTGGGTTTTCCCGAAACCAGCATTCCTCTGTTACGTCCCCTGGGGCCTGCCGGTCCTGTCTGAGTTCTTTCTGTTCCTGCCATTATGCTGTTACCTCCTTATCCATCTGGGATTCATAAATCTCCCGATAGGTTTCACAGCGCAGCAGCAGCTCTTTGTGGGCTCCGATGTCTGCAATCCTTCCTTCCTCCATAACGATGATCTTGTCTGCATCCATAACAGAGGTGATCCGCTGTGCAATGATGATCTTAGTCGTATCCTTTAAGGTAGTGGAAAAGCTCTTACGTATCTGCGCCTCTGTGGCAGTATCCACCGCACTGGTGCTGTCATCCAGTATCAGGATCTTCGGCTTCTTTAAAAGTGCTCTTGCAATACAGAGTCTTTGCTTCTGTCCACCTGATACATTGACACCGCCCTGGCTCAGACTGGTTTCATACTGATCCGGGAAAGAGGCAATAAAGCCTGCTGCCTGTGCCTCTGACGCTGCTGTCATAATCGTCTCCATATCCGCCTGCTCATCACCCCAGCGGAGGTTTTCTGCAATCGTACCGGAAAAAAGCACATTTTTCTGCAGCACCATACCTACGCCATCACGCAGATGACGCAAAGAATAGTCTCTGACATTAATGTCATCTACATAAACATCACCGGCATCTGTATCATATAAACGGGGGATCATCTGTACAAGAGTTGTTTTTCCGCAGCCGGTAGAACCAATGATCCCCACCGTTTCTCCTGCTTCTATGCGGAAAGAAATATCCGAAAGAACCTTTTCCTGACTTTCCTTATAATAAGAGAAGGATACGTTTTTAAATTCTACAGAGCCCTTTTCTACCACTGCATCCTTTCTGGCTGCATCCTCATCAGTCAGATCAATCCGCGCATCCAGCACCTCTGTAATACGCTTCAGGCTGGCAACTGCACGGCTGCTTTGCAGAAGTACCATGGCAAGCATCATCAGGGACATCAGTACCTGTACAATATAAGTAGTAAATGCAGTCAGATCACCTACCGGCATACTTCCTGCCAGCACCTGCTTCCCTCCTACCCAGACTACAGCCAGCGTAGTAATATTCATGGCAAGCGTCATAACCGGCATATTCAGAATGACCACCTTAAGGGCTGACATACCTGATTCCTTCAGATCATTGTTTGCTTCTGCAAACTTTTCTTCTTCAAATTCTCCCCGCACAAAGGATTTGATGATCCGCACATTCGTTAATGTTTCCTGAATCCGTGAATTAACGGCATCTATTTTTTTCTGCATGATCCCAAATCTGGGAAATGCAGTCTTAATGATCGTGCCGATGGCAGCTGCCAGCAGCGGGATCACCACCAACAGGATCAATGCCAGCCGGGGATTCATGATAAACGCCATGATCACGGCACCGATCAGCATCCCCGGTGCCCGAAGCAGCATACGCAGTCCCATCATGATCACGTTCTGTACCTGGGTAATATCATTGGTCAGTCTTGTTACCAGCGAGCCTGTGCTAAAGGAATCAATATTCTGAAAAGAAAATTTCTGAACCTTCAAAAACACATCGCTGCGCAGATCTGCCGAAAAGCTGATCGCCGACTTTGCCGCAAAATATGCGCCGCCAATACCGCCTGCCATCATAAGCAGCGCTGTTATCAGCATAACTGTGCCAACACCCACAATATAAGGAATGTTATGCTGGGCTGCACCAACATTGATGATCTGCGCCATAAGTGCCGGAAGCACTACCTCGCCGACCACCTCTGTCAGCATCAGGATCGGAGTCAGCACAAAATACTTCCAATAGGGTCTTACATACTTTACATATCGTTTCATATAGCAAACGCCTCCATATCTAAAAATTTAGTTTATGCTTATTTTTTTTCTCCGTCAATTCAATCCCAAATTCTTAACAAAACTTTCACAGATTTTTATGAAACTGGCATGGTTAAAAATTTCATAATTGGCTATTCAAGCAATGCCACAAGTAAGTATAATAAAATCTAGCATATGCCAGTTTAGAAAATAGTCAGGAGAAATTATCATGAAAAAGAAAATATCGATCAAAGAGATCACCTTGGTAGGTCTGATGGCAGCCATGGTCTTTGTCGCCTCTAAGATTTCCTTTCCGATTCCAACTGCGATCGGGAACACCAGACTGCACATTGGAAATGTAATGTGCCTGTTAAGCGGTTTTTTGTTAGGGCCTGTTCTGGGGGGATTGTCTGCCGGCATCGGCTCTGCATTTTTTGATCTGACCGATCCTGTATACATAACCTCTGCCCCTTTTACCTTTGTTTTTAAATTTCTTATGGCATGGGTCTGCGGAATCCTATACCAGAAATGGAAAGCCTACAAAAATCAGATTTTTTTCAGCGCCGTTTCCGGAGTCTTTGGTGCATTAACCTATGTGCTCCTGTATTTGTCGAAAAGCTTTTTTGAATCCTATGTTTTTTTGCAGATGCCTCTTGCTGCTGTTTTTCTGGCAGTGGGTCAGAAGGGAGTCATTTCTGCCATCAATGGCATCATCGCAGTGATCGTTGCAGTTCCTCTCAGTATTGCGATCCGCCCTGCTGTAGCCAGAGCCTTAAATGACACTCTGTCTTGAAAAAAAGCAGCAGATTGATTACAATGGGAACAACTGCTTTGACAGGCAGACGATATTCCTACAGAAGGTGAATTTCATGAAACAGACTTTTCCTGCCGTTATTCCTAAAAGAGCGGCTGTAATCAATGATCTGACAGGCTTTGGACGCTGTTCACTGGCAGTGGTTCTTCCTATTATAAACGCGATGAAGGTACAGGCATGTCCTGTACCTACTTCTGTTTTTTCCAACCACATGGGATTTCATTCCTATTATTATCAGGATCTGACCGATGGACTTTCTTCTTATCTGAAGGGCTATGATTCTCTCGGACTTCTATTTGATGGGATTTATTGCGGCTTTTTAAATTCTCCCAGACAATTTCAAAGTGTACGGCGATTTTTAAAGCAGCAAAGCCATAATGCATCCCCTCTGGTCCTGCTTGATCCGGTAATGGGAGATCACGGCAAAACCTACCGGATCGTTACTGCTGCTCTTTGTCAGGAAATGAAATCTCTGGTTTCTTATGCCACAATACTGACACCCAATCTGACAGAAGCGTGTCTGCTCACTGACACAAAATATCCCGAAAAAAACGTCAGTACGGCTCTCTTACAGGAGATTTCTGAAAAGCTGCATGAAATGGGGCCTTCCAAGGTTGCCATTACAGGGATACAAGATGACACCAATGTCATAAATTACTGTTCTGAAAAAAAACAGGCAGGCATCCATACATTTTCTTATCAGACACCCTGCAATGGGGAATCCCGTCCCGGCACCGGCGACATTTTTGCTTCTATCCTTACGGCAGATGCCTTAAACGGACATTCCTTCCAGCACTCTGTCCAAAAAGCAGCTGATTTTATTTCCCTTTGTGTCAATGCCTCTTATCAGGCAGGCGTGCCGATCCAGGAGGGAGTTATTTTTGAAAACTATCTGGCTTTATTATGGGAGGAAGTATATGAAAACTAAACGCATCTTAGGTCATCTACTGTGCATACTGTGTGTTTTGATCTGGGGAACTACCTTTATTTCCACAAAATATCTATTAACAGGCTATACCCCTGTAGAAATTCTTTTTATCCGGTTTCTTTTAGGACTGGCAACCCTCTGTGTTATCTGTCCCAAACGATTTACCGCGCCAACGCCCAGACAGGAGCTTCTGATGGCGGCTGCCGGACTTTCCGGCGTTACCCTGTATTATCTGTTTGAAAATATCTCACTTACCTATACAACTGCCTCCAATGTAGGAATTCTGGTTTCCACAGCTCCTTTTTTTACTGTGGTGATCTCCCACCTCTTCAAGCAGGGAGACCATATGAACACTTCCTTTCTCATTGGCTTTTTCTTTGCTATTACGGGGATCGCTCTGATCACCTTTACCGATCTGTCACAGCTGCACATTAATCCTTTCGGCGACTTTCTCGCTCTTTTCGCAGCTGCGCTCTGGGCTGTCTATTCTGTGCTGATGAAGCAGATCAACGCCATGGGCTATCCCATTGTGCTGATCACCAGACGGATTTTTCTCTATGGGCTGATCTTTATGCTGCCACTGCTTTTCTTTCTGCCCTTTTCTCCCGATGTATCCATGCTGGCAGCACCTGTGTATGCAGGCAATTTTTTGTATCTGGGCATCGGTGCCTGTGCCATCTGCTTTGCTATCTGGAACTACGCTTTAAAGCTCCTTGGCACAATGACTGCAAGTGTATATATTTATGCCGTACCTGTCATTACCATCATTGCCGCTTCCCTGCTTTTAAAGGAACACATGACACCGGCAGCGATTTTAGGCTCTGTTCTGACTTTAATGGGACTGATGATTTCTGAAAATAAATTAACCTTCAAAAGGCATACACAAAAAAGCAACAAACAGGAGGACTAAACATGATACGATTTGAATCTGATTATCTGGAGGGTGCTCATCCGCTGATCCTAAAACGTCTGACCCAGACCAATCTGGAGCAGGCCCCCGGCTATGGCACGGATCTTCATTGTGAAAATGCCCGCAGGCTCATACGCAGCGCATGCCAGGCACCCACGGCAGATGTGCATTTTCTGGTAGGCGGCACCCAGACCAATACGGTAGTGATCACTTCGATCCTGCGCCCTTATCAGGGTGTCATCTGTGCTGACACAGGGCATATCAACGTACATGAAACAGGTGCTATTGAAGCCAGCGGGCACAAGGTGCTTGCGTTAAAGACCACTGACGGACGGCTGGATGCCGCTTCCATCAAAGCCTGCTATGATGACCATTATAATGACAGTGACCATGAACACATTGTCCAGCCGGGCATGGTATATCTTTCCCAGCCTACAGAAAACGGAACGCTGTACTCTAAAGAGGAGCTGACAAAGATCAGTGCTCTCTGCCGCCAGCTGTCCCTGCCCCTGTTTCTGGACGGTGCAAGATTAGGCTATGGACTTGCCTCTCCCAAAAACGACTTAACCCTTGCAGAGCTTGCCTCTCTCTGCGATGTTTTTTACATCGGCGGCACGAAGGTTGGGGCGCTCTTCGGCGAAGCAGTTGTCATTACTGCTCCGGCTTTAAAAAAGGATTTTCGCTATTACATCAAGCAGCATGGCGCTATGCTGGCAAAGGGCAGACTGCTTGGCATCCAGTTTGAGACCCTGTTTACAGAGGATCTGTATCTGGAGATTTCCCGTCATGCGATCGCTTTGGCAATGGAGCTGAAGGAGGCATTTGCCCAGAAAAAGATCCCCTTTTATTATGACTCCTACACCAACCAGCAGTTCCCGATCCTGACTGAGCAGCAATATCAGCTGCTGCAGGAGCACTATTCCTTCAGTCACTGGGCTGCTCTGCCAGACCAGAGGCAGGTGGTTCGCTTCTGCACCTCCTGGGCAACCGACCCACAGCATATTGCGCAGCTCTGTGCTTTCATCCACAATAAGCTGTGATGTTTACATAAAATCTACCAAGCTTCTATTCATTTTGCAATTCGTCTTGCAAGTACATTTTTTCAGGCAACTGACACTCTCGGCATTTTGAGTGTCAGAATGCCGAGAAATCCCCACTTTCCACATAGTTATCCACAATGACACAACAGTCAGTTTTTCAAAAAATGACTGTCATTCCTGCAATTTTCGACAGGATTTTTCATTTTTCGACTTATTCTCCATCCAAAGTACCAGAAACATAATTGTTCCAAATAAAGTTTTATGTAGACCTATTTTACCAGTCCTTTATTCCCATCTACAGCCACTCATCCCAGAATACTTCCACCCGTCTGCCAATGGTATCTACTCTGACCCGTTCACATTCCTCCCACTCTCTTGGAAACAGCCGGCGATAGGAGGGATTTTCAAATCGCTCATCCAGCAAAACCACAATCCCTACATCCTTTGCAGTACGGATGACTCTTCCGGCAGACTGCAGCACCTTATTCATTCCCGGATAACGATAGGCATAATCAAAGCCATCGCCGCCCTCCCGGTCAAAATACTGCTTCAGGATCTCTCTCTCCGGACAGACCTGTGGAATTCCCGTACCTACGATGATCGCCCCGATCAGACTGTCATTTTTCAGGTCAATGCCCTCGCTGAAAATACCGCCCAGCACACAAAAGCCCAACAGGCTTTTTTCCTCCTCCAGTTCTATTTCCATTTGTATGAGCCGGGAAAGATCACAATCCTCATTTACTGAAAAACGCTGCAGGAAATCCTCTCTGGCACGTTCATTCATATACCCCTCCTGCATGATACATTCCTGTGTTTCATATTCCTGAAATTCGGCTGTATAAATCTCATATACACGCTGCAAAAATAAATGGGAGGGGAAAAAGATCATATAATTTCCATATCTATTTTTTACTGTTTCATAAATATACCGGGCGATCCGGCGATATTCCTCCTCACCCCGTCTGGTATAACGGGTGGTCACATCACTTCCCACTAGGATCCGGCATCTGCTCCGTTCAAAGGTAGATTCGGCATAAACCTCATAGTCCTTTTCTTCTCCGCCCAGCAGCCTTTTGTAATACTGGATCGGAAGCAGGGTTGCAGAAAATAAAGTCGTGCTGACAGCCCTCGCCATACATTCCTGTAAATTAGCAGCCGGATTCACACAAAACAGACGGATCTGAAATCTCCCATCTGTCTCCAGTCTGGTATAGACCTGATAGTTTTCATCAAGCAGCTCATAGGTTTCCAGAAAATGGGATACCTGAAAATAAAAATCCAGAATCTTTTTTCGGATTCCTGTCATTGCTTTTTCCTCATGAGCTTCCAGAAACTCATTGAGAGAGGTATGGAGTCTGGTAAGCGACATTACAAAGGGAGAAAGGTTCTCTATGAGCTTATAGTCTGTGCATTCCCGTTTCATTGCCAGCAGCTCCTTGTTGCATCGCTCCAGCTGCTGACTGATCCTTTTATCTGTGGTTTTGATCTCCCGCTTCAGTTCCAGAAAATCCTCTTTCCATAGGGCAGCACTGTACATCTCCCGTCCCCGCTCTACCAGATTGTGGGCTTCATCTACTAAAAACAGATATTCCCCGTTTGTCCCCTCTGCGAAAAATCTTCTCAGATATACATGAGGATCAAACACATAATTATAGTCACAGATAATACCGTCACAGAACAGACTGATATCCAGTCCCATTTCAAAGGGACACACCCGATGCTTTCTGGCATATTCTGCAATCCTTTCTCTGGAATAATTAACCTCATGAGTCAATATATCATAAAGCGCATCATTGATACGGTCAAAATGTCCTGCCGCATAGGGACAGGCTTCCGGGTTACAATCCGGCTCTTCCATAAAGCAGATTTTGTCTCTGGCAGTCAACAGCACCGTCTTAAAAGCCAGTCCCTTGCTTCGCAGCAGTGCAAAGGTCTCCTCTGCCACCGTCCTTGTGATCGTTTTAGCCGTCAGATAAAACAGCTTGTCCGCCTTACCCTCTCCCATTGCCTTTACGGCAGGAAATACTGTAGAGATGGTCTTACCCACTCCTGTAGGGGCTTCCAGAAACAGCTTACGCTTATGACAAATGGTTTGGTATACATAGGCTGCCAGCTCCTTCTGTCCTTTCCGGTATGGAAACGGAAAGACCAGTTCCCTGATTGAGGAAAGCCTTTTTTCCTTCCACGCAAACTCCATATCTGTCCACTTCTGATACTGTAAAATAAGCGCAAGAAACCACTTCTCCAATTCCTCATATGAATAGGCAAAGTCAAAATACCGGATTTCCTCTGTATCCAGATTGCAATAGGTCATCCGCACACCTATGCTTCCTTTTTCTGCCTCCTGACAATACAGGTAAGCATAGCATTTTGCCTGTGCCAAATGTACCGGCACCGGCTCCTTTAGCTTGAGCAGATCACGATAGGTTCCCTTGATCTCGTCTATGATAAAGCCCTCTTTGTTTGTAATGATCCCATCAGCTCTGCCTTCTATCAGGATTTCATATTTTTCGGTGGCATAGCAATAGCGCAGCGGTACCTCAGCGCGATATTCTGCCCCCATCCGCTTCTGAATCATACGATGGATACGGCTTCCCTCTGACATGGCTGTTTCATAATATGAGCTATGCCTGTTATCGATATCTCCGCTTCGCAGAAAAAATTCTACCAGATTACGCACCGATATTTTTAACTGCATAACAACTCCTTTCTGACATCGCACAGCTTTTGTTCCGCGCGCGAGCAGTGCCATTTATGGCATCATACCTCTCTGCGAGCTGCGCATCCTGCACGAAGTGCTTCTATTTCATGCAACAATATCTTTCCTATGAAGCCAAAAACTCCCTTTGAGGATAGTCTACTCTATCCATCAGAGGGAGTCAATTTTCCGCCTATCAGCTTTATCCTTAGCAAGCTACCGCCAATGTTCTCAGATATTTCTCGAACTCTGGGTCATATCCGTGACAGCAAACCGTCAGTACCTTGGTTAAATCCAGTCCGTACACGCCTAAAATTGATTTTGCATCTACTGTGTAATGATTGTAGAAAATATCAATATCAAAGTCGCATTTAGATGCTGCATCCACAAACTCCTTTACTTCATCCAACCTTAGTCTTATGTTCCGTTGCATTCTCATTGCTCTCATTCCTTTCAATTATCAACACGCCGAAACCCCACATATATGACTGTAACCCATATCTGATCCGTGTCCATCTGTATGATTTTTCTGGACAAGTACCCGAATCCATTCTGATATTATAGCCTATTTTTTCCAAAAGTAAAGACTTTTATTCATGTTTTTTTAAATTCCGTCATATAAGGACGAAATCTTAATGGCAGAAGTCCCTTTTGCAATTCTTCATTTTTTCGCTGGTTTATTGTTATCTTATGACAAAAGTATCTGAATAGTTCCTGATATTCTGACTCTGCTCCGCTCTCTGCCCGCCACGTATCCCCTATACCGGGACTATCAGTAAGAAACCACTGCTTCCCTGCTTCATGCACTGCAAACAGCTGCCTTTTTACATCATAGATCAAAAAATGCTCTTCTGGCAGACGGTCTGCAAAATGCTGTGCCAAAAACAACAGCACATGATTCTTAGGCTTTATTTCTGAAAATAAGATTCCTCGTTCCAACTCCTGAAAACGTAAAAATCCCAAAAGATGATGGTATTCATTCCATGTATTGAGACGCAGCTTCTCCAGCATTCCCACTTCTCTTATGGCATACCTGCCAAATATCTGCTGTGGGTAAGGCAGCAGAAGTCCTCTGGCGATGGTTCGGTACACCACTGTTGCTTTTTCTTTATCCTCCGATGAAAGTGCAAAGCAAAATGTCTGAAACCCCTCTTCTCCAAATCTCCTTTTCAGCGTTCTGATTACCTTTTCACTTTTTTCCCTGTCATTTTTCACATATTCATAGGAGGCAAACAAGCGCAGATTTTCTTCCTCAGAAACCTGTATTGCCGTTTTCTCCGGAATGCAGTGTCTTTCATAGGCTGTGTATATTGCGGTAAAGATCCCCTCTAAGGTATCTTCACAGATCAGGATATTTTCCTCCATGGTTCTCTCCCATCTTCCTGCTTTCCATAATGATAATCGTCAAACAGAGAAAGCTGCTTATAGGTGACCTGATCCTTTTCAAAGGGTAGACGTTCCTTTTCATATAACAGATTTCTCGTAATATAATCCTCCTCCAGCCTGACCGGATACATCTGCTTCCCACTACAGGTAATAAAGTAAAGGGCTCTTTTTAATACCACGCCCAGCTTTTTCAGATCCTCAAAGGTCAGTCTGGCACTTTTCCGTGCCTGCAAAATCCGCAGCGCGCTTTTCACGCCGATGCCCGGCACTCTCAGCAGCATGGCATGCTCTGCTGTCTGGATCTCTACCGGAAACTGCTCCAGATGTCCCAGAGCCCAGTCACACTTTGGATCCAGCAAAATATTGAAATTGGGCTTCTTTTCATTTAACAGTTCCTTCGCAGAAAATCCATAAAACCGTAGTAGCCAGTCTGCCTGATACAGTCTGTGCTCCCGCAAAAGTGGTGGTCCTCCCGGTAAAGAAGGCAGGAGTTTGTCCTCATTCACATGAACAAAGGCAGAATAAAACACTCTTTTCAGTGCAAACCTCTGATACAGGCTTTCCGCTACTGAAAGAATCTGATAATCGCTTTCCGGTGTAGCACCAATGATCATCTGGGTAGACTGTCCTGCCGGTACAAAGCTTGGTGCATGCTTATAAACTGCCAGCTCATTTTTACTGGCGGTAATGCCGCTCTGTATCTGTCTCATGGGACCTAATATATTTTTCCTGTGCTTATTGGGTGCCAGTGTGCGCAGTCCCTCTGCTGTGGGCAGCTCCAGATTGATACTCATACGGTCTGCCAGCAGTCCGGTTTTCTGGATCAGGAAAGGATCTGCCCCTGGGATCGCCTTTACATGGATATAACCATTAAAATGATAGCGGTTCCGCAGCAGATAAAGCGTTCTGTACAAAAGCTCCATGGTCACATCCGGGCTGCCTATGATGCCCGAACTGAGAAAAAGTCCTTCGATATAATTGCGCCGGTAGAAATTTATCGTCAGATCACAAATTTCCTCTGGCGTAAATACTGCTCTTGCCACATCATTAGAACGTCTGTTGACACAGTATTTGCAATCATAAATACATTCATTGGTCAGCAATATTTTTAACAGGGAAATGCATCTTCCATCCCCACTGAAGCTGTGGCAGATCCCTGATGCCATGGCATTTCCCATGTGCTTTCCGTCTCCCTTTCGGTTTACTCCGCTGCTAGTGCATGCCACATCATACTTTGCTGCATCGCTGAGTATCCCCAGCTTTTCCTTGATCCCCATCATTTCCCGGCTCAAATACTCCATGCTTTCCCCTCCGGTTTTCTTTCCTTTTTTGTATCTACAGCATAGCACTTATTTTTCTACAGAACAAGTGTTCCCGAACATGTTTTCTATTTTCGGCAACTTGCACAATATGCCTTTCATTTTTCTAAAAAAAATCCTTGGGAAAGATTTTTATTTCCATAAATTTTCTTGCATTTATGAAAAAAAAGGTTTTAAATATAGTAATGGATATTTGCACGATATGCTGGCAATATGTATGCCGGCAATATGTATGATGGCAATATGTATGATGGCAATATGATCGAAAGAAAGGTATGAAGAATGTTATGAAACCAAATATCATTCCTGAAGGTTATCAATCCGTGCTGGATCTCTATGAGACCCAGGTCGGTATCAAAACAGTAAAGGATTTTTTCCAGACACTGCTGGCAGAGCGTCTGAATCTGCTCCGTGTATCAGCCCCTCTGTTTGTCGATCCTGCATCTGGTCTGAATGACAATTTAAATGGTGTAGAGCGTCCGGTTTCTTTTGGCATCAAGGAGCAGCAGGATGCCCCTGCTGAGATCGTACACTCTCTGGCAAAATGGAAACGCTATGCCTTGAAAAAATATGATTTTCATATGGGTAAAGGGCTGTACACAGACATGGATGCGATCCGCCGGGATGAAGAGACCGACAACATTCACTCCATCTATGTAGATCAATGGGACTGGGAAAAGGTCATTTCAAAAGAGCAGCGCACCTTAGATACTCTGAAAGATACTGTTAGGACTATTTACAAGGTTTTACGGAAAACAGAAAAATATATGTCGATCCAGTATGACTACATCAAAGAGATCCTCCCGGATGAGATTTTCTTTATTACCACCCAGGAGCTGGAGGATATGTTTCCCGACTATACTCCTAAGGAACGAGAATATTATATTACAAAAGCAAAGGGTGCTGTCTGCCTGATGCAGATCGGTGATAAATTAAACTCCGGGATTCCCCATGATGGACGGGCACCGGATTATGACGACTGGTCAATGAATGCAGACATTCTGGTTTATTATCCCGTTCTGGACATAGCATTGGAGCTTTCTTCCATGGGCATCCGTGTAGATGCCGATGCTCTGCAGAAACAGCTTGCAAAGGCTGGCTGCATGGAGCGTGCTGAGCTGCCCTTCCAGAAAGCGATTTTAAACGAAGAGCTTCCTTATACCATTGGCGGCGGTATTGGTCAGTCTCGCATCTGTATGTTTTTCCTGCGGAAGGCACACATCGGAGAGGTACAGTGCTCCCTCTGGCCAGAAAGTACTCTGGCTGAGATGGCAGCAAAGGGAGTTTCCCTTCTATAGCTTGTATTTTAACCTATATCTTAAATTGAAAGGAGTTCGTCTGCGAACTCTTCGCGCCCAAGGGGCGCTGTCCTGTTATAAAAAAAGCAGGCAGCTGTCTGCGGCAACCCTGCCGCGAACAACTGCCTGTTTTCATTTTCCAATAGGATCTAAGATCCTATCAGAGCATAAACACTCCAAGTGCCAATAAATCAGAGCTTACTCCGTCTTGCAAGTCCGATGACCTCTGAAGCGATCCGGCAAAACTCCGCTTTCTTTCTGTCTTCATTGCTGACTGCCGATGCTTTCAGTACCTGATAAGAATTCATGAAGTAGTACTCCGCTTCCTCCAGCATCCTGACTGCATACTCCTTGTCTTCCCCACAGAACATCGTTCCTGTAGAGGCATCAAATCTGGGAGCGTACTTTTCTACGTCCGGCAGATCCTCTGACTTTTTGAATTCAGAGCTAAGTGCATGAATCAATTCTTCCCTTGAGCTTCTCATAGTAACCTCCCACCTATGGATTCTCCCCTGCTGTTATTATCCGTACCAAGCTCAAAAATACCTTGCTAAGTTCTTATAGTATACCATAAAATGCTCCGATATGTATGCTTATTTTCCAATCTTATCCAGATATTTTTTCGTTTCTGCCACTACTACACCATTCAGAGCGATCAGTGCGATCATATTCGGGAGTGCCATCAGACCATTGAAAATATCCGCGATCGTCCATACTGCAGAAACCGTCATATACGGCCCGATGAAAATTGCCAGAATGTATAACCAGCGGTATCCCTTTACTGCCTTCATATTTCCGCCTGTCAGATATTCCAGACATCTTTCACTGTAATAATCCCAGCCAAGAATGGTGGTAAATGCAAAAAATACCAGACATACCATCAGGATAAAGGACCCTACCTGATCTGGGAAGGGAAGTCCCATCTGAAATGCTTTTGTGGTAACTGACACACCCTCTAAACCGATATTCCATGTGCCTGTGATCACAATGGTCAGACCTGTCAGAGTACAGATGATCAGAGTATCGATAACGGTACCCATCATAGATACCAGTCCCTGACTTGCCGGCTCATCCACCTGAGCTGCTGCTGCCGCGATCGGTGCACTTCCAAGTCCGGCTTCATTGGAGAAGATACCTCTTGCAATGCCCTTCTGCATTGCCACGATGATCGCTCCCAGTGCGCCTCCGGCAACGGCTCTCAGTCCAAATGCGCTCTGGATGATCTCTACGATGGCTGCCGGCACCTTTGTGATATTACAGATAATGATCAGCAGTGCTGCTACAACATAAAGCACTGCCATGAAGGGAACGACCACCTCTGCCACCTTGGAAATACGCTGCAGACCGCCGATGATCACCAGACCAGCACAGGCTGTGATCAGCACACCTGCAATAACTACTGTCCAGGAATACTCTCTTCCAAAGAGCATGACCGTCCATGCATTTGACGGATCAAAGAAATTATTTACTGCACTGGCAATTCCGTTGACCTGTGTAAAAGTACCGATTCCGAATAAGCCTACTCCTACTCCAAAAAAGGCAAATACCTTTGCCAGCCATTTCCAGTTTTTACCCATTCCATTTTCAATATAGTAAAAAGGGCCTCCGATGATATGTCCGTCCTCTGCTACCACCCTGTATTTTACAGCCAGCAGACATTCTGCGTACTTTGTAGCGGTTCCTACCAGTGCTGCAAACCACATCCAGAACATAGCACCTGGTCCGCCTGTTACAATGGCTGTTGCCACACCTACAATGTTTCCCGTTCCAATGGTTGCGGAAAGAGCTGTGCACAAAGCTCCAAAGCTGCTGACCTCTCCATCCTTTCCGCTTTTGTCATTGGCGATAATATGTTTGACTGCCAGTACCAGCTTGGTAAACTGCAGCCCCCTTAACCGGATCGTCAAAAAGATTCCTACTGTCAAAATGAGTACGATAAGCGGTACTCCCCAGACAAGACTGTCAATCCTGTCCAAAATGCTACTGATTGTTGCTAACATAATTTTGTTCCTTCCTCTCTTTTGCATTTTTGCATAAAAATAAGAGCTGATATCGATCAGCCCTCCAGAGTAGAACATGCATATGAATATGCTCTGTCCTTTTGCCTGAGAGATTGGCAGAAAAGCTCTGCCGTACACCTTCGGCGCTTTCTCTGCACTGGTAAAAAGCGTTCTGCCGCCTTCAGCAGCCAGTCAGGAAAGACTCTCCAGAGTAGTGACTTTTGCCACTAAAGTACAGAATAGCATACAACATGACATAACACAACTTCTTTTTTCACATTTCTGTCCTTTTTCAGAATTTTTCAGCTTTTCCTGCGTTGACACCACTTTCCCCACATGCTAAAGTTGAAGCATAGTATGTTAGGAGAGCGGACTATGAAAAAAATCGGTATTGTTACAGACAGTCACAGCAGTATTACGCAAAAGCAGGCAAAGGAGCTGGGTATTACAGTCCTTCCGATGCCCTTTTATATCAATGGAGCCTGTTACTATGAGGACGTTACCCTGTCCCGGGATGAATTTTTCCGACAGCTGAATTCCGGCGCAGATATTACCACTTCACAGCCGGCTCCTGCCAACGTGCTGGACTGCTGGGATCAGGCCTTAACGGAATATGAAAAGATCCTGTATATTCCTATCAGCAGCGGGCTGTCCGGCTCCTGTGCCACCGCCCTTGCCCTTGCCAGGGAGGAGCCCTATCAGGGCAGAGTCCTTGTGGTGGATAATGGCCGGGTTTCCACGCCCCTTTTCTGCACGATCTTAGATGCTCTGGAGCTGATCAAAAAAGGGCTTTCTGCAGAAGAGATCCAGCAGATTCTGGAAAAATACCGTGATAAAATGGTCATTTATATCGGAGTAGATACTCTGGAGCATTTAAAAAAGGGCGGTCGCATCACACCTGCCGCCGCTGCTATCGCAACTGTTCTCAATATCAAGCCGATCTTAAAATTTGATGTAGGCACCCTAGAGCCCTACAAAAAATGCCGGGGCTTCCAGAAAGCTAAAAGGGCTATGCTGGAGGCTATGAAAGAGGATCTGTCCACCCGTTTTTCCTCCTGGTATGAAGCCGGCGATTTTTATCTGCTGGCTGCCTCCAGCGCTTCCATGGAAGCCTCTCAGGAATGGGTGGAGGAAATTCAGGCTTATTTTCCCGGTGTAGAGGTTCTTGCCGGCGATCTGTCTCTTGGCACCTCCGCCCACATCGGATACGGCGGACTGGGCATTGGCTGCTCCTGTAAACCCCGCATAGACCTGACATAGGCTTTTGTCTGCCTATGTCACAGGCAGTACAGTGTTTTCCCCAGATAAAAGGAGTATATCAGCTTTTCCTTTACCTTTTTTCCGGTAATCTTCATAAGTGCTTCGCTGTAATAATCCAGCTGTGCCTGATAGCGCTCTATCAGCTCCGTTTCTGAACTTACCCGATCCGTTTTATAGTCTAAAACCACCAGCTCGTTTTCTTCTTCCCAATACACATCTATGATCCCCTGGATCAGCACCGTTTCCCCAGTGGGAAATTCTGGTCTTACCCGGCTCGCCTCCAATCCCAGCATAAAGGGCTGTTCCTTATGCAGCAGTCCCTGCTCTGCTGCCATTTTCATCCGCATTCCCTCTTTTGATTCCAAAAACCTGATGATTTTAGGAATCTGCACATATGCATGCTCCTCCCAAGACAGCCTTCCATCCTGCAAAAAGCCTTCCAAAAGGGCATTTACCCATACAGTCAATTCCTGTTCCTTTCCTTCCGAAGGCAGTCTTGCAAAATCAAGCAGCTCCATGACCCTGTGGAATGCACTTCCTCTCACACTGCCGGACTGCTTCTGTCCTTCTCTGCAAAAACGGGGGATATAAGGCTCTTTAACATAGGTGTCAAACAGAGACAGTACACCCTCTGACACTTCTGTCATTTTCTCTATTTTCAGTTCCGACACTGTCGTCTTGGTATAAAGCTGTTCCAGATTTTTCCATGGATAGGCATAGGCAAACCGCTCCTGAAAGCTCTGCTGCCATTCTTCTACATATGCCTGCTTCTCATATTCCCCAAGCTGCTGCCTTCTCCAATACTCTCTGACTGTAGACTCCACCTCATCTGCTGTCAGTTCCTCCTGCCTTACTACCCTGATCTCTTCCCATACCGGCAGCAAAAAGTCCAGCAGACAGCCTGCTGTGGAAAGGGTCAGAAAGGAAACCGGTGCTGCTGCCGCTTTCTGCTGCCACAGCCCAGCCTTTTCTCCTCCTGCTTCTGCCAGTCCCAGCGCCTCCAGCCGTTTTTCCGGCTCTTCTAACGTACCTGTCATGATCAGCTTTTCTCTGGCCCGGGTCATTGCCACATACAAAATCCTCAGCTCTTCCCCCAGATTATCAAGCTGCTGCTTTCTCGCCAGCACGTTCCGGCGCAGAGTGGTTCTGCGCAGCCGCAGCCGGGGATCTACATATTCACAGCCAATGCCCAGCTCCACATCCATCAGCAGACTCTTTGCCTGATCCTTTGTATGAAAACGTTTTGCAAGCCCGGCTATGATGCAGACCGGGAACTCCAGTCCTTTGCTTTTATGGATGCTCATGATCCGCACCACATCTGCATTTTCATCTACAGTTCCTGCTTCTCCGTAATCTACATCATACTTTTCCAGCTGCTCCATATAACGGATAAATGCAAACAGCCCATGACTGCCTGTTTTTTCAAAATCCACTGCCTTCAAAAGCAGCATCTCCAGATTTGCCTTTCTCTTTTCTCCGCCGGGAAATGCAGTCATATACTGCATATATCCGGTTTCCTCCAGCAGCTCCCGCAGCAGCTGCCTGACCGGCTCATAAGAGGACTTTTTCCTGTATTTTGCAAGCAGCAAAAGCAGCTGCCGCCCCTTTTCCCTTGCGCACTCTCTTTCTTTTTCGTTCTCACATGCTTTTTCGTTCTCACATGCTTTTTCGTTCTCACATGCTTTTTCGTTCTCACATGCTTTTTCGTTCCCACGCTCAGCATTGGTGCTGTATGCCTGCAGTGCCTCATACAGCGTTCCTTCTGGAAAAGCCGACCGTATCCGGGCAATCTCCCTTTCCTGAAAACCGCCAATGGGAGAGCACATAATGCCGAACAAGGGGATGTCCTGCAGAGGATTGTCCAAAACTCTTAAAAAATGCAGCATCGTTCTGATTTCCTTAGAGGAAAAATAGCCTGTTGATGCTGTCAGATGCGCCGGGATCCCATATTGCCTCAATACCTCCTGCAAACTTTCCTCCCAGCCTGAGCCGCTTCGCAGCAAAATGGCAATGTCTCCATATCTGACTGGCCGCAGGCAGCCATCTGCTTTGTCTGTTACCTGATAAGAGTGCAGCAGCTTCTGAATCTCTTCTGCGATCAGCTTAGCCTCCTGCTCTGCCTTTGACTTTTTCTTTTCTTCATCTGCTGCTAAAAGCAGCAGCTCTGCTCCTGCCTCCTGATATTCCGGATAAACCGCGCCCGGATAAAGTGATGCCTCTTCATCATAGGCAATCCCACCCAGTGCCTTTCCCATGATCCGTGAAAAGACATGATTTACACTGTCTGTAATTTCCTTCCGGCTTCTGAAATTTTTATGCAGATTGATCTTTCGTTCTGTTCCATCTGTCTGATACCTCTGATATTTCTCCATGAAAATTTCTGGTCTTGCCAGACGGAATTTGTAAATACTCTGCTTAACATCTCCCACCATAAACCGGTTGTATCTGCCCTCTGCTTCCCCGGAAATGCTTTGAAGCAGATACTCCTGTACCAGATTGCTGTCCTGATATTCGTCTACCATGATCTCATAGAAATAGCTGCAATAATCCTTTGCCGTCCTGGATGGGACATAGCTGCCATCCTCCCTTTCCTCCAGCAGGATCTGCAGGGCATAATGCTCCATATCTCCAAAATCCAGTACATTTTTTTCCTGCTTTTTCTCTCTCAGCCGTTGCCCAAAGCTAAGAGTAAGCCCGACCAGCGTCCTTACCATGCTGCCGCTATATCCGATCTCAGCAAGTGCCTTTTCCAGAGGCAGAAAGAAATAACGCTTTTGCAGCTTTCCAAGAACGTCCTTGACCTGATTTCTCATTTCCTTGACCTGTTCCCGTTTTTTAGGCGATACACTTTCGTCCTTTTTCGAGGAAAGCCTGCCAAAGGAAAGAGAGGCAAATGCACGCTCATATGCTTTCAGGTTCGTCTGTGAGCTGCAATGCTGCAGCATATCCAGCTCTGCCTCCAGCAGCGGAGCATACATATAGGGGCCATCCGGCTCCTGACAGAGCTTCAGTGCCTTTTCCAGATACTCCATGCAGCCCAAAAGCGTCCTTTCTGTATCCAGCTGTGCAAAGCGCATCCACTCTGCACCTTCTGCTGCAGCCAGATTCTCAGGTGCATAATCCTCTGCTGCCTTGGCAAGCCACTTTTCAGGGAAGGGATAGCTGCGAGCATAATCATATAGCCCAACTATGTATTCAGCCAGTGTTTTTTCATCCCCGTTCTGGTTCAGACTTTCCAGACAGTCCGTAAAGTCCTCCTCCCCAGCCTCAAAACATTCCTCCATCAGCTCTGTCATGGCTTCTCCCCGCAGCAGCTTCAGTTCTCCCTCATCCGCCACCCGAAAGCCCGGATCCAGACCGATATCATTAAAATTATTGCGGATGATGAACAGACAGAAGCTGTCTATGGTGGTGATCTGTGCGTTATGCAGCAAAGTCAGCTGACGCTGCAGCTGCTCATTATCCGGCTCATCTTCTAACCGCTTGGAAAGTGCAGTGCTGATCCTTTCCCGCATTTCTGCTGCGGCAGCATTGGTAAAGGTTACGATCAGCAGTCTGTCTATATCCACTGGTCTTTCAGGGTCACTGACCATACGGACGATCCGTTCTGCCAGCACTGCAGTTTTTCCGCTTCCTGCTGCTGCTGAGACAAGCAGGCTGCATTCTCTTGCATCAATTACCTGCTGCTGCTCCTTTGTATAGGAAAATCCCATCTCACTGTCCTCCTTCCTCTCGCATTTTTTCCAGTGCTGCATCCTTTGTCAGAACCTTCAGCTTCTTTTGTTCATAGCCCGGAAGCTGCTCCTGAAATCCGCATACGCTCCGGTATGCACAATAATCACAGCCCGTTCCTGTTCCATATGCATATGGACTTTTCTCTATCCTACCCTGTAAGATCTGCTGTCCCAGTCCTTTTATCTTTTGATTTACATAATTCGATATGGTTTTCAGCTCCTCTTCACTGAGCGTAGCAGAATGACTGCCAAGGCTGCCGTCCTTTTTCCGCTCTACGGGAATGACCTGGGATTTCCCGTCAAAAGCACCGTCCAGTCTTGTGATCACGTCCTCTCCTTCATTGACGATCCCACTCATGCGCAGGCTTTCCCTGATCCTTTCATTCAGCATCTCTTCGCTCAGCCCATCCTCTTCTGCCCGGATCAGGGGATCGGATACCTGATAATAGAGCATGGCTGCCGGAACTACCCGTTTGCCTTTTTCCTTTTTTTCTATCATTTCCACTGCGGCATTCATATAGACCACCAGCTGCAGCTGCAGTCCATAGTACACTGCTGCTATATCCAGATCCTTGCTGCCGGATTTATAATCAATGATCTTTACATAGATCCGATCTTCCTCCCTGCAGGTATCGATCCGGTCGATCCTGCCCTGAAGATACATTTTCTCCTTTTCTGACAAACGGATATTGACCGAATCCACATCTGTCAGGGAAGAAAAGGACACTTCAAAGCTCTCCGGGCGAAAGCTGCCCTTTTTCAGCTGATTTTGCAGGGTAAAAATCGTCCTTTGCAGGATCCGCCGGATTCTTGTGACCACATACCGGTATTTTGCTGCAGAAAAAAGGATATTGTCACCATAAACTGCTGCCTGTGCCTGCACTGCCTGTTCTAACAGTGCTTCGCCCTGTTCTTGGTTAAAGGAAAACCAGTCCAGACCCTGTTCCTGCAAAAGCAGGGAAAACTGCTCCAGGATCCCATGAAACAGCGTTCCCATATCCACCGCTTCAAAGCCAAACAATTCCCTCTCCTTTAAGGAAAGACCGTATTCCAGAAAATAACTGTAAGCGCAGGAGGCATACTGCTCCAGTCTGCTTACGCTGCTTCGCAGCACACTGCCATACAGTGCATGAGCGATCTCTTCTCCTAAGGGGCTGTGCTGGTATCTGAAAAAAGCACTGTCTATCAGCTGCATAAGCCGCTTCTGATAAACCGGTCTTTGTGCATAGGTACGATATAATGTAAAGAAAAAGGGCTCAGACACCGGATTGCCCTTTGCATATTCTCTAAGCTGGGCAGAAAGCAGGGAAAATCCATCCTCTGCCACCTCAATCTGCTCCTGCGGCGGCATTTTCTGCGGAATCTCTACCTTTAACGCCGGAAACAGTTTTTTTACCGTTGCGATCAGATACGCTGGCCTGATCGCCTTTCCCTCCCCGTTTACCTTGGCATAGGACAGGTACAGCTTTTCGCTTGGTTTTGTCATATTCATATACAGATACAGCCGCTGAATATACATCTGCTGTCTTGGCGAGGGTGCCAGTTCCCATTCTCCCCGTGCCAGAAACTCCCGGTCAATATCAGAGATGATGCCGCCCCTGGTGCCGCTTTTGGGAATATTTCCATCATTCACTCCCAGAAAGAACAGCACCTTGATCTCCTGCAGTCTGGTCCTTTCCATATCGCCTACCAGAATCCTGTCCACATTCTGGGGAATGGTCCCTACCTGTATCTCTCCAAAGCCCGCATCCAGAATGTCTGCAAATTCCTGTAAAGACATTTCTTCTTCGCCGATCAGATCATATATCTGCTCCAGCAGCTCCATGATCAGCCGGTAGATCTGTCCATATTCCTTAGCCCTTACCAGATCCCCCTCTGCTTCAAAGGCTGCCTCCATGGCAGAAAGTCTGTCATATACATGACTCTGGGTCAGAAAAAGATATAATGCATTAACATGATCCATTGCCCTATGTCCATTCTCACCTAGCAATGGTGCAAACAGGGCGATCACCTTTTCTCTGACCCCGTTCACAAGCTCCAGCTCTTCTACTTCTTTTTCGTTATGGCTTCTTCTGACAAACAGCTCCTGCCACTGCTTCCTGCCCCGGATGCCCTGGCGCAGCACATAGTTTTCCAGATGATCGATCTCCTCCATGGAAATTTCTGCAAAGCCGCTTCGCAGAAACCGGAATATCGTTTCATAGGAAAAATTTTTCAGCACTGTCTTTAAGGCACTTCGTATGTATTCGATCAAGGGATTAAAGGCAATGCCCTTTGTAGCATCCACGTAGCAGGGAATCTCAAACCGGGCGAATTCTTCCTCCACATAGTCTGCATAAGCCGACAGATCTCCGGTCACCACTGCAATATCCCGGTACTGATAACCCTCCTTGCGGATCAGCCTGCGGATTTGCAGGCAGGTCTGCCGCACCTCCTCTGATGGAGTAGAGGCTTCCAGCAGATGAATGGCGGACTGCTCCCCCTGAAAAGGATGGTTGCGATAGCGGAACAGCTCCTGCTCCAGATGGGCCATACTGGGATTTTCTGCAAACCGAAAAACCGGCTTTTCTGTAAGCACCAGATCCTGCTTTCTGGGAACGCCAGCTGCTTCTGCCAGCTTTGAAAGGGAACGCATCATCTTTTTGCTGAATGCAAACAGCTTTTGCTCTCCGTCCTCTGCCGCCGGGTCTTCACTGCCATCCATGATCACTGCCACCCTTACCTCTCTGGCAAGCAGCAGCAGCTTCTGGATCACCTGATTCTGCACCGGTGTAAAGCCGGTAAAGCCGTCAAACACAACAATACTGTCACGTATCATCTCAGAGTGCTCCAGTGCCTTTGCCAGCAGCCCCAGCTGCCCCTCTGTGGTCACGAACCGCCCATCCACCGCCTGAGTAAATGCTTCATACATAGTCCGCAGATCCTGAAGCTTATAATAAAGGCTTCCTCTGGAACGGGAAAATTCTACCAGCTCATCTAATTCCTTTTTGCCGATCCCATACTGCATAAATTCAGAAATGGCAGACTTTACCTCATGGATATACCCGATCCGTCTGATGTGAGAGCCGATCACCGACAGCTCCTTTTCATGGTCTGCTGCAATTCTGCGCAGGATCAGACTTTTCCCGGTGTCATCCAAAACAGGTTTTCCGCCCCAGCCTGTTTCCTCAAAGACCCTGTGAGTCAGTCTGCCAAAGCTGAGTACATCAATATTCATGATGCCGCCTCTGGGATGCCTTATTACCAGCTCCTTCTGGGTCTGCATGGTAAACTGATCCGGTACGATAATAAAAAATCTGGTGTCCGGCTCTTCCACAGACTGCCGGATCACCTCTGTATACAACCTTTCACTTTTTCCGGCACCTGAGCTGCCGATACAAAACTGCAAAGCCATTTGATCCACTCCTGACTCTTATTTCAGTAAAAGCCCATATCCCGGCTGCTGCCGTTCTATGAGCTCATTCCTTCATTGTGATAACTATATTCCTATATCCTGTCTGCCTGTCCATGCACTCTGCACCGTGCCCTAGCGCATACTCATCGCTTCCAGCTCCTGCAGATACCTGCATGCCTCTTTGTAATAAAGCTCTGCACCAAAGCCGCTGCTGCCCAGCATTTCCGCCAACAGTCCGTTTAATGTATATTCTACGATCTTAACCAACCGTTCAGAGGAAATACCCTGCAACTCCTGGAACTCCACCTGTCGGTAAATCCCGTCATAGGCATCCAGCAGGGTCTCGGCTGCATCCCGTATCACTGCCAGAGCCTCCGGTGCGCTTTCCTGCTCTGCCTGAAGCAGAAACAGCTGCATATAAGGGAAATGCTTCATCATTTCTGCCTTTGCCTTTTCGATCTGCTGGCGGATCCTGAAATAATTATGCTCTTCACGATTGACCGTAGAAGTCATTTCTAATATGATGTACTTTACACTGTAGTCATATACAAATTCAAAAAGTCCGGTTTTACTGGTAAAATAATGAAATAAAAGACCCTTGCTGATACCGGCCTCCTTTACCATTTCATCTGTGCTCGCTCTGCGAAAGCCATTTTCTGCAAAAACCTTCAGCGCTGCATTGATCATCCTATCCTGCTTTTCTTTTTTTAAATCAAAAAATTTTTCATTCATGAAAAATCAGCGCTCCTCTTTTGTAATTGACTATACGAGTCGAATTATATCTTATCATACCCGGAAATTCCTTTCAAGAGGTTTGTAAAGTTTTCCTTGTATATTCCCTTTTCATTTTCATAAAATAATATTATAATAGAATCAGGTGCAGACCGTTTTCATAGACTATGCTGCACAAGATCATACAAAAGTGAAAGGAGTAAAACCATGGCAAAAAAATTTGCAAAATTTCTTCTTTTCGTTACTACAATCGGTGCTGCATTTGCAGGTGTTTACTATTTTATGAAGAGCAGGACATCTTCTCCTATGCCGGAGGACGATTACGAAGATCTGGACGATGATTCCTATGAAGTGGCAGATGATTCCTTGGACGAAGATCGTTCTTATGTTTCCCTGACCGCTGATCCTGATTCAGAGGCTGAGACAGAAAATGCCGCTGAGAAATCCGGAACCACCGTAGAAGAATACTTCGATGATGACGACAGCTCTTTAGATGCAATCTGATAAGAGCCGGATTCCTTCTTCGATTTCGGATTCCGAAAGTCCGGCGTATCCTAATATCAATGTAGGCTGCCAGTCTTCTGGCAGTCTTCCGATATAGGTTTCTGACAATCCATAGATTCTGATCCCTTTTTCTGCTGCCAGCTGCAGCAGTTCTTTTTCTGTTCTTTTTCCCCGCACATGCAAAATCAGATGCAGTCCTGCATTCTCTCCTGATATTCTGACCTGCTTCAGATACTTTTTACAGGAAGCAAGCAGCACGTCATGTCTGCTCTTATAGATTTTTCTCATTTTATTCAGATGTCGTTCAAAGGCTCCATCCCGGATAAATACATTCAGGACAGACTGGTCAATACGGGACACTGTGGAAGAAAAAAACATGCACTGCTCCCGGTAGCATGCCAGCAAGGTTTCCGGCAATACCATATAGCTGACCCGGATCGCCGGAGCAATGGCCTTTGAAAAGGTTCCAATGTAGATCACCTTGCCATTTTTATCGGATGCCTGCAGGGAGGGAATGGGCTTTCCACGATACCGGAACTCACTGTCATAATCGTCCTCGATCAGATAGCGCTGTTCCTTTTCTGCCGCCCATCTAAGCAGCTCCATTCTTCTGCCAATGGGCATGACTACCCCTGTAGGGAACTGATGGGAGGGCATCACATAGGCAAGATCTGCCTGACTTTCCTCCAGTGCCTCCAGACACATGCCATTTTCGTCCATGGAAACCGTTTTCACATCGTAGGCAAAGGACTGAAAGATCCGGTATGCCCTTTTATAGGTAGGATTTTCCAGTGCTACGCTTCTATGCCTGCCTAATATTTTCTCTAACAGCAGCAGCAGATAATCGTTTCCTGCTCCGATGATGATCTGCTCCGGCTTGCAGTTTACGCCTCTGGAAGCGTGAAGATACTGGCAGATCGTCTGCCTCAGCTCTGCATCCCCCTGAGGATGTCCCAGGGCAAACATCTCTTTTTTATCATCGATCAATATTTCCTTTGTGATCTTCTTCCATGTACCAAAGGGAAAGCTGTTCAGCTCTACACTATTGGGAGAAAAATCATATTGAAACCATCTGGGCTGCTCTTCACATTTTTCTTCCGGTATTTTTTTTATGTTTTCCAGACAGTATAATTCCTCAATTTTGCAAACAAAAAAGCCCTTATACGGACGGGACTCAATATATCCCTCCGATAAAAGCTGTTCATATGCCATATCGATCGTGCTTCTGGATACCTGCAGATAGTCTGCCAGAAAACGAGTGGAAGGGAGCTTCGCACCCTTAGGAAGCTTCCCTTCTCTGATCTCCTGTTTTATGTGATCGTAAATCTGTTCATACAGATGTCTGCTGCCATGGGCATCCAGCTCTATTACCAGATCATTCATCCTTATTATCCTTTACTTTTGCCTGCGATCTCATCCTTTAAGTCTCTGGCACGATCCTTTACCCGCGATCCTGCCGCCCGGGAAGCGATCACTCCTGACAGCAGCTTCAATGCAGCATCGTATTCTTCAAAATACACTGCCAGCGCTGCTACCAGATAATCCACCGTGCATTCATCCATGCCGCACAGCGGATAATCCTCCTTCAGATTTGCTTGTTCAAAGCCTGCCTTGGCATTTTTTAAAAATTCTGTTTCCTGCGCCTTCAGCTTTTCGCATGCTCCCACGCTCTGTTCGTCCTTTTCCAGACTTTCTCTCCAGCCGCGCAGCAGCCATGCTGTTTTCAGGCAGATATATGCCTTTTCACTATCATTTGCCTGCTTTGTTATACTGCTGAGCAAAGCCAGCTTATAACGCTGAAATGCATCCTCATAGGTAAAAGTGGATTTTTCCTCCCGGCGCTTATAGGCGGAGCAGATCTTTTCCTTTATCCACTCCTTCTGTACCTGCGTCACATTTTTGAAATAACGTTCCAAACCAGCATAACCGCAATGCGGGCACAAAATAACGTCATACTTTAATGGATTGATCCCTTCGTATCTGGGGCGCAGATCCTGATCAGAACCGATCATTCTCGCCTTAGATGATTTTACAGTAGGATTTTTAAATTCTTTGTTGCATAACGGACAGGTGTACTTTTTCCCAAAAACATATGGCTCATCTGCCGGATATGCACTTTCTGCTTCCCAAATATCCGCCATTTTTCTTCCTCCTATTTCGGCAGTACATAAGAGCTCTTTAATGACACGATCCTGTTGAATACAGGCGCTCCTTCTTTTGAATCCTTATAGTCAACACAGAAAAATCCCTGCCGCACAAACTGGAAGCTTTCCTCCGGCTTTGCAGATAAAAGTGCCGGTTCCAGACAGCAGTCCTTTAAAACTGTAAGGGAGTTCGGATTTAAGTTCAGACTTCCATCCTCATTATAAACCCCTTTTTCCTCATCAATGATATTCTCGTACAGTCTGACCTCTGCCCGGATCGCTTCTTTGGCAGGTACCCAGTGAATCGTTCCTTTTACCTTTCTTCCGGTAAAGCCTGTTCCACATTTTGTTTCCGGATCATAGGTAGCATGTACCTCAATGACCTTTCCGTTTTCATCCTTCACACAGCCAGTGCAGGTCACAAAATAGGCATTCATCAGACGTACCTCATTGCCCGGGAACAGACGGAAATATTTCTTCGGCGGCTCTTCCATAAAGTCGTCACGCTCGATATAAAGCTCTCTTCCAAAGGGTATCTGACGAGTTCCCAATGCTTCATTTTCCAGATTATTTGCTACATCCAGCATTTCAGTCTGATCTTCCGGATAATTGTCAATAATGAGCTTTACCGGATCTAAAACTGCCATCATACGAGGACGTTTCATTTTCAGATCCTCACGGATGCAGTACTCTAACATAGCATAATCTACAGAAGAATTGCTTTTGGATACGCCGCAAAGCTCGACAAATCTCTGGATAGACTCCGGCGTAAAGCCTCTTCTCCTAAGTGCGGCAATGGATACTAATCTGGGATCGTCCCAGCCATCCACAATACCATCCTCTACCAGCTTTTTGATGTAACGCTTGCCAGTTACTACATTGGTCAGATACATCTTTGCAAATTCGATCTGTCTGGGAGGATGAGGGTATTCCAGTTCTCTTACTACCCAGTCATATAAGGGTCTGTGATCCTCAAATTCCAGCGTACAGATGGAATGGGTAATTCCCTCTATCGCATCCTCTATCGGATGGGCAAAATCATACATCGGATAAATACACCAGGTATCTCCTGTATTATGATGCGTCATATGCGCTACACGGTAAATGACCGGATCACGCATGTTCATATTGGGAGATGCCATATCGATCCTTGCGCGAAGAACCTTGGTTCCGTCTGCATAAACGCCCTGCTTCATCTCTTCAAATAATTTCAGATTTTCTTCTATGCTGCGGCTGCTGCCCGGATCTTCCTTGCCCGGCTCTGTCAAAGTTCCTCTGTATTCCCGGATCTGCTCTGCTGTCAAGTCAGATACATATGCCTTGCCCTTTTTGATCAGCTTCACAGCCCCCTGATACATTTCCTCAAAATAATCAGAAGCAAAAAACAGTCTGTCCTCCCAGTCTGCTCCCAGCCATTCAATATCCTTCTTGATCGACTCCACAAATTCTGTCTTTTCCTTTGTGGGATTGGTGTCATCAAATCTCATATTGAATTTACCATGATATTTTTGTGCCAGACCATAATTTAACAGAATACTCTTGGCATGCCCGATATGCAGATATCCATTTGGCTCCGGCGGGAAGCGGGTGTGTACCGTATCATAGACCCCTTCCTCCAGATCCTTATCAATAAGCTGTTCAATAAAGTTTTTGGAAACCGGCTCTTTTTCTGTTTCCAGCTTTTCTGTCTCTGCCATACTATTATGCTCCTTCTTTCTCTGCAACATATTTTTCTTCAAACGAAGCCGCATCCATGGGCTTGTCAAAATAATACCCCTGTATCATCGTAATGGGCATTTTCCTTACCACATCATATTGTTCTCTGGTTTCAATTCCTTCCACGCATACCTTGACGTGAATAGCATCTGCCAGCTCTGTGACCATTTTAACAAATGCCTGGGAATAACTATCCTCCGCCAGATCCTTTACAAAGCTCTGGTCGATCTTGATCACATCAAAGGGCAGCTGACGGATATGATTTAAGGAGGAATAGCCCGTTCCAAAATCATCCAGTGCAATCCGCGCTCCAAGCTCACGGATCTTGCCCAGAATCTCCTTCATACGCTCCATATCATTGATCGCCAGACTCTCTGTTACCTCTAAGGTCAGATTTCTGGGATTAATCCCTGTTTCCTTCAATGCTGTTTTGATATTTTCCACCACATCCGGCTGAAGCAGCTGTACCACTGATAAGTTTACATTGACCTTATAATGGGGATAACCTGAATCGTTCCATTTTTTACATTGGCGGCATGCCTCTGTCAGTACATGATTGCCAATGGGATTGATCAGTCCCAGATACTCTGCCAGTGGGATAAAATCAGCCGGCGATATAAAGCCCATCTCAGAGCTGTTCCAGCGGATCAGTGCCTCTGCGCCGCAGCATGCAGTTCCTTCTGCCAGAGTATGATCCACCTCGATGATCGGCTGATAATATACCTCAAACTCATCATAGCCGCCTACCGTAGCATCCCGCATATTCTTTTCCATATCCAGACGCTTATTGGAGGTGCTTTCAATCTTCTCCGAATAATAAGCAACCCTGTTCTTGCCATCCTTTTTGGCTTCATACATGGCAATGTCAGCTTTTTTGATCAGATCCTGTACATTGCTGCCGCAGTCCGGGAAGGTTACGATTCCCATGCTCATGGTGCAGTAATAATCTGCGTCTCCTAAAAACCATGCCTTGCTGAAAATCTCCTTGACCTCTTCTATGATAGCATCAAATCGGCCATAACACTCTGTGGGAATGATAACGATAAACTCATCTCCGCCAACTCTGTAGCAGTTGTTGTCAATCCCTTCAACCTGACGGAGACTATAGGAGATCGCTTTTAACAGGGTGTCGCCATACTGGTGTCCCAGTCCCTCGTTAATATGCTTAAAATCATCCAGATCCAGATACATAAGTGCACCTGTGGTATGATTCTTTTTAGCTTCATCAATCTGAAATGCCAGATCCCTTTCACAGCGCATACGATTATATAAGCCTGTAAGGAAATCTGTGTATGCCTGCTGCTCTATTCTTTTCTGATATACTTTTCTGTCTGAAACATCATACAGGGCATAGAGAGATGCCATACGCCCGTCTATCCAGTGAATTCCTGCACAGTGCAGGTCATACCAGTGTCCCATCGCTTCATGGCACAGCTCGTAGCAGCCGCCATTTTGTCTTCCATTGGCAAGCGCCGTCTCAAGCAGCACGTTTAATTTGCCTTCCTCTAATTCCGTCCGGAATAGCTTTTTCAATATGCCGTTTGCAAATAGCAGTTCTCCTGTATCCTTATCACACACATATATGGCGCTGCCTGCATGGTCCAGTATACACTCCAGTGCAGAATAGGAATCTGTCAGAGAGCTTTTTTTCATTCCCCGATCCAGAATACTTCTGATCACTCTGGCAACTGTCCCAATGAACTTTACATCCCGCATACTCCAGATCCGCTGTTTTTCTCCTTCATTGAAGCAGATATAAAAATCTGGCTCGCCCTGCATCATGACCGGCACAGCCACCATGCTTCTGATATGCAGCTTTTCTAATTCTTCTCCCCCCGTTTGCAGCACAGCGCTGTCTGAGATCGAGATCAGCTTTTCGCCCTGCAGGACCGGAAGCCTGTTTAAATTTCTTGTCTGATCAAAGGCAGAGATCACACCCCTTGCCAGCCACTCAGCCAGCACATCCATGCTCTCTCCACGAACCTGAAATACCTGCGCACTGCTGATCTTTAGATATTCTCCTGCAATCTGCAGAATGCTCTGTAATACCAGCTCCAGCTCTGCTTCATTTTCCAAAAGCTGTATGACCTCTGTAAGTGCACGCTTCTCCCTTTGTGCTTCCTCTAATGTTTCCTCGGAAAAATGATTTTTCTGTTTTTCTGTCTGCGCATACCTGTATTTATAACCCAGAAAAACGATCTTCTGGCTGAGGGTATGCAGAAAATCCAAGGAAACATACAGCTCGTCCTCTGTCATAAAGCCCATTGCAGCCTCCGGCGCAGCTGATACAGCCTCTGGCACAGCTTCCTCTTTTATCACAGCAAATGCCATCCATGCAGCTTCCAGTCTGCCCTCGATCCGAACCATCTGCCCTGCCAGCTTTGCTCCCGGAAATGCCGTATCCTCTACGATCTGTTCCTCCGTCAGACTATTTGACAATTCTCTGAAAACAGCTTCAAAATGCTCTTTTCCGATCTGCTCATAAAGCCTGTCCGCACCGCGCTCCTTCCCTGAAAGCTCTGTAATCTGCTCTCCCCTGTTATTCATGCAAAATATAAATAAGCCTGTCGCCCTGCTGAATTTATCCTGCAATACCTGCAATTCTTCGACACTGTCAAATCCCATTTTTTTCAGTCTGTCATCTGTTTCTGGAATTTCCTCCCAAATAGTCCCCATAGTTTATCTCCCGTTACAAAACACAGTCACATATATAGATTTTACATTAGTCTACCCGTTATTGCAAGAATAGTTATGAACAATTTGTTCTATCCCAGTGACAGAATTCGACAAATCAGCCCTGCTTCCTCATACTAATGCAGCAAGGAGTTTCATACGTTAATGCAGCGAGGTCTTTCCTATGAATATGAAAGAACAAAAGTGTGCTTCCCACACTTACGCGCTCTACTTTCTGACATAGCACAGCTTTTGTTCCGCGCGCGAGCAGTGCCATTTATGGCATCATACCTCTCTGCGAGCTGCGCATCCTGCACGGAGTGCTTTTATTTCATAGGAAAATTCATGACCTTCATACGTTAATGCAACAAGGTCTTTCCTATGAAATAAAAAAGGGGAAAGCCTGATCTGTCAGACCTTCCCATCTCTTTTTTATCTACGTGCGCTAGAGGATTCGAACCCCCGACCTTTTGGTCCGTAGCCAAACGCTCTATCCAGCTGAGCTAAGCGCACATACCACGATTACGATTATCAATCGCAACAGTGATATTTTATATCCTTATCATACTTTTGTCAAGGGTAAATTTATCAGAAGTTGCAGGGAATCGCTCGTGGCTTGGATTTCTACACTACCTGATAGCCCTGATCCTGAATCGCCTTTTTCAGAACCTCATCAGAAACCTCCTCTGTCAGTGTGATCACAACAGTTCCTGCCTTATGATCTGCCACTGCCTCCTGCACGCCTGTCAGACTTTCCAGACATTTTTTTACTGCCGCCTCACAGTGGGGGCACATCATTCCTTCTACCTTCATTGTTTTTTCCATTGTCTTATCCTCCTGTTTTTGTTTTTTCTTGATCTTTTTATCCCGATCTGCAGCATATATAGGAAACAGATTCAGGCGAAGTGCGTTGGTTACTACGCAAAAGCTGGACAAGCTCATGGCTGCAGCTCCGAACATGGGATTCAGCTTCCAGCCAAACAGCGGGATCCAAACTCCTGCGGCAAGAGGGATTCCTATTATATTATAGAAAAATGCCCAGAACAGATTCTGGTGAATGTTGCCCAGCGTTGCCCTGCTTAAACGGATCGCCGCCGGCACATCACTTAATCTGCTTTTCATCAACACCACTTCTGCTGCGTCAGCAGCAATATCCGTACCTGCGCCTATAGCGATCCCCACGTCTGCCCTTGTCAGAGCAGGCGCATCATTGATGCCGTCCCCTACCATAATAGTCCTGCCCTGCTTTTTCAGGCTGCGGATCACCTCTTCCTTGCCGTCCGGCAGAACGCCTGCGATGACCTCATCTACACCTGCCTGTGCTCCGATCGCCTTTGCTGTCCGCTCATTGTCTCCGGTCAGCATGACTACCCTGATCCCCATATTTTTAAGCTCTGCAACTGCCTTAGGGCTCTCTTTTTTTATCACATCTGCCACAGCGATCATCCCCAGCAGCTGTCCGTCCTTTGCAAAATAAAGAGGCGTTTTCCCTTCCTCAGCCAGCCGTTTGGCTTCTTTGCAAAGCTTTTGGGGCAGTGCTGCTATATTTTCAATATATGCCTGATTTCCACCCTGAAGTACACTGCCCTGCAGCACTCCTGATAATCCATTTCCCGGCAGCACCTGGAATTCCTTTATTTCCTCATCCAAAGACTTCTGCCCGGCTGCTCTTTTCAAGATAGCTTTTGCCAGCGGATGCTCACTTTTCTGTTCCAGTGCACAGGCATATTGCAGCAGGTTTTCCTCACTGACCCCCTCTGCCGGAAGTATATCCGTTACCTCCGGTTCGCCACAGGTAATCGTTCCTGTTTTATCCAGTGCCACGATCTGTGCTTTTCCTGTTTCTTCAATAGACGCTGCGGTTTTGAACAAAATGCCGTTTTTCGCTCCCACACCACTGCCTACCATGATCGCTACCGGAGTAGCCAGACCAAGGGCACAAGGGCAGCTGATCACCAGCACGGAAATTCCTCTTGCCAGCGCAAAGCCCACACTCTCTCCCAAAAGCAGCCATATCAGGATAGTGACCAGTGCAATCCCCATTACCACCGGCACAAATACGCCGGATACCCGGTCTGCCACCTTGGCAATAGGAGCCTTTGTTGCTGCTGCATCGCTGACCATCTGAATGATCTGTGCCAGTGTAGTATCTTCCCCTACTCTGGCTGCTTCGCATTTCAAAAATCCTGACAAATTCACCGTTGCAGCCGACACAGCCTCCCCTGGCTGCTTATCCACCGGGATACTCTCCCCTGTCAGAGCAGCCTCATTTACCGCACTGTTTCCCTCTATTACAATGCCATCCACCGGTATGTTTTCTCCTGGCCGGACTACAAAAATATCTCCCTTCTTTACCTGCTCAACCGGTATCTCCTTTTCTATTTTCTCTGACAGGATAACCGCTGTCTTTGGTGCCAGCTTCATTAATCCTTTCAGTGCATCTGTGGTCTTACCCTTAGAACGCGCCTCCAGCATTTTTCCTACGGTAATCAGTGTCAGTATCATAGCAGCCGATTCAAAATAGAATTCATGCAGATAATGGGCTGCCCCTGCCAGATCTCCTTTTGCCTGCATATCTGTCATTGCAAATAAAGCATAGGTGCTGTATCCAAAAGAGGCTCCAGACCCAAGTGCCACAAGAGTGTCCATATTAGGCGCACCATGAAGCAGTCCCTTCATACCGCTTACAAAAAATTTTTGGTTGATCACCATCACTGCAAGGGTAAGGAGCAGCTGCACAAGCCCCAGTGCCACTGGATTTTCTGCAAAAAATACCGGGACAGGAAAGTCCCACATCATATGCCCCATGGAAAAATACATGAGCACCGCCAGAAAGAGCACCGAATATACGAGTCTGCGGCGAAGTTTGGGTGTTTCTTTATCCTTTAAGGGATCCTCTCTCAGCGCTTCTGCTTTTTTCCCTTTTGGAGATGCTCCATATCCTGCAGCTTCCACTGCTGCAAGAATCTGTGCTTCCTGTGCAGTTCCTTCCACACCCATAGAATTTGTCAGCAGACTGACAGAGCAGGCAGTTACTCCCGGTACTCCCAAAACTGCTTTTTCAACCCGGGCACTGCAGGCCGCACAGCTCATACCTGTTACATTATATTGTTTCATGCGCTCTCCTTTCCAGCCGCTTCTACTTCATCAGCTTTTGCAGCGTCTGTACAAGCTCCTCTATCGTCTCATCTCTGCCCTCCCGGATATCCCCGGCTACACAGGTTCTGATATGCTCGCCTAAAAGCTCCTTATTGAAAGCATTCAATGCCGCGTTCACAGCAGCCACCTGGATCAGGATGTCCGGACAATAAGCGCCTTTTTCCACCATTCCCCGGATGCCTCTTACCTGTCCTTCTATTCGATTCAAGCGATGAATCAGTCTTTTATACTCTTGCTCTGACCGTTCCTTTGTTTTGTGACAACAATTATTTTCCATCCTACTCACCTGCCGTCTAGGCTTTTTTCCCTTATTATTTTATCAGCTTATACTATCATTTATTTATAATTCTATATTCTTTACATTTTCACGCTGCTTTTTCCTTTATAGCATAGCTCTATGATATACCCCTGTGGGGTATCTGTCAATTTCTCTTATTGCACATTTTTTCTCTTTATCTTGACAGCATTTGTTTTTTTATTAGCTTTCCCACTAATTTCGCAAGGGCTTTCCATAAAGTGAAAAAAATAACGGAAACACTGAATTGATCAATGTTTCCGCTATTTTTTCCTGCCGGCGACCGGAATCGAACCGGTACGGGAGGTTAGTCCCGCAGGATTTTAAGTCCTGTGCGTCTGCCAGTTCCGCCACGCCGGCATAACCATCTCTGGTCAATGGGACCTACAGGGCTCGAACCTGTGACCCTCTGCTTGTAAGGCAGATGCT
>CAYMEZ010000014.1:0-67671 GCA_964389835.1 uncultured Lachnospiraceae bacterium | reverse complement strand
GTCTGTACGGGAAGCTCTTCTGTTTCCGGTAAAATATCATCTGCAAAAACAGAGAGTGTTTGGGAAAGGATTAATAGGGCGGCAATAGCAGCAGTGATCAGTCTTGACCTTATATTTTTACTTTTCAGCATAAAAAAACCTCCTATAAATATTTGATAAGATATTTATAGAAGATTTTTTGATGTTGAACACGAAAATATGATTTAATTATTCGTCAGCCCATGCTACATGAATGTCATAAGGTATCCCATCCAGCCATACCTGCATCTGGGTGGAAAAGCATCCTGGTTTACCCTTGCTTTTACACTCAATTCCTACAGCATCCAAGCAAACATCGAGCAGAACCGTAGAATCATCTTGTCCACAACCTGCAGCCATATCTGTCCTATTATTCCTATCCAGCAGATAATCCCATATGATCTGAAATTTCTGGAGCTGCGTCATATCCTCTGTAATATGAGTATCAATGAATTCTAAAGTACGCAGGCAGGAAGTACCTGCCGCAGTCGGTTCAATAGCACGATTACCGTATAAATCTATGTAATTTTCAGAAAGCGCATATCCTTTTCTGCCCTCTAAATGACCGGTCGTAATGTAATGATTGAATAATACAGCCGGATCATTGCCAAGTACTGCGACCACATCAGGATTCTCAGCAGCATATCTTGCTGTATCAAAAATATAGTCCCAGCCTCCTACATCTTCACTGGCAAAAAGCTTTTCGTATGTATATGGATAATCTTCTGCGATCACTGCCGCATCCGCTGTCAAAGGCTTAACCAGACACAGCGCAAAGGCAAGTGTAAAAAGAGTTTTTGTGAACATTTTTATCTTCATATCATTTTCCTCCTATAAGTCTGTTTTGTTTTTTTCTTATCTGGGATTATCATAACATAAAAAGGAAAGGCTGTGGGAAAAAAGATGAAAAAAAGTGGGGGATTTGAGGAAAATTTGTCCATTATAGACTCGCTGCATAACACTTTATATTTGCTCTTTTAAAATTTCCAATCGGCTAATAAACATCTCTTTGTCCAATAAATGTCCATAAGCGACAGGCAGTGATAAGACAACGCGATCCATATTTCACAAAAAACCATTGCTTTCGGGGTATCGGAATCAAGGCTACGATTTTACCATTACTTCATCTACTGCCTATGATCAAAAATGGGTCTATGGACGTAATATCTTTGAAAATATAGACGTGCTGGTAGATACTATTTTTGCTAACTATCTGTCCCGTCCTGGTGTCAGACAGCCGATCTTTACCTCCTACTGCGACGGTAAGCGTGTTACCTGCTCCGGTCTCAGCCAGTGGGGATCAAAATATCTGGGAGATGAGGGCTACAGTGCCATTGAAATCATACGCTATTATTACGGCAACGACATGTACATCAATACCGCTGACAGCATCGAGGGAGTTCCATCTTCCTGGCCAGGATACAATCTTACGATCGGTGCCTCCGGTACAAAGGTACGGCAGGTACAGGAGCAGCTCAACCGCATTGCCCGCAACTATCCTGCCATTCCCACGATCACAGCTGACGGCATCTATGGGCAGCGCACCGCCGATGCAGTCAGGATCTTTCAGGGCATTTTTGATCTGCCCCAGACCGGAGTGATAGATTATGCTACCTGGTATGAAATTTCTGATATCTTTGTGGGTGTCAGTCAGATCTCTGAACCGGACTCTTAAAAAACTCTGTCTGAAAGTGCCCTGCTATTCCCTGTAAAATGTCTGAAATGCTTTTACTGCATAGAAAGTATCTTTTGTCCCTGCAGTTTCTACTGCAGAATGCATTGCCAGCTGTGGCAGACCAATATCCACAGACTGTACCGACACATGGGCAGTCGAAATATTACCCAGAGTAGAGCCTCCTAAAATATCTGAACGATTGGCATAGGTCTGGCAGGGCACTGCTGCCCTTTTGCATATGCTTTTCATCCTTGCCGCCGAAGCCGCATCTGTAGTATATTTCTGGCTGCCTTGATACTTGATCACAATACCGCCATTCAAATAAGGTCTGTTTGTGGGATCAGCTTTTTCCGGATGATTGGGATGCACCGCATGCGCATTATCTGCAGAGATCAAGAAGCTATCCGCTATCATCTGCAGATATTTTTCTTTTTCTATTTCCATGACCACACAGATCCGCTGCAATACATTCTCCAAAAAAGTCGAATCGGCTCCTTGTCTGGAGCTGCTGCCTACCTCTTCGTGGTCAAACACTGCACACACATTTATATATTCCTTGGGGCTGGTATCTGCAAAGGCTTTTACTGCAGCAAACACGCTTTGGAGGTCATCCAGCCTGGGGGACAGCACAAACTCATTGTCTGCACCTATCAGACTGCCTCTGTTTCTCACATACAAAAACAGATCCTGACCCAATATCTCCTCTGCAGATACCCCCGCATAGTCAGCAAGATATTCTGTCAGCCTGCTGTTATTCCCCTCACAGGCTGCATACAGGGGCAGCATATCTGTCTGAGGCTGATACTCGATACCCTTGTTCATTTCCCGGTTCATGTGGATCGCCACATTGGGAATGACCAGCAGATCCCTGTCCACATTTACAAGTCTGGTTTCCACGTCCTTTTCTCCGCACACCGCAATCCTGCCTGCAATGGATAAAGGCCGGTCCAGCCAAGTAGAAAGGATCATTCCACCATACTTTTCTGTATTCAGTACAACATACTGCCGTTCTACCGGCATCTCCGGGTTTTCCTTTAATTTAAAGGCAGGAGAATCGCTGTGGGCAGCCACAATATGAAAACCCCTTCCCCTTTGGCTTTTAGGAATGCGAAAAGCGATCAGGGAAGAATCATTGCGCACAGTATAATAAGCGCCTCCCAAGGACAGCTTCCATTCCTCTTTCTCCGACAGTCTGACAAAGCCTGCTTCCTTTAATGCCTCTTCGCAGTTTTTTATCCCATGGAAGGAAGTCGGACTTTTCTCTATAAATTCCAGCATTTCCATGCTGGTATCAATGTATTTCTGCTCCATATGCTCGTTCACTTTCTCTCTGTCCTGGCTTGTCGCTGAAAGCAAAAGGGGCTTATCCGCTTTCACGGCCTGATTTCTAATATGACACCCTTTTTGGATTTAATGCACGACTCCATCCCCGGATCTTGTCCAGATAATGTTCTGGGAGATCATCTCATCAATGTCCATGCCAATGATCTCAGAGGCTCTTGCCTTTGCCACATTTTCATTTATTGTACCCAGATCCCGGTAAATATCATATGCCGGCTTTTTATTTCCATTCAGATCACATAAGCCTAATGCCAGATTACTTTCCATCTCATGAGCATCGTCCTTATGTCTGAACAGTAAAAATGCATCAATATCCGGAATACTTGCTGCCTTCAGATAGCCATAGGCAACCGACGCTTCCTGTGGCGCTGTTCCAAAGCTGGAGGTATATCCGATTTCTGCAAGTGAAATACTTCTGACCTGTCCTGCCGGGTTCAGGAAATCAGAGCGATGCATATAATCAATAAGAATATCAATATTCTGCATTGTAATATAAGGCGTAGTAATGCTTTCCTTTACCCATACAGCCGGTCCATTCCATGCATAGGGATCATACAACGGAGAATTGTAGGGATGGAAAGAAAGTCCCCAGTCAATATTTCCCTCCCGGTTCATATAATAGTTAAAACGATCCAGATATTCCTTAGCCAGAAAGCTGCCCGGATTGGACTTACGATTCCATTCCTGATCGATGGAATTGTAAATCCTTACATTGGCATTCATTGCCTTCATTTCATTATACAGAATCCTAAATGCCTTTACATAAGCTCCCACATTCACGTCTAAGGAATCAGAGCTTGTATACCACCATGAGGTACGGGCGTTTACTTCATTTCCCAATACCCAGTTATCGATCTGTCCATAACCGCACTGTCCTGAATAACGCTGTCCCAGAAATGCGCCAATAGCTTTCAGGTGCTCTACTCCTGCTGTATCTGTTACATTCAGCGCATACCCCGGGCAGTCTCCTCCTGCTGCCAGTGGGTGCACCAGATCCTGTGAAAACATGCCAGTACCCTGATTTAACAATACCATGGTCATCTGAATCCCTGCATTGTTAAAATAATCCGTCATTGTATCATAATTTTCAATGGCTGTTTTATCAAAATACCAGTTCTTTCCGTTATACGCAAAGCAAATTGCATCCGGATTCCACTCTGCTGCGCAGATATCATCCACGCACATATTATAAACCACCTGCTGAATCCCCAGTTCCTCTAATTCTCCTGCGGAGATCTTTTCAAAATCCGGCAGAATCCCCTTGATCCCGGTATCCAGACGAAAGGCGGTAAACTCTGCATTTCCTTCCGGATTGGTAATGTAATGCTCATCGCTGACCTGTACCATCTGACCGCCCTGCTTCATGCCGATCAGAAATTTACGGCTCAGATTGGAATCAGCTGTATTATAATTCAGCGGAAAGCTTACTCCTACATCCTTTCCTGCTTTTACTTCAGCTACAATCTTTCCTGCTGTACCATCCTCAAAAACCTGATTTGCATACACATAAAACTTCCCATCATCGCTTGCCGGGACATAATCCGCACTGATATGGCATACAATATCTGTTCCCACGATCAGACAGGAATCAAGCACAACAGGACGTCCGGCTGCTTCTGTCTGCATTGGCTTTCCAAGCAGCATACCGCACAGTACCAGCATCAGTGTAAACACTGCCGCAAGTCCTGCCACCTTCTGACTGATTCTTCTTATTCTCATGCTTTTCATCTGACTCATACTCCCTCCTGTGTGTTTGTCCTTATGCCGCATGTCCTGCAAGCAGACACTTCAGTTTCTCCCCTATTCTATCACATCAGCTTCAAATATTCTACTAAAACAAAATCTGGGGAAAAGAAAAACTGAAGCTGCATAACACCTTTTACAAAGCTGGCATTCATGGTATAATGATCTCACTATCGTGGAATCCATGGCGGCAGCGCCGCCTTAAACCGCTCAAAGTCAATAGTCAGGAGGTATTCATATGACACCAAAGGAATCTGCTTTTGCTGCTCTTGCAAAAACCATGATCAAGAATCTGGAAGCCCGCAACATCACAGGACACTATTTTGATAACAGTGCCCAGCTCTGCGCTTATCTGGCAAAGGAGCTTCCCCAAAATGCCCTGATCTCATGGGGCGGCAGCGAATCCATCAAGGAAAGCGGCGTTATGGAGCTGCTGCAGCAGGGAAATTATTCTCTGATAGACCGGACTGCTGCCAAAAATCCTCAGGAAGCACGGGAGATTTTCAGCCGCACCGTTCTTTCCGATTACTATTTTATGAGCACCAATGCCATTACCTTAGACGGCGAGCTTGTCAATATTGACGGCAACGGCAATCGCATCGCCTGCCTTGCCCAGGGGCCTGCCCATGTCTATATCATCACTGGCAGAAACAAAGTAACTGCTACTGTAGAAGAGGCGGTAAACCGCGTACATAATGTTGCTGCCCCTGCCAATGTGCAGCGTCTTTCCAAAAATACGCCATGTAAAGCAACCGGACGCTGCGGCGACTGTCAGTCACCTGACTGTATCTGCAGTCATACGATCATCACGCGGCATTCCTGCCATAAGGATCGTATCCACGTATTCCTTGTAAATGAAGATCTCGGATATTAAATCTAAGTTTAACAAAAGCTGTCTGTTCTGTATCTGCTACAGTCCTGACAGCTTTGATACTGATTTTAAAACGGTGCTCTCATCCCCTTAAAAACTCCTTCAGCTTCTCAGTCACGTTGCTGCAAATATAGTCAGCCTCAGCCTTCACGTGCTCTCTGCCTGTTTCCATTGCGTAGGAAATGCCACATTCCTGAAACATCGCCACATCATTTTCACTGTCGCCAAAGCACAGTGCTTCCTTAAGGGAAAAGCCCTCTATCCGGGCAAGCTCCCGCAGTGCTGTTCCCTTATTGACTCCCTTCATGGTAAAATCCAACCAGCCATTGCCACCGTCTACCACCTGCAGGCTGCTGTCATATTTTTCATGAAACCACTTTTCTTCTTTTTCGGGAATCCCTTTCTCCCACCATATTGAAATTTTATTTATGCTTCCTGTTATCTGCTCATAGCTTTCCACCAGCTGCATTTCCAGAGAAAGCAGCCCTCTCATATAGTCTGTAAAGGCTTTCCGTGCTGCAAGACTGTACAGCTTTCTCTCGCTGGATACCATAATCTCCGTTTCAGGCATGGACTGCATATCCCGAAGCAGTTCAAAGCACAATAAACGAGGAATGCTTCTTTCATAGATCGTCTGGTCATTTTTCATGATCTGACTGCCATTTTCGCAGACCATTGATATCCTGTCTATGATCGGCATGAACATCTGCTTCATATTGTAATATTGTCGTCCGCTGGCAGCTACAAAGGCAACCCCTCTTTCTTCCAGCTGGGCGATCAGGGGGAATATACTATCATCCAGTTTTTTATCACTTCCTAACAGTGTCCCGTCTAAATCACTGATTATTGTCTTAATCTCTTTTCCATGAATCTGCATCTCTGCTTCTCTCCTGTTTTCCTACTCAAAATATTCCTTTTATACAGGGAGAATCCTACCACAAGTTACTGCTTTTTGCAAATCCCGCCAGACCCTTGACTATCTGTTTTTACAAAACAAAATGGCGAAAAGCCCTTGCCCAGCCTTTCGCCATTCCTTATCACCTCTTCTTGGTCCTGTTATCAGATACCTTCGATCGTCTCAATCTCATCCATAGCATGCAGATGGAGTTTCACAGATCCCTTCAGCTTCTCTGCAAAGATCTTTACTGTCGTACCCTTTCGTTCTGCTTTTATGGTAACCTTTTCTTTGCCTTTTTCATCTGTTACAAAGCACTCTGCTGTGCATCCATCCTGTAATGCATACAAATGCAGGCTCAGGTTTTCCCTGTAATCATAATCCGGCACATGAATATCCTCACGCATTGCCAGTATGGTATTTTCTCTTACATAAAGCGGCAGACTGAAATAATCATAGGTATCCCTCTGCCAGCTTCCACCCTGACGCACCTCGCCACTTAACAGATGCATCCATTTTCCCTTGGGCAGATAATATTCTACGCTGCCATCCTTAGAAAATACCGGTGCTACCAGCAGGCTTTCTCCGAACATATACTGCATATCCAGATTTTTCATTCCCATTTCTTCAGAAAATTCCAGCACCATAGGACGCATGACCGGTATTCCTGTTTCATGCGCTGTTACAGCTGCTGCATACAAATAGGGCATCAGTGAACATTTCAGATTGGTAAAATATTTCAGCACCTCACATGCCTCATCATCAAAATTCCATGGTACGCGGTAGCTGGTAGAACCATGCAGTCTGCTGTGGGTAGAAAAAATGCCAAACTGTACCCAGCGTTTGTACAGATCCGGTGTTGCCGTCTGTTCAAAGCCTGAAATGTCGTGACTCCAGAAGGAAAAGCCTGACATGGCAAAGGAAAGTCCTCCCCGCAGTGTCTCTGCCATGGAAATATAGCTTGCGGAGCAGTCGCCGCCCCAATGTACCGGGAATTGCTGGCAGCCAGCAGTTGCACTTCTGGCAAACAGCACTGCCTCATCCCTTCCTTTTTCTCTCTCCAGCAGTTCAAATACGCTCTTATTATACAGGTAAGTATAATAATTATGCATATCCTTGGGATTAGAGCCGTCATAGTACACCACATCTACCGGGATCCTCTCGCCAAAGTCTGTCTTAAAGCAGTCAATTCCTGCATCTAACAGTGTTTTTAATTTGTCAGTATACCATTTGGCTGCTGCAGGATTTGTAAAATCTACCCAGCCCATGCCCGGCTGCCAATGGTCTGTCTGACGTACTCCCATACCGTCTGCACGCTTTAACAGATATCCCTTTTCCACGGCTTCCCGGAAGAAATCTGTGCCCTGGGCAATATAGGGATTGATCCATGCACAAAGCTTTAAGCCCTTTTCCTCCTTGTAGCGTTTCAGCATAGCCGGCACATCAGAAAAGGTCTTGTCATCCCATTCAAAATCACACCAGTGCATCGCCTTCATCCAGTAACAGTCAAAATGGAATACTCTAAGGGGAATATCCCGTTCTGCCATTCCGTCAATAAAGGAGCTTGTGGTCGCTTCGTCATAATTCGTAGTAAAGGAGGTTGTCAGCCAGAGTCCAAAGCTCCATGCCGGCGGCAATGCCGGCTTTCCGGTCAGATCTGTATAGTGCATCAGCACTTCCTTGGCACTTGGGCCATAGATAAAGTGATAACGCAGTTCTTCCCCTTCTACACTAAAGCCTGTGCACTCTACCTTTTCACTTGCCACTTCAAAGGCAACCGGCCCGGTATGATCCACAAAGATACCATAGCCTCTGTTGGTCATATAGAAGGGAACGGTTTTATAAGCTACCTGAGATGCCGTACCGCCATCCTCATTCCAGCACTCTACTACCTGTCCGTTTTTCACAAAGGAGGTAAACTGCTCTCCAAAGCCATATACACACTCTCCCGGCTCCAGGGACAGCTCTGTCAGCATATAAGGAGTAAAATCCTCTGCCAGATAATTTTCTCTGGCAAACATCGTAGCTGGTTTTTTGTTCATCCGCATATAGCCCAGATTACGGAAACCGCAGGAGGTAATGACCTTACCCCCTGCTTCAAAGCGGTAACCCCAGTTGACTCTGTCAACTCTGACCGTCACTTTTGCTGTTTCCATAACTGCCTCTGTATCAGTAATCCTTACCTTTACCTCACAAGGCTGTTTATGCAGATGGAATCTTGGTTCTTTTCTGTCATATGCCTGATAATGTACTGCTCTCACCATAATGTCATTCTCGCTGTAAGCAGTAAATTCTATGGTAATAACGGAAACATCCAACGCTCCGGCTCTGTCCCTGATCACCCTTTCTGGAGCGATCACACACATTCCGCCCGGAATCTCTTCCACCACAAATGCCTGGGAAGCATAGGATGCCTGCACACTTTCGCTGCGCAGCCAATATCCTTCTGTAAATTTCATCTATGCAGTCCTCCTAGTTTGCACCCTCGATCGCTTTCCACTGTTCCTCGATCGCTGCACAGGTAGCATCCTTGTCTGCTGTTCCTGCAATATAAGCCTGCATTAATTCACCAAAGGTCTGATGCCAGCTGTCTGTAGAATAGCAGATAGAAAGAGCTGCTGTTCCATTAGATGCTGCAAGTGCATTACCCTGATTGATTACTTCAAATTCGCTTGCTGCGGAGCTGATTACCGGAGGAACTACGCCAGCTACATCATTAAACCAAGCTTTTCCATAATCAGAGGTGTACCACCAGTTTACGAAATCAAGTGTTGCCTGTAAGTTCTCAGAATCCTTTGCTACGCGCAATGCCTGATCAGAACCGGCGATCACCTGAGCCTGGGATGCATTATCAGATACCGGATAACCTGCAAAACCGATCTGGATATCAGGATTGATCGCTAAAAGGTCAGACTCTACCCATGCGCCCTGTCCAAGGATCATAGCTGCTTCGCCGTTTGCCATTGCTGCTTCTTCATTTGCCAGTGCTGTCTCAAGAGGCTTATCATCGCCGTATTTTACAGCCAGATCGATCAGATGGAAGAAGTTATCATACAGCTCTGGATAATCAGCGACCTTAGCTTCGCCCTTTTCAAATGCTGCTACCAGCTCTGCCGGAGTAACGCCTGCATTTGCTGCAGCTGCATCCAGATAATGCTGCCATACATGTTTGAATACCCACCACTCAGCAAAGCCTGTGCTGAATGCCTTGTAGCCAGCTGCAGAAATCTTCTGGCAGGCATCATCCAGTTCGCTCATGGTTTCAGGCACCTTAGCAACGCCTGCTGCTTCAAAGATCTCTTTGTTATAAAGAAGTCCGAAGAAGTTGCCCTTGATGGCAATACCATACAATCCGCTGCCATCCTCTGTGGATTTCATCATTTCTGCTACAGCCGGATCGATAGTGGACTCTAAATCCTGTCCTGTCAGGTCAAAGGACCACTCTTTATATACATCGATTTCCTTACCGGAGGTAGATGCGAAGATGTCTGGTACTTCGCCGGAATTTAATTTTGCCTTTAACATTGTAGGATAGTCGTTCTGTGTTGTCTCATAGTTGATGGTTACGTTTGGAGCAACCTCCTTATAAGCATCGATCAATTCATTGATCGCATCTGCATACTCCGGAGAACTGATAAACATATAAACCTCTGCCTCCTCATCAGATGCCGGTGCTGCTTCTGCAGCCTCCGTGCCTGCTTCTGCCTCTGCTGCCGGTGCTTCTGTACCAGCTGCTGCCTCCTGTTTTGCCCCGCCGCAGCCTGTCAGCATGGATGCCACCATTGCTACACAAAGAAGTGCGCTCACAAATTTCTTTTTCATAAAATAACCTCTCTTTCCTTTTTTATTTGATCCCCCACATATTGATTTTTAGGGAATTGTTTTCTTTGTTCTTTGTTCTGTGTCCTATGCTCTACGCGATCGTCAGCTATTGTTCTATCTCCGTCAGCCCTTGACTGCACCTGCTACCACGCCATCTACAATATATTTCTGCAAAAGAATAAAGATAATGATGGAGGGTACCACAGCCAGCACCATGGCAGTCATGGCATAATGCCATTTTGTGTTCATCTGCCCTACAAAGGTGTATGCAGCAAGCACCAGTGTCTTTGTTTCATTACTGCTGTTTACCATTAACAGAGGCAGTAAAAAGTCATTCCAGATCCACATCACGTCCAGTACGATAACCGTTACTGTTACTGATTTTAGCAGTGGAAAGATAATGGAGCGGAAGGTACGGAAGGTGCTTGCCCCATCGATGATAGCACTTTCATCAATTTCCTTGGGAATCGTCTTCATAAAATTATAGAAGATAAAGGTTGCCATAGGGATTCCAAAGCCCCAGTACTGAACCCCCAGTCCCAGCTTGCTGCCGGATAAATGCAGCACATTCATGGACTTTAACAAAGTGATCATAATGGTCTGGAATGGGATCAGCATCGGTGTGATGATCACGGTATAAGCAAGCTTTGTATATCTGTTTTTCCGCCGGTCCAGAATATACGCCGCAACAGAGGAAAAGGCTACGATTCCCACAATTCCTGTTACGGTAATGATCACATTGTTGAAAAACAGCTTTACATATTTGATCTTATCAATAACATAAGTATAATTATCCCATGCCAGCTTTGTAGGAAGGGCTATGGCATCTGAAACGATCTCACCAAAGGGCTTTACTGAATTCATAAACATCAGAAAAACCGGGTAAATATAAAAACAGGTAGCAACGATCAGCACAAGGATCAATATTATCTTCTGCATCATACGCTTTTTATGAATTGACATTTATAAATCCACCTCCTTGCTGCTGAATATCTTTAATACCAGCTGTGTCACCAACAGTACAAACAGGAAATATACGATAGATTCTGCACTTCCCATGCCATATCTGTTATTGGTAAAGGCATCCCTGTAGATCAGCAGGGTCGCACTGTAGGTTGCCGTACCGGGGCCACCCTTTGTCAAAGCCAGGATAATATCGAACACCTTCAGAGAGTTGGTCAGCGACATAAAAATACAGGTAGTAAAGGAAGGTCCAAGGAGAGGCAGCGTTACCTTGAAAAACCTCTGCCAGCTGCTTGCTCCGTCTACTGTTGCCGCCTCCAGCACATCTGCGGGAACTGCCTGCAGTCCTGCTATATACAGGACTATATAAAATCCAAGTGCCTGCCACACACCTACAAACACCACAGAATAAAATGCTAATTTGGGATCTCCCAGCCAGCTTTCATTCCAGAATGCCCATCCTGTCATCTCGTAAAGCTTTGCAAAGCCCTGGGTAAAAATAAATTTCCAGATAAAGCCTACGATCGTCATGCTCATGATATAAGGGACGAAAAAGATTCCCCTGAATACATTCACAAACTTAAATTTCTGGGTCAGTGCCACAGCAAGCGCCAGTGCGATCACATTGGCAAACACCACAAAACCAATGGTATATTTTACCGTAAACCAGATGGCACCCATATATTCACTGCCGCCGGAAAAAATCTGTTTAAAATTTTCCAGCCCTACAAACACTGGCTCCTTTGCAATTCCGTTCCACTCTGTCAGAGAATAGTAACCACTCATTACAAAGGGAACATACATCATCACTGTGACCAGCAGTATCGCCGGAATCGTAAAAAGAACGGTTTCTGTCCATTCCTTCCATTTTATAGGTTTTCGCCTTTTCATGCTCTCGCTCCTTCCTCATCCGCTGCGTCTGCTTTTTTTAGCTGAAATACCCTTGCCCGAAATGTCCCTTGCAGGCTTACACTCAGAATCCCTGTTTTTCTGTTCCATTTATACTGACATGCAGAAAGCCCTGCTTCCTCTGCCGGCGGATAAAAAAGCTCCGTATCCATCTCCCAGCCCTGAAAACCTGTAAGCGGCAGCTGTATGGTATCTTCCTCTGCCTGCAGCTTCCACACTGCCAGATAAAGTCTTTGATCGCATTTCAGTCCCAGACAGCTCCACGCATCTTTCATTGCAGAAAGTCCCAGCGGCCAGAAGGGGCGCGCTCTGCCAATGTCCTGCCGGATCTTTTTATAACAGGAAATCCCCTCCTGTACAAGTCTCTTTCTTGCCGGACTTAAATCAGCAAGATTACCGCTCTGATGAATCCTGAGCAGCATGGCATTTACCATGTTAAATACAGTTTCTTCCTCATCTCCATCTCTAAGTGGATAACTCCACACCGCTGCCTGCTCCGGCGTTACTCCGGTAGGCGCATTGGCGGCTATAGATGCATAATATCTATAATCCTCCTGATCACTGGTAGACTGGATGCTGTGTCTTTGCAGCATTGCGTAATCCATACGCAGTCCACCGCTGGAGCAGTTCTCAATGATCAGCTCCGGATATTTTTCAAAAAGCTGGTCAACCCATTTCAGGTATGCTCGCTCATGCTCCAGCAGTCCATCGCCTACACTGTCTGCATAAAGCTCTGTTCCGATCCCGGGCTCAATATTGTAGTCCATCTTGATATAGCCTACACCATATTCTCCCACAACTCTGTCGATCACTGCTTCGGCATATGCTCTTACCTGTGGATTTCTAAAATCCAGCTGGTATCTGCTTCTGTCATAGATTTTCTTTTCGTGGCGTACAAAAAACCAGTCCTCCGGCACTTTTTCTACCATTTTGCACCGGATTCCCATAACCTCAATTTCCAGCCACAATCCTGGTATCATACCATTTTCCCGGATCAGATCCATGACCTCCTTGATCCCTTTGGGAAACCGCTCTATGCTGGGCTGCCACTCTCCCACATGATCCCACCAGTAGCCCTTGTCATACCAGCCTGCATCTATGCAGTAATATTCACAGCCAGCTTCCTTCGCTGCCTTTATCAGCGGCAGTTCCTTTTCCGTAGTCGGCTCTGCCCAAAGACAGTTCATATAATCATTAAAGATCACACCCAGCTTTTCGTTGTCTGTATTTTTTCTCCGTATCCTTCTGCGGTAATCTGTCAGCTCTCCCATCGCCTCATCAAAGCCGTTTGCTATGGCAAGTGCTGCCGGAACACTTACAAATATCTCTCCCGGCTGCAGCTTCTTATACCAGTGGGACTGCTGCTCTGTAGGACCGCTGAGCTGCAGATACAGATGTCCGGTCTGGTCACTGATCTCCCAGTGCCAGGAGCCGTTATGTTCGATCTGCCATACCAGTGTCCTGCCCGTTTCTGTATTTTCCAGACTGCCCATGGGAAGATATTCCTTTGTCGACCAGTTCCCTGTGTTGCTAACACCGATCGCCTTGGAAGAACGGATCTTTTCTCCCTCCTGCATCTGGCAGATACCTAACTGAGGAAGACTGTAAAATTTCCATTGCAGCTCCCTTTGCCATGAATTATGGGGAATTCCCACACGCATTTTTTCATCTGCTCCAAGGATTCCTTCTTTTTCCACCCCGGTCAGTGTAAAGCTGGAAAGATATGTCAGCGTCTGCTTTTCCTCTCCCCGGTTAATGATCTCCTGCCATGTCCTGATCGCAGATATGCCATCATAAAACTGAAAATGACTTGTTATGTAAACCTTTGTTTCCTCATCCTTTGTAACCAGCTCCAGCTTTCTGCCCTCTGCATTCCGATAATCCCTAAAATCCTCATACACAAGACGATATCCCGGTGCCGTTACAATGTACTTGCTGCCATGACGCTCCTGAGGTCTGTCAAGCCCGGAAAGCTCTGCCTCCACCAGCCTGAAGCCTCTCATTTCCTCTTCTGACAGACTGCCTTTTTTAAAAGACTCTTGTCCGCAGTGCAGAAATTTCACCTGTCCCTCCGGCGTTATATAAAATACCAGCTGCAATCCATTTTCTTCTACCGTGATCCATTTCTGCATAGTTTCTTATATCCTCTCCTGCACATTCCAAACGCCACATGATAGTATCTAAGTGTCCTTTTGTACAATCTGCATACTTTTTTGACCCTTCTGTATGCTTTTCTGTTCACGTTTCTATTTTAAAGCATGTACAGCTAGGGCAAAATAGAAAAAAGAAAACTGTTTAGGGTAAAAAAGTGAACAAATCATGGGAGGAAATTGAATCAAAAATATAAATATTGTATACTTAATTCATGATGTGGGATTTTATCCATTTTTAAGAAAAAGAAGGATCTGACAATGACTTTTCGTAAGAAAATAAAAAATATACTCAATCACATTCCCCTTTGGATGCAGCTTGTACTTTTTACCACTGCTCTTACCTCTGTGATCTTATTTTATCTGATTTATACCGATTACCAGAGAAATGCCGGCATCATCATGGATACACAGACCGAGACCTCCTGCCGCCTGCTTTCCATGGAAATGCAGAATCTGGAAAAATATGTACAGGAGCTGTCCTTATTCTCCATTCAGAGCTGCTACGACCAGACCTTTACCAACATTGTAGGAAAGGAAAGTCCGATTCTGCCTGGAGAAACTACTTATCTGAAAAACCAGCTTCGTGCTTATTTTTATTCCCGCAATGACATCATAACCTATAACCTTTATCTGATGAATCAGGGAAAATGCTTTTCCCGTACCCAGAACGGGATCCTTGTTCATTCCTTTCTTCCAGAAACTGTTATGAACTCGAACTTTTATCAGGAATGTGTTGACAGCTCGTATTTTCATGCGATCCTTCCCTCGGATGAGCCCAATGTGCTGTTCTCTTACTCCCATTCCCTTCTGCGGATCAAGACCAAACAGCCTCTGGCACTTGTCAACATTTCCATCAACGATACCTATTTAAATGTCCTTACTGCCAATCATACCGCTCCGGGAGAATTCATCTGCCTGTTCAACGAGGACATGCAGCTCCTTTACTCCGGTAATCCGTCCCTGATCTCCAGAGAAGCCCAAACGCTTCCTTCTGAGATCCACACCCTGAGATCAGGCGACAGCTTCCAGTGCACCTTAAACGGACAGCACTATCTTGTTACCTGTGCCCAGGGGGATGCTTACCATATGCGGCTGTTTGCCTTTCTGCCTGTTTCCTATATTGATGCACAGATCACACAGGTGCGGAACTCTATTTTGATCAGCGGTCTGCTTCTCAGCCTGGCAGTTCTATTTCTGATCACCATACTGATCCGGCTTTTGACCAATCCGCTGATCATCCTTGCCAACAAGCTGGTCAATGTAGGAAACGGCGATTTTACTTCTACTGCTGACATCAGCGGAAGTCTGGAGATCTCTAATCTTTCCCGCAGCTTCAACGATATGATCCGCCATATTGACCGCCTGATCAAGAAAAATTATGTTGCAGAGCTGAATGAAAAAACGGCCAAGATCACGGCACTTGAGGCGCAGCTCAATCCTCACTTTTTGTACAATACCCTACAGGCGATCTCTACAGAGGCACTGGTCAATGACCAGATGAAAATTTATGATATGATCACCTCTCTTGCCTCAGGACTGCGCTACACCATCAAGGGCGGCGATTATGTTTCTCTTGATCAGGAAATGAATTATGTAAAGGATTACGTTCTGCTGCAAAAGATGCGTATGGATGAACGGCTTTTGGTATCTTTCCAGATCGCTCCCCAGACCACTGATTTTATCATTCCCAAGATCAGTATTCAGGCATTGGTAGAAAATTCGATCCTGCATGGGATCGGTTCTGACAGAGATTCTGTTTCGATAGAAATAACCTCCAGGCTGCGGGAGGGTTATCTTTATATTACTGTAAGAGATAACGGCTGCGGCATTGATGCTGAACATTTACAAGCGATCAGAGCAGCTTTCCACAGCCAGACCTCTCCCAGAGCCAATATTGGCCTGGCGAACCTTTACAGCAGGCTTCAGCTTCTGTATCAGGAGCAGGCAGATCTACAAATTGAAACAAAAGAAGGCAGCTATACCATGATCACCCTGATCATACCTGCCACAAGGGAGGTTCCAAATGTATAAAGCATTGATCATAGACGATGAAAAACCGGTTCAGATCGCTATTCATAAACTGGGAAACTGGAGCAAATACCATATCGCACCGCCAGAAACCGCCAGCAACGGAAAGGAAGCCCTTTCTGCCATGCGCGAGCTGCATCCCAACCTGTGCTTTGTGGATATGCAGATGCCGATCATGAACGGCATAGAATATCTCCGGCAGGCTTCTGCGGAATTTCCTGCTACCCAGTTTATCATTATCAGCGGTTATGATGATTTTCAGTATGCCCACTCCGCTATCAAATACGGTGCCTGCGATTATCTGCTGAAGCCCATTGTCAAAGAAGAATTAAACGCCGCCATCGAAAAAGCGATCTTAAGGCTCAATCCTGAAGCTGTTTTCTCAGAAAATGAGGCAGAACCCGATACTGTGCCGCCGGAAGAGGTGGTAAAGATCATTAAGGAATACATTGACAAGAACTACCAGACAAACATCAAAATCTCCATGTTCACAAGCCGTTATTTCTTTTCCAAGGAATATCTTTCCAAGCTGTTCAAAAGCAAATATGGCTGTGGCATCTACACCTATGTACAAGAGGTACGCATGAAGCGTGCCATGGATCTGCTGGAAAATCCTGACATCAAGATTCAGAGTATTTCTGAAAGACTGGGCTATACGGACAACAATTATTTCAGCAAGGCTTTTAAAAATTACTATGGCATGTCCCCTTCCCAGTGGCGAAAAGAGCACGAAAAAAGGCTCTGAAGGATAACTGATCAATCAAAAACCGCCCTGCGCCAACAAAAGATCCAGAAGTGTGATCTGCATGACATTACTTTAATATCATGCAACAGGAAATGCTACACAAAAAATAAGAACCTGGTGTTTACCAGGTTCTCAAAGCAGGGGAAGAGGGAATCGAACCCCCGTTAACGGTTTTGGAGACCGCCGCACTACCGCTGTACTATTCCCCTATTCTTTTCGGCTTTTACCGCCGAAGATGATTATAGCATACCTGTCTGCAAATGACAAGCAGTTTTTCTACAATCTATGCAATTCTGCCATGCCTGATCTTGGGACAAGCCCTCTGTGACCGGCTTTCTGCAGCTACAGTAAGCGGATGGCTTCCTGTACACCAGACACACCCTTTAGCACAATTCCCTCCGGCAGGCTGCCTGTGCTGCGCAAGGTTTCCTCTGAGGTTTTCGGCAGGATACAGGTATGAAAGCCCAGCTTTGCCGCTTCTAAAATACGCTGTTCTGCCATACTGACAGAGCGAACCTCTCCGCTGAGCCCCACCTCGCCAAATACAATGGTTTTTTCATCTACAGGCTTATTTTGAAAGCTGGACACCACTGCCAGCACGATCCCCAGATCTAATGCCGGCTCCTGCATACGGATTCCTCCCGTGATATTTACATAAGCGTCACAGGCTGACATAGGCAGCCCCAATCGTTTTTCCAGCACTGCCATCAGCAGTCCCACCCGGTTGAAATCCGTTCCAGTTGCCTGGCGCTTGGGGATTCCATAACTGCTTTTGCAGACCAGCGCCTGTATCTCCAGCAAAATAGGTCTGGTTCCCTCCATGGAGCAGACTACCACGGAGCCGCTTGCTCCTGCCGGTCTCCCACTCAGCATAAACTCAGAGGCATTTTCCACCTCCACCAGCCCATTCTGCCGCATCTCAAATACACCGATCTCATTGGTAGAGCCGAAACGGTTTTTTACCCCTCGCAGGATCCGGTAAGAAGCATGTCTGTCCCCTTCAAAATAAAGTACTGTATCCACCATGTGTTCCAGCACCCTCGGCCCTGCCACTGTGCCTTCCTTTGTCACATGCCCTACAATAAAGATCGGGATTCCCATATCCTTTGCCAGACGAAGGAGGATGCCTGTCGCCTCCCTGACCTGGGATACGCTTCCCGGTGCTGCGGAAACCTCATCATGATACATCGTCTGGATAGAATCGATCACCACAGCCTCCGGCTTCTGTTTCATAATGACTTCCTGAATATTGCTCAGGCTGGTCTCACAAAGCAACAGCAAATGATCCGTAAAATCTCCGATCCGCATGGCGCGAAGCTTGATCTGCTTTAATGACTCTTCCCCTGAGATATAGAGCACCTTTCTCCCATCATCCGACAGGTGCTTACATGCCTGCAGCAGCAAGGTTGACTTACCGATTCCCGGATCTCCGCCAACCAGCACCAGAGAACCCGGCACGATTCCGCCGCCCAGCACCCGGTCTAACTCCCTCATCCGGGTCGATATCCGTTCCTCTTCCTGCATGGCGATGGCAGACAAAGAAGAAGGCTCCTGTTTTTCCTTAGAAGCCTTCATTTTTCCACTGCTGCCTGAGCCCTTTGACGCTGTGGGAACAGTTTCCTCTACAAATGAATTCCACTGTCTGCAGCCCGGACACTGTCCCAGCCACTTGGAAGATTCATAGCCACAATTCTGACAAAAAAATACAGTTGTTGTCTTTCCTTTTCCCATGTTCCGTTCCTTCAAACTCTGACTGACACCTTCTTATTTTTGGACTGTTACAGCCACCTCGCCAGCATCTGCCAGCTCCACACTGATATTCAGCTTGCCGCCAAGATTGGTTTTCAGCTTACCAATACTTTCTCCATTTATGGTCACCTCGTACTCCATATCGTCCTCCAGACCAATGGTCAGCTGTGCATCCTCCTGACCCTCTACCCGGAAAGCAACTCCGTCTGCGTCCTCTGCAAAGCAGTTTACGCTTGTACCCGGAACCGATTCATATACAAACATTCCATTTTTTTCCAGCTTGGTCATGGTCGCATAGGTCTTCACCTTATACAGATCTCCCCTATGCTCAAAATCCTCTTTTTTTGCTTTCTCCTTCAGAATGTGGTTGCCGAAGCTGAGACTCCCATCCGCTTCTGCACGAATCAGCCCTTCTACTACTGCCATTTTTGTTTCCTCCTCTTATCCTTTTGTTTTCACAATTATTTTCTTTGGTTTTTTACCGTAAATACAACATGCCCCATTTTTAGTCCTGCAGTTACCCGATCTCCGGGCACTACCTTTTTCTGTAAGATCTCTTCTGCCAGCCCATCCTCGATCACCGTCTGTATTCCACGCTTCATGGGACGTGCCCCCATTTTCATTTCGGAATGATGTTCTACAATATATTCCTTTAATGCAGGGGTTACTGTCAGCTTAATATCCATCTGCGCCTTGCACCGCTCTGCCAGCTTATTGGTCAGAAGAGAAACTACTGCTTTCATGTTCTCTTTGTTCAATGGATGGAATACCATGATCTCATCAATGCGGTTGATAAACTCCGGCTTGAAGATCCGTTTTACCTCTTCCATTACACCTGCCTTCATGGTGTCATAATTTTTCTTTTCAGAGGTTTCCGCTGCAAATCCCAGATTTTTCGGCTCGGTGATACGTTTTGCTCCTGCATTGGAGGTCATGATCAAAATCGTATTTTTAAAGCTTACCTTGCGCCCCTTGGAATCTGTAATATGCCCATCATCCAGTACCTGAAGCAGGATATTGAACACATCCGGGTGTGCTTTTTCTATCTCATCAAACAATACAACAGAATAAGGATTCCGCCTTACCTTTTCGCTCAGCTGTCCGCCCTCATCAAAGCCTACATAGCCTGGCGGTGAACCGATCATCTTGGAAACGGAATGTGACTCCATATATTCTGACATATCCACACGGATAAGGGCATCCTCTGAACCAAACATGGCTTCTGCCAGTGCTTTGCTCAGCTCTGTTTTTCCTACTCCGGTAGGACCTAAAAACAAAAACGAACCAATGGGACGGTTAGGATCCTGCAGTCCCACTCTGCCTCTGCGCATTGCTTTTGCTACAGCGGATACTGCTTCCTCCTGACCGATCACCCTTTTATGAAGAATGCTTTCCAGCTTTAAAAGCCTCTCACTTTCTTTTTCTGCCAGCTTGGTAACCGGTATTTTAGTCCAGGCAGATACTACCTCTTCAATCTCGCCAGCTCCTATCTGCAGCTGCATTTCTGCTGTCTTTTTCTCATATGAAGCCTTTGTCCGCTCATACTTTTTAACCAGCTTTTCCTGTTTTCTTCTGATCTTACCTGCCTGGGAATAAGCCTCCAGACGGATCGCCTGCTCGATCTGCTGATCCATATCTGAGATCTCCTTCTGCAGAGTGATCAGACTTTCCGGCAAATGCATATCCTTCAGACGGATCGCTGCTGCCGCTTCATCGATCAGATCAATGGCCTTATCCGGCAGATTCCTGTCATTAATGTACCTTGCTGACAGCTGTACCGCTTCCTCGATAGCTTCTTCTGTGATCACTACGCCATGATGGGCTTCGTACTTGCTGCTGATCCCCTTTAATATACGCACAGCCTCCTCTAAAGTAGGCTCTTCTACCGCCACCGGCTGAAACCGCCGCTCCAGCGCAGCATCTTTCTCTATATACTTGCGGTACTCTGCAATGGTAGTAGCACCGATCAGCTGGATTTCTCCTCTTGCCAGAGAAGGCTTTAAAATATTGGAAGCATCGATCGCTCCCTCTGCGCCTCCTGCACCAATGATCGTATGCAGCTCATCCAGAAACAGAATGATATTTCCGTTCTCCGTTACCTCACGGATCACTCTTTTAATACGTTCCTCAAACTCTCCACGATACTTACTGCCTGCTACCATCCCGGACAGATCCAGCGTTACTACACGCTTATTTTTAATGGTATCCGGCACATCGCCTATGGAAATCTTTGCTGCCAGCCCCTCTGCGATCGCTGTTTTCCCTACGCCCGGTTCTCCTACCAGACAAGGATTGTTTTTGGTGCGGCGGCTTAATATCTGTATCACACGCTGTATCTCTGTTTTTCTGCCTATCACCGGATCCAGCTTTCCCTCTGCTGCCAATGCTGTCAGATCTCTGCTGAACTGATCCAGTGTTTCTGTATTGCTGGCCTTTTTCCCTTTTTTTCTGTTTTTATAGCCCAGATCCTCTCTGTACAGATTGCCGTCCTGACCCATCGCAAGAAGGGTATCTACATAGAGCTTCTGAATCTGTAAGCCCAGAGTAGTAAGCAGCCTTGCTGCCACACTTTCCCCTTCCTTTAATATGGCAAGCAAAATATGCTCTGTGCCAACCTTATCTGCCCGGAATCGTTCTGCCTGCTTTTCTGCTTCCAGCAATATTTTTTCTGCTCTTGGAGAATAACCGTCTCTCTCCTTTACCGGCAGCAGATTTCCTGGCGCGATCAGATCCCGGATCATGGAAATCAGCTTTTCTTCATCTACACCGTTGTCCTGAAGTACTCTGGCTGCAACACCTGTATCCTCCCTGAGCAATCCTAACAGGATATGCTCTGTACCAATATAATTCTGTTTCAGCTCCCTTGCGGTCTGCTTTGCCAACGAAAGGGCTTCTTCTGCCTTCTCCGTGTACTGCGGCATTATTTCAATCCTCCATAGTCTTCATATATTTCATCGATCAGAGCGTGTACCTCTTCCCGGGAAATATCCTTACAGCTTCCCTTTGCCAAAAGTACTCTCAGTTCTCTTCTCATGTCCTCTACCGCCTGTAGCTTATCAATATCCACCGCTATCACTGCACCCTTGCGCCTGTCCACCTTTACATAGCCCTCCTGCTTTAAGGTGGTATATGCCTTATTGACTGTATGCATATTAATGCCGATCATATCCGCAAGCTGACGCACCGAAGGAAGTGCATCTCCTTCCTTCAGACGGGTTGTGGCGATCTCCAAAATAATCTGATCATGCAGCTGTATATACAATGCTTCATCACTATTGAAATCCAGTTCAATCCTCATCCTGTCACCCTCTGTTATAGAAATATTATAACAGCCCAAGGAAAAAGTCAAGATTTCCCCATCCTACGGTAGTATCTGTAATTCAGCAAGGTCTTTCCTGTGAAATGAAAAACAACAAGTCAGTGCCAACTCCCGCCGACACTGACTGTTTTATCTGATTCGTAAATTCCTTAATCTCTTAATCTTTTGTAAACTGCCTGTTCTATCCTATCTGAACTTATCTTTTCCATCCATATTCAAAAACTCGAATTCAAAATCATCATCGTCCAGATATTCTTCGTCCTCATCTTCGTCCTCATCCTCATCTTCTTCATCATCGTCTTCGTCATCTTCGTCATCGTCATCTTCATCTTCACCGCGGCGGGAAAGGAAGTTTCTGGGACTCCAGCGAGACTTTCTTACAGGACGCTCGTCATCATCATCTTCATCGTCATCTTCATCTTCATCGTCGTCATCTTCATCTTCGTCATCTTCATCATCATCTTCATCGTCATCATCATCTTCATCGTCATCACCATAATACACACGATATTCATGCAGCTTTAACGCCAGAAGAATACATGCAAGGATCAGAACGATAAAAAGTGCTCCAACGATCAGCAGGATGAGTTTACTGCTTCCTCCAGCAGCAAAGAGTCCGCCATCCTCTTTCTCTTCATCCTCATGCAGACTTTTGATCTTTTCAAACTGGTTATCTGACAAGGAATAAAGATACCAGTCATCATTTCCATCTGAATCCTTGGTATACAGCACATAATAATTTCCGGACTGCCACTCCTCTAACAGCGCCTCATCCACTGTCATATCCTCCAGCTTGACATCCTTTGGAAGAATCCTGCTGGAAATCACATTGGAGATTTCTACTGTGCCAGACACCTCTGCAAAGTCCTCTTCGCCCGAAGCCTCTTCCGGCTCTGCTTCCGCTTCCTCCTCTGCCTCCTCCGGCTCTTCTACTGCCGCAGGCGTGATCAGGTCAGAACGGACAAAGCCCGTTTTTCCATTGACAGATATCTGATACCAGGTATTGCCATCTGCTCCTATGGCTTCTCCACTGATAGCAACCTCTGTTCCTGATTTTACATTTGTTACCGGTGCATCAGAAGAAGAAGGGCCTTTTCTTACATTGGCACTATCTACAGATATGGTTCCTGATGATACGGAAGTCTCTGATACAGTGGCAGAGGTTTCTGTATAGGAATTTTCTCTTTCCACCTCAGCCTGTGTCATATCTCCTGAGGTTTTATCTGCAAGATCTGAACGGATATAACCGGTAGCTCCATTTACAGACACCTGATACCAGGTATACCCATCAGCACCTGTTACCTCACCTTGCGAAGAAAGAGTTGCTCCGCTTGATACGTTGGTCACTACCGTGCTGTCTGTACTTGCCTCACTGCGTACCTTTGCATTACTGTTCAGCTTGATATCTGCTGCCTGACTGACAATGGCAGCCTCATCCAGCAGCAGCACACACATCATTACCCCTGCCCCAGCCAAAGCATACTTTATTTTTCTTCCTGCTTTTTTTATGATCGCTTTCATTCCTCTATCCTTCCTTAGTAGCTTCTCTTGAAGCGTTTTGCACCTTCCTCGTCTGGTACTGCTTTTCCAAAGCCGTGGATCTTTTTCTGATTGCGCTGCTCATCCTCCAGCTGCAGATGGAAGTTCTTTTCACACTTAGGACACAGCCTTCCTCCCCGGATGCCTGCTCCGCAGACCTCGCATTTCATAAAGGTAGCCGAATCCTGCGTGATCTCCAGCCGGTTCTCCTTCAGCATCTGCCTGATGGTCTTCTGCGCCACACCTGTATACATCTCTACCTCAGCCATGGTCGCTCCATGATGCTTTTCTACATACAGCCTTACCTTGCCGTAGTCATCATATGCCACAAACTTGCAATCCTCACACTGATATTCGCCTACACCCTTAAAAATCATAACGCCGCCGCATTTTTCACACACACAGGGACGATGGTATGTATCCAAATCCTTTAATCTCATTTCCATAAGTATTACCCCTTATGTCAGACTCCCTCTTTTGTCTATGCCTCATCGATTGCCTTTCCAATATCATGACGCATATATTTCTTTTCAAAGGAAACCCATTCTGTTGCCTCATAGGCTCTGGCACGGGCTTCTTTCAGATCCCTGCCTGTTGCCGTGATCCCCAGCACACGTCCGCCGTTTGTCACGATCTGCCCATCCTGAAGCTTTGTTCCTGCATGAAAGCAGAAATATCCTTCTTTTTTATCAAAATTCTCCAGCCCCTGAATCGGAAAGCCCTTTTCATAGGAAACCGGATAACCGCCAGAGGCAAGTACTACACAGACAGCCGCATTGTCCTCAAACTGCAGATCGACCTCATCCAGTCTGCCGTCAATGCAGGCTTCCATTACCTCCAGTATATCATTTTTCATACGGGGCAGCACCACCTGTGCCTCCGGATCGCCAAATCTGGCATTGTATTCCAGCACTCTGGGCCCTTTTTCAGTCAGCATCAGGCCGAAAAATATGATTCCCTGAAAAGGTCTGCCCTCTGCTGCCATTGCATCCACCGTTGCCTGATAAATATATTTTTTACAGAACTCATCTACCTCAGCCGTATAAAAGGGACTGGGAGAAAAGGTTCCCATACCGCCTGTATTCAAACCGGTATCTCCATCACCAGCGCGTTTGTGATCCTGAGCTGAGGTCATCGTCTTAATAGTCTTTCCGTCAACAAAGGAAAGCACCGATACCTCCCTGCCCGTCATAAACTCTTCGATCACCAGTCTGTTTCCGGCATCTCCAAACTGCTTATCCTCCATAATGGCCTTTACGCCCTCTTTTGCCTCCTGCAAGGTATTGCAGATCAAAACACCCTTGCCAAGTGCAAGCCCGTCTGCCTTTAATACAATAGGCATGGACGCAGTTTCCAAATAAGCCAGTGCCTCTTTGGGAGAATCAAAATTTTCATATTCTGCCGTAGGAATATGATATTTTTTCATCAGATCCTTTGAAAATGCCTTGCTGCCCTCTAAGATCGCTGCATTTTTACGAGGACCAAATACTTTAATCCCAGCTTCCTCCAGCACATCTGTCAGACCGCCCACCAGGGGATCGTCCATTCCCACAATGACCAGATCGATCTCTTTTTCTTTGGCAAATGCCGCCAGCTTGTCAAACTCCATTGCACCGATGGGAACACACTCTGCCAGCAGGCCAATGCCTGCATTTCCCGGTGCACAGTATATTTTTTCTGCTTTTTTACTTTTTGCCACACTGGCAGCGATCGCATGCTCTCTTCCGCCGCTTCCTACGATCAATACTTTCATGATTTCCTCCTACTGGTCAGCTTCAACCACCGCTTTGCCATCCTCAACATGAATCCTGCCTCTGGCAAACAGATCCACCGCTTTGGGCAGCAGTACCCATTCTGCCTCCTGCATCACACGCTGCTGCAGCAGCTCAGGTGTATCTCCATTTCGTACCTCTACTGCCTTCTGCAGTACGATAGGCCCGGTGTCTGTTCCTTCATCTACAAAATGCACTGTAGCACCTGTTACCTTTACCCCGCGCTCCAATGCCTTTTCATGCACCTTCAGTCCGTAATAGCCCGTTCCGCAGAAGGACGGGATCAGAGAGGGATGAATGTTTAATATCCTGTTTCTGTACTTTTGTATCATTTCTTCGGGAATTACCACTAAAAATCCAGCCAATACGATCAGATCCGGCTCTGCTTCCTCTACCGCCTGCAAAAATGCCTTGTTGAAGGCTTCCCTGTTCTCAAAATCCTTGGGAGAAATGCAGCTGCCAGCAATCCCATGCTTCGCAGCGCGCTCCAGCGCATAGGCATTTTTATTGTTGCTGATCACACCCACGATCTGCGTATCTGCTACCTGTCCGCTTTCCACACTGTCGATCAATGCCTGCAGATTGGTGCCTCCGCCAGAGACACATACCAGCACTCTTAACATAAGGTAACTCCTTTTTCGCCTGCTTCAATATATCCGATCCGGCATGCATTCTCTCCTGCTGCCTGCAATGCCTCTATTGTTTTGTCCGCATCCTCAGGCGCTACTGCAACGATCATACCGATTCCCATGTTATATGTATTGTACATCATTTCTTCTTCAATGCCGCCCTCTTTCTGCAGCAGCTTAAAAATCGCCGGGATTTCATAGCTGTCCTTCTTTACTACAGCTCGCATTCCCTCAGAAAGCATACGCGGAATATTTTCATAGAAACCGCCGCCAGTAATGTGGCTGCAGGCTTTGATCGTTACTCCTGCTTCCTTTACACTTCTAAGTGCCTTTACATAAATTCTGGTAGGGGCGATCAAAGCTTCTCCCAGAGTTGTCCCCAGCTCCTCATAATAGGTATCTAAGCTTTCCTTGGTCATGGTAAACACCTTTCTCACAAGTGAAAAGCCATTGCTGTGAACACCGCTGGATGCCATACCGATCAGAACATCCCCATTTTTCAAGGTCTTTCCTGTGATCAGATCCTTTTCATCTACCACACCCACAGCAAAGCCTGCCAGATCATATTCGTTTACCGGATAAAAGCCCGGCATCTCAGCAGTCTCTCCGCCGATCAGTGCTGCGCCTGCCTGCTTACAGCCCTCTGCCACTCCTTTTACAATGTCAGCGATCTTTTCCGGATAATTTTTCCCACAGGCAATATAATCCAGAAAGAACAGAGGCTCGCCGCCTGCACAGGCAATATCATTCACGCACATGGCAACACAGTCGATTCCCACTGTATCGTGCTTATCCATCAAAAATGCCAGCTTCAGCTTTGTACCAACACCGTCAGTACCGGATACCAGAGTAGGCTTCTCCATGTCCTTGAAGGCTGCCATGGAAAAAGCGCCTGAAAACCCGCCTATGCCTCCCAGCACCTCTGGACGCATGGTTTCCTTTACATGCTTTTTCATCAGTTCTACGGAAGCATATCCTGCTTCAATATCTACACCCGCACTCTTATAATCCATCTTTCTTCTCCTTCATGTACTGTGTTTTTACAAATGCTGACTTTCATAATTCTGATAGCCGGCTTCCTGCAAATGAGCATCCTTTTTTTCTACACTTTCTTTCATTTTTACAGCATAATCCTTTAACCGCTGCAAAAGCCCGGCATCTGATGTTGCCAGAATCTTTGCTGCCAGCAGTCCTGCATTCATGCCGCCGTTGATCGCCACGGTAGCCACCGGAATACCCGAAGGCATCTGCACGATAGAATACAAGGAATCCCTTCCACCTAAAGAGGTAGTATGCATCGGGATGCCGATAACCGGCATCGGAAAGATCGCTGCACACATTCCCGGCAGATGCGCTGCCATGCCTGCGCCTGCAATCACAACCTTAATGCCCCGCTCCTCTGCGGTCCTGGCATACTCAAAAAATACATCCGGCTCTCTGTGTGCAGAAATGATCCGCATCTCATAAGAAATCCCAAGCTCGTCTAAAATACCGGCAGCCTTTGCCATAACCGGCATATCTGAATCGCTGCCCATCACAATGGAAACCTGCGCCATATTTTTATCTCCTTCATTTTAGTCATTCATATTTATTTTATTATGAGAACCCATAATCGTCAACACATTTCAAAGGGCAGATTCAATTCCTCACAGCCCTCCAGCACAAATCTGCCATTTCTGATAATACACCGTTCTATGCCGTCTGATCCTGTTACAGTCAGTTCCCCCAGTTCATCATAGGGAATGGTAATATCTGTATGGCAGTTAAAATATGCCTGTTCCGGATCTTCACGGCGTTTTAGGGAACAGCTGTTGTCCCTTGCTATGATCTCTTTTCCGTCAGGATTATACACTGCCAGATCCTCGCTATGGGAATAACAGGTATCCCCCAGCGCAAAATGGGGACCTGTTTTTTCTGCGATCAGGATCGGCAGCTTATCTGCCATTTTATATTTCCGGGCTGCCACATAAGCAGTGGTGTTTGTGCCAATGGCAAATTCTCCCATAGGCAGGCTGTCATGATGGAACAAAAGATTATCCTTGATATATTTCCGGTTTTCTTCCTCTGAAGAGAAATTACCGCAGCTATATGCCGTTACCATACCATCTGTAAATTTCAGCTCCAGCTCCTTATATTCCAGTTCATTTAAAAATACTCTGGTCACATGGAGCACACCCCTTGTTCCTTCTAACCGGGGTGAAGTAAACACCTCGCCCACCGGGATATTTACATCTGCCACACAGTTTTCAAAGATCGTTTCCCTTTCAGGATCTGCCAAGGGATGCAGTGCCACTGTTAGATCCGTCCTGTTTTTGCCCCAGCCCCGGATATGCACAAAAGTGCCCTTATCCAGCACATCAATGATCCGCTGCTGCATTCTCTGGTATTTTGCATAATCCAGGGTATTGATCTTAATGACCGCATCAAAAATCTCTTCAAAATCTTTGCCGATCTCAGGAACCGGGAAAGCAATGATGGTAAAGCTGCGTTCCTCTCCCTTAATATACTGATTGACCAGCTCGCCGGCTGCTGCCGCATATTCTACCGAAAGCCTTTGCTGCTGCTGTGTAAGCTGGCATGCCTCCGGCTTTGCTTCTGGCGTAAAGGGGACTTCTCCAAAAGCCTCCATACACGCCGGTCCTCCATGCACCGCTGCCAGCTCCTTTACTGCCTCGTAGGCCGCCCGCAGTCCCTCAAGCCTGCGGCTTACATATCTTTTATCCAGATACAGGCTTTCATCCTCCTTGTGGTCATACAGAAATTGTTTGTTGGCATCTGCTCCATAAAAGCCGACTCGGCTTACACCCCTTTTATGAAAGATGCTGACAGATGCCCTGTAAAGAGTCGTCTGTAATCCCATATCCGCAAAATTTTTTATTGCCTGACGGATCACCCGTTCAAAGCCTGCCACATAACGGATATTCACTGTTTTTTTTCTGGACAGATCCTTGCCGCCTACCACAAAGCCCATGCGATAGCCTTCTGTAAAGGTGTCTGCCATTTTTTTGATCCTTTCCTCAGGCAGTCGGCTCAGATAAGCTGCCAGCTTCTCTGTATTTTCATTCACATATTCTCCGTACCGGTACAGATAACAGCTATCGCCCAGCTCTGCCTCCATTATGATCTGCAGCAGAAAATCCTGCCCGGGATCAAGCTGGCGGCGGATTCTTTTTGCCGTTTCTGCCTCAGAGTAGTCGCTGACAAACCAATATACGATCTGCCGCAGCTCCTCATATGCCGGAGGCTTTCCCTGCTCCTCATAAGCACAGACAAAGCTCTGGTAAATCTCCAGAAACAGTTCCATGCGCAGAACAAGCTCCTCCAGTTCATTTTCATATACCGATTCGATCTGGCTGTGCAGCTCTGCATACAAAAATGCCAGCAGCCTGCCCCTCTCTTCTCCATACAGGGAAACTGTATATGCCGGATTTCCCCAGCAGACAGCGTAATTTTCCGGCAGGATATCCTGATATAAGGCATGATTACGCTCTCTCAGTTCATCTAAGGCTGCCTGCTCAAGACCTCCCTGCCTCTGCCAGTCCCACTCCCTTAAGAGCTTTTCCACATAATTTGCCGTTTCCTTAAAATAGGGCACATATTCTCCGGCAATCTCTGGCTTTTCTCCAGTCATATTCCCGATCTGACCGATCCGCTCTCTTGCCAGTAAAAAACGTTCCTGCAAAATATCTTCTGTACTGTTTTCCATAACGCTTTCTGTCATATTCCATATACTCCTGCAAATAAAATGAATCCGATCCCTGTCAGGACCACCCCATTAAAGGCGATCCCAAGATAAGAAAAGAGATAATATTTGTCTGCTTCCATTTTTGACATGATCCCTAAAATAAAACCCGCAACGGAAAAAAGCGCTGCCAGCAGCAGCGCAGCTCCATACCGCACATCAGCAGTTCCTCTTTCCCTGTATGAAAAATAGATCACCAGTATAACAGAAACTGCCGAAATGGTCCCCAGGATCGAGGACATGATCCCTTTTGGGGGATGCTCCTTATTGGTAAAGATGTAGCTGTTTTTTCTTGTCATGTAAGCCTCCGTTCCTCCAGATTTCTGTTAAAACAGCAGCTTGGATTTTGTGGAAAGCAGTCTGGCTCCGGCGATCACCAGCAGTACGCCGCTGGCTACTCCTGTTACAATGGCGATCACTCCCAGAATAATATTCAAAGCACCTGAACGTCCCATAACCTTATATGCTCTTTCTTCCATCTGCACACAGCTCCTTTTCTTTTTTATTTTGCCCCATATGTTTCATAATAAGCATCAATGGATGCTTTCATGGCATCATCAATGTACACTTTTCCCTGATATTCTCTCTGATACAGGTAAGAAACCACTTCCTCCATGGATACGATGGCTGCTGCAGGGAATCCATATTTGTCCTGAATCTCCTCCAGAGCGCTCTTTTCTCCAAGCTGACCCTTTTCCATACGGTTTAAGGATACGATCAGCCCTTTGATCTCCACATTTCCCTGTGCCTTCAGGATCGGGAAGGTTTCCTCAATGGATTTGCCTGAGGTGGTAACATCCTCGATCATTATGACTCTGTCGCCGTCCCCTATCGGACTTCCCAGCAAAATGCCTGCATCACCGTGATCCTTTATTTCCTTTCGGTTAGAGCAATATTTTACATCTTTTCCATACAGCTCACTGATCGCCATAACCGTAGCAACTCCAAGAGGGATTCCCTTGTAGGCTGGCCCAAACAAAATATCAAAATCCAGACCATAGTTATCATAAATCGCCTTTGCATAATACTGACCCAGTCTGCGCAGCTGCATACCGGTCACATATGAGCCTGCGTTCATAAAAAAGGGCGATCTTCTGCCGCTTTTCAATGTAAAATCCCCAAATTTCAGTACATTGCTGTCCACCATGAACTCGATAAACTCTTTTTTGTATTGTTCCATTTTATCCTTTCCTCCTTGCCTTATGCCAGCTTTCTTTTTGCTATTTTTCTGATGTCACTTTTTATCCTGACTTTAGAGAACGCTGTCAAGTGCAGTCCTGATATCTTCTTTCATATCCAGCACTGCCTGACGGGATGCCTCTCCATAATTTTCTCCGCCAAAGCCTGCATATTTTTCCTGCTTGTAGGCTGCAATGATCCCTCTGGAGGAATTGACAATGGCTCCCAGACCATCCTGATTAAAGAAATGCACCAAATCTGCACCCTTTCCGCCCTGTGCACCGTAGCCCGGAACCAGAATAAAGGTTTTCGGCATGAGCTTCCGGAGTGTTTTTCCCATTTCCGGATAAGTCGCACCTACTACTGCACCAATATAGCTATAGGAATCTCCCATGTGCTCTTCTCCCCATTTTGCCACCTGTTCTCCCACCAGTTCATACAAAGGTCTGCCATCCACCAGTCTGTCCTGAAATTCACCGCTGCTGGGATTGGAGGTCTTTACAAGGATAAAAAGCCCTTTCTTTTCCTGTTTGCAGACATCGATAAAGGGTCTGATCCCATCTGAGCCCAGATATGGATTTACTGTGGCAAAGTCTTCATCAAAGCCGTAATACTCCTTTGTGCCTACCTGCACCTTTCCCAGATGTCCCACTGCATATGCCTGGGAGGTCGAACCAATATCTCCCCTCTTTATATCGCCGATCACTACAAGTCCTTTTTCTTTGCAGTACTTTACCGTCTTTTCAAAGGCAAGCAGACCCTGAATCCCAAACTGCTCATACATGGCGATCTGAGGTTTTACCGCCGGCACCAGATCACAAACGGCATCTACGATCCCCTTATTGTACTGCCAGATTGCTTCTCCTGCTCCCTGCAGGGTTTCTCCAAACTCCGCATAGGCTTTCTTTGTAATGTGTTCTGGAATGTAGGACAGCATCGGGTCCAGTCCTACAACGATCGGTGCTCCTGTTTTTTTAATTCCGGCTATCAGCTTCTGAATCATATTCTTCTCCTTTATCTTCTTTCTATTTGGAAATTCTCACAAAACAAAGGTGTGCTTCGCACACTCACGCGCCCTGCTTACTGACACAGCACAGCTTTTGCTTCGCACGCGAGCCGTGCCATTTATGACATCATACCTCTCTGCGAGCTGCACATCCTGCACGGAGTGCTTTTATTTCATAGGAAAATCCACGACTTTCATACGTTCATGTAACAGGGTCTTTCCTATGAAAGAATAAAAGCGCACAGACATCCTCATCTGTGCGCTTCTCCTGTCTGTTTTTATAAATCGTCATTTACAAGCTTAATGTCAGCTGTTCCGCTTGGAAGCCTGAAGTATACCTTGTAGCCGCTTCCGCCTTCTACCATACCGGTAGCATTTGCTTTCACTGTAGCAATAGCATCTCCGTCATCCTCCTCGCATTTTGCCGAGAAGGTTACATTGTTGCCATCACCCATGCCTTTATCCTTTAATGTGAAATACACATAAAGTCTTTCCTCGCCATTGACCTTTTCAACGTCAAAATCATCGATCACTGCCGCCTCGCCATTGTTTCCTGTCATATAGCCATAATGCTTTACGCAGTAATCTCCTTCATCATCACGCTGATAGTTAATAGAATCTACAATGATGTACTCGCAGTTTCTGCTGTAGCCCTCCAGCCACACCTTTACAACGGTAGTTCCTGTGCCCTTTACCTTGATCTTCAGCTTAAAGGAATCACTGCTCTGACTGCTCAGCTCTACCTTGGCGATCTCTGGATCGTCCACTGCATACTTTACAACAAATGCCTTTGAGCTTTTCCAGTCCTTTACATTTACCTTTACCTTTTCACTGGTATTGTCATGTGAAACAGAAACCTCATGGGCTTTGGCTGATAAGGTTGGCTGATTTCCTGCAAATACAGTTAATCCGCAGGCAAAAAACAATCCCATCGCGCAAACCGTTGGCATGATCTTCCGAAAAATAAACTTCATAAAACTCCTCCTTTGGTACTTACCCGTCTTATCTATGCTCCTGTACAATGTTATGTAAACTTACTTCCTACATCATCTGGTACGATATGCCACTTACAACACAATATACCAGACATCCCTGTCTCTGTCAACGGTTCACATAAAATTCTGCTCCGCCAGAGCCGATTTTAAGAAAATCTTCAAAACTTATCTTGTCTTTAAAAACTCATATTCCCGCCTTGCCCGCTCGTCATCCGGATAAAGGGACAGATAGCTTTCCATCAGCACCGCTGCTTTTTTAAACTGTGCCAGTCTTTCATATACAGCGATCTCATTGAATTTCAATGTCTGCATATAGGTCTTGTCCTCGCTGGCAAGTCCTGCTTCAAAGGCTGCCAGCGCCGCTTCATATTCTCCCATCTGCAGCTTGCAGATGCCTAACTGATTCTGAATCTGAGGGCTGTCAGGCTGACTCTCCAGATAGTTTGCGTAAACGCTGGAGGCATAATTAAAATCTCCCAGAGCTTCATAGGTTCTGCCCAGAAATAAAATCGCCTCTGCCGTTCCTGTATCCCTTGCCTTTTCCAGATGGTTTTTGGCATTGTCATAGTCCTTCAGATAATAATACAGCCTGCCCCTGTCGTACTCCGACATGCTCTCTGCTCCGGCTGTAAGTGCCTCCTGCAAATAAGCTTCTCCTGCTTCCCGGTAACCATTTTTCTCCAGACTTCTATAAATGTCAAACAGGCAGTTGTAATCCTTGGGATCAAGCGCTATAGCCGCCTGAAAATCCTTTTCTGCCTTGTCAAATTCTTCCTTTTCCAGCTCCAGAGTTCCCCTCAGATAATAAGCATCCTTTTCCTCCCTGCGCATATCCAGCATGGCATCATATACCTGCAGGGCACGCTCTGCATCCCCATTTTTGTAGTAGGCAGTCGCCAGATAATAATTGGTATCAAACTGCAGATCTCCCACATAGCCGGTGCAGTAGGAGAGAGACTTCTCCAGTGCCTCTGCCGCCTCCTCATAACGGGTCAGTCCGATGTAAGCGATCCCCTGTCCGCGGTACAAAAGCTCCTCATCCTCGCCTGATGCCAGTGCCTTTTCAAAGCAGACAAGTGCCTCTTCATAGTCCAGTGCTTCTATCGCTGCCATTCCCTGATCGATATTTTCCTGCTTCTGCCCTGCGCCACAGCCTGTCAGCAGCAGTATCAGCATTAATATTATTCCTATTTTTTGCAGAGCATTTTTCATAAGCTGTGGTCTCCCATATCCTTTTAGCAGGCAGACAGTCCATTATCCGCCTCACTGTTTTGTCAAGTGCCCCTATTATAGCATAAAACAGAAAAATTGCGAATACAAACCACAAAACTTTTACGTCTGGTCTGTATCCGCAATCTGCAAAGGTCTCTAATCCAGATAATTTCCTACCGGAGAGGTATTGTACTGCTTCTTGATCTCAATAACAATAGAGCCGTCCTCCTGGGTATTTTCTGAGAGGATCTTATACTGGGTTTTGTTCCTGTTCAGTGAATCCTTGTACTTTTTTACTTCTTCATTGACAAGCTTTATCGCATAATCATGACCGAAGTCCTCCTTTAACAGGAAATGTAGGGTTTGTGTGATGCACGCTGCTTTTACTCGCTTCATTTTCTACCTGCCTTTTTGTCTTTCAACAGTTACCATCTGACATTATAGCGGAAAAATTTCTTTTTGGTAAGAAAATCTTGGAATTTTTTGTGCATTTCGTCATTTTCCCTACTGCGCAGCAATGAATTTTTGTATTTTTTTCACAATGCATTGTGCGTCATATCACATAATTATCGATCTGTAAATTTTTTGCCAGATCAGCGATGGTAACGCTGTCCAGATATTCATTTACGATATGGTTCAGCTTCGTCCACAAAGGCAGTGTCCTGCACTCAGCCATATGCTCACAGGATTTGGCAGCCTCCTCCAGACATGCCACCGGAGCCAGCGTTCCTTCCGTCAGACGCAGGATTTCTCCTACCTTATAATCCTGTGGCGCGCGGCTCAGTCGATACCCTCCGCCCTTTCCGTGCAATGCCTCGATCATGCCGTTTTTGGACAGACTGGTCATAATGCTCTCCAGATATTTCTGGGATATATCCTGCCGCTTTGCGATCTCCTTTAAGGGAATGTAAGAGCTGCTCTGCTGTTCTGCCAGGTCTATCATAACCCTAAGGGCATAGCGCCCCTTTGTTGATATCATCATACTGATCTGCTGCCTTTCTATTCCTCAAAAAGCGGTGTGGACAGATAACGGTCACCGGAATCCGGGAAGATCACAACAATATTTTTCCCTTTATTCTCTGCTCTCTTTGCCACCTCGATCGCTGCATGCAGAGCTGCTCCTGATGAAATTCCCACAAGGATGCCTTCCTTTTTGCCGATCAGCTTTCCTTTTTCAAATGCCGCCTCATTTTCTACTGTGATGATCTCATCATATATTTCCGTATCCAAGGTGTCCGGTACAAAGCCGGCTCCAATTCCCTGAATCTTATGTGCACCAGCCGTTCCCTTAGAAAGTACGGGAGAATCCGCCGGCTCTACTGCAATGACCTTTACTGCCGGATTTTTGGATTTCAGATATTTTCCTGTTCCACTGATGGTTCCGCCTGTTCCTACTCCTGCCACAAAAATGTCCACTGCACCCTCTGTTGCCTCATAGATCTCCGGTCCTGTGGTTTCAAAATGGATCTTGGGATTTTCGGGATTTACGAACTGCCCTGCAAGGAAGCCTCCCGGAATTTCCTTTGCAAGCTCCTCTGCCTTGGCAATAGCGCCCTTCATTCCCTTTGCTCCCTCTGTCAGCACCAGCTCAGCGCCGTATGCCTTGATCAGCTTTCTGCGTTCTACCGACATGGTTTCCGGCATAACAATGATGATCCTGTATCCCTTTGCTGTTGCCACAGAAGCAAGTCCGATACCAGTATTGCCGGAGGTCGGCTCAATGATCACAGAGTCCGGTTTTAACACACCACTCTTTTCTGCTGCTTCGATCATTGCCTTTGCAATTCTGTCCTTGATAGAGCCTGCCGGGTTAAAATATTCCAGTTTTGCAAGAAGTCTTGCCTCAAGTCCCAGCTCCTTTTCAATGTGTGAAAGCTCCATAAGTGGTGTATTTCCTACTAACTGTTCTGATGATTTTATAATATTTGCCATGATCTTTCTCCTCGATTCCATTCTTTTTTATTCTTTCCTGTTGTTCATTCCAGCATTTTCTGCCTCACTGCTTCTTATTCTACTGCATCAAATGCCTGTTGTAAATCCTCCAAAATATCATCAATATGCTCTGTTCCAATGGACAGCCGGATGGTATTTGGCTTGATCCCCTGCTCTAAAAGTTCCTCTTCCTCCAACTGGGAATGGGTGGTGGTTGCCGGATGGATCACAAGGCTCTTTACATCTGCCACATTGGCAAGCAGAGAAAAGATCTTAAGGCTGTCAATAAACCGGTGAGCTTCCTTTTGTCCGCCCTTGATCTCAAAGGTAAAAATCGTTGCGCCACCTGCCGGGAAATATTTTTCATACAGTTCATGATCCGGATGCTGGGGCAGCGATGGATGATTTACCTTCTCGACCTTGGGATGATCCTTTAAAAATTCCACAACTCTTTTGGTATTTTCCACATGCCGGTCCAGTCTGAGAGACAGCGTTTCCACACCCTGCAGCAGTAAAAAGGCATTAAAGGGAGAGATCGTTGCACCGGTATCCCGCAACAGGATCGCTCTGACGTAGGTTACAAAGGCTGCCTTACCAGCCGCCTCCACAAAGGAAATGCCATGATAGCTTGGATTAGGCTCTGAAATTGCCGGATGCTTTCCGTTTTTCTTCCAGTCAAAGCTGCCGGAATCCACGATCACACCGCCTAAGGTAGTCCCGTGTCCGCCAATAAACTTTGTTGCCGAATGCACCACAATGTCTGCGCCATGCAGGATAGGACGGATCAGATAAGGTGTTCCAAAGGTATTATCAATTACCAGCGGAATCCCATGTCTATGGGCGATCCTTGCTATCCCATCAATATCAGGGATATCTGCATTGGGATTTCCCAGAGTTTCCAGATAAACTGCCTTTGTATTTTCGCCAATGGCCTCTTCCAGTTCTGTAAGATCATGTGCATCCACAAAGGTGGTCTGGATGCCGTAGCGCGGAAGCGTGTGTGCCAGCAGGTTATAGCTTCCGCCATAAATGGTTTTCTGTGCTACAATGTGATCGCCATTCTGTGCCAATGCCTGAATGGTATAAGTAATTGCTGCTGCGCCAGAGGCTAGTGCCAATGCTGCCACACCGCCTTCTAAAGCCGCGATACGCTGTTCCAGCACCTCCTGGGTGGAATTGGTCAGTCTGCCGTAAATATTTCCGGCATCCGTCAGACCAAATCTGGCTGCCGCATGTGCCGAATCCCGGAATACATAGGATGCTGTCTGGTAAATAGGCACTGCCCGTGCTCCCGTTGCCGGGTCTGGTGTTTCCTGTCCTGCATGAAGCTGCAGGGTTTCAAATCTGTAGTCGTTTTCCCTCATTTTTTCCATCTCCTCATTTTTTATTTGCCTATCATTCTCGTAGGTTGATTTGTTGTTTCATACTATATACCCATTTGCCTATTATGTCAATAGGCAAATAAATTATTTTTTAATATTTGACTGTTCCAATTCTATCTCTTATAATATATAAAATGCGTATTACGTTTGTAAGATTTTGGAGGGAGAAAAATGACCCGTTATCCACAGATTTCCGAAGCTGAATATGAGGTTATGAAGGTTGTATGGAAATATGCCCCTATCAGCACCAATGAAATAACAGATAAGCTGCTGCAGACTACAAGCTGGAGTCCTAAGACCATTCAGACTCTGATCAAGCGCCTTGTATCGAAGGGCGCACTGACCTATGAAAAGCAAAGCCGGGTATTCGTTTATACCCCTCTGGTAAAGGAAAACGAGTATATCGACAGCAAAAGCCGTTCCTTTCTGAAGCGGTATTTTGATGGGAATATCACCGCCATGCTGTCTGCTTATCTGGAAAACGACAGCCTATCCCCCTCTGAAATAGAGCAATTACGTGCACTTCTTTCCCAGAAGCAGCCCAAAGGAGGCAGCCTGGATGACTGACTTTATGGCACATTTTCTTTTGTCCAACCTCCTGCTTTGCATCTGCACCGGAATTCTCCTGCTCATCAGAAAAATCTGCAAAAACAGTCTTTCCTGCCGGACGCAGTACCATCTCTGGTTTCTGCTGCTGGGACTGTTTTCTGTGCCCTTTATTCCTCTGTTTCTAAGAAACGCACTGCAAAGGTTTTCCCTGTACAGCTTTCTGAAATTCCTTTTCTGGCACGGTATCCTGCCCTTTTTCCCAGAACGCAGCACCGTTTCTGAAACCATCCCCTTATCCGGTCTTAAAGAAAATACAGACTGGATGACAGATTTTGCGATTTCTGTAAACAACACTGCACCTGCTTTTGTCTGGCAGCTGTTATGGATGCTGTGGCTTGCAGGTGTGCTCATTATGCTCTTTTCCTTTCTCAGAGCAGCCATGAAGCTGCGGGCCTTAAAAAGGTCTGCCCTTCCCCTTCAGAATGGGCAGATCCGCAGATTATACCGCCGCTGTCTGCTGGAAGCAGGCATTCAAAAAGCGCCTATGCTGTACAGCACTGTTTATTTGAAATCCCCGGTTATTGCAGGGTTATACAGACCTTGTATTTATCTGCCGGCTTCACTGGTTTCCGATCCCCGGGGAATCTCTCTCCGCCATATGCTGTTGCATGAGCTGCAGCATTATAAACACCATGATATCCCTATAGGTTATCTGATCAATCTTTTCCGAAGCATTTACTGGTTCAATCCTGTGATCTGGTACGCACTGAAAGAAATGACCGCTGACAGAGAGATCGCCTGTGATGCCGCTGTTCTGGAAATACTTTCGGAAGATGACTATATTGCTTATGGCAATACCCTGATTGATTTTGCTGAAAGGATTTCTTATACTGGTTTTCCCTTTGTTGCTGGCCTTGGCAGCAATATAGGGCAGCTGAAGCGCAGAATCTTAAATATTGCCTCCTATCAGAAAACAGATATGAAAAAAAGACGAAAAGGACTGGCAGTATTGGTGCTGACGGCAGTCCTTTTTGTAAATGTCATCCCCCTGCTGCCTGTTCAAGCTGCAAAAAAAGATGTATTCCAGTGGAACATTTCGCCTGAAAAGGTTTCACAGGTTGATCTTTCTGCCTGCTTTGAAAAATATCAGGGCAGCTTTGTTCTCTATGACTCCAGACAGGACATCTGGTACATCCATAACCGCGAATATGCGAAAGAGCGTATTTCTCCCGACTCTACCTATAAAATATATGACGCTCTGTTTGCTTTGGAAAAGGGCATCATCACACCGGAAAATTCCCAGCTTGTCTGGGACAAAACACCTTATCCCTTTGATGCCTGGAACAGAAACCAGACGCTTTCCACAGCCATGAGCAGTTCCGTAAACTGGTATTTTCAAGCTCTGGATCAACAGCTTGGCGACTCCTGCATCAGGGATTTTCTGCATAGGATCGAATATGGCAACGAAAGCCTGCAAGGCGATCTTTCCAGCTACTGGCTGGAATCCTCTCTGAAAATTTCTCCCATTGAGCAGGTGCTGCTTTTAAGCAGACTACAGGATAACTCTCTGGGCTTTGCTCCTGAATACATACAGGAGGTAAAAGCCGCCATTTGTCTTTCTTCCTCCGATGCTGGTACCTTGTATGGAAAAACCGGAACGGGACGTATTAACGGGCAGGATGTCAATGGCTGGTTTGTAGGCTTCCTTGAAGTCTCTGATAATACCTACCTCTTTGCCACCAATATTCAGGCAGACCATCATGCCACCGGAAGCAATGCCGCCAAGGTCACTTTCTCTGCCTTATCTGAAATTCTTCCCTCTGTTCTGGCAGCGGCAGGGTTATCTGAATAGCAGAAGCTGTTATTTCCGGATTCGATATTGATAATCCGGTATCTGCGTAATTCCCCCATCTAAAATCTCATTTCCCAAATACTGAAAGCTGCCGTCCTCTGCAAATCTTACCGTAAGTTCATGGGTTATGACTGCATCATCACAAATGACCATGTCGCAGACTGCATCCACCGTCAATGTGACTGTTCCGTCCTTATTTGCCTGGATATTGGTAACCTCCGGCAGAGAAGTATCAAAAAAACTCGGTGCATAATTAAAGCAGCCCAGCTTTTCCCAGCAGTAGGTCTGCTTTTCTTCATCAAATGCTGCATATTTTCTGATCTGCTCTGCTGTTATGGGAAAATACTCCATTATCAGGCTTTCAAATTTTTCCTTGGGAATTCCATCCAAATCCTTCTCCGGGGAGAAGCTGTCTCCATATTTCATAGCGTACAGATATTCGTACATTCCATTAAAATCTAATTTTTCCATATGCTCTGCATCCCAATCTGAGCACAAAACATTATTTCCCTGATACCCCAGTCCTTTCACGCAGCGCTTTGACATTTCACGCTGTTCTATTGTCATAGGTTTTACTCTGAGCAGGCAGCTGCCATCTACGATTTCTGTAACCTCTGGCGGCTTTGGTACACACAGTTCATAGCAAAACCACCCCTTTTCTGTATATTTCCATGCTTCTATCCTGCTATTGGAAATATATGAAATCTCCGGCTTGTTATCCTTTCTCCAGCTTCCTCTTGTACTTACCATGTACATATCTGTTCCATCAAAAATAAACTTTTTTCTTCCTATACCGCCATCCGCGCAGATTTCCCATACTACCTGAGAACCCTCATTTCCGGCTGCACAAGCTGTAAGAAAGGTATCCATCCTTTCATAATTTTCCATATTGGAGTAAATTACCGAAGTAGCAACCGGATATCCAGTGTTCATGATCTCCTTCTGCATTGCAAGAATCGTTTTCTCATTTAAAATAACATTGGTAGCCTTTCCTTTATCTGCATTTTCATAAATCCCAGAAATGCGCTCCAGCATTGTAATGCAGTCTCTTCTGGCTTCCTTTTCTTCCTGCGGATCCAGCAAAAGCTCATAGCCTTTTTCCCACTGCACCTCAGTCTCTCTGCCGGTGTTTTGGGCTTTCTCTTCAAAGGATCCTGTTCTCCGTTCTTCCATGATCGCTTTCTTTACACGGTCAGCGCTTCCTTTGCAGGCACACAACGCACAGCCTGTTAAAATTACCAGAAGCAGTATTCTTCCCTTTTGTGTCACAAGATCATCCTTTCCTATTCCTGCCAGCTGCTGTTCTTCCTCTTTAAGGGATCTCCAATTCCATCTTTTCAATAGAATTAGAAAGATACCGAAATGTTCCATCCGTAAATGGTAAGACCACGATCGTATTGCGGAACGCAAGGTCAGAATTATAGTCCGGCCACACGCCATCCACCATAAGCGTGAGCGTTCCGTCCGTATTTTTTCTATAATCAACCACCTCTCCAAAGGGCGGATATTGTCTGGAAAAAATCATTTCATACTCATAGCTGTTGCTGCTTTTATCATACCCACAGCGCTCTCTTACCTGCTCTTCTGATACCGGCAGATAAGTGGTCATTATCCTTTCATATTCCTCTGCCTCAATCCTGCCATCCACAATTTTCAGATTTTTTCCGGTAGCGATCCGATAAATATCCTCATACATGCAGGGCATCAGAATATCCTCTGCATTGCTGCTGTCCCAATCTGTAACCAGTAGATTATAGTTTACATAACTCAGTCCTGCTATGTATTTTTGTGTCAGTTTCCAGCAATCCTGAGGCAATGGTCTTATCCTCCAATACTGTCTTAACCCTGCATGAGCTATCCCTTCCTCATAGGTATAGATAAAATATCCTTTTTCTGTCAGCTTGATTTCAGCTATATCATTTACCGAAGTTTCTTGTATGATAGGTGTTCCGCCCTCTTCCATGCCAATCCCTATATAATAGGTCTGCGCTTTTCCTTTTTGGCAGACAAAGGTCACTGCCCCCAGTTGTCCATTCTTATGAACCTCAAATACTGTAACACTCCCCTCCTGTCCATTTAGGTAATTTGCATAAAATGTCTCCACTGCTTCGTGGTTTTGCATTGGTGTATCTGCTTCTACACTTACAAAGCCAGCAGCCCCCAGCTGCTCCACAACCGCTTTTCTCCACTTACCAGAAAATTCGCCTATCGCTGAAAAAGCATTGTCAGCATCTGTAACTGCCGCCTTCTGATAAATCTCACTAACCGATTCTGCTGCTGTCAAAGCTCTGTTTTGCAGCAGTTCTTTCTCCTCTTCCAAAAGGAGCATATCACTGTCTTGCTCTATCAGTCTGGGAGTATGCCATGTTTCCGCCGCATCCTCTTTAGACGGCAGCCTTCGGTTGGACACATATTGCACCCCGCCCTCCTCTAATGGACGGACTACCACTTCGTGGGAATATACCTTGGAATTTCCTGCATAAGGGAACACTACATTGGCGATAAGCGTTATTGTACCATCCGTATTTTCTGTAAAATCAACAACCTCTGAATATGGGTATTCTGGATATTCTGCCTCTTCAAAGCCTCTTGGGCTATACTTGTAGGTCATCTGCCGGGGATCATAGACGGTTTTGGATCGCAGCGTTTTGCTGTCGATCTTAAAATATTTCATAATGACGCTTTCAAATTCCTCTTTAGGAATCTGGTAAGCTGTGCTGACTGTCAGATCGCCATCTGCCACATAAGGAAGCTGCCTGCCATTTACTTTTGGATAAAAAATGTCATACAGATCATAAAAATTTAAATCTCCGAAATCCTCCTCACTCCAATCTGTCAAGAACATATTGTTTTGTGCAAAGCCAATGGGAAGCAGATATTTCCGGCACAGCTCCCGGTATACTTCATCAAGGGGCTGTACCCGCAGTGCGGTATACTCTCTGGTCTCACTCAGGGTAAGGGTATATACATCTTCCAAAATACAGACTCCCGAAAACATCAGATAGCCTTCGCCGGTATACTTCCATTCCTCCGCCTGATAACTGGCTGTCCCCACTTTTTTCAGCTTTTCATTTTCGTATGTGTAATAGCTTCTGACCACATCCACAGCTCCGTCCTTTGTGTGTAAATCATATTTTACAAGTCCGCCTAAGGAGCTGATCTCAAAAATCGTTATCTCTGCCTCCTTTTGTGCCTCCACGCTTTCGCAGAATCCCATTACCTGCTCTGGCTCTGTCATGTCTACCTGATTTTTGTCATCAACAGCCGGATAGCCATTTTCTCCAATGAGATTTATCATACTGCGGATCGTTTCCAGATCCGCTCTTTTATGCTCCTTTTCCATCTTTTTATAAAATTCCTGACAGAGCTTTAATATCTCCTCTGAATCCCCCTTGTCTTCTGCCTGAGATTCTGTCCAGACCAGCTGCTCCCCAGAAGCTGTTTCCAATGCCTTTTCTTTCTCCCACGCTGCATCACTGCAGCCTAATATACTGCAGCCAAGGAGCAGCTGCGCCATGCATAAGCTTATTTTCCTGTATCTCCATTTTTCTCTCATATCATCCTCCGGACCTTCCTATATCACTTAGGTTTAGGCATCATTCCGGTTTTAATATTACATCTGTAAGATTTAGAAGTCAAGAATTCCTTTACAGGGTTAGCCCCTCCAGCTTAATAGCGCACAGCTTTTTTCGTAATATGCAAATATTTCATCAAGCCTTTTCAGATCATAGCTTGTCACACAATCAAAGATCACATGGATCTGATAGCTTGCTTTCGGTACTGCTAAGGAAGTTTTCTGGTAACCTCTTGCTTTTAACAAGGTCTTTCCTATGAAATAAAAAATTGATACATCGGCACCAGCTTTATGAAAGTATCATAGGATATTTGTTCTATATTTTCCCACTTACTCACCGGAATAATTTTCTGAAAATATATACTTCTGGAATTGTAAATTTCTCCCATCATCCCTTCATAATTTGATGGTAACCGCTTTTTATATTGTTCTCCAACAACATGTAGCTCCTTATCCGTCAGCACCCTCCCTAACATATCAGAAAACCTTTGGGGAGCATTGTCTATCTTCGCCCGTAGTTCTCTCATCTGCGTTGGAGTGGCAGAATAATATCCCATCCCGCTCCTTATTCCATAAGGTGAAAATTCTACAAAAAAGCTGGTGTCGGAAATTCTTTGGATTGAAATGTTACCCACAAATTTTCTCGCAAATAAGGCTTATTCCCAAATCTTTGGTCATTATAAGGTCTGGAAACACTCTTTCTTGGATTTATGTCTATATTAACTTTCTCTTGTAACGGATTCCCTACCGCAAAATATAAATCATTTAAAGCATTATGTATCTCTCTGAATCCTTCCTTTTGCTGCATATACCACTCTCTGGAATTATTGCTCTGAACATCCCTCAAAACTGATACTATATCCGAATATCCCATGATATGTATTCACACCTTTCTCTCCCCTTGATGTATCTTAGACCAGCTCGGAAACATCAAAATCGATATTCTGTAACCCGTGATAATAATTTCCTCTTTCTGCCACAAATCTATATACACAATAATCCGGATCATCAATGCCCAAAGGATAATACATGATATCCTCAGCTTTCCATATCATTGCCTTTGTAGCATGGTCTGTACATACTTCTATATGTCCAAGAAACATCACGCCCTTATAGGATTGTTCCTGACAATAATAAATGCTGCATTTACTATTTTTTAAAAATTGTTGTGTTCTTCTGTTTGAAAAATTTGTAGACATATAGTGGTATACCCCTTGTTGCATGCGTGCAAACATAGCCTTAATATTTGGATATCCTTCTTCATCCACAGATGCGACATACACATTGGAAGCATTTGCTATTACCGCTTTAATCTCTTCTTTTTTGTTTTGTTCCATATACTCCCACTCCATTCTTGATCATAATTTAGTAAACTACACTTCTTTTTCTTTCTCCACAAGATTACCTAATATTTTTTCCAACGACTTCTCAAATGCAACGATTTCCTCTTCCCCAAAGTCCTTGTAAAATATCTGACTCATTTCATCCGACACCTGATCATATTTGTCGCTTAATCTTTGTGCTCTTGCTGTAAGAAAAATTCTAAGAACTCTTCTGTCTTTAATATCCGGCACTCTCTCTAAAAAGCCTTTTTCATCCATTCTCTCAAGCATACTTGTTAATGTTGTTTTCGCAAGTCCTGTACGCTTTGCCAATTCAACAACAGAGAGTCCATCTTCCTGCCATAGCACATACAAAATTCTTCCCTGTGCTCCATTAAATTCCTCTATCCCTGCCTTTTGAAGCAATGCATCAAAAATTCTCCCCTGCACCTGCTTGATTTGGGTAATAAGAAATCCCCCCTTTGTCTTTTTCATGCAACACCTCCCACTACAAATAGTACTATATAGTACTATTAAAATCAAGTCCCTTTTCTAAATGTTCCGGCGTAATATCTAATGCATTACATATGATAAATATTCAACTTTATTATCAGATAATTGAAACATCATATCGTAACTTTTTTCTTTTTAGAACGCAGTATTTTTAGTAGAACATCATCTACCCCATCGGCGTATTAGCAAGCCGAAACAAATGAGTTTTTCTTTAAAATTAGGCTTTCAATTATCAAGCTGCATTCATCACCAGTAAGATAAAATCGGTAAGTCCCAGTTTTTCTAAATCTTCTCTTTTCATCCACTATCTCCCTACGATTTTTTAACAAGGTTTTCTCCTCTTTGGAAGTTTACATAACCATTGTATTATTGTAAACCAATTATGTCAACCTTTTTACACAAAAAAACCATTACCTTTATGGGTAATGGTTTTGCTTGCAAATTGTTTATTGCTAAACCGGACAATCATATGGCAGGCGTAGCCGCTCCTGCATCTCTCGGGTTCCCCCCTGTCGTACCATCGGCGTATAGATCGGACAAATTCTTTCACATCAAACGACAAAATTTTATAAGTTGAGAACTATCTGGCAGGCGTCGCCTCTCCTGCATCTCTTTTGACCCATAGGGTGCGTGGTTGCAACGAAATTTACCACCTCAGACAGTTCTCCTCTTATTGTATTTTATTATACCCTGTTTATTCTCGACTGTAAAGAATTTCTTTATTTCGCAAATAATTTTGCAATCTTCTTTCACTAAGTTCCCAACATGAAATAATAGAATTCTTATACTCCGGTTCATCCATCGATGTACATATTTTTAGTACGATTTGCAATATCTCATTTTCTGTTTTTATTCTTTTAATTACCAGCCCTGTATATTCATGCTTATCACGAATAATGTAGTCTGGGCTTCTGATTGCTTCCTGTATATTATTTAGTACTGTACTATAGACCTCCGGATGTCTATCAATAATGTGCTGAACCTGATTATCTGTGATAATAACCTCATCCGTCCTAATATCATCCGTTATGCACTTATATATTTCCCGGTCTATCTTTCCTACTGTATGCACATCTGAATTCCTTTTATCTTTTGATATATCTATTGTATCAGTTTTCGTTTTCTCTGCAACTGTTTTATTTACTGATACTTCAAAGCCACCCCATGCTTTCGTTTTCTTCAAATCAGAAGTGCCGCACTCATACCTTAAACGACTTGTTTCCTCCTGCACATTGCACGCCTTACAAAATTCCTTGTATTCTGCTGTCTTGCGGCTTATTTTAGCCTGCATTTCCTTTGTATCCATACCCAGTGCTTTAAGTGCTTCTTTTTCTCTCTTTAAAGCTCTTATGGCTCGTTCCTTAGCGCGCATCTTTTGACTGATCGCATAATAATCATATGTCTTTCCGTTGATCGTAACAGGCTTTGGCTGTTCATCTTCTGGCGGAAAATTCGATATCCCTTCAAACCACGGATACCGCTTGTGTCGGCAATTATACCCCTCCAATCCCAGAGGATCGTTTTTATGGATCCCATCTACGCTGTATCCGGTCGCATACCATAAATCCATGATATACTCCTGTCTGCTCAATATTTTTATCAGTTAGCTTTCCGGCAAGCTGATGGCAGCCAGTTCGGACAGCAAGCCGCACTGCTGTATCAAGCTGCATGGAATATCCCGATGCGAAATCAATCGAACGCAGCCCACTCTGCGCCAAATTATGTACCGTACTTTCTATTACTGCCTCTTTGCTGAATGTACCGGAGCAGATTTTTATCAAAGCCTTGTCCAATTCTTTTCGGTATGCCTGCTCGATACCTTCATAACCGCTCATCGTTTTAAAGCCGGTTGTCCCTGTCATATTCTTCAGTTCCCCGGCAGTCTGCATGCCAAATCAACCATACAAAATATCATTGCATCGCTTTCACAAGCATACGAATATGCTATTGATTTAGGTTATGTCAAAACCAATCCCAGCAAGCGCATTAAGTATCCGAAAGGATTTGAAAAATCCAAAGGCCGGGAAATTATTTCCGTTGATGAATACAATACTATTATGGATGCCATGCAAGGGCGAAAGCCATTTAACCTTGCTATTATGATTGGATGGTATGCCGGTCTGAGAATTTCCGAAACATTCGTTCTTACATGGGAGGATATTGATTTTTCCTGCAAAACAATCTCTGTCAACAAACAAATTGTAAAACGGAATTTCGGTGTTGATATACGAAAAGCCTATATCACAAAAGGGAAAAAAGAAGAAAAATCCGCTTGGTATTTTGCTGAGCCAAAAACACCTACAAGCCACCGGATCATCATTGTATCAGATATTTTCCGCCTTTATTACGGAGAATATTACAAAGAATTATACTTGAAAGATGAAATTGACGAGAAAGGACAACCTATCCAGCGCATTGTTGAAGCAGAGAAAACGATTCCCTGCACTCTTCCTATTGCTGATATGATATTCCGAAAAGAAAATGGCGAATATTCCTCCACCGATTCTTTTAAATATCCGTCCAGAGTCATTCATCACAAACTAGGAATTGAAAAATTTGATTATCATTCTTTGCGTCACACTCATGCAACCATGCTCATCGAAGCCGGTGTTTCTCCCAAAAGTGTACAAATGCGGTTAGGACACGCATCCGTAACTACCACCTTTGATAAATATGTGCATGATACGGACGACATGCAGCGATCTGCAGTAGATATTTTTGATGTAGCGATGGAAAGACAGCAGGGATAAAACAGGGGCTGGAATTAAAATCCAGCCCCCTTATTTTGCCAACATCTTAAAATTCCGTAGGCAAATCGTAGACAAATCCAACATTTTTATCCTTACAAAGTATTACAAATACCGATTTTTCAAGGAAAGCAGTACTACCGTCTCAACGTGCATACAAATTCAAATCATATCCCCACAAAATATTAGTTCCATAAATTTTGCACCACCCTGATGTAAATTTTATTCTTTTTTCATACCGTCAATATATTCTTCATCTGTCTTGCCAGCTTCCAATGCTCGATATTCCTGATTTAATTCTCTCAACAATTCTTCTTCGCTTGGCAAATATAATTTATACTTTGAAGCAAAAATTTGTGTTTCATTTTCCGGCAATGTATATTTAACTACAGACTCACTCTTGTCTGCACATAACACAATACCTATCGGCGGATTATCTCCCTCATTCATAAGCTCTCGCTCATAATAATGAACATACATCTGCATCTGTCCTAAATCCTGATGTGTTAAGTCTCCAACCTTTAAATCAATCAATACAAAACATTTTAAGATGTAATTATAAAATACAAGGTCAATTCTAAAATGGCGTCCATCAAACGTTATTCTTTTCTGCCTTGCGACAAATGAAAAGCCTCTGCCAAGTTCCAAAAGGAATTTCTGCAAATGTGTAATTAACGCTTGCTCTAAATCACTTTCATAAAAATCATCATTGGGTGTCAGTCCAAGAAATTCCAATACATATGGGTCACGGATAACATCTTCTGGGCTTTTTGCCATCTCCAATGTCTGAATTTCTGCCGCAACCTGCTCTTTATTTTTACTGGATAATAATCTTTCGTAAAAGAAAGAATTTATCTGTCTTTCAAGCTGTCTGGTACTCCATTGTGATTTTACAGCTTCCTGCATATAAAATTCTCGTGCTTTATCATTTTCCACACGCATCAAAAGCCGATAATGAGTCCAACTCAATTCGCTACGCAGTGCGTAGCCATTTGGAAATGTCAAATAAACCTGTCCCATACTCCGCCTTTTCGTTACCGCCCTGTTCTTCAATGATTGATTTTCCGATATTCCAATAGGCTTCAACCATTGCAAAATTGGCTGTTTGATAGACTTTATTTCTTGCTGTTATCAAGATGTTCTTTATCTCATCATAAAATTTTTGTTCCATAAAAGCCTCCGCAAGACACCTAGTTTTATTTGTATAAATCCTTTCTCAATCGATTTACAAGTATATTAAATTGTTCCTCACTTTTCTGGTAAATAAATTTTTCTAATTCCTTGACAAGACCATCATCTTTTGAAATTAACTTCAACTTAGGAATTACCATCTTCAAATCATTTATTGCATTATTTCTATTTTCATCATCTGATAGCTCTTGTATATTATACCTTGCAACTCCTATAGAAAATTTTGCTTCGGCTGGAAAAAGTACAATTTGCGCAAATATAATTATAGATTCATATACTCTCTTTTTTTCCTCAAAAACATACTTTTTCTTATCTTGCATTGGTTGAAAAATAAATGTGGACAATATCAACGTTATTACAGAAGAACCTAATATACTAATAATTATGGAAATTACATTATCTATACTCATTTGCACCCCTTCCCTGCTACAATTAGATCACTTCAAAATGCTTCAATGCATCCTTTATCGCTTCCACTTTCTCCGCTGTCGGATGCTTCTTCGGCTGTTTCAATTCTTCTACCGCATTAGGAGCATCATACATCGGCAATCCTAAATCTCTCTTTACCTCTGCGATATATGCAGTATGTACTTTGAAGCCATATTTAGCTTCTATGTACTCCTTCATCATCTTGTAGGTCACTCGTTTCTTGGGCTTGTATTCTTCGGCTCTTTTAGCGATATTATCAAGCGGAACTTTTCCCTCACCTTCGCCAAACTCAACTTTTACGTTGATATGTCCGTCTGGCTTTTTGTGGGAAAGCAGCACTACCGTCTCCACATTCACAGTCGCCGGGAACATATCCATCATAGTTACCTTTTCTGCCTCATAGCCGTTTGCCACAAAAATCTCCAGATCTCTTGCCAGACTGGTGGGCTTACAGGAAATATATAAAATATGATCCACTCCATAACGGATGATCTTATCCAGTGCCTTGGGGTGGATTCCGTCACGCGGCGGATCAAGAATGATAAGATCCGGCTTGTCCGTGATGGTGTCTAGCACCTTTAATACATCCCCTGCTAGAAATTCGCAGTTATGTAAACCGTTTAGCACTGCATTTCTTTTGGCAGCCTCCACTGCTTCCTCTACGATCTCTACTCCTACTACCTTTTTGGCAACAGGTGCCATCAGCTGGGCTATTGTACCTGTCCCACTGTAAAGATCAAATATGACCTTATCCGATTTTCCATCCTCTGCTATGCCAAGTGCACTGATGAACTGCCGCGCTGTTTCATACAGTACCTCTGCTCCCAGACTGTTTGTCTGAAAAAAGGAAAACTGGGAAATCTTAAAACGCAAGCCCAATAGCTCTTCGTAAAAATAGTCCCGTCCATACAAAGTAACCGTCTCATCACTCTTTACCACATCTGCCAGAGAATCATTTCTGGTATGCAAAATTCCTACGATCTGTCCATTCAGCTTTAAAGAAAGCAGCTGCTCCTTCAGCTCTGTCAGATCATGCTCCTCCTGGGTCGTGGTTACCAGTGCGAGCAATATTTCTCCGGTTTTTGCTGCCTTTCTTACAAGCAGATGGCGCAAATAGCCTGTATGCCGGAGCTTATGATAAAAGGAAATGCCTTTTTTGCGGAAAAAGGCCAGCACTGTATTTAAGATCTGACGGTAATCCTCATCCACGATCTGACAGTCTGATACGGTCACAATATCATAAAAGCTGCCTTTTTTATGCATTCCCAGCTCCAAAGGACCATCCTTTACCCCATCTCCAAAAGAAAATTCCATTTTATTGCGATAGCCCTTAATCACCGGACTTTGATGGATCGGCTCAAAGACACAGCTTCCCGCCTGCTTTTCCAGCACCGGCTTAAGAAGTGCCTTTACCTGCGCTTCCTTTAAGGCAAGCTGTGCTGGATACGGCAGATTCTGATAGCTGCAGCCACCGCAGCTGCCAAAATGAATACATGCACTTTCTACTTCATTTTCTGCCGACTCCAGCACCTCTAAAAGCCTGCCCTCTGCCTTTCCCTTTCTTACCTTATTTACAGAAAAAGAAAGCTTCTGTCCCGGCAGTCCGCCTTTTACTGTACAAAGTGCTCCATCCTCACACTGCACTACTGCTTTATTCGGAAATTTCACCTCAATTACTCTTCCTTCTGCTGTCTGTCCCTTTTTCATATCCTGCTTCTGACTCCTTTTATTATCCTGCAAAAAACGGGATGCTGTCCGCACCCCGCTGCTTCAAACTATCCATGTTTTGTATACACAGTTTCTGCCTCACACAGACTACTCCTCTGTGCTCTCTGCCTCATCCTCCGCATCTGCTTCCTCGTCCTCGAAAAACTCATCATCGAAATCATCTTCAAAATCATCCTCAAAGTCTTCCAGATAGTCAGGGGTAAAATAACGATATACTGCATATGCAATAGCAGCCACTGCTGCTACGACCAGCACCACCGCCGCTACCCAGCAAACTGGAGAGATTTCCTTTTTCTCTTCTTTTTTGCCCATCAGCTCCTGCAATTTTTTCATATGGATCATATCTTCTAATCGATTCATGAAAGCCACCCTTTCTTTTCAGAATAAAAAACCTTCCAAAATCCGTGTTCTCTATCCCCCAGTTTTTCATATTATACCACTTTTTCGCTTATTTTACTACTGAAAATTTATTTTTCATCAAAGCTTTTTCAGCTTTGCAAAGGCAGCATACATTACCTTGGTCCCAGCACTGTCAAACTCCACTGTAACCTGATAATCCCGCGCACCCTCTTCTATGCTCAGCACAGTGCCTTCTCCATACTTGATATGCTTTACACGGTCAGACACCTGATAATCCGGCTTGCTCATGGCAGGTGCTCCCTTGGAAACACCCTGAAAACCGCCTGCTCCCTTTGTGAAAAATGGTCTGTTCTCCTCGGCTGTCCTGCGCGGTGCCACAACCGCCTTTGGACGCTGCAAAAGCCGTGGATCATTGAAGGGTCTGGTCACGCCAATATCTGACTCCAGTGTACTTGCGCTTCCCATTCTGCTTACGCTTTCTCTGCTGTCCAGACTTCTCATGCCGCTTACGCTTTCCCTGCTGTCCACGCTTCTCATACCCCGGATTCCAAAGGAGCCTTCTGACGGAGGATTTTCCCACTCTCTCCTTTTTACTGTTGGCAGCTTATGATCAAGCAGCTCTTCTGGTATCTCTTTTAAAAAGCGGCTTACCATGTTATACTGCATTTCCCCACGGAGCATACGCGCTCTGGCACAGGTCAGAGTCAGATCCTCCTTTGCACGGGTAATTCCTACATAAGCCAGACGCCGTTCCTCTTCGATTTCTGCCGGATCATCTGCTGTAATGGTCATATAGCTTGGAAATACGCCGTCCTCCATGCCTGCAATATACACATGGGGAAATTCCAGCCCCTTTGCACTGTGGAGCGTCATCAGCAAAACCTTATTGTCCTCCTGGGAAACCCCATCAATATCTGCCACCAGGGCAACCTCCTCTAAAAATCCACTGAGAGTAGGTTCATCATGGCTTTCCTCATAGGCGATCGCCTTATTGATAAATTCCTCAATATTCTCGATCCTGGCCTCTGCATCCTCCTCATCAGATTCCTCTAAAGCCCGCACATAACCAGTGGTGTCTATAATATCCTTTAGCAGCTCTGTTACGCCATAGTATTCCAGTTTACCGCGAAAGCCCTGGATCAGCATAACAAAAGGCTCCAGCTTGGCTGCGCTCCTGCCAATGGTCATGATCTGATCCGCTTCTCTCAGCCCGTCATAAAAGCTGATCTGGCGTTCATCTGCATATTCCTGTATTCTTGCGATCGTAGTTGCTCCGATCCCTCTTTTGGGAATATTGATAATTCTTTTGACTGCCACATCGTCCTTGCCGTTATCCACAGTTTTCAGATATGCCAGCAAATCCTTAATCTCCTTTCGGGCATAAAAATTCACACCGCCAACCACGTCATAGGGAATTCCTGCAAGCACAAACCGTTCCTCTAAAAGGCGTGCCTGAGCATTGGTGCGAAACAGCACGGCACACTGACCATAATCTGCTTCCCCTTCCCTCTTTTTTTTCCGTATATCCTCTGTAACAAACTGAGCCTCATCATAAGCAGTATCAAACTGCTTGAAATGAATGAGATTTCCTGCCCCCTTATCCGTCCAAAGTGCCTTTTCCTTTCTCCCTATATTGTGCCTGATAACATAATTCGCCGCATCCAGCACATTCTGGGTAGAACGGTAATTCTGCTCCAGCTTGATGACCTTTGCCTCCGGATACACCTTTTCAAAATCCAGAATATTACGGATATTCGCACCACGGAATTTATAGATCGACTGGTCATCATCGCCCACAACGCAAAGATTCCTGTTTTTTGAAGCAAGCAGACGGATAAACTCAAACTGTACCGTATTGGTATCCTGATACTCGTCTACCATAATATACTGAAATCTGTTCTGATAATACTCCAGCACATCAGGGCATGCCTTTAAAAGCTCCACTGCCTTTACCAGCAGATCATCAAAATCCAGAGCATTGTTTTTCTTCAGTACCCTTTGATACTCTGCATATACCTTAGAGATTCTTTTCAGCGTATAGTCGCCGCCTGCAGCAAGCTCATACTCAACCGGTGAAATATACTCATTTTTAGCAGAAGAAATCGCACTTAGAATCGTGCGCTCCTTCAGCATCTTTGTATCGATCTCCAACCGTTTGCAGATATCCTTCATGACAGTTTTCTGGTCATCTGTATCATAGATCGTGAAATTATTGTCATACCCTAGCTTATCTATGTAACGGCGGAGAAATCGCACACAGCTGGAATGAAATGTGGATACCCAGATGCTTTCAGAGCCAAAGCCTACGATGTCATCTACACGCTCCCGCATTTCTCCTGCTGCCTTATTTGTAAATGTAATTGCCATGATGTTCCACGGATTTACATTACACCTATCGATCAGATATGCGATCCTGTGGGTCAGCACTCTGGTCTTTCCAGAGCCAGCCCCTGCCAGTATCAGCACCGGTCCCTCCGTCTGAAAAACTGCTTCCTTTTGCTGTTCATTCAATGTGTCATAAATGCTCATTCTTCTGATTCCATTCTTCTTTATTTTTCCCTTGCGTTTTTTCAGCTTATCCTGCTAAAACGCACCCTATGTAACAGTATAATCAATCTCCCAGACATTGTCCATTCGCACATTTTACGAAAAAAGAAAGATACACACCTTTTGCTCAAAAAGAAATATAATACACTAACAATATAATAATGGAGATTTTTCATGATCAAAAAAAGCATTTCAGCAGTTGCTCTGTCCAGCCTTCTTTTATGTGGTCTGCTGGCAGGCTGCAACGCCACAAAGGACACCGTTCCTGAAAGCAAGAAAGAAAAAGTGGTGCTGAATGAGGTGGCTCATTCTATTTTTTATGCTCCCATGTATGTCGCTTTGGAAGAAGGGTATTTTGAAGAGGAGGGGCTGGAGGTTTCACTTGTTACCGGCTTTGGTGCCGATAAAACCATGACTGCCGTTCTTACCGACGAGGCTGATATTGGATTTATGGGATCAGAAGCATCTATCTACACCTATTTAGGCGGCACCGCCGATCCAGTTGTCAATTTTGCACAGCTGACTCAGCGTGCAGGCAACTTCCTTGTGGCAAGAGAGCCGATAGAAAACTTTTCCTGGGATATGCTGAAGGACAAAGAAGTGCTGGGAGGCAGAGCAGGTGGCTGACACCTGGATATGTAAAATCCCTTCACATTCTCTGCGCCAAGTACCGTCCCATAAGCCGAAGGCTATTTGTTATCATAGTTGCAGGAAAGCCAGGGGACTAATGCCCTTATGCTTTTCCCTTTTCTTTTGCTGCTTCAGTTCAAACATTCGCAGTTCCTCAGTTTCCCTTCTTTCACGGATCTGCACCTTACGCTCCTGCTTGTTCTGTTCCTGCTGTAGTTTTAATGCCTGCTGCGATTTTGTTCCAATGCCTACTTCCTGCACCTGTTTTTTCGCCTCACGCTGCATCCTTTTCGGATTTCTTTTTGTTTCTTTTACAACAGTGTTGACAGCCGGACTGAATTTCAAGCTGAAATAATTTTTTTGAATATATGCCTGTACCTCATAATCTTTAGGTTCTGCTCCAAAGGTTACCTTTGCCACAGACAGCCTTCCATCCCGGATACGTTCAAAGATACCTACCCAGAATGGCGGTTCAAAAAATACCGTCAGTTTTCCACTTGCTTTGTCCATTCTTTTCCCTCCTGAATAATTGATCGGCAAAGAATGGACAACCCGGAGGGGCAGGTTACTTACCCTATGAAAATAGGACGGCTGGGCTACCTACCAGCTCTAGCACATTTTTAAATGCGCATTGCGTTTTTATCTTTGCATTTATAATCAAGCCATAAGGCAGGATTATCCTTATAAGTCCGCGGAGATAGTGCCTCTTACTCAAAAAGCAGTCTTTCCAGCAGAATCTCCCGGTTATTGATAAACATTTCAGTAACTCTATAGCTCTCTGTATCCTCATATCCACAATCATGCACGCTTCCCTCATCAAAGGATAGGATCTGTGCATCCGGTATTCCTAACAGAATAGGGGAATGGGTAACAATAATAAATTGCGACCCCTGCTTAGCACAGGAATAAATTTCCATAAGCAGCGTCAACTGTCTCTGCGGCGATAAAGCGGCTTCCGGTTCATCAAACAAATACAAGCCGTCTGGTCTCAGCTGATTTTGGGCAAGTGCAAGAAAGCTCTCTCCATGTGATTTTTCGTGATATTTCTCTGATGGATGAGCCATATCTGCATATTCTTCTTCCTTAGTCGCTACATTATAAAAGCTTTCTGCCCGAAGAAAATATCCCCATTTCGCCTTACGGAATCCCTTTGAAACCTTCATAGCTTCATACAGCCTTGAATGCGAATCATAGGTTGAAAAGGAATAATTTTTTGTTCCTCCTTCCGGATTGAAGCCATACGCTACTGCAAGTGCTTCCAGCAATGTAGATTTACCGCTTCCGTTTTCACCCACAAAAAAAGTAACTGGTTTTTCAAATACCAACTCTTTCAGGCTATTGATCGCTTCAATTTTTCGCAAATAGCTGCTCTGTTCTATCTTATTCCAATCTATGGATAAACGCTGTATAAATTGTTCATTCATCCTACCGCTCCAGATTCACACATCACGATATTCCCCTTTTTCTGCACTCTGCCGGGATTTTTCCAGCTTATCCAGCAGCTCTGCTTCGGACAACGCTCCATAGGGATCACTATGCGCTCTCTTAATCTCAAATGGAAATCCATTCACTGCCAGTGCCTGCGTTAAAAACATACGGATTGCCGTTGTTGTATCAGTACCTAAATCTTTAAACAATTTATCTGATCTTGCTTTTAATTCTTCATCTACCCGGATCTGAATGGTGCTTGCCATTATGCTACCTCCTACTATTTTTAGGCGTACTATTGAGTATACTATTGTTCTGTTGTAGTCAGAATAGCAAAGAAATCCTGCTAAGTCAATGCATTTGTAATGATTTAGCAGGATTGGGCGCATATGTTTTAAAAGCTGAAAACTGTTCACTTTCTTGTTCATTTTTTCGTGTCAGCTTATACCGTGAGAATCGCCACGATAATCTTCATCAATTCTACCTCACAATAGCTATGAACCATAATACTGCCGTTTTCGTTGATAGTGTATTTCTTGTTACTTTGATCGTTCAAAAAATCCTTTTATAGTTCTTGAAATCTCCGTGCCAACTGGACAAACGAAGAGTTCGGCATAACCTGCTTGGAAGGAATAAACAGATACCGCCATTCCTTATAGCCGTTTGCCTTGCCCCAGTGGGTAGCAACTTCGCAATATTGGATACCACGCTTTTTCTTGGCTATGACATCCGGGTGGTTAACTTTATCTTCGCCCTTAACTTCAACGAGATATATAACGCTTTCTGTTTCTACAACGAAGTCCGGCTCGTAGTTGTGACCGTGATTGTAAGTAATATTAAATTCTTGCGGTGCCGGACGAAGCCAGTTTTGCACATCATTATCATATTCCAGTACCCGTGCAAGAAGCAGTTCTGGATGGCTGTCAAACTTAGCCCTATCGAATACACCCTTTTTGATGCCATCAAAAAGAACAGACTGAATTTTTCCCGTATAAGAAGAAAAAAGACTGACACGCTCAACATAGCTGTAGTTCTGTTCCAGATTGTAATCTCTGGTTCCGATTACTTCTTCCTGCAGGAATCCGTTCTCGCAGTAGAAGTGCTGAAGCATCTGCTTATAGATTTTATTACCAATGTCGCACTTGTACATCATAATAATATTTTGCATACCATTGATGCCATAGCTGTCTGCATAGTGATCACAGATCTGTGTGATTAGCTTGAACAACAACGCAGAACATTTCTCATAGTCGATTTCTGGCTTTTTGCGAAGTTGTCCCAGAATGACCTTTTTAGGATTATAACCCTCAAAATCAATAGCCTCGCCCTTGATACGCTGCCGATCCTGCATATCCTCCAGATTTTGCACAAGCAGTTCATTCTTGATGGGCACATGGGTAAATTCTTCCATATCGAGGTCAAAATCCAAAAACACATATTCCTCAACGCCTGCATCGGCAACTTTGATACGTGGGATAGGAATAAATTTACTTACGACGGCACGGTGCGTTTCTTCCGTTTGATAAAGCATCCATTCAGCCAGAGGATTTTCGTTCTCCTTGAATATTACTCCCAAGTCTCTGTCTTCGGACACCTTCTTCTTGACAGTTTCCACGATCTGCTGTGCCTGTGCCGGAGTAACTGTATGCCCCGGTGTATGCTGAATATGCTGCGAAACCTTGATGCTGATAATTTCTGCCGCCTTTTTCAGCAGAGCGTCTGTAGCATCGGTTTTCGTCAACCGCGTATGCTCATAAGCTCTACCAAGGGTAGTGTCTGTAGGAGGTTCAATGGTCAACTGCGTGTAAGTAGTCTGTTCCGGTACGATTTCTTCAACCTTGATAACATTGCCGGCTTTGAAGATAGAATCGCCCTTCTGAGCCTCTGCCAGAATATCATTGAACTTATCATGGGCAGTTAACATGACTGCATCCACGTCTTGATCTCCTGTGCGCTTACCATACGGTAAACGCAGACCTCTGCCTACCATCTGTTCACGTAAAATTTTAGATGCGGCGGTACGAAGCGGCACAATAGTATAAAGATTATTGACATCCCATCCCTCTTTTAACATATTGACATGGATGACAATTTCCACCGGATTATCCGGGTTCTCGACATCTAGGAGCAGCCGGGTGTTAGCCTCAGTCTCGGAGTCTTTCTGCTTGGAGTGGATGATGATGGTTTTATTGCGGTATACGCCGTTGCGGAATTCATCGGACTTGATGAAGTTTTCCACCCATGCAGCATGATCAGTATCCTTGCAGACAACGAGCATAAATGGCTTGACGAAGGGCTTACTGTAATTAGTGGCATAGATCTCAAGTTTACGTTTGGTGCTTTCATGACAGGTAATACCGTCCAGCAGCATCATTTTATCAAGCTGCTCGTCACCGAAATTGTAAAAATCGATGTCTGATCGTGTGACCGCAAACGGAGTGCGAGTATAGCCATCCTCGATAGCCTTGGATAGTGGATATTCAAATACCACATTTTTGAACGGCACTTGTTTTGCACCCTTGGTCACAAGCGGTGTAGCGGTCAGTTCTAGACCGAGCAGTGGTTTCAGTTCATCAAGTGCCTGTGCGCCTTTCTCTGCACGATAGTGGTGCGATTCATCCATAATAAGCACCAAATCCGGCAGATTGGAAAGGTATTGGTAAAACGAGTTACCGATGATCTCGTTTACCTTTTTCATGTTAGCACCTTCCTTGTTGAACTTATCGATATTGTATACGAAAATGCGAATATCGGATTCAAACAGAGAGATTGTCTTGTCTCGGTAATCATCATCCGTGATAATTTGCGGAGGGATATTAAAACAACCAAGACCCTTGAACACATATTTGGTATCGTTGTAGTCACTTAAATCCCTTTTCAACTTATCGTAGATGGTGGTGTTCGGAGCAACGACAAAAAAGTTCTTGATACCGTGTTGAGTATACAGATAGGCAATGAATGCACCCATCAGTCTGGTCTTACCAACGCCAGTAGCCAACGCAAATGTCAGTGACATAAAGTCACGCTCAAAATCGGAGCAGATCGGATACATAGCGTGAACAGCCTCAAGGGCAGCTTTTAAGTTCATACCCTTGCAGAAGGAAACACTATTTACAACCTCCTCAAGAATTTTTAGAGACTGCTCCTGCGGTTTGCGCAAAGACATAACACCACTAATATAGTCCGTGGTGTATTGAGGAAAATCATTATTCATCGCAATCCTCCTTATCCCACTCATCGTCATATACCGGCGGATGTACGATGTTCAAGTTATAATCAGCCTTACCGAATTCACAACGACTGAGAAGCATCTGCGGGATTTTCTTGATAGCAATATTACCATACGCTTTGTCCAGACCGCTGTCAAATGAACGGCAAGCAATGATGAGATATTCTCCATCCTCCATTGTGTCCTTAATGGAGTCCAGATAAGTACTGTTAAGATGTCGTGTGGTCACAAAGAGATAACTGCTCTCGTTGCCCACGGATTGCTTCCAGAACAGCTTGCTGTCCGGCTGATAACGGAAACCTTCATGCAGTGCTACGGCAGCGGCAAGCATATCGGCATCGTATTCTCCATTGATGACATACTCGTCAAAAGGATCACGATTGATGAGGGATGGAGCTAGTTCAAAGAAGTGATATCCACCGCCTCCCTGCCAATCGATAGATTTTGTGATACCGAGGGAATCCGTACCGTTGATAACGGCATCAAGCCTTGCTTTACAATGCGTATATGCGTGTTCTCCCATTTCAATACCGATGTATCTACGACCCAATTTATGTGCCACGGCAGCGGTTGTGCCGGAACCCAAAAAACTATCTAAAACAATATCCCCCGGCTCTGTAGACATTTCAATAATGCGGCGCAACAACTGTTCAGGTTTTTTACTTCTCGGAAAGTAGACACCGCCCTCGTTTGCGATATCCGCTTTAGGAATCTCTCCATGCTTCCAAAGCGTAGTCATTTTCTGTGATTTTGTAAGCATACCACTTTCGAGAGTCGTTGTATCCTTGAGCCAAGATAACAGTTCGCAGTTGTAATAATATAAGGTTGTTAATTCATCCTTGTTTTTACCACGGCTTGGGATATAGTCCACGGAATAAAATTTTCCTTTTTCCAAAGATGCAATAATGTCATTTTGGAATTCATTTTCTTTTTGCACACGATTTCCACGGAACAGGGAATCTAAATGTATAACAAACTCTTGGCGAATTTCAACTTCTCGATTTTTAATATCGCGCAGAGAAATACTTTCAATCTCAACACCGGAGTGTTCATAGACGCGAACTACCTCTCCATTGGACTTTGCAGTAAATTCTCTAACAAGTGCTCGTTCTCCAAAATTTGATACATATCGGTTGTATCGTTTGATGATATTAAATCCAAGTTCCTCATAACGAAGATTTGTTTTTCCAGGAAGTGCACCTTTTTTATATAGAAGGATATGCTCAGTTGTGTTTACGAGATATCCTCCTTGCCCTAATCCAGCAACAGCAGAACGTTCATATGTAATATGTGCCACAAAATTTTGCCGTGCAAAAATCTCATCCAGTAACACCTTGCAATAGTGCACTTCTACATCATCCAAATGAATCCAAAGCATTCCATTGGCTTCAAGAAGATTATAAAGACATCTCAATCGCAAATTCATTAAGTTCAACCAAATGCTATGCTCGAGGTTATCGTCATAATGCTCGAAAGCTTGACCGGTATTAAAAGGGGGATCTATGTACACACATTTCACCTGACCCGCAAACTGGGGCTCTAAAGCTTTCAGTGCCAACAGATTATCACCATGAATAATCATATTCTCTGTGTCTGGGTCAGCGGTAGTATTGGAAAGCGTTGTATTCTCAATCAACAGACGTGGCTCGATGCGAATAGGCTTATCCTTTCCGTACCATGTTAGTTCCAGTTTATTCGCCATTCCGCGTTGCCTCTCTTTCTTTTTCGATCAATCCGGAAAGCTGCATGGTAAGGAGGTATTTTATGTCTGTTTCCGTGATCTGATCTCTGGTTTTTTGTACAGTGGTCGGCATCGCTGTTACTGCTGCAGCAATTTTGGGGTGATTAATGTTGTTAGAATCTACCTGCCGTTGTGCCGAGTTCATGTCAAAAGGATACTTCTGAAGTTCATTCCATGTATCCAAAATGTCTTTTTCCAGCGGCGTGATATACTGTTTAATCCTAAGGGTATCAATTAAGAGAGTATTATAATCCATTATTCTTCCTCCATACCGCCATCCGGCAATTTTCCTGCCTGCGCTGCCAACTTCTTCTCCTGTGATTTTACACATCGTTCCAATTTCTTAATATCCTCGAAAGGATATATTTCTTCCGGTTCGCCCTGCATATCTTTTTCTTCCACATTGTAATTGGTCATTTCCATCGCACTATCTTTTGTAGTATTTCATAAAATCATGATTTTTTCAACAGCTGTAAAACGCCAAGATAGTATCGTGCGAACGCACTAATCGTCTACGATCAATCCGTTATCGAAACCGTCATCCCAACACCTGTCTCCACAACAGACAAGCGTTCCATCAGCTTTGCTCTTGCCAATAGTGAAACACAGTGACAAGGATATATATGCCTTGCCGAATTCCTCTTGGCTTCCCTTGTAGCGTGGACGTAAATATTCATTGTGGTACTTACTGCCGAGTGTCCCAAGAGTTCCTGTAATCCTTTGGTGGTGCTTCATTTGCTAACAGATTGCTCGTGTAAGTGTGCTGTGCTTTCAATTTTTCCTCATTCGCAGCAATAATCTCCATCTGCATCTGATGCATTTCTTCTGCCGTATAGAATCTGGTTCCTAACGGATTGGTATATTTCGCCCACTGCATTTTGTCTTTGTCAATATACATGGAATCCCCTACGGTAACGGAATAATCAGGAACTCCTTTATTTGTTCCACCTATAAACTCCATAAATCCATCCATATCAATCTCATCATTCAAAAAATCATTCCAGAAGTTCTCATGAGCTGCGAAACGCATATTCCAGTCTGAAGGGAACTGTCCGATAAATTCCATTACTTTATCATACTGCTCCTTATTTTCAAAAACAATAGCCCACTCATACCCTTCGATTTGCCCGGCTTTTCTACAGAAGATGCCCTCCTCGGTATACCAGGTAATATAGCAAAGGTCGTCATCATCCGGATCAGCAGTCTCATACACACAAGAGGTAGATTCTGTGGTTAATAAGGTGCTTGCATCATTGATGACTGCTTTTTCCTTTTTGTCTTCCTCTGCCTCTTTTCTGTCCTGTTCCTCCTTCATCAGCTCCTGAATTGCCTCTTCGATGGAGTCAAACTTACCAAGGAACTCCTCCCACTCTTTTTCTGTGAAGGACTGCGCGCCAATCTGATATGAGGCTTCCGTATCCCCATTCTGGATTTTTACAAAAATCTCATTTATCTTTTCTTCCAAAATCTTTGTATAATCCACAGTTTCCACGGTATCATTTTTATCTGTACCTGCTAACGCTTCCAACTTCTCTATGAATGACCTATAAAATTCCTTTTCCTGCTCTATGTATTTGGCAGCATTTTCTCCTCGTTGGCTAACCGGCATAAGGGGATTTTCCAAATCATACAGAATCTGCCTTGCAGCCTGTAATGCGGATGATATTGTACCGCCAAATACATCCATATAATTTGCTACACCGTTCTGTCTGTTCTCTGCCTGCCTCACATGAATTTGGGAAATATGATTCATTTTTCCCTTTCCACTATATTCATAGTATCCTGTTTCCTCTGCCGCCTCCTGAAATGCCTTCCTCACTTCTGCTGGGGCATTTGGTGCAAATCGTGAAAAATCAATTGTAGTATTATCTTTTACTTCATCACTTTCTGTATATGTAGCAAAAAAATCAAATAATGCCTTACAATCCTCTGCCTGATTCTCTATTCCAGCATCCTTGTATACCTGTACCATCTTCTCCATGATGGCTGTCCAATCAAATCTTCCATTCAAAAACACATCTTCACCTGAAAGGCTGCCGCAATATCCGATACTGCTTGCATTTCCTCCATATACCTCAAGCTGCTGATGAGAGCCAAAGGTTCCACCATCTGTAATGCCCATCTTATCGGTGTAACTTAACAATGCGAACATCTCCAGCTGTGTTGCATTATTAGGATTTACCTTATTCACTTCTACGTTATAGATTACCTTCTTACCACCAAGATTAGAAACTACCTGTACTATGGGATTGTCCGGTGTGGACTTTTCACTGAGCATTGCCCGCATACCATAAGTAACAGACTGACCTTCTTCCGGAACCATAGTAAGTCCTAAAAACTCTCCTTCATCTTCTGTTTCCGCTATGGACACCGCCCCAGTCTGTTTCGCATAAACCGGTTCTGTATTACCTGTCAAATTATTTATCTGTTCATCAGACTTTATCTTCTGTCCTCTACCCAATCTTATCTGTCCATCACTATCAAAATGAAATGTTTTTTCATTAATGGCAAATGGTCTTGAAGTATCAATTCCAAATGCTTGTAAACCGATTTTGGCATAAGCACTATTGTCCTGATTCTTACTATAAAACAGGTTCATAGGTATCTGACCGTTCGCCACTTTGATCAGATGGCTCAATGCCCCAGCAATGGCCGCACTTTCACTGGCAGCCTGATTGTCCTTGAAATCTCCAAGTGCCTGTACCATATAATCACCTATGGCAAGCCGGAATCCATTACTTAACCGCACAGACATTCCCGGAACTAAAGAAATACTGTTTGCCTCAGCATTAAAACCATTATTTGAGGTGTAACTAAAGGCTGTTTCTGCCCCTTGGGACATCCATGCTTTATGAAATTCCTGATAATCCACAAACTCAGCGAATCCCGGATTTTCTGTTGTTTCATTAGGTGTCAATTTTCCATCTTCTGTCTTGGTAAAACCCGCACAGTATTTTACACTCTTATTCGTCTGGTAAGGTGTATAATACCTGTTGCTTACGCTACTTCCTACCTGCATAATTCTCCTTTCCGCAGTCCATCTGTCAGTCAGGACTGCACCACTCTCCGAAAGGACCAAGTGGTATATGTATTTTTTATCATAAAAATAGCGTTATGCTCCCATAGATATCACTCATCCATGAAATCATAACGCCATCCTTAGCTTAGTATTTATATCGGCATTATTCGCAATAATATTAACCCTTACCAAACATCCAAACTATCAATCGCATCCACCCAATCCTGCATTTCGCCATCTAAAGCAAGTCGAGCATATTCAAGCGGCTCATCTATTGCTAAAACATTAAGCGAATTTTGTGAACAGAGAGTGGTTCTTAATCCATCCTCTGCCTTATTACAATCAATCCGTAATATGTAATTCTCAAAGGTGGTTATATCAATACTGTTCGTTTGAGGGTTATAGTCTGCATATATTAATCTCATCTTATCGGTCCTTTCATGGAAATGTATTATAAGCATTTCACCCAGTCCCAACTGTCATTTTATAATTTATTATAAGTTGTTACCTGATTTTCTTTCCCTTGTTTTTTCCCTTATGAGGGTTCGTAAGCAAGGGTAAAACGATATAACACAATACAGGATGTGACGGAGAGGACACCCATAAAAACTTTAGTGTTTTCAAGGGTTTGACGAGATTTTTATAACAAAATATAACAGTTATTAAATCCCTAAAAACACCTCAAGTGAGAATTCAGATTTTTCAAACTGATGAACTGAAATTTACATCAAAATTTGTATTGCATGAAATTAGGATTTGTATTTCCCAATGCCTCTGACTATTGTGCTGTGGCGGTTATAGGGGCTATCAGCCAGCTATCTCCACATACTAATCGTGTTATCTCATCATCAGTTGCTTTTTCCGGAACAGAGAAAGTGTATATAGTATTCCCTTCTGTATCATGTGCCGTTATAGTTACACCCCTCAAATCAGAATCGCTGTTTAGTTGCTCTATCCACACCTTTTCACCTTTTTTGAATAGAGAATTGTCCGCATTTCTGCATCCCCCACTTGACTTCAGTGTAGACACCTCTATATCGTGAACACCCTCTGTTCCAATCAGCAAATAGTATTTATCTTCCAAAGTCTCATCGTTGCACCTTATTGGATTTATTATGAAACAAGCAGCAACAACAATGCAGGCAGTAACAGCCAGAACAACACTCCAAAATGCAAGTTTCTTATCATTCATTATAGATTTCACCCTTTCTTTTACGCCCACCTCTCCAAAAGTGAGAGGGCAAACTTCAATCTAACTATCGGTATCTATCAATATCGCTCTGCATGGGGAACCATCCGCACCTGATAAGTTCAGCGGTGCAGCATTTAAAAAATAGATACCTTCAGGTACCTCTGATAATCGAATTCCTTCAAGCAATATCATATTAGCACCTAAAAGAACAAGATGCACAGCCATTGGTGCATTTTGCGGTCCGATTGTCTGGGGTTCGTTTCCCAAAAGCAAGATATCTGAAGATGCAAATACCTTTGCCGCCGCCAATGATACTTCGACATCTCCTTTAATCAAAAGTCGTTTTGCTGCTTCTGGGTTCTGTTTTTTTGCTTTTTCAATTATTTCTACAGCATCATCGCCAGTGACAATCCCTTGGTGTTCTGCCACATAAGCCATTCCCACAAATGCCTCTAAGCATATCTCATCCACAGTTTTGCCATCCTTAATAAAATGAAATGGCGCATCTATGTGTGTACCGTTATGTGCACACAGATTAAATGCCGTCAAATTATATACGTCACCATTTTCCATTGATTTAAGCACCATTTTTTCTGGTGTCGGATCATCGGGATACACCTGACAACAGAAAACTTCTTGGGAAATATCATAGATTTTCATTGTTTAGTTCTCCATTACAAATTATAATTTGCTTTTGTATAGGGCTATGCAAACGAAACTTACCCTCTCGTTAGCTCATTCTATAAATATATCACTGCTGCAACTTCCTGTTAATCGTCAATCTTTATTCTAATCCGTACAACTTATATGGGTTCTGCTCCAGCATCTCCTTATAAATGCCCACAACGTCCCCAATGTCAAAAAACATATATTTGCATTTGCCAATATATCCATCCTGGATCATACCCTTTTGGTAAGCTATATTTTGGATTATATACCATGGTTTTGTCGGGAATTCGCCGCATTCAATAAGCCACTGGTCAACGGGATATTTACAATTCACTTCTTCTGTAGGTGCAAAACGATCACGGATTTCTGCTGGCAGAAGATTCTCCACATAGTGCATAGCAGTGAACTTGTAAATGTCCACGCCGAGCAACAAAGCTTTCCCGCCGTTTGCAATCACATAGTCCAGGCCACCACTGGCGGCCTTATCTCCATGGAGTCCCCAACCGGATGTTCTAATGACACCGAAACCGGTAACAACACCCTCTCTCTGACGGAAGGTATCCGCAATCATTCCCATAGCGGTTCTAGGAGAATTCTCCGGAAGAATTTTTATTTTTGTGGTAATGCCCAGCTTTTTATCTTCCTCGGTAAGCATCAGTTCCGGACTCAAGCACAGGGACGGCATAAAAATACTCCCTTGCTCCGTAACGCACTCCATCAGTGCATCGATTACCGTGTCTGCCCCGCCATCAACGAAGCCAAAACTGCTGAGAGAGCTGTGGACCTCTAAGTTCATTCCCTCTCGAATGCCTATTTTCTTTAATCCTTCAATTAATTCTACTTTTTCCATTTTCCATTTTCCTTATCGTATGCCTGTTCCAACATACCATCTTCATCTAAATAAACTACATCTTCCTTTGAAAAATTTTCTTCTTTCATCTGTCCTTTTGGAACAATAACATCACTTTCTTCGCCTAATTTATTCACAATCGTGATTATGTATTCTCCGTTCAGTTCATTCTTTTTTATAGCTTTGATGATGTAACCTTTTTCTTCAATTTGACTATTTATCTCCTTATCTTTCGCTGCTCCAACAAGAAATCCTATTGCCATACCAAATAACATTCCCATTGAACTGCCCATTGCCATATTACCATGCAATGAACCTATAGAAGTTCCAATAGAAACACCAAAGCTCATTCCAAGTGCCATTCCTATACTTGTATTCTTATTTGTCTTTTTCATTCTAATTACCTCGTCAAATTGATATTTTTAGGTTTTAGGTAACATAATATTGAAGACTGGTCATTCTTTACTGATTACTTTTTTCTG
>CAYMEZ010000013.1:0-68515 GCA_964389835.1 uncultured Lachnospiraceae bacterium | reverse complement strand
TTTTTCTTTTTCTTTCTTTTTTGAAAGCCGCCGCTTTTTCGCGGTGGAACTTTATATTAGCACTTTTTTCATGGAATTGTCAACAGATTTTTTATATTTTTTTAATCTTTTCCACAGTCTGCTGTATCGCCTTACTTTATGGAATGGATCGGGATGTCTTCTATCTCCGGCAATGCAGAAAGCACTGGCAGTAGATCAGGCAACATGCCTGCCAGAGGATTGTTCTGGAACAGATATTCCAAAAAACGGTTCTCTTTAATATCTGCCAGCAGATAACTGCTGATGCCTCCCAGTTCAAAGTTTACTATAATAATGAAAGCAATCCAGATCAGAAGGATTCCTTCAAGAACCCCTGCTCCAAATCCGGTCAGCTTATTAATCCCCCGAACCACCGGAATAGACGAAACCATTTTTAAAGTAGACAAAATGAAATCTGCGATTTTGTACACAAGCACTGTTACCGTCAGACAGACAATGCCCAGTATCGTCCGTAAGGTTTTATGATCCATATATCCTTTTACCGCTACTATAAACGTAGCCGCTGCCAACAGCGCCAGAATCAGTGCTATCGCTGTGTTCAGCTCTTCTACCAGTCCTTTTTTATATCCCTTTACTCCTCCGCCGATCAGTATCAGCAGTACAGCAAAAAATACTATATTCATATTGGTATCCTTCTCCGATTTACTGCAGCTTAATCGTTTCAACAGAATCAGATGTAACGATCGTATATTCATATGACGCTTCCAGCGGAATCAGCCTTAACACCTGCTCGTTGAATTTTCCCTTGTAATTGTCCATTCCTGCAATCGTATGTACAAGACATTCCTGCTCACTATAAGCGATCATTTTTTCCTTATGAAATAAAATATCCGAAAACTGCATATCCAGCATAACCGTATCTGACAGCTTTCCATTCTTATTGTAAATATCTACCTTGTATAAAGCATTTCCTGTCACATCATGGTATACAAGCGCCACATAGCCCTCGCCATAGTATACACCCTCTATTTCTCCCTCCAGCAGCACGTCTGCAATGCTGACCGGCTTCTGTTCCCCTTCATAAAATACCAGTCTGTTATCCGCTACTGCGATAGCCTGTCCATTGCTCAAAAACCGCACAAAGGGAACAACCGTATCCACATAATCATAGCTGCTGACAAAGTTATCAATTTCATTTTGTCCTACCGGCCCAAAATTATAAAATGCCACACTGGAACGCATCGTTCCATTATCCATATAAAGATAGGACACTCCTACCAGATGTCCGTCATCGGAAATCGTAATGCAGAGCGGGTAGCCGCTGTCCTTCATGGTCGTTTTAAAATATGCCAATGTATTTCCGGATACGTCAAACAGATAAATCCATGTAACGTCTGCCGTATCATCCAGCACAGCCGCTACGATCCCATTCGCAGAAACGGTAAAGTCACGTATCGGCATTTTGGTATCGATCTCGCCCAAGGTTTTCTCGTTACTCATAACGTAGATCGTTCTTCCATTATAATCGCCAATGGCTGCCACATTCTGACATATGTCAAGAATCGGCTCCTGCATTTCAAAGGTTTGATTCCACAGGGCTTCTCCGCTGTGGTTGACGCAACTGGCACCATCATTGCTGTAGATCAAAATTTCTTTTCCCAGTGCGATGGTAGTGGTTCCTTCGATATGCTCTTTTGGAACAGAAAGAACCGTCTGGTATCCGGTAAACACCCTGTTTTTCATCTGAACGATGACCACCGCTGCAGCTGCAGCAATCACTGCAATGATCAGGATCCCACGATATAGAAGCATCAAACGATGGCGAAAAATCTTTCTGCCAAAGCTTTCTTCCTGTGTTTTTTCTCTTTTCTTTTCTTTTCTCTTCAAGTAATCTCTGATATTTGTCATATGAAACCTCTATTGCCCAGTATAGCACATTTCATTCCTCTGGTAAATTTTTTTGTTCCTCCATGCTGATTTCCAGATAGTTTACTGTTTCCTCCAGTCGTTTCATCTTATCATATTGATTCAGTGTTGTGACTGCAATGATACAGCAAATGATCAAAATGCACAAGCTTATCATGTTCAAAGCCTGCATTGCCGCAACCGGCGAAAATGACCTTTTCTTTTTTTTCTCTCTTTTTATGACACTTGTGTCATTTGCAGTGTCAGTTTGTCTGCAATGCAGCATATAATCCTCCATTGCAGGATTTTTTTCAAAATATATGTAATATCCCTTTATGTCGCGGAAATTCTGTTCACAGGTTTTTTGCAGGATTTCCAAAATATCTTCTCTGGCATTTCCGCCTCTGGTACGATACCAGCCAATCCCCTTCCATCTGGAAAAATATTTTTTCCCTACAGTCTGAAAATAAAATTCATCCATTTTTCCAAATACATCGCCGGAAGCCTTGTGCGCTGCCACTCCTTGTAAGAAAAAATATCTACTGCCCTCTTCCTCATACCCATCTCCATAAAAAACGATCATCTGCGGCTCAGTTTCTTTTCTCAGGGTTTCCTGCAAAAAGGAAACTACATATTCTTCCACAAATATTTTTCTGGCAGGCTCAATCTGACCAACACAGCATACATTTAACGGAAGCCTTTTTTCCATAGATATCCCTCCTTGTCCAAAATGGTAGTGTTTTTCTGCTATTATACGCTTTTCAAAAGGCAGCTTTTATCATATTCTGTCAGCAACCCATTTATTTTGTACGACAAAAAACGCCATCCCTAAGGATGGCGCCGTCTGTACCTTTTTATAAGCTTATATGCTGTTTTTAGAAGGAAAATTTATATATTGTTGTAGAAACAAAATCCTTCTCAGGTCCATAAACAGGAGAAGCAAAATTTTCCTGATTTACTGCATTAGGGAAATAGTCTGTCTCTAAGCAGAAGCCATGACGGGGTGTATACACAGTTCCATTCTTTCCTGTGGTTTCTGCAATACAGTTTCCTGCATAAAACTGAATTCCGGGAAGATCCGTATAAACCTCCATTGTCCTGCCGCTTGTTTCCTCACACATCCTTGCTACCAGCTGCAATTCTCCCTTCCAGTCGTCAATAGCAAAGTTATGATCGTATCCTTTTACCAGCTTTAACTGCTCAAAATCAGCCTCAATCTCATCTCCAACTCTCTTTGGCTTTGTAAAATCAAGGGGTGTGCCTGCTACCGGTGCGATCTCTCCTGTAGGAATCGCTCCCTGCACCACCGGAGTATAATGGCTCGCCTTCAGCCAGAGCACATGATCCAGAATCTGTCCGCTGTCATGTCCTGCCAGATTAAAGTATGCATGATTTGTCAGATTCAGAACCGTCTTTTTATCTGTTGTACCATGATAATCCAGACGCAGTTCATTTTCCTCTGTTAAAGTATAGGTAACGGAAACCACCTTATTTCCCGGGAATCCCATCTCCCCATCTGCCTGCTTTAGTGTAAACTTAATCGCTTCATTTCCCTGAGGCTGTGCCTGCCATACCTTTTTATGCGATCCTAAGTCAAAATGACTGTGCAGATTATTAGGGCCATCATTTACGTCCAGCTCATAGGCTTTTCCATCGATCACAAATTTTGCCCCTGCAATGCGGTTGGCATTGGGAGAGATCGTTGCGCCAAAAAAGCTGCCGTTTGTATAATAGTCCTCCAGCTTATCATATCCCAGTGTTACATCCTGCACATTTCCATTTTTATCCGGTACAAGAAGTTTTACAAGAATCGCACCATAATCAATTACTCCTGCCTTCATGCCGTTTTTGTTTTCCAGCGTGTACAGGAAAATCTCCCTGCCATCTGCCATTGTTCCAAATACTCGTTTTTCCATACCCTTTCCCTTTCTCTTTTATAATTCTGTACGTCCTTCCAGTGCGCGCAAAAGCGTCACCTCATCTATGTACTCCAGATCACCTCCTACCGGAACTCCGCTGGCGATCCTTGTTACCTTAATCCCTGTGGGCTTGATCAGCTTACTGATATACATTGCTGTAGTCTCCCCCTCCAGACTGGAATTGGTTGCTATGATAACCTCCTTCACATCCCCTTCAAGCCTTGCCATAAGCTCCTTCAGACGGATATCATGAGGTCCGATGCCAAGCATGGGGGAAATCGCTCCGTGGAGCACATGATAAACACCCTCATACTTTCCAGTTTTTTCATATGCAGCCAGATCTCTGGAATTTTCCACCACCATGATCGTACCTGCATCCCGTTTATCATTGGCACAGATCGGACAAAGCTCCTGATCTGTCAGCGTCAGACACTGACTGCAATACTTTACATGCTCTCTGGCATCCAGAACCGTCTTTGCAAAATGCTCTACCCTGTTCTTCGGCAGATTAATCATATAAAATGCCAGTCTTTGTGCTGATTTGTTACCGATTCCGGGGAGACTGGCAAACTCTTCAATTAATCGATTGATATATCCGCTGTACAGATCCATTAAAACGGCATACCTCCGCCCAGACCCAGTCCGCCTGTCATTTTACCCATCATTTCTGCATTTGCTTCATCAGCCATACGCAGCGCTTCATTTGTTGCTGCCATGATCAGATCCTCCAGCATTTCCACATCATCCGGATCTACTACTTCCTGAGACAGCTTTACCTTTGTCACTGCCTTCTTACCTGTTACAGTTACTTCAACTGCACCGCCTCCTGCTTTGGCAACAAACTCCTTTGTCTCCATTTCCTTCTGGTTCTCTTCCATCTGCCGCTGCATCCGCTGTGCCTGCTTCATCAGATTTGCCATGTTTCCCGGCATACCGCCGCCTGGGAATCCTCCACGTTTTGCCATTTTTCTTTCCTCCAGTACTTTCTCTGATATTTGATATTTTATTCTTCTTCCTCGATCTCCATATGAATGACTGCTTCCAGATCTACATAGGTATCTTCAAACCGCTGCTCCTCCCGCATCGTCTGAACCGCTGCATCTACCTCTTTTCCAATGCTTTCCGACAAAAGCCGGTTCAGCTGTGCCAGATTGTCTGGATTTTTCAAAAAATAATCAGAAGCAATCCCATCCGGGAATAGGATCAGCAAACGGTTATCTCCAGCCAGAGTCAGCCGGGCTTCCCTAAGATACTGCTTCATAGGCATTGCCGTGCCTGCTGCCACCCGCTGCCAGTTCTCCACCAGTTTTTTCACATCCTCTGGAATCGCTTTCTCCAGCATAGGCCTGCGCCCTGCCGCCCTGCTATCAGGTGGGGCATCTTGTTCTTCTCTGCCCCCTGTTTTGGGCTGGCCTACGATCACACTGCCATCCTTCAGCTGCTTCTCCAAAGCTCTGATCCTGTCTAAAAGTGCATCATTCTGGGTTTCCATTTCCGGCTTGCACAGCTTGATGATCGCCATTTCCAGCAATATCCGTTTCTGTGATGCATACCGTATCTTATCAGAAAGCTCAGAAAAAACGCGGATATACCTCATGATCACCGGAAGCTCCAAAAGCTGCGCCTCCTCCTTCAGATTTTGAAGATTGTCCGTGGACATATCTATCACATCCTCTATGGAATCAGAGGTTGCTGCCAGCAGCAGATTACGCAGATACCAGGTAAAGTCTGTCACAAACTGCCCCAGCTCCCTGCCCTGCATGATCATCTCTTCCAGCAGTTCAATAGCACCGATAATATTTTTTTCTATGATCAGTCTGAGCATTTTGCTAAATATGGAAGTATCCACTGCTCCCAGCACGTCCAGCACCATATCGTAGGTAAGCTTGGAGCCAAAATGAAAAGCGATACACTGATCCAACAGACTGAGTGCATCACGCATAGAGCCATCGGCCGCCTTTGCCACAAAACGAAGCGCCTTTTCTTCCACCTCAACTGCCTCTGCCTGCATCAACTCCTTTAGCCTGTCTACGATCGTTTCAATGGAAATGCGCTTAAAATCATACCGCTGGCATCTGGATAAAATCGTAATGGGAATTTTGTGAACCTCTGTTGTTGCCAGAATGAATATCACATAGGATGGAGGCTCTTCTAATGTTTTTAAGAGAGCATTAAATGCTCCTATGGAAAGCATATGTACCTCATCAATGATGTACACCTTATACTTTCCCTGCGCAGGCGAATAGGAAACCTCGTCCACGATCTCACGAATGTTGTCCACACCGTTGTTGGATGCCGCATCGATCTCAATCACATTCATGCTGACCCCTGCTGCAATAGCCTTGCAGGTAGGGCATTCTCCGCAGGGATTTCCCTCCTCTGGATTCTCGCAGTTTACCGCACGGGCAAATATCTTGGCAACGGTTGTTTTTCCTGTTCCCCTTGTACCGCAGAAAAGATAGGCATGGCCTATCCTATCTGCTTTCATCTGATTTTTTAATGTTGTTACGATATGCTCCTGCCCCTTAACATCTTCAAAATTATCGGGACGGAACTTTCGGTAAAGTGCCGTATAAGACATTTTTGTGCTCCAAACTTTATGACACACCTGTCATTTATTTAATCGCCAAAGCTGATACCCATCATTTTTGCTTCTTTGATGATAGAGGCATCCGGAGCAAGATATTTCAGCTTGCCTGCTACCTCCTCCAATGGAACTTTTACGATCTCTCTATTTTTGCTGCCAACCATAAACCCATATTCGCCGTTCATGATCAGCTTGCCTGCCTCCGAGCCCAGACGGCTGGCAAATACACGGTCATAGGGACAGGGACTGCCACCTCTTTGTGTATGTCCCGGAACAGTAACACGCACCTCGCTTCCGGTTTTTTCCTGAATTTCTGCTGCCACCTGATAAGATACGCTGGGATATTTTCTATTTTTCTGTTTTTCCTTTAGTTCTTTCTTGGAAAGCTTCGCATCTTCCTTTGAGATAGCTCCCTCTGCCACGGCAAGAATCGTAAACTTGCTGCCGCGTTTATTTCTTGCCTCAATCGCTTCTACTACCTTGTCAATATCGTAAGGGATCTCCGGGATCAGGATAATATCCGCTCCTCCTGCCATACCTGCATTCAGGGTCAGCCAGCCTACCTTATGTCCCATAACCTCTACGATAAATACCCGTCCATGGGAGGCTGCCGTAGTATGGATGCAGTCAATGGCTTCTGTAGCGATATTTACTGCACTCTGAAAGCCAAAGGTCATGTCAGTGCCCCAGAGATCATTGTCTATCGTTTTAGGAAGTGTTACAATATTCAGTCCCTCTTCCCTTAAAAGATTTGCCGTTTTATGCGTACCATTGCCCCCAAGGATCACCAGACAGTCCAGATTTAATTTGTAATAATTATGCTTCATCGCCTCGACCTTGTCTAATCCATTGGCATCGGGCTCGCGGATCAGCTTAAAGGGTGTGCGGGAGCTTCCCAGGATCGTACCGCCCTTTGTGAGAATCCCTGAGAAATCAGAACTCTGCAGCATCCTGTAGTTTCCATAAATCAGCCCTTTATAGCCCTCTAAAAAGCCATAGATCTCTACCTCATCAGAAGCATTCATGATCGTCTTAACAACGCCCCGCATTGCTGCATTCAATGCCTGACAGTCTCCACCACTGGTCAACATTCCAATCCTTTTCATCTGGAAGCCTCCTTTTTGCGTCCATAGCTATGTACGCATCTCTTTTGTCTTATTGTTTCATTATATAATATTTTAAATACTTGCTCAACTTTTTTCTTTAGGACTTTTTTCTGTTTGGTTGACTTAGCAGGATTTTCCCATTATAATGTCTTTCGTAGTTCAAGCTTTTATCTGTTCTGATACGGAGATGTACCCAAGTGGTCGAAGGGACCGCTCTCGAAAAGCGGCAGGTCGTTTATAGCGGCGCGTGGGTTCGACTCCCACCATCTCCGCTAGCTCTGCAGCAGATAGACCCCATAATTCAGATAAGCCGCAAATGTTGTCCATAGGATATACGGGATCAGCAGATAGCCGGCTTTTTTCTTTATCTTATAAAATGACATCGCTGTCATAATGATCAAAAACCACATCGCCATCAGCCACCCAAAAACAAACAGATAATTTTTGACATTAAAAAAGAGGATCGACCAGAAGAAATTGAAGGCAAGCTGAATGCCGTACAAGGCAAGTGCCCTGCCCCGTTCTTTGCTTTCTGATACCAGAATATAGTAAGCGGCGCTTCCCATCAATGCATATAGGATCGTCCACACGACCGGAAACAGCCATGCAGGCGGTGACAGCGGCGGCTGGGGCATGCTCATAAATTCTTTCATTCCATTTCTGCAAAGGAAGCCCGACACCGCACCTACAGCCAGCGGAAGGATTATACATTTTATCAGTGTTTTTTTCTGTATCTGCATTTTATCTCTCCTGTTCTTTTTTACATTATTTTGCTTATACCCAGATAGAATATGCAGGAGGAAAAATTTTTATTATTTTCCTCTTGCAATTTCAAAAACTATGCTCTATACTGTCTATCAATAAAGAACAGAATAATTCTCATTTCACAGAAAAAGGGAGTAGTTTCAATACATTGTCACCATCACGCCGACTCCGGCTGGCAATGTATGCCGTCATGGTTACAAGACTTTTTATGTTTTATTTGTTATGACCAGATAAAACATAAGGGGTCTTTTTTGTTTACATTATTTTAAAAAAGGAAGGTATTTTTATGAAACCTGCGTATCAGCAATCCAGTCAGGAGCTTTTAAAAGCTTATCATTCCACCGAGACCGGTCTATCCAGCGATGATGCTGCCCTACGTTTGAGTGAGTACGGTCCCAATCAGCTTACCGAAGGAAAAAAGAAAACACTTTTTTCTGTCTTTTTAGAACAGTTTCAGGATCTGCTTGTCCTGATCCTGATCGCTGCTGCTGCCATTTCCTGGGTATCCGGCAACGCTGAAAGCTCTCTCGTTATTTTTGCAGTCATCCTGTTAAATGCGCTGCTTGGCACTGTTCAGTATCAAAAGGCTCAGAAATCTCTGGCTTCCTTAAAAGCAATGTCAGCTCCCCATGCCCGTATTCTGCGGGATGGCATACGCATTGATGTCCCTGCCGCGGATATTGTCCCCGGGGATATTCTTTTGCTGGAGGCCGGCGATATTGTTCCTGCTGACGGCCGGATTCTTCACAATTTTTCATTACAGGTCAATGAAAGCTCCCTGACCGGAGAATCCACCAATGTAGAAAAGACAGACAACCTTCTGGAGGGCGAGCTGCCGCTTGCAGACCGTGTAAATCTGGTTTATTCCGGCAGTCTTGTTACCTATGGCAGAGCAGAAGCACTCGTAACTGCTACTGGCATGGATACGGAAATTGGTAAAATTGCCGATCTGATGAATACTGCCGGCAACAGAAAAACACCTTTGCAGATCAGTCTGGATCAGTTCAGCCAGAAGCTGGCATTTGTTATTCTTGGGATCTGTGCAGTTGTCTTTTTTCTGGGGCTGTTCCGTAATATGGGTGTTCTGGATTCACTGCTGTTTGCTGTAGCACTGGCTGTAGCAGCGATTCCAGAGGCTTTAAGCTCTATCGTCACGATCGTACAGGCTCTGGGCACCCAGAAGATGGCAAAGGAGCATGCGATCCTAAAGGAGCTAAAGGCAGTAGAAAGTCTGGGCTGTGTTTCCGTTATCTGTTCCGATAAAACCGGAACTCTGACCCAGAATAAAATGACAGTGCAGCAGATCTTTCTTGATGGTCAGCTGCTTTCCCCTGAAGAACTGGATTTAAAAGAGCCTCTTCATCGGTATCTTCTTTATGATGCAATCCTTGCTAATGATTCCTCTCTTGAAAAGGAGGAAAGCGAAGAAACGAAAGACTCCGATTTACTTCGTTCCTCTGCCATGCTGACAAAATGCAGCCTGACCGCAGACGGGATCGGCGATCCGACCGAATACTGTCTGCTCCTTATGGCAAGACGTGCCGGACTGGATGAAAGAGTTTTAAGGGATATGATGCCCCGTCTGGAGGAGCTGCCCTTTGATTCCGTCCGCAAATTAATGTCCGTAAAATATAAGCTGCATGGAATTCCCACCATACTGACAAAGGGTGCGGTCGATGAAATGCTGCTGCGTACAACCCATATTTTTGCAAACGGCGAAATCCGCCTGCTTACCGAAGCTGACAAGCAGGTCATCATGCAGCAGAACCAGCTCTTTTCCGAAAACGGTCTTAGAGTACTTGCCTTTGGTTTCCGGCAGCTGGCAGAGGATATTCCCCTTTCCGCTGATACAGAAACAGGGCTGTGCTTTATCGGTCTTACTTCAATTATGGATCCACCCCGCCCTGAATCTGCCCAAGCTGTTCTGGATGCAAAAAGAGCCGGAATCCGTCCGGTTATGATCACCGGAGATCATAAGGTAACGGCTGCTGCCATTGCAAAGCAGATCGGGATCTTTGAAGCTGGCGATTATGCCATTACCGGAAGTGAATTAGATCAGATGTCCGAAAAAGAGCTGGAGGAAAAAATAGAGAAAATCTCTGTCTATGCCCGAGTTTCACCGGAAAATAAAATCCGTATTGTAGAAACCTGGCAGAAAAAGGGTCATATTGTAGCAATGACCGGAGATGGTGTCAATGATGCTCCTGCCCTGAAAAAATCCGACATTGGTGTGGCAATGGGAATTACCGGAACAGAGGTTTCAAAGGATGCATCTTCCATGATCCTGACGGATGACAATTTTGCTACCATTATCAAGGCCATCGCCAACGGAAGAAATGTATATCAAAACATCCGTAATGCGATCCTGTTTTTGCTTTCCGGCAACACCGCAGGTATTTTATCCGTACTGTATGCCTCTTTAGCAGGCCTTCCCATGCCCTTTGTCCCGGTACAGCTGTTATTTATTAATCTGGTAACCGACTCCCTGCCTGCTATTGCGATCGGTATGGAAGAGGCTGATGGGGATTTATTATCCGAAAAACCACGTAATCCACGGGAAGGAATTTTAAATTCTGTATTTTTTAAGAGAATGCTCTTACAGGGAATCCTGATCACCATTTTTACACTGACGGCATACCACATCGGACTTTCCTCAGGAAACGCCTGTGCCTGCACGATGGCATTTTCCACGCTGACACTGGCAAGACTCTTCCACGGCTTTAACTGCCGCAGCAAACAGAGCATTTTCAAAGCAGGCATCCTCAGCAATCCCTACAGCCTTGCTGCTTTTTTCACAGGTGCCCTCCTGCTTGCCCTCGTTTTATTCCTGCCTCCTTTGCAGACGCTTTTCAGTGTGGTGCCTTTAAACGCAAAGCAGACAGGAAGCATGCTTTTGCTTGCATTCCTGCCTACGTTTCTCATTCAGCTCTTCCGAGTTTTTCGGAAGAAATAACTCTTTATGCTTTTGGGGTAAGATAAACGGCAACGGCTTTTTTATCTTCATCAAAACGCAGATACAGTCTGCCGTCTCTTATCTCTGCATCCTCCTTTTCATAGGAATACACATCTGCAATTTCACAGCCCGCAGGGACAGGAACCGAAACCTCTGTTCCTGCAGATTCTGCAAAGGCGTGCAGGAGCACAAACGCCTGTCCGTTTTCTCCCTGGCGCACGATTCCCTGCCAGCCCTTCGGATGGCGGTAGCTGCCGATTTCTGTTCCATATCTGGTCGTAAAGCCTTTTTTAATGATTGGTGCGATCTGCTTATAAAAAGCAATTCCGTCATCCAGAACCTTCCACTGCTCCTTCGTAAGCTGCCATACATCTCCTGAAATACACATTCTTCCCAAAAAGGTATTGGCTACGGAATACGCAATCCGTTTTAAGGAATCGGTCTTACGGATCACTGCCCATATCTGGCTCTGCCGCGGCAGGATCGCCCGATGCAGATTGGCTGCAATGATCGGGATTTCTTCACATTCATGCGCATCCGAAAACGATGCCATACTGCACACCGACATCATCAGCGACTCTAATTTATGTCCGCCGGAAGCACAGTTTTCCAGTATGATGCCCGGTACCTCCTCCTTTACCTTCTGAATAAAGGCAAGAGACGCCTCCATATTCTGGCGCAGACCCTCTCCAAGTGATTCCGCACCGTCACAGCCGATGCCGATCGTATCATTATAGTCCATCTTCATATATTCAAAGCCGTACTGCTTTAACGTTCCGATGACCTTCTTTTCCAGATATTCCAAAACCCACGGCTGACGCATATCCCAAAAACGGCGCATCGTCGTCGTCAGCGTATGTCCGTCCCGCTTCAGCAGATGATCCGTCTGACCGTAGGCACGCGCCGCACAGCCGACATTGTCGATCTCAAACCAAATACCCGGCTTCATGCCGTTTTCTTTAATCACATCTACCGTTTTTTGCAGTCCTTCCGGGAACAGCTCCTTCGAAACCTCATAGTCTCCCATTGCAATGTCCCACGGCACACCGTCCTCTTTATACCAGCCGCAGTCGATTACAAAATAAGAAAAGCCTTTGCCCTTGATGCTGTCAATAATTTCACAAATATTTTCGTGAGACGGACAGCCCCATGTCGTACAATATTCATTAAAGATGATCGGAAGCTCCCCCTCACAGTCAGGTCCTTCCTCCACGATCCGCTCCAGTGCAGAGGTCAGACGCTGAAAGATCTGTTCCAGACTCTCATCCCTGCATACAGACAGGATTGCTTCCGGTGTCGTAAAGCTCTCGCCCGACGCCACCTGCTTCATCCAGTGACCAAATTCCCGATCTGCCAGACCACCGGACATCTGAATGTTGTCACCGCGGCGGAATATTTCCATCTGCCAGGATGCATTATGGGCGATCTGCGCACCCCAGAAAATATGATTTTCGGTATCTTCCACAACTACGATCGGAAAATAGCGATTTACCGGAATCGAACCTGCCTGTCCGAAGCGTTCGCTCCGCACCGCATGACCTGCCCATGACGGCTCTAGCTGCAAATCCTCCAGCGTTCTCGTTTCCAGTCTGCCTTCCATGCTCCACACACTGCGCAGTCTGTGCACCTTGATCGTATCATGTCCGTCACCCGTCATATACGGAGAAATCTTTCCAAGCGAAAAGCTGGAGATCATTTCCAGATTCGCCGTTTCCTGACTTTCATTATGGAATACACAGTAGCTGCGCATCGTCTTGTCTTTTTCATGATAGAGAAGATGGTGCTCTGCGCGGTATCCTCTCTCATCCTTTAAGCGGGTACAAATATCCAGCTCACTGCCCCGCTCACAAGCCTCCTGTCCGTCAAAGACAAAGCTCTCCACCGTTTTGCCCTGGCGCATGGTCACGCCTCCGGCGTATCCGCCCAGATAAGTATCCCCTGCCAGCTTGATCTGAAGCAGGGAATCCGTATACGGCTTTTCCCGCTCCGGCTCACGGTATTCCATTCCGGCAGGAAGGAGCACCAGCTCTGGATTTTTCACCGTTTCATCCATTACATAAAATGCCTGCATATCGCCAAGCACATAACTTTTTATCACCTCTGACATTGTCTATCCTTTCACGGCACCTACGGTCATGCCTTTGATAAAATATTTTTGTAAGCACATAAACAACACTGCGATCGGCAGCACGGAAATCACGATCGCCGCCATTGCCGTTGTATAATCACTCGTCTGCGCGGAAAACAATGACTGAATCGCTACCGTCAAAGTTTTTAAGCTCTTTTTGCTCACATACAGACTTGCTAACAGATAATCGTTCCAGATCTGGAATGCCTGCATGATAATGAGGGTTGCCATCGCCGGCTTTAACAGCGGCATAACAACGGTAAAATAAGTACGGAATACGGAGCAGCCGTCAATTCTTGCGGCTTCCTCCAACTCAATCGGAACGGTGGACATAAAGCTCGTCATCAAAAAGACACCAAACGAAATGCCCGTTGCTACATACATAAAGATAATACCGAATCTCGTATTGGTCAGGTTCATCTTATATCCGATCATATAAATCGGCAAAAACAATGCCTGATATGGGATCAAAATTCCAACGATAAAGTAAACATAGCAGAAGCGGAAAAATTTTGCCCGGCATCTTGCGATCGCCCATGCGGTCGTGCCGCAGAGCAGAGCCAGTATGAGTACACTGACTGCGGTATAGAGAAACGTATTTCCAAATGTCGTTGCAAGATTTAACTTATCAAACGCTTTTTTATAGTTGTCAAGCTGCAGAGAAGACGGAAGGGAAAGCGGACTCGTCAGATACAGCTCTTTTTTTGTTTTAAAGGAATAATTAATGATAATGAGAATCGGCGCGATGTACAAAAGTGCCACGATCGTCATTAGGATCTGCACCACAAACGTCCCTTTTGTATACGGCTGTGATGCAGGTGCATCCTGTTCTTTTTCTTTTTTCTTAAAAAAAGCCATTACTGCTGTACCTCCTTACTCTTTAAGCCTTTTACCTGAATGAGTGCTACCAGAAGCAGTGCTACGACAAGCGATACTGACATCGCAGAACCGTAGCCGTACTGCCTTCCGTTGATAGCAGTCGTATAAGTCTGATAAATAACCGACGTAGACGCTCTTCCCGGTCCTCCCTTTGTCGAAGAAACGAGCAGGTCATATACCTTTAAGGAACCAGTTGTAATTCCTACGACACAGATCGTAATTGCAGGAGCAAGCATCGGGATCGTTACATTTTTAAAGCGTGTCCATGCACCTGCACCGTCTACCTTTGCAGCTTCATAAAGCTCTGCCGGAATCGACTGTAATCCTGCCAGATAAATGAGCATCCAGTAGCCGACCCACTGCCAGTTGTTGGCGATCAAAAGACCGGACAATACCGTCTTGCCGTCTCCGAATAAGAGAAAATTAAAGTTCGTTCCGAGTACATCGTTGACTGCCGGAAGCACGTTGGAAAACATCTTCAGCCATACAAAGCCGACGATCAGCGAACTGATCAGACACGGTACGAACAATGCCGTACGATACAGCTTCTGTGCCTTGATACCGCTGTCAAGCGCTACGGCAAATACTAATGCCAGCACATTTTGGATAATGGTATTTCCGATCGTAAATTTGATCGTAAACCACCACGCCGCGCGGAAATCTCCGTCCTTCATCAAGTCAATATAATTTTGCAGTCCTACAAATGGTTTTTCCGCCGACATTCCATCCCAGCTCGTAAAGGAATAACGGAATGCCAGAAGAAGCGGAATGATCAATCCGATCGTGAAAATGATCAATCCGGGAAGTACCAGCACCAGATATTGCTTTTCCATATTTTTTTCCATGGTATTCCTTTTTTTCTGTTTCATAGCTCCTCCATAACGGTCATGCACTCAATTTTTCTGTTATAAAGGGCTGCCGCAAGCATGCAGCAGCCCTTTTTATTTTGTCTGTTCTTTTTTCTTTTTAGTTTGCGCTGCTTGCTTCTACTCTTCCGTCGGAAGCTGCCAGTGCATCTTCAAAGCTGATATCACCCTGTAACCATGCTGCGATATCTTTTGCATTTTCTTCCTGGAAACCGCCCCATACGAGCTGATTGTTTCCTAAGGTTACGTCCACTACCATGCCGTCTGCTGCATATTTATCAATATCAGCCTGACTTGGGTTTGTAAAGGTCGGTGTTACGTCTTTCAGCATAGAAGCTGTTTTGGTATAGTCATAGATTTCAACTGCCAGATCTTTGTTTCCTGTCATAACATCCAGCACTGCATTGATCGCATCCTGATTTTCGCTCTTTGCGCTTGTCATAATGCAGATGTTCGGCTCAAAGATCAGCTTGGAATCGCCTGTCTGGTTCGGGAACGGGAAGATACCAAAGTCAAAGCTCTCATCAATGTCAAGGAAGTTCTGAATTGACCAGGAACCGGAAACCTTCATTGCTGCCTCGCCGAGTACCATTCTTGCATCACAGTCTGTCTGCTCTAATGAGAATGTTTCCGGATATGTATTATCAAAGATCAGCTTGTTGTACTGATATGCTGTCTGTGCTGCCTTATCGTCTGCAAAGGAAACCTCACCTGCACGGAATTTGTCACCCCAGGATGCATCGTTGTTGAATACGTCGTTCATCATAAACTGCATCGTTACGTTTCCGATCGACCAGGTATCTACCATGTGGCTTGCAAACGGTACGATTCCTTTTGCCTTGCAGTCATCAATGATCGCTTTTAAATCATCCTGTGTTTTCGGAACTTCCCATCCGTTCTCTGCAAACATTGTTTTGTTGTAGTAAACGCCCTGATACAGTGCATTGTATACAAGACCATATGTTTTTCCGTCAATCGTTACATTTTCTCTTGCAGCATCCAGTCCTCTGCCCAGATATGTTTCGTCGATCTCTGCTAAAATACCCTGCGGTGCATAGGTTGCAACGTCCTGTGCCTTACCGATCATAACATCAGGAAGTCCCGACTGCATGTACTGCTGCATTTTCGGCTGGAAGTCATTGCCCCAGTCAACGCATTCCCATTCCAGCTTGATATTCGGATACTGCTCTGCCAAAGCTTCATCAATCATATCCTCAATACCGGCGTCCGTTGTGGACTGTCCTGCAAGCACGGTCAGAACGACCTCTTCTCCGTCACCTGCCGGAGCCGGTGCTTCTGCCTCAGTCTTGTCTGCTCCTGCATCTGCCGCAGGTGCTGCCGGTGCTGCGCCTTCTTCTTTGCTGCCGCCGCAGCCTGTCAGTGCGGCTGCGATCATCGTCATCCCTAACATCATAGCAACTAATCTTCTTTTCATAACCCTCTCCCTTTCTGAAATTGTTTTTTGCTGCTGAAATAAGTGTACCTGTTTTCAGTTTCAAATAAATAGGACATATTTGAAAAAAACAGTTGCACTTTTTTGCTGGATTTTTATTTTCTAACAGCATTCCATCCGGTAGTCCCTCGGGCTCTTCCCCGTCATCTTTTTAAATACTCTGCTGAAATAAGTGTAATCATCATAGCCAGTCAGAAATGCGATTTCTGTCAAATTGATGTTTTGATCCTCCATGTATTCCTTTGCTTTCTGCACCCGCCGCTCCTGAATATACAACATCAGATTTTTTCCGGTCTCCTGCTTAAACATTCTGGAAAAATAGGAGCTTTCCACATTGTATTTTTCCGCAAGTGACACAAGTGTCAGTTCTTCAAAATAGTTTTTATCAATATATTCCGAAGCCTGTCTTATCATATCCCGTATACTGCCGGGGGCATCAGATAAACATTCCGAAACCACACTGTCAACGTTTTCAATCAGCTCCTCTAAGATCTGACAGAGCAGTCTGGTATCCATCCTCTCCACTGCCTTATCCGCCATTTCGGTCAGATTTTCCATTTCCTGCACAAAAAGCGGCTGATCGATCTGAAGGATATGATCCAGCAAAAGGTTGCTGATCCGCTTCACGGTCTGCTTAACCTCAAGATACCCCCATGCATCCTGCATACAATGTGCAAGTCCGATCTGTTCCATGATAAGTTCTTTCAGGGCGCGGCTGTTCCTGCTCTTTAAAAGTGATTTAAATTGCATTTCACTTTCCTGATTTAATCGGTTTTTTACTTTTTTCTGAATACTTTTCTCTTCCTGACCACAGAACATCACAACACTTTCCCGGTTAAAGGGTCTGGTCATAAGCACAGATACACTCTGCACATATGCATTATGCAAGCTCTCTATGGTATAAGCGCGCTCGCTGACTGCTATCGTTACCGGACTTTTGGCTTCTCTGCGAAAATGTTCTAATATCAGCGCTGCAATCCGTTTCTGCTCGTTACTGTCAAGCTCTGTCACTATGATAAATTCATTCGAGCGGAAAATATGATTAAAGATCAACAGATTTTCTATTCCAACAAGATTTTTTAATTGATGCTTGATCTGATAGGAAAGCAAATTCATATCATAATGGTAATTCTCCATATAGATCTGCAATTCATGGATCTTAATAAGCATTACACTGCAGCCAGCCATGCCATGTCCATCTTCCAGCAAAACCGTAGGCATAAAAGGCGCAGGCTCTTTTTCTACGAGCAGACTCATTTCACGATCCTGTAAAAGCGATGCCGATTTCAATATCTGCTGCCGGTCCGCCTCCTGTTTTCCAATGATCTCCAATGCACCCGAAATCGCATTGACCAGATCCACCTTGCTGACCGGCTTCAGCAGATAATTGATCGCGCCCGCCATCAGTGTCTCTTTTACATACTGGAAATCATCATAACCGCTGACCACAAAGACAACGACCTGCGGATATTTTTCCTTAACTGCCTTTACAAGCTCCACACCGTTTACAAAGGGCATATTGATATCCGTGATCAAAATATCCACTTTTTCTTCCTGTAGACGCAGAAGCACCTCTTCTCCGTTTTCCGCAGGCTTCATAAAAGTAATCTGATATTCCTCCCAGTCGATCATGCTGCGAAGCTTTTCTCTCGTCCAGTATTCATCATCTGCGATCAGCAGTCTGTATCTTATCTTTTCCATGCCTCTACCTCTTCTACTGTCATGCGGGGAATCCGTAAAGTCACACACGTCCCTTCCCCGATGACACTTTCTACCTGCACTCCGTATGCTTCTCCATACAGCATTTTCATTCTTGCATTAATATTATATATCCCGATAGAGTTCCCTATTTCTATCATATCTTTATCATTTTCTTCAAGGCGGTAATTGATCGTCTTACTATCCATTCCTACACCATTATCGCTAACAGATATTCGCAGAATTCCATCCTCTGCTGCTGCCACTACCTCAACTCTTTTTTCCCCGTGCTTATTTTTCAATCCATGATTCAGTGCATTTTCCACCAACGGCTGTATCGATATCCGCGGAATAGAATCCTGAAGTACCGCCTCTTCTATCTGAAAACTGTATTTTACTTCTTCCCGCATTCGCACATTCATAACGAAAATATAATTTTTTAAATGATTCATTTCTTTTATGACAGTCGAATACGGATGCTTCATATCCAGACTGTACCGAAAGATGCCGGAGAGCGACTGGCAAAGACTGCTGACGATCTCGCAGTTCTGGATACTGGAAATACTGCTCATGGTATCCAACGTATTATACAGAAAATGAGGATTGATCTGAGCCTGAAGTGCCTTATATTCTGCTTTATTTAGAAGGAGCTGATTTTCATATTCTTTTCCAATCAGCCGTTGTATTTCGTCCAGCATCTTATTAAATTCTTTTCCAAGCTGTCCGATCTCATCATCTTTCTGATAGGCTACACGAAGCTCGGTCTGTCCTGCCCGAATCTTCCCAATCGTATCCATCAAAGATTCCAGCGGCTTTGTCAGGGTTTTGGTAATATATGTAATCACAATAGTGATCAGTACGATCATCACTGCCGCGATCAGAATCAGGTTTTTCGTCAGCAATGCCTGATTCTGACGAAGGATCTCCTGAGGCATGATGGAATAGGCATCCAGATTATATTTCTCCTGGGACACCTGAAAAAGCACCTTATTTCTTTCTACGATACTCTGCAGCTCCGAAGGCTCTCCCCTGCGAATGCTTTCATCAATTTTCTCATAATAAGCTGCACTTTCCTCCTCCAGATTGCCCATGGCAAATATCTGCCTGTCTCCCAGCGGCTGCAGCCATATATAAGTTTTTTCATTGATCACATATTTTTCCATGATCTTTTTTAAAACACTGCTATCCACATCACAAACAATGTAGCCAATACGATCATTCAGGTTTGTATTGTTATAAATTTTCAATACAAAACGTACAATATTTTTTTCCCGATGCAGATTATAATAGCTAGAGATCAGCATACCTGAATCCGCAGCTTCTATGTACTCCTTAACCTTTTCTCCATTGTATTGAACATCCTCGTAAATGTCCTTTGGATAATTATGCTTGGGGGTCATCGCTCTGCGATAAGTACTGATAACTTCATGATCATCTGTATAAATATAAGCTGCAACAACTCCGTCAGAGGTAGCAAAATTTTCGGTTGCCAGCTTATAAGCACGCCGGTTATATCTTTGCCGCAGCCAGTTTGCCGAACAACCGCTTCCTAAATCCTCTAAAAATTCTTTATCATTATAAATTTCAACCATGCCGCCTTCGATATTTTTAAAAAAAGTATACAGCTCATTCTGCATATTCTCCAGCGTATGAAAGCTTTCATTTTCCGCCTGCTCATAGATCAGGGTAGCCGATGCTCTCTGATACAATATCGTTTGTATTCCCAGTGCCAAAAGGGTACTACACAGACACACGATCAATATTTTTTCACGCATTCGCAGCCTCATAGGCAGACATCCTCCTTATGATGGTTTATCTTATCAGCTATGTGCATTATCATAAGCTTCCTGTATTTCTTTTGGCAGATGGTCTGGCAGCAGCCCTCTTACCTGCTCGTCTGTACCATCTGCAATGGCCTGCGCATAAAACCAGCATTTGAACCTGAGCATATCCAGCACCTTGTTCATACGCCTGATCTCTGCTTCTACATTTGCTTTTTGTTTTTCAAAGAGCTCCCTGCGCAGTTCAAAGGTGGCAGGTCCCTGTCCGCACCAATCTATGAACTGTTTGATGTCCTTAATCTCCATCCCGGATTTTTTTAAACACTCGATAAGCCGCAGAGTTTCCAGCTCTCTTTTTCCAAATTTCCGAATACCGGAACTGCGCTCGATCTCTGGGAATAGTCCCTGCTTGTCATAATAGCGCAGTGTCGAAACCGGAAGTCCGAACATTTCTGATACTTGTCCAATGGTATACATACGATCCCTCACTAAAAAAGCAATTATTTTTCCAAAATCTCTTGACCTAAAGTTAGGTTTAGGTGTTATTGTGAGAATAGCAGATATGTGGAGAGATTTCAATTATAATTTATCATTCTAAAAATATGAGAAACGCAGGAGGTACGAGCTTATGAACTATATTACACTATCAAACGGCGTGCAGATGCCCCAGCTGGGCTATGGTGTCTATCAGGTAACAAAGGATGAATGTGAGCGCTGCGTCAGCGATGCGCTGCAGACCGGATATCGTCTGATCGATACCGCGCAGAGCTATTTTAATGAAGAGGAAGTGGGCAGTGCCATTGCCAAAAGCGGCATTCCAAGGGGCGATATTTTCCTGACCACAAAGGTCTGGATCGAGCATTACGGCTACGAGCAAGCCAAAGCTTCTGTACTGGAATCCATGGAAAAGCTTCAGGTGGACTATCTGGATCTCTGCCTTTTGCATCAGCCCTTTAGCGATGCTTATGGTGCATACCGTGCCTTAGAGGAGCTATACGATGCAGGCAGACTCCGTGCCATCGGCATTTCTAATTTTTATGCGGATCGAATGGTTGATTTTGCATCCTTCAACCGCATTAAACCGATGATCAATCAGGTGGAAATCCATCCGCACAATCAACAGGTCGAAAGCAAGCGCTGGCATGATAAATATGGGGTACAGCTGGAAGCATGGGCTCCTTTTGGCGAGGAACGCGGGGATATGTTCACGCTGCCCGAGCTGAAAGTCATCGCAGAAAAATATGGCAAAACGATCGCGCAGGTCATTCTGCGCTGGCATTTGCAACGCGGCATCATCGTCATTCCCAAATCAACGCACAAAGAACGTATGGAAGAAAATTTCCATGTATTTGACTTTACTTTAAGTGATGGAGATATGGCTGCGATCGCAGCACTGGATAAAGCTCAAAGCAGTTTTTTTGCCCACACAGATCCCAATATGGTAGAATGGTTTGTGAGGATGGTGGAGGAACGCAAAAAACAGCATGACTGCACCAAAGACAAAAAGAACTGGTAGGAGGAATCAGCATGAGAAAAAATTTTGGAGCAAATGCTATACTGTCCTGAATCACACATAGATGTCTTTTTATTCTCTATGTAACCGGCTGTCTGGAAGAAGCCGATGTAATCTTCATCCGTACAGCCTTTTTCTCATGGATATTTACCTCCGAACTTATCATACTGCAAGGTCTGAGATTTCCTCAAGTTTGTGGCCTGATGCACGCACCATCTGAATTAGGCAGTGCAAAACCTCTGCATCGAATGAGCGAATTTCCTGAGCAACAAATTCAGCTCGTTTTTTCTGAAATCTTTCCATCACTTCTTCAAAATTTTTGCCTTTGTGAATAATTGCGTTCAAATGCATTCCTCCGTTTCTTCATTGGTCTGATTCTAACTTCTGACCAAATTGGGCAGAAGTGGAACAAACAAAAAATGAGCACTCAATAGCAAACCGAAATGCTGTTTTGTAAAAATCTCCGCTATTCACAATCGAACAACGGAGATTTTAATGTACATAATTTTATTTTTTTACAATCCAACTTCCAGATTTCTTTGATCCAACTCGCTCAATGTACCCTTGCTCTGTAAGTTCTTTCATGACTCTTTGTACTGTGCTTCTTGATAATGCTGTATTTTCAATCATTTGTTTTTGCGTAATAGCGGGATTATTTCGCAATATATCAAGCAGTAATTTCTGATTTTCTGTTAAAGCTTCATTTAATGCCTCGTTTAAAGCTTCACCCTTTGATGCTTTAAAATTCAAATTCGGAAGCTTTACTGTAAACTCTACACGATTAGAGCGAAATGTCGGTTCCATACTTGGTTTATAATTGACAGCGTTTTCATATGTGGTGCATATTTTACTCAATCCACTCCCTTGGCGCTCCATATATCCAATACGTGCAAAAATATCTGCAAGAATCGGATTTCTTCTGGTGGATGGAATATCTTCTATATCACGCTCTTGTATCTGAGTTCCGTCAGGCATTCCACCTGGAGAATAAATCACAAGTCGATCATCAAACATATCCACATGAACTTCACTGCCATTAATTAAATAATCTCTATGAATCAAAGCATTGACTAAAGCTTCAAAAACACTTCGTTCACAATAATCCGGCATTTCTATTCTGGAATCTGCCGTCTTCTTCCAAAGCGTTTTCATATTGCGCTTTACAAAACTCATTGCTTCATTCAAAAGAATGATAAGACTGCCATTATATTCAGCACTATCTAATGCATCAATTTGACCACCGCTTTTATCCATCCCATTCCATCTTGTACAAAAAACACGAGACCAACGAATCGGAGAATTATCTGCAAGCAATGCACCGGCATTTGTAAGATGGCCTTGTGCATCTTTAATACCAAAGGATTCAAAACTTTTTTCAGGCATACTGTTCCCTGTCCAGGACTTGTATCGCTCTCTCAATTTGCTAAAAGAGAAATCATCATAATCATATGGTGATATAAGCGAATCATAAGAAGAATTTCTTCCTCGCATGACCAAACGCTTCAATTCCGTAGCATCAGCAACAACACTCTCGTTTCCAATACGAATGTATGCTTCAGTCACCCCATCACCAGTATAATAATAAGGCGTTTCAGCACCAGCAGGAATCTGAAGAAGCAAAAGTTCTTTTCCGTCTTCTGCTTTGTGCAGTTTCATTACAACTTCAGGAAAAGGAGAAATTCTCTCTTTGATTTTCTGACTTATAAACTCAGAATCAGATTTAATATCATCTAATCCAATAATCCTCTCATCATCAGCAATTCCAAAAATCAATGTTCCACCGGATGTATTTGCAAAGGCACTGACACTTTTAAGCCAACTTTTAACTTTTCTATACTCAACAGCTTGTTTTTTATCATACTCTGTTGTTTCTCCAAGAAAATCCGTTATTTCCATGTTCAGCCCTCCTTTCTTATTGCCAGATGCTTTCCGACATTAGTATTATACCATACTGCATTCGTTTTTTAATAGCACGTTACAAAATGAAATCACTTTCAATCCTGTCTTATCCTCTCGTGATAGGATAAGTCTTGCTATAATTAGTATTATTACATTGTACTTTTGAAAACTCTTGAAGTGGCAAAAGTACAATTCAAAAACTTTCCAAATGACATTTCTGCTTTTCCAATAGCGAACAACTGGAAATACGCCCAGTTTTCATTCCCTTTTAAAGCTAAATCCAGCACCTTCTGTTTATTAGCATCACCATTTAATAGCAAAAGCCTTTCAAATAAAGAGGACGTGATCTGCCTTCTAAGCTCTCTAACACTCCACTTGGATTTTGAGCAATCGATTTTGTAAAAATGCCGTTTATCTTTATCTGATATAGATAAAAGCTCACAATAATGCGACCAGCTCAGTCATTCAGACAGTGTCTGAACATTTCCATACTCCTTATAAAAAGTAATCATATTCCAGATATTTGCGCGTGAAAATCCTTTTCCAAACTCTTTTGTAAGCTCTTTTGAAAGGATCGTAACAGTTTTTGATTGATAATCTGTTTCATTTTTATGCGCATCAACCTCTTCAACGGCAACATGAGCTCTGGCTTTCTGAAGCAGATCCTCTATTTCAGTAATGATCTTATGATCGATCAGATGATCCATATCTATCTCCACTTTTTCTCTACTATAAGTATCTGCAATAATATTATAAATTTGCTAAGAAAAAAAGGCAAGATATGGTAGAATGGTTTGTGAGGATGGTGGAGGAACGCAAAAAACAGCATGACTGCACCAAAGACAAAAAGAACTGGTAGGAGGAATCAGCATGAGAAAAAATTTTGGAGCAAAACCGATCTTATATCCACAACCGGTATTTATTATCGGCTCTTATGACGAAAACGGCATCCCTGATGCCATGAATGCAGCCTGGGGCGGCATTAGTGAAAGCAATGAGATATCCATGTGCCTGAGCTCAGAGCATAAAACAGTAAAAAATATCCTGGCAAGAAAAGCCTTTACCGTCAGCATGGCAACTGCTGCCACCGTTGTGCCCTGTGACTATGTGGGAATTGTGTCCGGCAATGATGTAGCAGATAAGTTAGAAAGGGCCGGCTTCCATACAACAAAAAGTGAGTTTGTTGATGCACCGATCATTGAAGAGCTTCCTATGGCAGTAGAATGCAGACTCCTTAGCTATGATCCAGAAAGCTGCCGCATGGTAGGCGAGATCGTCAATGTCTGTGCCGATGAAAGCATCCTGACCGATGGCAGCATTGATCCTGCAAAGCTGCGCCCCATTACCTATGACGGTATGAATCATGCCTATTATGTTCTGGGCGAAAAAGTCGGCACCGCTTTTAAGGATGGCACCGCACTTTCCCGCTAAGTACACATAGAAGCCTGCTGGCAAAAGCAAAAATTTAGTTGTCATCCAGCTTCTTAAAGGTTGATAAAACCAAAAGGAGCGTAATGATCAGTACGATCACATCTGTTATTACCGGTGTCAAGAACAGCCCCTGCACCCCAAGTCCTGCTATCCGGGGCAGCGTAAATGCCAAGGGAATAAATATGACCGCAGAACGTAGCAGGGTAATGGCGGCTGCTCTTGATGCCTTTCCAAGTGCCTGAAATAAGGTAATCGCCATGATCACAAAGCCATATGTAATATAGGTGGAGAAAAATAATCTCAGCATCCCTGTGCCCATCGCAACCGTTGCAGGATCATCTGCAATAAACAGCTCCAGCATCGTCTTGGGTGCCAGCATAATGGGAATATAGAAAGCAAGTGCCAGTACTGTGGCTGCGATCGTGAACACCGACATAAATCTTTTTACCCGGCTGTACTGTTTTGCGCCATAGTTTGTGCCGGCTGCCGGCTGAAATCCCTGACTGATCCCCCACAATGGGATAAAGGCAAATGCCTGTAAGCTGAGCGCCGCACCTAAGATCGTCTGCCATTCACTTCCGCCCCATTTTTGTGCAATGCTGTACATAACCGTTTGCTGCACCATCTGAAGCACCTGCATCAGCATTGCTGAAACACCCACTGCAAGTACTTCTGTCATAATTATTTTATGAAAGCCTATTTTATGTATTTTTACAGTCTCGCTTTGCTTTAAGAAGTAAAACAAGGTCAGAAGTGCCTGCATAAGCTGTGCAATGATCGTTGCATATGCCGCACCATCAACAGAATTCATAGCATATAAGAAAATCGGATCTAAAACGATATTGACCAATGCACCGCCGCCCATGATCAGCATGGACTTTTTCAGCTTTCCCTCGCCGCGCATTACCATGTTTGCAGCCTGTGCAAAGTTGACAAATAAAGAGCCTGCAAAAATGATGCGCAGATAGCGTATGGCAAGCTCCATACATTCTCCCTCAGCTCCGGTCAGCAGCAATAATTGTTTTGTAAAAACCATACCGCCTATCATGATCACAGCCGAAATAATCACTACGCCAAAGATTAAATTTCCCATAATGCTGTCAATGGTTGCCTGATCCTTTTTCCCCACGGCTCTTGCCAGCACCGATGCTGAACCGACACCAAATAAGGTCGCTATCCCGCTATTGATCAATGTAAAGGGATAGGATACCTTTACCGCAGTCATTGCTACCGATCCGATCATATTTCCAACAAAAACTGCATCCATAAAGTTATAAAGTCCAATGACCAGCATTCCTATGATCGCCGGAAGGCTCAGTGAGATCATGATCCTCCATGGGCTGCCCTCTAACAGGGCTGTACGTGTGTCTTGTTTTGCAGACATAATAATTCCTCCTGTTTCTTTTCATTTGCCAATGGCATTTTCTTATTTGACAACTTCCCACATAATCGGTCCAGCATTTAGTATATCCATCCCCTCACAGGCATGACATTTGCCACAGGATCCGTTAGCGGCACAAAATTTTATACGTTTTACATAATTTGCCTGTTCCAGAAATGCAATAGCTGCCAATGTATTTTCTTTTGTCATACCAAGCTTCTCAGAAAGCTCATCCACGCTCCATGTATGCCCTGTACTAAGTGCTTTCAAAACTTCCTCTAACATATTCACACTACCTCACATCAAAATATCAGCAGGCCCACATGATAGGCAATGGCAGACATCAAGAGTGCAACTGCAATATAATATAAAATTATCTTTATCGTCCATTTCCATGAATGGATTTCCTGAAATGCACCACCCATGGCAGCAATACATGGCACATTAAAGAAAAATGCAAAAATATATGCCAACGCTTCCGGTTTGCTTACCATGGTCAGTAATGTGCCTCCTAATGCCGCACTGTCTGTAGCGCCTCCGGAAAACATCGCTCCCCAGACACCTGAATTGCCCATTTCCGAACCCAGCTCAAACAATGCCGCCAGCACACCGAGTGATGCTTCCTTACCCAATGCCGATGCCAAAAACGCAATGAACAGCTGCCATTTCAGTCCAAAAAGCATGGTAATGGGCTCAATCAGAATACCAACTTTATAGATCATACTGTTTTCAATATTTCCATCCGGCGTATAGGAAAGAAGCCAGAACAAGACCGCCACAAAAATAATGAGCTTCATGGCACGTTTCAAAACATCCACGAGACGTTTGCCGACAAACTGGAAAAGATTCTTCCACTTTGGTTTATGGTAAGGCGGTAATTCCATGATCATACCGCAGCGATCGTTTTCCTGTAGCAGCTTATTTCCAAAAATCTTAGACGTAACAAATATATGTATAAATGCCGTCAAAAACAGTGCCATAATTACCCATATCGCACTCGTTCCAAAAAAGGTACCACACATCAATGCGATCACACCCCAGGTTGCAGAACAGGGCACCACCCACGATGTGGCAATCGCAGTCACGCGCTGTCCCCATGAATCCAGCACCCTTGTACCGGAGGAACCACCGATATTGCATCCAAAGCTTACCAAAAACGGCATGATCGCTTTGCCCTGCAGACCCAGCTTAGACATGGTTCCATCAAACACGTACGAAATGCGTGCCATATATCCTACTTCCTCGATGAGTCCAAAGACGAAACTCACTCCCGCGACAAAGCACAGCATCTGCAGCGCAAATTTGGTCGCTGCAAGAACCGCATCACACAATAGTGCTTTTAGAAACATCGGCGCACCCAGAACAGTCAGTATATATGAAGTACCCATCTGCACCATACTCACAGCAGTTCCCAAAATTTTGATCAGCGGCAAGGCAATCACAAGTGAAAGCACAAGACCTGCCAGAATAATGCCGATTGCCAGCAGCTTTCCCCAGCGGTGGCTGGTAGCAATCCGATCAAATCTATTTTGTGTCTGATCAAAATGCTTCGTTTCTTTTACACTTTCAGAAAGTAGCATATCGACCCACTGAAACTTGCAGTTACCGGTCATCAGGCTGCCCTTTTTTATCCTATCCAGATCCGCTTCTATAGACTGCCATGTTTCCGCATCTGTTGCTTCCCTGACCTTATCTCTGATAGCTGCATCATTCTCCATAAGTTTTACCGCCAGCCACATAACGGAATATGCATCAATCCCCTCCTTGGGAAGCAATTCTGTCAGTTTCTTATAATGCTTCTCCGGCATCAACTCGTACAGTTCCGTCAGACCGTTTACATTTAATGTCCGTGGATGCTGCAAAGCATCCGAAAGTCCGTCATAAAAAGCATCATAATTTCCTAAGTCCGCCGCTGACATCCCTATTACCGGCACACCCAGCTTTTCTGAAATAGAAACGCAGTCAATTTCTTTTCCCTGCTCTCTGGCAACATCCATCATATTCAGCACGACCATGACCGGAACGGAAATGCCCGCAAAATCTGCCAGCATATACAAGCTTCTTTCCAGCTGTGACGCATCCGCCAGAAGGCAGACCAGATCTGCCTTTCCGGATGCGATGTAATCTCTGGTCACAATTTCTTCATTAGAATTGGCAGAAAGACTGTATGTCCCCGGCAGATCTATAATCGTATATCTGCTGCCCCTGCAATAAAAATGACCTTCTTTCTTTTCAACTGTTTTTCCCGGCCAGTTTCCCACATGCTGACGCGACCCGGTCAGCCCATTAAACAATGTGGATTTTCCTGCGTTGGGCTGACTCAGCAGAGCAATGGTTCTTTCTTTTTCCATGCTATATCACCTCCACAGTAATCCGTTCACTTTCCCGCCGGTTTACGGCAATCAGCGTATTGCGGCTATATACCAACAGCGGCTGTCTTTTTTGGTTATGCACAATCTTTAATACCCCGCCCACCGTCATTCCTATGGATATAATGCGCGTCAAAAAACGTGTGTCTCCATCAATGCCGCATATTCTGACCGTTTGTTGTTCTGTTACATCACTTAACTTGTTCAAATCTAAAACCACTACCTTTCCCACATGACTTTTCATATCTACGTGCAAAATTATTTTGCGTTCACCCATTCTGACTGTTATAATGAATAGGCAACGAGCAGGTTAGTTTTCTCTAACCAAGGAATTATTCTATACGTTTCTTTTCAAAATTCAATGCTTTCTATTCAGAATTACCGAATCGTGATATATGTTTGTCGAATCTGGATATTGGAGAAATATGTTATGGATGAACCGATCAAAAAACTGATGCTCCCCTACCTGCAAGAGCGCGGCTTTCAGCCCGCAGACGATGATCTGCTGAATAAAGAGGGGCATAGTTATACACTGTCAGAGGCTATAGGCAAGGGATATTATTGGTATTATGAACGCGAGGGGATGTTTGCCCTTGCCGTCATGGACCTGTGTTTAAATGAAGATACGCTCATAGAATATGATGAGCGTGAACAGCCTGATTTTATTTCGATCAGCTATTATCATACAGTATCTGCCGAACAGCTGACGCCATATAAGCGGCTCAACGCAAACTGCGTCAGCAGCCATGTGTCAGACCAAGGCATCTATCGTGCCCGATACCATAAAAACGTGCCGATCCGCAGCATGGAGCTGATGCTTGTCCCTGCCTATTTCCGCGATTATTTATCCCAAAAATATCCTGACCGGGTGTCGGATATCAAGGCGAGCTTTTCCAGAATCAATGATATTGCTGATTTTCCTGCGCTGATCCTGCTGATGCGTCAGATACAGGCATTTCAGGGCACGGGTGTGGCTGCACACTTATTCTATGAAAGCAAGGTAGCTGAGATCGTGTCGCTCATTTTAGAAAAGGCAGCTACTACGCATGAGCCGTCCTATTCTTGCAGCCGCAAGCTGTCAGATAAAGATGTACAGAATCTCGATACCGTCAGATCGTATCTCTCGGATCACTTTGCCTTTCAGCTGCATGCAGAAGCATTGGCAAAAATGAGCTGTATGAGCGAGTCTAAGCTGCGCTCCTGCTTTAAAAGTCTTTATGGCTGCACCATCACAGAGTTTGTGCAAAACAAACGAATGGCTCAGGCAGAATATATGCTGCTGCATACCGACCTACAGATCAATCAGATCGCAAGCGCTGTCGGTTACCATCATTCAGGGCGATTTGCCAGCTTATTTCAAAAAAGTACGGGATTACTGCCGGAAGAATACCGGAAACTACTGAAATAAAAGGATCAAAAGCCAAAGAAATGAAAAATCAAAAGCCGTGCACACTGCTTCGAGCGACACTCATACACGTTACCTTTACAGCCAACTCCGCCCAGGCACCCTCACGGCACACGGATGGTTCTGCTTAGTGCTGCTTTGTTCCCAACCTGACACGGTTCGCAGATATCCGTTGCGTAAGACCCAGACTTCAACGTCACTTATAAAGGGCAGCTATACAAGCCAAAGCCCTCAGACAGTGCATCACCCCTGCTGTAGCGGATTGCAGGTACAGGACACCGCTAACGTCCCGGCTGCACGGCTTATTTAGTATACTTGTTTTTCTCTGCAAAGTCAACAATCTGCCATGGATTCAGATGGTTTTTTACCGCATTTTTCGCATGCCGGGCACTGCCTGCCCACATCAAGCTCGCCCTTTCTGTTCACTTCATAATGCTGTCCATAATATGAGAAATCGTATCACAGACATCATCAAAGGCAATATCCTTTGCATAATCAAAAGCTCGCTGATATTTTTTCCAAAAGCCTCGTAGCTGTTCACTTGCGCGAATCTCCGCTACAATGTCTGGATATGCTTCCAGCACTTTGCTACTGCCACGCTTGTCCGCTGTCCTTTTCAGAGCCTGCAGCAGCATCTTGTCATCGCACTCTGCACCACGCAAAACATACAGAATATGTATGTCGTAAAAATCTCTCGGACGGGTATTGGCAATGCTGCGGGCCAACACCGTTTCAATCTTTTCCGCTAAGATTGTTTCAAAATTATAGGCGAAGATGCTGATTGTGCGATCATCGAATAGTAGAGAAAAAGTATATTCAATTTCCCTCGGTGTGATAACATCCCCAGTAGTCACATCCACAGTCAACGGGACACTGATCGGCGGATAGATTGCCTTCAATGCAACACGGATGCCCGGATAATCATCGCTCTCGCGGATGTCTGAAATATCCACCAACTCCAATCTCACATCATCAGCAACTTCTATGGCACAGATTTCCTCAAAGATTTTACGGATAGATTCATGCGTCAGCGTAAAGCCTTTTATTGTGGTATCCAAATCCATTGTCGCCCTTGTGTCCAGACCAACGATCGCAGAAATAAGAAAACCACCTTTGAGAATAAAATTGTGCTTATACTTTGACAGAGAAATTCGTTCCAGCAGCCTTTCCAACATATAGTTCTGCATAACAAGCTGAGCAGAAATGTTCTTTTCCGCAGCTTTCTTTTTGATAAAAGCTTTGAGCTGCATCGGATTCTTTGTCATCATAATAGCACCTCCATGTAGCGCAGCACTTTGGGCTTCACACGAAGCTGATCTGCGTACTGCATCAATTTGTGTATATCTTTTTCTTTTGAAGTCGCATACTTTTTCATTGCCGTATTCACAATCTGTATGTCGCTGCCTCTGCCACGCAGAATATCACACAACGTTCTTTCAAGATCATAAACACGGATAGGATTACCGCAGGGAGATTGCATTTTGATCACACCAAATGAATAGTTCTCTGGTACAACTCGTTTGATATCTATATTCTCCTGTTTCAATGACAATGAATTATAGCCTTTAGGGAATGTCATGGTATACTGCGCTGGGGTACGGTCTGAATATCCCCACAGATACACCGCGGTATCGTGTGAATATATTCCGCGCCCATATTTGCGCTGCAGCAGGTAAAGATCATCTTCCCATGCAATGCTGCGCACGTATAGACCTCGCCCAAAGCGATAAAGTTCCCCTTTCTCTACAAGCTTCTGCAGAACGCTGCGATGCAGTCCTGCAATCGTTACCTGCTCTGCAGTAATTGTTCCGTCTGATGATGCCTCTAATAGTTCTTTGATTTTTTCTTTATCATTCATGGCTGCTACCCCGTTTCCGACTATCATACATTGTATTATACAAAAATAATGTGTGATTGTCAAAGCGAGACAACTACTGATCAGATGGTTTTTTACCGCATTTTTCGCATGCCGGGCACTGCCTGCTTTGGGTTGCAGCCACTTAAACAGATCAGAGCTTTGGCACTATGATCTTAAATAATAAAAACAGCGATCTCATTCTCCAGTTCCTTCATATTTTCATTGAGCGTAGCTGATGTGTGATTCAGTTTATCTACATTTTCCAGCAGCTTTTCCGCAATCTCATAAACAGCACCTGCATGCACTGTATTTTCCTCCATAATGTCAGAAATACTTTTAACAGCTAAAACCGTATCCTTTCTTTCTGCGTCTGCCTGTTCCGTGCAGTTGACTATAGAAATCAATCCGTTTACCAACTGCTCCATGCGCTGCTGCATTTCTTCAAATACTGAAATAACCTCTGACACTGCTTCTTCCTGCATATGTACCATTGTGCCAGCCTGCTCTGCACTCTTTACACTGCGCATTGTCTGTGCCGAGATATTTTCTACATTATTGCGTATCTCGCCTGCCGCTTTTGCCGAATCACTTGCCAGATTACGGATCTCTTCTGCTACTACAGCAAAGCCTCGTCCCATCTGTCCGGCACGTACCGCTTCAATAGAAGCATTTAAGGACAGTAGATTTGTCTGAGTTGAAATATTCGTGATCGTTTCTACAAATGCATTGATCTTTTCCGATTCTTTACACAGGGCTTCTATACTTTCCCTTACCTCAGCGGTGATCATTGTTGTCTCCTGGGCTTTTTCACCCAGCACCCTGATGATTTCCATGCCTCGCCAGATCATAGTATTGGTCTCATTGACCAAGGCTTCCACCTCTGCCACCACATGAGCGACCTCCTGCATTTCTTTTGAGAGGCTGTCAGTTTTTGCTACACATTCCTGCGCATGTTGTTCCTGTTTTTCCATGCCAGTATTAATATCACCGATAGCACCTGTGATCTCCTGTGAACAGCTGTCAATGATCCCTGATACATGATCTACGTTCTGCGCGGACTCTGCCAGCTGATGTGTGGCATCACTTACCTTATTGACTAATTTTTTTGTATTGCGTATCATGTGCGAAGCACTGCCTGCCAGATCTACAAATTCATCATGCCCTTTTGCAGATACCTGCACAGTCAGATCGCCTTTTGCTACCTCACCGAATTTACGGGAAATCCGGTTCATGTTATTTTGTATACCTGCCACTATAACAAAACCGATACACAGCACAATCACACATGCGAGACTCCCCAAGCCCATTGTCAGGCTTTTGATTTCCTGTGCCTGCGCTGTTACTGTATCGCACCGCACCATGGCACAGACCACAGCCCCTGTTTCTTCACTTTTGCTGTAGATCAGAAAATAGTCTTCGCCATACAGTTCCACTTTTTGAGAGCCTTCTGTCTCAGGGGCAGCTTCCAGTTCTCCCCAGAACGGCTGCTCCGATAATATTATCTGCTTTTCTGCCGCTTCTGCAGTCTCTGCGTTTACCGCTTCCAAGCCTTTATTTTCCGCCTCTGCACCCCGACAGACTATTTCTCTGCCGTCTTTGGTAACAAATGCGATCAGCCCATCTTTTCCCATATCAAGATTTTGCAGAAAATCCTGAATTGCAGAGCTTTTTAAGTCTACCACGATTCCTGCATTGCCTGCTTCAGCCAGAATCTCATACGCCAGAATGTATTCTTCTGCTTCCTTTGCTTCATAGCCCAGCTTCTGATCCAGCACCTCATGACGATCGATCCATTTGTCCAGCTTGCCATCTGTACCTACTGAATCCCGATATTCATGAAAAAAGCCGTCCATGGTACGCCCTGTTTTGGAGAAAGGCATAGCTGTTCCCTCCTCGGTCACAATATAGATATTGTGAATAAAAGGATTGACCGTCTGCGAAGATAATATTTCTGACTGGATGCGACTGGTCATCTCGTTTTTGGCGATCGGATCTGACAGGCTTCCTTTGAAATATTGGTTCAGTTCCCGGTCAAAGGCATATTTCATCCCCTCCGCCTCGATAAACTGACAGCTCATGTCCACATATGCAGTTGCCATTTTTACAGTCTGCAGCGTTGATTCCTGAAATCGCTGACTCATACCGCTTTCTGCTTTTCGGTATGCCGATATTCCTATTACGATCATAAATCCAAGCGGAACCAGAAAGCAGATCAGTATTTTGTTCCTAATGCAGAATATCCTGCTTTTCTTTTGTTCTTTTGACCGTTCTTTTAACCTTTTCAATAATTTTTTCATCAGCCTGCTAGTCCTCCTGCCTGATCCATACCTGCATTTCATTTTCTCCACGGTTTGCCCATGCATAATACGGGATCAGTATCAGTTCCCGTTCTTTACACTCTGGATGCCCTTTATGCTTTTGATACAGGCAGGACTGCTTCTCTGACTGCGCCTCCTGCCCATATCCCTCCAGTCGGATGACACCTACGCCGCCGAGCAGATCATTCTGAAACTCATAGCTGTATTTTGCATCCCGGCGGATAGATAACAGATGCAGGTTTTTGCCATTGTCAGTTTCCTCCATACAATAGATCATCGGTCCTCTGGACACAGCCACTTTACCCACATCTGCTCTGACCGCGGTATGTGCATCCCACATTTCCACACTCATATCCAGACAAAGCTCTATCACGTCATGGCAAAACCGTTTACGAATGTATAAAATCCCTTGCTCCGGTACAGTTTGACTACATTTTCCATTTATCAGGAACTGATAGTCCTCTGCCCAGCCAGGCAGGCGGATCGCCAGTGTAAATTCCTGTTCCTCCTGACAGGTTACATGAAACTGTATCCTGCCCTCCCATGGATACTCTGTTTTCTGTTCAATCCTGATATTCTTGCCTGCTACTGTAAACTCTCCCTGACAGTTCATAAATAAATTAGTCAGAATCATATCATCCTTTTGTATATATACATATTGCTCCAAAGATGCCAGCAGTCTTGCCAGATTGGGCGGACAGCAGGCACAGCCCAGCCACTGTGGACGAAGGCTTTTTACATGGCTCTTGGTTGGATCTTTTTTACTGTTTTCCGGAACGACCTCTAAGGGATTCACATAAAAGAAATGTTTTCCGTCCAGCGCCATTCCTGCCAGTGCCGTATTATATAATGCCCTCTCCATCACGTCTCCATATTCGCCGTTCCACTCATTTTCCAACAGCCGTCTTGCAAAAAAGATCAGACCTACAGAAGCACAGGTTTCACAGTACATCGTATCATTGGGCAGATCATAATCCAGTGTAAAAGACTCGCCGAGCACTGTAGAGCCGATTCCTCCGGTAATATACATCCTTTTATCCACAATATTCCGCCAGATTCTTTTGCACGCCACAAGTAATCTCTCATCCCTGGTCAAGGCTGCCACATCTGCCATTGCTGTGCACAGATAGACCAGCCGCACTGCATGTCCCTCTGCGCTGTCCTGCTCCAGCAGCGGTTTATGATTTTGCAGATAGCTGTCCGGAAATTTTTCCAGCCCATAAATCAGCGGTGCACCTGCATCTTTTTCATTCTGCCGCTTGAAAAAATTCCTGTCTGTACCTCTTATCATCAGAAAATATTTGCTTAAATCCAGATATTTCTGCTTTCCTGTCACGCGATATAATCTCGTAAGTCCGATTTCTATTTCCTCATGCCCATCATAGCCTTGTATTTTTCCTGCTTCCTCTCCAAAATGCTGCTCAATATAATCTGCCAGCCTGCATGCCGTTTCTATCACAGTTCTATTTCCCGTCACTTCATAATATGCAGCAGCCGCCTCCATAAAATGTCCCGCACAGTACAATTCATGACTTTCGCCCAGTCTTTTCAGCTTTCGATCCGGCTCCTCAATGGTAAAATAAGTCCCCAGATATCCATCCGCTTCCTGCGCCTGACTGATCAATTCTACAACGCCATCTGCCAGTTCCTTTAATCCTTCATCCATGCACTCATGCAAAGAATATGCCACTGCCTCCAGCCATTTATAAACATCGCTGTCTTGAAACACCCAGCCATAATGATGTCCTTCCTTCAAGCCTGCGGCTATCTTAAAATTTTCTATAGCATGACTTTTTTCATTTGGAATCGTATCATCATTTCTCTCTCTTTCGATGATAATGTCAATTTCATCATTCAGCACTTTCCACTGATAGGGGATCATTTCCCTGCGTACCAGATTTCTATAATTTTTCCAAAATTCATCCTGAATACTGATCTTTCTGTTCATATACGCTCCCATCTTATTTTTGGTGTTCTTTTTATGATTATTTAAAAATAACGCCAGCCGTTTATTAGCTGGCGTTACCTATGAATCACTTACCTACAGATATGTGTTAATCTGACTACACTATTTTCCTAAAATACCATCTATCGTTTTCTGTGCTTTGGCTGCTGCATCCTCTGGAGCTGATACGCCAGTCATTACTTCATTGAAGGCTAAGGAAATCGCGTCTGAAATCTCCGGCCATTCCGGCAGTGGACCTCTTGCATTTGCATAATTCATTTCTTCTACAAAGGCTTCATATACAGCATCTCCTGTAAACTGACCCTCTGCGATCGTGGAATTAGAAGAAATATAGCCCATTGCATTCATCATATATTTGCAGGTTTCGTCACTGGTAGCATACTCAAGAAATTTAATCGCTGCTTCCTCATTTCCACCTGCGATGACTGCATAGTTTTCTCCGCCAAGTCCAGATGCCTGCTGTGTATCCATCGGGATCGGTGCTACATTCCAGTTCAGATCAGGTACTTCTTCACGCATGGTAGGTACCTGCCATGTGCCATTGATCATCATTGCAAGGTTGCCTGCGATAAACTGATGCATAGTATCTCCCTGTGTCCAGTTGATCGCTTCTTTTGTCATTGCACCTGCATCTACCAGATTTTTTACTGCTGTCAATGCCTTGATGCCGCCCTCGGAATTGATCTCATAGGAAGTAGCTCCTGTAGACCATACCCAAGGCAGGAAGTTAAATGTACCCTCTTCGTTCTGTAAGGAGCAATGTGCAAAGCCTGCTACAGCATCTGTGGTACAAGCTTCTGCCACCTGCTGTAATTCTTCCCAAGTAGTAGGCACTTCACAGCCTGCCGCCTTTAACATATCCTCATTATAGAATAATAACAGGCAGTTACTGCCAAAAGGTACTCCATAGAGCTTGCCATCCAATGTGCAGGAATTAACCGGTCCCGGATAATATGTACTAACATCAAAGCGTCCTGTCAGGTCTGCAAAAATACCCATAGCTGCATAGGATGCGTGATCTGGGTTATCAAGGATTACCAGATCCGGCAGTTCATCCGCAGATGCACCAATGGAAAGCTGTTTCTTGAAATCTGCAAACGGCACATATTTTGCTTCTACTGTAATATCACTTTGGGATGCATTGTATTCCTGAATAATGTGATCCAATGCTTTCTGATGTCCCTCTGTTTCCCAGTAATACCAGATCGTTACATTTCCTCCTGCTGCCGCGCCATCTGTCGCAGCTTCTACAGCAGTCTCTGTTTTTGCTTCTCCGGCTGTATCTGCTGCCGCGCCGGCTTCTGCTGTTTCCTTTTTTGCACCGCAGCCAACCAGCATTGTCCCCATCAAGCATACTGCCATTAATAATGCCACTAACCTTTTCATATGAAACCTCCTTATACAATTTTCTCTGTTAGTAATTTTATTATATCTTCTCCCTGTGATGATAAAACTCCACATATCTGGGAAATAGGGGAGATTTCTAAACTGATTTCTAATTTAATTTCTAATCTGATCTCCTGTACAGACTAATTATCCTACAGGAGAAACAGGAAGCGACAGCAATATCTCTGTTCCCTTTCCAGCCTCACTTTTCACGCTTACTCTTGCTCTGCCATCACAATACATATTCAGACGCATGATTGCATTGTTCATTCCAATATGGCTTTTTTCCTCTTTTTCGATCTGCTGCCCTGAATTGATTTTTTCTACCAGTGCTGCGTCCATACCGCAGCCATTGTCCCGAATGATGATCTGTAACCTGTCATTCTCCAAAAAAACAAAAACCTCCAGAATATACTCCTCCTGTTCGCCGCTGAAGCCATGTAGGATGGCATTTTCCACAAAGGGCTGGAGCAGCAGCTTATGGATTTTGATATCCAGCACCTCCGGCGATGCCTCAATATGACGGACAAATTTATTTTTCAACCGGAACTGCTGCAAATAAATATATTTTTTCAGCCACTGGATCTCATCCTTGACACAGACCGTTCCATTGCTGTCCGTGATCGCATAACGGAGGATATTTGCCAGAGAACCGATCGCATTGCTGATGTCAAATTCATCCCTGTCGATCGCCATCCAGTTGATCGTATCCAAGGTATTATACAGAAAATGCGGATTGATCTGCGCTTCTAAGACCTTGATCTCTGCTTTCCTCTGTTTATCGGTCGCTGCTTTTTCTTTTTCCTGCGCATCGATCAATTTTTCCAGTGTCTCATTAAACTGTGCTGCCACCATTTCGATCTCCAGCGGCATTGTAGCAGAAACAGGTACACGTGCCGTCAAATCGCCTGCTCCTGCTGCCTGCATGGATGTTACCACAGTATTTACCGATTCAATCAGCTGCCTTGACAGCTTCCACACCGTAAATAATGTGACTGCCAGCAATACGATGCAGACAAATGCGATCAGCTGTACTTTATTATAGATTTCCTTCAGGATAATGCTCTGATCCATCGCGCTGACAATCTCCCACTTCAGGTCGTCATTCTGATAAGCGGAAACCGATATATAGTCCTGATCGATCTGGAGCAGTTCACTCACAAAGCTGGTATAGCTGTCCCTTTTTTCTTCCGGCGCAGAACCTGCCTCAAACAGCCTGCTGCCTATCTTTTCTTTATCCTGACAGGAGATCACTCTTCCCGTCCGATCCAGCAGCAGATTGGCGCTGTTGCTCTCATAGGATGGCTGTAGGATGTGCTGCAGCAATTCTTCATCCAAGCTGATGATGATAATCCCCATATCCTTGTTCAGATTTTTATAATCAATGACTCTGTGTCCGATATGAAAGAGGTAGTAGTCCTCGCTGGCAAAGGTCGTCCCATATTCTGTCGGATAGATATGTACCCTGTTGTCAGCAGCGACCTCCTCATACAATTCCTCTTTTGAAAGGCTGAAGTTTTCAATCCATGAATTGGTATAGGTTTTTGCCGTGATACAGTCACAGGTAACCTCCATTCCCGATTCTGTGATCAGGGTAATGGAGCGTATGTAATCCTTTGAATTGAGTATCCCTCTCAGATAACGCCGCAGCTGGTTGATAGTTACCGGAACATCCTCTCTAGCATTGAGCTTGTCCACCCACTCTACGACCTCATCCCCTGTATAGATCTGATAAAGCATATCCTCGTATGCCTCCAGCTGGATCTCCAGATTGTCATTCAGCTGTTTTAAGCTGTTCTGGGTTAAGGTTTCTGTGTTTTTCTTTAAAACCTCTGTAGTATTGTACAGCATAAACAAGCATAATAATATAATAGGAATCGTTGAAGTTACTACAAATATAGAAATAATTTTTCTCCACAGACTCATTCTTTTTGGTGCTTTCATAGATTGTTCCTCTCATACATACACTATACGTTTCTCTACACTTTCATAGTAAAGGCTTTATTTTCTTCCTGTCAATATTTGTGAAGACAGGCAATTACAAATCGCACATTTAAGCTTCTGGCATCTCTAAACGAAAAGAATCATTCATCTCCTATGACAAATGATCCTTTCGCTTTTTAAATACAACTTTTATCAAATTTTATCCTGTTTGCAGCTCTTTTCCGTTCATTATATTTTGCATTTTTCAAATACCGGAATACTTTCCAGACTCACTTCTGCCCAGATTTCCTGTCCGCCTTCGTAGCGTTCTCCGTTTTCCCAATCCTTCCAGTCTGCTCCCTCTGGAAGATATACCTGCCGTCTGGATACACCTGCCTCTAAAACAGGTGCGATCAGAAGCTGATCTCCATACATATATTGATCCTCGATTTCCCAGCACCTTTTATCCTCTGGAAATTCATAAAACAGCGCCCGCATAATGGGTGTTCCCTTTTCATGCGCTTCTGTCATCAGTTTCCTTGTATACTCCCGCAACTTCTCACGTATTTCCATATATTTGACACAGATGCGATACACATCTTCGCCATAGCTCCATACCTCATTTGCCGCACCAGAGCAGCAATGTGCTCCTCCTGTGGTTCCATACTGAGGCTGTCTGGGTTCTCTGTCACCATGCAGACGCATTACCGGGCAAAACGCTCCCCACTGAAACCAACGTACAAACAGCTCCCGGAAAGCCGGATCCTCCGGATTGCCGCCATGAAAGCCGCCAATATCTGTTGTCCACCATGGAATCCCGGCAAGCCCCATGTTCAATCCTGCTGCCAGCTGGTTTTTCATGCTCTCAAAGCTGGAAGCAATATCACCAGACCACACCAAAGCACCATATTTCTGGCTTCCAGCCCATGCACAGCGAAGCAGATTCACGATATTTTTCTGCCCAGCCTGTTCCATGCCTTCATAAAAGGTTCTGGCATAGTCCACAGGATAGATATTGCCGATCTCCAGATCTGTACCTAAATAATAACGGTAGTTATCAAAATCATAGGCCGTGTACTCCGGCTCTGCTTCATCCAGCCAGAAGATTTCAATTCCTTTATCATAATAGTTCTTCTTTGCTTTCTGCCACAGATATTTTCGCGCTGCCGGATTGGTCGCATCATAATGTATGGTCGCTCCCTCAAAGTTCAGTCCTGTGCGGAAGCCTCTCTCTGTCCGTATCAGATAGCCCTTTTCCAGCATTTCCTCATAATTTTCGGATTCTCTGTCCACAGTCGGCCAGATAGACACCATGAGCTTGACATTCATCTCATTTAATTCCCGGATCATAGCATCCGGATCTGGCCAGTAAACCGGATCAAACTTCCACTCACCCTGTTTTGGCCAATGGAAAAAATCTATGACGATCAAATCCAGCGGCAGCCTTCTGCGCTTATATTCCCTTACTACCGCCAGCAGTTCCTCCTGCGTCTGATAACGCAGCTTGCACTGCCAGAAGCCCAACCCATACTCTGGCATCATTGGCACTGTTCCTGTAGCCTTTGCATAGGCTTCTTCTATCTGTGCCGGAGTATCCCCTGCCACAAACCAATAGTCTAAGCATTTGGTCGCATAGCTTTCATAGCTTGTGATATTATTGCCAAATACCACCCGACCTACGCCCGGATTGTTCCAGAGCATACCATAGCCCAGCGAAGAGATCGCAAAGGGTACACTGGACTGAGAATTTCTATGTGCCAGCTCCAGATCTGTCCCCTTTAAGTTCAGATAGGGCTGCTGGTACTGTCCCATGCCATATATTTTTTCATTTTTATCCAATGATTGAAAACGCATTGTTAGATGATAATCGCCGCCTATATTGGGTCTGAATTCTCTTGCCTCTACTTCTATTGCACTGCATTTCGCATCCGTCAGATCCCGCCGGTTGCGCCAGTACTCTTCCAGCAGCAGCTCCTTCTTCTGGTTATATACCCTGATTTTTCCACCAGGAGTCATCCATACCCTTACTTTTCCATTTTCCAGTACAGCACCTGTTTCATCTATTTCAATACGACATTCTATTTTTTCTGGTGTTAAAAGTGCCCAGTTATTTTCCGGCATTTTTGCCGTCTTTGCAGCCCGTATGCGAACTGCATTTTCTCCCCATGGTTCAATCCAGACTTCCTCTGCATCATAATGATATACTATCCTATTACCTTCCTGTGTCAGCATCAGACAATTTCCTTTCTACTATTTTTCCCTATCCTTTTACAGCACCGCTGGTCATTCCAGCAATAATATACTTCTGCATAAAAATGAAGATCAAAGCAACCGGAATGATGGTAACAATAGCAAATGCTGTCAGATAGCTCCATGTCGTTCCATACTGTCCCATAAAGTTAAAAATCCCTGCTGTAATGGGACGTTTAGGCTGATCAAGGATAAAGGTCATTCCATATGCCAGATCTCCCCAGGAATATAAAAATGAAAAGATCGCACATACTACTACTCCCGGCTTCGCTACCGGCATCAGTACCTTAATAAATGCTTTCAGTCTGCCGCAGCCATCTATGTATGCCGCTTCCTCCAGTTCCTTTGGAATAGAAGCAAAATAATTTTTCAGGATCAGCACAGAAAACGGAATTCCCAGTGTAGCATCTGCCAGAATGGCTGACAGCCATGTATTATACACATTCATGCCTTTAAACATAATAAACATCGGTGTCAGCAGTACCGATACCGGCAGCATCTGCGTTACCAGAAAGGCAAGCAGCATTCCCTTTCTTCCCGCAAACCGGTATCTGGCTATGGCATAGGATGCCGGCACAGCAAGCACTACCGCAATCAGCATAGCCCCGATAGAAATAATAAAGCTGTTTCCAAATGCCCGGAACATATTAAAATCTCCATTTTCCACCTGCGCCGCATAAGATTTCAGATTTAATTCATGCGGATAAAAGGTTGGTGGTATCTGGAAGATCTCCGCTTCTGTTTTTAAAGAAGTAATAAATATCCAGAACAGAGGAAACAAAAGGATACATAATATAACAACGGAAATGATACAAAATAATATATTTTTTTTCTTACTCAGTCTTTTTTCCTCTCCCATTATTCATCCTCTCCTTCCATTGTAATTTTCAGGTAAACCATGCCAACTACCAGCAGGATTACCAACAGGACATTTGCCGCAGCAGATCCCATACTGTAATCAAACATTTCAAACGAAAGCTTATAAGAGTAGGTAGACATCAGATGAGTTGCATTTACTGGTCCACCGCTGGTCATAACATACACCAGATCATAGCATTTAAATGTATAGATAAAGCCCAGCACCAGCACCGATTCGATGGTAGATCTTAAAAGCGGCAGGGTAATCTTAAAAAATTGCTGTACCGCATTTGCTCCGTCTATTGCCGCGCTTTCATACAAATCCTTAGAGATCGTTGTCAGACCTGTTGACAATAAAATGGTATTAAAGGGAATGCCAATCCAAATATTGGCGAAAATAACACAGCCCAGTGCAATATCAGGATTGGTCAGCCACTCCACATTTTCCGTTATGATACCCAGGGAGCTGAGAAAATAATTAACAATCCCCACATCTGTAGAAAACATAAATTTAAAGATCAGCGCCGTTACCGTCATTGGAATCATCCACGGGATCATCAGCAGACCTCTGACCGACTTTGCAAAAGTAAAATTCTTATTGAAAAAAACAGCCAGTGCAAATCCGATCATAAACTGAAACAGCAGACTGAATACTGTAAACTTGAGTGTATTGGAAATCGTCAGACGAAATACCTCATCCTGAAACAATGCAATATAATTATCAATCCCGATAAAATGTTTTTCCCCTCTGGCAAGGTTTCTTACCGTTACATCCTGCACACTGAGCAGGATATTACTCAGTATGGGATACCCCACAAAAACCAGCATATAAATAAATGCTGGAAGTGCAAACAAAAGTCCCACGTTGCCGTATTTGAAAAAATTTTTTATTTTTTTCACAAAAAAACCTCCTTTTCGCGTTTCCTGCTTCCTTATTTGCATTTTATAATCAGATGCAAAAATGCAAAATAAGAGAAAACTCGAAAAGGAGTAATATTCTAAACTCTATTTATAGGTTTTTCTGTAATCTGTAGGCAATAGACCTGTTATCTCTTTAAACACCTTGCTGAAATATTTGGGGTCATTGTAACCCACCCGCTCAGAAATCTCATATAGCTTATACTGTGTCCCGCATAACAGCTCCTTTGCTTTATTGATCCGGTAGTTCTTAATATAGGAGCTGAAGGTCACACCCATTTCCCTGTGAAATAAAGTTCCTATATACTCTGGTGTCATGTCCAGCTTGAGACTGATCTCTTCCAGAGTGATCCCCGCCTGATAAAATTCATGGATCATGCTGATTACCTTTTTCACAGTCAGGTGTACGGCTTCCTCCTTCTGTTTTTGGGGAATCATCAGTTTAACCAGAAAATCAGAGGCCTGCCACAATTCTTCCCGCGTCTGTGCATTCATAATCGTTTTCAGCAGTTTCTGGGAATCCAGCTTATTTGTCTCAATACAGCCAACCTCTTTCGCAATTCCGATCATGACCCACAAAAAATGAACATAGCATTCCTTGATCTCTTTTGGAATATAAATCTGTCCATCTAAAAAGCTCTTCTGAAACTCCTTCATGATCTCTGCTACCTTATCCCAGTCATACGCACAGATTGCTGCCCGGACTCCATTTTCCAGACCAATAGGATATACACAGGACGCAGTCTGTATCTGCGTAATCTTGGGATAAGAAATCAATATCTCTTTGTCCAGTGAAATATTCCAGTCCATATAAGGATACAGTAGCTCTACACTATGCTCCAACTCTGTAATCCCACCTGCCTCAATCCAACCAATGGCATACTTGTTAAAATGCTTGTTCAAGATCTGATACTGTAGCCAACGCTCCAGATCTCTTGCATTATCATAATGGTACAATATCATCCATAGCGAATTACGATATGGAGACTCAATAATACTATAAGAAAGCTTTTCATACATAGAAAGGGCATATCGGAATTCCGCCTTGGTTTTTTCCCAGATTTCCTGATAATTAGAGCCTAAATACGCACAAACTACCACAAAGGATTCTTCTTGCCTAATCTGATAAGTGTTCCAGAGATATAAAAAAAGTTCTTCATTGATTTCCAGACTGCCATTGATCAGGCATTGAAAAATCTGTTCGATCGTGCCGACCTGTGCCGGCTTATCCTGCTTCTCTTTTTCCACCTGATGTCTGACATTTTCCAGTGCCTGCATAAAGTCATGATAAACGATTGGCTTTAATAAATACTCTGTCACACCCAGCTTCATCGCCTTTCGCGCATACTCAAATTCAGAATAGGCGCTTAATACGATAGCCTTCGTGCTCAGCCGCTCCTGCCGCATCTGTGTCAGCATCTCCAGGCCGTCCATCAGAGGCATACGGATATCCGTGATCACGATATCCGGCTTTAATACCCGCAAAAGCTCCAGACCATCTCTCCCGTTTTCTGCCTCTCCTACCAGATCAAAGCCGCCGCCTGCCTTTGACAACAGTTTAACGATTCCTTCCCGGATTCGTATTTCATCCTCAACAATAATAACTCGCATACAATCCTCTATTTTTCTGAATGCTTACTTTTTCCGGCACTTTATTTTACCATACTATAAAACGCCACAACATCCTATTTATCTAAAAAAAGAGGAATTTTCTAAACCCATGCGCCTTTGTCGATTTTAAGATCATTAAGCATTTCTGATTTTTGACTTTATGGGGAATTTTTGATACATTAAACAGGCAGATTATGATAAAAACAACAGCAAAGGATCACTATGAATACAATAAAATTAATCAAAACAGAAAATCCACAGCAATTACAGCAGATTGAGGAGTTATACACACAAGCCTTTCCTGACTGCGAGCGAAAAGCCTTTTCTCTCATCTGCGAAAAGCAGCAGCAGGGCTGTGCAGATATTCTCTATATTGAATCATCCGGCTGCTTCTGTGGTCTTGCCATTACCATGAAACAGGGCGATCTTGTGCTTTTAGACTACTTTGCCATTGCCAGAGAGTGCCGCGGCAAAGGGCTGGGCTCTGAGGCATTAACGCAGTTATTTTCCTATTATGCCGGCACACGTTTTTTTCTGGAGATCGAAAGCACCCATGTTGCCGCCGAAAATATGTCCCAGCGCCTGTCCCGCAAGAGCTTTTACTTAAACAACCAGATGGCAGAGATCGGCATTGAAGTCTTTATCTATGAAACAGAAATGGAGCTTTTAGGCCATGACTGCACTCTTAGCTTTGCAGAATATAAAGCCCTGTACGACCATACCTACGGAAATATACGGCCAGTTACCCTGTTGTCTGATAACTGACCGTAATTTTCCTGCCGTTTTTTATCCTTAAAATTTTTCCTGACAAATCCCCTGAGAGAGCACAGCCTCACGCGCTTCCTGCTCCCAGCGGGCTTCCTTTTCCTTTTTATTGCGAATGCGCAGTTCCTTGAAAAATGCAGTCAACATGCTGCTGCACTCTTTTTCTAATATTCCCTCTGTGATCTCTACCTGATGATTAAATGCAGGCTCCTGCAGGATGTTCAGCACAGAGCCAGCGCAGCCTGCTTTGGGATTGCGGCATCCCATTACCACCCTTGGGATCCGCGCCTGTACGATCGCACCGGAGCACATCTGACACGGCTCCAGCGTCACATATAGGGTACACTCCTCCAGCCGCCAGTCCCCGATTATCCGGCTGGCTTTTTTGATCGCCGTCATCTCTGCGTGTGACAAGGTACTCTTATCCGTATTGCGGCGGTTATAGCCTCTTCCTATGATCCGATCCTCATGCACGATCACACAGCCGATGGGCACTTCGCCCAGTGCATAGGCTTTTTTTGCCTGTTTCATGGCTTCCTTCATATATTTTTCATCTATCGTCATTTTTTACCCTTTACTCTTAAAAGCTTGCAGAGTTGCTTGTGTATCCTTGTGCACGCCCACAGTACACACAGATTCGCAGTGCACGCCCCTCTTCAATTCGCAGTATACCACAAAAGCCTTTAAATCTCTACTTTTTTCATGTAGTAGCCAAAGTCTCCACATGCCACTAAACCGTTTTCATTTCTCTGTTTATTGCCGGTTTCTGAGCGTGCAAAGCCTTCAAAGCCAAACATAACTGCTACCTTCTTTTCTCTGTCAAAATAATTGCCTGGTGCTCCGATATAATAGATCTCATCCTGCTTTCCCATCCTGCCAAGTATTACATGATGATAATTATAAAAGCTATGAAGCAAAAAGCTGTTGCTTACCAGATTCTGATATTCCTTTCTAAGTACGATAAAATCCTTGGGAGTAATGGTTATATATTCTTCTTCCTCTCCGAAAGGATGACACACTGGATATGTACTGCATAGCTGCTGCCATTTATCCTCATACAGCTGCTCCTGCACCTGTTCTCTTCCACTACTTTCTTCCCTCTGCACCGGTTCTTTGCCTTGTTCCGGCATTCTGTCCGGCTCCTGTGCTCTGCTATCCTCTTCCCATCCAGTGCCTTTATTGACAAGCCTTGCTATCTGCTGTTTATGCAGTGCCTCTTCTGCCTCTGCTGTCTCTTCTTTTTCCGGTGTCCACCCTTTTTCCCTTTCTGACACCTCTTCTTTTTCCGGTGTCCATTCTTTTCCGCTTTCTGGCTCTTTTTTTTCCGGCTCTTTCTCTTTCCTCTCCGACTGCCCATCAGCAGCTGATATTTTTTCCGTCTCACTTTTTTCAGGGATTTTTTCCCATTCCCATACCGTCTGGCAGTATTTTTCTTCAGAAATCACCAGCCGCAGTCCTGTTACCGAAAAAAGGGAAAGTCCTTCTCCATTAAGATTTTCATTTGAGCAGCAGGTACTATAGTAGCCTGTCCCCCTATCAATCACAAATCTGCCGATCCGGCTTTCCTCTTCTCCTATCGCCACAATATCGCACATGCAGCTTTCCCTTGCATCTATCCCCTTTATATGGAGCTCTATTGTTACCTTATCCTCTTTTACAATGAACTTGACATGTCCACAGCTTCTTTTTTTCTCACCATTTTCGTAATAATCAAAATAAGCTATTTTCTTTTTAAAATAAAACAACCCCGTCCCTCCGATCATAATCGCATTTCTACGATCAGTATATTCGGGGACGGGGCTTCTTAGACCTTTTACAAATCCGTTGTCTCTAAATATTTTAAATAATTTGCTACCATAAGAGCAATGTTGAAGGTCAGTGCATCTTCAAAAATCCTCATATCAAGTCCGGTTGCCTTTTGTACCTTTTCAATACGATACACAAGAGTATTTCTGTGTACAAAAAGCTTTCTGGAGGTCTCTGATATATTCAGATTGTTTTCAAAGAATTTCTGCACTGTAAACAAAATCTCTTCATCAATCTCCTCAGGAATCTTCTCACTGCCAAAAATCTCCTGTATAAAGATCCTGCACAGACTCTCTGGAAGCTGATAGATCAATCTGCCGATTCCTAAAGCATGATATGCCATCACGTTTTTTTCGGCATAAAATATTCTTCCAACATCCAAAGCCAGCTTTGCTTCCTTAAAGGATTTAGACACATCCTTTAGTTCCTGAACAATCGTTCCATAGGACACCCTTACATTGACCATTACCTCGGTGTTGACCATGGCAACGATCATATCTGCCGTATCCTTCAGCTCCTGATAGCCTTCTCCCTGTGCCAGTGACTTAATGAGAATGATGCTTTTCTCTTCTACTGCTGTCAGGTAATCGCCGTTATAGGAAACAAACAGCCCTCTCAGCAGCTCCATGATCTCTCCATTGTCCTCGCAGTCCGCCTCTATCAGAAAGACTGCCCTGCTGCCCTCAATGGGAATCAGCAGCTTTTTGGCACGATTGTAAATATCTACCAGCAAAAGATTGTCCAGAATCAGGTTCTGTAAAAAGCTGTCCTTATCCAGCTTTTCTTTGTATGCAGTCATCAGCTGACGCAGCTGACTTGCTGCAATTTTGCCAACCATATACGCATCTTCGCTTCCGCTTGCCAAAACCAGATAAACCGGCTCTCCATCCTGAGCTACCTTCAGCAGGCAGCTGCCGCTTATCATCTGGCTATCGGCAGCAGACTGGGAAAATTCCCGAATCTGCTCCGTTGATATCCTGATCTGTTCTACCGTGGATGCCACTTCATTTCCCATAGAATCCATCACACACAGATCTGTTTTGGTAATACTTCTCAGTTCTTCAATGCTTGCTTGAATGATTTGGCTTGATAGCATGCTGCTCCTTAGTTTGTGATTACGCGTTCTGTTTCTTTGTCAAATACATGGATCTTTTCAACATCAAATGCAAACTTAACCTTGCTTCCGGTTCTTGCTGTTGTACGAGGATCAACTCTTGCTGTGATCGGGAATTCACCCAGATCAAAATACAGATATACTTCTGCACCAAGAAGCTCATAAACCTTGATCGTAGCATCAAATGCGTTCTTAGAGTTTGCTACTACCATTTCAGAATCATATACATCCTCTGGACGGATACCCAGAACAACAGTCTTTCCGTTATAACCGCCTTCGATCACTTTCTTTGCCTTTGCAGGAGGAAGCTCGATCTTCAGGCCGGAGGTCTTAGCAAATGCTGTATCTCCTGCTACCTCGATCTCTGCATCGATGAAGTTCATCTGAGGAGATCCCATAAATCCTGCAACAAACAGATTCTGCGGTTTTTCATATAAGTTCTGAGGGCTGTCTACCTGCTGAACAACACCATCCTTCATAACAACGATTCTTGTTCCCAGTGTCATAGCCTCTGTCTGGTCATGTGTTACATAGATAATAGTAGCACCCAGATCCTGATGCAGCTTTGCGATCTCAATACGCATCTGCACACGCAGCTTTGCATCCAGGTTGGATAACGGCTCATCCATCAGGAATACCTTAGGATTACGAACGATAGCACGACCCATGGCAACACGCTGTCTCTGTCCACCGGAAAGAGCCTTAGGCTTACGGTCAAGCAGCTTCTCCAGATCCAGGATTCTTGCTGCTTCTCTTACCTTTTCATCAATCTTGTCTTTCGGCATTTTACGAAGCTTTAAGCCGAATGCCATGTTATCATATACGGTCATATGAGGATACAGAGCATAGTTCTGGAAAACCATTGCAATATCTCTGTCCTTAGGCTCTACATCGTTTACTACCTTATCGTCAATTTTCAGTTCGCCTGAAGAAATATCCTCCAGACCTGCGATCATACGAAGCGTTGTAGATTTACCGCATCCTGAAGGTCCTACGAAAATGATAAATTCTTTATCTTCGATTTCCAGATTGAAATCCTTTACTGCTTCAAATCCGTTAGGATATACCTTGCAAATGTTTTTTAATGATAAACTTGCCACTTTTTTGTCCTCCTGTTTTTTATACTTTTTATACAGCCTGTCGCTGTCCTTCATCTTATCTTAGTATAGATGTGGTTTGGATTTTGCACCATGCCCCAACTTCACAAAGTTTTTTTCTATTTCTATACAGATTGACCAATTTCCTCTTCCATGTCTGCTTCCTCCTCCGGCTCCAGCTTCTTGAAAATACCGGAATACAGATAAGAGGCTATATAAACAGGCAGGGAAATTCCTGCCAGCAGAATAAGCGGCATCAGTCTGAGGGCAAAAAACGCATACAAACCAATTACCAGTCCATAGATCAGCAAAATGGCGATTGTCTTGGGAAAGCACAGCACGCCAACCAGACAGGAATTTTTGATGGTGTTCTTCAAAGAATTTTCAAATCTGGACAAAAGCGGAAACCAGTAAACTGCGCTGCACAAAAAGAAAAAGAACACCGCGCCCAGTCCGATCCTCAATACGAAAGCAACTCCACTGTCCATCAGGGAAATAAAATAAAAATCCGCTGCTGCCACTGCCAGTATCAGCACCAGCAAGATCCAAAGAGCCGTTGCCTGCAAAAAGTTCTCCTTAAAGGATTTGAAATAGCTTCTTGTTAAGTATCCCTCTTCATTTCTTACCATTTTTACCGTTACATAATGCAGGGCAGTAAAGGCTGCACCTGCAGTTACCACAGGAATACAGCAGATCAGTGTCAGCAGGTTCAGCCAGATCAGATCCGCGATCCTGCTGAGAAATGCAATGACCGGACTGTCTATGTCAAATAATTTGTTCATAACTTACTCTCTCCTATTTGTTCTCCATCAGAAGCTTATAGCTGTTATTGATCCGCATATGCATCTCCAGATAATCCTTCGTTTCCGAATGAATCCTTCTGTCGATCATATCATAACGCCTTATGACACTGGATACTGCCTTGCCGTTCAGCTGCTTTCTGTCTCCCTTTCGCAGCAGCACATCCAGAATTTCTTCCTTACGGAGTCCTTGTCCTTTTTTTCGTTTGTTCATTAAGCTGATCAGCAGATCGACCACCTGCAGGAGCTGCTGGTGCATCGTCATTTTATTTTCCCGCATTCCAGCCGGATACCCGCTTCCGTCCAGCCGCTCATGGTGCGCTGAGGCGATCGCTCCGATCTCCTGCTCTGTAAAATATTTCTTCAGCAGCGCACTTCCTACTTCTATATGATCATCAAACTCAGGCCGTTCTGAATCAAAGTTTTCCTTCCACGCCTGCAGCACCTCCTTATCTGCTGCAAGCATGCCGATGTCATGCAGCATGGCACTGTAATCCAGCTTTTCCTTTTCCCGGTTGGTCAGCCCCATGTCCTCAGCCACTACCTCTACAGCACAGCAGCACATAATTGCCTTTACTGCCAGCAGCTTTTCCTTGAAGCCAAAGCACTGCATCACAAAACGGACCAGCTTCTCCTTTTCCTCGTTTGTAAAAAGGATATATTCCATGTAGCTGCGCAGCTCTTTCTCATATTCTCCTGATTTCAGCTTGCCCAGCATCTTTTCCATACGGACGCATCTCAAAAGCAGCATAACAGCCTCTGCTGAATACTGTTCTCCTGCGCCTTTTTCAAAATCCCGCAGATCCATATTTTCGCCGTCTTTGCAGTACAGGGCATCCACTTCCTCCAAAAGGCTCAGATATGCTGCGATTTTTTTATATTCATAATTCAGGCTGTTTATCTCAGAAAAAGGAAGATGGTGGTATCTTATGATGTCTGCCCTCTCTCCAAAGGGAGACAGGGTTTTTAAAAACAGCGAACCATAGACAGCATGGGCGCGGCTGCTTCCTTTTGCGTCATACATCCGCTCATCCAGCATCCGCTCTGTATTGTACACACCTATATCATGCAGCATAGTAAGAAATACAAATTCTGCCGCCTCATACTCATCATATCCACCCTTGCTTTCCAGCAGCTTCATCATCATGTAGGCAACTCTCATTCCATGATCTATCGGGCGCTTATCTATTAATCTTAACGTATCACATACCAGATAGCATATGTCGGTACTGCTGATATAATCCATTGTCCGCATATTTCTCTTCCTCTTATCTTACATGTACCTGTTGCCTACAGTACAAACTCCATAGGCGTATAGCAGATTCCATTTTTCCATGTCTCCAGCCCGGTATCCTGAAATCCCATCTTATGATAAAAGCCCAGTCCATAGGGCGATGCATTCACAGTTACTCTGGATATTCCCCGCTCCGTCAGAAGATAATTGCACAGATACTGCACCAGGGATCTTCCTATGCCCCGCATATGATATTCCTTTCCTACGAACAAAAGAGAAATATGCCCACCGTTGCGCAGTGCGATCACACCAACAATCTTTTTTCCCTCTACTGCCACGATCAGCTCATAGCTGCCGGCAAGAAACATCCTATAAAGAGTAGAATCCGTTACAAAATCGCGGAAATGCTGGATTCCCTCTGGAGTATAATCATTTCCCTCAAACTGGAGAAAGGTTTTCCACACCAGCGCCATGGCATCCTGCCATTCATCCTGGTATGCAGTTCTCACTTCCCACGCACAATTCTCTGACTCCATCGTTTCCCCTCCTGTGCCCTTTTCTAATATCATAGCGGATTTTTGGGGGAAATACAAGAGTCGCCTATTCTGGCAGCACCTCATTTTTCAGTTTATTTCCACTTTCTAACTCATAGGCATTTTCCAGTGTTACTCTGGCAATCTCCCGAGTTGCTTCCTTTGTAAAAAATCCCATATGAGAGGTGATCAGCACATTAGGAAACGCAGTCAGACGCACCAGTACCTCATCCTGAATGATCTCATTGGAGCGGTCCTCATAAAACATACCCTCTTCCTCCTCATAAACATCCAGTCCCACTCCTGCAAATTTTTTCTCTAACAGTCCGTCTATCAGTGCCTCGGTATCGATCAGACCGCCTCTGGAGGTATTCACAAGATACACACCCTTTTTCATCATACCGATCGTATCCCGGTTTATCATATATTTGGTGTCCGCAGTCAGCGGACAATGCAGAGAGATCACATCAGAGCGCTTCATCAATTCTTCCAGCGACACATAATTTACATCCAGCTTTGGATTGGGATATGGGTCATAGGCAAGAATATCCATTTGAAACCCGCGCAGCATCTGTATCATTGCCTGCCCGATCTTTCCCGTTCCAACCACTCCTGCCGTTTTCCGGTAAAGGTTTGTTCCCATAAACCCGTTGATATTCATGTTAAAATCCCGTGTACGCGTATAGGCTCTGTGTGTATATCGATTCACAGTCAGAAGCAGTGTCAGGGCAAATTCTGCAACTGCTTCCGGAGAATAGCTGGGCACCCGCAGTACATGCACTCTGCCCTGTGCCGCCCTTATGTCCACATTGTTAAAGCCTGCGCAGCGAAGCAGGATTCCTTTTACTCCCATTTGCTGCAAGGCAGTTATCATTTCCCCATTCACATAATCATTCACAAAAATACAGATAGCATCGTACCCCTTTGCCAGAAAAATAGTTTCCTCATTGCATTTCATTTCCACAAAATGCAGCTCCATTCCATAATCCTTTGCCATTGGCTCAAACCAGATCTTATCATAGGGCTTTGTGCTGTAAAACAATATTTTCATAATCTTCTTCCTTTCACTTTTTCTGCAGAGCATTTCATTTTGACATCCATGTTATCAGTAGTATGCTGCAATCTTTAAAATTCATACAATCACATATTGCATACGTTAAAAACCGACCTACTGATGCCCCGGACTGTATCCAGAATTCTGGACACAGATCCCTTGGCCGGCTTTCAGAGGTCGGTTCATTTTTATGATCCTTTATTTGATTACAGCCTTTTCAAAGCAAATCTCTTTAACAGATTTCTGCACCTGCAGGCATATCCTTTTCCGGTGTGAGAAGCGCCAGATTGCCTTCTGCATCTTCTGCGCAAAGCAGCATTCCTTCCGATACTACGCCTGCTAATGTTGCCGGTTTTAGGTTCACCAAAACCATGACCTTTTTACCGACCATTTCTTCTGCACTATAGTGCTGTTTGATACCGGATACGATCTGCTTTACGCTGCTTCCGATCTTTACCTGAGAGCAGAGCAGCTTTTTGGATTTCTTTACTTCCTCACAGGCAATGATCTCTCCTACCTGGAACTGCAGCTTATCAAAATCACCGTATTCAATTTCCGGCTTTGCCTCAATATCGATTACCGCTTCATCTGCCGGCTCTTCTGCAGCAGCCTCTGTCTGTGCTTTTCTTTCCGCAAACATTGCTTCTGCTTTTTCTACCACTTCTTTCACATCCAGTCTTGCAAACAGGATCTCCGGCTTATCTGTCACCTGATTTCCCGATTCGTATTTGCCAAACTCTGTCAGCTCATCAAAGCCGCGCAGGGAGGTGTGAAGCTGGGATACGATCTTTTCTGCGGTCTTTGGCATAAACGGCTCCAGCAGGGAAGCACCGATCACAATGCTTTCTACTAAATTATACAGAACGGTAGCAAGTCTGTCCTTCTGTGCTTCATCCTTTGCCAGTACCCAGGGCTCAGTTTCATCAATATATTTGTTGCAGCGTTTAAATAAGGCAAAAATCTCCGTCAGAGCATCTGCCACACGCAGACCGTCCATTTTTCCGATGACCTTATCCAGTGTTCCGGTCACAACTGCCTTTAAGTCCGCATCCACTTCTCCGGTCACGCCCTTATCCGCTACTACACCGCCGAAATATTTATTACTCATGGAAATCGTCCGGTTTACCAGATTGCCCAGCGTATTTGCCAGATCCGAATTAAGGCGTTCTACCAGCAGCTCCCATGAAATCACACCGTCATTTTCAAAGGGCATTTCATGAAGCACAAAGTAGCGTACTGCATCCACACCGAAGAAATCCACCAGATCATCGGCATAGATCACATTTCCTTTGGATTTGCTCATTTTACCGTCACCCTGCAAAAGCCACGGATGTCCGAATACCTGCTTCGGCAGCGGCTCACCCAGTGCCATCAAAAAGATCGGCCAGTAGATCGTATGAAAACGGATAATGTCCTTGCCGATCAGATGCAGATCTGCCGGCCACAGCTTATGATACTGCTCACTGCTGTTTCCGTCACAGTCATAGCCGATTCCGGTAATATAGTTTGTCAAAGCATCCAACCACACATAAACCACATGCTTGTCATCAAAATCAACCGGGATTCCCCATTTAAAAGAGGTTCTTGATACGCACAGATCCTGAAGTCCCGGAAGCAGGAAGTTATTCATCATTTCATTTTTACGGGACACCGGCTGGATAAACTCTGGATGCGTATTGATATGCTCGATCAGGCGGTCTGCATATTTGCTCATCTTAAAGAAATATGCTTCTTCCTTCGCAGGCTTTACTTCTCTTCCGCAGTCAGGACATTTTCCGTCCACTAACTGGGACTCTGTCCAAAAGGACTCACAGGGTGTACAATAAAGTCCTTCATAGGCACCCTTATAAATATCTCCCTGGTCATACAGACGCTTAAAGATTTTCTGCACCTGCTTTTCATGATCCGCATCCGTCGTACGGATAAATTTATCATAGGAGGTGTCCATCAGATTCCACAATTCTTTGATCGTACCTGCAACACCATCCACAAATTCCTTGGGTGTCACTCCGGCTTCCTGTGCCTTTAATTCGATCTTCTGTCCATGCTCGTCCGTTCCGGTCTGGAAAAATACGTCATAGCCCTCTTTTCTCTTAAATCTTGCAATGCTGTCTGCCAGCACGATTTCATAGCTGTTGCCGATGTGCGGCTTGCCGGAAGTATATGCGATCGCTGTCGTAATATAATACTTTCCTTTGTTCATATCTAATCTCCTTTCTAACTCCTGTACATGAAAAAGCCTTCTCATCCTACCTATACGGATAAGATGAGAAGGCATATCAACGCGTTACCACTTCTCTTTATCTGCTCCTCACAAAGCAGACCTTGGTGAGTACTTTCATACTCATCCGCTATAACAGGCGGAACCTGTCGCAGCCTTACATTGGTTTTTGGAACTTTGATTATGACAGTCTTGTCATTTTTGATCCTTCAAAGTCCTCATGTCCTTGCTCGGTGCGCTGCTCAGAAGCCATCTTCAATATTTTTCCACCCGATCCCTCTCAGCGCACAAAATCCTGTTCCAGCATTTTATGGATTTTGGGGAATCTTCTCTGTAAAGCTTTCAAATATTTACTCTCTTCATCATTGCTTTTGATCATTTCTTATTAAGATTCAAGATAGCATACTTACAAAATAATGTCAATTCACAAAGTGCTTATGCCTTGTTACATATCTCATCCAACGAACAGTTCCCCATGGAAGATATATTCCACAGGTTACAACAGACAAAAGCAGGATGATCAGAAATTCTCCCAAGAATCCCATGCCCGTACCATCGAAGGCAAGTCGTCTGCGATTGATCACCTCATGCTTGGTTTCCCACTTCTGCAGCATTGTCATAACCCAAGGGAAGGAAAGTCCGCAGGTAATTCCCAGCAGCAATGAACTTAAAAGGGAATAACCAAAGTATGCCAGACTGCCGCCGTCAAAGTAAGATTCGTTTCCATTTGCAATGATCGGCTCTCCAGCAATATAGGTATGGTTCAATTCCCACTTTCTCAACGCTACGTGAGCAAAAAAGCCATAAAGTCCGCAGGTAATGACTGTTAAGATTTCCCATAAGATCCAGTGTCCCAATAAAGAGGCTCCGCTTCCTGTAAAAGTAAGCCGTCTTCCATTAATGACCGTATGCTGCATTCTCCAGCTATAAACCTTGCAGATCATCCAAGGCGCGCCGATCCCGCAGGTGATCAGACTTACCAGCATAGTCAGTATGCCGTATCCTAAAAGCTCCAGTCCAGATCCATCAAACTGAGAATCCTGGAAATCAGAAAAATTGTTTAAATCAGGTAAATACTGGGGATTCCCCGGCTGCTGTGGCATGACCTCCGGCATCGTCTGAACCGTTTGGGTTTTTTCAACGCCCTTTTCTGCCTGCGCCTTCTCCTTGTAATCCTCATAATACTTTTTATATGTAGCTACAGCTGCCTCCGGATCTAATTGGGAGTCCATCGGCTTTTTTCCTATTACAATTCTTGCCAGAAATTCAAGACCAAGCACAGTAACGGCAATGCCAAAGAGCAGAGCCACCCAACTCCATCCAAAGACAATACCCATACAGGAAATCACTGTCAAAAGCGCCGCCGCCGGTGCTATCCATGTATTGATCTTAGCTCTGTCCTTAAAGGCAAGTGCTATATATACAAGTCCCACCGTTGCTGCAAGAGCCACTATCAAAGCCAATCCCTTTAACAGCACATACAGACCGGCAACCAGTCTGGCAACCTGCCACATAAAGGGAATTCTCCACAGCAGACCCTGCAGAACTGAAATTACAATACCTAGCACTGCCATAACAAGAGGAAGCAGTGTTACCATAGGTGCAAATCTCTCCACATCCTTATACTTGTTTTCACAATCGATGGTATGCTTAACCTCTTCTTCGCTCATTACTCTTGTTCCACAGTTTGGGCAAAATTTTGCATCTTCCTTCAACTGGGAACCACAATTTCCACAAAACATTTTCCCACCTCCTAAGTTTGATTGCGAATATATCCATATGCCAATGTGATCATCAGCAATATCGCCAATAAAATATATTCCCACACAAAAAACTCTTTCCGCTTCTTCTTTTCTGCCCAGATAAAGCGGTAGAGCAGATATAAGCACACAGCAGGAAAAACGGTTAGGCTCAATGCATTATACTGCATCGCTCTTTGGTAATTTCCTTTTCCTATTTCTGCTATCGCATGTGTCATCCCACATCCGGGACATTGATAACCCGTCATTCTATGAAATAAACAGGGAATGCCAAATCCAAATGCCTGAAAAAAAAGTAAATAACAGCCTCCTAGTGCCAAAAGCAGTAAAATCGGTTTTCCCGCATGCCAGATCGCCAAAATCCCAGCTGTCAATTTTCCTTTTTTACATCCTTGCTCTTTTTCTTTCCTTTTCACAGCAGCTTCCTTACATTCTCCACAATATCTCCATGAAATACTGCACTTCCTGCTACGATCACATTTGCCCCTGCCTCTGTTGCCAGCTTGACTGTTTCTGTGTTGATACCGCCGTCTACCTGTATATCTATGCTTCTGCTGCCCGCTTCTATCATTTTCCTTGTGCGGCGGATCTTATCCGTAGAGCCCGGTATATAGCTTTGTCCTCCAAAGCCCGGCTCTACAGTCATGATCAGGATCATATCTATGCTGTCCAGATATGGTGTCAGCTCCTTTTCAGAGGTTGCCGGCTTAATTGAAATTCCCACCTTACAGCCACAGGCATGGATCAGGTCTATGGTTTCCTGCACTCTGCTCTCTGCCGCCTCCAGATGAAAGGTGATCATATCTGCTCCGCATGCTGCAAACTCTTCTACATAGCGAATGGGATCAACTATCATTAAATGAACATCAAAAAAAAGCTCCGTCTTCTTTCGGATAGATTTTATTACCGGCATCCCAAAGGAAATTGACGGCACAAATACGCCGTCCATTACATCAATATGCAAATACTCTGCGCTGGACTCCTCAACCGCCCTCAGCTGTTCTCCCAGCCGGTAAAAATCTGCTGAAAGAATAGACGGTGCAATTATTTTTTTCATACTATTTTTCCTCTCACAGTGGCTGTTCCTTCCAGCCTTTTGCAGATCTATCGTAATACAAGCAGATACAGGTTTCCGCATAGATATATATTGCGGAAACCTGCCTTACCTCTGAATTCCTTTTTGGTTGATCTCTTTGTCTTGGGCGTTTTTTAAGCCTATTTTACAAATTCTTTTACTTTGTTATATACGCCTTCGCCGTCCAGACCATATTTTGTCAAAAGACCGCCTGCTGTACCGGACTCTCCAAAGACATCGTTCATACCGATCTTTAATACCTTTGTCGGAGCCTTTTCACTGAGCAGATCACATACTGCACTTCCCAGTCCGCCGATCACAGAGTGCTCTTCTGCAGTTACCACCTTGCCTGTTTTCTTAGCAGACGCTAAAACCAGCTCTGCATCTAACGGTTTAATGGTATGAATATTGATCACTTCTGCGCTGATACCGTCAGCTGCCAGCTTTTCTGCTGCTTCCAGAGCAGAGGATACGCATGTGCCGGTCGCTACGATCGTTACATCGCTACCTTCCCGAAGCAGTACGCCCTTGCCGATCTCGAATTTATAATCCGGTGTATCATTGATCACCGGAACAGCAGCACGTCCAAATCTCATATAAACAGGACCGTCAAAATTGATTGCTGCTTCTACTGCTGCTTTTGCTTCTACGTCATCAGAAGGAACGATAACTGTCATGCCCGGAATGGTTCTCATCAGAGCAATGTCCTCGTTGCACTGATGGGTCGCACCGTCTTCGCCAACGGTGATTCCTGCATGGGTTGCACCGATCTTTACATTGAGGTGCGGATAACCAATGGAGTTTCTTACCTGCTCAAAGTTACGTCCTGCTGCAAACATTGCAAAGGAGCTGATAAACGGAATCTTACCGCAGGTAGCAAGTCCTGCTGCAATACCTGTCATATTACATTCTGCAATACCGCAGTCGATATGACGGTCCGGGAATGCTTTCTGAAATACGTTTGTTTTTGTTGCGCCTGCAAGGTCAGCATCCAGAACTACCAGATTCGGATATTTCGCGCCGCACTCAGCAAGTGCATTACCATAGCTTTCTCTTGTTGCGATCTTCTTAACGTCTGCCATTACTGTGCACCTCCCAGTTCTGCTCCGATTTTTTCAAGGTCTGCCATTGCAGTAGCATATTCCTCATCATTTGGAGCTTTTCCATGCCAGCCTGCATTGTTTTCCATGAAGGATACACCCTTGCCTTTCACTGTCTTCATGATGATAGCCGTAGGCTGTCCCTTTGTCTGTCTTGCTTCTTTCATGGCTGCTGCGATCTCATCCATATCATTTCCGTTAATGTTGATCGTGTGGAAATTGAATGCTTCAAATTTCTTATCGATCGGATACGGAGAACATACATCTGCAACATTGCCATCGATCTGTAAACCGTTATTATCTACGATCACAACAAGGTTATCCAGCTTTCTGTGTCCGGCAAACATGGATGCCTCCCAGATCTGCCCTTCCTGGATCTCGCCGTCACCGCAGAGACAGTATACACGATAATCTTTCTTGCCCATTTTAGCAGCCAGTGCCATACCAACTGCTGCGGAAAGCCCCTGTCCCAGAGAACCGCTGGACATATCTACACCGGGTGTTTCCTGCATGCAGGGATGTCCCTGTAAATAAGATCCCAGCTTACGCAGCGTCTTTAAATCCTCAACCGGGAAATATCCGCGGTTTGCCAGTACGGAATACAATCCCGGTGCCGTATGGCCCTTAGATAATACAAATCGATCTCTGTTTTCCATTTTAGGATTTTTAGGATCTACATTCATTTCTTCAAAATAAAGGTATGTAAACATATCTGCAGCAGAAAGGGAACCGCCCGGATGTCCGGCTTTTGCACTATGTACTGCTGTTACAATACCTTTACGCACTTCATTAGCCATTTTTGCTAATTCCAGTTTGTTCATAGTTTCTTCCTCCATCATATTAATATCCTATCATTTAATTTAGCATACTCTCATATTTCCGTCTATAGCGTATCCGGAAAACTCCTGTATTTTACAGCCCGAAAAACGGGAGCAAAAGCCACACTCCTACTCCCCGTTTTTTAATTATTCTGTCCGTAGTAAGCATTTGCTCCATGCTTTCTGAAGTAATGCTTATCCTGTAATTCCTGGGGTGCAGGCTGATTCTTCGGATTGATCATCTCACAGCGTGCCGCCATCTTTGCAACCTCATCCAAAACGACTGCATTGTGCACTGCTTCGTGAGCGTCCTTTCCCCATGCAAAGGGGCCATGATTTTTACACAGCACCGCCGGCATGGCAACTACATCAATCTTATTTTCCTTAAAGTAATCTACAATGAGAACGCCTGTATTTTTCTCATAGCCTGCATCAATCTCTTCCTTTGTCAGCGTTCTGACACACGGGATCTCACCGTACATATAATCAGCATGGGTCGTTCCATAGCACGGAATGCCTCTTCCTGCCTGTGCCCAGCTGGTAGCCCAGGAAGAATGGGTATGCACTACGCCGCCCACTTCCGGAAAGCCTTTGTAGATCTCCACATGGGTCGGTGTATCGGAAGAGGGCTTGTATTTACCCTCTACCTTATTGCCGTCCAGATCCATAACGACCATATCCTCCCAGGTAAGCTTGTCATAATCCACACCGCTGGGCTTGATGACAAACAATCCCTTTTCACGGTCGATCCCGCTGACATTGCCCCATGTAAAGGTTACCAGACCGTATTTCGGAAGAAGCATATTGGCTTCATATACTTGTTTTTTTAATTCTTCTAACATATCGGAGTCCTCTTCTCTCACGTTTTCTTATTTCAGGAAATCAATGGCTGCACGCTCGATGGGCAGACCCTTTGTATAACGCTCCATAAATGCATCAAAGCCTGCAACATCCTTTGCATCCGGCTCAATACGCGTTCCTTTTTCTCCTGCAAATACTGCTCTGTTTAAGAATGCATCCAGCGCTTCGCCTTCTTCTTTATGGATCATATAAGAAGCAAGCACGGCAATTCCCCATGCACCGCCTTCTCCGGCTGTTTCCATAACCGAAACAGGAGTGTTGATCGCTGCTGCCAAAATGCTCTGACCTACTCCTTTTGTCTTAAACAGACCGCCGTGTCCGAGTATTTCATCAACCTGAACGCCTTCTTCCTTAAACAGGATATCAAGACCAGTCTTTAATACACCGAGGGATGCAAACAGGTTCGCACGCATAAAGTTTGCCAGATTGAATTTTGCATTGGGAGTGCGGACAAACAATGGTCTTCCCTCTTCCATTCCGACAATGTGCTCACCGGAGAAATAATTATAGGCGAGAAGTCCGCCGCAGTCATCGTCACCTTCCAGTGCTTTGTTATAAAGTGTTCCGAACAGGTCGTTCATATCCACCTTCATGCCAAAGCTCTCTGCAAATTCTTTAAAGATGTTCACCCATGCATTCAGATCCGAGGTGCAGTTATTGCAGTGTGCCATTGCTACCGGATGTCCGTCAGGAGTGGTAACGAGGTCGATCTCATCATGCACCTGTTTTAAATCCTTCTCTAAAACGATCATACCAAATACACTGGTACCTGCGGATACATTACCTGTGCGGACAGCCACGCTGTTGGTTGCTACCATACCGGTTCCTGCATCACCTTCCGGCGGACATAACGGAATGCCTGCTTCCAGCGTGCCGGAAACGTCTAAGAATTTTGCTCCTTCTTCACTCAGAACACCTGCATCTGCGCCTGCGTTCAGTACCTTCGGAAGAATATCCTCAAGCTTCCATGCAAAGCCCTTATCTGCAATTCTTTCATCAAACTGTGCGATCATTTTTCTGTTAAAGTCGCCTGTCTGTGCATCGATCGGGAACATACCGGATGCCTCGCCGACACCAAGCACCTTCTGTCCGGTCAGCTTCCAGTGAATATAACCTGCCAGTGTTGTAAAGAAGGTCACATCCTTTACATGCTCTTCACCGTTTAAAATTGCCTGATACAGATGTGCGATGCTCCATCTCTGCGGAATGTGGAACTGGAACAGCTCTGTCAGTTCTTCGGACGCTTTTTCCGTAATGGTATTTCTCCATGTACGGAACGGTACGAGGAGTGTGTCCTCTTTATCAAATGCCATATAGCCGTGCATCATGGCACTGAAGCCGATCGCACCCAGTTTTTTGATACCCACACCGTACTGTGCCTTCACGTCTTCTAACAGGCTCTTATAGCAGTCCTGTAATCCAGTATGTATTTTCTCTAAGCTGTATGTCCAGATACCGTCTACATAATCATTTTCCCAGTCATAGCTGCCGGATGCGATCGGAGCATTGTTTTCTCCGATCAGAACCGCTTTGATACGGGTAGAACCAAATTCAATACCAAGAACCGCTTTCCCGTTTTCAATCACTGCTTTTGCAGCATTTTTATCAATACTCATTTGCCAGCCCTCCTGTTTTTCTTAAAATCGAAATGCGATTTCGTTCCATCTGAGTTCATTCTTTAAATCACGGATGGTTGTGTTTTTGTCAATGACAACGCTCTCAATACCCATAGCAGCCGCCCAGTCAACCATCTGCTCTACGCTCAAGTCATAAGTAAATGCTGTATGATGTGCGCCGCCTGCTAAGATCCATGCTTCTGCACCTGTTGCAAGGTCAGGCTGCGGAGTCCAGAAGTTGATTCCTACCGGAAGCTTCGGCAGCGGTTTTTCTACCTTCTTGCAGTCAACTGCATTGATGATCAGACGGAATCTGTGTCCCAGATCTACTAAAGAGGTTGCGATACCGCTTCCTTCCTTTGCCTGGAATACGATACGTGCCGGATCCTCACGGTTGCCCATGGAAAGCGGCTGGCACTTCATGGTGATCGGGCCGTCTGCGATCGATGGATTTACCTCTAACATATGAGCCTGAATGATACCCTCTTTTCCTTTTACAAGGTTATAGGTATAGTCCTCCATAAAGGAAGTTCCTTTTGCATTGGGAATACCTGCTGTCATGATCTTCAGAAGGCGATCCATTGCTGCTGTCTTCCAGTCACCTTCGCCGCCGAAGCCGTAGCCTTTTTCCATCAGTCTCTGAACAGCCAGACCCGGAAGCTGTTTTAAGCCGCCCAGCATACCGAAATGTGTTACGAATGCATGGTAATTTCCTTCCTCAAGGAATTTTTCCATACCGATCTCGATCTGTGCCTGTACGGCTACATGTCTGCGGAATTCGTCTGCATCTCTTCCTTCCAATGCGATCTCATATTTGCTGTAATATTCATCTGTCAGGGCATTTACATCACTTGCGGATACTGCATCCACATATTCTACCAGATCATTTACGTTGTAATGGTCAATTTCCCAGCCAAATTTGATCTGTGCTTCTACCTTGTCACCTTCGGTAACTGCTACATTGTTCATGTTGTCACCGAAACGGCATACACGGATATGAGAAGATTCCATAACACCGATGGCAGTTCTCATCCAGCTTCCCAGTCTCTCCTGAACCTTTTCATCTGCCCAGTGACCTACGATAACCTTTCTTTCGATTCCCATACGGCTTACGATATGACCGTACTCTCTGTCACCATGAGCAGACTGGTTTTCATTCATAAAGTCCATATCCATGGTGTCATAGGGAATCTCTTCATTAAACTGTGTATGCAGATGGCAGAGCGGTTTTTTGTATTCCTGCAGACCGATGATCCACATTTTTGCAGGAGAAAAGGTATGCATCCATGTGATAACGCCTGCGCACTCCTCATCATTGTTTGCATCGTTAAAGGTCTTTCTGATCGAAGCCTGATCGATCAGGGTAGGCTTTAATACAACCTCAAACGGTAATTTGCCGCTCTTATTTAATCCCTCTACCATTTTTGCAGAATGCTCTGCTACATTTCTCAGACACTCATCTCCATATAAATCCTGTGAGCCTGTACAAAACCAAAACTTGTAATTCTTTGCTGCTTTCATAATTGTCTCCTTTTCTTTTCCTCTATATTAATTCCTTAACGGAATCGCGTTCTACTACATGTACATCAAATTCATAATTGGCATCAAAGCCGGGATTGCGAATGATCTCCAGCAAATTTTCTGCCACCTTAACTCCCAGCTTTTCCATCGGATAGGGAATACTTGTCAGCTTCACATCGCCAAGCACCGCAAGCTCCGAATCGTCAATGCTTGTAACAGACAATTCCTGCGGAACATGAATTCCTATTTCCTTCAAAACCTTCATTAAATTAAATGCCACTTCATCGTTATAGCATACAAGAGCTGTATATCCATTTAAGCGCTCCCGTATTTTGCTTTTTAATTTAAGGAGATTTTTTGTATCCTCAGTATCTATCCATAAAATTCTGGATTCATTACAGGTCAGTCCTGCTTCATTTAATGCCTTTAAAAATCCGGCATACCGCAGATGACCCTGACCGTCATCCAGCTTGAAAATTCCAGTGATCTTCTTATGTCCTTTCTGGATCAGATAATTCGCTGCCGCCCATCCTGCCTGCTTATCATTCATGGAAACATGGGGCATCTGCAGCGCCTGATAAAAGCAGTTGATAAATAGCACCGGGATCTTCCGGTCTGCCAGTTCCTTGTAAAAATGAAGATTGGGATTGGGAAGGGCGCTTTTGGTCGCTTCCACGATCACTCCTGCCACCTCATTTTTTTCCAGAATATCCTGCAAAATTCTTTTTTCCCGGTCAACCAGATTATTGGTAAATGCGATCTGTACCGTATAACCTGCCTTGAACAAAATATTTTCTACTGCCTGTATGGTTCTTGGAAAAATATAGCCGTCCAGATATGTCATGATCAGTGCGATCCGATTTCCATGAGACTCTGTCTGAGGCTCATTGATATAAGTCCCGCTTCCCTGTACCCGGCGCAGCACGTTTTCCTGCTCCAGCACGCTGATTGCATGACGAACCGTCTGTCTGCTCAGTCCAAACATATCACTGAGTTCATTCTCAGAATACATTTTCTGACCAGGCTGCAGCTTCCCCTCTTTCATCTGCTCCTTTATCCAGTTTACCAGTTCCAAATATTTCGGCATATCCTTCTATCAGCTTTCTTTGTCATGATTGGACTTTCATCTATAAAAGGCTGCTTATGGCGCTTTCACACATAAGCAGCCTTTCTCTCCCTGAAAAGCCCGGGCTTTTTATTTTGATTTTTTGTTCTTGGAAAGAACGTCTACTGTAACAGCGCCAAGTAAAACAGCACCTTTTACGATCTTCTGGATATCCGTAGACCATCCGTACAGGGACATACCATTGTTTAAGATACCCATGATGAAAGCACCAACAACAGCACCTGTGATCGTTCCGGCACCACCGGCTACAGCTGCTCCACCAATATAGCAGGAAGCGATGGCATCCATTTCAAATCCATCACCAGCCTTCGGTGTGGAAGAAGCATTACGTGCAGAAAGGACGATACCTGCTACTGCACTTAAAATACCCATGTTGGTATATACCCAGAAGAATACCTTCTTGGTATCAATACCGGAAAGGTTTGCAGCCTTTCTGTTGCCGCCCAGCGCATAGATCTGACGGCCTGCAACTGTTTTACTGGTTACAAATGCATATGCACCAACCAGGATCGCCATGATCAGAAGTACAAAGGGAAGTCCGTTGTAACGAGCCAGCTTCCAGAAGAAGAACCATACGATCACAAGCATAACTACCAGCTTTATACCGGTCTGCCACATAGGGATCGTTGCAAAGTTGTATTTTTTCTTTGTTGCAATGCTCTTCATTTCTGAAAGAACAAAAACAACAGAAACGATCACTGCTACGAAGATACTTACTAAGTCAAGTGTTCCTTCACCAAAAGGAATCTTAATTGTAGGAAGGAAGCCTGCTCCGATAAATACAAAATCACTCGGGTGAGGTCCCTTTGTCTGTGCCTGCAGAAGTGTGTATGTAAGACCACGTCCCATAAGCATGGTTGCCAGTGTGGTTACGAAAGGCGGAATGTTCAGGTAAGCGATAAAGAAGCCTGCAAACATACCGAACAAAAGACCGATCACCAGCGCTGCCAGGATTGCTACCCACATGTTCATCTTATAGTCGATCATCACGATACCTGCAACAGCACCGCACACAGCAACAACTGAGCCAACGCCCAGATCAACGTTACCTGTCAGTACACAGAGCAGCATACCAACTGCCAGGATAACAACATATCCATTCTGCATGATCAGGTTGTTAATGTTGGCAGGGGATAAGTTCTTTCCGCCTGTCATAACTGCAAAGATCAAATAAATTGCAATAAGAGCAAGAAACATACCATACTGTTTCATGTCAATGTTTACTACTTTTTTGTTATTCATTTCCATCTTCCTTTCTATTATGAGCCATAATACACTGCATAATTCTTTCCTGTGTGATCTCTTCCTTTGTCAGCTCGCCTGCGATCTGTCCCTCGTTGATAACATAGGTTCTGTCACAGGTACCGATGATCTCCGGCATTTCAGAAGAAATAACGATCACTGCCTTACCAGCCTTTGCAAGATCATTAATAACACAATAGATTTCGTATTTTGCACCTACGTCAATACCACGGGTAGGCTCATCCAGAATCAGTACATCCGGCTGTGTCAGCATCCATTTTGCCAGTACAACCTTCTGCTGGTTACCACCGGAAAGAGATCCCACAACCTGTTCAATGGAGTTTGCTTTGACATTGATCTTTTTCTTATATTCCTCTGCCGCAACGATCTCGTCATTTCCGTTGATGATTCCGTTCTTGGAAAAGAATTTCGGTCTTGCTGCCAGTGTCATATTTTCCTTAATATCGTTAATTAAGATCAGTCCATAGGTTTTACGGTCTTCAGACACATAAGCAAGCTTGTTTTCGATCGCATCCTTAACAGTCTTTAACTGTACTTCTTTTCCGTTGATCTTAACTGTTCCGGAAATCTTCTGCCCATAGCTCTGACCAAATAAGCTCATGGCAAACTCTGTTCTTCCTGCACCCATCAGTCCGGCAAGGCCTACAACTTCGCCGGCTTTTACTTCGATATTGATATTCTTTAACACCTGACGGTTTGCATCTTCCGGATGATATACATTCCAGTTCTTTACCTCAAAGATGGTATCACCAACCTTAACACCCTCACGGATCGGGTAACGGTTTGTCAGCTCACGTCCTACCATACCTTTGATGATGCGGTCTTCGTTATATTCATCAACACCCTTTATAAGTGTCTCAATGGATTTACCATCACGAATGATCGTAACAGCATCCGATACATATTCGATCTCATTTAACTTATGGGAAATGATAATGCATGTAACCCCTTGCCTTTTCAGCTCCAGCATGATTTCCAGAAGCTTATGGCTTTCTTCATCATTTAAAGCAGCTGTAGGCTCATCCAGGATCAGAAGCTCTACCTTTTTTGCCATTGCCTTTGCAATTTCGATCAGCTGCTGTTTTCCAACACCAAGTGTACCTACCAGAGCATTTACATCCTCATGCTCCAGACCAACTTTTTCAAGCATTTCCTGTGCGCGTTTTCTTGTTTTTGTCCAGTCGATCACGCCCTTTGCAGAAGTCTGTTCATTTCCCAAAAAAACATTTTCAGCAACAGAAAGATTCGGACTTAGCGCCAGTTCCTGATGAATGATAACAATACCCTTTTCTTCACTATCGCGCAGATTGTGAAAGGCGCAGGTCTCGCCTTTATATACAACATCACCTGAGTAAGTTCCGTGCGGGTATACACCAGATAAAACGTTCATCAAAGTGGATTTTCCTGCACCATTTTCACCGCACAGTGCATGAATCTCGCCGCGTTTTACCTTCAGATTAACATCATCCAGCGCTTTTACGCCCGAAAATTCTTTCGTGATATGATTCATTTCCAAGATGTAATCCGACATTTTCTCAGCTCCTTTTCTTCAAAATTTTTGTTTTTCTTAATACGAATCCTTTGACAAATCAGTTTTTTAAGTTTAAAAAGGGTGGCAGCTTATCTTGCCGCCACCCTGCTTTTAT
>CAYMEZ010000012.1:0-76056 GCA_964389835.1 uncultured Lachnospiraceae bacterium | reverse complement strand
AAGAAGATGTTTTAGGAAAGATGATTTCAATGTTCGGTTTTGAAGGGATGACCTTTTAATTAGTAAATGGTAATATAGACTTTAAATAAAAACTTTGCATATTGCAGAGTTTTTTTGTTGTTCCGCTAAGAAATTTTCTTTGCGGACAATAAATGATTTGCACAATCTGCTAAAAAAAGATATAATTATTGGGAAAAGAATGAAAATATTACCTGTTTGGTATATATTTTTCAAAAAATATATGCTATAATGGCTGTAAAGAAACCGCGGAGAGGTGAGAGGGTATGGATACAAAAATCTTATTGGAAAACGGAACGAATGAGTTGGAAGTATTGGAATTCACTCTGGATGGAAATTTTTACGGCATCAATGTTGCGAAGATTCGTGAGATCATTAACTATCAGGAGGTTACACCAGTACCGAATGCACATCCGAGCATTGAAGGTATTTTTATGCCGCGTGACAAGATGATTACCGCGATTGATTTAAAAAATTGTTTGAATAGAGGGCAGTCTAAGCCGGGCGGTCTGTTTATCGTAACAAATTTTAATAAGCTGGATATTGCTTTCCATGTGGATACAGTTATTGGTATCCATAGAGTTTCATGGAAGGATATTATAAAACCGGGTGCAGCTGTTTCTTCACCGGAGGATGGCATTTCAACAGGTATTATCAAATACAACGATAAGCTGATCATTATTCTTGATTTTGAAAAGATCATTACAGATATTAATCCAGAAACTGGCTTGAAAACAACAGAAATTGATGCAATGGAGAACAGGCAGAGAAATGATGTGCCGATTTTGATCGCAGAGGATTCTGCCCTGTTGAATAAGCTGATCGTTGATTCATTGAAAAAGGCTGGCTATCATAATTTGATTCATACAGAAAATGGTCAGCAGGCATGGGATGTGATAGAAGAGTGCAGAGCAGAGGGAACTCTGGAACAGCATGTACAGTGTGTAATTACTGATATTGAGATGCCTCTTATGGATGGACACCGTTTGACGAAGCTGATCAAAGGACATGATGATACAAAAGACATTCCGGTTGTTATTTTCTCATCTCTTGTAAACCCAGAAATGAGAAAAAAAGGAGAGGCGTTAGGTGCTGATGCTCAGCTTTCAAAGCCTGAGATTGGGAATCTGGTTAGGACCATTGATGATTTGGTAAAGTAAGAAAAAGAAAAGGGCCGGGATTGTTTCCCGGCTTTTTTGAGCTTGAGGAGAAAACAGCATGGAAAAAATGGAAATGCTCGTGCAGAAAATACAGGATGCAGAGCTGGTTTTAGTAGGGCTGGGAGAGAAATTTATTCCAAAAGAAAATGAAGAGATAATTAAGAAAGCATACGGAAAGCTGTCTGCTCTGCTGACTGGAAAAAATTATTTTATTATTTCACTTTGTGAAGATAAAATGATATATGAAGCCGGCTTGAAAACAGACCGGATCGTGCAGCCAATAGTTGATGATGAAGGCTGGGAAACCTATATGAAATGGCTGCAGGGAACCTTGAATAGAAAATTACTGGTGTTAGAGCTAGGAGTTGGCTTGAAACATCCCAATGTGATCCGTTTTCCTTTTGAGAAAATTGTTTATTTTAACCAGAAAGCAGATTTTCTCAGAGTGCATGACAAGCTGTTTCAGCTTCCGGCAGAACTGAGCGGACGAGGAAATTCTGTTGAAGAAGATCCCCTTGCTTTATTGACAGAGACCAAAAACGAGAAATATGTTTGAACCCATACCAAATTGTGATATAATATGAGCACTTAGCGAGGTGTTTTCGAGCTTAGTGCGAATATATACCTGAACACTTGGCGAGGTATTTCACGAGACTAGTGTTCATGGTGTAATATGTGATGCTTAGCGAGGTGTTTTCGAGCTTAGTGCGAATATATACCTGAACACTTAGCGAGGTATTTTTGAGCTTAGTGTTCGTGTGTGGAGATATAGTAAGAATAGTTTATGTGGAGGAATCCCATGAGTTCAAAAGAAGATTATCTGGATAGTTTATTACAAACAGTAAATGAGTCAAGTGCATCTGGCAGTGGGACGGCTTTGCAGAAGTTGGCAGAGATCCATGGAGAAGATAGCACAAATTCCCAAGCTGTGTCTGATCCGGAGCAGGAAAGCACAGAGAACTTTTCAGAAGAGGACTATGAGGAGGAAGAACTGGAATTTCCAGAGCTGGCAGAACTGTTTGGCGAGACAGCGGCTGCAAAAAAGAAAAACACAGAGCCAGAGGAAGATCCGACAGTATCAACAGAAGCATCCACAGACTCAGCAGTAGAAAGTGCGGCTATAGAAGCCCCTGCAAGTCTGACAGAGGAAAGTGCGGCTACAGAAGCCCCCCCTGCAAGTCTGACAGAGGAAAGTGCAGCTACAGAAGCCCCTGCAAGTCTGACAGAGGAAAGTGCAGCTACAGAAGCTCCTGTCAGTCCGGAAGAAGAAAACGCAGGTGCGGAAGCAGCTGCTGAGACGATTATGCCCTTGAAGGAGATCGAGGACATGGATCTGGCTGAGCTGGAAGCAATGATGACAGGAGCTTTGCCAGAGGGAGACCTGGCTGTTGGTGAGTATGGGGCAGAGCAGGAAATGGCAAAAGAACTGTCAGAGGCAGTTGTGACAAAGATTGCAGCAGAGCCCGAAGAGGCAGTACATACAGAGAGAGAGCCGGAACAGTCATTAGAGACAGTGCAGGCGGCGGAAAATGGGCAGTCAGTAACAGAAAAACAGCCGGAATTGACAGGCGCAGGGACAGCATCAGATAATTCCGATGTATCAGAGCTGCTTGATTCAATGGGAGAAGACAGCGATCTGGCAGAAATAGGAGAGCTGCTGCGTAGATCTGATGATAGTGAAGCAATTCCTGATGATATGGCAGAAATCGCGGCAGTGCTTGGGGGCAGCAAAGAAGCAGATGCCTCTGAAATTGAGAAAAAGACTAAAAGAGGCTTATTTGGAAGAAAAAGATCTAAGAAAGAAAAATCGTTAAAGGAGTCTGCTGAGAAAGATCCAACTGAGAAAAAGCAGGGACTTTTCAGAAAGCTGCTGGCTTTTCTGACGGAGGATGATGATCTGAAAAGTCTGGATGCTGAACTGGCACAGCTGGATCTGTCCAAAGAAAACATTGCGATTTTAGAGGAAGTAGATAGAGAATCGGGAAATGACATAAAGTCAAAGAAAGAGAAAAAGGCGAAAAAAGAGAAAGAAAAGAAGGAAAAGAAAGAGAAAAAAGAGAAGGAGAAAAAAGAAAAACAGGAGAAAAAGCCGAAAAAAGAAAAGAAACCGAAAAAACCTAAGACTCCAAAGCCGGTAGAACCGGAAGCTCCTTTAAAGCCGATTGGGAAACGCAGGATCATAACAGGCATTCTTTTAGGAGCAACAGTATTAGGTGTTATTCTTTTATGTACCTCATATATTCCAGAAACCGTAGAGAGACAGTCCAGCAAAAGAGCATATGAAAAGGGAGACTACCAGAAGGTATATGAATTGCTTGCGACAAAGGAACTGCGTGGAAATGAGGAAAAGCGTTTTAAAGGAGCGATGCTCTGCCTTGAGATGGAACGAAAACTGGAATCCTATGAAAATTATGGCAAATTAGAAGGAATGGAAATGCAGCAGCTGCATGCTTTGCTCAGTGGTGTTGCAAAATATCAGAAAATAGAGGAAGAAGCACAGCAGTATGGTGTGGTGGATCCGGTAAAAAATACCTATCTGAACATTCTTGGAATTTTGCAGACCGAATACGGAGTTTCGGAAGAAGAGGCAAAAGCTGTCGCAATGGAGACTGATGATGTGGCTTATACAAAAGAACTGATGCAGATCATAGGAATAGAGATTCCAACGGCAGAAACGATGGAACGGTAAGGGTTAGAAGAAGGAAAGGGATAAGATAAGGTATGATCGCAATTATCGATTATGATGCCGGGAATATCAGAAGCGTCGAAAAAGCATTAAAATTCCTTGGTAAAGAGGTCATTGTAACAAGAGAACGGGAAAAGATCTTACAGGCTGATAAGGTAATCCTTCCAGGAGTAGGTGCATTTGGAGATTCAATGGAAAAAATACGCAGCTATGGTCTGGAGGAGGTAATCCATGAGGTAATAGACAAAAAAACACCATTTTTAGGGATCTGCCTCGGATTACAGCTTTTGTTTGAAGAAAGCGAGGAGTGTAAGGGTGTAAAGGGACTGGGAATTTTTCCAGGCAAAATTGTGAAATTCCCGGATGATTTGGGATTGAAGATTCCCCATATTGGCTGGAATTCCCTGAGCTATACTTCTGAGGGAACTTTATTTAAAGGGATTCCAGAGAATGCATATGTATATTTTGTCCATTCCTATTATCTGCAGGCAGAAGATGAGAATATCGTAAAGGCAACAACACAGTACGGTGTGACTGTGCATGCTTCCATTGAAAAGGATCATGTATATGCCTGCCAGTTTCATCCGGAGAAAAGCTCGGATGTAGGCATGCAGATCTTAAAAAATTTTATTGCAGTTCAGAGTGGGGAGGAAAAGTAAATGCATACCAAAAGAATCATTCCTTGTCTGGATGTAAATAATGGGCGTGTGGTAAAGGGTGTTAATTTTGTAAACCTGCGAGATGCAGGCGATCCGGTAGAGATTGCAGCGGCTTATGACAAAGCAGGGGCAGACGAATTGGTATTTCTGGACATTACAGCATCCTCAGATGCACGCGGCACGGTAGTTGACATGGTGCGCAGAGTAGCTGAAAAGGTGTTCATTCCCTTTACGGTAGGCGGCGGTATTCGTACTGTTGAGGATTTTAAAGTGATCCTCAGAGAGGGTGCTGATAAGGTTTCCATTAATTCATCGGCGATCAATAGACCGGAGCTGGTAAGTGAAGCAGCTGATAAATTTGGAAGCCAGTGTGTCGTGGTAGCGATTGACGCACGAAAAAGAGCAGATGGTGCTGGCTGGAACATTTTTAAAAACGGCGGCAGAGTTGATGTGGGAATAGATGCCATAGAATGGGCAATGAAGGTTGAGAAGCTGGGAGCGGGAGAGATCCTTCTGACCAGTATGGACTGTGATGGAACAAAGGCAGGCTATGATCTGGAATTAACAAGACTTATTTCCCAAAATGTATCAATTCCGGTAATCGCATCCGGCGGAGCCGGCAAGCTGGAGCATTTTTATGATGCTCTTACAGTAGGGGAAGCAGATGCGGCGTTGGCAGCCTCCCTGTTTCATTATAAAGAACTGGAGATCAGAGAAGTAAAGGAATATCTGAAAAAAAGAAATGTATCAGTAAGATTGTAGGATGGAGAACTGCATATGCCACCGATTTCAAATGACTGGCTAAAACCCTTAAAGCCCGAGTTTTCAAAGGAGTATTATAGAAAACTGCATAGAAAGATCATGGAAGAATACAGTACCAGAAAGATATTTCCGGCGGCAGATGATATTTTTAATGCCTTTCATCTGACTCCCTTGCATGAAGTAAAGGTGGTAATATTGGGACAGGATCCCTACCACAATGATGGACAGGCACATGGACTTTGCTTTTCTGTAAAACCTGAAGTAGAGATTCCGCCGTCATTAGTAAATATTTATCAGGAGCTTCATGATGATCTGGGCTGTCGGATCCCCAATAACGGCTATCTGGTAAAATGGGCAAAGCAGGGGGTACTGATGCTCAATACAGTCCTGACAGTGCGTGCTCATGCTGCCAATTCCCATCGGGGAATAGGCTGGGAGGAGTTTACTGATGCGGCGATCCGTATTCTGGATGAACAGGACAGACCGATGGTATTCATTCTCTGGGGCAGGCCGGCACAGATGAAAAAAAGTATGTTGCACAATCCTAAGCATCTGATTTTGGAAGCACCCCATCCAAGTCCCCTGTCAGCATACAGAGGATTTTTCGGAAGCAGACCCTTTAGCCAGACCAATGCATTTTTGAGAGAAAATGGATTGAAAGAGATTGACTGGCAAATAGAGGATGTGTTATAATAATGCTTGTCGTTGAGCAGGAGTGGCGGAATGGCAGACGCATCAGACTCAAAATCTGACGTAGGTAACTATGTGTGGGTTCAAGTCCCATCTCCTGCATTTGCAGTTACGGATTCAGATAAGGCTTCGATGGACTCGAAGAAGGATAAATCGATCTTAGGTCGGTTTATTTTTTTATTTCATAGGGAAGATTTTGTTCTTTCATAGGGAATGCCATTTTCATATGGAATATCATGCAGCAAAGGGCTGGTACAGACAGGAGGGTATGATGGAAGGTCAGCATAAAATCGCATTGTTGATTGATGCAGAAAATGTTTCAAAGAAGTATATCAAGCTTATTATGAATGAGATCGGAGAGTATGGTGTTGTAACCTATAAAAGGGTTTACGGTGATTTTACCAGTGCAGGAGTGTCGGCATGGAAAAATAATCTGGTTGAATATGCCATGACTCCTGTTTTTCAGTTTAATTATACCAAAGGGAAAAATGCATCAGATTCTGCCATGGTTATTGATGCCATGGACATTTTGTATTCAGGAAAGGTCAATGGATTCTGTCTGGTAACCTCAGACAGTGATTTTACCAAGCTGGCGATCCGGTTGAGAGAGGCAGGAATGCTGGTAGTAGGCATGGGTGAGCAAAAAACGCCCCAGTCGCTGGTTGCTGCCTGCGAAACTTTTAAATATCTTGATCTGTTGTACTGTGAAGAAAAACAAAATGATGAAGAAGAAAAACAGAATGATGAAGAAGAAAAACGGAATATCCATGAAGAAAAGCAGAATGACAGTGTAGAAAAGGGAAAACTGCTGCCGGAAAAAGCAGCAGGTAAAAAAGAAACGATACCAGAAACAGCAAAAATACCTGCCGTGCCGGAAGCATCAGAAAAAGAGAAAGAGAATGCAATGCTTCCAGAGCCGGTGGAAGAGGTGCAGGCGGACTTTGAGGATGAGGAAAACAGGATTCCGGACAGAGCCATTGTAGGGAAAGAGATCACTGCTATCATTGAGTCTATCTCAGATGAGGCAGGATGGGTATTTTTGGGAGTTCTGGGCAATTTGCTTGCCAAAAGGATACCGGGATTTGATCCACGAAACTACGGCTTTAAAAAGCTCAGATCATTCATAGAAAGCTATGACTGTTATGAGACTCTGGATACTAAAAATCCCAAAAATAATTTTCTGAAGCTGGTTTATGTCAGAATAAAATCGTGATTGAAATAAAATAGTGATTGATCCAGATCCCATTCTGTATTTTTTGGAGCAATGGTATGTGAAGGGATCATTGCACTGATCTGGGCAGCCGCAGGCTGTGCGATTTATGAACGGAGCGACGACATGATGACGGAACTGGCGGATTTTCTGGCAAAAACTGTTTTTGCAGAAAAAAAGCAAAGGAGAGAGGCACAAAAGAATAACTAAGTCATGCTTCTGTCTGCATATATATTTAAAAAGATCTGGAAGCAGGATTGCAGACTCGTATGAAAAAGGAATATCAGACATTAGCAAGGGTCGGATTTTTATTTGTGATGATGTATATGATCGGAGCAGGTCTTGCAGGCGGTGTGAACGCATGGAAGGAAACAACGGCTGTTGCTCATGAAACAAAAGACTGGGGGCTTGGATTTGGAGAAACAGGACAGAAGCCCACAGGTAATACCAGTGCAAAGGAATTGGCAGAGCAGGACGCATGGTATGTAGGAAATACCGAAGAGAAGGTGCTTTACCTTACCTTTGATGCAGGCTTTGAAAATGGAAACACGCCGGCAATTTTAGATGCCTTGAAGAAGCATAAGACAACAGCAACCTTTTTTGTAGTAGGAAATTATCTGGAAAGTAGTCCGGAGCTTGTAAAACGGATGGAGGAAGAGGGACATATCGTGGCAAATCATTCCTATCATCACCCGGATATGACCAGAAAAAGTGCAGAAGAGTTTAAAAAAGAACTGCTGCTTTTAGAGGAAAAATATAAAGAGATCACGGGAAAAGAGATGAAAAAGCTTTATCGTCCGCCACAGGGAAAATATAATGAGGCTACCTTAAAGCTGGCAAAGGAAATGGGCTATCGAACCTTTTTCTGGAGTCTGGCATATGTAGACTGGATAGAAAATGACCAGCCTACCAAGGAAGAAGCCTTTGAAAAGCTGTTAGGAAGAATTCATCCGGGTGCGATCGTGCTGCTTCATAGTACATCAGCAATCAATGGGCAGATTTTGGATGAATTATTGACAAAATGGGAAGAAATGGGCTATCGGATCTGTCCCCTCAGTGAGATCTCTTAGGAATAAAAATAGAAAAAGACAGCAGGACTATTTTCCCTTTGCTGTCTTTTTTCTTTCTCTTTTCCATATATTGCCGGGCTGCGCCTTGTGAGTGGGTCGTCTGAACAGCAGGGTGGTGAGAGCCTTTTTGTTCAGAGGGTATAAGGGCCAGAAAAAACTTTTTCCTGCAAAAGAGGGAGTTGTCAGAACCGAAAGCAGGATGAGAAAGCACCCTCCGATAAATCCCCAAAGGCCAAAAACACCGGTAGATAAAAGAAGAAACAGCCGGTAGCAGCGGATGCCTTCTGCAAAGGGGGCACTGGAAAGAGCCAGGGCAGAAAGCATGGTAGCAGCGGCATAAAACATAACCTCTAAAGATACCCAGTGCAGATCAATGGCAACATCACTTAAAATCAGACCGCCCACGATGGAGAGTGAACCAGAATAAGAGTCCGGGCTGTGAGAAGCAGAATACTGGAACAGGTCAAGAGCCAGCTCTGCAAAGAGTACATATAAAAAGAGCCTTCCGGGGCTGGTATACTCTACTGGAAACAGAGAAAGAGAATCTGCAATATCCGGATAATAACAGCCGATCAGTAAAAAAACAGGAAGCAGCAACAGGCTGATAAAAATGCAGAGAAAACGCAGCAGACGGCTGTAGCTGCCTACCAGAGGACTTTTGTAGTAATCCTCAGGACTCTGGGTAAATTGAAAAATCGTACTTGGAAGAATCAGGACAGAGGGAGAATTATCTACAAGGATCAAAAGATTTCCTTCTGTCAGATAACTGCATGCCACGTCAGGCCGCTGGGTCTGCTGGATGCTGGGCAGAGGATGATACCATTTTTTCGGTACAAGAAGCTCTTCTAAGCTTTTGGCACCCATGGTCAGTGCAGCAATATCTAGGGAATTAAGACGATCTGTAAGCTTCTCAAGGAGCAGAGGGTCTATATAGCCATCGATGTAGGCAATGGCGACATCGGTACGACTGTCTGTTCCGATGGAATGGACTGCAAAGGTAAGCCGGGGATTACGGATCCGTCTGCGGATCAGGTTGGCATTAAAAAGCATGGTTTCTACAAATCCATCCCTCGATCCCATTGTTACGCGCTCAGTATCGGGCTCAGATATGCTTCTGGCAGGATAAGTACGGGTATCCAGCAAAATAGCACGGGAAAATCCATCAATGAATAAAACACAAGGGCCGCTGAGCACAGCTGGAATGATCTTTTCCCAGTCATCTGCCAGCTCTGTCTGGGCGTAGCCGATCCGTGCTGCCATATAGGCGGAAATATCCTGTATGCTGTTTCCTTTTGTAAAAAGAGGATTTTGAAGATCAGAAAAGATTTCCTGCAGTACTTCTGTGCGGCACATACCGTTGATACCAAGAAACCAGGCATCTGTCATACCGAGGCGAAGCCTTCTGGTGATCAGATCAAAGCTTTTTTCAATAGGGAAAAGCTGGTATGCCTGTTTGATATTTATTTCTAAAGAGTCTGATAGTTTCATGCCAAGATCCTTCCATGGGATTTTCTGTAAGGTATCAGATAGTTTGTACAGAAGTGCAGAATTTTATTCTTTTATAGGATCAAGGCTTTTGAAATGCGCAGGGAATGTTTGGCTGTATGACCACTTGACATGAAATGGAAGAAATTGTGTAAAATGCACAAAAAATAAGAAAAAGAGCAATCAAAAATAAATAAAATTACAATAAAATAGTTGACAGATGGGAAAGAAGTTGCTACGATGAATATGGTTAAATATTGATCTTGTAAAAGAGTTGGATTGTTACTGGGAACGGACAAAGCCAGATTTTATAAGTTAATCAGGAAGATGGTTGATTTATGAAATTTGGTTTTTTTATTTCTTTTGGGAATCCTGTAGAAGAAATAGCTTGCAGAACAGAAAATGCAGAATAACAAAAGAAAAACAGAAGGGATAAAAAGAGGCTGATAAGAGCATTCTATCAAGGGTAAAGGAGATAATATGGGATTATTAAGCGGACTATTGAAAAAGAAGGAGCTGGAGATCGGAGCTCCTACAGCAGGAAGCTGTATCAGCATGAAGTCTGTACCAGATCCTGCCTTTAGTGAGGAAATACTGGGAAAAGGAGTTGCATTTGAATCGGCAGACGGCAGATTTTATGCACCGGCAGACGGCAGGATCAGCACTTTGTTTCCTACCCTGCACGGGGTGGGCATCACAACAGAAGAAGGCGTTGAAATACTGATCCATGTAGGACTGGATACGGTAAAGCTGAAGGGAGAGCATTTTACTGCTTATGTACAGGAGGGAGCAAGGGTCAGAAAAGGAGATCTGCTGTTAGAGGCTGATCTGGAAGCGATCAGAGCGGCAGGTTATCCTACCATCACGCCGGTTTTGATCTGCAACAGCAATGACTATAAAGAGATAAAAGCAGAAGCAGAAAAAGAAGTAAAACAGGGAGATACGGTACTGCGGATCAGAATGTAATGCGGAGGGAAGCTATGGAGGTTTTAAAAGGAAAAAGCGTATTGCAGAAAATTGCAATCGGCAGGTTGTATGTATTTGAAAAAAAAGAAAGCAGCTGGAAAAAATGCAGTATTACAGATGCTGATGCAGAAATGGCGAGATTTGCCGCGGCAAAGGAAAACGCAGAAAGACAGCTGGAACTGCTTTATCAGGAGGCATTAAAGCAGGTAGGGGAAGGGAATGCCATGATCTTTGATGTGCACAAGATCATGCTGGAGGATCTGGATTATCTGGAAGCTGTGGAAAATAAAATCCGGACAGAGATGGTTAATGCAGAATATGCGGTGACGATAACCGGGGAAGAGTTTGCTGCGGTATTTTCTTCCATGGATGATGAATACATGAAGGCAAGAGCAGCAGATGTGATCGATGTTTCAGGCAGAGTTGTGAAAATTCTGGAGGGAAGGGAAGAAGCTGGGCTTCATACAAAGAAGCCGGTGATCGTACTTGCAGAGGATCTGTCTCCCAGTGAAACCATCCAGATGGACAAATCCAAGATACTGGCTTTTGTTACAAAAGGTGGATCAGCAAATTCCCATACAGCCATACTGGCACGTTCCTTGAATATTCCCTCCTTAGTCAATACAGATATCAGACTTGACAGAGCATACCATGGAAAGGAAGCTGTAGTGGACGGTGTATCGGGAATGCTTTTTATAGAACCGGATGCAGACACACTGGCAGTCAAAAGGGAAGAACAAAAAAGGTTAGAGGAAGAAGAGGAGCGACTGAAGCTGCTTATTGGAAAAGAGAATAAGACAAAGGACGGAAGAAGCATTGCACTGTATGCCAATATGGGAAATGTGGAGGATGTAGAAAAGGTACTGGAGTATGATGCAGGCGGTATTGGCTTATTCCGCAGTGAGTTTCTGTATCTGGGAAGAGATTCCTTCCCAACAGAGGAAGAGCAGTTTGCAGCATATAGATCAGTGGTATCCCGTATGAATGGAAAAAAGGTGATCATTCGGACGCTGGATATCGGTGCTGATAAAAAGGCAGATTATTTTAACCTGGATCCAGAGGAAAATCCGGCACTTGGTTATCGTGCGATCCGCATCTGCCTTTCCCAGCCGGAAATCTTCAAAACCCAGCTTCGTGCCATTTACCGGGCAGCAGCATTTGGAAGGGTGTCGATCATGTTTCCAATGATCATTTCCGTAGAGGAAATACAAAGGATCAAGCACATCGTTGAAGAGGTCAGGTCTGAGCTTGCAGCAGAAGGGATTTCCTATGGGGAAGCAGAGCTTGGCATTATGATCGAAACGCCTGCAGCGGCGCTGATGAGCCGGGAACTTGCAAAGGAAGTAGAATTTTTCAGTATTGGAACCAATGATCTGACGCAGTATACACTGGCGATTGACAGGCAGAATCAAAAACTGGAGTCCTTTTATGACGCACATCATCCGGCGGTGCTTAAATTGATTGAGATGACCATTGAAAATGGGCACAAGGAAGGCATCTGGGTAGGCATCTGTGGGGAACTGGCAGCAGATGAGACTCTGACGGAAACCTTCCTCGATATGGGACTGGATGAATTGTCAGTTTCGCCAACATATCTATTAAAACTCCGGGATAAGGTACGCAGCATTGGATAGATACATATCAGATAAATGTGTATCAGAAGGCGTGCAGCGGATAAGAATATAAGAGAAACAGATCAAAGAAAGAGATTGGAACGAGGAGAGAATGCCATGTATACATTAGAATACACAGTAACAGACCCTATGGGGCTTCATGCAAGACCAGCCGGACTTCTGGTAAAGAAGGCAGCAGCATTTCAAAGCAGTATTGCTGTCAAAAATCCAGAAACGGGAAAGAGTGTGGATGCCAAGCGCATCATGGGTGTGATGTCATTGGGCGTAAAACAGGGAAATAAAATTGAGCTTATCATCGAAGGCGAGGATGAGGATGAAGCAAAGGCAGAGTTAGAGGGATTTTTAAAAGAAAACCTTTAACACATAGACAAACATAGTTTTCTGGTCAGACAGGATAGGAAAGGGCGATTATTATGATGAAGTATTTGCAGAAGTTAGGAAAATCCTTAATGCTTCCGGTTGCATGCCTTCCGGTATGTGGTATTTTAATGGGGATTGGTTATGCCTTGTCTCCTGCAGCAATGCAGGGCGGAGAGATTAAAGGGGCAGTGGCGATCATTGGTTTCTTTATGATCAAGGCAGGCGGCGCGTTGATCGATAATATGGCATGGCTGTTTGCAGTAGGTGTGGGCGTTGGTATGTCAGATGACAATGATGGTACAGCAGGTCTGGCAGGTCTTGTATCATGGCTGACCATTACAACAGTGCTTTCATCCGGAACGATCTCTGTTTTGACAGGTGCAGAGGCAGATCCGGCATTTGCAAAGATCAGCAATCAGTTTATTGGTATTCTGGCTGGTATTGTTGGTGCAACCTGCTATAACAGATTTAAGGGAACCAGGCTTCCGGATGCGCTGGCATTTTTCTCTGGTAAGAGGAGCGTAGCGATTGTGACAGCAATGATTTCTCTTATCGTATCAGCAGTTTTATTCTTTGTATGGCCGCTGGTCTATGGCGGACTGGTAGCACTTGGCTCAGGGATTGTAAGCATGGGTGCAGTGGGCTCTGGCATTTATGCCTTCTTAAACCGTCTGCTCATTCCTTTTGGTCTGCACCATGCACTGAACTCTGTATTCTGGTTTGATGCGATCGGCATCAATGACCTTGGAAACTTCTGGGGCAACACAGGCGTTTTGGGCGAAACCGGTATGTATATGGCAGGCTTCTTCCCGTCCATGATGTTCGGTCTTCCGGCAGCCGCACTTGCCATGATCCACTGTGCAAAGCCGGAAAAGAGAAAAAATGCAGCGGGTCTTTTAGGCGCGGCAGCAATCTGCTCCTTCATCTGCGGCGTTACAGAACCCTTTGAATTTGCATTTATGTTCCTTGCTCCGGCACTGTACTTAGTATATGCAATTCTTTATGGTATTTTTGCAGCAGTTTCCGTAGGACTTGGCTTCCGTGCAGGATTTTCCTTCTCCGCAGGTCTGACAGATCTTGTATTCAGCTCTCAGTTACCGCTTGCCCAGAAGGTATGGATGATCTTACCGCTTGGTATTGCAGCAGCAGTGGTATTTTACATCGTATTCCGTTTCGCGATCACAAGGTTTGACTTAAAGACACCGGGACGTGAGGATGATGAAGCAAACGATACAGAAATGAAAGCGGTTCTTTCCAATAATGATTATACAAAAGTAGCAGAGATCATTCTTGCAGGTCTCGGCGGAAAAGAAAATGTTACTTCACTTGATAACTGTGTAACAAGACTCCGTCTGGAGGTAAAGGATTACACGGCAGTAGATGAGAACAAGATCAAAACGGCCGGCATTGCAGGTGTGATCAGACCGAGTAAGAACGCAGTTCAGGTAATCGTAGGGACAAAGGTTCAGTTTGTTGCAGATGAACTAAAGAAAATGTTATAGAACAGTCGATCAGATATCAGAAATGATGGTGCAAAGCCTGATGGGAGAGAGGAGCAGTCCTCTCTCCTTTTGCGAGTGTGCCCTTTTGTGGGTGTGCTTACGGCTTTCTGGTGATATGACTTTCCAAAATCCCTGTTTTGGTGTATAGTAATTATGGCGAAGTTTATGTTGCTGTTCTGATTACAGAAATGTAATGGAGGTTGTATGGATTGCAGGGAAACACGCAAAAATATAAACAGATTTATCAGTGATGGACTGGAGGGCAGAGCTCTTCAGGATTTTATAAAGCATGTGGAGGACTGTGACGAATGCAGGGAGGAGCTGGCAATACAGTATCTGGTTGCAGAGGGCATGCAGCATCTGGAAAAGGGCAGTACCTTTGACTTACAGGGACAGCTGGAAAAAAAGATGGAAAGCGCAAGAAGAAAGATCCGTTCCAGAAAACGTGTGATAGCATTTATGTATATAATGGAAACCTTGGCGATTCTGGCGGTTATTCTGATGACGATATTGGTGATATTAAAATGAGTGAAAAAATTGTTTTGATCGATGGACACAGTATATTGAACAGGGCGTTTTACGGAGTTCCGCTTCTGAGTAATGCAAAAGGACTGCATACCAACGGAATTTATGGATTTTTAAATATTCTGTTTAAGATCTTAGAGGAAGAAAAGCCACAGTATCTGACGGTAGCCTTTGATGTGAAAGCGCCTACCTTCCGGCATGAACTGTACAGCGCGTACAAAGGGACACGGAAGCCTATGCCACAGGAACTGAGGGAGCAGGTGCCGGTGTTAAAAGAGGTACTGGAGGCAATGGGGATCCAGATATGCGAAAAGGCAGGTCTGGAGGCTGATGATATTCTGGGAACTCTGGCAAAGAAAAGTGAAAAAGCAGGAATTGCAGTTTCCCTGGTGTCAGGTGACAGGGATCTTTTGCAGATCGCATCAGAGCGGATCAAAATACGGATTCCTAAAACCAAGGGAGCAAAAACAGAAATTGAAGATTATTATGCAGAGGATGTGCAGGAAAGATATGGAGTATCGCCCTTGCAGTTTATTGAACTGAAGGCTTTGATGGGAGATACTGCGGACAATATCCCGGGTGTACCTAAGATCGGCGAAAAGACGGCCATCGCACTGATGAAGGAGTATGGCTCTATTTCCTCCATTTATGAGAATCTGGAGCAGATCCAGAAAAAGTCAGTGAGGGAATCTCTTAGAGAAAACAGGAAATTGGCAGATTTAAGCCTTGTGCTGGCAACCATCCAGACAGACGCGGAATTTGATTTTTCATTGGATGCTGCCAGAATCGGAAACCTTTATACCAGGGATGCCTATGCTTTATGCAAGCAGCTGGAATTTAAAAATATGCTGAGCCGTTTTGGAGAGCAGAAGTCAGAGGACGAACTGGAAAAAAGCTTCCACTGTGTCACAGAACTGGCAGAGGCAGAGAAAGTGTTTGCTCAGTGTGAAAGAGCAGAAAAAACAGGATTTTACCTGCTTCAGGATAAAGAATCCGGTGTATGTGCAGTGGCAGTATGCTCCTCGGAAAGCACATGTAGTCTGATCATGAGAGGTGGCTTTATTACAGAGGGCTATCTGACGGATAAGCTGGGAAGCCTGCAGGGAAAAACGCTGTTATCCGGCTTCTTTTTAAAGAGTGTCTACCCATATTTTAGGGAGGATGATGTAAGTGGCTGCTTTGATATCCAGCTGGCGGCTTACCTGCTTAATCCGCTGAAAAGCGATTACGCCATTTGGGATGTGGCAAATGAATATCTGGGACTGCTGATGCCGGGCTATGCAGAGTGCTTTGGAAAAAAGAGTATGCAGGCTGCGGCAGAGGAAGTGGAAAAATTTACTGTATATGGCTGTTATGGGGCTTATACAGCATACAAGGCTCAGGAAAAGCTGCAGGAGAGTCTGAAAGAGGCTGGAATGGAGCGCCTGTTTTATGAAGTGGAAATGCCCTTGTCCTATATTTTATATGACATGGAAAAAGAGGGCATTCATGTAGAAGCAGAGGAACTGCATCGCTACGGGCAGGCGCTTACAGGAAGGATTTCCGAATTGGAAGAGCAGATCCATAAAAGCAGCGGTGAAAGCTTTAATATCAATTCACCCAAACAGCTGGGAGAGATCTTATTTGAAAAGCTGATGCTTCCCGGTGGGAAAAAGACCAAAACGGGATATTCCACGGCAGCGGATGTACTGGAAAAGCTGGCTCCTGAGTACCCCATTGTAAAAGATATTCTGGAATACAGAGGACTTACCAAGCTGAAGTCAACCTATGCAGATGGACTGTCAGCCTTTATTCAGCCGGACGGAAGGATTCATACAAATTTTAACCAGACCATCACGGCAACAGGAAGGATCAGCTCCACAGAACCAAATTTGCAGAACATTCCGATGAAAATGGAGCTTGGCAGACTGATCCGCAAGGTGTTTGTACCCAGAGAAGGAAATATTTTTACAGATGCAGATTACTCTCAGATCGAGCTGCGGATTTTGGCACATTTGTCAGGAGATGAACAGCTGATAGAGGCTTATCATATGGATGAGGACATTCATAGGATTACAGCAGCAAAGGTCTTTCATACCCCATTAGAACAGGTAACAGATCTGCAGAGAAGAAATGCAAAGGCAGTTAATTTTGGTATTGTATATGGGATCAGTTCCTTTGGACTGAGTCAGGATCTGAGTATTTCCAGAAAGGAAGCAGAAGAATATATTCAGGAATATTTTGCGACCTATCCCAAGGTAAAAGAATTTTTGGATAAAACGGTAGCAGCTGCAAAAGAAAAAGGATATGTGACGACCATGTTCGGACGCAGGAGGCCTATACCAGAGCTGTCATCTGGCAACTTTATGCAGCGTTCCTTTGGAGAACGGGTTGCCATGAACTCGCCCATTCAGGGAACAGCGGCAGATATTATCAAGATTGCCATGATACGGGTATACCGGAGATTGAAGGAGAGTGGGCTGCGTTCAAAACTGATCCTTCAGATTCATGATGAACTGGTAATAGAAACTGTGAAGGAGGAGGCTGGACAGGTGGAGCTGCTGCTGCGTGAAGAAATGCAGCAGGCGGCAGAGCTTTCTGTAGAGCTTTCTGTGGATCTCCATACCGGTAACAACTGGTATGAAGCAAAATAGGGCATTGGAGAGAAAAATGAAAATCATCGGAATAACCGGAGGCGTGGGCTCTGGCAAGACAATGCTGCTAAAATATATCCGAGAGCATTATAACTGCAGGATCCTGCTGGCAGATGAGGTGGCAAATCAGTTAAAAGAGCCCGGCGAGGCATGCTATGAGGAAATTGTGGCACTGCTTGGGACAGAGGTTTTAGAAAAGGATGGAAGAATCTGCAGGAACAGGATGGCAGAGAAAATTTTTCAGGATAAGGGGATGCTGCAGGCAGTAAATGTCATCCTTCATCCGGCTGTGAAAAGATATGTCCTGCAGGAAATAAAAAAAGAAAAGGAAAGAGAAAAGCTTGACTTCTTTTTTCTGGAGGCAGCACTTTTGATCGAGGATGGATATGACAGGATCGTGGAAGAGATGTGGTATATTTATGCCGATGAACAGGTGCGCCGTCTGCGTCTTAAAAAGGACAGAGGGTATTCAGAGGAAAAGATCGACAGCATTTTACGTTCCCAGCTTTCTGAAGAAAACTACAGAAAGCATTGCAGTACTGTAATAGATAACAGCAGAGAGCTTACATACGCTTATGAACAGATTGATAAAAAGATGGGGGAATATCTGTGGAAGAAATGAAAAAATATCCGGGGAAATTAGTGTTTGGTCTTGATATCGGCACAAGAAGCATCGTAGGAACGGTAGGCTACCGGAGCGGAGACCAGTTTTATGTTGTGGCACAGCGTGTGAGAGAGCATGAAACAAGAGCGATGCTGGATGGACAGATCCATGACATCGGGCGGGTCGGCATGACCATCGGACAGGTAAAGGCAGAGCTGGAAGCAGCAGTGGGAGTCAGACTGACAGAGGTATGCATAGCGGCAGCAGGACGGGTGCTTAAGACCATTACGGTTCATGCAGAGCAGAGCTTTGAAACAGAAAAGGAAGTAACCACGGAGGACGTTTATACACTGAATTCCAAAGGCATTGAGACCGCCTACGAGATGTTTAACAGGGACAACGATTCAGATGTAAAGTTTTACTGCGTAGGTTATTCTGTTATGCGATACTATATGAATAACTATGTGATCGGCAATCTGGAAAGCCATAAGGCAAAGGTCATCGGAGTGGATCTGATCGCTACCTTTCTGCCTGAGGACGTTGTGGATGGGCTGTATAAAGCAGTAGAGCAGGCAGGACTTAGTGTGGCAAATCTGACATTAGAGCCGATCGCTGCGATTCAGGTAGCGATTCCTGAGATGTACAGGATGCTGAATATTGCCCTTGTGGACGTAGGTGCAGGTACTTCAGATATTTCCATCACCCAGGGCGGGAGCATTGTGGCCTATGGCATGATCCCTGTAGCCGGTGATGCACTGACAGAGGCTGTGGCACAGCATTGTCTGGTGGATTTTGTAACCGCGGAGCAGATCAAAAAGGATTGCAGCGAGTATGAAATGGTGGAATATAAGGACATCATGGGACTGCCTCAGAAGATTGCAAGAGAGGAGATCCTGGAGCTGGTAAAACCGATCGTAGATAACATGACAAGGCAGGTATCTGACAAGATCAAGGAGCTAAATGGCGATAAATCCGTCAGCGCAGTGTTTGTTGTAGGCGGCGGTGGAAAGATCTCCAGCTATGTGGGTATGCTTGCCGGGCATCTGGGGATAGCAGCCGAGCGTGTGGCACTGCGAGGCGAAGAGGTTATGCAGAAAATCCAGTTTTTGGAAAAAGAAACCAAGAAGGACTCGCTTTTAGTAACCCCGGTAGGTATCTGTTTGTCCTATTACGAACAGAACAATTCTTTTATGTTTGTAACCTTTAACAATCGCAGAATTAAGCTGTATGACAATTCCCATCTGGCTGTAGTGGATGCAGCAATGCAGTCTGATTTTCCTAATGACGGACTGTTCCCCAAGAGAGGAAGGGCATTGCAGTTTACGGTAGATGGAAAGAATCATGTGATCAGGGGCGAACTTGGCGAGGCAGCAGTGATCACGGTAAATGGAAGACCAGCAGACATCTACACCCCGATCCATGCCAACGATGTGATCGTATTACAGGAATCCACAGCAGGAAAGCCGGCTTCGCTGGAGATCGGCAGGCTGCAGGAATATCATGCAGTGATCGCAGCAGAGGTCAATGGAAAAAGGATTGAGCTGCCTAAGTTTGCAAGTGTGAATGGGCAGCTGCAGTCAGCATATTATGACATACAGGAAAATGATCAGATTGAAATGCTGAGCTATTATACTGTCCGGCAGATCGCAGAATTTATGGATGTGGTCATTGGGGAAAATGTCAATATTTATGTAAATAACAGGCTGGCAGACAGAGAGACAAAGGTTTATGAGAATTTTTCTGTTGTCTGGTCTGATAAAGCACCTGAGGGGGCAGAAATTCAGGAAACGGCATGGGATAGCCCGGTAAAAATGGCAGATGAGGAAGAAAAAACCAAAGAGGCAGGAAACGAAGCAGAAGACATACCAGCGAAACGGGAAGTAACTGAAATCGGAGTGGCGGTAAATGGAAAGTATATCCTGCTAAAGGGAAAATCATCCTATGTGTTTGTAGATGTATTTGATTATATTGATTTTGACTTATCAAAGCCCTTGGGCAAAAGCATTGTAACAAAACTGAATGGAAATAATGCACAGTATATGCAAAGACTGGGCAATGGTGATACGATAGAAATTTACTGGAGGGAATGACACAAATGAGGCTATGCAGTATTGCCAGCGGAAGCAGTGGAAACTGTATTTATGTAGGAACGGATGCGACCCATCTTCTGGTGGATGCAGGGATCAGCAGAAAGAAAACAGAAGAGGGACTGAACGCCCTGGGAATATCTCTGGGGGATATTGATGGAATCCTGATCACCCATGAGCATGCGGATCATATTAACGGACTGGGCGTGGTCGCAAGAAAAAGAGCGGTTCCGATTTATGCAACGAGGGGAACGATCCAGCAGATAAAGGAGACAAAGACGCTTGGAACGATCCCAGAGGAGCTGTTTTGTGAGATTAAGGAGGATGAGACCTTTATCATTAAGGATATGGCAGTTTCGCCCATGAAAATATCTCATGATGCAGCACAGCCGGTTGCCTATCGTTTCAGGCATGATAAAAAGTCGGCAGGTGTCATTACTGATCTTGGAATTTACAATGATTACACCATTGAGTGCTTAAAGGGAATGGATGCACTTTTGCTGGAGGCAAATCATGACGTGAGAATGCTGGAAACGGGACCTTATCCCTATTATCTGAAGCAGCGGATCATGGGAAATAAGGGGCATTTATCCAATGAGCTTTCGGGAAGACTGCTTTCCAGACTGCTTCATGATAAACTGAAGGCAGTGGTATTAGGACATCTGAGCAAGGAAAATAACATGGCAGAGCTTGCCTATGAAACCGTCAGAGTGGAGATCACCATGGCAGACAATGAATTTAAGGGAAATGATTTTCCGCTGTCAGTGGCAAAACGAAGTGAAGTATCAGAAATTATATACATATAGCGAGGAGAAGGAAAATGAAAAAAACAATTATTACCGTAGTTGGCAAGGACACAGTAGGGATCATTGCAAGGGTATGCACCTATCTTGCAGACAATAAGATCAATATTCTGGATATTTCCCAGACCATCGTTCAGGGATATTTCAATATGATGATGATCGTAGATACCTCTGGTGCTACCAAGTCTCATGGCGACATGGCAGATGAGCTGAAAAATCTCGGAGAAGAAATTGGCGTTATTATCAAGTGCCAGAGAGAGGAGATTTTTAGCAAAATGCACAGAATTTAGTGTATATGCTGTCAGGAGGAATAGAAATGCTGAATATATTTGAAGTAACAGAAACCAATAAAATGATAGAGAAGGAAAATCTGGATGTTCGCACCATTACCTTGGGGATCAGTCTTCTTGACTGCATTGATGCGGATCTGGAAAGACTGAATCAGAAGGTGTATGAGAAGATCACCAAGGTAGCAGATAAGCTGGTGTCAACAGGAGAAGAGATTGAAAAGGAATTTGGCATTCCCATTGTAAATAAACGGATCTCTGTGACTCCCATTGCACTGGTCGGCGGAAGCGCCTGCAAGACATCGGAGGACTTTGTGACACTGGCGCATACACTGGACCGGGCAGCCAAGGCGGTAGGGGTCAATCTGATCGGAGGCTATTCTGCACTTGTTTCCAAGGGAATGACCAAGGCAGATGAGCTGCTGATCCGTTCTATTCCAAGGGCATTGGCAGAAACGGAGCGGGTGTGCAGTTCGGTCAATTTAGGCTCTACCAAAACAGGTATTAATATGGACGGGGTCAGACTGATGGGAGAGATCATAAAGGAAACCGCAGAATTGACAAAGGAACAGGACTCCACTGCCTGCATGAAGCTGGTGGTATTTTGCAATGCACCGGACGACAATCCCTTTATGGCAGGTGCTTTCCATGGCGTGACAGAAAGCGATGCCATTATCAACGTAGGGGTCAGCGGACCGGGAGTAGTTAAGACGGCATTAGAAAAGGTGCGTGGAGAGAACTTTGAGGTGCTGTGCGAAACGATCAAGAAAACTGCCTTTAAGGTAACCAGAGTAGGTCAGCTGGTGGCGCAGGAGGCATCCCGCATACTGGGAATCCCTTTTGGCATAGTGGATCTATCCTTGGCTCCTACACCGGCGATCGGAGACAGTGTGGCAGATATTCTTTGTGAAATAGGTCTGGAATATGCCGGCGCACCGGGAACGACAGCAGCACTGGCACTTTTAAACGATCAGGTAAAAAAAGGCGGTGTTATGGCTTCTTCCTATGTAGGCGGACTGAGCGGTGCATTTATTCCGGTCTCTGAGGATCAGGGGATGATCGATGCAGTTTCTGCGGGAGCACTGACCTTGGAAAAGCTGGAAGCAATGACCTGCGTATGTTCTGTGGGGCTGGATATGATCGCGATTCCCGGAAAAACAAAGGCAACTACCATTTCCGGCATTATTGCCGATGAGATGGCGATCGGTATGGTAAATCAGAAAACAACAGCAGTCCGGATCATTCCGGCAGTTGGCAAGGATGTAGGAGATCAGGTAGAGTTTGGCGGGCTGTTTGGATATGCTCCGATCATGCCGGTAAATGAATTTTCCTGTGACGCTTTTGTAAACAGAGGCGGCAGGATTCCTGCTCCGATCCACAGCTTTAAAAACTGATATAGGAAAGAAAATAAAAAATTTAGGAATGACCAAAAAGGAGGACAGCATGGGTATTTTATCAAATCTTGAACCAAAAGAGGTATTTGGATATTTTGAAGAAATATGCGGGATTCCCCATCCTTCCTATAAGGAGAAGAAACTCAGCGATTATTGTATGGCATTTGCACAAAAGCATGGACTTGAGGCTTATCAGGATCAGCTGGGCAATGTGATCATCATTAAAGAAGCAACACCGGGCTATGAGGACGCAGAGCCTTTGATCTTACAGGGACATCTGGATATGGTCTGTGAAAAGGAGCCGGGCTGTGAGATTGATTTTGAAAAGGACGGACTGCGTCTGAAGATAGAAGGAGATTATATTACAGCAGAGGGAACAACCCTTGGCGGCGATGATGGGATTGCTATTGCCTATTCTCTGGCAGTGCTTGCATCAGATACTTTGCAGCATCCAAGGATAGAGGCTGTTTTTACCGTATCTGAGGAGGTGGGTATGGAAGGAGCAGAGTTCATTGATCTGTCTGTGTTAAAAGGACACAGACTGCTGAATCTGGACTCTGAAGAAGAGGGTTATCTGCTGACAAGCTGTGCAGGCGGCTGCAGAGCTGCAATTTCTCTGCCGGTGGAATATGAAACCCGTCAGGGAGCGTTTTATGAGATCAGGGTAGACGGTCTGATCGGCGGACATTCCGGTGCAGAAATCGATAAAGGAAGAGCCAATTCCAATCTGCTGATGGGACGTGTGCTTATGGCATTGGAGGATATGATTCCCTATTCCCTTACAGAGCTTTCCGGAGGTCTGAAGGACAATGCCATTCCGAGAGAGACGAAGGCAAGGGTGGTAGTAGATACTGCCTATATCAACCGGTTTGAAGATGTGCTCAGGCTGACAGAAAAGCAGATCACAGAAGAGTTTTCCCTTTCTGATCCTGACATCAAGGTAACTGCAGTAAATGCAGGCATCCGGGAAACAAAGGCTTTGACGCAGACATCCGGCAAAAAGGTGCTTACTCTGTTAAATCTGCTTCCCAATGGAGTCCAGTCCATGAGCGCGGCAATTCCCGGATTGGTGGAAACCTCTCTGAATCTGGGTGTTCTGTCGTTAAGTGAGAAAAGTCTGGAAATGCGCTATTCGGTAAGAAGCTCCGTACAGACGGCAAAGGAATATGTGGTCGCAAAGCTGCAGCTTCTGACAAAGGAGCTTGGTGGAAGTCTTGCGGTGGAAGGTAATTATCCGGCATGGGAATACAGAAAGGATTCTCCACTTAGAGATACCATGATAAGAGTATATAAAGAAATGTATGGAAAAGAGCCGGTTGTTCAGGCACTTCATGCAGGACTGGAGTGTGGACTGCTTGCAGGGAAGATCAAGGATCTGGATGCAGTATCTGTAGGCCCTGATATGGTAAGCATCCATACAACAGAAGAAAAGCTGAGCATTTCCTCTACCAGCAGGGTATGGAAGTACTTACAGGAAGTGATCAGCCAAAAATAGAAATAGAGTGATAAACATATGAAATAAGCAGGGCGCGGAGGCTCATCGAAGGATGATCTGCCGCGCTTTTTCTGTGGGCAGCTTTGTGCGGTAGCATTGCTGGACCAGAGCATTATAAATATGGGCAGCCTGTATATCGCTGTGCAGCTGTTTCATGGCATCTGCTCCCAAATAATTGTGGGCATCAGCTAATTTTGAGATCAGTGGAATAGCGCCATTCGCCTTGATGGCAGTAAGCAGGGAAGCAGAGCTTTGCCGGAAACCCAGTATCCTGCCGTAAAAAACATAATCCTTTTCACAGTAATTTTCCAGATCCTCCTTTTTCAGGTTGAGAAGAATGTGCAGCAAAGCCCGGCTGATCCGGGAATAGGTCAGTTCCTTTGTTTTCAGCAGTGCACAGAAGGAGGAAAAGTCCGTATATTCATAAAGCTTATTGCAGATCCGGTCGGAAAGCTCTTTGGAAACATCCAGATAGTCAGAAAAACCATCTTCTGCTTCACAGAGCAGTTTATAGTGGAGCATAGAAGAGAGCGCTGCAGGAAAGATGGGAAAGGTCTTTTGGTAGTGCTTTTCTAAAAGAGCATAAACGCAGTCCGGCACCTGATTTTGGATACAGGACAATTCTGACTGCTCATATAGGGCAGTCCGGATAGCAAGGGCAGAGCTGTTTATGGTATGAAGCGAGGGATCAGAATAGGGACTGCCCCATCTGGCAACAGCAGCCGGCTGTATGGTGCTCTGTCTGGATAAAAGTGCTTTACAGTAATGGATTCCCAGAATATCATTGGGAGCAGAGAGCAGTGAGGACAGCTCGGTTTTTGAAAAACATTGTTGACCCATATGGTCAACGAGCGCCTGAGACTGAGCAGCAGGGTAGGAAAGACCGGATCTTAAGTATGCTTTTAGCGCTTTTTCATAAGAGGGGGGCTCGTTTTCAAGAATCTGTGCCGCCTTATGAAGAAGAGAGACTCTGCCACACTCACTGCCAAAGGAGAGGGCAGTGACTACTCCCAGCTTGTCAAGAAGGGAAACGGCTCCCTGTGCAAAATAGGGGGCACTGGAGCAGGCATAGCAGCTTGGAAGCTCTAAAACCAGATCCGCACCGCACTGAAGTGCCATTTCTGTCCGCAGATATTTGTCTAAAAGAGCAGGCTCTCCACGCTGGGTAAAGCAGCCGCTCATCACAACGATGCAGAAATCTGCATTGGTGTCCTTTCGTGCCTGCTGGATATGGTATTGATGACCCTTATGAAAGGGATTATATTCTGCAATAATGCCGGTAACCTTCATGCCTTTTGAAACTCCTGTTTTTCATTTTGCTATGGATATAGCATAACACACTCTTTGTACTTAATTAAACACAATTTTTTAAAGAATGTATCTTGTATACAAAATAGATTATTTGTTATAATTTAGGAAATAAGGAACATGAAAACAAAGGCGGCATGTTCACTTTTTGGCAATAAGAATATTGAGAAGGACAAAGGAGACTGGGTGGATGAGTTACATTGATTTAATGAAGGAAAGAGCAAGGCAGGATTTAAAGACGATCGTGCTTCCTGAAACAAATGATAAGCGGACGCTGATCGCAGCAGCGCACATTTTACAGGAAAATATCGCTAAGATCATTATGATCGGAAATGAAGAAAAGATCATGGATGGTGCTGGCTGGCTGGAGGTTGACTTAACCGGTGTGACGGTGGTAAATCCGGCTACCTGTGAAAAGCTGGATGAATATGTAGAACTTTTATACGAGATCAGAAAAAATAAAGGTATGACCATGGAAAAGGCAAGAGAGACTCTTTTAACAGACTATCTTACCTTTGGAATCCTGATGGTAAAGGCAAATGATGCAGATGGTATGGTGGCAGGAGCCTGCCATGCAACAGCAGACACCCTTCGCCCGGCACTGCAGATCTTAAAAACAGCAGAGGGAACAAAGCTTGTTTCGGCATTTTTCATTCTGGATGTACCGGATTGCGAATATGGGTATCATGGTACCTTCCTGTTTTCCGACTGCGGTCTGAATCAGGATCCTACTTCAGAGGAGCTGGCTGCTATTGCAGATACCAGTGCAAAGAGCTTCCGTAATCTGGTAGGAGCAAAGCCAGTGATCGCAATGCTTTCCCACTCTACCAAGGGCAGCGCAAAGCATCCACTTGTGGACAAGGTGGTGGAGGCAGTGAATATTGCCCATGAACAGTATCCCGGTCTTACCTTAGACGGCGAGCTTCAGACAGATGCTGCTCTGGTTCCCCATATTGCAAAGGCAAAAGCACCGGAAAGTCAGGTGGCAGGAAAAGCCAATGTGCTGATCTTCCCCAACCTTGACTGTGGAAACATTGGCTATAAGCTGGTACAGAGGCTGGGCAAGGCAGAGGCCTATGGTCCTATGCTGCAGGGAATTGCAAAGCCGGTAAATGATCTGTCCCGTGGATGCTCATGGGAGGACATTGTAGGTGTTGTAGCACTGACAGCAGTACAGGCACAGCTTTCATAGAAGATAGCAGGGAGGTAATAGCATGAATATCTTAGTCATTAACTGTGGCAGCTCATCATTAAAATTTCAGCTGATCGATTCTGAAAGTGAGATGGTGATCGCCAAGGGACTTTGCGAAAGGATCGGGATTTCAGGCAGCCGGCTTGTATATCAGAAACCGGGGATGGACAAGCGGATCACAGAGGCAGCCATGCCGGATCATAAGGTTGCGATCAAAATGGTAATTGATGCCCTGACAGATGCAGAGCATGGTGTAGTAAGGAGCCTTTCAGAAATTGGTGCGGTAGGACACCGCATTGTACATGGAGGGGAGCGCTTTGCTGCTTCTACCATCATAAATGAAGAAGTGCTTGACGCAATTAAGTCATGCAGCGAGCTGGCACCCCTGCACAATCCGGCAAACTTGATCGGGATACGTGCCTGCATGGAGCTGATGGGTGATACACCGATGGTGGCAGTATTTGATACAGCATTTCATCAGACAATGCCGGAGGAGGCATATCTGTATGGGATTCCCTACAGCTATTATGAAAATGATAAGCTCAGAAGATATGGCTTCCATGGAACCAGCCATTCTTATGTGTCTAAAAGAGCAGCAGAGGTTTTGGGCGAAGACATTGGCAGGTTAAAGCTGATCGTATGCCATCTGGGAAATGGAGCCAGTGTCTCAGCTGTAAAATACGGAAAATCCGTGGATACCTCTATGGGTCTGACTCCTTTGGAGGGGCTGGTTATGGGAACCCGTTCCGGCGATATCGATCCGGCAGTTTTAGAATTTATTGCTCATAAGGATGGAAAAACACTGGAGGAGATCATGGAGATCTTAAATAAAGAATCTGGTGTGCTGGGAGTTTCCGGCGGTTTTTCTTCGGATTTCAGAGATCTGGAGGATGCCTACTTTGAAGACAGGAAAGAGGCAGTAAGAGCATTAAAGGTATATACCTACCGTGTGGCAAAATATATTGGTGCGTACACCGCTGCCATGAACGGAGTAGACGGCATCTGCTTTACTGCAGGATTGGGGGAAAACAGTCCGATCATCCGTCAGATGGTGTGTGAGTATCTGGGATACCTTGGGATCACTCTTGATAAAGAGCAGAATGAAATGCGGGGCAAGGATCTGATCGTTTCTACAAAGGATTCAAAAACCAAGGTTTTGGTAATACCCACCAATGAAGAGCTTGCTATTGCACGGGAAACCTATGGTCTTGTAAAATAGGGGAGAAATACCCGTTGACAAAATATTATGCGTTATGTATAATAATACGAGTGTGAGCAGGAGTTTGCAATGATATTGAATATAACAGACGTGTTGACAGCAGAAGGAAAGACGGAGGAAAAGCAGATCGCTTTTACACCATCGGTTTTAGAGTATGGGAAAAAGCAGTATCCGATCCTTGAAAAAAGTCCGGTGCTTCTGACGATTACCAATATTGGAAAAGCCAGAGCCCAGATCCTTGGCAAGGTGGAGCTGTCCGCAGCACTTTGCTGTGACCGTTGCCTGAAGGAAGTACCCTACAGGTTTTCTTTGGAATTTTCAAGTGAGGTGGCAGCACCAGAGCTTGGAGCGGCTGTTTCAGAGGAAGATGCAGATACGTGTCTGATAGGCTTTCAATTTGATGTAGACCAGCTTGTATACAATGAAATTTCGATTAACTGGCCAATGAAAATCTTATGTAAACCAGACTGTAAAGGAATTTGCAGTATGTGTGGAAAGGATTTGAATGAGGGAGCATGTGAGTGTGATACTTTCGTTCCTGACCCAAGGTTGGCAGCGATAAAAGATATCTTTAACGCGGGTAAGGAGGTGTAACGATGTCCATCTGTCCAAAAAACAAATCTTCTAAAGGTAGAAGAGACAAACGTAGAGCAAACTGGAAAATGAGTGCGCCTACATTAGTAAAATGCAGTAAATGTGGAGCTTTAATGATGCCACACAGAGTATGCAAGGCTTGTGGTGCATACAACAAGCGTGAGATCATCAGCGTGGATTAATGAACGGCTGGTAGCATATGAAAAAGTCGGCTTAGGACATTTCCGATTGAGGGAATGTCCTTTTTACGTTGACTGGAACTTGCTTTTTGCGCACTGGTCTAGTATATTTATATAAGGTGTATCTTCAGACGGAGGAAATTGGAAATGAGTGAATGGATTCGTGTAGCAGTGGATGCCATGGGCGGAGACAATGCGCCTGTAGAAATCGTAAAGGGAGCAGCACAGGCTGTACAGGAAAATAAAAAAATAAAAGTGTTTCTGGTAGGTCAGGAAGCGGTTATCAGGCAGGAGCTTTCTAAGTATACGGTGCCGCAGGAGCAGGTAGAGATTGTAGATGCAAAAGAAGTGATCGAGACAGCAGAGCCGCCGGTAGCAGCCATCCGTGCAAAAAAGGATTCCTCCATTGTAAAGGGAATGAAGCTGGTAAAAGAGGGAGCGTGTGATGCGTTTGTATCTGCAGGAAGCACAGGTGCTGTCCTTGTAGGAGGACAGGTGCTTGTAGGCAGGATCAAGGGCGTGGAAAGACCGCCGCTGGCACCGGTAATGCCTACGGCACAGGGAGCATCCCTGCTGATCGACTGCGGTGCAAATGTGGATGCAAGACCTTCCCATCTTGTTCAGTTTGCGAAGATGGGCTCTATCTATATGGAAAATGTTATGGGAATAAAAAATCCAAGAGTAGGGATCGTCAATATTGGGGCCGAGGAAGAAAAGGGAAATACACTTGTAAAAGAAACCTTTCCCCTGCTGAAGGCTTGTAAGGAGATCAACTTTATCGGCAGTGTAGAGGCAAGAGATATTCCGTCAGGGGCAGCAGATGTGTTAGTCTGTGAAGCCTTTGTGGGAAATGTGATCTTAAAGATGTATGAAGGAGTAGGCAGTACATTATTAAAAGCAGTAAAGCAGGGGATGCTGACATCACTTCGCAGCAAGCTTGGAGCGCTTCTTGTTAAGCCTGCATTAAAGGAAACCTTAAAGGCGTTTGATCTGGAACAGTACGGCGGAGCACCGCTGCTGGGCTTAAACGGACTGGTGGTAAAGACCCACGGAAGCTCTAAGGCAGTGGAGATCAAAAATTCGATCTTACAGTGTATTGCCTTTAAAGAGCAGAGGATCAATGAAAAGATCAAGAAGCAGATCGTACAGAAGGAAGAGGCATAGGAAGGACGGACTTACAGTGGAGTTTGATAAACTAAAGGAGATCATTGCTGAAGTGCTCAGTGTAGATCCAAATGAAATTACAGAAGAAACAACATTTATGGAAGATCTGGGAGCGGATTCCCTGGATCTGTTCCAGATCGCCATCGGAATCGAAGAGGCATTTCAGTTAGAACTTCAGACGAAAGAGCTGGAAACGGTACTGACAGTGGGGGATGCCCTCAGAATGTTGAAAAATGCCACAGGGGAAAGAGAATAAAGAATAAGGGTAAGATTATGATGAATCGTAGTGATGCAATAGGGCAGCTGGAACAGAAAATTGGGTACACATTCAGGGAAAAAAAGCTGTTAAAGCAGGCGTTGACCCACAGCTCCTTTGCCAATGAGCAGAAGATCAATAAATGGGAGGATTATGAGCGGCTGGAATTTTTGGGCGATGCAGTGCTTGAGCTTGTTTCCAGCGAATATCTTTATAAAAGTCTTCCTAATATGCCGGAGGGTGAGCTGACCAAAAAGCGTTCCTCCATGGTTTGTGAGCCGGCACTTGCCTATTGTGCCAGAGATGTTGAACTGGGAAAATTTATTTTTCTTGGAAAAGGGGAAGAGGCTACCGGAGGCAGAAAACGGGAATCCATTACCTCAGATGTGCTGGAGGCAGTGATCGGTGCTATATATTTAGACGGAGGGCTCTCATCAGCCAAAACCTTCATTGACAGATTTATATTGTCTGATTTAGAAAATAAGCAGCTGTTTTACGACAGTAAGACCATATTACAGGAGCAGGTACAGAAAAATGGAGAAGGAAAGCTGCATTATGTGCTTGTAGAAGAGTCAGGACCGGAGCATGATAAGCTGTTCCGGATCGAGGCTTTGATCGATGACAGAAAGATCGGGGAAGGAAGCGGCAGAACCAAAAAGCATGCGGAGCAGCAGGCTGCTTATCAGGCGCTTCTTGCCAGAAAAACCAGTAAGTAGGTAGCATATGTATTTAAAAAGTATAGAGGTGCAGGGCTTTAAGTCCTTTGCAAATAAGATTACATTTCAATTTCACAATGGAATTACGGGAATCGTTGGCCCTAATGGAAGCGGCAAGAGCAACGTTGCAGATGCAGTGCGCTGGGTACTGGGTGAGCAGCGGATCAAGCAGCTGCGTGGGGCATCCATGCAGGATGTTATTTTTTCCGGCACAGAAATGAGAAAGCCGCTGAGCTATGCTTATGTGGCGATCACACTGGACAATTCAGACCATCAGCTTGCCATAGATTATGATGAGGTAACAGTAGCCAGAAGATTGTATCGTTCCGGGGAAAGTGAATACTCGATCAATGGCACGATCTGTAGATTGAAGGATGTAAATGAGCTGTTTTATGATACGGGAATCGGAAAAGAGGGCTACTCTATCATCGGTCAGGGACAGATCGATAAGATCCTGAGCGGAAAGCCGGAGGAAAGAAGAGAGCTTTTTGATGAGGCAGCCGGTATCGTAAAATTCAAGCGAAGAAAAAGCACGGCGCAGAAAAAACTGGAGGACGAAAAGCAGAATCTGCTCAGGGTCAATGATATTCTTGCAGAGTTAGAAAAGCAGATCGGACCTTTGGAAAAACAGTCAGAAAAGGCAAGAGTTTATTTAAAGAAAAAAGAAGAACTGAAGTCATTGGATGTGAATATGTTTCTTCTGGAAAACAGACATATCCGCCAACAGCTGGAGAGTGTAGAGGAAAAATACAAGATTGCAGAGGGCGATCTTGGGGAAGCTGCTGCAAGCTATGAGCAGACCAAAACGGACTACGAGCAGATCCAGGGAGAGCTGGAGCTGCTGGAGGAGTCCATTGAAACGGCTCGTCAGACTCTGACAGACACCAGTGTGCTTAGAGGCAAGCTGGAAGGGCAGATCAATGTTTTAAAGGAGCAGATCCATTCTGCACAGGGAAATGAAGGACATCTGCAAAGCAGAAAGACTGCCGTAGAAGGGGAGATTTCTGCAAAAGAAAATGACAAGAATGTCATTTTAGAGGATAAAAGCCTGACAGATGAGGCTGCAAAGGACACTGAGAGGGCGCGGGATGCTGCCAAGGAGCTTCTTGCAGAGGTGCAGAGCAGCATAGAAGAATACAATACTAAGATTGAAGCTGGTAAAAATACCATCATCAATGCCTTAAATGAAAGGGCAGCGATCCGTTCCAGAATGGGACGCTTTGATACGATGCTGGAGCAGGTAAATATCAGGAAAGCAGAGCTGAATTCCCGGCTGCTTCGCGCAAAATCAGATGAAGCGGAGCAGAAGGAAGCGATCCGTGTTCTGAAGGAAGAATTTGAAGCTGTAAATCAGGTGATCCGTGACCTTAATACAGAACAGACAGCGCTGGAACAAAGAAGCGGAGAGATTAAAGGGGAGCTGAGAGAAAAGGATCAGAAGCTCAGGGAGACCCAGACGCTCTTTCATCAAGAAAAATCCAAGCTGGAGGCTTTGTCCAATCTGACAGAGCGCTATGAAGGCTATGGCGGCAGCGTAAAGCGTGTCATGGAGCAGAAAGAAAAAGAAAAGGGAATTGTCGGTGTAGTAGCAGACATCATTAAGGTTGATCAAAAGTACGAAACAGCTATTGAGACAGCTCTGGGAGGCAATATCCAGAATGTTGTCACTGAGGATGAAGAGACTGCAAAGCATATGATCTCCTATCTGAAACAGACCAAAGGCGGACGTGCGACCTTTTTACCACTGACAAGCATTAAAAATCCTCAGGAGTTTAAAACACCAGAGGCACTGGAGGAAAAGGGCGTTATCGGTCTGGCGGATTCCCTTGTAAAGATAGAAGACAGATATGCGAATGTAGCAAAGGCAATGCTTGGACGTATTATGGTGGTGGATACCGTTGATCATGCAGTAAAGATCGCAAGAAAGTATGATTATGGTATTCGTATGGTAACCATTGAGGGAGAACTGCTTGTGCCCGGTGGTGCCATCAGCGGCGGTGCCTTTAAGAATAATTCCAATCTTCTGGGAAGAAGAAGAGAGATAGATGAGCTTTCTGAAAAGGTAAAGAAATATCAGCAGGAAATTGAAAAAATCCAGGCTTCCATAGATGCAGTGAAGGAGGAACGCAATCAGCTCAGAACAAAGACAGAAACGATCCGCCTTACGCTGCAGAATAAATTTATTGAGCAAAATACGGCTCGCCTGAATGTTATCGCAGCAGAAGAAAAATGGAATGAAACAGAGGAAGGCTTTGGCTCTTTACAGGAAGAGCAGAATGAAATAGAGATCCAGATCAGACAGATCGGAGAGGATAAGGAGCAGACAGGAAAGGAACTGGCAGATTCAGAACAGCTGGAAAAGGAAACAGAGGTCAGGATCGGTGAATTCCAGAAGGAACTGGAGGTACTGCGTACACAGGAGTCTGAACAGACGAAAAAAGTTTCTGAATGGGAGATAGAAGCAGAAAAATTCCACCAGCAGCAGGAATTCAAGCAGCAGAATGTGGATCGTATTGATGGAGAACTCCTGCGGCTTTCTGGAGAACTGGCTGAGATATGTGCCGAGCTGGAAAAAAATACCGGAGACATCGAAAGAAAGCAGAGAGACATTACAGAGATTGAACAGACCATTACCAGTTCCCATACCACTCAGGGAGAAACTGAGGAAAAGCTGAAGGCAGATATTGCACAAAAGGAAGTACTGACAGAAAAACAGAAAAATTTCTTTACGATACGGGAAGAGCTGGCAGAGAAGAAAAATAGTCTGGACAAAGAGGTATACCGTCTGAATGCCCAGAAGGAAAAGCTGGAGGGTGCACTGGAAGCCCAGATCAATTATATGTGGGATGAGTATGAGATCACTCTTACGGATGCAGCAGCCCTGCGAAATGAAGAAATGAACGATCTGCCGGCTATGAAGAGAGAAATTTCTTCCCTGAAGGATCAGATCCGCAAGCTGGGGGATGTTAATGTCAATGCCATTGAGGATTATAAAAATCTGATGGAACGCTATGACTTCTTAAAGACCCAGCATGACGATCTGGTAGAGGCAGAGCAGACATTGACAGGCATTATTGATGAGCTTGATAAGGCGATGCGAAAGCAGTTTCAGGAAAAATTCGGACAGATCAGCAGAGAATTTGACAAGGTATTTAAGGAGCTGTTCGGCGGAGGAAAGGGTACACTGGAGCTGCAGGAGGATGAGGATATCCTGGAAGCAGGTATCCGGATCATTGCCCAGCCGCCGGGAAAGAAGCTGCAGAATATGATGCAGCTTTCTGGTGGAGAGAAGGCACTGACCGCGATCGCACTTTTGTTTGCTATTCAGAATCTGAAGCCATCGCCCTTCTGCCTGTTAGATGAGATCGAGGCAGCCTTAGATGAAAACAATGTAGGGCGGTTTGCAAAATATTTACATAAGCTGACAAAGAATACCCAGTTCATTGTGATCACACATAGGCGTGGTACGATGGAAAAAGCAGACAGACTCTATGGAATTACCATGCAGGAGAAGGGAATTTCCACTCTTGTCAGTGTCAACCTGATCGACAGTGAGCTGGATGCATAAAAAGGGCAGCTTTGACAGAAAAAGGGGCTGTAAGGAAGGAGCTTTGCAGGGAGCATGAGTACAGAAAAAAAGGGGTTTTTCACTCGTCTGAAGGAAGGACTGAGTAAGACAAGAGATAACATCGTCCATGGGATCGACTCTGTATTTAATGGGTATTCCATGATCGATGAGGAATTTTATGAGGAACTGGAAGAAATCCTGATCATGGGCGATATAGGCGTGAATGCCACCAATGGGATTTTGGAAAGACTGCGGGAGCAGGTAAAGGAAAGGCATATCAAAGAGCCTGCGGACTGCAAGCAGCTGCTGATAGACAGCATCAAGGAGCAGATGCAGGTAGGTGAGACTGCCTATGACTTTGAAAAGGAGCAGTCGGTAGTCTTGGTGATCGGTGTCAACGGAGTAGGCAAAACCACTTCGGTAGGTAAGCTGGCAGGAAAGTTAAAGGATCAGGGAAGAAAGGTAATACTGGCGGCAGCAGATACCTTCCGTGCAGCAGCCGGAGAACAGCTGACAGAATGGGCACACCGCGCCGGTGTAGAGATCATAGGCGGAAAAGAGGGCTCAGATCCGGCATCCGTTGTTTTTGATGCGGTAAGCGCGGCAAAGGCAAGAGGTGCAGATGTACTGCTGTGTGATACTGCAGGCAGACTGCACAACAAAAAAAATCTGATGGAAGAGCTGAAAAAGATAGATCGCATCATAGAAAAAGAATTTCCTCAGGCACATAGGGAGAATCTGGTGGTGCTGGACGGGACCACAGGACAGAATGCCCTTGCCCAGGCAAGAGAATTTGGAGAAGTGACCAAGCTGACAGGGATCATCCTGACAAAGATGGATGGAACTGCTAAGGGTGGAATTGCCATAGCGATCCAGTCAGAGCTCCATGTACCGGTAAAATATATCGGTGTAGGAGAGACTATAGACGATTTACAGAAATTTGATTCTGATGAATTTGTGAATGCATTGTTTGATATTAAGGGAGAGGGACAAAATGAGTAAAGAGATGCTGACCTTAGAGGCTTTTGAGGAAGCTGCTGAGATCGTAAAAAAGGTAACATCGGAGACAAAGCTGGTTTATAGTGATTATCTGAGCAGCCAGACAGGCAACAAGGTATATCTGAAACCAGAAAATATGCAGTTTACAGGTGCTTATAAGGTACGCGGTGCCTATTATAAGATGAGTACCCTCAGCGAAGAGGAAAGACAGAAGGGATTGATCACTGCTTCTGCAGGAAATCATGCCCAGGGAGTGGCATATGCTGCAAAATGCTATGGTGCGCGGGCAACCATTGTAATGCCTACGACCACCCCTTTGATGAAAGTGACCCGTACAAAGAGCTATGGCGCAGAGGTGGTCCTGCATGGAGATGTATATGATGAGGCATGTGCCCATGCCTATGAGCTGGCAAAGGAGCATGGCTATACCTTTATTCATCCCTTTGATGATGAAGCGGTGGCAACGGGACAGGGTACCATTGCCATGGAAATTTTCAAGGAGCTTCCTCTGGTGGATTATATTCTGGTGCCGATTGGCGGCGGCGGTCTGGCGACAGGAGTGTCTACGCTGGCAAAGCTGCTAAATCCCAAGATCAAAGTGATCGGAGTAGAGCCTGCCGGCGCAAACTGTATGCAGGAATCCCTGAAAAAGGGAAAGGTTACAACACTGCCGGGCGTAAATACCATTGCAGACGGTACTGCTGTAAAAACGCCGGGTACTAAGATCTTTCCATATATCCAGAAAAATCTGGATGATATCATTACAGTGGAGGATAAGGAGCTGGTGGTTTCTTTCCTTGATATGGTAGAAAACCATAAAATGATAGCAGAAAATTCAGGTCTGCTGACGGTTGCGGCACTCAAGCAGTTAAAGGTAAAAAATAAAAAGATCGTATCGATCGTCAGCGGCGGCAACATGGATATTATTACCATGTCCTCAGTGGTACAGCAGGGCCTGATCTTCCGGGACAGAATCTTTACTGTTTCAGTTCTGCTGCCGGACAAACCGGGGGAGCTTTCCAGAGTTGCAGCTGTGATCGCAAAGGAAAGCGGCAATGTGATCAAGCTGGAGCATAATCAGTTTGTCTCTACAAACAGAAGTGCAGCAGTGGAGCTGCGGATCACGCTGGAGGCATTTGGAACAGAGCATAAGGATCAGATCATACAGGCTCTGGAAAAAGAACACTATCAGCCTAAGCTGGTAGCTACAAGCATTTAAAAGGTTGAAGAATGGAAAAAACTGGGAACGCTGGAAGAGATGCTTTCAGCGTTTCAATTTTGCATATAATAGAAAAGCAGAAGCTGTAAGGAAAAGATGAGGAGAAGGTTATGGGAAAAAAGAGTGTGGGAAAAAATATATGGAAATATATTGTCATAACAGTAGCAGCTATCATATACGCAGCAGGAGTCAGCCTTTTTTTAGATCCGAATAATCTGGCACCCGGCGGTGTAACAGGTATTGCCATTATATTAAACCGGCTGATTCTGGTAAAAACAGGAAGTCTGATCCTGATCTTAAATATTCCGTTGATCCTTCTGGGGATCTGGAAGTTTGGATGTAGATTTATCATTTCCACTTCATATGCGATTTTAGTGGTTTCCATAGCAACAGATGTGCTGTCTCCTATTGGGGCAATGACAAATGACAGACTGCTGGCGGCAGTGGTAGGCGGTGTGCTTGTGGCGATCGGTCTGGGTCTGATCTTTCAGATGGGAGCAACAACGGGAGGGATGGATATCATCGTAAAGGTTTTGCGTCTGAAATATCCCCATATGCGTACCAGCTCGTTATTTATGATGACAGATGTGACTATTACCGTATGCTCAGGCTTTGTTTTTGGAGATCTGGATGTGGTTCTTTATGCACTGATCGCGGTATTTGTTATGTCAAAGACCATGGACATGGTGCTCTATGGCACTGATGAGGCAAAGCTGATCTATATTATCAGTGATAAGCCTGCAGAAATTGCAGACAGGATTTTAAACGAGATCGATCTGGGTGTAACTTATCTGAGAGGGGAGGGTGCTTACAGTAGCCAGAACAAAAAGGTGATCATGTGTGTGACAAAAAAACAGCAGGCCCCCAGGATAGAAGAAGTTGTTAAGGAAGAGGACCCGCGTGCTTTTATGATCGTTACAAGCGCTTCAGAAATATATGGAGAAGGCTATAAAAGTATATTTGCCGAAAAGATATAAGAAACCGGCTCAGGAAGTGAAATGATATACAGTACCAAATGCCTGAATGTCAGCAGGGGCTGTAGCGCTGTCTTGCTGAAAGGCAGCAGGAAGATACCCCTGATCCTTTAGGTAGGTTTCAAAAATTTTCTGAATATGGGAGTCAGAACTGATTTCTGTGCCGTCAGAGCCAAAAACTCTGACGGTCATTTTTTTGTCCTTTATTATGGGACCGATCAGCAGACTTTCACAGCCCTGTATAAAATTCCGGCTTGAAATAGAACGAAATAAAGCGTCCGTAAACTGGGCAGGATTCTGAACCGGGTCATAGATCAAGTAAACCTTTTCTGTATTTTGTTTTGCATTGTGATATTTTTTGAAGATCAGTTCCATACCAGCCAGAGCCTCCTTTTGATAGGATTCGCAGGAGCTTACGTTCCACACTCTTTATTCTAATGTTAGTATAGCAGGCATTTTTTGAGTATAAAATAATAAATACTGCTTTCTATATTGCAAAAAATGCGGTATCATCATAGGAGAGGGGAAAAGGAGAAAGGCATGAGTGAATATGAGAAAACAGGTTATCTACGGGAGTCCTTCAGACTGTTTCATCTAAAGGACAGTGTGACAAGAGATATCAGCCTGCATTATCATGATTTTTATAAGCTGATCGTTTTTTATCGTGGAAATGTAACCTATATGATAGAGGGAAAGTCTTATGTATTAGAGCCGGGAGATGTGGTATTGGTAAACCGGAACGATATTCATAAGCCCACAGTTGATTTTTCCATTCCGTATGAAAGAAGCATATTTTACATTTCCACAGAGTATCTGGAGCAATGCAGGGGAGAGGAATATGATCCGTTTTTCTGTTTTTCCCAGGCAGCGGAGAAAAAAGCTTATGTACTGCGCTGCGGCGAATGGAAAGAAACGGATGCCGGAAAGCTCTTAAAGCGGATGGAGGAAGGAGAAGCAGGGAAAAGGGAGTACGGCTGGAAAGAGGAACGACAGCTGTTGTTTAAGCTGTTTTTGCTTGCAGTGAACCGGATGTGCGCAGAAAGCGGGAAAGAAAAGACTATCCTTGCAGGAGCAGTTTATAATCCAAAGGTAGTAGAACTGATCACGTATCTGCGGGAGCATCTGTTTGAGGAGATCTCAGTGGATCAACTGGCAGAAACCTTTTATATCAGCAAATATCATATGATGCGCCAGTTTAAAAAGGAAACCGGATACACCATTCACCGGTATATCATAGAGAAAAGGATTGCTGCAGCGAAGGAAAAGCTGCTGACTGGCATGCCGGCGGCAAAGGTAAGTGAAGAATGTGGATTTCAGGATTATTCCACCTTTCTGAGAGCATTTCAGAGCTGCATGCATACAACACCTACTGCGTTTGCAGAATCCCGGAAAGGCCAGAGCTTGGATGCAGCTCACCATCTTTTGTGATAAAGACAGCTTCTACACCGGGCTTGGCTTCAATGTACACCATACCATCCTTTTCCCCAAGGAGAAATGCCAGAGTGCTGAGCGCATCTGCATCGGCAGAGCATTCGGTCAGGATAGTAACCCCCAGCAGATCGTTGTTTTGCGGCATTCCTGTAAAGGGATTGAGCAGATGATGATAAAGGATGCCGGATTCCTCAAAGGAGCGCTCATAAATACCGGAAGAAACAAGAGAAGCATTGCTGACAGGAAGTGTAGCAACAAAGCTGCCGGGTGTGTCAAAGGGCTTCTGGATTCCCAGTATAAAAGGCGAGCCATCCGGCTTTGCACCCAGAGTCAGAAGGTTGCCCCCAAGATTGATCAGAGCACTGGTCACTCCCTGAGCCTGCAGGCAGTTCTTTAACTGATCGGCAATATAACCCTTGGCAATACAGCCCAGATCCAGAGCTGCATCTGGATCAGCTAAGGTCACGGTATTTCCCTGAACGGACACATTGCGGTAATCTACATGGGAAAGTCTGGATGTGAGCAGTGCCTTGGACGGAACATGGGATGAAAAAGCTTCTTTGTCAGAAGCTTCATTTATTCCGGCAGTACTGTTTTGGAGCTCCAGCAGATTTTCAGAGGAAAAATTCCACAGATCTGAAACAGGTGCAATGGTAATATCCAAAAGCCCATTGGTTTCTTCACAGTATTGCAGAGCCCTTTCCAAAAGGCGGGCAGTTTCAGAATGAACCAGAACAGGCGCTCCACCGGCATGGTTGATCCTCCAGATATCGCTGCCTGGCTTGGTACGGCTGAGCATTGCTTCATAGGTTTCACAGAGAGAAAAGCAGGTGTTGAGAACCTCGCTGGCATCCAAGGCTTCTGCCTGCTGTGTGTCATATAAGGTAATGGTAATAACTGTATCAAAATAAAACCCGGTCCGGGATATAGGCGTGGGATTTTTAGAACAGCCACAGCAGAAAAAAAGAAGGACTGCGGCAATAAAAAGAGGAAGATATTTTGTTTTCATGAAAAACTCCCTTACTTGTTTTTTTATGGAAAGTATTATATCATGTGCTTATGGTGTGATGCCATACCCTCAGGGGAAAATGAAAAGAAAAGTCGGCATTACATAAAGCGGAGTGTCTGAAAAGGAACAATAACATGAGATTATCGGATGATTTTGATGATAGAAATGCAGGACTTCCGGCGGTATATATGGCAATGGGAGTGGTGGTGTTTGTACTGGCGATCGTAGGGGCAGTGGTGTTGCTTAACCAAAAACCCCAGACAAATGGCGCAGACAGACCGCCAGAGAAAAGCAGTGCAGAAAATATTCAGGAAACTGAGACAGAAGAGACTAAGGAGCAGCAAAGCGATCCTTATATATCAGGGAGCACCCTGACCAGTGATGAGCTGGATTTCTGGCATATGTACGATGAGGCAGAACGCAGGGAGGAAGAGGCTGCCCAGAAGGAAGAGACGGAAGAAGAAACCAAGGAGGATCCCTCCACAGACGGCAGACATACAAAACTGGTAGCAGCAGATGGAACAGAGGAATGGGTCAGCATCAATCCCTATCTGACCAAAAACACCTATGATTATGCCGGACTTGTGTACCAGTACCCGATCATGAAATATTATGAGGACAGCGAGAAGGTATCTCAGGTCGGGATTCAGGTTTCGGAAAAGGATGGCGATATTAACTTTAAAAGACTGAAGAAGGCAGGGGTGGATTATGCCATGATCCGCCTTGGCTCAAGAGGCTATGGCAGCGGCAATCTGATGGCAGATGAGATGTTTTATGAAAATGTCAGAAAGGCTACAGAGGCAGGGCTTGAGATTGGTGTGACATTTTTTTCACAAGCCATTACGAAGGAGGAAGCATTGGAGGAAGCAACCAGGGTGATCGAAGGTCTGCAGGGCTTTTCCATTACCTATCCGGTGGCCTTTGACATGGAATACATAAAAAATGATACGGCAAGGGTACAGGGACTGTCCAGAGATGTCAAAACAGAGATCGCGATGACCTTTATGGATGCGATCGCCCAGGCGGGTTATAAGCCGATCCTGTACGGAGATAAGGAGTGGATGCTCCGCAGAGTAGATCTTTCCAAGCTGATCGGGTATGACATCTGGATTTCTCAGGAACAGGATACTCCGGATTATCCCTATAAATTTACAATGTGGGAATATACAAAGAGTGCAAAGCTGGACGGCATGGATGAGCCGGCAGCGCTCAGCGTCTGCTTTATTGACTACACGGCAAAATGATCAAGAGAGAAAGAAATGGAGGAAGTCAAGTGGAATCAAGAATCGCTACAGTAACAAGAAATACAAAGGAAACACAGATCAGCATCACGCTGAATCTGGATGGCAGCGGCAAATGCAGTGTCAACACAGGGATCGGCTTTTTTGATCATATGCTGGATGGCTTTGCAAGGCATGGACTGTTTGACCTTGAAGTAGTATGCAAGGGAGATCTGCAGGTTGACTCACATCATACGATCGAGGATGTGGGGATCGTTTTAGGTGAGGCGATTAAGCAGGCGGTAGGAGAGAAAAAGGCGATCAAGCGCTATGGAAGCATGATCCTTCCGATGGATGAGGCACTGATCCTCTGTGCGGTAGATCTGTCCGGCAGACCATATCTTTGCTTTGACAGCGAGTATACCGTTCCTAAGATCGGGGAAATGGATACGGAGATGTTCCATGAATTTTTCTATGCTGTTTCTTATTCTGCAGGGATGAACCTGCATATCAAAAAGCTCAGCGGAGTAAATAATCATCACATTGCCGAGGGCAGCTTTAAGGCATTTGCCAAGGCACTGGATGCAGCAACCATGTATGAGCCGCGGGTAGAGGGCGTGTGGTCTACCAAGGGCGTATTATAAAGGCTTATGGCTGATAAAATAAAATTTTAGGAGAGATCACAAGGTCATTGTAAAGGTCGGCGTAACGGGAAGGAGATACATTTTCCATATAGTTTGGAGTGTACTGCTTTTTGACACCGGCCTTTTTCAGAATATCGATGGCTTTATTGTAGGCGATAGCGGCCTCTGTTTCTGTTTGATAATAGCCGATCACAAAATCCCCCTTTATGTGGATTTTGGCTTTAAAACAAGGCTTTCCATGCTTCATGGAAGCACTTACACCGTGAAAATGATTGATGATCTCAATATTTTCATAGCGGTAGTCCAGTGGATCGCCGTTAACAAAGCGGTAGTCCCTTCCATGGACAGCATGATTTTTGATGCCATAGCGGGAGGCAATGCCGGTCTGTATCCCATAATCTGCAACAAAAAAGCGGTTGCCGCGGCGCATGATCTTGTGAGAAGAATAGTAAAACAGGTCATCCAGGTCAAATTTTAAGACAAGCTCAGGAGAGATATAATAATCAAAATATTTGATATGGATGTAGATCGGGTTGGCAATATAGAGCCCATTGTCACGGAAATTGATCAGGCATACCCATTTTTCAAAGGGAAGGGCACAGCTGTCAGTATAGGCACCTAAAAAAACAGAGGGCTCTGAAAGTATCCGGGAGGCCTCCTGATACGCCAGATGGGCAGTCTGCTCAAGGGAAAAGCTGCCAAGACTGATGTGCTTTTTGCGGTATGTAATGGAAGAACGAAAATAGGTGCTTCCGTCTTTTTTGGTTGTAGTATAAACACCGGGCAGATTCATAAAACGTCTCCTTTTTCAAAAGTATATCATAAAATGTGTACAACCTGTATAAAATAATATGGGTGAAGTAAAATGTATAAGAAATATGGAATACTGCTTGTTCTGGGGAATATGGTGGTGCTTTTTTCCTTTTGCAGCCTGAAACTGACAGAAAGAAACCAGTATGCAGCCACGCCGGTATTTAAACTGCAGCTGCAGGAAAAGGAGCAGGAGGAGGCATACAGCAGGATTGGAAGGATCGACCGGGCTCAGTCAGGGCGGCGGGTGATCGATTATGAAATACTGGAACGGCAGAAAAATACACTTACAGAAGAGGAGTTTCAGATCCTGTGCAGGATCGTAGAGGCAGAGGCCGGCGGCGAGGATATTGACGGCAGAGTGCTGGTGGCAAATGTGATCTTGAACAGAGTAGAGGATGAGGCTTTCCCTGATACCGTCAGGGAGGTCGTATTTCAAAAAAACAATGGCATATTTCAGTTTTCACCTCTTTATGACGGCAGATATTATCGGGTGGAGATCTCCGAAAAAACACAGGAGGCTGTACAAAGAGCACTTTTGGGAGAGGACAATTCAGAGGGCGCGCTTTATTTTGTGTCCAGAGGAGCGGCTGCACCGGAGCGGATGCGCTGGTTTGATACACATCTGACCAGATTGTTCGAGCACGGCGGACATGAGTTTTTTTCTTAAAAAATAGAAATAAGATTTGGTTACATATATCCGGTAATCATTGCGGAGAGACAGGCTTTGTGCTATACTATGAAATTAATTGGGCGGTTTTGGAAGATAAAAAGCCGTGGAAAAGATACGAAAGGAAAGAAAAGAATGGAAATTTTATATAAGAGTACCAGAGGAAGCGGTATGCCGATCACTGCTTCCCAGGCGATTTTAAAGGGGTTGGCAGATGACGGTGGATTATTTGTTCCGCAGCAGATCCCACAGTTGGATAAAACGTTAGAGAAGCTTTCCCAGATGACCTATGCAGAGGTTGCTTATGAGGTAATGAAGCTTTATCTGACAGACTTTACAGAGGAAGAATTAAAAAACTGTATCCAGAGAGCCTATGACAGCAAGTTTGATACAGAGGTGATCGCACCTCTGGCAGAGGCAGAGGGAGCTTACTATCTGGAATTGTTCCATGGTGCGACCATTGCCTTTAAGGATATGGCACTTTCCATCCTGCCCCATCTGATGACGACAGCAGCAAAGAAAAATCAGATCAAAAATGAGATCGTTATTTTAACGGCTACCTCAGGAGACACAGGAAAGGCAGCACTGGCAGGCTTTGCAGATGTAGAGGGAACGAGGATCGTTGTTTTTTATCCCAAAAATGGAGTTAGTCCGGTACAGGAAAAACAGATGGTGACCCAGAAGGGAAAAAATACATTTGTAGTAGGGATCCATGGCAATTTTGATGATGCCCAGACCGGAGTGAAACGGATCTTTTCAGATGCTGGATTAAAGGACAGGCTGGAAAAGAGCGGCTTTCAGTTTTCCTCTGCGAATTCCATTAATATCGGGCGGCTTGTGCCTCAGATCGTGTACTATGTATATTCCTATGCGGCACTTTTCAAGGAGGGAAGGATCAAAAAGGACGAGAAGATCAATGTAGTAGTTCCTACCGGCAATTTTGGCAATATCCTTGCAGTATATTATGCAAAGAATATGGGACTGCCCATTGACAGGCTGATCTGCGCTTCCAATGAGAACAAGGTATTGTTTGACTTTTTCCAGAGCGGTACCTATGACAGAAACAGAGACTTTGTGCTGACCACATCGCCCTCCATGGATATTCTGATCTCCAGCAATCTGGAGCGTCTGATCTACAGGATCGCAGGAGAAGATCCTGAGAAAAATGCAGAGCTGATGGAAGAACTGGGACGTACAGGGAAATATACCATTACAGAAGAGATGAAAAAAGAGCTGGATGCATTTTATGGCGGATACGCATCTGAAAAAGAGTGTGCAGAAAGGATCAGAGCCTTGTATGAAAATACAGGCTATGTGCTGGATACCCACACAGCAGTGGCATCTGCTGTATATGAGAAGTATCGGAAGGAAACAGGGGATCAGAAAAAGACCATCATCGCTTCTACAGCAAGTCCTTTTAAGTTTACAAGAAGTGTATTAAGCGCAATATCCCCAGAGTATGACGGCATGGATGATTTTGCTCTTGCGGATGTGCTTTCTGACATCGCAAATATACCAGTACCTAAGGCAGTAGAGGAAATCCGCAATGCGCCGGTGCTGCACGATCATGTATGCGAAAAAGAAGAAATGGCAGAGGTTGTATGCCGTTTTTTAGGGATTGCACAGTAGGATACAAAGGAGAGGATAAAAATGGATTTGATGCTGGATGTATTCATTGCTTTTTGCGGAGGATATCTGGTTTACAGCGCCGTTGACATGAAAAAGACGGGAAATCTGAAACCGGGAGTCATGGTAAAAAAGGACGCAGATCTTTCAAAAGCAAAGGATGTTGCAGGCTTTATCGCCTATATGTATCAGAAAACCATCATTGTGGGGATCTGTACGCTGATCTGCGGGATCGTAGGGATTGTAAATGATACCGTTGGCGGTCTGGGAATGGTACAGCTGGGTATGACCTTTGTATTTTTCTTTGCGATCGTTGCTTTTGGGATCATGACAGCAAAAGCACAAAAAAAATATCTGGGAATATAAAAAGATTTTCCTATGGCATAAAAAGAACTGCTGTGAGAGAAAAAGGCTTCTCCTACAGCAGTTTTTTATTTCCTTATATTTCATGGGAAAATCTGGCTTATCCGATTTAGCGCTGATCAATGGGAACATAGGCCTGATCGGTGCACATTGATTTGTAAGCAGGACGCATGATCTTTCCGTTGGTAACTAATTCCTCCAGACGGTGGGCACTCCAGCCGGCGATCCTGGCAATGGCAAAAATAGGAGTGTACAGCTGAAGAGGCAGATTTAACATTTTATATGCAAAGCCGGAATAGAAGTCCACATTGATGCTGACTCCCTTGAACATCTGGCGTTCCTTGGCAATGACCTGAGGTGACAGCTTTTCTACCAGAGAATAAAGTGCAAATTCTTTATGAAGTCCCTTTTCAATGGAAAGCTTTTCTACAAAGCTGCGGAAAATCTCGGCACGGGGATCTGATTTGGAGTAGATCGCATGTCCAACTCCATAGATCAGGCCAGCCTGGTCAAAGGCTTCCTTGCGGAGCAACTTCTGCAGATAAGCACTGACTTCATCCTCGTCTGTCCAGTCAGATACCTGCTTCATCATATCCTCAAACATCATGACAACCTTGATATTTGCACCGCCGTGGCGAGGCCCTTTCAGAGAACCGATGGCAGCAGCAATGACAGAATAAGTATCCGTCATGGTAGAGGAAACCACGTGTGTGGTAAAGGAAGAATTATTACCGCCGCCGTGTTCCATATGAAGGATCAGTGCGATGTCCAGCAATTTTGCTTCAAGAGGTGTAAAAGAGCTGTCAGGACGCAGAATGTGCAGGATATTCTCAGCAGTGGAAAGCTGGGGATTGGGCTGATGCACATAAAGACTGTCCCCGTTGTGATAGTGGTTGTATGCCTGATAACCGTAAATGGAAAGCAGGGGGAAGAGACTGATCAGCTCCAGACACTGCCGCAGTACATTGGGAATGGAGGTGTCATCAGCATAGTCGTCATAAGAAAACAGGGTCAGAACGCTTCTTGCCAGTGTGTTCATCATGTCACGGCTGGGTGCCTTCATGATGATGTCCCGGACAAAATGAGTCGGCAGAGAGCTGCGGTAGCCGGCAAGAAGATTGACAAAGCTGTCTAATTCTGCCTGATTCGGAAGTTTATTAAAAAGCAGAAGATAGGCGACCTCTTCGTAGCCAAAGCGTCTTTCCCCAGAAAAACCGCTGACCAGATCCTTTACGTTATAGCCGCGGTAAAACAGCTGTCCATGATCTGGAACGAGATTTCCATCTTCTATTCTGGATGCCCGTACATCGGAAATATTGGTCAGTCCGGTCAGGACGCCCTTTCCGTTGACATCACGAAGCCCTCTTTTTACATCATACTCAACATAAAGTGCCGGATCGATCTTACCTGCCTCCTTGCTGAGCTCTGCCAATGCTATGATTTCTGGTGTGATTTTGGAATAGACTGTATGGTCCATGAAACTTTCGCCACCTTTCTTATAAACTGATAAATTGATAAAGTGATAAACGGATAAAACATTAGAAATGAATATTTCCTATAATGATAACATGAGGATCAGATGCCGTGCAAGGCAAAAACAAAACTTTAGAAAAAGTTTACAAAAATTAAAGGCTTGTAAAAAACAGGAAAAAGAATATTATTATAGTATGGGTATGATTGAAAAAACAGGAGGAAAAATGTATGACAAATAAGGAAATGTTAAGCCATGTGGATCACACACAGCTCAAACCCTTTGCCACATGGGAGGATATTGAAAGATTATGTGATGAGGCAATTCAGTACGAAACCGCGTCTGTCTGTGTACCGCCTGCTTATATCAAGCGGATCGCAGATCAGTATGGAGACAAGCTCAATATATGTACCGTAGTAGGCTTTCCGCTTGGCTATAGTGTAACAGCTGCAAAGGAAACAGAGATCGATCAGGCATTAAGGGATGGGGCAAATGAGATCGATATGGTAGTGAATATCAGTGATGTAAAAAACCATCGCTTTGCCCAGGTCGAGGAAGAGATCAGAACATTGAAGACTGCCTGCAAGGGACATATCTTAAAGGTTATCATTGAAACCTGCTTCCTGACAGAAGAGGAAAAGATAGCTATGTGCAAGGCAGTGACCAATGCCGGCGCAGATTATATCAAAACCTCAACTGGATTTGGAACAGGCGGTGCAACCATGGAGGACGTGCTTTTGTTTAAAAAGCATATCGGGCCGGCTGTAAAGATCAAAGCGGCAGGAGGCGTTAAGACAAGAGATGATCTGGAAGCCTTTCTGACAGCAGGCTGTGACCGGATCGGAACTTCTTCCGCAGTGGGTATTTTAAAGGGAGAAGAAGCGAAAGGGTATTAAAATCTGAGCAAAGGAATGATGGCATGGAGAAAAAGATGATCAGGCAGAGGCTGCGGATGATGCGTACTGCCATGCGGGAAGCGGGGATTGAGTATTATCTGATCCCTACAGCAGATTTTCACAATTCTGAATATGTAAATGACTATTTTAAGGAAAGAGAGTTTTTGTCCGGGTTTACAGGCTCAAATGGGACTCTTGTGGTTTCTCAGGAGGAAACAGGACTCTGGACAGACGGCAGGTATTTTGTGCAGGCAGAAAAAGAGCTTGCTGACACTGGTATCAGGCTGTTTCGGATGCAGGAGGAGGGCGTGCCGGATATTATCACATATCTGAAGGAGATGATGTGGGAGGGTCAGCGTCTGGGCTTTGACGGACGGTGCGTGGATGCCAGATTTGGAAAAGAGCTGGAGAAGGCACTTTTGGAGAAAAAAGTCCGTATCCTGTATGAAAAGGATCTGGTTGACCAGATCTGGGAGGACAGGCCTGCCTTTCCCTGCAGCAGAGCTGAAATAGTGCCTCCTGAGTACTGCGGAGAGAGCATTGAAGAAAAGCTGGCAGCGGTGCGTAAAAAAATGCAGGAGGCAGGTGCAGCCTGTTTATTTATCAGTAAGCTGGATGATCTGATGTGGCTTTTTAATATCCGGGGAAACGATGTAGCATACAATCCGGTTCTGATGTCCTATGGCTTTGTGTCACAGGAGGATGTGTGCATTTTCTTACAGGGCGGCGCATTGCAGCAGGAGGCAGTAACTGCTTTGCGGAGTGCAGGTGTACAGATCCGGGATTATTTCAGGATCGTGCCCTTTTTGCAGGAGTACTTCTTTGACAACAGTATGGGGCAGAGGAGAAAGAGAAACAGAAACAGAAACAGAGGAAAGCTTTTGTATGATGTGAGAAATGTCAGCTATCTGATGTACCGGCTGTTTGATGCATATGGAAACTGTATAGAGCAGAATAATCCGACAGAGCTGTTAAAGGCTGTCAAGACAAAAAAAGAGATGTCTTATATCCGGGAGATCTATTTAAAGGATAGTGTGGCACTGACAAAGTTTATTTACTGGGTTAAGAAAGCGGTAAAGGAGCAGGAGGGCTTGACGGAATACAGCGTGTCACAGCAGTTAGAAGCTCTGCGCAGAGAAATTCCAGAGTTTCTGGATCTGTCCTTTTCCACTATCAGTGCATACAAGGGAAATGCAGCAATGGCGCATTATCATACAGAGGAAAAGGACAGCGCAGTGCTGAGGCCGGAGGGGTTTTTACTCGTTGACTCTGGCGGTCAATATTTGGGCGGAACAACAGATGTGACAAGAACCATTGTACTGGGACCGGTTTCTGATCAGATGAAGGAGCATTTTACGGCGGTGGCAGTAGGAATGCTGCGGCTTGCAGAGGCACGCTTTCTGTATGGCTGCAGCGGGCGGAATCTGGACATTCTGGCAAGAGGACCGCTGTGGGAGAAAAATATGGATTATAAGCATGGCACCGGTCATGGCATCGGCTATATGCTGAGTGTGCATGAGGGCCCACAGAACATCCGCTGGGCATATACAGGCGGACTGACAGAGGCTGCACTGGAGGAGGGCATGATCGTATCTGATGAGCCGGGGATCTATTTAAAGGATGAATATGGCATCCGTACTGAAAATATCCTGGAGGTGCAGAAGGGTGTGAAAAATGGAGATGGTCAGTTTATGGAGTTTGGTCATCTGACATATGTGCCCATTGATCTGGAAGCTATCCTTCCAGAGGAGATGCCGGCAAGAGAGAGGACTGCACTCAATGCTTATCACAGGTTAGTTTATGAGAAGGTTTCCCCATATCTGACCAGTGAAGAGCAGGAATGGCTGGCAGAGGCAACAAAAGAGGTATAAAAAATCTTCACTGGATTATTGACTTTTACAGGTCATTTTGAGATAATACAAACGGTGTACTAGGGTTCGGTACGCCGGAAAAGGCATGTATCAGTCCAAGGAAACAGCAAGTGGATCTGATATAAAATACACAATATCATAAGGAGGACATAATATGTCAACAAAAGCGTATTATCCAATTTCCGAAATTGGTGCTGGCAAAGTAGGATTTTCCAAAACACGTTCTATTATTGAAGCAGCTTTTTACGGAAACAATGTTGTTAAGGTTAACACATTAAAAGAGGCTTATGAATTAGCAAAAAATTCACCCGGAACTATCGTAACAGATATGCCGATCAAAGATGGTGAAACATTTGGTCTTGAAAAAGATGCAAAGGTTCTTCTGTTCAATGACGGTGCAGTAACAGGCCGTTATGCAGCAGCTCGCCGCATCAAGGGTGAACCGGGTGTTGATGAAGTAAAACTTGATAAAGTAGTTATGGACGCAGTTTATGAAACACGTTGGAAAACCATGTATCATGCAACCTGCTTTGTAGGTCTTGATCCTGAATTTATGGTAAAGGCTCACCTTCTGATCCCGGAAGGAGAAGAGAATTTACTTTACAACTGGATGATCAACTTCCAGTATATGTCTGATGAGTATGTTAAGATGTACAAAAACTCCAAGCCGATCGCAGACGGCAACGAGCCTGACATCTATATTTTCTCTGATCCTCAGTGGGCACCTCACGAAGCACCGGATGTTGACTACAGCTGCTTAAGCGACCCACTGACACTTTGCTACTTTGATACAAACCAGAACTGCGCAGCAATTCTTGGTATGAAGTATTTTGGTGAGCACAAGAAAGGTACTCTGACAATGGCATGGGCACTTGCTAACAGAAACGGTTATGCATCCTGCCATGGCGGACAGAAAGAGTACTCCTTAGAGGGAGGCAAGAAGTTCGTTGCTTCCGTATATGGTCTGTCAGGATCTGGTAAATCTACATTAACACATGCAAAGCATGGCGGAAAATACGATCAGTTCGGCGGTATCAAGGTTCTTCATGATGATGCTTTCATCATCAACACAGATACCTGCGCATCTATCGCATTAGAGCCTACATACTTTGATAAGACAGCAGATTATCCTACAGGCTGCCCGGATAATGAATATCTGTTATCTGCTCAGAACTGCTCCGCTACAATCGACAGCGAAGGCAAGATCCAGTTAGTAACAGAGGATATCCGTAATGGTAACGGACGTGCGATCAAGTCCAAATTATGGTCTCCGAACCGTGTTGATAAGATTGATGCTCCGGTAAATGCAATCTTCTGGATCATGAAGGATCCTACCATTCCGCCAGTAGTTAAATTAAAAGGTTCTGCTTTAGCTTCTGTAATGGGTGCTACACTTGCTACAAAGACATCCACAGCAGAGCGTGTTGCAGCTGGTACAGATATGAACGCGCTTCGTATCGTTCCTTACGCTAACCCGTTCAGAACTTATCCTCTTGTAAACGACTATGAGAAATTCAAAAAGTTAGTAGAAGAGAAGAACGTAGACTGCTATATCGTAAATACAGGCGATTTCATGGGAACAAAATGCAAACCTGCTGATACACTTGGCATCCTTGAGACAATCGTAGAAGGAAAGGCTAAATTTGAGCAGTGGGGACCTTTTGAAGACATCGAGATCATGTATGACTGGTCTGGAAAGACAGCAGACTTTAAGCCAAACTTAGATGATGCTGACTACAGAGCTGCATTAAAGAGCGCAATGCAGAACCGTGTTGACGCTGTAAAAGGCTTTGCAGAGAAGAAGGAAGGCTATGACAAGCTTCCGGACGAAGCACTTGCAGCAGTTCAGAAGCTGGTAGATGCTTTATAAGATGAACCATGGCAATATGAGATTCAGATGATCAGGAAAGGGCGATGCCGTAAGGTGTCGCTCTTTTTGGTATAAATATAAGCCTGCAATAGGCTTAAATAAAGGATTTGTACGTTATAGTGTCAGCGAGGAAGCGTCAAATCCCCGATATCAAAAAAAATGAAGAAAAACTTGCAAAAAACCCGAACATGTTATATTGTTATAAATAGAAAAATTTTAGGAGGATGTATCTATGAAAAAGATTATTTCTTTGATGCTGGTTTTTTGCATGACCTTCAGTTTAGTAGCATGCAGCAGTGCCAGCACAAGTGCACCTGCAGCAGAAAGCAGCAGTGAGAGCACAGCTGCAGCAGAAAGCAGCGAAACAACAGAAGCAGCAGCTACAGAGAGTGACGCAGCTGCTGATTATAAGATCGGTATTATTACAGGTACTGTTTCTCAGGGCGAGGAAGAGTATCAGGAGGCTGTAAAGCTGAAAGAGAAATATGGTGATATGATCGTAACAGCAACATATCCGGACAACTTCTCTACAGAAACAGAGCAGACCATTGCTACCGTTACTGGTATGGCTGCAGATCCTGCCGTAAAGGTTATCGTATTTGTACAGGCTGTTCCTGGTGCTACAGCAGCGATCAATAAAGTAAGAGAGACCCGTGATGACATTCTTTTCATCAGCGGTGTTTGTGCAGAAGATCCTGGTGTTATCGCAGCAGCATCTGATATCTGCATGCTGGTAGATGAGATCGCTATGGGTACAACGATCATCGATCAGGCTCAGAAGATGGGTGCTAAGACTTTCGTACACATTTCCTTTGAGCGTCATCTTGGATATGCTACTATCGCAGCTCGTCAGCAGGGCTTCAAGAACCGCTGCGCAGAGCTTGGTATTGAGTATGTAGAAGCAACTGCTCCAGACCCGACAGGTGATGCTGGTGTAACAGGTGCTCAGGCATGGGTAACAGAGAATATCAAGGTTTATGTTGATGAATATGGTAAAGACACAGCCTTCTTCAGTACAAACTGCTCTCTGCAGGTACCGTTGATCCAGCAGGTTGCAGAGCTGGGTGCTATTTATCCTCAGCAGTGCTGCCCGTCTCCGTATCACGGATATCCTTCTGCATTTAACATTTCTACAGAAGGACATGAAGGCGATGTACCATACGTTCTTGATCAGATCAAGGCTAAGGTTGCTGAGTATGGCAACACAGGACGTATGTCTACCTGGGAAGTACCGATCAACATGATGATGATCGAGGCTGGTGTTGAATATGGTATTAAGTGGTGTGAAGGCGAGATCACAGACAGATGTGATGAAGAAGCTCTTTTAGCAGAAATGAAGAAGATCGCTGGTGATGCAACTACGATCTCTCATTACTCTGATGAGACAACAGGAGAGTTGGATAACTTCTTCATGATCCTTTGCCCGTTCTATACTTTCTAGGGACTAGATCAGAGTGTTATAAGGCTTAGCTAATATTGCTTAGTAATGCGCTCATCGCAGAAAACGGTGAGCGCATTTTCTTGCTAAGTTGGAAAGAGCATGGTAAACTATGAGATAGGGCTTTTGTATGACGAATATGCTCAGAAAAGATCCGGTGGATGCCTGCTGTCAGAGAAGGATCTGGCAAAGGGCTGATCCGGCGGACCTTTCCTGAGCGTATGTATGAGAAAGTAGAGAAAAGAAAGCTGGAAGAAATATTTGCGAAGGGGTGAAGAGATGGAAACAAAATATGTATTGAAGATGGACAATATTTCAAAAGAGTACTACGGAAATAAGGTTTTGAAAAATGTTCAGCTCCATGTTGCGCCCGGAGAGATTCACGCTCTGATGGGTGAGAACGGTGCAGGAAAATCCACTCTGATGAACATTCTGTTTGGTATGCCGGTTATTCACAGTACTGGCGGCTTTGAGGGAACGATTGAATTTAACGGTGAGCCGGTAACGATCGACAGCCCGCAGAAAGCAATGGAACTGGGAATCGGGATGGTACATCAGGAGTTTATGCTGATACCGGGATTTACTGTTACAGAAAATATCAAGCTGGGAAGAGAGGTTACTACACCTACCATTGCCAGCAGGATGTTTGGAAAATCCTTGGAAAATCTGGATAAGGAAACCATGGCAAAGGGAGCACGTAAGGCGCTTGATACCATCGGGCTTTCTATCAGTGAACAGGAGCTGGTAGGCGGCATGCCGGTTGGCTATATGCAGTTTATTGAAATTGCCCGTGAAATTGACAAGACAGGCATGAAGCTGCTGATCTTTGATGAACCAACAGCGGTTCTGACAGAAAGTGAGGCAGATCGTTTGCTGGAGACCATGCAGATCCTTGCTTCAAAGGGAATCGCCATTATTTTTATTACGCATCGGATCGATGAGGTGATCCGTGTAACAAAGAGCATGACAGTACTGCGTGACGGTACCTTTGTCAGCAGCTTACAAACGAAGGATACAACAGCTGTGGAAATTGCGCAGATGATGGTGGGACGTAAGGTAGAAAAGCTGGTAGAGGATACAGGAGAGGATAATCGTCAGATCAGTGAAGATGACATTCTGCTGCGTTTAAAGGATTTCCGCGTAGAGATGCCGGGAGAAAGAGTAAAGGGACTGGACTTAGAACTGCGAAGAGGAGAGATCCTGGGTATCGGAGGACTGGCAGGACAAGGAAAGGTCGGTATTCCAAACGGAATTCTGGGCTTATATCCCAGCAGCGGCGAAATTGAGTTTGATGGAGAAAAGATCGATCCCTCAAAGCTGGGAGATGCACTGAAAAAGCATATTGCCTTTGTATCTGAGGATCGACGGGGGGCAGGTCTTTTGCTGGATGAATCCATTGAGCAGAACATTGTATTTACTGCAATGCAGGTGGATCAGAAGTTCCTGAAAAATTATGGAATATGCAAGTTATACGATAAGAAGGCGGCAGAGGAGCATGCCCGCAGTATGATCGAACAGCTGGATATCCGCTGCACCGGACCGGAGCAGTTTGCAGGAAGACTTTCCGGCGGCAATCAGCAGAAGGTATGTCTGGCACGTGCCATTACCATGCAGCCCAAGCTGCTGGTGGTATCAGAACCGACCCGTGGTATTGACATTGGTGCAAAGAAGCTGGTGCTGGAGCTGCTGGCAAAAATGAACCGTGAACAGGGTATGACGATTATTATGGTAAGCTCTGAGTTAAATGAGCTGCGCAGCTTATGTGACCGTATTGCGATCGTATCAGACGGCAAGCTGACCGGTATTTTTGCACCGGATGCTTCTGACGCAGATTACGGTATGGCAATGTCAGGCGGTATGAAAGGAGGTAGCAAGTCATGACAAAAGAAAAGTTTAACAAAGCATTAGATGTCATCGGTCTGCCTCGTCTGATTGTGTTTTGCTTTTTTATGGCGATCGTGCTGACCGCGTATGTAAATGGCATTGATGTCGCATCTTATTTTTCCTCAACCTTAAAATATTGGGGAATGTGGGGCATTATGGTGCTTGCCATGATCCCTACGATCAAATGTGGTATTGGACCAAACTATGGTATCAGTCTGGGAATTGTATGTGGTCTTTTAGGTACACTTCTGGCGATCGAATTTGGGATTACACAGACCTTTAATGCGATCATGCCGGGAGCAGGCCCCTGGGCAGCATTTATCTTTGCAGTTGTGATCTCAGCAGCCTTTGGCTGGATCGTGGGAATCGGCTATGGCAGACTGTTGAACCTTGTAAAAGGCTCTGAAATGACGGTAACGACTTATATCGGATATTCTGTTATTTATCTGATGTGTATTTTATGGTTCCGCGTTCCCTTCAGAAGCGGTGAGATCGCATGGCCTTTAAGCGGAATTGGTGTCAGAAACTCTGTAGCGATGGAAAGCAGCTTTGGTTATCTGCTGAATGATGCATGGGGCTTTACCCTTGGCGGTGTATTTATTCCGGTGGGTCTGATCCTGTTCTTTTTACTGGTATGCTTTATCGTTTATTTATATTTCCGCAGCAAAACAGGAATTGCCATTACGGCAGTAGGCTCGAATCCTACCTTTGCCCGTGCAAGCGGAATTGATGTAGATAAGATGAGAGTAAAGGGTGTAGTGATGTCTACCATTCTCGGCGCGATCGGCATTGTGGTTTACACACAGGGCTTTGGTTATCTGCAGGCATATACGGCTCCGCTTTCCATGGGATTTTTGTGTGTAGCAGCCGTTCTGATCGGTGGTGCTACCATGTCCAAGGCAACGATCATGAATGTTATCATAGGAACTTTCCTGTATCAGGGTCTGATCATTTTTACACCGCCGGTATCCAATCAGTTACTGGCAGGTACGGATATTTCTGACACAATGCGCCAGATTATTCAGAATGGTGTAATTCTGTACGCCCTTGCAAAGGCGAAAGGAGGGTCTTCCAATGAGTAATGGATCTGAAACAAAGAAGACACCCATGGACAGCATAAAGGAAGCAATGTTTAGAAATAAAGTTGTTCTTTTGTTTGTGGTATTGTGTCTTGCATGTATGATTATCGCAGATACACCGATTTCTTATATTGTATCTGATGTATTTGCCAGATTTGGGCGGAATACCTGTCTGGTACTGGCACTGATCATTCCCTGCCTTGCAGGACTTGGTATGAACTTTGGTATTGTTGTAGGCGCTATGGCAGCCCAGATCGCTATTTTCTGGGTAGTACACTGGGGCTTTACCGGCATCAGCGGCTTTCTGCTCTGTGCGCTTCTCAGTACGCCACTGGCTGTCTTTTTTGGCTGGCTTGTTGGTAAGCTGTACAATAAAACAAAGGGCTCAGAAATGATCGCAGGTCTTGTGCTGGGATTCTTTGCAGATGGTCTGTATCGTCTGTTTGTCCTGTATATTATCGGTGGTGTGATCCCCTTTGAGGATGCCAACCTGTTAGAGAGAGGCTTTGGCCTTAGAAATGCCTTTGATTTAACTGGCAATCTGAAATATGCACTGGACGACATCAGCTTCCGTATCGTTGTGCTGCTGGTTGGAGCTCTGACAATCCTATCTGCGCTGATCGTCAGCTCCTATGGCAAGAAAAATGGTCAGCCGGTAGAAAAGAAAAAGACGATTGGCAAGATTGTGGCAGGTGCTGCCCTGGTTGCCTTTGGCATTATCATTCCTATGGTTCCGATCCTGAATGTGCTCTTTGGCGGAACAAGATTGATCTTTACAGATGTTGCTTTGTTCGGCGGCATTATCGGAATTGTGTATAGTGCGCTTTGCCTGATCGTAAAGCGCCCTAAGGCTGGAGAAAAGGATTTTGTGAAGTATATTGCCATGATCGCAGGCTTTGCTGTTCTGATGAGCGGAACAGGCATCGGACCGGTCAGAGCGATCTATCAGTCGATCCAGCTTCCGGCATTTACCTATGCAGTGATTTATCTGTTCTGCTTTTTAAATAACTGGTTGTTAAATACCCGCCTTGGTCAGAATATGCGTACGGTAGGACAGAACCGGAGCGTTGCGACTGCAGCAGGAATCGATGTAGACAGGACTCGTATCGTTGCAACCTGTATTTCCACTGTGCTTGCAGCCTGGGGACAGCTGATTTTCCTGCAGAATCTGGGAACCTTTAACACCGTTCAGCAGCAGACAAACGTAGGTCTTTATTCCATCGCGGCAATCCTGGTAGGCGGTGCAACGGTACAGAAGGCAAATAATAAGCAGGCAGTGATCGGTGTTATCTTATTCCATACCCTTTTTGTGGTAGCACCGCTTGCAGCAACAAAAGTAGTAGGTGACTCTGCAGTCAGTGAGTATATCCGTATGTTTATTTCCTATGGTGTTATCGCAGTTTCCCTTGCAATGCATGCTTGGAAGAGTGTAGCGAAAAAGGAAGATTAAGTAAGGGTACGGCAGACAAAAAATTCTATTGTAATTACACTAGGTTTTGGTTATAATATAATCAACCTGAGATGTGGGATAAAAATTCTTGTTATTTTTGAACCTACAGTTACTTTAAACGGGATTCCTATATTGCCGGATTAATGTTATGCCTCCCATTATGGCCAGAGGAAAACAGGCGTTCGTGCTGCGGTTGCCCACCTGGCGCAAGCTAGGAGTCAAAAGACAGGAACCACATTTTGGGGGATACAGAAGATAAAGGCAGTTGCGAAAGCAGCTGCCTTTTTTGTTCGGGCAAGGCTGTGGCTTTTTAGAGAAAAATCTGAATTGTAAGCTGCGTTTCCCGAAAATATCCTTTGTAGAGTCTGGAGGGAGCATGGAAAAAGAACTGCGCATATGGATAAAGGCATTTTTGATCATAGCTGGGATGCTGCTGTTTTGTTTTTTGGCAGGAAAGCATGGAGGAGAGTCAGATCAGGAGAAAGCAGAACGCATCAGAGGCTATGAAGCAGACCCAGAGATAGAAAAAACGCAGACCGTTCTGCTGGCATATGGAGAACAGCTTTTTTTGCAAGGGGATGCAGAAGAGAAAAGTGTGTTTACAGCATCAGGAAGCTATACATATGAGACAGATGAGGTAGAGGATGCGCTGTATCAGCAGGTAACAGCCTATATCAGAGATGGAGTGATCCTTGATATTGTCATAAAAGAAAAGCAGACACAGACAACTGTATCCAATGTATGGGTCAGTGAGGTGGAGAAAAACCGGATTTTGTGTTTCCTGAATGGAGTACATTTTTATCTGCCGGTTATGGTAGATAAGGAAAACAGAGAACAGGTGGCAGATCTTTTCTTTGAAAATGGTATGATAGCAGACTGCCGTTTCAAAAAAGAAAAGATCAGCGGCAAGCTGTTAGGTGTATCAGAGGGACAGATATTGGTAGGGGAAAAACAGTGGGAGCTGACAGAGGATGTCAGAGTATACCGGCTGTATGGAAAACTAGAGGAGGCAGCACTTGAGGATCTGCAGATCGGATGTCAGAACGCAGATTATGTCATAGAAAAGGAAAAGATATGTGCCTGCCTGATCACATCAGAGGAAAATATGGAAAACATCCGTGTGCTGATACAAGGAGACAGCTACAGCGGTAATTATCATGAAAGTGTTTTAGTAACGGCGGACTGCGATTACCTGTTAAGCTGGGGTGAACAACAGGAGCTTTATCAGGCAGGCACACAGCTTGTCCTGACACCGGACAGCAGCTGCTACAAAAATAATGACAGAGTGCATTTGACTATGACAGTCAATAGTGGGAGACTGGAGCTGCAGTCCATAAAAAGAAGCAGAGAAAAAGCAGATTACCGGGGCAGCATGGAGATCATAAAAACAGATCGGGGATTGGTGGTGATCAATGAACTGCTGCTGGAGGAATATCTTTATGGGGTAGTTCCCAGTGAAATGCCGGCTTCTTATCCAGAGGAAAGTCTGAAGGCGCAGGCAGTCTGTGCCAGAACCTATGCCTATGGAAATATGGAAAAGGCAGGTCTACCAGAATTTGGCGCTCATGTAGATGACAGTACGGCATTTCAGGTTTATGGAAATGTGGAGGAATGCGTAGAGACCACAGAGGCGGTAAAGAATACCAAGGGATTGGTGCTTATGTATCAGGATATGCCGATCCACGCTTATTATTATTCTACATCCTGTGGTATGGGTACAGATTTAAGAGCATGGAATGGACTGGAAGCTGAGACCTTGCCCTACCTGCAGGCAAAGGTGCTCAAAGGGGAAACTGGCTGGGAGGAACAGGAATTTGCAGAATTTATCAGAAATGAGCAGAAGGGATTCTGGGAAAGCAATGAACCATGGTTTCGCTGGCATTATCAGGTAGGGCGTGTGGACATAGAGGAAATGGAACAGCGGATCATGGAAAGATATGCACTACAGCCCGGATTTATTTTAACAAAAACAGAAAATGACTATATCAGTCAACAACCAAAAGGCATTGGGGAACTGAAAGATTTACAGATTATAAGAAGAGGCGAGGGAGGCATTGGTGCAGAGCTTTTGATAGAGGGTACTAAGGGAACCTATCTGATACAGACAGAATATAATATCAGATATGTACTAAAAAATGGAGAGAATAAGGTAATCCGGCAGGACGGATCAGAAACTGAGGTAACTGCAATATTGCCCAGTGCATTTCTTACGATCGTGAAGAAGGAAAAGGATGGTATGGTAACGGGCTATTTTGTCTATGGAGGCGGCTATGGTCATGGCATTGGAATGAGCCAGAACGGAGCAAAAAATATGGCACTTGCAGGAATAGACGCAGAAGAAATATTGGATTTCTTTTATGAGCAAAGTGAAATGGAGCTGTTGTATTGATGGGAAAATTTGCCGGCAGAGTGCGTGGATTTATTGGTATGGTACGAGGATTTTCAAGACAGGTTTCCAAGGACAATATTAGCGCTCATGCAGCGGCGGCAGCCTTCTTTTTGTTTTTGTCCATGATACCGCTTTTGATGCTGCTTTGCGCCATGATCCCATATACGCCCATTACAGAAGCGATGCTGATGCAGTTTGCGATCAGTCTGGTGCCTCCTGCTGCGGATTCTCTGATGGTGTATCTGATCGGTGAGGTATACGACCGGTCAAAGGGAGTGCTTTCCCTGACGGCAGTCATTACGATCTGGATCGCTGCAAAAGGGATGCTGGCACTGATGCGGGGACTGGATGCTGTGAATGGAGATAAGGGACATCAGAATTACTTTCTGCTTCGATTGAAGGCCAGCCTGTATACGCTGATGCTGCTGATGCTTCTGCTTGGAACGCTGGGTATTTTAGTATTTGGAAAAACTCTGACGACTGTGCTGCTGCGGAGAATGCCGGAGCTTGCAGGAATGCTGGAAAACCTGTTGCATTTTCGTTTTTTGCTTGCATGGCTGCTTTTCAGCCTGGCATTTGCCCTGCTTTATACCTATATTCCAAGGGGAAAACGGAGTCTTTTCTCACAGCTGCCTGGTGCAGTGTTTACTGCGGTAGCATGGAGTAGTTTTTCCTTTGGGTTTTCAATCTATATCAGCTGTTTTCAGGGGTTTCATATGTATGGAAGGCTGACCACCATTATCATCGTGCTGCTGTGGCTGTATTTTGGCATGTATCTGCTGCTGGTGGGTGCCAAGATCAATTTTTATCTCAGGGGGTATCAAAAGTAATTGTTACATTAGACGATTAAAATAGAAGGAATACTCGCAACAAATTTTCACAACAAGGGAAGATTGTTATAGTTTGTGTGATAAAAATGGTATTTTTTAAAAGAGTGATGTTGTATGCTATTATCAATAAAAAAGCCTGACCAAAGGCTTTTGATCAATAAAATGTAAGGAATAGCCTGCCGAAAAAACAACGGCAAAGAGAAGAACGAAAAACGGACGATAAAGCGCGATGATGTAAGGGAGATAAGGGAAAGTGGCAGATATTAAAAAGGACGGCTCAGAGATTTTGCATTATGACAACCCGGATTTTCAGGTATATATCAGAAAAAATCATATTCTTTATAATGAGAAGTTCTCAGATATTTCTCTGCACTGGCATGATGAGCTGGAATTTATCTATGTATTAGAGGGAGACATCGGGTATCTGGTCGATGGAGAAAGGCTCATGATCAAAGCCGGAGAGGGCATTTTTGTCAATTCCAGACATTTGCACTTGATCAGAAACGGTATTCACAACTGCGTGCTCTTATGCATTATCTTTCCGCCGATGCTGCTTTGCACCAGCAAGTATGTAGCGGGAAAAATGGTAGAACCCATTCTCCAAGGCAATATGCCTTACCTTTTTCTGGACGGCAAAACAGACTGGCAGAAGCGTGCACTGGACTGCTTACAGGCTATTTATGACAGCTCGTTAGAGCAAGGCAGTGAAGTGCAGATACTGAGCTTGGCGTATCAGCTGTGGCATGAGATCGCTGCCCATACAGAACCTGATGAGAGCAGTGAAGCGGCAGAGAAGTCCTGGGGTAACAGCCTGTCAGATATGAAAAAGCTGATCCGGTATATTGAGGATCATTATCAGAAGAAGCTGACACTGCTGGAGATGTGCCGGCATACCGGAGTAGGAAAAAACAAATGCACCGAGCTGTTCCGTAAATATACGAATCTCTCTCCCATACAGTATCTGAACCATTACCGACTGGAAAAGGGGATAGAGCTGTTGAAAAATACGGATATGAGCATTACGGAGATCGCCTATACTGTTGGCTTTAACGGCGCAAGTTATTTTACAGAGAGCATACGGAATTACACAGGTTATAGTGCGCGAAAGCTCAGGGCACTGGAAAGGGAAAACCATGAGAGAAAAGAGAACAGACCTTAGCGCATATGGATACATATATCGGATGCGGATCTTAAAAACTCTGGCATATCGGTTCGATGTATACGGAAATATTCTGCTGCAGTGCATCGTTATGTTTGCTGCTGCCTGTTTCTGGAAAGCTTTATACCAAAGCAGCCCTGCTATTAGGGGCACAAGTATTGAAACAATGCTGACATATACGGTCCTTTCTTCTATGATGTCTGTGCTGTTTATGACAAACGTAGAACAAAGAGTCCTTCAAAGTGTGCAAAGGGGGACAGTAGCAACAGATATGCTAAAGCCTGTCAGTTTGTTCGGGCTTTATTTTTTTGAAGATTTAGGGGCGGTTACCTCATTGATCTTTCAAAATCTGCTTCCTATTTTTGTGATCGGCAGTATCTGCATCAGCCTGCCAAAGCCGGCTGGGACAAGGGAACTTTTCCTGTTTTTTGTCAGCTTACTTATGTCATTTATGATCAACTGGCTCTTTGCTGCCTGCTTTTCCATGTGGGCATTTACTGCGATCAACATGGATCCGATGCTGCAGGTAAAAAAGCATTTGCTGCGTCTTTTGTCCGGCAGCATCATACCTTTGTGGTTTTTTCCAGATTGGCTGAGGGGGATATTAAACCTGCTTCCATTTGTCTATATCTATCAGCTGCCTCTTGATATTTATATCGGAAAATATGAAAAGGACATGCTCTGGCTCAGACTGCTTACGCAGGGTGGATGGGTGCTGCTGTTGTTTTTACTATTTTTCAGCCTGCAGAGAAAAATACTGAAAAGAGTTATGGTACAGGGCGGCTGAAAAGTCGGAGAGATAGGTAATAGGATTGCGCAGCGTGGACAAAAAGAGTGGAGAGGTAAACAGAGAGGATGCAGAGAAAGGAGAAGGAGATGTTTAGAGAAATAAGATATTATGGCAGAGTAACGTGGGCATATTTAAAGCTGAATATTCTGACCGTGTTAGAGTATCCTGCCAATATACTCGGATGGCTTTTGTCCAATCCGATTCAGTTTGTAGTGGGCTTTGCCACCATTTCCTTTGCGGTAAGGGAATTTGGAGAGATCGCAGGCTGGAGCTATGGAGAACTGGCATTTTTATATGGACTTGCCGTAATATCCCATGCGTTGTCTATGATCGTATTTGTTCAGGGCTGGTTTATGGGAGAATTTGTAATTGAAGGAGAATTTGACAGGTATCTGCTGCGTCCCATGAGCGTACTGTATCAGTTTTTCTTTACCAATTTTAATCTGATCGGAATTACAGATCTGATTCCCGGTGTATGCGTATTTGCATATGGCTGTATACAGGTAGGGTTTCAATGGACATGTACAAAAGCATTGGCGATCGCAGGAATCCTTTTGGGAGCAACCCTGATCAGAGGCGGCATTTATCTGATGATAGGCAGCACCTCACTATGGACAAAAAGCACCATGAATTTTGGCGGATATATACAGGAGCTGTTTGACAAAACGACCATGTATCCTTTGTCCATGTATCCAGAGAGCTTGCAGTTTCTGTTGACTTATCTGATTCCCATTGGATGGATCAGCTTTTATCCGGCTGCAGACCTGTTAGGAATATCCAACAAATTTTCGGGATGCGGCAGGATCGCACTGCAGACCATGGTGTTTGGTGTAGTCGTAATGACTGCAGCTACTGTGGTATTTAAGCTGGGAATGAAAAAATACGAGAGTGCCGGAAATTAAGATAACAGAGCAGAGGAAAACAAAATGGCAGTGATAGAAGTGAAGAATTTAACAAAGGATTATCAGATCATAAAAAAAGAAAAAGGGCTGAAGGGAGCGCTGAAAAATCTCGTATTCAGTGAAAAACAGATCTTCCATGCGGTAAAAAATCTCAGCTTTTCTATTGAAAAGGGAGAAATTGCAGCGTTTATCGGTCCCAACGGCGCAGGAAAGAGTACAACGGTAAAAATGATGTCCGGTATTTTGACTCCTACGGAGGGAGAAGTGCTCATCAATGGGAAAAATACCGCACTGCACCGAAAAGCGGTGGTACAGGATTTAGGTGTGGTGTTCGGACAGCGTTCGCAGTTAAACTGGGATCTGCGGCTTGGAGAGAGCTTTGAGCTGCTGCGTCATATTTACCGGATCGAGAAAAAGGAGTATGAAAAAAATTTACAGATCATGGATGAAATACTGGAAATCAGACGGATCATGGATATTCCGGTAAGGCAGCTGTCGCTGGGACAGAGGATGCGCGGCGATCTGGCGGCAGCTATGATCCATTCTCCGTCTGTCCTGTTTCTGGATGAACCAACGATCGGACTGGATGTGGACGGTAAATATGCGATCCGCAAATTCATCAAGGAGATCAATGAGGCAGAGCAGACAACGATCATTCTGACCACACATGATCTGGGCGACATACAGGAGCTGTGCCAGCGTCTGCTCATCATAAATCATGGAGAGCTGATCGAGGACGGCCCATTAGATGAGCTAGTGGAGCGCATCGCGCCCTTTAAAACCTTGACGGTGGAGTTTTATGATGCTGGAATACCTTCGTTAGAGCATGCGGAGCTGTATTTCCAAGAGGGAAACCGGGCAAAATACAGATTTATGAAAAAGGACATGACGGCGGCGAGGCTCATCGAAGAGATCACTAAAACACATCCGATCAAGGATGTATCCATTGAGGAAGCTGGGATAGAGGACATCATCAGGCTGGCATATCACAAGGACGCTGCTTCGTAACAGTAGGAAAAGGAGCAGGAGAGAGCGTGAGAAAAATTGTCCGTTGTCTGACTCTTGACATTTGTGTAAAAAGTCACTAGAATAAAAACAGTTTCAAGTTTCAACAAAGTTCAATCAAAACAGTTTCAAATGAAAAAGGCATTGATGGTGTCAGTAGAGATACATTTCCCTCCAGAGAAAAGAGGTCGTCGGCTGTAAGCCTCTTTAGGTTTTCATGTATCCCGAAATTTCCCACCGGAGTCGTCTGGCAGAAAGCAGAAGCAGGGGACACATAAAGCTCTATGAGCGGCGGTGTGTGCGCAGCAGCATAGTATGCGATTAGGTCAGAACGTAGCCGTACGTTACACGGATCGAGAGTCTGCCAGATAGGAACGGCATATAGCAGCACCAGATATATGTGCGTGTTCAAAGACGGCAGGAACATGGGTGGTACCGCGGAGAAATCATTCGTCCCTTGCATAGTGATATGCAGGGGATTTTTTATCTCATAGGAAATTTTCCAAAATTGTTGGATATTTAGAAAAAGGAGAAGCACAATGAAAGAAAAACTGGAACAGATCAAAGCAGAAGCACTGCGGCAGATCTCAGAAGCAGATGTACTGGACAAATTAAATGAAGTCAAGGTCAATATTCTGGGAAAGAAAGGCGAACTGACTACGGTATTAAAGGGAATGAAGGATGTAGCACCGGAGGATCGTCCGAAGGTAGGACAGCTTGTAAATGAAACAAGAGCAGAGATTGAAGCTGTTTTAGAAAATGCGAAAAAGAAAATGGAGCAGGCAGTGCGGGAAGCAAAGATGAAAGCAGAAGTGATCGATGTGACCCTTCCTGCCAAGCAGAACCGTGTCGGACACAGACATCCGAACACCATCGCATTAGAAGAGGTAGAGCGGATTTTTATCGGTATGGGCTACGAAGTCGTAGAAGGACCGGAAGTGGAAAAGGATTATTATAATTTTGAAGCACTGAATATTCCGGCAGACCATCCGGCAAAGGATGAACAGGATACGTTCTATGTCAACGGAGATATTCTGCTGCGTACCCAGACCTCGCCGGTTCAGGCACGCGTCATGGAAAAAGGCAAGCTGCCGATCCGTATGATCGCACCAGGCAGGGTATTCCGTGCCGATGAAGTCGATGCAACACATTCCCCGTCCTTCCATCAGATTGAAGGACTTGTAGTAGATAAAAACATTACCTTTGCAGACTTAAAGGGAACACTTGCAGAGTTTGCGAGGGAACTCTTCGGAGAAGATACCAAAGTAAAATTCAGGCCGCATCATTTCCCGTTTACCGAGCCCAGTGCTGAGGTGGATGTAAGCTGTTTTAAGTGCAAAGGTGCAGGCTGCCGTTTCTGCAAGGGCAGCGGCTGGATTGAGATTTTAGGCTGCGGCATGGTGCATCCGCATGTATTTGAAATGTGCGGAATCGACCCGAAGGAGTATACCGGCTTTGCATTTGGTATCGGACTGGAACGTATTTCCCTGCTGAAATATGAGATTGATGATATGCGTCTGCTTTATGAAAACGACATTCGTTTCCTGAAACAGTTTTAAAGCAGTTTTTATATAAAAAGCCTGAAAGTGAGAATCAGGGTTCAGGCTTTGACCGGTTTGATCGGATAAAAAACGTATAGTCATCAGAAAAAAGGAGAACATGAATTATGAATACAGCATTATCTTGGATTAAAGCATATGTACCGGAACTTTCCTGCACGGATCAGGAATACTGCGATGCCATGACACTTACCGGTACAAAGGTAGAGGGATATGAGAGACTGGATAAAAATCTGGAGAAAATCGTCATCGGTCAGATCCAGAAGATTGAGAAGCACCCGGATGCTGATAAATTGATCGTATGTCAGGTGGACATTGGAAATGAAGTGATCCAGATCGTTACCGGTGCTCCGAATGTCAAAGAAGGGGATAAGGTTCCGGTCGTATTAGACGGCGGTAAGGTGGCAGGAAGCGCGCACAGTGACGGACCGCTGCCGGAAAATGGGATCGAGATCAAAGCAGGAAAGCTTCGCGGCATTCCTTCCAACGGAATGATGTGCTCTATCGAGGAGCTTGGCTCTACAAGAGAGATGTACCCGGAGGCACCGGAAAACGGGATCTATATTTTCCCGCAGGATGCACAGGTAGGTGCAGATGCAGCAGAGGTGCTCGGACTTCGTGATACGGTATTTGAATATGAGATCACGTCAAATCGTGTAGACTGCTACAGTGTGCTCGGTATTGCAAGAGAGGCTGCGGCAACCTTTGATAAGCCTTTTCTTGCACCGGAGGTAAGCATTAAAAACGAGTTCGGCGATGTCAATGATTACATCAGTGTCGAAGTACAGGATAAAGATTTGTGTACGCGTTACTGCGCGAGGGTATGCACCGATGTGAAGATCGGACCGTCTCCGAAATGGATGCAGAGAAGGCTGGCAGCAAGCGGTATTCGACCGATCAACAATCTTGTTGATATTACTAACTATGTGATGGAAGAGTATGGTCAGCCGATGCATGCTTTTGACTTAGATACGATTGCAGGACATAAGATCGTAGTACGCCGTGCAAAAGACGGTGACGAGTTCCAGACTCTGGACGGTCAGGTGCGGAAGATGGATCAGGATGTTCTCATGATCTGCGATGCGGAAAAGGAAATCGGCATTGCCGGAATCATGGGCGGAGAAAATTCCAAAATTACCGAGGATGTCAAGACTGTTTTATTTGAAGCAGCGACCTTTAACGGACCGAATATCCGAAAATCAGCCAAGAGAGTGGGACTGCGTACCGATGCTTCCGGCAAGTTTGAAAAAGGGCTTGATCCAAGAAATGCACAGGCAGCGATCGACCGTGCCTGCCAGCTGATGGAAGAGCTTGGCTGCGGACGGGTTGTTTCCGGTATGGTAGATGTATGCGAGCCGATCAGACCGCTTCGTGAAATCGCATTTGAGCCGGAGCGGATCAATGCGCTTCTTGGAACAGATGTTTCAGAAGAAGATATGTTGAAGATTTTTGAAAAACTGGAAATTGCTTACCGGAAGGAAGATGGTATGCTGGTGATTCCGTCTTTCCGTCAGGATTTGGTCGGCTTTGCCGATATTGCAGAGGAAGTGGCAAGATTCTTTGGCTACGACAAGATCCCGACAACTCTGCCAAGCGGTGAGGCAACGACCGGAAAACTGCCGTTTAAGCTGCGGATTGAGCAGAAAGCAAGAGACATTGCGGAATACTGCGGATTCTCTCAGGGAATGTCCTATTCCTTTGAAAGCCCGAAGGTATTTGATAAGCTCCTGCTTCCAGAGGACGATGTTTTGCGAAAGACGGTGACGATTTCCAATCCGCTCGGAGAAGATTTTTCCATTATGAGAACCATTTCGTTAAACGGTATCCTGACTTCTCTGGCAACGAATTACAATCGAAGAAATAAAGACGTAAGACTGTATGAGCTTGGAAATATTTATCTGCCGTATCAGGTTCCGGTGACTGAGCTTCCCCAGGAACGGATGCAGATGACACTTGGTATGTACGGAGAAGGCGACTTCTTTACGATGAAAGGCGTAGTCGAGGAATTTTTTACGAGCATCGGCATGACGGCAAAATGTGTTTATGATCCGAATGCAGGCAAGCCATTCCTCCATCCGGGACGTCAGGCGCTCATCCGCTATGAAGATACAGTTGTAGGCTTTTTGGGTGAAATCCATCCGCAGGTGGCAGATAACTATGACATCGGTACTAGAGTTTATGTGGCAGTGTTAGATATGCCTGCGATCGAGCCGTTTGCAACCTTTGAGCGTAAATACACCGGCATTGCAAAATATCCGGCTGTAACACGCGATATCAGCATGGTAGTGCCGAAGGAGATTTTAGTAGGTCAGATCGAAAGTATGATCGCACAGCGCGGCGGTAAGATTTTGGAAAGCTATAGCCTGTTTGATATTTATGAAGGCGAACAGATCAAAAAAGGCTTTAAGTCCGTGGCATATTCCATCGTGTTCCGTGCACAGGATCGTACACTGGATGAAAAGGATGTATCCGGTGCAATGAAAAAGATTTTAAACGGCTTAGAGAGCATGGGAATTGAGCTGCGTCAGTAAAAGGAGATTTCATGGAAAAGAAAAATGTATGGGAAACCTACAGTGAAGAGCAGTTGGCAGAATTAGAGTATTTTACGAAAGAATACCGGGCATTTTTAGATGCGGGCAAGACCGAGCGGGAATGCATTGATGTCATTGTCAATAAAATAGAAGATGCGGGCTATCGCGCGCTTGCTTCCTATCAGAAGGAAAAACAGAGTCTGAAAGCAGGCGATAAGGTCTACGCAGTGTGCATGAACAAGTCCATTGTGATGTTCCACATCGGAGAGAGAGCTTTGGAGACGGGCATGAATATTTTGGGTGCCCATATTGATTCGCCCCGTCTTGACATCAAGCAGAATCCGCTGTACGAGGACGGCGGCTTTGCCTATCTGGACACGCACTATTACGGCGGAGTGAAAAAGTATCAGTGGGTGACGATTCCGCTGGCTCTGCACGGCGTTGTGGTAAAGAAAGACGGTACGGTAATCGAAATAAAGGTTGGTGAGGAAGAGGGTGATCCGGTATTTTTTGTTTCGGATCTGCTCATTCACCTTGCAGCAGAACAGCTTGAGAAAAAGGCAAATAAGGTAATCGAAGGTGAGGCACTTGATATCATCGTCGGAAATAAGCCGCTGCATATTTTGTCTCAGGGTACTTCTTTGGAAAACACAGCAGCTGCGGATGAAAATGCAGAAAAGGCAGACGCTGTAAAAGATCCGGTTAAGGCGGGTATTTTAAAAATTCTGAAAGAAGATTATGACATGGAGGAAGAGGACTTCCTCTCTGCGGAACTGGAAGTCGTGCCTGCCGGAAAGGCGAGGGAGGCAGGCTTTGACCGGAGTATGATCTTAGCCTATGGTCAGGATGACAGAGTGTGTGCATATGCTTCCTTACAGGCGATGCTGGAGCTGAAAAAGGCACCGGTGCGCACTGCCTGCTGCGTATTAGTGGACAAGGAAGAAATCGGAAGCGTTGGAGCAACCGGAATGCAGTCTAAATTTTTTGAAAACTGTGTGGCAGAGGTGCTGGAGCTGTGCGGAGGCTTTTCGGAGCTTATGCTGCGCAGATGTCTGGCTTCCTCTATGATGCTCTCTTCCGATGTAAGCAGTGCATACGACCCAACCTATGCAGCAAGCTTTGATAAGAAAAATGTAGCCTATTTAGGCGGCGGTATGGTGTTTAATAAATTTACCGGAGCAAGGGGAAAATCCGGCTCCAATGATGCCAATGCTGAATATCTGGCATATCTGCGCAGGATTCTGGAGGAAGAAAAGGTACAGTTTCAGACCGCGGAGCTTGGCAGGGTAGATTTGGGCGGCGGCGGAACGATCGCTTATATCCTTGCTCTTTACGGTATGCAGGTGATCGACAGCGGCGTTCCGGTTTTAAATATGCATGCACCGTGGGAGGCTACGAGCAAAGCGGATGTATACGAGGTAAAAAGAGGTTATGGTGCATTTCTTGCTCATAACGGAATGGAATAGGAATGATATGGAAGGTTTAAGAACTTCAGATTATAATTTTGAGCTGCCGCAGGAGCTGATCGCACAGAATCCGTTAGCAGATCGAAGCAGTTCCAGACTGCTCGTACTGAATAAAGAGACCGGAGAGAGGGAGCATCACTCTTTTCACGAGATTGTCAACTATCTGCATGAGGGCGATTGTCTTGTGCTGAATAATACAAAGGTGATTCCTGCAAGACTGTACGGCACAAAGGAAGAGACCGGAGCAGTCATAGAAGTGCTCTTATTAAAGCGGCATGAAAATGATGTATGGGAAACGCTGGTAAAGCCCGGAAAAAAAGCGAAGCCGGGAACGAAGCTGATATTTGGAGACGGTGCTTTAAAGGCAGAGGTGCTTGATATCGTAGAAGAAGGAAATCGGCTGATTCGGTTTTCTTATGAAGGCATTTGGGAAGAAATCTTAGACAGTCTTGGTGAAATGCCGCTGCCGCCTTATATTACCCATAAGCTTCAGGATAAGAACCGTTATCAGACGGTTTATGCAAAATATGAAGGCTCTGCCGCAGCACCAACAGCCGGGCTTCATTTTACTCCTCAGCTGCTTTCACAGATAGAAGAAAAGGGTATTTCCCTTGCTTATGTGACGCTTCATGTGGGACTGGGCACTTTTCGTCCGGTTAAGGTGGATAATGTCAAAGAACACCATATGCATTCGGAGTACTATGAGGTAACAAAGGAAGCCGCAGAGGTCATCAATGAAACGAAAAGTCGGGGCGGAAGGATTATCTGCGTCGGTACGACAAGCTGCCGCACGATTGAAAGTGCTGCCGATGAAAACGGTATGGTACAGCCGGGCTGCGGCAATACGGAAATCTTTATTTATCCGGGCTATCAGTTTCGGGTTTTAGACTGCCTGATTACGAATTTTCACCTTCCGGAGTCTACCCTCCTGATGCTCGTTTCTGCGCTGGCTGGAAGAGAGAATGTGCTCGCTGCCTATGAGGAGGCAGTAAAAGAGCGGTATCGCTTTTTCAGCTTCGGGGATGCGATGTTTATCACAGATGAAATTTCTTTACAAAATTAGGGAATTCGTATATGATGAGAGTAGGCTGACGGACAAGGGCAGATATGTTATCTTATGGAGGGGTCATAATGGACGAGCGCAGAAGAAGTACGAGAAGCAGATTGGATTCCAGACTGTTGATAAAGCGTCTGGATAAGGATGAAAAGGAAGTTACGATCGAGGTTGTGGATGTATCCAAGACAGGAGTGGGGTTTACCTGTTCTGAGCCGCTGATGATCGGTGCTGTATATGAGGCATACTTAACGATCTGGACAAAAGAGGTTCTGCACGCTTTTGTGGAGATCGTAAGGATTGAAAAGGTCGGTGATACCTATAGCTACGGTGGAAGCTTTGTAGGGATGCCGGATCTGGATTCTGCCAGGATTGAAGTATATCAGATGTTCGAGCAGGAAGAGGCAGAGAGAAATAAAAGATAAAAATGAAATATTCAAAAAAGCGGCTTTGAGCTGCTTTTTTTGCCCTATAGAATGGGAGAAGGGAATACAAATGAATGACGTATATGAAAAATTGTTAAGCTGCTATGAAGATGTGAAAAAGAAAATTGATTTCAGACCAAAGGTTGCGCTGGTGCTGGGCTCAGGGCTGGGAGATTATGCGGATTCTATTCAGGTAAAGGCAGAGCTTTCCTATGGAGAGATTCAGGGATTTCCGGTTTCCACTGTTCCCGGTCATGAGGGAAAATTTATCTTTGGATATGTGGGAGAAGTGCCAGTGGTATGCATGAAGGGACGTGTGCATCTGTACGAGGGATATCCTGTTTCTGATGTGGTTCTGCCTGTCAGACTGATGAAGCTGATGGGGGCGGAAATTTTGTTTTTGACCAATGCCTCTGGCGGAATCAATCCTGCCTATAATGCAGGGGATCTGATGATGCTGACAGATCACATTTCCTGCTTTGTGCCAAATCCGTTGATCGGTGAAAATATAAGTGAGCTGGGAGTACGTTTTCCGGATATGTCAACGGTTTATGATAAGGAATTGCGGGAGATAATCCGTACCTGCGCCAGCAAAGAGGAAATCCCTTTGAAGGAGGGCATTTATCTGCAACTGACCGGTCCGGCTTATGAATCTCCGGCGGAGGTAAGGATGATCGGTATGCTGGGAGCAGATGCAGTGGGCATGAGCACAGTCATTGAAGCCATTGCGGCAAACCATGCCGGCATGAGGATATGTGGAATTTCCTGTGTATGCAATAAAGGAGCAGGGCTTTCCCCTACACCCTTATCCCATCAGGAGGTACAGGAGGCAGCAAATGCTGCAGCACCATTATTCAAAAAGCTGGTAACGGAAGCGATCACAAAATTTGGAGAGCTTTGAGGAAAAGAGAGCTTTATTCACAAAAGCTTTTGGTGTCAATAGAGCTTGGGGAGAAGATATGGAGAAAGAAAAATTAATACAGGCGGCATTACAGGCAAGAGAACATTCCTATTCACCATATTCCCATTATCAGGTGGGAGCAGCACTGCTGACGAAGGACGGCAGGATCTATCAGGGATGTAATATTGAGAATGCGGCATATACACCTACCAACTGTGCCGAAAGGACAGCGTTTTTCAAAGCGATATATGAGGGAGAGCGGGAATTTGCGGCGATCGCCATTGTAGGCGGAGCAGAAGGAGGTGTTACTGCTTATGCAGCACCCTGCGGTGTATGCAGACAGGTAATGATGGAATTCTGTGATCCCGGAGAGTTTCTTGTGATCGTTGCAAAATCAGCAGAGGAATATGTAGAGTACCGGCTGGAGGAACTGCTTCCTATGGGATTTGGACCTGAAAACCTGAAAGAATAGCTGGAAAGGAATGAAAACGGATGAAGGTCACGTATCTGTATCACAGCGGCTTTGCGGTGGAGCTGGAGAAGCATGTGCTGATATTTGATTACTATAAGGGAAAGCTTCCAAGGTGGGATGGAGAAAAATCCATCCTTTTCTTTGCATCCCATAAACACCACGATCATTTTGATTTCATAATATTTGACTACGCCAGTCAATATAAAAGCTGTCACTATTTTTTAAGCTCGGACATTAAGCTCAGTGACCGGTATCTGGAAAGAAACAAAGTCCAGCCCTCGATAAAGGAGCAGATCACCCATGTTGGAAAAAATACTGCACTGGAATGGGGAGATATCAAGATAGAAACCCTGCGTTCTACAGATGAGGGAGTGGCATTTATCATATCTGCAGAGGGAAAGGTGCTCTACCATGGAGGAGATTTGAACTGGTGGCATTGGGAGGGAGAAGCTCCTGCATGGAATAAGCAGATGGAAGCAGATTATAAAAGGGAGATCAGCAGGATCAGCAAACGACATTTTCATGTTGCCTTTGTACCGTTAGATCCACGGTTAGAGGCGGCTTATGACTATGGAATAAAAGAATTTCTGGTCCAGTGTGATGCGGACGCAGTATTTCCCATGCATATGTGGGATCGGTATGATATGATAGAAAAATATAAAAAAAGCGAAAGCGGCAGAGCTTTTGCTGAAAAAATAAAAGAAATCCAAGCACCGGGACAGGAGTTTATACTATGAAATATATAGTGATGCTGACAGCTTTTTGTTTTCTGCTGGTGTTTTTGCTGGTTCGGCTGGTCTGGGAAGAGAAAAAAAGAAGACTGGCATTTGAAAAGCAGCTTTTTGATTCCTGGGGAAAGCCTCCGACTGCCAGTAGGAAAGGCAATCGCCCAAGTCAGTATTTTTCCCAAATGCAGGATCAGAAAAAAAACCGCTTTCGGATCGATGAAATCACATGGAAAGAACTGGACATGGAGGAAGTCTATGCAAGGATGGATTATACACAGTCCCAGCTAGGTGCAGAATATCTGTATGAGGCGCTTCATCTGCCGGCAGAAAATGCAGCAGAGGCAGCAAGATGGGAACGGACGGTGCAGTATTTTACCGATCATCCTGTCCAGAGAGTAAAGACACAGATGCTGCTGGCAGAGATCGGGAAAAATAGCAATATGTCATTTTTAGACGGCATAGCCGGACTTGAAAATGAGAACCTGCAGGGGCTCTGGAAAGAATATATGGCAGATGCCGGTTATCTGTTGGCGATCATCTTACTCAGATACAATATGGCAATGGGAATGTGCGCCCTGGCACTGCTGATCGTTTACCAGATTTTAAGCTATTTTAGTGAGAGAGCGAAACTCCTTCCCTGGCTGCGGTGTGTGGCAAAAATGGTGTGTATGACGGACTGCCTCAGTGCCTTATTAAGAGTACTGGATCGAGAGGTGCAGAGGGAGGCAGCTGCGGTTTTGCACATAAAGCTGGAGGATTGTGTGTCGGCTCTGTCCGGTCTGAAAAAGCACAGCTTCTGGATATTACAGTGTGCCAGAGAAAATGGCAGCCCCTTGTCCATGGCAGGGGATTATCTGCGCATGCTGTTTCACCCGGATATGATCCAGTTTTTACAGATCAAGAAGAAAATGCCGGAATTAAAGAAAGAGCTTTTGCAGGGAGCTGCTTATACAGGCTGGATAGACAGCTGTATCAGCCTTGCTATGTACAGGGCATCTCTGGATAAGTATTGTATCCCATGCCTGTCTGAAAAGGCGGCAGATTTTTCTATGGAAAAGGGATACCATCCGCTTTTAAAGCAGCCGGTAAAGAACAGCATCAATGTAAGCTCTGAAAGAGGGGTTTTGCTGACTGGTTCAAATGCCTCTGGAAAATCCACCTTTTTGAAAACAGCAGCTGTGAATTTATTGTTGGCACAGACCGTTCATACTGCACTGGCAGATGGATTTGCGGCATCGATTTCCAGAATCTATACAGCGATGGGAGCAGGGGATGATCTGAAAAAGGGAGAAAGCAGCTATATGGCAGAAATCCTTTCTCTGAAAAGAATTCTGGAAGCAGAAAAAAAGATACAAAAAGGCAGACCGATTCTTTGCTTTGTGGATGAAATCCTGCGGGGAACAAATACTGTAGAGAGAATTGCAGCGTCTACACAGATACTTTGGTATTTTAGAACCAATGGCATACAGTGCTTTGCAGCAACTCATGACAGAGAACTGACGCAGCTTCTGAAAGCAGACTATGATAACTACTATTTTACAGAAGAGATAGAAAACGGGGACATTTATTTTCCCTATACGATCAGAAAAGGAAGTGCGGATACCAGCAATGCGATACGGCTGCTTGCAGCTACGGGTTATGCGCCTGAAATCACAGCCGGAGCGGCAAAGAGAGCAGAAAAATTTCTAAAGGAAAGGATTTGGGAATGAAGGTAACGATATATACAGACGGCTCTGCCAGAGGAAATCCAGAAGGCCCGGGAGGCTATGGAACGATCCTGCATTATACAGACAAAGCAGGAACGCTGCATACCAGAGAATATAGCGGGGGATACCGGAAAACCACAAATAACAGGATGGAGTTGATGGCAGTGATCGTAGGGCTGGAGGCTCTGACGAAGCCCTGTCAGGTAGAGGTTATATCAGATTCTAAATATGTTACCGATGCTTTTAATAAAAAATGGGTGGACAGCTGGCTGAAAAAGAACTGGAAGGGTTCGGCAGGACCGGTAAAAAATATAGATTTGTGGAAACGGCTGCTGAAAGCGAAAGAGCCTCACAGCGTAGCCTTTACCTGGGTAAAGGGACACAACGGGCATCCGGAGAACGAACGCTGTGATGAACTGGCAACCACAGCCGCCGATGGCGAAAATCTGCTGCCAGACGTAATCTGCGATTGATTTTTATTGTCAGATTGCTTATAATGATGTCAGATAGCGGAAGAAGGGAAGGAGTCTGTGATGGCTAACTTAAATGCATTTTTGGGTTACTTTTTATCATATCTTATTTTGTTTATGGTGTTTGTGGTGCTCGTTGTGACCGCCTGTGCCATTGGCATCAAGTGGCGTAAAGCAAAGGATGCAAAAGCAGTGCAGGCAGAGGAAAGAGAACCCTGAGAAAGTGATCATTTTTGAAAATTAAAGTGGAGTATGCCTGTCCGTTAGAAGTGCGTGGGATATAGGTTTACAAACTACGAAAATTAATATTTGCAGTCTGATCCGAGGTGTATGCTTCGGATTTTTCTGTTAAAGGGATACAGGATTAGCTGATAAGATCAAATCTTTCTGCTTAAATAAAAAGTTTCTTAATTGTTAAAATTTAAATGAAATTTGATGAGTGGCATAGTATAATATATACAATAGATAATTTTTAGTTATCCGTCAGATTTTATGCTTGGAGGGATAATATTGAAGTTA
>CAYMEZ010000011.1:0-77031 GCA_964389835.1 uncultured Lachnospiraceae bacterium | reverse complement strand
CCATTCAGAGAACCTATACCAAATTTGCAGAATTTAATGCAAGAGAGATGGACGCGCTGACTTTATTAATTAAATTTTTACCAAAAATTAATTAAAATGAAAAAAGCTTTATGTTATACTTTAGAAAAAAGGAAAGGAAAAAAGAGCTTGCAGTTTATTCATTCAAAATTTAAAGAAAAATTCATGGAGACATTGAAGGCGGTACTGCCGATTTTAGTGATCGTTTTGCTTTTGTGCTTTTCCATTGCACCGATTCCGCCCAGTGTCTTAGTCAGCTTTCTGATCGGAGCAGTTCTGCTGATCGTGGGAATGCTGCTTTTCAATGTTGGTGTAGAATTGTCTATGACACCGATCGGTGAGCGGGTCGGCTCTATTATGACCAAATCAAAAAGCGTTCTGATCGTGATCGTGGTCAGCTTTGTAATGGGATTTGCGATTACTATATCAGAGCCGGATCTACAGGTGTTGGCACAGCAGGTGTCATCCATTCCCAATCTGGTGCTGATCTTGTCTGTGGCACTTGGTGTTGCAGTATTTTTGGTATTTTCTATCTTTCGTATGCTCTTTGGGATTCCGTTAGGACATTTGCTGGTATTTTTTTATACCATTGTCTTTACACTGGCTGTGTTTTTCGTTCCCGGAGATTTTCTTGCCATTGCCTTTGATTCAGGCGGTGTTACCACAGGACCTATGACAGTTCCTTTTATTATGGCATTTGGTATTGGTATTTCTGCGATCCGAAGCGACAGACATGCGGCAGATGACAGCTTTGGTCTGGTTGCCATGTGTTCTATTGGTCCGATATTGTCAGTTTTGATCCTGGGAATGATATTCAAGCCCGAACAGAGCGAGCAGGTGTCAGAAGCAATACATATCATTGATAATACCGTTGATTTATGGAAGCTGTTTGCAGTAGCGTTTCCTACTTATATAAAAGAAATAGCCATTTCTATTTTACCGATTATTGTTTTTTATGGGATCGTCCAGTTTTTTGCAAGAGAGGCGAACAAAAGAACTCTGATCAAAATAGCGATCGGTATGGCTTATACCTACGTGGGACTTGTACTTTTCCTGACAGGTGTAAATGTAGGCTTTATGCCGGCAGGTAATTATTTGGGACAGACGATAGCAGGACTGCCTTATGCATGGATCATCGTGCCGATCGGTATGGTCATCGGTTACTTTATCGTCTTAGCGGAGCCGGCAGTATTCGTCCTGACAAAGCAGGTTGAGGAAATGACTTCAGGCGCGATTTCCGCGAAAGCCATGGGACTGAGCCTGTCGATCGGAGTGTCTGTGTCTGTAGGACTTGCCATGATCCGTGTGTTGACAGGGATCTCTATTTTGTGGCTTTTGATCCCAGGATATGCCATTGCATTGCTGCTGACCTTTTTTGTATCCAAGATTTTTACAGCGATTGCATTTGACTCAGGCGGAGTGGCATCCGGTCCGATGACAGCGACCTTTTTGCTACCGTTTGCAATGGGTGCCTGTGAGGCATCTGGCGGCAATATTATTACAGATGCCTTTGGAATTGTAGCAATGGTAGCTATGACACCTTTGATCACCATTCAGGTAATGGGATTGATCTATAAGGTAAAAGAGAATAAGCTTCATAAGGATGCACTCTATCAGGGAGCATATACATCTCTGGAGGCATATGGAGATATGGAAATTATCGAATTATAGTATAGGTGTGAACCTGTTTCTATACGGAAAGGCAGGGTGATTAGAATAGGCAGTTTATATTTGATGACAACGATTGTGGACAGAAAGATCGCAAATAGATATTTAGAACTGTACAAGGGAAATGATTTGAACGTTCATTTTCTGTCCCTTGGATTTGGCACGGCGGCAAGTGATATTTTGGATTATCTAGGCTTGGAATCCACAGAAAAAGCAGTATCATTTGCAGTTCTGGAAGAAGATAATTGGAAGAAAGTGAAAAAACGCTTAGAAAAAGATCTCAAGATTGATGCACCGGGCGGCGGCATTGCTTTTATCGTTCCTCTCAGTAGTATCGGTGGGAAAAAGACATTACAGTTTCTGTTGGAAAGTCAAGATTATCAGAAAGAGGAGGAATCAACCTTGCAAAATACTACGCATGATTTGATCGTTGTGATTGCGGAACAAGGCTATACAGAATTGATCATGGAAGCAGCCAGAGCTGCAGGCGCATATGGCGGAACAGTTATCCATGCCAAAGGGACAGGAATGGCAGCAGCGGATAAATTTATGGGAGTGTCTCTGGCAGTGGAAAAAGAAATGATATTTATTGTTACTAAGACAGAACAGAAAAATAGTATCATGCAGGCGATTATGGAAAAGGCAGGACTGGACAGTAAGGCTAAGGCGATTACATTTTCATTGCCGGTAACGGATACTGCAGGCTTGAGACTGATCGAGGATTAAAGAAGAGGGGGTGTCGTTCTGCGACAGCCCCCTTTATGTGTAAAGGCTAAAACAACGCAAATTAACTGATTCTGCATACAGACAACCAGAAGCACATAGCAATAAGAATGAAAAAATATAACAGGCGGATAAGTAAGTGCCCGTTCAAGCATTCCTGTGCAAACACAAAAACAAAACAGTAAAAGTTACAGTGGAATTTCCAGAGGAGTCAGATCCGGAAGCAGAGCAGGAGTTTATCAGCAGACTTAAGGGGATTTATCTGGAAAAAGTAAAAAACAGATTTATGCAGGAGAAAGAGTCGGCATTGCCATGTATTCCTAACAATGGTAAGGAGGAAGAAGGCAATGGCTAAAAAAGTACGGACGTTACTCAGGGTATCATCGAAGCAGCAGCTTCACGATGATGACATTCCGGTACAGAGGGCGGAAGCAGAGCAGTATATCACAAAGCAGCCTGACTGGGTGTTTGATAAGGAATATATTGAGAAAGCGGTGTCTGCTTATAAAAATGGGGCTGCGGACAGAGCGGTATTACAGGAAATCCTTACCGATGCAAAGGAAAAACAGTTTGACATTTTGCTCACTTATATGTCGGATAGAATCGGCAGACAGGAAGAATACAGCTTCTATGTAGCCACGCTGAATCAGCTTGGGATAGAGGTCTGGACGATCAAGGATGGTCAGCTGAAAACGCAGGAGCATATTGATAAATTACTGAACTATATCCGATTCTGGCAAAACGAAGGAGAAAGCAAGAAAACCAGTATGCGAGTCCGGGACAATCAAAGAGAATTGGTAAAGTCCGGAAAGTTTGTAGGTGGAAAAGCACCTTTTGGATATCAGCTGATACCCTCCGGCGTGCTCAGCAATCATGGACGATTGCTGAAAAAACTGGAGATCGTGGAGCAGGAGGCAGCTGTTGTGAGAAAAATATACAGCTTGGTCATTCATCAAGGCATGGGATATGAGAAGATTGCAAAGACCTTAAATGAAGAAGGGATTCCTGCCATTACAACAGATAAATGGAAGCCGGCAACCATAGCCAGTATTTTAAAGAATCCTATTTATATGGGATATTATGCAATTAACAGGCGAAAAAATCATGGCAGTTTTACCAGATTAGACAGGAAAGACTGGATTTATTCAGAAAATCAGATACCGGAGCTGGTTATCATTGACCAGCATATGTGGGAAAAGGCACAGGAGATCCGGGAAGCCAGAAAAGCAAAGCTGGCTGCAGCAAAGGCAGATACCGTAAAACAGTATGAAGAACAGCATCAAGTGCCTTTCAGTACCAGAGGAAAGCTTGTATTGACCGGTTTAGCATACTGCGGTTACTGCGGAAAGAAACTGAAAAATGGAAGCTACTGTAACCGCTGGACTGTGAAATCAACAGGCGAAAAAAAGGTATCCTTTGTGGGAAGATATGTTTGTCCGGATAAATGCAGGGAACGCAGCTGCTATTCTCAGGATTACATAGAGGGTATTGTGCTTAAAGTGGTAGAAGACTGTATGGAGCATCTGAAGCAGGTGGATGTGACGGCAGAACTGGAAAAAATCCAGAAGCAGAGTCATATCGACATGGAAAAGAGGATACATACCCTTCAGAGAGAAAAGAAAAAAACAGCAGAGGATATGAAAACACTGGAAGAAAAGATACCGGCTGCCATTCGGGGCGAGTATTGCTTCAGCGCGGAAAAATTAGCTTTTATGATAAAAGAAAAACAGCAGTTATTGGAAGCATTCTTAAAAGAGGAAGTACAGATACAAAAGAAAGGGAAGCAGACAAGACTTACTGATACGGATTCAGAGCAGCTGTGCGTAAAAGCACCTAACTGGAAAGAAGAGCTTCAGCATACAGATATACCAACAAAAAAAATGCTGCTGGCTTCTCTTATTGATCGAATTGAGGTAAAAGATGGACACATCAGGATAAAATTCAGGATATGGGTAAACAGCAACGGCTTATATAATGGATAGAAAATCGGAATGAGAGAAAAGAGCAGATACTTTTGGCTTTTGCAAGAGTAAGCGGTTGAAAGAAATGGGGCTGCATAAGATCCGTTTTGCAAAGCATAGATATATGTTTGTTTATCGTATCGTTGACGAAAAAGTAATCATTGAAGGCATATATCATGAATTACAGGACTATGAAAATTCAATTATCTAAACGATAGAAGAATATCCAAAGTTTGGAGAAAAATCACTTAAGACCAGTGGTGCCTCTACCATTCCGTATATACGCGGTTTAATGTAAATGACATGATCACTAAAATATTGGCATAGATCGTTGCCTCTGGCCAGGTGGCATAGATTTCACAGGATGCCACATTTTTGATGTAGTCCTTATAACGCACGTAATAGTTGGGAGCAGTGGGATCACTGGGAACACCGTCATGCACGATGATATATTCAGGGATGACAACACGGCTGAGGACGATTTCGCCGGACTCCTCCATAGGCTTGACCTCATCCTCCGGGATTTTTGGAGGATATTCGCCAAACAAGGTGTGCTCTGGGATATTGACTCCTTCTCTGGAAGGTTCGCCGGATTCGACAGGAGTCAACCGTATAGGCTGCAGGGCGAGCTCCCCTGCCAGAATCTCAGTACCGGTAACAAGAACAGGGTAGTAGCCTTCTGCCCTGACCTGAATGTTGTATTCGGAATAGGGCTGTATGATCTGCTCCGGCTCCAGACTGTATTCTATATCAGGTGCAGGAAGCTGGATAGAAGGAGTCTGACCGCTTTCGTCTGTGGTAAGAGTTATAAGCGTCTGCTGGGGATCACCGGTATAAGAGATGGTGATTACCGCGCCAGGAATCGGGATCAGACCAATGGAGGAAATAACAGAAATCTGCAGCTCTCCCTGGAAGGGAGACTGTAAGGAAACTGTGGGGATTTCCTGGGTAGCTGTAAATAAAGGATTTTTGTCCATAAAAAACACCTCTGCATTTTTTTATATAGTATGCAGAGGTACTTTTTTGGAGCGGATTCCTTCTAGTCCAGATTCAGATTTTTTTCCATCGTAAAATAAGTGATCAGATAGAAGATGATGCTGTAAAGAACACAGCTGATGCAGCTAAAGGTAAAAATATGGAAGAAATATTCCAGAAGATCAAAATCAAGGGCTGCACCGGTATCGCTGATCGTGAAAGACATTGTGGGCAGCATAAAAATAGTATTGATGATCTGCAGCACAAAATAAAGGGCGATGTAGCAAAGGACAGAGCCCATGACCTTATGCTTGAAAAAGCATTGGCCGAGAGAAATCGCACAGTATATGGTAAGCGTACTGCAGATGATGCCCAAAAGACTGACCAGGCAGGCAAATGCAGGCAGACCAAGGATGGTGCCCATATCATGCTCATAAAGCCTCATAAAGGCTTCCCATAAGGACAAAAGACTGTAGTTGGGGTCTTTTTCCACTGCGGCCAAAAGAGGAAGCAGCAGTGCACCAATGCTGCAAAGCAGCAATAGCTGGGTAATTCCTGCTGCCAGAGTGTGGGTGATCAGCTTGGAAAGGATCAGCTGGCATTTTTTCAGGGGCAGCGTGTGCATCAGATAGCCTTCATCAGTATACAGATTTTTATAAAAGCGTATGCCGATATAAATGTTAATGGCAAAGGAAACGCCAATGATCGTAAGATAGTATAATGTAAAGATCAGTATGATGATAAGACTCAGCACATCATCGGACTGGGGCGTAGTGTCAACAATAAGCAGATTCATGGCAATGATACCGAGAATCGTGATAAAAACTGTAAAAGTATTGATGAGAAGAACCATTCTCCAGATGGACTTCCATTCATATTTGATCAATTTCTTTAGCATGTGAATACCTCCCTGAAATATGCATCTAAGGATTTCCCTTTCTCTTCCCGGAGCTGCTCTGCCGAAGCATATAAAAGCATGTAGCCGTCCTTGATGAAGATCACATCATCCAGGATGTTTTCGATATCAGAGATCAAATGGGTGGAGATGAGCACCGTTGCATCTTCATTGTAATTGGAAATAATGGTTTTTAAAATAAAGTCTCTGGCAGCAGGATCAACACCGGCAATGGGCTCGTCCAGTATGTACAGCTGGGCATTCCTGCTCATAACAAGGATCAGCTGTACCTTTTCTTTTGTACCCTTGGAAAGGGTTTTCAGCTTTGCAGCAGGGTCGATATTCAGGGAAGAAAGCATCTGAAATGCTTTTTCTTTAGAAAAATCTTCATAAAAGTCTGCAAAAAGATCAACCAGCTCCCGTACCTGTAAGGTGCTTTGCAGATAGGTACGCTCCGGAAGATAGGAAATGACAGACTTTGTTTTAACACCGGGGGTGCTGCCGTTTATGGTAACGGTGCCGGCACTAGGGGTCAGAAGCCCATTGATCAGCTTGATCAGAGTGGTTTTCCCACTTCCATTTGGGCCTAACAGTCCGATGATCCGTCCCTTGGGAATTGCAAGGGTAAGCCCGCTAAGTGCAGGCGCTTTTTTGTGGTCATAGCGTTTGCATAGACCCTTTGCTTCAACTAAGTATTCCATATTATATAACTCCTCCTCATATTTCTGCCGTGACAAATGACAGGATTTCTTTCTCTTCATAGCCTAACTGCTTCATGGTTTTGATAAAGCAGGTTAGCTGTTCCCGTGCAAGAGCAGTTCTGATCTTCTGGATCAGAAGAACATCCTCTGTGACAAAACGTCCGGCTGTCCGTTTGGTCTGTATCAGACCATCCCGCTCCAGCTCTGAAAAAGCCTTTTGCATGGTATTGGGATTGACACCGGCCTCAGCAGACAGCTCCCTGACACTGGGCAGCTTGCTGCCGGAGGGATATTTCCCGGAAACAATCTGCATTTGCAGCTGCTCTACCAGCTGTGCGTAGATCGGACGGTCTGAGTCCAGCTTCCATGCCATGTGCATCATTCCTTTCTGTATTACTGTATTAAGTGCTTAATACAGTAATACAACAGAATGAAAGATTTGTCAACAGGAAATAAAAAGAGACGCAGAAAGATGGTTGAAATCCTTCTCCATTCTTGAACTCGACTTACAAACCATGTTATAATTACCATAATATTGTGCAGAAAAATCAGGGAAAAGAAACGATGTCAGCTGTTATGGAAAAAAGAGAGGAAATAGCAAAGGTACTTGCAGGAAGATCTGCTCATAAAGAGGGCTTCCTTTCCTTTTCCTGCCCTAAGGTGGAGCTGTCCTTAAAGGCAGGAGAAAGGGGAGCAGGGAGCTTTTGCATTACGGGCAGGGAAGGGATCCCTTTAACTGGAACGATCGTAACGGGAGATATCCGCATGGGATGTCAGAATCCGGTATTTACAGAAAGCCCGTCAGAGATCTTCTTTTTCTTTGACAGCACGGGACTGGATGAAGGAGACTGCGCAAGAGGAGAATTTAAGATAATATCAAGTCAGGGAGAATATGTGCTCCCCTACATGATCCATATTGTGCCGGAGGTTTTTGAGACCTCACTGGGACAGATGAAAAATCTGTTTCATTTTACCAATCTTGCCAAGACGAACTGGGCAGAGGCTGTGAAGCTGTTCTACCGTCCGGGCTTTGAACGTACATTGACAGGAAATGACAGGCAGTATGCCAATATTTACCGTGCATTGAAAAATCCGCCGGAAAATGAACAAAAGGTTGAGGAATTTCTGGTAGGGATCAGAAAAAAACAAAAGGTAGAATATATCGTAGATCGGGAAAGCCTTGAACTGTCAGCAGAGGATGGGATTGTAAGGGAAAGCCTTACCCTGACAAGAAACGGCTGGGGCTATACCTGTCTGCACGTGGAGCTGGAGGGCGGATTTCTGGAAGCAGAAAAAGCAGTTCTGACAGATGATGATTTTCTGGGCAATCGCTGCCAGCTTACGATCATGTCAGACAGCAGCAGACTGCATGGCGGTATCAATTACGGGAAGATACATATTTTTAATGAATACATATCCATGGAAATTCCGGTCACTGTCAGACCAAATGATGCAATGCTGGGCAGACACAGGAAAAACCGGAAGCACAGGGTGCTTGCCTTTTATCAGCTGTATTTAAGCTACAGTATGGGAAAGATCACCAAGCAGAGCTGGCTGCAGCAGATGGAAGAGATCACAGAAAAAATGGATGCACAGCTGCGTGTAAATCCTGTACGGGAATTATTTCAGGCACATATTCTGCTGACCAGAGAACGTTACAATGAAGCAAGATGGATGTTGGAAAAAGCAGGAGAGCTGATCCGGCAGGGAGAATCCCACAGCGATGTGTGGTGTTATTATCTGTATCTGACCACCCTTGCCAGAGAAGATGAGGCATATGCTGCTTCTGTGGCAGACAGACTGAGGCAGGTTTATCGTGATGACCAGACGAAATGGGAGGTTGCATGGCTGCTGCTGTATCTGGATCAGGAGTACAGCAGTCCTTCCAAAAAATGGATTTTTCTGGAACAGCAGTTTGAAAAGGGCTGTCATAGTCCGATCTGGTATATGGAGGCTGCCATGCTGGCAAGGAAAAATCCCTCTGTTCTGATGAAACTGACACCGTTTGTGATCCAGACCCTTAACTTTATGGCAAAGTATGATTTCCTGACAGAGGAATGCATCAGTCAGATCCACTATCTGGCAGGCAGACAAAAGGGATACTCAGAGCGGATGTATGCCATATTGCAGACCTGCTATGAAAAAAAGAAGGATCAGGAATCCCTGGGGGCGATCTGCTCACTGCTGATCAAGGGCGGAAAAACAGGCCCTCGCTACGTTCATTGGTATCGGGAGGGCATCAAAAGAGAGCTTTGGCTGACCCGGCTGTATGAGTATTATCTTCTTTCTCTTGATCTGGATAAACAGGAGGAAATCCCAGCTCCGGCGTTACGATACTTCTCTTATAAAAGTGAGCTGCCCTACGAATATAAAGGCTATCTGTATGCCTATGTTGTAAGAAAATGTGAGGAATACCCGGATATTTACAGGAGCTATCTGCCTGCCATAGAGAGCTTTTTGCTGGAACAGCTGGAAAAAGGTCATATAAACAGGGATATCGGCTGTCTGTATGACAAGCTGATACAGGAGAAGCTCCTAAGTGCAGAGTTAGTGGGAAAATATGCCGGAAGTCTGTTCTTTCAGGAGATCAGGGTTTTGCTGAAGGATATCAGACGTGTGATCGTGGTGCATGGCAAGCTGCAGAAGGAGATCGTATGCCCTGTGGTAGGAAGCTCCGCCTATGTTCCTATTTATGATGCAGATCACAGCCTGATCTTTGAAAACCGCATGGGCCGCCGCTTTGTGGACAGGGAGGGATACCAGCAAAAAACCATTTCCTATCCCTTTGAGCTGCTTTCAGAGATTTTGCCGGAAAATGCAGGAATTATGACGGAGGATCCGGGGGTTTTGCTCTACCAGTGCGAAAATGGAAGGATCTATACCACAGTAAACCGTGAAAATATACAATATGCCCGGAAACTTTGGAAAAATGAAGGCATAAGAGATAGCTACAAAAAGGAGCTGGAAGGAAAGCTGCTCCAGTATTATATGGAGCATGATATGAATGAGGAGCTGGATCAGTTTCTGGATGAACTGCAGCCCCAGACAATGGATGGCAGGGAACGGGCAGAAGCACTGCGCAGCCTGATCCTGCGAGGTATGTATGATAAAGCCTATAAATGGATAGATGCTTACGGGGCAGAAAAGCTGACACCCCGGCTGATGTTCCGGCTTTGCAGCAGGCTGCTGCAAAATGGGGCAAAGGAGTCTGACTGTATGACAGCACTTTGCTATCAGGCATTTCATTTTGAAAAATATGATGAGGATATCCTGGCTTATTTGAGCAGGTATTACAGAGGCACCTTGAAGGAGCTGCAGGGAATCTGGCATGCCAGTGACAGGTTTGCAGTAGACAGACATGAGCTGAGTGAACGGCTGTTATTGCAGATGCTTTTTACTGGAGAATATCTGGAGGAAGAGAAGGAAATCTTTATCTGCTATCTGGGAGAATGTGCGGAGGAAGCCTTAAAGGATGGCTATCTGGAGCACTTTGCACACCGCTATTTCATAGACAGGTACGAGCTGACGGAAAGGATCTGGAAAGAATTGCTGCGCAAAAGCAGAAACGGCGAGATCCACAGCAATATGTGCAGGCTTGCCGTTCTGGAGTATTTTTCAGAAAAAGAGTATCTGGAGGAAGAGGAAGGCAGGATCGTAAAGGAATTTCTGACAGAGCTGATCTTAAAGCAGAAAATGATGTTTGGCTTTTTTAGAAAATTCAGAAAAGTGGTTCCTCAGGTGGAGTTCTATGACAATCAGACCTTTCTGGAGTACAGGACCGGGTCGGATGCGCCTATGGTGCTGCACTATATACTGAAAAGCGATGGAAAGGACGGAGAGTATCGTACAGAGGAACTGAAAAGCTGCTATCCGGGTGTTTATACCAAGAATTTCCCCTTATTTTTCGGAGAGACAATGGAGTATTATATTTCCGAAAAAAGAGCCGGAGGAGAACGACTGGTGGCAAATGGCTCCATTGGAAGAAATGAGGTAAGCACGGAAAAGGCCGGGGACAGATTCCATATGATCAATGATTATATTACAGCGGTTTCACTTCAGACTCAGGGAAAAGCAGAAAGAGCGCTGGAGGAATATTACCGGATGGAATTTTCTGTGGAAAGCTTATTTACATTAATGTGATGATATAAAGGACAGGGTTCATGTTTTTGGAAAAAAACAGTTTGACAGGCAGGAAAAACAAAATAATCGTGGGGTATGATCTGGGTGACCGGACATCCCAGATCAGCTTTTTTAGGATGGAGGAAGAAGAGCCGCAGACTGCTTCTGTTGTAGCTGGGGAGGAACAGTACAATTTTCCCACTGTACTAAGTAAGCGCAGGGAAGTAAATCAGTGGGTTTATGGCAGAGAAGCATGCCGGCTGGCAGATGCCGGAAAAGGGATTCTGGTGGAAAATCTGCTGACTTGTGCAAGAGAAGGAAAAGAGATAGAGGTAGGCGGAGAAAATTTTGATGCCATTGCCCTGCTGGCACTGTTTATGAAAAGAAGCCTGGCACTGCTGGGGATACCTGGTGTGGCGGAGCAGATCGGGACACTGATGATCACTGTAGAATGTCTGGATCACCGCACCATTGAGGTGCTGACCCAGGCGGTTGCCATGATGCAGCTGAAAACGGAGCACATTTATTTTCAGAGCCATATGGAAAGCTTTTTCTGTTACATGATCCAGCAGCCAAAGGAACTCTGGCAGAGGCAGGTGCTGCTCTGCGATTATGAAATGGACAGGCTGGGAATATACCGGATGGAATGTAACCGGAATACTACGCCAATGGTGGCGTTTATTGAGGATCGGGAATATTCTCAGATGAAGCAGGAGGATCAGCAGCTTTTACAGATATTGGAGGAAAATTGCAGGGAAAGATTACTTTCCTCTGTTTATCTGATCGGTGCTGGCTTTGAGGGAGAATGGTATCAGGATTCCCTGCGTTATCTGTGCAGAGGCAGGCGGGTATTTCGGGGCAACAACCTTTACAGCAAGGGAGCCTGCTATGGAGCACGGGAAAAACGGTTGCCGGAAACGGCTGCAAAGCAGTATGTATTTCTGGGTAATGATAAATTAAAGGCAAATATCGGCATGAAGGTGCTGCGGCGGGGGCAGGCATCCTATTATGCTCTGCTGGATGCAGGCACCAGCTGGTTTGAAGCACAGAAGCAGTGTGAATTTATATTGGAAAGCGGAAATTCCTTTTCTCTTTTGGTAACGCCTCTTACTGGAAAGGAGAATAAGGAAGTAGAGATCATATTAGATAATCTTCCAAAACGTCAGGAGCGGGCAACGAGGATCAGCATGAGGATTTCCATGAAATCAGAGAAAGAGGTCTTGGTGGTGCTGCAGGATAAAGGGTTTGGAGAGATTTATCCGGCAACCAATAAAATATGGCAGGAAGAGTTTATGATCTGATAGAAGAACAGCCGCAGGCAGAAAGGAAGCAGGAATGGGAAGAGTGATCCTCTGTATGGGAAATATAGCCAAAACTCCATATGTATTGAGCAATCTGGGTATTTCCGTTTATACGGTGGAAGAGCTTTGCTACTGCATCCGGGAAGATGCTTTTCTGATGAACGAGGAGCTTGTGTGCCGGGAGCTGATCGACTGGCTGCGGACGGAATGTAACATGACTGAGCTGGCAGACTCTTTGTACGGTTTTTTGCGTACCAAGGCTTCCGTTAGTGCTTTTTTGACTACGATCCTGGAATACACCGGCTATTATCCTAAGGAGGAGATCAAACGGGTCGAACAGTTTTTAAAGGCATCTGAGGGCTGGGACGAATTTGAAAAGAAGAAGCAGATTGCAGATTATCTGGCAAAAAGTGGAAAATATCAACTTGCTGCAGAGCATTATTGTGAGCTGCTGACGCTGATCCCTGAGGAAAATACAGCCCTGCGGGCTGCCGTATATCATAATATGGGCTATGTGGACTGCCAGATGTTTTTGTTTGAAAAGGCGGCAAGAAGATTTGAGGAAGCCTACAGACTGAACGGCGAGAAAGAAAGCCTTTTACAGATGCTTGGGGCGAAAAGGCTTCTGCTGCCGGAAAAGGAATATATTGATCTTATTGCAAAGCAGTCAGAAAGCTTCTATGAAGTCGCTATGGAACTGGAGCAGAGAGTGGAGGGACTGGCAGAGGGCTGGAAGGACAGCCGTTTTGCAAAGGAATTAGATGATATTCATGTAAAGGGAGCGGAGCACGACAGGGAATACCAGGATATTCTGGAAAATGTGTCAGAACAGATAAAAGAACAATATCGTAGCATGGTAAGAGAGAAATAACAATGGGATTTTTGAAAAAATGGTTTGGCTTTCCAAGAAAACAAAAGGAAGAATATGTGCCGGAGAATTTAACAGACAGCACTGAGAGCGTGGTGCTGCGCCGTGACAGTGTGGATCTGCGGGAGCAGGGACAGCGGATGCGTTATGTCCAAAGCTGTCTGGAACAGATACAGGATGCAGAAACTTCCATCAGCCAGTTGACAAGGGAGTATGCTTCAGTAACCTCTTATCTGACAGACATAGAGGAAATAGAAGCACTTCCGCCTGAAGAAAAGAAAGAGCTTTCCAAGATCGCAGACAGCATCACAGATTATGAGAAAGAAAAAAATCTCTATGAGGGTGCAAAGGACAGAATGTCGGAGACTGACTTCCGCCAGATCGAGAGAATGGAGGATCAGGCAGCAGAGGGGATCGCCAAGCTCACAGAGGCAGAAACGTATCAGGAGAAGATCCATCAGGATATGCGCCGGCTTTCAGGAGAAAAGCACGCATATCAGTACAGAAAGCATGAGCTGCAGGGAGTGATACAAAATGCCAGGGGGATGCTGGTGATGATCAGCTTCGCTTTTGTTACCTGCATGATCATTCTGCTGCTTTTGCAGGAGATGATGAGGATGGATGTCCATGTTGGCTATGGACTGGCATGTATTGCCACAGCCCTCAGCGTTTTTTTGATCTATTTGAAATATACAGATGCAGTGAAGGAAAAAAAGCGTGTAGAGAAAGGGATTAACAGACTGATCCTTTTACTAAATCAGGTTAAGATACGTTATGTAAACAATACAAACCTGCTGGATTATCTTCACATAAAATACAGCGTGGACTCAGCAGAGCAGCTGAGCAAAATGTGGGAGGCATATCAGAAGGAATGTGCAGAACGGGAAAAATTTCAGGAGCTGCATCAGGAACTGGATTTTCAGCGTAAGGAGTTGCTGCGGATCCTGCGCAGATATCAGGTCAAGGATCCGGAAATCTGGCTGCATCAGACAGAGGCACTTACCAATCCCAAGGAAATGGTGGAGATCCGCCATGGACTGATCCTGCGCCGCCAGAAGTTGCGTAAGCAGATGGAGTACAACGAGCAGCTGGCAGAAAGTGCACAGACGGAAATCCGTGCTCTGGCAGAGGAATTTCCTGCTTACAGAGCGGAGATCATGGAAATGGTTTCCCAGTACGAAGCCAGACAGCGTAAGGATTGACTTTTTGCTTCTGTAATTTTATAATGGAATATATTACAAGGTCACAGTGTCAAGAACTTAAAACTGCGATATGCTTGCATGAAGTTGGTTTTATGGTCTGATGGCACACTAAGTATGTGGATAAAAGTAGAACGGAGGGGTAAGATGGATATTCCTGCATTGTCAATGGCACTTGCACAGACGAAAACCTTAAATGATATTGGCACAGCGGTGCTGGGAAAGGCATTGGATACTGCCAGAGTACAGGGAGATGCAATGTCAGAAATGTTAGATTCTGCGGCAATGGAGCTTTCTGTAAATCCCCATATCGGCGGAAATTTTGATGTGAGTGTGTAACCGGAGATCAAGTAACGGAGCTGACCTCGAAAATGCTGATGAAATGCGTTTTCGGGGTTTCTTTGTTTCATAGGAAACACCTTGCTGCACAGTCAAGGGGATAAAAATAAAAGCTGGAAGAAATGATAAAACAAAAGGCTTTGGGGAAAGGAAGAAAATAAGATGCGGATAGGAATGGGATATGATGTTCATAAATTGGTAGAGGGCAGAAGGCTGATCATAGGCGGTGTGGAGATCCCTTACGAAAAGGGTCTGCTGGGACATTCAGATGCAGATGTGCTGCTGCATGCAATCTCGGATGCACTGCTGGGAGCTGCAGCACTGGGAGATATAGGAAAGCATTTTCCGGACACAGATCCTGCTTATCAGGATGCAGACAGTCTGAAGCTGCTGGAACAGGTGGGCAGATTGCTGGAGGAAAACTGTTTTTTTATTGAGAATATCGATGCGACCATTATTGCCCAGGCACCTAAGATGCGTCCCCACATTGACACCATGCGTGCCAATATTGCCAAAGCACTGGGAATAGAAATGGAGCAGGTCAATGTAAAGGCAACAACAGAGGAGGGACTGGGATTTACCGGAAGCGGTGCTGGAATATCTGCCCAGGCGATCTGCATGCTGACCAGCCCCTCACATTTTTATGATGTTGATGTAACAGATAGCAGTAAAAAGGACTGTGCTGGCTGTGGCGGATGCAGAAAAGGAAACCAATGATGGCAGCGCAGCAGGAAGAAAAAGCAGTGCAGCTGACAAAAAAGGAGGCACTTGGAGCAAAGTGTCTGTGGTCAGAGATATTTTTTGAAGATTCTGCGGCATTTACAGATTACTATTTTAAAGAAAAAATGCAGCATAATACAGGCTATGGCATAAAAAAGGATGGGCAGCTGGTGTCCATGCTCTACCTGACTCCTTATACCGGTCAGGTTCGTGTGGCTGGCAGTGGAGCGGATGGATTTTGCGAGATCCCACTGAGCTACATTGTGGGAGTGGGGACGAAAAAAGAATACCGCCACCGGGGCTATATGGACAAGCTGCTGAAAAAAGCGCTGACAGAGCTGCATCTAAAGGAGCAGCCCTTTGCTTTTCTGATGCCGGCTGATCCGGCGATTTATGAGCCGTATCAGTTCCGCTACATTTATGACAGACCGGAGTTTGCTTTGTGCAGTGGGCATGAGCAGCCGGATGCAGAGCCTGAGAAGGCAGCTAGGGTCATGCAAACTAAGGATGCAGCGTTACTTGCTGCATTTGCCCAGCAGCAGCTGAAACAAAGGTATCAGCTTTTTCTAAAGCGTGATGCTGCCTATTACATCAGACAGCAGAAGGAAAGCCGGGCTCAGCAGGGCGATGTATATTTGTGGAAAGACAAGGACAGGATTCAGGGCTTTTATCTGTATGCCAAGGAAGAAAAGCCCTTTATTCAGGAGGCTGTAGCAGCGAAAGACTCCTGGGCGGAAAAGCAGCTGTGCCTTTCAGAAGGCAGAAAGCCTATTATCATGGCGCGGATCACACATGTGGCAGCCATGCTGTCGCTGCTCAGGCTGAAGCAGCAGGCAGAGAGGGAGCAGCTGGAGATCTGCCTGCAGGTAATAGATCCGCTGCTTTGCCAGAACAATGCTACTTTTCACTGGACAGTAAGAAAAAAAGAAAGTACAATAGCTTTGGTGGAAAAGCCTGAGGCGGGCAGGGTCTGTGCAGAGATTTCTGCTTTGACGGAATTTGTGTTCGGCAGAAGGGATGCAGAGGACTGCTTCCTTTGCGTGGACGATGAAGCTGCCAGAGCGGCAGAGCTTTATAAGGGATTGTCGGAGATAGAGCCTATATCCAGAACATTCCTGAATGAAATTGTATGATTTTAAGGACTGAGAAAATAGGATTTGCATATTCTGTTATAGAGTCCTTATATGAGGAGATGACACTATGGGATTTATCAAGCGGATCCGGGAAGAAATCCGTGTGATCAGGGAACGGGATCCGGCGATTCATTCCTCGATGGAGGTATTTTTATATCCCAGCTTCAAGGTAATGCTGCATTACAGGATTGCCCATAAACTGTACGAAAAAGGACACTATTTCTGGGCACGGTGGATTTCCCAGCGTGGAGTAAGGAAAACTGGGATTGAGATTCATCCGGGAGCGCAGATCGGTGACGGTTTTTTTATCGATCATGGAAATGGCGTGATCATAGGGGAAACCACAGTGATCGGCAATAACGTGACCCTGTATCAGGGAGTTACCTTAGGAGGAACAGGTAAGGAGCACGGAAAGCGCCATCCAACGATCGGGGACAATGTAATGATCAGTGCCGGAGCGAAAATACTGGGATCCTTTACGATCGGAGCCAATTCCAAGATCGGTGCCGGAAGCGTAGTGTTAAATGAGGTTCCGCCTAATTCCACGGTAGTGGGTGTGCCGGGACGTGTGGTAAAGCGTAATAATGCAAAGCTTCCCCGGGAGGAGATGGATCAGACAGATCTGCCTGATCCGGTAAAGGAAGATATTCAGAATCTTCAGGAAGCAAACAGCGCACTTATCAATCATGTGCTGGTGTTGGAGGAAAAGGTAAAAGAGCTGCAAAGGAATCAGCAAAGAGGAGAAAGATAATGAGAATTTATAATACCCTTTCTGGAAAAAAAGAAGAGTTTGTACCGATTGAACCGGGAAAGGTGCGTATGTATGTGTGCGGACCAACGGTTTACAATCTGATCCATATCGGCAATGCCCGTCCCATGATCGTGTTTGATACGGCGCGGCGCTATATGGAATATAAAGGCTATGAGGTAAATTACGTTTCTAATTTTACTGATGTGGATGATAAGATCATCAAAAAGGCAGTGGAGGAGGGCGTGGATTCTGCTGTGATCTCCCAACGCTATATCGCTGAGTGCAAAAAGGATATGGAAGCTATGAATGTCCGTCCTGCCACCACTCATCCTCTGGCGACTCAGGAAATCGGCGGTATGCTGGAGATGATCCAGACCCTGATCGATAAGGGACATGCGTATACGGCGGCAGATGGGACGGTTTATTTCCGCACAAGAAGCTTCCGGGAGTATGGGAAGCTTTCTCATAAAAATCTGGATGATCTGCAGGGGGGCAACCGCTCTCTGCTGGTATCCGGCGAGGATCAGAAGGAGGATCCTCTGGATTTTGTACTTTGGAAGCCTAAAAAGGAGGGCGAGCCCTACTGGGAGTCTGCATGGTGTCAGGGTCGTCCCGGCTGGCATATTGAATGCTCTGTAATGAGCAAGAAATATCTGGGCGAGGAGATCGATATCCACGCAGGAGGAGAGGATCTGGTATTCCCTCATCATGAGAATGAGATCGCCCAGTCCGAGGCGGCAAATGGCAAGACCTTTGCAAGATACTGGATGCACAATGCATTTTTAAATATCGATAACAGAAAAATGTCCAAGTCTCTTGGTAATTTCTTTACCGTCAGAGACATTGCCGAAAAATATGATCTGCAGGTGCTGCGCTTCTTTATGCTGTCTGCCCACTACAGAAGTCCCTTAAACTTCAGTGCAGATCTGATGGAAGCGGCAGGCAATGGACTTGAGCGGATCATGACCTGTGTGGAAAATCTGAAATTCCTGCTTTCAAGCGCAAAGACAGAGCTTTTGACGGAGGAAGAAAAGGCACAGCTTGAGGAAGCAGAAGGCTATCGGGAAAAATTTGAGGCAGCCATGGATGATGATCTGAATACTGCTGACGGGATTTCTGCCATTTTTGAGCTTGTAAAATTTGCAAATACAAAGGCTGACGGAGAAAGCTCCAAGGAATTTCTGCAGAAGCTGCTTTCCCTGCTCAGAACCCTGACGGATGTGCTGGGACTGATCGTGGATAAAAAGGAAGAAATGCTGGATGCAGATGTGGAAGCCATGATCGAGGCAAGACAGGCTGCCAGAAAGGCAAAGGATTTTGCAAGGGCAGATGCGATCCGCAGTGAATTGCTGGAAAAAGGCATTGTGTTAGAGGATACAAGAGAAGGTGTAAAATGGAAAAGGGCATAGGAGCACTTTCACAGATCAAGGAAGCCTTTGCCTGCGGGCAGCAGGACGTAAGGAGCTATTCTCCTCTGACACTGGCGTATATCGGTGATGGAGTCTATGATCTGGTCATCCGGACGATCGTGGTAGAGAGAGGAAACCGGGCGGCAAATCTGCTCCATCGCAGTACGGTAAAATATGTAAACGCCAAAGCGCAGGCGGACATGATCGAGGCACTGCAGCAGTTTCTGACACCGGAAGAGCTGGCTGTATACAAACGGGGCAGAAATGCCAAGTCTCATACCGCAGCCAAAAACGCAACCATTGAGGATTATCGTAAGGCGACAGGAATGGAGGCGCTGATCGGATACCTGTATCTGTCTGATCAGTTTGACAGAGTACTGGAGCTTATCAAAAAAGGTCTGGAAGAGGCAGGCTTTAGCATATAAGGAATGAACATATGGGATACGAAACATTTACAATAGAAGGCCGGAATGCGGTCATTGAAGCCTTCCGCGGCGGTAAAACGATCGATAAGCTGTATATACAGGACGGTTGTCAGGACGGACCGGTCATGACCATCAAACGGGAGGCAAAAAAACAGGATACACTGGTTCGTTATGTATCCAGAGAGCGGCTGGATCAGCTTTCCCAGACGGGAAAGCATCAGGGGGTCATAGCCTATGCGGCTGCCTACGAATATGCTGAGGTGGAGGATATGCTGCAGGCGGCAAGACAAAAGGGAGAACCGCCCTTTCTCTTTTTGTTGGACAATATAGAAGATCCCCATAATCTGGGAGCGATCATCCGTACTGCAAATCTGGCAGGGGCACACGGTGTTATCATTCCCAAAAACAGGGCAGTGGGGCTGACGGCAACTGTGGCAAGGACTTCTGCAGGAGCACTTAATTATACACCGGTAGCAAAGGTGACCAATCTGGCAAAGACCATGGAGGATCTGAAAAAAGAGGGACTTTGGTTTGTCTGTGCAGATATGGACGGTCAGGTTATGTATGATCTGGATTTAAAGGGTGCTATCGGACTTGTGATCGGCAATGAAGGAGATGGGGTAGGCCGTCTGGTAAAGGAAAAGTGTGATTTCATCGCATCCATTCCCATGAAAGGAAACATTGATTCCCTGAATGCCTCTGTGGCAGCAGGTGTGCTCGCTTATGAGATTGTCCGTCAGAGAAGATGAGAGGGCGTTTATGGAGAAGGACTATACAGGAATCAGTGATGAGGAGCTGATCCTGCGGCTGCGGGACGGTGAAACGGCCATCACTGATTTTTTAATGAATAAATATAAAAATCTGGTGCGGAAAAAAGCAAAATCCATGTATATTCTGGGGGCTGACAGCGAGGATCTGATCCAGGAGGGAATGATCGGACTGTTTAAGGCACTGCGCGATTATGACGCAGGGCGGGATGCCAGTTTTCTGACCTTTGCAGATCTATGCGTATCCAGACAGATGTATACAGCAGTGCAGGCATCCAGAAGAAAGAAGCATACACCGCTGAATTCCTATATTTCCCTGTACAGTGATGTAAGGGGATCAGGAGAAAACAGCGGAGAGGAAACAGAGCTTGTCAACGTGCTCAGTTCTCTGTCAGAGAAAAGCCCGGAGGAGGTCTGGATTGACAAGGAAAATGCAGAGCTGCTGGAGCAACTGATCGATCAGGAACTGAGCGGCTTTGAAAAGCAGGTGTTAGATCTGTATCGTACGGGGATGGGCTATGTTCAGATCGCTAAAGTGCTGGGACGGGATGAAAAATCTACAGATAATGCGCTTTGCCGGATCAAAACCAAGCTGCGCAGAGCGATCAGGCGATAGCCTGAAAAGGCTTTTGGACAGTAAAAGGGCTTGGCAGAGCTGAAACACAAAGGAGATAAGGGGAGAGAGTATGGCAGAAGGAATACAGTATTTAAGAGAGCTGAACATGCTGACCATTTGTTTGAGAATCTTGCTGTCAGTTGTGATCGGAGGAATACTGGGTCTGGAACGGGGAAGAAAAAACCGTCCGGCAGGCTATCGGACATATGTGCTGGTATGTCTGGGCTCTGCGTTAGTCATGATGACCAACCAGTATATCTATCAGACCTTTGGAACCAGTGATCCTGCAAGGCTGGGAGCACAGGTGATCAGCGGCATCGGTTTTCTGGGTGCCGGAACGATCGTAGTTACCGGACGGCAGCAGATCAAGGGTATTACTACAGCAGCAGGAATGTGGACAGCTGCCTGCTGCGGACTGGCAATCGGCATCGGCTTTTATGAAGGAGCTGTGATAGGCGGGATCTTGGTATTTTTGATCATGGAGGTTCTGGAAAAAATGGATGGAATTATCAGAAACCGCTCCAACAGCATCGATGTATATCTGGAATTTGACGGCAAAAAATCCTTTGGTGCCTTTCTCAGAGAGGTAAGAGAAAAGGAGCTGGAGGCAGGCAATATCCAGCTGAATAAGAACAAATATTCCAAAAACAGAAACCTGAACGTAGTGCTGACCCTGCAGAGCCAGAAAAAGCATACGCAGGAGGAAATTCTTACATTAGCAGGGGAGATAGAAGGGGTCAGCTTTATAGAGCGGCTGTAAACTTAAAGCCTGAGAAAAGAGGTTTCTTTTTGAAAAAAGATTTTATATACTGTCAGTGTAAGGGGGAAGGAAACAGAAAGGGGAGAAAAAGAGTTTTATCTTCCGGTTAAGCAGATCTTATTTTTTGAAACCTGTGAAAATGAAGTGCAGGCACATACGGCATCAGATGTGTTTTCGGTCAGATACCGGCTTTATGAGCTGGAAAAGCTGCTGCCGGCTTCTTTTTTACGGATATCAAAATCTACAATACTGAATGTAGATGAGATCTACTGCATTACCAAAAATCTGACCTCCTCTAGTGTGGCAGAATTTTACAACAGTCACAAAAAGGTATATGTTTCCAGAAATTATTATAAACAGCTGAAATATATGCTGGAGGAGAAGATCGGAATAGAAAGGATGGAAAAAAGATGAAAAAGAGAAATATATTTTGGGGACTCATGTGTATTTTAGCAGCTATACTTTTGCTGCTTTCCAAGCTGGGAATGTTTGGGGGAATGGGATTTTGGTCACTTATGTTCACGGTGTTTTTGGTGATCCTGCTGATAAGAGGCATGCTTGAACGGAATTTTGCCTGTATTCTGTTTTCTATTGCATTTCTTCTGATCGTATATGATAAGCCCCTTGGGATAGAGGAACTGACACCATGGACGGTGCTGGGCGTAGCTGCTCTGGGAAGCTGCGGACTCTCCTTTTTGTTTCCTAAAAAAAAGGAGAACGGGCATTTTTATACTGGAGAATGTGAACAGCACAGACATATGCATCAGGACTACTATGCCGATGCAGAAGAGGACGGATATATCCGGCAGAGAACAAAATTTGGTTCTACTACCAAATATGTAAATTGCAATGATTTCAGACGGGCAGATCTGGAATGCTCCTTTGGCGCAATGGCAGTGTATTTTGACAAAGCAGTGGTAAAATCGGGAAAGGCGCATATATCGGTACAGGTAAGCTTTGCAGGTGTGGAGCTGTATATTCCCAAGGAATGGACAGTGATCAATGCTGTCAATGCATCTATGGGCAGGGCAGAAGAAAAAAATAGGAATTATCCAGACGGCAGTGTAGTACTGACGATTGACGGTACAGTGCGGTGTGCCGGCGTGGATATTATTTATGTCTGAAAACCGAAAAAACAGTTGACAAAATAATGGGAATCGGGATATACTATCATAGTATTGCTGCTATGGCTCAGTAGGTAGAGCGTCGCATTGGTAGTGCGGAGGTCACGGGTCCGATTCCCGTTAGCAGCTTGGTAGCGGAAACTCTTGAGGTTGAGGGTTTCCGCTTTTTATATGAGCACGCCGAACGAGCGCGCCTTCAGGCACACGTCCCGGCAGTTCAACACTTTTGTTTCGTCTATACCAAGGCTTTGTATTGATTTCTGAAAAATCTGGGAGTATACTTTTTCCTGTAAAAATGTTTCCCAGATAGTGTGAACAGAACGCTGGATGGAGTTTAGGAAAGGCGCATGGTGAGGAGAATGAAAAAACAAGAGCAGCTTTATGAGGGCAAGGCAAAAAAAGTATTTATGACAGATGACCCGGATGTGTTGATCGTTGATTACAAGGATGATGCCACGGCATTCAATGGCGAAAAAAAGGGTACGATCGTGGGAAAGGGCGTTATCAATAACCGCATGACAAACCATGTATTCGGACTGCTGGAGAAACAGGGCGTTCCCACACACCTGATCAAGGAATTAAGTGACCGTGAAACTGCAGTAAAAAGAGTAGAGATCGTTCCACTGGAGGTAATTGTCCGCAATGTAGCAGCAGGCAGCTTTTCCAAGCGGCTGGGCGTGCCGGAGGGAACAGCTTTTCAGGAGCCGACCATAGAATTCAGCTATAAGAATGATGAGCTGGGCGATCCGCTGATCAATTCCTATTTTGCAGTAGCGCTTGGACTGGCAACCTGGGAAGAGATCGAGACCATAAAAAAATACGCTTTTTTGATCAATCAGGTATTGAAGGAGTACTTTTTGCAGGCTGATATAAAGCTGATCGATTTTAAGATCGAGTTTGGAAGATATCATGGACAGATCATCCTTGCAGATGAAACCTCACCAGACACCTGCAGACTCTGGGATGTTCATACCAATGAAAAGCTGGACAAGGATCGTTTCCGCAGAGATATGGGAAATGTGGAAGAGGCATACCAGGAGGTATGGAAGCGCCTTGGGTTAGATGAAAAAAGATAGTGCTGATAAAGGAGAACAGGAATGAACACAGACAGATATAACAGTCCTCTTTCTGAACGGTATGCCAGCAAAGAGATGCAGTACATTTTTTCCCCGGATATGAAATTCAGAACATGGAGAAAGCTCTGGATCGCCTTGGCAGAAACAGAAAAGGAGCTGGGCCTGCCCATAACGCAGGAGCAGATCGATGAGCTGAAGGCTCATGCAGAGGACATCAACTATGAGGTGGCAAAGGAACGGGAAAAAGTAGTACGCCACGATGTTATGAGCCATGTGCATGCATATGGAGTACAGTGTCCGCTGGCAAAAGGGATCATCCATCTGGGAGCGACCTCCTGCTATGTAGGGGACAACACAGATATTATCGTTATGACAGAGGCACTCAAGCTGATCAAGAAAAAGCTGGTCAATGTGATCGCCGGATTATCCAATTTTGCAGATAAATATAAGGAGCTGCCAACATTGGCATTTACCCATTTTCAGCCGGCACAGCCTACCACAGTCGGAAAACGTGCAACCCTCTGGATGCAGGAATTTTGTATGGATCTGGAGGATTTAGAGCATGTGCAGACCGGCATGAAGCTGCTTGGTTCAAAAGGAACAACAGGCACACAGGCATCCTTTTTAGAACTGTTTAACGGAGATCAGGAGACGATCGATAAGATCGATCCCATGATCGCAGAAAAGATGGGATTTTCCCAGTGCTATCCGGTATCGGGACAAACCTATTCCCGTAAGGTGGATACAAGAGTGGCAAATGTGTTGGCAGGGATCGCTGCCAGCGCCCACAAAATGAGTAATGACATCCGCCTGCTGCAGCATCTGAAGGAGGTAGAGGAGCCCTTTGAAAAGGGGCAGATCGGTTCCTCTGCCATGGCATATAAGAGGAATCCTATGAGAAGTGAAAGAATTGCTTCTCTGAGCCGTTACGTAATGATAGATGCCCTGAATCCGGCAATTACCTCTGCAACACAATGGTTTGAGCGTACCCTGGATGATTCGGCAAATAAAAGACTTTCAATCCCAGAAGGCTTTCTGGCAACAGACGGAATTCTGGATCTGTGCCTGAATGTGGTGGATGGCCTTGTGGTATATCCAAAGGTGATCGAAAAGCATCTGCGAAGTGAACTGCCCTTTATGGCTACAGAAAATATTATGATGGATGCGGTAAAGGCTGGCGGAGACAGACAGGAGCTCCATGAAAGGATCCGTGTCCTTTCCATGGAAGCGGGAAAAAATGTTAAGGTGGAAGGCAAAGAAAACAATCTGCTTGAGCTGATCGCTGCAGACCCTTCCTTCCCTATGACACGACAGGAGCTGGAAATGTCAATGGAGCCTGCCCGCTATACAGGACGCTCCAAACAGCAGGTGGAAGCCTTTCTGCAGCAGGTTATCGCACCGATTCTGGAAGAAAATAAGGAGCTGCTTGGTGTGAAAGCAGAAATTCATGTATAGGAGACTGCCTGTACAAAAGAGCTTTGGCAGTCTGGTGCAAAGACGTTGGCTGCTGTCAGGGCTGCTGCTGTCAGGGCTGCTGCTTTTTCTGATCCCGGCAGAAAAGGCTTATGCTGCTGAAGCAGTGATGGGACCCCTGATCCAGACCACTACGCCCCGGGAGGAATACCTGGGGCTTGTGCATCTTGGTCTGCTGCAGACAGAAGAAAATTTAAAGGGTGCTGCAGAGCAGGCGATTGGTAACGTAATGCCTTCCATTGTCCGGATACAGACAGGACAATTTACCGGAAGCGGTATGATACTGGAGATAAGTGAGGATACGCTTTTCATTGTCTCTAATAAGCATCAGCTGTTCAGTCAGGAATTTTCAGGGGTGCAGCTGTATAACGGCGAGACGGTCTCTGGAAGAAGAGTCTATTTGTCCAAGGATTATGATCTGGGCTTTCTGGCAGCAGATATCAGCGGCATGTCTTACGAAAAACGGGGACAGCTCAGATGCATAAGGGCAGAAGCAGACTGTGAGGAAGCACTTGTAAGAGGAACAGAGATTTTTCTGGTGGGCTCGGCAGATGGAGTAGCATGCAATATTTACCGTGGAGAAATAGCGGATCCATGGTATTACTTTGACGAATTCGGGTCTTATATGATATATAATTATTGTACGGCAAAGGCAGGAATGTCCGGCGGCGGTACTTATGATACACATGGACATTGTATCGGAATGGTTACTGGTGGACATGATGATGAAACTGCAAGCCTTCCCATGAGTCTGATCCGTAAGGAGTGGGAGAAATTTACAGACCATAGCAGCTCATCAAACTAAGGCTGCTCAGCGAAAAAACAGGTAAAAAGGCAAGTAAAAATAAAAGAAATGAAATAGAAAAGAAGGGAAAGACAATGACAAAAATTGATATTATTTCCGGATTTTTAGGGGCAGGAAAGACAACACTGATCCAGAAGCTCTTAAAGGAAGCATTACAGGATACCAAGGTAGTGCTGATCGAAAATGAGTTTGGCGAGATCGGTATTGACGGTGGATTTTTAAAGGAATCTGGCGTGGAAATGAAAGAAATGAATTCTGGCTGTATCTGCTGTTCCCTCGTAGGTGATTTTGGAGCTTCTTTACAGGAGGTGCTTGAAACCTATGCACCGGAGAGAATCCTGATCGAGCCCTCAGGCGTAGGCAAGCTCTCTGATGTGATCCGGGCAGTTCAGGGTGTAAAAACAAAGACACAGATCAGCCTGAGCAGTGCAGTTGTAGTGGTAGATGCAGCAAAGTGCAAAATGTATGCAAAAAACTTTGGAGAATTTTTCTTAAATCAGATAGAAAATGCCAGACTGATCATTCTCAGCAGAACAGGAAATATCAGTGAGGAAAAAACAGCAAAGGCAGTAGAGATCATCCGGCAGCACAATCCGAATGCAGTTGTGATCACAACACCATGGGAGAAACTGGATGGTATGCAGATCCTGAAGGCAATGGAAGAAAAAGATGACTGGATGGAGGCACTTTTGGAGGAAACAAGAAAGCAGCACCATCACGACCACGAGTGCTGTCATGACCATGAGCACGGACATGACCATGAGCACGGACACGACCACCATCATGAGCATGAGCATGAGCACGGAGAGGGATGCACCTGCGGCTGTCACGACCATGACCACGACCATGACCACGACCATGACCACCATCACGACCATGAGCATGAGCACGGAGAGGGATGCACCTGCGGCTGTCATGACCATGACCATGGACATCATCATGCAGATGAAGTTTTCACAAGCTGGGGTAAGGAAACCTCTGCTTCCTATACACAGGCAGAGATCGCAGAAAAGCTGGCAGCACTGGAGGATGAAAAGACCTATGGCTTTATTCTCAGAGCCAAGGGGATGCTGCCTGACCAGAACGGCAAGTGGACTTATTTTGATTATGTGCCGGGGGAAACAGACATCCGCGAGGGTAAGCCATGGCTGACAGGAAAGCTCTGCGTCATTGGTTCACAGCTGAAGGAGGATAAGCTGGAAGAGCTGTTTGCAAAATAGGAGAGAAGCGATGAAATCTGTTTATATGATAAATGGCTTTCTGGAAAGCGGAAAGTCAGAATTTATCCGTTATACATTAGAGCAGCCCTATTTCAGGATCAAGGAAAAGACATTACTGATCCTTTGTGAAGAGGGAGAAGTAGAATTTGATGATGACCTGCTGAAAAAGAGCCGCACGGTTCTGGAGCTCATTGAAGAGGAAGAGGATTTTACTCCGGAGAAGCTGCTGGCACTGGAGAAAAAGCATAAACCGGAAAGAATCATCATTGAATATAATGGAATGTGGAATTTCAAGGAAATGAAGCTGCCCTGGCACTGGAAGATCGAGCAGCAGATCACGACCATTGATGCTTCCACCTTTCAGATGTACTATACCAATATGCGTTCCCTGCTGGCAGAAATGCTAAAGGGTTCAGAGATGATCATTTTTAACCGCTGCGATGGGATCAAGGACCTTAGCAGTTATAAGAGAAATGTAAAGGCAGTAAATCAGAGTGCGGAGATCATTTTTGAGGATTCCCAGGGAGAGGTCAATGCGATTATGGAGGATGAACTTCCCTATGATCTGTCAAAGGACACCTTGGAGCTGGAGGGCAATGGCTATGGTATCTGGTATCTGGATGCACTGGACAATGCAGAACGGTATCTGGATAAAACTCTGGTCTTTACAGCAATGGTATTAAAGCCATCAGGATTTCCCAAGGATTATTTTGTGCCGGGCAGGATGGCGATGACCTGCTGCGCAGATGATATGGCATTTCTGGGCTTTGCCTGTGAATATGGCAGGGCAGAGGCTTTAAAGGACAAAGAATGGGTAAAGGTAACTGCCACTCTGACATGGGAATACTGGGCTGATTATGAAGGCGAAGGGCCGGTGCTGCATGCAGTTTCTGTAGAACCAGCGAAAGCACCGGACAAAGAAGTAATAGATTTTACCTGATATGGAGCGGCTATGGCAACAGAAACAGAAAAGGAATTGCAGCAATTAAAAAAACGCTTCAAGGAGCTGGCAGAAAAATCTTATATGCAGAATGTGTACTGTTTTACCGGTTTTTTAGGTATGGCAGAGCTGGATACCTTTTATAGGGCACAGGCGGAGTTTTCCCATGTGCCTTATACCGTTTTTGGCGGAAATATAGGCAGTGAGCGGCAGATGATACGATTTGGCAGTCAGGAGCTGATGGGTTATGAAGAGGCATTTCCCATTGTCTGTCTGCATATCAGGCCTTCCATGGCAAAATTTGCAGATCCATTGACCCATAGAGACTTTCTGGGTGCCTGTATGAATCTGGGAATTGAGCGCAGCACCATAGGAGATATTCTGATCAGGGAAAACAGCGCCTATCTGTACTGCATAGAAACCATTGCACCCTATATAATAGAAAATCTGACAAGGATCAAGCACACCAGTGTATCCTGTGTAAAGTATGAGGGAGAGACGAAAATACTTGCTCCCAGATTAGAGGAGCAGGAATATCAGGTGGCATCTGAGCGTCTGGATGCCGTGCTTGCAAAGGCATATCATCTTTCCCGTGAAAAAAGTCTGCAGCTGTTCCGGGAAAAGAAAATTTTTGTAAATGGCAGGCAGCAGGAAAATAACAGTGCTGTGCCAAAGGCGGGAGATATTGTTTCGGTTCGTGGGTATGGAAGACTAGTCTATCGGGGAATGAGTCATACGACACGGAAAGGAAAATGTAATATCAAGGTAGCGTTTTATGTATAAATGGTTATTTCTTTTATATTTTTATAGTTTTTTGGGATGGTGCTTTGAATCCCTCTATGTATCCATAAAAACAAAGAGGTGGGTCAACCGGGGCTTTATCCGTGGGCCGTTTCTGCCCATATATGGAACGGGAGCAGTAATGATGCTGGTGGTATCAAAGCCCTTTCAGGATAATCTTTTGCTGACTTATCTGGCAGGCTGCGTGGGAGCTACCCTGCTGGAATATGTGACAGGGGTCTTGACAGAGGCATTGTTTAAGGTGCGTTACTGGGATTATACGGGAAAGTTTATGAACTTTCAGGGACATATCTGTCTGGGCTCTACACTGACCTGGGGCGCTTTTACCGTACTGATGACGGAAATGCTGCAGAGCCCGACTGAACAGCTTATGCTCCTGATGCCGGAGCATATCTGGAAGACGACAACCTTTGTATTGACCATCTTTTTATCCATAGACTGTGCGCTGTCCTTCAAGGCAGCTCTGGATATCAGAGACGTGCTGGTTCGTATGGAGGCGGCAAAGCAGGAAATGGAGCGTATGCAGAAGCGCCTGGATGTGCTGATCGCAGTGGCCGATCAGGCACTGATCGAGGAAAGAGAAGAGCTGCGCCTGAAATTTCATGTTTTGCATGACAGACGGCTGCAGCTGAAAAGTCTGGGTGACTCCTATAAAAGAAGGCTTCTTCTGGGTAATCCCGGTATGATATCGGTAAGGTTTAAGGGCGCATTTGAAGAGCTGATGGAATCAGCTAAGGAGTATGTAAAAGAGCATAAAAGACAGAATAAAAGCCGGAAAGATTAAAAGCTATTCCGGCTTTTGCTATATTCCTCCAGCGTATGGACATCATCTGCATGGAGGGCTGCTTTGCGTCTGCGCTGTCTCCACAGGCCGCTTCCTTTGTTGTAAAACCAGAAGGAATAGGTAAGAAGATGATGCATTTTTCCCATTTTTTCACGGGCTGTTCCGTGGTAGTAGTAACCGCCTGTGGAGGTGCTTTTTCCAGACAGGATATAATTGATCAGATCTGTTTCGTTCAGAAGCTGCTCTGAAAAGCAGGTATAGGCAGTTCCTACACAATCAGGACGGTGGGAATCGCTGCCGCCGAAGCCGGGCTTTTCATATGCCTGTGCCAGCAGCAGGGCTCCTTCATTGCTGTCCTTTGGTTCGCAGGAATTAAAGGTTTCCACAAAATCAAAGCGTTCCAGGACAGATTTCTGTCTGCGGAATCTCCGGTTATTGGTCAGGCTTAAAAAGCGTTCTCCGCAGGGATGGGCAGGACCTAAAATGCCTCCGTGCCGGTGAACGATATCGATCAGGATGCTGACAGGCAGACCGCGCAGCTCCAGCAGAGGGACCTTGACACCAGTGGGCAGGATGACGAGAATATGACCTGCATCGATGGTGTCATATTCGATTCCCTTCAGAACAAGAAAATCCTTCGGCATTTCCTTTTGGTGATTTTTCCAATAGCGGTATCCGCCGTAGGAATTATGGTCAGATACCAGCATGCCGTCAATGCCCTTTTCCTTCAGCAGCGCAATATACTCTTGGATCGGGATCTGACCATCCAGAGAGCCTTCTTTTGTGTGACAGTGCATATCAATTTTCATAGTCATAATCATAGTATCTGTTCTTTTCATTTTCATATTCGTGGATCCGGTTTCAAGAGCAAAATTGGGAAAATGAAATCAAACTCTTTGAAAATCCTATTATAATTATAAAATATTCAGAAAAATATTACAATAAATTCTTCTTGACAAATCAATTTAAAGGGAGTAAAGTGTGACACATAATAAAAAAACCTGTGAGAAAGAGAAGTAGACTTACACGAACTGTTACAGAGAGCTGCGGCTGGTGGGATGCAGCACAGGAACGTTGGTTGAATGGACTTTTGAGGGCGATCTGAAAGGGAGAACCGATTAGGAGATGCCGGGAACCGCACCCGTTATCCATGCGGCATGTATGCTTGTACATGAAATAAGAGGGTCTTTTATGACCAAGCTGAGTGGTACCGCGGGAATATTAGGGAATGCTATATGAACGTCTCAGGCAATGATTTGCCTGGGACGTTTTTTTTGGTACTGTCCGTGTGTCTGGCTTCTTCAGGTAGAAAAGGAGACATAATATGAAAACAAAAGCAATGACAAAAACAATGAAGAAAGCAACGAAAATTTTTGTACTGGGTGCGCTGCTGCTGGCACTGACAGGCTGCGGCGGCAATAAGAGTGGAAAGATCCAGTATACAGTAGGCATTTCACAGTTTGCCGAGCATGGATCTTTGGATAACTGCCGGGAAGGCTTCCTGCTGGGGCTGGCAGAAGCAGGAATTGAAGAAGGAAAAAATCTGACCGTGTTATCTGACAATGCGCAGGCTGATATGGGAACAGCAAGTACCATTGCAGAGTCCTATGTGTCCCAAAAGGTGGATCTGATCTGCGCGATCGCAACACCCAGTGCTATGAGTGCATACAATTCCTGCAGAAATACCGAGATACCGGTGGTATATACAGCCGTATCTGATCCGGTGGGTGCAGGACTGGCAACTGCCGATGGAAAAAGCGCAGGCGATCTGACTGGTACGAGCGATGCGCTTCCAGTAACAGAGCAGCTTTCCATGATCCGTCAGATGCTTCCGGAAGCAAAGAAAATCGGCATCATTTATACCACAAGTGAAGCAAATTCTCTCAGCACCATAGAAGAGTATAAGGCACATGCCAAGGAGTATGGCTTTGAAATCGTAGAAACAGGCATCAACACAATCGCAGATGTTCCTCTGGCGGCGGCTGATATGGTGGAAAAGGTGGATTGTATGACCAATCTGACGGACAATACGGTTGTTTCAGCATTACAGACGGTACTGGAAATGGCAGAAAGGAAAGGAATCCCGGTATTTGGCTCAGAGATCGAGCAGGTAAAAAATGGCTGCGTGGCTGCTGTAGGGCTGGATTATCTTGAACTGGGAAAACAGACAGGGACAATGGCAGCAAAGGTGCTGAAGGGAGAAGCTAAGGTCTCAGAAATGCCTTTTGAAGTGATTTCCAAGGCAAGCCTGTATATCAATCAGCAGGCAGCCAAAGAGCTGGGAATAGAGATCCCGGAGGAAATGAAAGAGACAGCTGAGATATTGGATGAGACGACAGAAGAGGAATAAACGATCAGAATTTGTTAGGAGAGATGGACATGACATTGATTTTAAGTGTTTTAGAACAGGGACTTATTTACGGGATCATGGCACTTGGCATGTACATTACATACAAAATACTGGATTTTCCGGATATGACGGTGGATGGCAGCTTCCCAATGGGGAGCGCCATTACCTGTATCCTGATCACCAAGGGAATGATGCCCATATTGACCCTTTTGCTGAGCTTTCTGGCTGGAGCCTTTGTAGGAATGCTGACTGGCGTGATCTATGTAAAGCTGAAGGTAAGGGATCTGTTGTCCGGTATTATCATGATGACAGCATTGTATACAGTGAATCTGCGTATAGCAGGAAAGGCCAATCTGCCTATTTACGATCAAAATACTATTTTTGAAAATCCTCTGGTAAATACCATCTTTTCAGGTGGCATGGCAGCTTACAGGACAGTGCTGGTCATCCTTTTGCTCACAGTCCTGACCAAGGCCTTGTTAGATGGATATCTGAATACCAGCTCCGGTTTTCTGCTCCGTGCAGCAGGAGACAATGATGGGATCATTACAGCCCTTGGCGTGGATAAGGGGCGGGTAAAGATCATTGGCTTATCCATTGCCAATGGATTAGTTGCTTTAAGTGGCTGTATATTTGCACAGCAGCAGCGTTTTTTTGATATTTCTGTAGGGACGGGGACAGCAGTGATCGGTCTGGCAAGTGTTATCCTGGGTATGAGTTTTTGCAAGCGATGCAGGTTTTTGAGGGTAACTACCAGTGTAGTGGCTGGCTCAGTGCTTTATAAGGCATGTGTGGCACTGGCAGTTCGGATGGGACTTTCCTCCAGCGACCTAAAGCTGATCACAGCGGTGCTGTTTCTTTTAATCCTGACGCTTGGTATGGAAAAAAAGAGGGGGAAGAGATATGCTGACATTAAATAAGATCACAAAGCACTATAATCCGGGAAGTGTGAATGAACTGTGCCTTTTTGAAAAATTCGATTTTTCTGTAAAGCAGGGAGACTTTGTAGCAGTGGTAGGAAGCAACGGATCGGGAAAAACTTCTCTTTTGAATCTGATCTGCGGCAGTATCGAACCGGATGCAGGAACTATTTTTATTCAGGATGCTGAGCTTACAAAGCAAAAGGATTATCAGCGGCAGAGAAGAATCGGCCGGGTTTATCAGAATCCGGCGAAAGGAACCTGTCCGGGTATGACGATTTTGGAAAATATGTCTCTGGCAGATCATAAGGGAAAAAGGTATGGACTTTCCAGAGGTGTGGATAAAAGCAGGATCGCTTATTATAAAGAATTGCTTGCCAGACTGGGTCTGGGACTGGAGGAAAAGCTGACTGTGCAGGTCGGAGCTTTATCCGGAGGTCAGCGACAGGCACTGGCACTGCTGATGGCAACAATGACACCGGTTGATCTGCTTATCCTGGATGAGCATACGGCAGCACTTGACCCTAAAACAGCAGAGAATATGATGGAGCTGACTGATCAGATCGTGAGAGAAAAGCAGCTTACCACTCTTATGGTAACCCATAACCTGCGTTATGCCATAGAGTATGGAAACAGACTGGTCATGCTGCATGAGGGGGCAGTCGTATTGGACAGATCCGGCGAAGAGAAAAGAAACCTCAGCACAGAGGAACTCATGGGCATCTTTAACCGGATCAGTGTGGAATGTGGCAATTAACCACTACTGAAAAGCCCCCTTTTGCAAAGCAGACAAATTTAAAAAAGTTACTCAGAGATCAGCTTGTCCACATGAAGAATGTGGTCTACCAGCCAGTCAGTCAAAAATTTCAGAATGTCGGAAATGGCAGCATCGCTGTTTTCATCGATAGAGGACAGATCCAGATCCTCCAGCTTCTGAATGAAAGCATCATGCTGCACCTTCTGAGTAAACATTCCCTTGTAGCCAATCTGCTTCATGTAGGCTTCCTCGTTGGCAAAATGGGTTTTGGTATATTCCCGCAGCTCTTCTAAAATATTGATAAGGTTGTCATATTTGTCAGGGATGAATTCGTTCTGCTGCAGCTGATATGCCTCCTCGGCGATCTCAAACAAACGCCTGTGCTCTGCATCGATCGATGGGATCCCGGTTTTATAGATGTCCTTGAATTCGTACATAAATGCTTCCTCCTTTTGGTAGATGATAATAACAGACGGATAAAGAGCTTATTCGTATTTGTAATTTTCCCGGCATTTTTCTTCGCAGTATTTGCAGCGATAGATCTCCTTTTCAGCATCTGTCAATACAAAAATATGCGGCAGCTCCTGCTCAATGGAGGTAATGCAGCGGGGATTCTTACATTTTATCACATTTTTGATTTCCTTTGGCAGAGAAAGCCGTTTTTTATCCACGATCTTGCCGTCCTTGATCACATTGACAGTGATGGTATGATCAATAAAGCCCAGAATATCCAGATTCAGCATGTCGATATCACATTCCACCTTCAGGATGTCCTTTCGTCCCATTTTGTTGCTGCGGGCATTTTTGATGATCGCTACTGTGCAGTCCAGCTTATCCAGCTGAAGATGATGATAGATGGAAAGACTCATGCCTGCCTTGATATGATCCAGCACAAAGCCTTCTTCGATTTTTCCTACATTTAACATAAAAGTTCCTCCTGATATGAGTTAGTTTTCAGCAAGCCCAAGAAGCGTGTAGATAAGTGCCATGCGGACATAAACTCCATACTGAGCCTGTTTGAAGTATACAGCTCTGGGGTCTTCATCGACTTCTACGGATATCTCGTTGACACGGGGAAGGGGATGGAGGATCAGCATGTCCTCCTTTGCCAGTGATAATTTTGCTTTATCCAGAATATAGAAGTCCTTTAACCGTACATAGTCCTCTTCATTGAAGAAACGTTCTCGCTGGACACGGGTCATATACAAAAGATCCAGATCATGGATCTTGTCCTCCAGACGAATGACCTCTTCGTAGCCAATGCCCTTTTCACGGAGCATTTCTGTAATATAGTCCGGCACACGAAGCTCCTCCGGAGAAATAAAGATGAAATGGATGTGCTCATATCTGGTCAGCGCATTGATCAGAGAGTGTACAGTACGTCCGAATTTCAGGTCGCCGCAGAGACCAATGGTAAGATCGTTCAACCGCCCTTTTAAGGAACGGATGGTAAGCAGATCGGTAAGGGTCTGGGTGGGATGCTGGTGACCGCCATCGCCGGCATTGATCACAGGGATGGAAGATCGGCTGGCAGCGACCATGGGGGCACCCTCCTTGGGATGGCGCATAGCGCAGATGTCAGCATAGCAGGAAATGACGCGGATGGTATCAGAAACGCTTTCTCCCTTGGATGCTGAGGAAGAGCCGGCATCAGAGAAGCCCAGTACCTGTCCGCCCAGATTGAGCATGGCGGCTTCAAAGCTCAGTCTTGTCCGTGTGCTGGGCTCATAAAAACAGGTTGCCAGCTTTTTATGGTCGCAGGCATGTGCATATTTGTCCATATGTGCTTCCATATCATTTGCCAGATCAAAAAGTCTGTCCAGTTCTTCAGTGGTAAAATCGAGGGGACTCATAAGATGTCTCATGGTGTAATTCTCTCCTTTGGGTTTATTTGCACAAAAAATCGAAGGAAAAACTTCCTCCGATCTTTATATTATATTTCTTTATAGGATACCAGGTCGGCAACGGCTTTTCTTTTGGGAGCAGCAGGTGCTTCATCGGGATATCCGATAGGGATCAGAGCAACAAGCTCTCTGTCCTCAGGAAGCTCCAATAAAGAAGAAATGGCATTACCGTCAAAGATTCCCATGATAACAGAACCGATCCCCTGCTCATGTGCAGCAAGACAGAAGGTCTGGGAAGCAACACCGGCATCAAACATCTGCCAGGAATCTTTGCGGGGAGTTGTAAAGGAACCATCCCTTTCATAGCCGCATCTGCCTTTGATGACAGTGACAGCGATCAGCATAGGAGCATTCTGGATAATGACTCCGTTATTGGGAAACATAGGGGTGCACTCACTGCCGATCTTATCCTTTAATGCACCTTCAATGGCAACATAGCGGACAATCTGTGTATGCTTCCAGCTTGGAGCATAGGATGCAGTTTCAATGATCTGTTCAAGGAGCTGATGATCGATCTTTGTGTCCTTAAATTTGCGGATGCTTCTACGTTCTTTGATACATTCTTTTGCAGTCACTTTGAATCCTCCTCTGTGAATTTTTATTGCATTTATGATACCATATAACCCCTTTTCTTTCAATGGAAATCTGTTATAATATTGCAGGGAGTTCACTCGATGAAAAGAATGCTTACAGGTACGAAGGGAAAAAAGGAGGTACGTCCATGGAACTGGATATGACAAAGGGCAGACCGTTAGGACTGATCGTGAAATTTATCATTCCCCTGGTGATCGGGAATATTTTTCAGCAATTATACAATATGGTAGATACCATAATAGTAGGGCAGTTTGTAGGTGTGAAGGCATTAGCGGCAGTTGGCTCCACTGGGACCATTATGTTTCTGATCCTTGGATTTATGCAGGGACTGACCACCGGCTTTACCGTGCTGACCTCCCAGCGCTACGGTGCAGGGGATATTGAAGGAGTAAAAAAGAGCTTTGCAACGGCAGCACTTTTATCTATGATAGCAACAGTGATCATGACCACTGCCAGTGTAGTCGGCATGAGTGGGCTGCTGAAGCTGATGCAGACACCGGAGGATATTTTTGATATGGCAAAGAGCTATATTCTGGTCATCTGTATTGGCATGGGCTGCACGGTATTATATAATCTGATGGCAAGTGTTTTGCGTGCAGTGGGAAACAGCAGGGTACCGCTGTACTTTCTGATCGTGGCAGCAGTGACCAATATTGTGCTGGATCTGGTGTTTATCATCAATTTTCACATGGGTGTGGCAGGAGCAGCCTGGGCAACCGTGATCTCTCAGGGCCTATCTGGTGTTTTGTGTGTGCTCTATGTGGCAAAAAAGGTGGATGTGCTTCAGGTAACAAGGAGAGATTTCCAGATAGATCTTCATTTGATGTATGTAGAATTTTCCATTGGACTGCCTATGGCATTACAGTTTTCGGTTACGGCAGTGGGGACGATCATGGTGCAGGCAGCCCTGAATATGCTGGGGTCTCTTGCTGTTGCTGCTTATACAGCAGCCTCCAAGGTAGAACAGCTGGTAACACAGCCATTTTTGGCAATGGGCATGACAATGGCAACCTATGCCGGGCAGAACCGCGGCATCAGTGCATATGACAGGATCAGACAGGGTGCAGGCTATGCGGTTGTCATTTCTTCTGTGTATGCAGTGATAGTGTTTGGTCTGATCATGCTGTTCAAGCATCCGCTGATCGCAATGTTTGTTTCAGAAAATCTGGCAGAGATAGAGGGCTATGCTTCGATCTACCTGTTTTTGTGCGGAAGCTGCTTTATCCCATTAGGAATGATCTTTATTTACAGAAATATATTGCAGGGCTGCGGCTATGCGCTGATTCCTACCATGGGTGGTGTGGTAGAGCTGGTATGCCGTGCCATTGTGGCAGTGATCGCCGCAAAACAGCAGAGCTTTACCGGAGTGTGCGTTGCAAATATCAGTGCATGGCTGGCAGCCGGTATTTTCCTGTGGATCTCCTATCTGATCATTTTCAGAAAAATAGTCCGGCAGGGTCATTTCTGAGATGCTTCAGACTGTAGAAGCCGTTCAAATAAAAGACCGGTCAAAAACCATAAAGGGGCATAATCCAGACGGATCAGACCGTTGACATGGAAGCGGCAGCGCTCATAGTTCCAGGGACAGGCCTTTCTCCGCAGGAGAAAAGCTCCTGTTTTGTATTCCACAGTAAAAATACAGAGCATATAAAAAAGCCCACGGATAAAAACAGGAAAACGGCGGAGCAGGACGTAAAAAGGCTTGAAAAAGACTCCCATGCCATAGATAAAAAACATAAAGACAGAGGTATTTCCTCTGCCGGTGGTTTCCCGCCGCCGGAATGCCTGCAGGGCAGTAAACAATATTTCTAAACACCATCCAAGGATGCCGCAGCGGATAAATGCAGTGACAAATTTTTTCATACAGATAGTATTGCCGCAGGATAGAAAACTATTCCGGCATCTGACAAAAGGAGCAGCATGTATCAGGAAAAAATCACAGAATATCAACAGGCAAGAGAATATATGCAGATGCTGACAGGAAAGGGGATCGTACTGGGACTTGCTTCAATGAAGCGCCTGACAGAGCGGATGGGACGACCGCAGGATATGGTAAAGTTTGTGCATATAGCCGGAACAAATGGAAAAGGCTCTGTGCTTGGCTTTGTGTCCACAATCCTACACAGGGCGGGGTACCGTGTAGGCAGATACTCATCCCCGGCTGTATTTTCAGAGCTGGAGAAGCTGCAGGTAAACGGCAGACCCATTTCCAGGTCAGACTATGCAAGAGGAATGGAGCAGGTGCGGCTGGCAGCAGAGCAAATGGAGGCAGAGGGCTATCCCTATCCCACTGCTTTTGAAGCAGAGACGGCATTGGCATTCTGGTATTTCAGGGAAAAGAAATGTGAGCTTGCTGTTTTGGAGACAGGAATGGGTGGTACTCTGGATGCGACCAATATCGTCACCACTACGGTGGCTGCAGTTCTGACACCTGTCAGTATGGATCATATGGGAATGTTGGGAGATACTCTTTCCCAGATCGCGTCCCAGAAAGCCGGGATCATAAAAGAAGGCTGCTGTGTGGTCACTGGGGCTCAGAAACCGGAGGCAATGCAGGTCATAGAGACTGCATGCAGGGAAAAAGCAGCCAGCTTGTATATAGCTGACATAGGAGAGGCTAAAAAGATCAAATATGGAATAGAAAAGCAGTACTTTGATTACCGGGAATATAAAAAGCTGATGATCTCACTGGCAGGCAGCTACCAGATCGAAAATGCCGTGATAGCAGTTGAGACGATCAGAGTACTTGGAAGGTGCGGATTCCCAGTGAGGGAGAGTATGCTGCGAAAGGGACTTTTGGAAACGACATGGAGGGGAAGATTCACGGTTCTTGCCAGAAAGCCCTACTTTATCATAGATGGTGCCCACAACGAGGCAGCTGCCAAAAGACTTGCAGAAACAGTAACATTCCATTTTACAAATAAAAGGATAATCACTATAATGGGGATATTGAAGGACAAGGAATACGAAAAGATCGTCAGGCTGACGGCACCCCTTGCAGAACAGATCATTACGGTTACCACACCGGGAAATCCACGGGCATTTCCAGCATATGAGCTGGCAGGCGTGGTCAGCAGATACCATTCCCATGTAACAGCAGCAGACAGCCTGCAGGAGGCAGTAGAGATGAGCTATCTTCTGGCAGATGCAGATAGTGTGATACTGGCATTCGGTTCTTTATCTTATCTGGGAGAACTATCAAAAATTGTGGAAAATAGAGATAAAATCAGGAGAGACGCTCATGGTAGATCAGAAAAAAATTGAAAAGGCAGTAAGACTTTTGCTGGAGGGAATCGGAGAAGATCCGGACAGAGAGGGACTGGCAGATACACCCGGAAGGATTGCCCGGATGTACAGCGAGATCTTTGGAGGGATGGAGGAGGATGCCGGTGTGCATCTGTCCAGACAGTTCCAGACAGAGGAAATAAAGGGACACCCGGATGAAGAAATGGTGCTGGAAAAGGACATTGTATTTTACTCCATGTGTGAGCATCATCTGCTTCCGTTTTACGGTAAGGCTCATGTGGCATATATTCCGTATAAAAGCGTGGTGGGCTTAAGTAAGCTGGCGAGGACGGTAGAGGTGTTTGCCAGACGCCCCCAGATACAGGAAAGGATGACAGCCCAGATCGCAGATGCGATCATGAAAGAGTTAAGTCCCAGAGGCGTAATGGTCATGATAGAAGCCGAGCATATGTGCATGACTATGCGTGGAGTAAAGAAGCCGGGCAGCAAGACCATAACTACCGCGGTACGCGGAGCATTTCAGGAAAATCCCCAGCTTCAGACACAGTTTATGACATTTCTTTCCAGATAGGGTGCTTGAACATGAAAAGAATAGATAAAATATTAAATCATGATTTATTTAATAAACTGCTGAGCAAAAATAATGCTTATGAGAGAGATAGGATATTTTGCAGGCACAATATGGAGCATTTTTTGTCGGTGGCAAGGATAGCCCAGATCCTGAATCTGAAACAGAAGCTAAAGCTTGACAAGGCCTTGGTTTATGGTGCTGCTCTTTTGCATGATATTGGCAGGTTCAGACAGTATGAGGACGGTACGCCCCATGAAAGTGCAAGTGCCAGGCTGGCAGGGCCGATATTAAGGGACAGCGGCTTTACAAGGGAAGAAACAGAGCTGATCCTGGATGCGATCCGCAATCACAGAAACGGCGAAATCCAGAAAGAAAAAAGCCTGCGGGGGATCTTATACCGTGCAGACAAGCTGAGCAGGAGCTGCTTTGCCTGTCCGGTGGAGCAGGACTGCAACTGGAAGGGAAACAAGAAAAATTTAAAGCTCCGTTATTGATGAGGAAAAAAGATGAAGATAGGATGCCGGGAATTTCAGACCAGAAATAAAACATACATCATGGGCATTTTAAATATAACACCCGATTCTTTTTCAGATGGAGGAAGCTATAACAGTCTGGAGAAAGCACTTTTTCGTACAGAGGAAATGATCGCAGAGGGCGCAGATATCATTGATATAGGCGGAGAATCCACCAGACCGGGTTATACGGAAATTACAGAAGAGGAAGAGATCGAAAGGGTTTGTCCTATAATAGAAAAAATTAAAACAGAATTTAATATTCCTATTTCTCTGGATACCTATCACAGCAAAACTGCAAAGTCAGGGATTGAAGCAGGGGTGGATCTGATCAATGACATCTGGGGACTGAAATATGATCCGGATATGGCAGGAGTCATTGCTGCTGGCGGGGTTGCCTGCTGTCTGATGCACAACCGCAGAAATGGGACATACACCTCCTTTCTGGAGGAGGTTACGGCGGATCTGGCAGAATGTGTTTATATCGCCGGGCAGGCAGGAATCCCGGATGACAGGATCATACTGGATCCTGGTGTAGGCTTTGCCAAAAGCTATGAGCAGAATCTGGAAATCATCCGGCATCTGGAAGAGTTGCAGCTGCTTGGTTATCCTGTTTTGCTGGGGGCTTCCCGGAAATCAGTGATCGGAAATGCCCTTGGGCTTCCCACAGAGGAAAGAATAGAGGGAACTTTGACAACATCAGTGATGGCGGTCATGAAGGGCTGCAGCTTTGTCCGCGTCCATGATATTAAGGAAAATGTGCGTGCAGTGAAAATGGCGGAGGCGATTTTGTATGGTGAAAAATAGTTGGAATTTTGCAGATAAAAAAAGGGATGAGATCCGTATCCGGGAATTGGAGATTTATGCCAGACATGGGGTGTTTCCTGAGGAAGGACGTTTGGGACAGAAATTTTTTGTCAATGCAGTGCTGTATACCGACACAAGAGCTGCCGGACAAAAGGATGATCTGTGCCTGTCTACCAATTATGGAGAGGTTTGTCAGGTGATCCATGATTTTTTGACCCGGAATACCTATCAGCTGCTGGAGGCTGCAGCAGAATGTCTGTCAGAGCATTTGCTGCTGAAGTTTCCTTATGTAGAAGCAGTGGAGCTTGAGATCAGAAAGCCCTCTGCTCCGATCCCACTGCCCTTTGGTTCGGTTTCCGTAGCTATTACGCGCGGCTGGCATCAGGCTGTGATCGCCTGCGGCTCCAATATGGGAAAAAAGGAAGCATATATTGAGGAGGCTGAGGAAAAGATCAGCCGGGATGGGAAATGCCGCCTTTTGAAAAGCGCAGATCTGATCCTGACCAGGCCCTATGGCGGAGTAGAACAGGAGGATTTTGTCAATGGGGCTTTTTTGATCGAGACCCTGTATCAGCCAGAGGAGCTGCTTGGATTTTTAAACCGTCTGGAGGCAGAAGCTGGGCGGGAACGGCTGGTCCACTGGGGACCGCGCACGTTGGATCTGGATATTATTTTTTATGAAAATGAGGTGATCCAGACAGAAAAGCTGACGGTGCCGCATATCGATATGCATAACCGGGATTTTGTACTGCGTCCTCTGGTACAGATCGCTCCATGGTGGGTGCATCCGGTGTATCAGAAGACACCGGCAGAGCTTCTGGCAATGCTGCCACAATAAAAACATATGTTATTTAATCTCCTTTAAGGCAGCTTCTGCCGCCGCGGTAAAGGTGCTGACGTTGACAGAACCATACAGTGGAGTATGATATACGGGAGTCGGAGCATCATAGGCATTAAAATATACATATTCTGAAGTGGCATTGATATTTTCATAAACGCCATGTGCCACGACCTCATTCTGGCTTCCATCCAGCATCATACGTTTTAGAGCAGGGTCAGAGGAACTGCTTTTCTGATAGTAGATCATATCTCCTGCTATATTATAAAAATCCAGCCGATCCTCTGTCAGCACTTCAACCTGCTGCTGGGACAGAGAATAACGGCACAGTCTGTAGTCAGAGGAAATATCCATATAGTAAACATACCCCTGCCAAAGGATGGGCTGATAGATATTGCCGTCAAAAACAGGGCTGATGGAGTTGTTTGCAGAGTCCAGAGTATACAGGAAATGATCCTGCTTTGTACCGCCAAAATAGATCAGTCCCTGTTCTATGCAGGCAGGGTTGACAGCAAAATCGGTAACCACCGAAGGATTTTTTCTGTCTATGTCAACGCGGCAGAGGGCAGGCGCAGTTCCCTCCTCGTAGGACAGATAAAACAGTGTGCTGTCACAGAGTGCAAGAGATGGGGTAGCGATCCTTCTAAGACAGGAGGCATCCCTGCCATTTTTTTTCAGCCGGTAAATGCCATTGGTGCGGAAAAGTGATGCAAAGCTTTCCGAAGCAGCAGTCTGTTCCTGATAATAGTAAAGGTAATCGCCAGCGGCATTGAGGGAACGGACAGAGGCATCTGTCAGCTTTTTGATCTGGGTTTCATCTGGATTCATGGAATACAGACAGCCCTCGTCATAGGCATTGGAAAAATAAACCACATTCTGATCCTGACAAAACAGCCCGCCGTTGTTTAGATTTCCTGCAGTGTTTCCGGTGGTGCCGGAAGGGTTTTTAGGAATCCGTGCAGAGAAGATAGATACAGTGCACAGCAGGACGAGTACCAGTACCGGTATAAAAATAACGAAAACAGTCTTTAATTTGCTCATAAATGATCCTTTCTGACCCACTTTCTGGTGTAGTAGATTTTCTGTTAGTTTGATTATACTCCTATTTTGTCATAAAATGAAATATGTTTTGCTTTCCTTTGCATTTACTTGCATGGCAGGGGGAATTGTTATAAGATATTTGATAGATATATGACCGCTTATCGGCAGATCTGAAAAAGGAAATGGAAGGACAGAAAGATGGCAGATTTAGGGCAGCTGCGGCAGGGACTGGATGAGATCGACAGACAGATCGTAGAACTGTATGAAAAACGAATGGAACTTTGCAGTCAGGTGGCAGAATACAAGATCAGCACCGGAAAAAAGGTATATGACAAGGTACGGGAAGAGGAAAAGCTGCGAAGTGTAAGAGAAATGACGCACAATGAGTTTAACAGCAGAGGGATCGGAGAGCTGTTTGAGCAGATCATGGCAATGAGCCGTAAGCTTCAGTATCAGAAGCTGTCGGAGCAGGAAGGAAATGGGAAGCTTCCCTTTATAGCAGTGGATAAGCTGGATACCGGATCAGCGCGAGTGGTGTTTCAGGGAGCAGAGGGAGCCTATTCCCATGCAGCCATGCATACTTACTTTGGAGAACAGATCAAGAGCTTTCACGTGGATACCTTCCGTGATGCGATGAGTGCTATTGATGAGGGCAGTGCTGATTTTGCAGTGCTTCCCATTGAAAATTCCACAGCCGGGATCGTCAGTGAAATTTATGATCTGCTGGTGGAATTTGAAAATTATATTGTAGGAGAACAGATCATTCAGATCGAGCACTGTCTGTTAGGGGTGCCGGGAACACGGGAGGAAGAGATCAAAACCGTATTTTCCCATCCCCAGTCGCTGATGCAGAGTGCCAGATTCCTTTCGGCAAAGGACTGGAAGCAGATCAGTATGAAAAACAATGCATTTGCAGCAAGAAAGGTAGCAGAGGAGCAGGACAGAAGTCAGGCGGCCATTGCATCTGCACTTGCAGGCAGGATCTATGGGCTTGAGGTGCTGAAAAAGGGCATTAACCAGTCTGACAGCAATTCCACCAGATTTATCATTGTGACAAATCAGAAAATATTCCGCAGGGATGCAGGCAAGATCAGCTTATGCCTGGAAATTCCACATAAGAGCGGCTCTCTGTATCAGATATTGTCACACTTTATTTATAACAATCTCAGTATGTCTAAGATCGAAAGCCGTCCGATCGAGGATAGAAATTGGGAGTATCGGTTTTTTATTGATTTTGAAGGCAATCTTGCAGACGGTGCAGTGAAAAATGCTCTGCGCGGACTTCGTGAGGAAGCAAGGATGCTGAAAATACTTGGAAATTATTAAAAGAGGATTTAACAATGAGAGAACAAGAACTGCTTATTTATCGGGATTTTGAAGAGGAGGATATCCTGCATGATCTGTCCTGGCTGATGGAGAATTATGCAGATGATTTTTATAATGACGAGGATAAGGCGGCGCTTTTTTATGACTGCATGCACAGGCTGTTAGAGTTATCCGGCAGCCATGGCTTTTACGGCAATCTCTGGCACTGCTATTTATCCAATCTTCTGGCAAACAGCGAAAACAGCTACAGTACAGCCTGTGAGGTGGTAGGCAGCATTGAAGGTACCATCAATGAAGCTGTGCTTCATGACTTTGAAATATTAAAGGAGTTTTATGATTATGATTTTACGGATATGGTAGAGCGGCTGCAGATTAGAGGCTTTTCTCTGTTGCAGGATTATCATATCGGTACAAGGCGGGGAAAGGTGTACAACAGCCGGATACGTGACAGGATCTGTGAGCTGGCAGTAAATTTTGCAAAGACAGCAACACCCAAGGAAATGAAGGACACCATGACGCAGTTTTATAAAGAATACGGCGTGGGCAGATTTGGTTTACATAAAGCATTCCGGGTGGTGCATACCGATGCCGGGGCAGAGATTTCTCCGATTTTGAATATCGCTCATGTAAAGCTGGATGATCTGGTGGGCTATGAGATCGCCAAAAAGAAGCTGATCGACAATACAGAGGCATTTGTAGAAGGACGGAAGGCAAACAACTGCCTGCTCTTTGGAGATGCCGGAACAGGAAAATCCTCCAGCATCAAGGCGATCGCAAATGCTTATTATGGAAAGGGTCTGCGGATCATTGAGGTATATAAGCATCAGTTTCAGGATCTGAATGACATCATTGCCCAGATAAAAAACAGAAATTACAAATTTATTATTTATATGGACGATCTGAGCTTTGAGGATTTTGAGATCGAATATAAATATCTGAAGGCAGTGATCGAGGGCGGACTGGAGAAAAAGCCGGATAATGTGCTGATTTATGCAACTTCAAACAGACGACACCTTGTAAGAGAACGCTTCAGTGATAAAGAGGATCGAAATGATGACCTGCATACCAATGATACGGTGCAGGAGAAGCTTTCGCTTGTTTCCAGATTTGGGGTGACCATTTTCTTTGGATCACCGGACAAAAAGCAGTTCCAGAATATTGTCAGGGTGCTGGCAGAAAGAAACGGCATCCAGATGCCGGAGGAAGAGCTTTTGCTGGAAGCAAATAAATGGGAGCTGGCGCATGGCGGCTTGTCGGGACGCTGTGCCCAGCAGTTTATTGATTATCTGTGCGGACAGACAAAAGAGGAGTGATGGGTGTGAGCACAAAGATCTTTGCAGCGATTGACGTGGGCTCCTATGAGCTTTCCATGAAAATATTTGAGATCTCCCAGAAACAGCAGCTTCGGGAGATCGATCATATCAGACACCGGATCGATCTGGGTACAGAAACCTATACCACGGGAAAGCTAAGCTATGAAAAGGTAGATGAATTATGCCGGGTACTCAAGGCATATGCTGATATTATGAAATCCTATCAGGTAACGGATTATAAGGCTTACGGGACAAGTGCCATCCGGGAAATGGAAAACCGCACGATCGTGCTGGAGCAGATCAAGATGCGTACCGGCATTTCCATCGAGGTGCTCAGCAATTCTGAGCAGCGCTTTTTGGATTACAAGTCCATTGCCTCCAAGGGAGAACGCTTCAGCGGACTGATCTCCAAGGGCACAGCCATTATCGATATTGGCGGCGGCAGTATCCAGGTATCGATCTTTGACAAGGACAGTCTGGTAACAACGCAGAATATGCGTCTGGGAATCCTGCGGATCAGAGAAAGGCTTTCCCAGCTGAAGCTGAAAGCATCCCAGTATGAGGAGATCATAGAAGAGCTTTTAGGTGCGCAGATCGAGGTGCTGGAGAAGCTGTATCTGAAGGAACGCAAGATAGACAATATCATTGTTGTGGACGAATATATTTCCAGTGCATTTGGCAGAAAAGATAAGGGACTGTTTGAACGATATATTTCTAAGGATACTTATATTGGTTTTGTAGAAGAGATCAGGGGACGGTCACTTGCAGAGGTAGGCAAGGCACTGGGAATGCCGGAGGAAAGTGTATTTCTGCTGTATATTTCTTCTATTCTGGTAAAGCAGTTTTTGTGCGCCATGGAGGCAGGACAGCTCTGGATCCCGGGAGTTACGCTGTGTGATGGTATCGGCTATGAGTTTGCAGAAAAGAACAGGATATTTTCTACAGTACATGATTTTGAAAAGGACATCATTGACTGTACCCAGAATATCAGCAGACGGTACATGGGCAGTAAAAAGAGAGGGGAGACCTTAGAGAAAATCGCTTTGACGATATTTGACAGCATGAAACGGGTGCATGGTCTGGGCAAACGAGAAAGACTGCTGCTGCGTCTTGCCGCCTTTTTGCATGACTGCGGAAAATACATTTCCATGACAAATGTTGGAGAGGCTTCTTACGAGATCATCATGTCTACAGAAATCATAGGCCTTTCCCATATGGAAAGGGAGATCGTAGCCAATGTGGTCAGATACAATTACCGCGAATTTGCCTATTATGGAGAGGGCAGAAATATCGTGCTGGATAAGCAGGCATATCTGATCGTGGCAAAGCTGACAGCCATTCTTCGCGTGGCAACGGGACTTGACAGAAGCCATAAGGAAAAATTCCGCAATATTTCAGCCACTTTGCATGACAGAGAGCTGGTGCTGACGGTCGATACAGCATATGACATTACCCTGGAAAAGGGTCTGTTTACCAAAAGAGCCATGTTTTTTGAAGAAATATTTAACATAATGCCTGTTATTAAAAGAAAAAGAGGAGTGTAAGCTTCATGTCAGAAAATGAAAAAAAGATAGATTTTAAAAAGCCGGAATATTATACCAACCGGGAATTGAGCTGGCTGATGTTCAATAACCGGGTACTGAACGAAGCCAGGGACAAGACGATCCCGCTGTTTGAAAGGCTGAAGTTTCTCAGTATTACAGCATCAAATCTGGATGAATTTTTTATGATCCGAGTAGCATCCTTAAAGGATATGGTTTCTGTGGATTATGATAAGCCGGATATTGCAGGGCTGACACCCCAGCAGCAGCTGGAGAAGATCAATCTTGCGACTCATGAGCTGGTGGGGCTGCAATACTCTACTTATACCCGCTCGTTACTTCCTCTTTTGGAAAAAAATGGGCTGCATGTGATCCAGACCCATGAAAGTCTGACAAAGGAAGAGGCAGAGTATGTAGATCGTTATTTTAAGGATACGATCTATCCGGTGCTGACTCCTATGGCAGTGGATTCCTCCAGACCCTTTCCCCTGATCAGAAATAAATCTCTGAATCTGGGAGCACTGGTAAAAAAGAAGGGAGAGGAGAGTGAGCTGGAATTTGCTACAGTGCAGGTGCCCAGCGTGCTGCCGCGTATCATTGAGATCCCGGTGGAAAGCGGCTGTAAGCGAAAGGTCATTCTGCTGGAGGAAGTAATAGAGAAAAATATAGAAAAGTTGTTTTTGAACTATGATATTGTCTGCGCCCATCCGTTCCGTATCATGAGGAATGCAGATCTGACCATAGAAGAGGATGAAGCGGCAGATCTGTTAAAGGAAATTGAACGGCAGCTGAAAAAGCGTCAGTGGGGACAGGCGATCCGGCTGGAGGTAGAAGCAGGCATTGATGCGCGGCTTTTGGAGATCATTGAAAAGGAATTAAGTATTCAGGAAGAGGACATCTATCAGATCGCAGGGCCTTTAGATCTGACGTTTTTAATGAAAATGTATGGCCTGGAGGGCTTTGAGCATTTGAAAAAGCCGGCGTTTACTCCTCAGCCGGTGCCGGAGATGGAGGGAGAAGGGAATATCTTTGAAAAAATACAAAGAGGAGACATTCTTTTGTTCCACCCATATCAGACCTTTACTCCGGTGGTGGAGTTTATCAAGCAGGCGGCAAGAGATCCCCAGGTGCTTGCGATCAAGCAGACTCTGTATCGCGTCAGCGGAAATTCTCCTATTATTGCAGCACTGGCACAGGCTGCTGAAAATGGAAAGCAGGTTTCGGTTCTGGTAGAGCTGAAGGCAAGATTTGATGAGGAAAACAATATTGTCTGGGCAAAAATGCTGGAAAAAGCAGGCTGTCACGTGATCTATGGTTTGGTGGGACTGAAGACCCATAGTAAAATAACACTTGTTGTTCGTAAAGAAGAGGATGGGATCGCCAGATATGTGCATCTGGGAACCGGAAACTATAATGATGCCACAGCAAAGACCTACACCGATATGGGTCTGTTGACCTGCAGTGAAGCGATCGGGGAGGACGCAACGGCAGTATTTAATATGCTTTCCGGCTATTCAGAGCCTCTGAGCTGGAATAAACTGACCCTGGCACCCCTATGGCTCAAGGATAAATTTTTGTATCTGATCAGGCGGGAAACCGAAAATGCCCGCAAGGGAAGAAAAGGAAAGATCATTGCAAAGGTCAACTCTCTTTGCGATAGAGATGTGATAGCTGCTTTATATCAGGCAAGTGCTGCCGGGGTAAAGATCCAGCTGATCGTAAGAGGGATCTGCTGTCTGAGAGTGGGAATACCGGGAGTCAGTGAAAATATAAAGGTGCGCTCCATTGTAGGTAATTTTTTGGAACACAGCAGGATCTTTTATTTTGAAAATGACGGAGAACCGGAAATCTATATGGGAAGTGCTGACTGGATGCCCAGAAATCTGGAGCGGCGTGTGGAAATCCTGTTCCCGGTAGAAAAAGAAGAGCTGAAGCAGCGGATCGTTCATATCTTGGAAATCCAGCTTCAGGACAATGTAAAGGCAAATATTCTGACCAAAGACAACACCTATGAAAAGGTAGACAGACGGGGAAAAGAGCGGTTAGATTCTCAGGAAGAATTCTGCATCGAGGCAATGACACAGATGGCAGAAAGGAAAGAGGCCTATCACAGCCGTATCTTTATTCCGGAAACACATCTGTAAGGAAGAACAGGAAAAGACAGGAGAAAAGTTAAATGCAGAATAAACAAATAGTCCTTGCCTCAGCTTCTCCAAGAAGAAAAGAGCTTTTGGAGCTGATGGGACTTGAATTTACCATACTTCCCAGTAAAAAAGAGGAATTGATCACAAAGCAGATACCGGGGGAGATCGTGGAAGAGCTGGCAGCGCAGAAGGCTGAGGATGTGGCGCAGATGCTGGAGCAGGAGGCAGTGGTCATTGGTTCGGATACCATTGTAGTCTGTGACGGTGAGATAATGGGAAAACCGGCGGATGAAGCAGCGGCCTTTGAAATGCTGGGAAAGCTTCAGGGCAGGATGCATGAGGTTTATACCGGTGTTGCCGTGATCGTGAAGGAAAAGGATAAAATAACAAAAGATATTTTTCATAAAAAAGCAGAAGTGACTGTTCATGCCATGTCAGATGAGGAAATTTGGGGCTATATTCATCAGGGAGAAAGCATGGACAAAGCAGGTGCATATGGAATACAGGGCAGCTTTGCCGTGTTTGTGGATGAGATCAAGGGAGAATATAATACCGTATTAGGACTTCCGATAGCAGGTCTGTATCAGCTTTTGAAAAAATACCAGTAAGGAGAGCGAAAGATGAAAGCAGTTATTTTTGATTTGGATGGAACGCTGTCGGATTCCATTCTTTCCATTGCCTATTGTGCAAACAGGGCGCTGGAAAAATTTGGTCTTATGCCCTTTGAAACAGATCGGTACAAATATTTTGTAGGAGACGGTGCTGGGGAGCTGATCCGGCGCGCCCTGCAGAATCAGCCGGAGGAGAGAATGGATCTGTTTGAAGAGGTCATGGCAGAATATACAAAGCTCTTTGCGGTTGACTGTATGTATGAGGTGAAGCCCTATGATGGGATTTTAGAGCTTTTGGCAGAGTTGAAAGCGCGTGGTATCAAGATCGCAGTGCTTTCTAATAAGCCTCATAAAAATACCTGCAAGGTCATTGTCGATCTGTTTGGAGAAGAGATGTTTGATGCTGTGCAGGGACAGATATCCCAAATACAAAAAAAGCCCAGTCCGGAAGGAATATTTCTGCTTTCTGAAACGCTGGGTGTGCCGGTAAAAGAAATGCTGTATGTAGGAGATACCAATACGGATATGCAGACAGGAAAAAGAGCGGGTGCCTTTACAGTGGGGGTACTCTGGGGCTTTCGTGACCGGGCAGAGCTGGAAGAAAACCATGCAGATGCGATCATTTCCCATCCGCTGGAGCTGCCGACATATTTATAAAAGTGAGGGAAGAAAAGAAAGGAGAAGGCTTATGCAGTTTGATAACGTGGTTTTACAATGCTTTCTGGAAAATCAGCTACAGCTGTTTCCAGAAAAGGTGGCAGAGACCTTAAAGGAGGCAGAGGAATTTCTGGAAGAGTGCATGGCAGTAGTGGTAAACTCTCCCAAGGAGGTCTGGGACTTCTTTGACGAAGAAGGCATCGATATTGAAGGTGCTGATCAGAATGCCATTTTAGAAGCAGATGAGGTATTTGCAGTAGGGGATGGCAGATACCTTATTGTGGAAGGTTAAAAAACTGCTTCAGATAGGGAACTAAGCCGTCGTGGTTGTTGTCTTTTTCTGTGACAATGTCTGCGGCGGCTTTTGCGCCTTTGGAGCCATTGCACATAGCAACTCCTACTCCTGCTGCCTGCAGCATGGAAATATCATTGTCCTGATCACCGGCAGACATGGTATGGGAAAGAGGAATCTGTAAATATTTTGCCAGACGTACCAGAGCCGGACCTTTTCCTGAGGAAGCAGGAAACATTTCCAGCAAATTGTCAGTGGAGCAGATCAAGGCTACATGTCCCTTGGCCCAGGGCATCAGCTGATCACGCAGTGCCTCCAGACGAAAACGTCCTTCTGAGCTGATGGCAAGACATTTGAAGGGCGGTTTTTTCAGTACAGCAGTAACCGGATCAGAATAGATCGCAGGCAGATGGATGGTCTTTTGATAAAAGGTAAGCTCCGGAGTCTGTTCCTTTGCTACGATGGCATTGTCAGTGTAGGCATGACAATGAATACCAGCCGTTTCGCATGCTGACAGTAAGTAAGAGGTTTCTTCCATGGTAAGACGCAGCTCACAGATGGTTTCCTTCGTTTCTGCACTTACGATTTGACCGCCGTTGTTGGCTACATAGTATAAATGATGATCGGAAATGGGCAAAAGACCTCTTGCCTCGATAATGCTGTCCAAGGGTCTGCCGGATATGAGTGCCAGATAGTGCCCTGCATCGGTCAGAGCACGGATGGTTTCCTTCGTTTCTGCGGAGATCCTTTTTTCTTTTGTTAAGAGTGTTTCGTCCAGATCGGTAAAAAACATTTTTCTTTCCATGTGGTTTCCTTCCCCATATAACAAGTGTTATTTATTATTCAGACAGGTATGCAGATCCTCCAGAATGGTGTCGGGAATCTGCAGAGAGCCTTTTCCGGTCCCAAGATCAATGTCCGGCTTATTGGAGCCGTGAAAATCAGAGCCTCCGGTAATGAGCAGATGATACTGTCTTGCCAGACTTCTCATGTGTGTCTCTTCTCCGGCAGTGTAGGTGGAATAGATGGCTTCGATTCCACCTAAGCCGTTTTCGGCAAGCTCAGAAACAAGACGGTTTAAACGTGCATCACTCATATGATAAAGCGGCGGATGCGCCAGAATGGGGATGCCGCCAGCAGAGAGGATCAGCTGCACCGCCTGAAGCGGAGTAACCTTTTCTCTGGGAATATAGCAGGGAGCATGATCCCCGATGAAACGGTCAAAGGCCTCCGGCATACTTCTGACATAGCCATGATCCAATAAATAACGGGCGTAATGTGCTCTTGTGATGACAGCGTCAGGATATACAGACAGCAGCTTTTCATAGGTAATATCCACATTCCCGTACGCCTGAAGACGTAGACACATTTTTTCGTTTCTTTGTTTTCTGGAAGAGACAAAGTCGTCCAGTGCCCTGCGAAAAGCAGGTGCCTGATAGTCAATAAAAAGACCAAGGATATGGATATCTTTATTTTCATATGCGGTGGAGAATTCAATGCCGGGGATGACAGTAACAGGCTGCCCTTGGGCAGCCTGAAGTGCTTCTGTTAATCCTTCGGTTGTATCGTGGTCTGTCAGCGCAAAGGCAGTCAGACCCTTCTCTACGGCATAATGAACTAATTCGGTTGGTGTATAGGTTCCGTCCGATTTGTTGGAATGAACATGCAAATCTATCATGATTAAATCTACCTTTAATTTTCGTCATCTTCCTTATTGGCAGTGTAAACAGTACGTTTTCTTGCCATTTCATCGCTTTCCAGATATTCGTCATAGGTTGTGATCTTGTCAATGAGACTTCCGTCTGGCAGGATTTCCATAATGCGGTTTGCAGTGGTCTGTACAAACTGATGGTCATGGCAGGAGAAGAGTGCAACTCCCGGGAACTTGATCAGTCCGTTGTTTAATGCGGTAATGGATTCCATATCCAGGTGGTTGGTGGGCTCATCTAAGATCAGACAGTTTGCACCGGAGATCATCATCTTGGAAAGCAGGCAGCGAACCTTTTCGCCACCGGATAACACCTTAACCTTTTTCACACCGTCCTCTCCGGCAAAGAGCATACGGCCAAGGAAGCCGCGCACATAGGTGACATCTTTGATCGCAGAATAGCCGGTCAGCCAGTCAACGATCGTATAATCGTTGTCAAATTCTTCTGTGCTGTCCTTAGGGAAATATGCCTGAGAGGTGGTAACACCCCATTTGTAAGTGCCTTCATCGGGTTCTAACTCTCCCATGAGAATCTGGAAGAGAGTGGTTTTTGCAAGCTCATTGCTGCCCACAAAGGCAACCTTGTCATCATGTCCCAGAATAAAGGAAACGTTATCCAGTACCTTTTCGCCGTTGATGGTTTTGGAAATCCCCTCTACAAGGAGTACTTCGTTTCCGATCTCACGTTCCGGGCGGAAATCAATGTACGGATATTTACGACTGGACGGCTTGATCTCGTCCAGTTCGATCTTTTCCAGTGCTCTTTTACGGGAGGTAGCCTGTTTGGATTTGGAAGCATTTGCAGAGAAGCGGGAAATAAATTCCTGCAGCTCCTTAATCTTTTCTTCCTTTTTCTTATTGGCCTCCTTCATCTGCTTGATCAGAAGCTGGCTGGATTCAAACCAGAAATCATAGTTTCCGGCATAGAGCTGGATCTTGCCGTAATCAATGTCCGCAGTGTGGGTACATACTTTATTTAAGAAGTAACGGTCATGAGATACAACGATGACTGTATTATCAAAGTTGATCAGAAATTCTTCCAGCCATGCGATGGCATCTAAGTCAAGGTGGTTGGTGGGCTCATCCAGAAGCAGGATATCCGGGTTGCCGAACAGTGCCTTTGCAAGGAGCACCTTGACCTTTTCGTTGCCGTTTAAGTCCTTCATGGTGGTATAGTGGAACTGGGTATCGATTCCAAGACCATTTAAGAGCATGGCAGCATTGGATTCTGCTTCCCAGCCGTCCATTTCGGCAAATTCTGCTTCTAATTCACTGGCACGGATGCCGTCTTCATCAGTAAAATCCTCTTTTGCGTAGATCGCATCCTTTTCCTTCATGATCTCATAAAGACGGGCATTGCCCATGATGACAACGTCCATAACAGGATAGCTGTCATATTTAAAATGATCCTGCTCCAGAACGGAAAGACGCTGACCCGGTGTGATGGAAACATCACCCTTTGTGGTTTCCAGCTGCCCTGATAAGATCTTTAGGAAGGTGGACTTGCCTGCGCCGTTTGCACCGATCAGACCATAGCAGTTGCCTTCTGTAAATTTAATATTTACTTCCTCGAATAGGGCTTTCTTGCCTACTCTATACGTTACATTATTTGCACTAATCATATATAAAACCTCATGTTTCCTATGTTTTTCTTGTTTTAAAGCCACAATTTCTATTATACATAAACGGCGTTATTTTTCAAGGAAAATCAGCCTACTACGCAATATTTACGCAAGATTTTTTTAAAACTGAAATGATATACACAAATATATATACTAAGTGTATCAATGAACACATACCAATATACACAGCATAGATATAAAACTACTACCCTAATTTGAGAAGTGAGAACCCCGGAGAATGTGGCAAGATTGACAAGCAGTGTATTTGTGAGTATGGAGCAATAAATTATTGTTGTTTTCTGAGGTTGGGAGAAAGTGCAAAGCTGCTTTAAATGTTCCGTATTGGTTATATATTAAGGCTGTCCGAAATACGGACGGGCAGGAAGTGAGGGCGGTGTTGTGTTGTCCTACATCCGGCGGCGCGGTTTGTGGTGGTGTACCCTGGGGCGGGGGTGTGGGTGCGGCGGATTCCCCCACAACTGACCCCTCTAAGTTTTCCAAAAAACAAAAAAGCCTACTTTTCAAATTTTCCCCAAAAACAAAAAGGGGAAATATTCGGCTCAGCAATAAAATGTTCATTATAGCAACATAGTGTTTCAAAATCCGATTATTTGTATTAAAATATAATTGTCACAAAGGACATCATTGATGTGTTGCAAATGGGAAAGCGGCAGGACTTAGAGAGGGGTTTTGTCGCTTTCAAACATAAGAGAGCCATGAGCCGGTTGTTATATACAGCCGGTGTTTTTTATTTCCTTGGAGGTGTGAGGCATGAAAGTGAATATTTCTATAATTGTTGATTTGATGTGTAAAAACAATATGAACCAAACACAATTAGCCGAGGCGTGCGGAGTACAAACGAAAACTATAAATGCAATTTTGACAGGTAAGAACAACCCCAAAATCGAAACCATTGGAAAGATTGCAAAATGTTTTAACTGCAAGCCTAGTGAATTGGTGGAGGTGTAACCATGGCAAAAGTGAAAAATACCATGCAGATTTATAAAAAGATATATGGGCGTGAAATTCCCACAAAAGAAAAGATTGAAAATGCAAAACTTATAAACGGATTATTAGAGGACATTTTTGCAATAGCAAAAGCCGATTCTGAAAGCAAGGCTTGGAGATTGCCGGAGTTGTTGGAAATGGTAAAAACTCAGTATGACACGCCGGGGAACTTCCAAACATGGCTTTTAGATTCCGTTAAAGAAATTTATCAATCCGGCTATGGAGAAAGGAGAGGTTAAGCATGACAACTATTGTATGTGTGGCGTTGGTATGTGCAACCGTTTTTGTTTGTGTTGCCATGATTTGCGGAAGTTTCGGAAAGAAAAAATAAAATAATGACTCATAGAGCCGCGGAGAGCCGGAAATTAAAAAATCCGGTTCTTTTTTATTGCCGGAAGAAAGGCGGCTGCTATGGCAGATAATAAAGTTGATGGAATTATATTAGAGATTGAAGCCACTACCGACAAGGCAGATAAAGGGCTTGATAAGACTATTGAAAATCTCGAAAGAATGAAAAAAGCCCTTAGTGGCATGGACACAAAACAATTAAAAAAGAGCCTTGACGATTTCGCAAAATTTGAGGAGCGATTGAGAGGGGCATTTTCAAATATAAAAATTGGCGGCTCTGCCGAGGAATTGAGAAAGCAGATTTCTCAGGCTGAGGGGCGGCTTGATTCGTTATTGAAAAAAGAAAATAAATTAACTACTGTTTCGGGTATTGATAAAAACTCAAAACAGTATAGAAATTTGCAATATGATATTGCTGAGACGTGTGCAACGCTTGACTCGCTTTATGGAAAAATGGAAAGCATGGAAAGCGTTAAACCTCTGAATTTTTGGGAAAAACCTAATTGGCAGGAAAATCTAAAAAATTACGGAACAACAGACGAAAGCATGATTCCGGTGTCTGTTGTTGGAAATACTGACACTCTTACAAGTGCATCACAGCAATTACAAGAGACTTTTGCAAGTTTGCCGGATTCCCTCAAACAGACAGAAAGCACACTGCAGGGCATAGGCGGAGAGGTTCAGAAAGTCAACGGAGAGACAGCAAAGACCGGGAACATATTAGAACAGATAAAAGGCGCATTTTTAACACTGAAAGCATCATTTTCAAATAGTGGCACTGAAAACTTTAACGCAGATATACAGAACCTTATAGACGGCATAAATCAGGCAAAATATACCATGAAACAAATGGAAAGCGGTGCAAAGGCATTTGACGCTACTGCCTACGAAAGAGCCGCCCAGGAGTTGGCGGCGGCAACTTCTCAGATGCAGAACTATAAAAATTCTTTGCTTGGTGCAACAACGGAAACAAGCCGCTTTAAAAATATCCTTGCGAATATTGGCACCACTATCAAAAATGTTTTTGCAAAAATTGGCTCGATTGGTTCGGGCATTATATCAGCGTGTAAAAATGCAATAGGCTCATTGAGAGGGTTAAAAAACTATATTCCGAAGTTGGGGGCAACCTTCTCCGGCTTGGGTAAAAAAATCAAATCCGTTACCCGGCTTTTTACTTTTATGGTATTGCGCCGGGCTATTACTGCGCTTTTGGATTCCATGAAAGAGGGATTTGACAACCTTGCACGTTACTCAGACAAAACCGGGAGCGAGTTTAATAAAAATATTTCTTTGATGCAATCAAGTTTGAAAACTCTTGGAAATAGTTTAGTTGCGGCTTTTGAGCCTCTTATAAATGTTGTAACGCCGATACTGACCGCATTTATAGAAAAACTCATTTCTGCAACAAATATTATAGGTCAATTTTTCGCGGCTTTGACAGGAAAAAGCACCTACACCAAAGCAAAAAAGGTTGTTGGAGATTATGCCGCCGGATTGGATAAAGCCACAAATTCAGCGAAAAAACTCGCCTCTGCAACTTCTGGTATTGATGAATTGAATATCTTATCACAGAATGACAGCGGAGCAGAAAGCGACAGCGCAGGCGGTGCTGATGTATTTGATACTTTGCCGGTCGAATCGAAATTCTCAGACCTTGCACAGAAAATAAAAGAGGCATGGGAAAACGCCGATTTTACAGAAATCGGGGAACTGTTGGCGGAAAAAATCAATAAAGCACTCGAGGGGATAAATTGGACCAAGATAAAAGACACAGCGCAGAAAATAGCGCAGTCAATCGGTACTTTTATAAATGGCTTTGTTGGTGGTCTTGATTGGAAACTATTGGGGGCAACCATAGGCGAGGGAATCAATACCGGTATTGTATTTGCTAGCACATTCTTAACAACTGTTGAATGGGGAAAAATAGGCTCATCCATTGCGGAGGGTTTAAATTCTACAATTTCAACAATAGATTGGAAAGGCCTGGGCAATGTTGTTTTAAATGGTGTAAATGCCATTATTGACTTTATATATCAGGCGGCAAATACTTTTGATTTTTCTGCATTTGGAAATAGTTTAGGCGTTGCACTTTCCACAGCCATAAACGGCATAAATTGGGGAAAAGGCGGGCAGTCCGTAGGTAAAACAATAATGGGCTTGTTTGAGGCTCTAAACGGATTTATTAAAAGCACAGATTGGAAATCATTGGGCGGCGGTATTATTAAGGCAATCGGCGGCTTTTTCAAAGAAATAAATTGGGGAACCATTGCAAACACTCTTTCTAGTGCTTGTGTGGGATTGCTTGACACTCTTACCGGTGCATTTCAAGCGGTGGACTGGACCGGTCTGCCGGGGTATATTGTGGAATCAATCGGCGATTTCTTTAAGTCCTTTGATTGGTCCGGCGTTTCTTCCTCACTCGGGGAGTTGTTAGGCTCTGCCGTAAAAGGTGCGGTTGATTTGGTCGGCAGCATTTGGGATATGCTCAAAGATGCATGGGGCAACCTTTCCGAGTATTTCAATACTTATATAGAGGAGGCCGGCGGGGATATTATTGCAGGTCTTTGGAATGGAATTGCTGATGCATTGACAGACGCCGGAACATGGATAAAAGATAATATTTTCACGCCTTTTATAGACGGATTTAAAGAAGCCTTTGGCATTGCATCCCCTAGTAAAGAAATGAAAACCATGGGCGGCTTTATTGTTGACGGACTTACCGAGGGGATAAGAAACAAATTTTCTGAATGCATGGCAACTGTGCAAGAGTGGGCTGCTGATGTGAAAGAATGGTTTTTCGGTAGTGGCGACTTGAAAGATAAATTTGTTGAATTTGGTTCAAGCATTACAACAGGATTTAAAAACAAAGTAAGCACTACATACACCAATGCACGCGATACAGTGACAGCATGGGCGACAAAAGTAAAAGAATGGTTTAATAACTCCTCTTTTGGTGGCGTAAATGGCACCACATTCGCCACTTATGCAAATGATGTTGTAACATCATTCAAAGATAAAGTTGGAAGTATCTATACTACAGTTAGGGGAAACGTGACAGCATGGGCCTCAGACATAAAAAACCACTTTGCAGGGGCAGGAAATGGGGCGATAAACGCAACAACCTTTTCAACCTATGCAAACAATATTGTAAGCGGATTTAGAGAGAAAATAGGCTCTACTTATACCACTGTAAGAACATATATAAACACCTGGGCGAGTGATATAAAAGATAAGTTTAGCGGTCACGGAAATATTAACGCAACAACCTTTTCAACTTATGCGAGTGATGCTGTGAATGGATTTAGAAATAAAATTCTTTCGTTCTATACAACATCAAGAGCAGCTTTGACAACCTGGGCGAGTGATATAAAAACAACTTTTAAAAATTCCGGTGCAAGTTCAAGCGCATTTTACAATATAGCCTCTGAGGTAGTTAATGGGTTTAAAAATGGAATTGGTGCGCTATATGACACTTGTAAAGACACAATTAAATCATGGGGGAGTGACATAATTAGTTGGTTTAAGGGTGTGTTAGGTATTAACAGCCCGTCAAAGGTATTCCGTGAAATGGGCGTTTGGTCTGTCAAAGGCTTTAACAATGGCTTTTCTGATTTTGGAAAGACTACAAAGGGCATTGTTGACGATTGGGCACACTCTTTCAGTGATACAAGTATAAACATGGGTGCGAGTCTGTTTATTGATAATTCTGCCTTGAAAAATATGCAAATAAACTACGGAGCAGACTTTTCAAATGATGTTATAACGCGGACAGTACAAAAGGAGATTTATGCAAGCGGCTCATTTAGAACAACTTTAGAAAGCAATAGCCTCGGTATGGCATTAGAAAGCGCATTAACAAATGTACTTTCTGATGTATTGCAAGATATTTCCTCAGATGTGAGACGCCAGGCAGACAAAAAAGAGCAAACTATTGTTCAAATTGCGGGCAGAACTATCACGGACGCAGTTACAACACAGCAAAGGGCGAACGGTTACGCATTTACATAAAGGGGAAATTTAGCAAAAGTGACGATTGAAAAAGTATATACAGAGTGATATGATTTTTGCATGGGAAACCTAGAGAGCCGGGCGGCTTACCCTCTTTTATCGGAGGGGCTAACCCTCCAGACGAAAGAAAGGAGGGCGTTGCCAATGTATGTTACATATTCTGAGTTAATTCAGATTGGGATGTTCATTGTTGCCCTTGTTGGTCTTTGCTATAAGATTTTCAAGGATAAACGAAAATAGCCGCCATTACTCGCAATAATGACGGCTGTTAAATAATAACTGCTGTTTAGTGTTGAGGGTGAGCCGCTTCTCTAGCGTTTCCCTCTTTCTATGTTCAATATACCACTTTCTAAACCATGATGCAATAAAAAGTTGTGTTTCTGCTTGCAAAATCCCCATTTTCTGCTTGTTGCTCCGCTATAAATACATATTTGCTACACAATTATATTTTTTTCGGCAAAATTATTTTGTGATGTGGCAAAATGCACAAAGAGAGAAAAACGAACAAGCAAAACCACTGTTTTAATATGTCCGGAGTTTATGAGGCTTAACAACCAAATGTATAAAGTTCGTTTTTTGGTGTTTAGCGGACTGAACAATTTTAAAAATTGTTGAGAAATATTTGTTTATTCTGCGAATTGGCAAGTATAACTCGTGTTGATATACTACAAGTAAAGGCTGAGTAAAGATAAAAAATAGGCTCGCACAATTCAATATTATATGTGGAGCATTCGAGAGGATGCCAGCAACGCATAAAAATAAAATGTGTTGTTGGTGTCCTCTTTTTTCTTTGCAGGAAAGGAGGGAACGCATGAGAAAAAGAGTTGCAAAAGTGGCGATTGATAAACCTGTTTTCGGGCGTGTGGACTATGCTACATCATATTTTAGCATTAGCCGCAACACTCTCAATAAGATAGCGGATAAAATCGGAGCAAAAAAGAAAATCGGAAACATTGCACTTTATAACATCCCCATGATTGAGGATGCAATAAATAGCGGCAAGTATTAAAAATAATTGAGCAAAAGGCGGGAGGCAAGCGGACGAATGGCCAAGAAAAAAGAAAAGCCCGGCGTTATGATGTATTGGCCTGTATTTGAAGTATTAAAAACTTTGGAATCATCCCAATGTCAAACAATGGTTAATAGTATTTGTGAATATTCAAGAGATAACAAAGAGCCGAATTTTGGGAGTGATGCAACCCTTAAAGCCCTTTGGATAATGATAAAGCCACAAATAGATGCAGATACAGAGAGATATGAAACAATCAGAGTAAAAAGGGCGGCGGCTGCTAATGCACGTTGGGAAAAAGAAAGCGAAAAGACATAATGCAAATGCATTTTATTTAATGCAAAATATGCAAATGCATTTTTTGCAATGCATGATTTTTGTGCTTATGTCAGTGCATGCCAATAACAAATACCTATATACAAATACAGTACCAAAAAAGGGAAAAAGGTTATAAAGGGATAAGGGAAAAGGGTTTTCCAAATTGCGGAAAACACCACAGCAGAAAGGAAACAAATGAATCAGGATTTAAAAAAAGGAATTGAGTGGCTGTTTAATCATTGTAATACATCCTACTCACTTAAAGACACAATAGAGATTTTTGAATTGTTTTTTGCAGCTTATGAACATTTTACAGAAGAAAAGCACCCGGTTATAAATGTAGGACAGATTAAAAACATTATTGAAAATATGCCTTTTGTATGTGTTGGTAATTGTGAAGATAGCACGCTTGATATTAGTGTTGAAGATTACAAGTTGATGATACCGGCGTATTTTATGACAAATTATAAAAATTGTGATTACCACATAAACCACTTTTTTTCTGGGAAAATCAGAGAATTAAAATACTACGAGTCACACAATGACTGAAAGGGGTTGAAAAAGTGAATTTTTATAAAACAAATGCAAACATTGTAAATGAAAAAATTGCAAAGCATGAGGATATAACAGAGGGGTGGGAGTTTGAACCCATCCAAAAAGAGGACCTTGACTATTATATCACGGGTGCGATTGGTATATTTTGCGTTACTTATTCCGGCAGGGTCGAAATGGGTTATTTTTCGGGGCGACATAATGAATGTTATATAATCCGCGCCCATAGTGATTTTACTTTCTCTATTGCGGGGTGGATTGTAGAGGAGGGCGAAAAAGATGATTGATTATAATGCAGTATTGCCCAAAGGTAAAAAGAACGCCATACCCGCAAAAGAACTTGCTGAAAAATTAGGCTTTCCGAGTGTTAGAGTCCTGCAGAAAAATATTGAAAAGGCAAGGGCTGAGGGTGTGCTTATATTAAGCAGTACAACCGGCGGCTACTATCTGCCGGAGAATGATGCAGAAATCGAGGAGTTTGTTGCTACTCTCCGAAGTAGAGCAATCGGGATATTTAAGGCAATCAAAGCGGCTCGGCAGTATATGAACGAGACAAAAGGGCAAATGAGTTTTAAAGATGTTACATGATGTTACAATGTAACGCTTTCAAGAAAGGATATGCACAATGAAACATTATGTAATAAGGTGCGAAAGAATTGTAAAAGGGCAAAAATGCAATGAAATCCTACTTCATGCCGATATGAAAGCCCAGGCGGAGGAGGGGAAAAATACGATTGTTTTAATCTGTGAAAAGTGCGGAGGAAGAACAACAGTAAAATTGTAGATGCTCTTTTATATACGGACATATATTAACGGAATCGGACACCGTGGGGAGGAGGTGTATAAATTGGCTAAAGGTAATCATGTGAGCAATTTTTCTAATGCTCAACAACCACAGTTAGAGCCGGGACAAATGGGAAAAATGATTTCTGCAATGGAAGAATTGCGACAACTTCCAAAAATCAATTATGACAACCCGGACGAACTAAGAGAAAGAATAAACCAATATTTTGAATGGACCATAGAAAAAGATATGCGCCCAGGTATAGAAATGTTGGCTCTTGCTATTGGAGTTGATAGGACTACCCTTTGGCGTTGGAATTGTAACGGCGGCACAAAGGGGCAAATTATCGGACAAGCAAGGCAGGTTATAGCGGCATTGATGGAGCAATGGGGATTGACCGGGAAAATAAATCCCACAACGCTTTGCTTTGTGATGAAAAATCATTTTGGTTATGCTGACGAGTTCACATTAAAGGCAGTACAAGAAAATAAACTTGACAGCCTACCAACAAAAGAAGAGGTTGTTAAAAGGTTGGGAACACTTGCACCCGGAGAAATAGAGCCGGATATCGAGGATATGTTATAAAAATTCAGAGAGAAGAAAGGAAAAATAAAATGATTAAAGCGATTAAAAGAGAAATTGAACAGTTTGCAAAGAAAATTGATACAGAAACCGAAAAACTTATTTCAAAGAAAAATGCAAACGCTTCCAAGTATTTGCCACAGATTGCGGAAGAAATGAACGCAAAGGCAGACGAGCAATATAAAACAATTACCGCACCTATTAGAGAGCGTGCAAAAGTAATTGTTGAGAGGATTATTGTGCGCGGAGAGAGTTATATTTCCCATAGCGTTACTATTGTTGAAACAGAGGCTTTGAACGAGTTAAGAGCATTAAAAGGCATTGAACTTGACAAAGTAGAGTTTGAAATTTTGCAGATGAAAAATAGAGGGAAATATTGGCCGTTGAGATTGCTCGCGGATATGTACCAAAAAAAGGAAAATACTGTTGATTCCATTTTGCATGATTTTGATGTCAAGCGTCCGGATTCTACCGCCTACGGTGCATTATTCCAGGAGTTAAGAGAGTCAACGCAGAGATTTATCGCAAATTATGACGGTGGTTTGCCTATGGGCAGCACAAACACAGATGCGGTTTGGTTCACAACATTACTGCAGGGAGATTATTTTGAGAAACTCGAGGAGCAGATAAACGCAATCAATCCGGCTTACTTTATTACTGCATATCCTATGGTTACAAACACAGATGCGGAGAAAAAGAAGCTCGAGGAACTCTTTGGCGATAAAACAAGGGCTGTTGTTATGGATGCAATTAAAACAATGTACAAAAATAAAAGACTCGAGGAGGATTCCGAGTTATTCGGTATCTTGTCAAGAAGTGAGTGGAAAAACTACCTCAGAGAGTTAATGACTGCGGATGGTTTGCCGGTTCATTTTTAGTATATGCTGACAACGGGGATTTGCTGAGGGTATTCTATATCGGAATATCCTGGCAGACTTCCAAACCATTGCAGAATAAAAAAACTTATGTGCTACAAGGCTATTTTTGAAAAAATGGATATTAGGCAAAGGGAATCCACAAAAGACATTTAATATAGAAACTACTGCTCTTTGTGGGGAGTTTTTGGCAAGAAAGGGCATTGCAGAGCCAAATAATAAAACGATAGACAGAAAGCAACCCCCGAAAGAAATCGGGGGCCATCTTTTAACTATTATAATTTTTGATGTGTTCTTTTAATGCTACGATTATTTGAGCATTTAAAGAGCGAGTTTCTTTTTTGGCAATTTCCTCCAACTGCTCCCTTAAAACAACAGGAATCCTAACAGTAGTTGTAACTGTAGGGGATGCTGAACCTTGAATTTTATCTTTTTCCATAGAATGAGCCTCCTTTTTTATAAAATAACATGAAATTAAAAAGAATACAAGTGAAATTAAATTGACACTAAAAATAAATAGTGTTATAATGAATACAAACGAATACAAATAACATTATTTATATTCGTGAAAGGATGGAGAAATGACAGAACTCGAAAAGGACTGCATCACATATATGTCAATACTCGGCTTTTATAGTAGTTATGGGTATACTCGCCCACTTGTTGCCGCTCCAGACGGAAAAAATTTTGTTTGTGGGATTGACTGCATAGACAAGAGAACCGGGGAGCGATTCCGAAAGGCAGAGCATCCAAACGAAGAAAGCCATTATTTAAAACCGGCGGAAATTGTGCCTTTTGTACGAAAGTACATTCCTGAGGCATTTATTTCACATAAATTATAAAACTACCCCGGCAGGGGAGAAAGGAGAAAAATAATTGCATGAATAAGGTACTCGAAAGAGAAAAACAAGTGCAAGAGATAATTGACGGCATGGAGCCGGATTTATTAAACAGTGTACTGCATGAATTTTTCGGATTATATGACAAGTTGGAATCTGGAGAATTTAAAACGATTGACGAAGTAAAAAAGTATGTTAAAAACACTGTTGAAATGTGCTTGTAAAAAGAAAGGTCCCCACGCACCGACCAAAGCACCGGGGAACCAATCTAAACCATGAGGAAATACGCCCTCACGCTTTGCATTTTAGCACATTGAGGGACGTCCGCACAATATCAAAAATGGAGGAAATGCAAACATGATTGAAACAATCAATGGTATCTTAGCAATTACAGAGGAATCGCTAAATTACGCAACAGAAAGAGAGTTAAAAACTCTTAAAGAAATTAGTAGGAGTATTTATTTCAGAAAAAAAGCAGAGTCAAGCGATACAGACATGGGAATATTTGAAAAAGTTATTATTGACGATATGAAAGTAAGCGACCCCACTCTCCCATATTTGAAAGAAATAAACGCCTCAGTAGAAACTGGAGTTTTTGAATTTGCTTTATCTGAAACGATTGCGAATAAACTTATTAAAGCCGCAACCGGCAAAAATTCAGCAACAGAAATAAAGCTGGATGAATGGATGAAAGCCATGGAATTAGTTGCAATATATGGTTTTTGTGTGGGTAGGAAGTTGGAACGAAAGGCGGCAACGGAGAAAGCGAGGGTTTTATTGTAAACGGATTTTTGGAGGCACTTTTCTCGACTGAACGCATGACGGAAAGGAGCAAATAAGACTATGACAAAATTAACACCGTTAAAGGCTATACGGAAAAAATGCCTACAATGTGCAAATAATCAATATCGTGAGGTAAGGGAGTGCGGCATAAAAGACTGCGCCCTATATCCTTACAGAGACGGCCACAGACCGAGAGACAACGAAGAACCCACAGAGGAAGAAATAAATTAAAAGTGTTATGCTACGCTATGAGTTTTTGAAATAGAGTGGTAAGTAATAGAAAGTATGGAGAACCCCGGAGGGGTGGAGATATAGCGGCAGAGAAAAGGCTTTGTATATATTGCAGAGTATCCCTTGTTTTGGAAGTTTTGCAAAGTTTCTTGTATTTGGTGGATATGAGGAAAGGGGGCTGGCCTCGCCGTGACATGCAACATCTAAAAAAAGAGACACAAAAAGGCTTTTAGTGTCAAAAAATACGGGGTTTACATACTTGCACAACTATATAACGGACTTTTGAGGCTCTACCGGCTCGCGGCTCGACTGAACAACGAAAAAGCGAATCAACCACAAAAGGAGAGCCTAACAATGACAAAAGTAATAACAATCAAAAGTAAAAGAAAAAGTATATTGGATATTTTCAAGAAAGCACACACAGAGAGAAATTTTCAAATATACACACTCACACCGGCGGCAGAGGAAAGCAAAGCCGGGGACATTATTATAATAAACTGTAGCAAATAAATTTTTATATGCCTGTTTCTCTGTTGGTGGCTGAGGAGCAGGCATTTCTTGAAAGGAGTGTTATTTTGATAAAAGGCGTTAAAACCATAAATCAATATAAAATCATGCAATGGATAAATGATAATTTTATCAATGTAAACATCAAAATAATGGACCACAGTGCAATAAAAGTTATTGATTGTAAGGGAGAAAGTGCATTGTTTTCCTTGGATGCTGTGGGGCGTGTTGTGGAGGTGCAGCCATGGGAAAAGATTTGAATGGGAAACCGTTACCCGTTGGAATAACACAGCGAAAAGATGGCCTCTATCATGGGAGAGTGACTTACCACGGAAAAACGCACGCTTTGTATAACAAAAAATTATCAGAACTTAAAAGGGAAATGACAGACTTGCGCCACAGCCTAGAGCATGGCACTTATGTCAAGCAAAGTAAAATGACATTTGCCGAGTGGTGGGCTGAGTGGATAGAGGTATATAAACGCCCAACTGTGAAAGCTGGAACGGTAGACTCGTATATCAAGCACTTTAACGCATATATTAAAAAGCCACTTGGAAATATGAGGCTTGCAGATATTAGGGCGGAGCATTTGCAAAGGCTCTTGAATGATATGCAGGCGGAGGGCTATGCAGATGATACAATTATGTTAACTTATTGTGTGTTGTCCGGCGTGTTTAAACAAGCAACCAAAAACGAATTAATCGCCCGGAATCCGTTTGCACTTATTACCAGACCGAAAGGGAAAGCCAAAAAAGAAAGAGTTGTTTTCACTAGAGAACAACAGGCTTTATATATGCAGTATGCCGAGAGGTCTTATTTGTGTAATTTGTTTCAATTAGCAATATGCACCGGAATGCGTAACGGAGAACTAGGCGGCTTGTTATGGTCTGATGTGGATTTTAAAAATAGAGCAATACATATTAGACATAATTTAATTACTACCCAGGAGAAAGGAACCACGCTAGACACACCAAAAACAAGGACAAGCGAGCGAGATATTCCCATGATTGGCAAAGCCTACGAGATACTAAAGCGGCAGGAAAAGGAATATAAAGCAATGTATGGGAGCATTACAAAGATTGTCAATGATGATTTTGTTTTTTCTGTTGGTGGCGAGCCAATAAGCAAAAAACGCATCACGCACGAAATCGAGGTTATGATTGATAATATGAAAGCGGACGGCATAACATTCCCATACTTTGGCATACATTCGGCAAGACACACGTTTGCTACGAGGTGCATTGAGGAGGGAATGCAACCCAAAACTTTACAGCATATTTTAGGACATACAAATTTATCGACTACCATGGATATATACGGGCATGTATTAGAAGATACAAAGAGGGAGGCAATGGAGGCCGTGGCGAGTGCATTTTAATATAATAAGGACATAAGAAAAGGGAGGCACCCACAACCGGGCAAGCCTCCCATATTTATACACATCACTACGCAATCTACTACGCAAGAATTGTTGAAACTCGTTAACACTTGTTGAAAAGAAAATATTGATTTTAAGCCATTTTTAGCACTTGTTAACACTTGTTGAAACATAAATATTATAATTTAATATTAACGTCCTCAAATAACGCTTTTTTTCCAAGCCGTAATGTTACATTGTTTGCACTAATCATGGTAAACCCTCTATTTTTCTATGTTTTTTAAAGTTAGACACACAAATTCTATTATACATAAAACTGCCAGATTTTCAAGAAAAATAAGCGTTTTCTGCGACTATATTTCTAAAAGATGCTTGATGCAGGAAATCGTTTCCCGGCGCATGGAGGCATAGTCAATGTCAGAACGGGGATTTAAGATCAGTTCATGGCAAAAGGTTTCCACAAGGTGATAGATAATATGAAATTTTTCATACAGATCAGGCAGGGGTTTGATGTGCTGGGTATAGAGTAAGGCACATTTTGATACCAGCTCCTTTTCAAAATTTTCAAACAAGGCATGAAAATCCGGATCTAATGTGGAAAGGGCTGCCAGCTCCTGATGGGGCTTGATAAAAATCTTATGGCTCTCCAAAAAGGCATCTAGAAGCTTGTTGAGCATGGAGTCAATATCCATGTTGGCATGGTAGCTGGAAAGAAAGCCTGTCACAGGGGACTGCATCTGGATGATATAATCAGACAGTCCGCAAAGGAGGATATCCTTTTTGTCCTTAAAATAACTGTATACAATGCCGGTGGAAACGCCGGCGCGTCTGGCGATGTCGGCAGTGGTGGTAGACTGATAGCCATTTTCAGATACCAGCTCCAGACATGCCTTGATGATTTTGTTTTTCTTTTCAATAGAACGCTTCTGCTGCGGTTTGCGTATTTTAGAGTCAGTCTTTGCTGCTGCCGTACTTTCTTTGTTTTCATCTGCCATCAGGGAAAGCCCTCCATCCATGCTGTTTCCATTATATTGTGCATAAAACTTGTTACCATTATAAGGGTTTTTGGGGAAAAGTCAATAAATGTGAAATATACTTCATATTTATGTTGACGAATGGAATATATTTCATATAATATGAATGTGAAAAAAGTTTCATGTTTATAGAACCGGATCGAGAAGCAGGAGGAGAAAGAAAATGAAAAAGCAGGAGCGGACAAGAAAAGCATTGCGGATCGCAGGGATTTTTCTGGTGCTGGCAGCTGCGGCAGGAGGTGTTTTTTATGGAAAGACAAGACCAGTGCAGTATCATGCTGCACAGCTGCAGCAGGGGACTCTGGAGAGAACCCTGGAAGCCAGCGGAGATGTAAAAACAGAAGAAAGTCGTACCTATTATGCAGCAGTTTCTGCAACTGTCAGTATGCTTGAGGTAGAAGAAGGAGATGAGGTGGCAGAGGGAGAACTGCTGGCAGCATTTGATCTGGAGGATCTGACAAGGAATCAGAAGGAGGCTGCCCTGCGTATGCAGCAGGCAGACAGCAGCTATCAGTCAGTAATAAAACAAAATGAAAAAAATACATTGATCTATCAGGGTGCTGCCATGACAGAAACCATGTTCTGCGAGCTGATCTCCAAGCAATGGGAGCTGATCTCTAATCTGGAGAAGAAGATCGCCAAAACAGAGGTAAAGGCAAATGACATTAACTGGCTTACCAGCAGAGCAGCATTAGATACTGATGAGGATGACAGGGATGATTTTGCAGCCGGGATCGATGCATGGAGAAAGGAATATGATGCTATGGACGTGCCCCGGTTAAAGGCAGAGCTGATAAAGGAGCAGGCGATCTACAGTGACATGCAGGCGTTCCGTGCCCAGTATGCAACACTGAGAGATAATGCAGATGCCCGTCTGGTTGATGAAAGCGCCCAGCAGGAGCTTTTGCTGAAAAAACAGGAAGCAGCCCTGGGAAATGAAGAGGCAAAAAGTAACCTGCAGGATGCCCAACTGGGGGTTCATGCACTTTTTCACGGGATCGTGCGGGAACGCTTTGTAGAAAGCGGTGCTGCTGTGACGGAGGGCGATCCTTTGTTTGTGATCGATGGTCTGGACACCCTGTATGTAGCAGCAGAAATCTCAAAATACGATATCGATCAGGTTAAAGTCGGTCAGCAGGCAGTCATACGGATCGGAGAAAAGCAGTATCAGGGAAAAGTTACCAGGATTGAGCGAATTGCATCAAAGGACCATTCTGACAAGGCAAAAATCCCGGTACATATTTGTTTTCAGGGAGATTCAAGGGATGTCTGTCTGGGAATAGAAGCAGATGTGGAGATCATGCTGGAAAAGCAGGAGGATGCGCAGCTGCTGGACCGGCGTGCTGTATATGAGGATGAAAATGGAACCTATGTCTATGTGATCGCAGAGGGAGCAGTGCAGCGGCGCAGCATTACAGCAGAAAAAAGCAATGAACTCTGGTATGCAGTAACAGATGGGATCAAGCCGGAGGAATGGGTGATCGTAGATGCAGTAACCGATGCAGATATTGGGAAAATGGCAGTGGGAATAGCAGATGAGAGTCTGGAGGAGAATTAGGCATGCAGGGAGTACTGGAATTTAAAAATGTGTGTAAGGAATATCGTAATGGCGATGCCTCCTTTTATGCCCTGAAAAATGCCAGTTTCCAGATCAAGGAAGGGGATTTTGTGGTAATTCTGGGTTCCAGCGGTGCGGGCAAAAGTACGCTTCTCAATCTGCTGGGCGGAATGGATACGGTAAGCGAAGGAGAGATCCTTTTCTTTGATGAAGAACGGGTATCGGCTTATACCGACAGGCAGCTGACAGAATACCGGGCAAAGGAAATTGGGATCGTATTTCAGTTTTACAATCTGATCCCTTCACTGACTGCATATGAAAATGTGGCACTGATGCGGGACGTAAAAAAAGATATTGCAGACCCGGCAGAGGCACTTAAGGCGGTGGGATTGCAGGACAAGGGCGGTCAATTCCCCTCCAGCATGTCAGGAGGAGAACAGCAGAGGGTTTCCATTGCCAGAGCGATCGTAAAAAAACCGCGGCTTTTGCTTTGTGATGAACCTACGGGAGCGTTAGACACTGTGACAGGACGGGAAGTGTTAAAGCTGCTGCAGAAGCTGAGCCGGGAAGAGAAAAGGACAGTCGTCATGGTTACGCATAACAGTCTGTTCGCCGCTGTGGCAGATCAGGTGATCTATGTGAAAAATGGTGCCATTGAGCAGGTAAAATATAATCCGAAGCCGGTAAATGCAGAAGAGGTGGAATGGTAATGCTTTTTCAAAAATTATACAGGGAGCTGTGGCGGCAGAAAACCCAGTTTTTTGCGATTTTTGTCATGTCCTTTCTGGGACTTGCCGTATATGCCGGCATGGATGCTGAATATACCGGCGGCACACGATCGGCAGCACAGTACTATGAGGAGACAAATCTGGCAGATTACTGGGTAAAGGGAAGCCGCTTCAGTGAGGATGATAAAAGAGCGTTGGAGGGGCTGGAAGAAATTCTGGCAGTACAAAGAAGTCTGACACTGGATGGAACTGCTCCTTTCCTTGGAGGGAGGGAGGAAGATGTGGTAGTGCTGGTGCAGTTTGTGGATGACAACCGGATCTCTATGCCTCAAACGATAGAGGGAGAGCCTTTTTCAACAGAAAAAAAGGGAATCTGGCTGGGGCAGCGTTTTGCAGAGGCTAAACAGCTGCAGATAGGTGAGGAGCTGACTCTTGAGCTCGACAAGAAGAGAATAACCCAGCCTATCCGGGGGATCATCCGGGCACCGGAATATGTTTACTATACCTCTGGGAGAAATGAACTGGTACCAGATTATACTGCCTTTGGGTATGCATTTTTGCCGGGCAGCTGTTATCCAGGGGAGGATGAGCAGGAAATATATGATACCCTGCAGATCGATGTGGGACAGAAAATAGAAAAAGCGGAAGAAAATGATTTTAAGGAAAAGCTGAAAGCGACTCTGGACAAGAAGGATCTGCTAGTGGCAGACAGAACACAGAACAGCAGTTATGCCTCCTTTAAATCAGAGATGGATCAGCACTTTGTATTCAGCTTTTTGTTTCCGGCAGTGTTTTTGATGATCGCTTTTCTGGGAATTGTGACCACCATGACACGTATGACGGCAAATCAGAGAACCCAGATCGGAACAATGAAAGCACTTGGCTTTTCCAATGGAACAATCTTGCTGCACTACGTTTCCTTCGGTGGGATTGTCAGTCTGTTAGGAGCACTCAGCGGTGCAGTGGCAGGATATTATCTGCTGACACCCCTGATACTGGTGTCCTTAACCGGCGTATACCAGCTTCCCAAATGGGAATGTATTTTGACTGGTAAGGTGTATGGTGCGATCCTGCTGGTAACGCTGCTTTCTCTGTTGGTCTGCTATCTGGCATGCAGAAAGGAATTAAAACAGTCTCCTGCAAAAGCACTGCGTCCTAAGATGCCTAAGCAGATCGAAGCGACCTGGCTTGAAAAAAGTATATTATGGAAGCATCTGAGATTTGCTCTTCAGTGGAATCTGCGGGACATCAGGAAAAATAAAATGAGGACATGGATGGGCGCTTTGGGAGCAGCCGGCTGTATGATGCTTCTGGTCAGTGCCTTTGGCTGCATGGATTCGATCGCCTATATGCCGGTAGAGCTTTATGAGCATCTGGAGCTGGGCAAATGGACACTGTTCTTTGAAGAGGAAGCAGATCCCTTTACCGTGGGAGAATATGCGAAAAAATATGCCGGACAACAGATACAGACCTGTGCGGCAGAATTGTCAGCCGTGGATGAAAAGGGTCAGAAGCTCATAAAGAATGGAACTGTTACCGTGGTAGATGAGGGAAATCTGATGCGCTATCAGGATGCCCAGGGCAAGGAAATCTTTCTGGGGGAGCGGGATGTGATGCTGACCCGCAAAATGGCGAAGCTTTTACAGGTCGGGGTAGGGGACATGATTCAGCTCAGAATATCAGGAGATGATGAAATAAAAACCCTCCGTGTGACCAAGCTGTACCGGAATCCAGGCACGCAGGGAATTACCATAAGCAGGAAGCTCTTTGAAGGGCTGGAATATGACTTTCAGCCCCAGAAGCTGTTGACAAATGTATCGCTGCCAAAGGAAATCACAGAGGAAAGGTCTGTAAAGTCAGTGATGAGCAGTGAGCAGCAATGGGCAGATATGCTTATCACAATGGAAGCTATGTCCACTATCGTATATCTGCTGGGAATCGCTGCGGTTATTTTAGGACTGGTGGTGCTGTATAATCTTTCGGAGCTTTCTTTTGTAGAAAGGATACGGGAATATGCCACACTAAAGGCTTTGGGCATGGGAGAACAGGTGATCAGAAAAATGATCGCACTGCAAAACTTTATCATAGGCGGAATGGGAGTGCTGTTGGGAATCCCTCTTGGAAAGGCACTGCTGGAGCTGATGCTTTACAGCATGGGCGATCAGTCGGATATGCGCGGTGTGATCATGGAAAAATCCTATCTGACTGCTATGGCAGTTACCTTTGGTGTGGTAGGGATATCCTGCTTTTTGATGTCCTTCAGGACAAAACGGATTAATATGGTGGATGCGTTAAAGGGTGTGGAATAGGGCAGGATTTTGCACTGGCGTTTCTGGTGGGGACAGGCTATAATAGTACTATAGATCATACAGAAACGAGGTGCGGCTATGAGCAATCAGGTAATTGTAATCAGTCGTCAGTTTGGCAGCGGCGGCAGAAAGATCGGCAGGCTGCTGTCTGACAGACTGCATATTCCCTATTATGATATGGCATTGATCGAAATGGCATCCAAACGAAGCAATGCGGATTATACGGAGCTTTTGGAGGTAGATGAGAAAAAGGTAATGCGGAAGTGGTATGAATTTTCCATGGAGGTGGGACTGGAATATCAGATGAAAAAGGTTCCCATGAATGAAGAACTGTTCACACTTCAGGCAGAGATCATCAAGGATCTGGCAGCCCAGAGCCCCTGCATCATCATAGGAAGAGGAGCAGACTATATCCTGAGGGAAAATGAAAGAATGCTCAGTGTATTTATCCATGCGGATATGGAGACGAAGCTGGAGGTTGTAGAAAGACACTATAATCTGTCCCGGGAAGAGGCGGCAGCGCTGATCCGTAAGACAGATAAGCAAAGGAGTGTTTACTACAATTACTATACAGAATACAAGTGGGGCGACATTGATAACTATGATGTAACACTGGACAGAGGCAGACTTGGGATTGAAAAATGTGTGGATATTCTGGAAATGTTGTACCATTCTCTTTAGAAATCTGTCGAAATATGAACAAACTATGAATAAAAATTAAGAAATTCTTATTTTTGTTCACAAACTGTTTACAAAGTTCAAAAAATAATCTATACTCCGGGATGTAACAAAAATTCAGTCATAAAACAGGAGGAAAAGATTATGAAAAAAAGTGTATTAGCAGTGGTACTGGCAATGGTAATGACATCCGCAATGATGGTAGCATGTGGTTCTACCGCAGCTACAACAGAGCCGGAGGCAGTAGAGACAGAAGCAGTTGAAACAGAAGCTGTAGAAACAGAAGCAGTTGAGACAGAAGCTGTAGAAACAGAAGCAGTTGAAACAGAAGCAGCTGAAACAGAAGCAGTTGAAACAGAAGCTGTAGAAACAGAAGCAGCTGAGACAGAAGCTGTAGAGACAGAAGCAGCTGAAACAGAAGCTGTAGAGACAGAGGCAGCTGAAACAGAAGCAGAATAAGCTTGCAAAGATGAGAGGGAAGGAGCAGCAGCTTCTTCCCTTTTTTGTGATAGGGAATTCTTCCTAGACAAATCCCATTAAAATCGGTATAATGATAATGTCTCTCTATAAGAGCAGAAAATGTGGAAAACATGAAGGATGAGAGGTACTAAGTATGGGATATGGGGAACTTCCTCTGGAAAAAAGATTAAAAGAGAATATTAAAAATTATAGTCTTGCGAACCTGTATCAGATTGAAAAGCTGAAAAGTCAGATGAAGCTATTGCAGGATCTGACCGGGATCAAGATCCTTCTAACTGACAGACATGGGGAAAAGATGGCTGCAGTAGGAAATTTTGCAGATTTCACACCGGAGGTAGTAGGAGAGCCGGGACGAAAATTACGTGTGGCAAACCGTACGGTAGGTCATATTTATACAAGAGAGGATGAACTGCTGGATGGAAAAGAAAAGCTGGCAGTAGAATTTTTGGAGCAGCTGGTTCTGTTGTGGGAGCAGCTGGGAGAAGAGACCTATGTGAATCGGGAAAGTGCAGTTTATATTGATGAGATCGAGCTGCTGCTTGAAAAGGAGCGTTATCGGTTAAAGCATGGCGAAAAGGAAGATGTACTGACCGGTGTTCTGAATAAGACTTATTTTACAGAGCGGATGAAGGTGCTGGATCGTTCTGAGGTGGTTCCGGTGGCAGCCATTGTGGTCAATATCAATGACTGGAAGTTTGCCAATGACCATTACGGAGATGAGGAAAGTGACCGCTTGATCCAGATCATTGCCCGTATATTAAAGGAAGAAGCAAAGGAAGATTATGTGCTTGGCCGTGTGGATGGGGATGTATTCCATATTGGAATTCCCAGCCCGGAGGACGGCGAAGCAGAAGATTATATGGAACGGGTTCAGAGATGCTGTCAGGAATATGTGGACACGAAGCTGACACCTTCAGCAGCCGTTGGCATTATGTACAAAAGCAATGTGGAAGAAAAGCTGGAGGATGTATTTGCAGAAGCGGAGTATCAGATGTTTGAGAACAAGTATGAGATGAAGCATAATCCGGCTTATCAGGCGAGATTACATAGAAATATTAATTGATGTGCAAATATAGTAGCAGCATGAAAATGCTGGGCTGGTATGCAACAGGCATATAGTACAGAAGAAACAAGGCTCTGCTCTTTTGGAGGATCAGAGCCTTTCTTTTTTCCTAGGATTTACATCAAAAGCTCTCATAGGCTGTGTGCTGATCGGTGCAGGAACGCTTTTTATGGTGCTGTAGTGAAAAGAGAAGCAGAACCTTTTACAGCGTGGAAACGGGAAGGACGATAGCTGCCTTTTTCAGAACGGAATAAGGAAAAGCACTAAAATTCTAAAATAAATATTAAATCAGCACAATACATCAAAAGTGAGAAAACGAGAGAAAGTAAAAGAAAACAAGAGAAAACAAGAGAAAATAAGAGAAAAACAAATGTGAAAGAAGTTGCATAACAATAAGTAAAAAACTAATATATGGATAGTTCTTAGCACTCAACCTAAGCGAGTGCTAATAATATCAGAAGATATTGGTAGTCAAAATAAGGAGGCATTTGATATGAAGTTAGTACCGTTAGGAGACAGAGTTGTATTAAAACAGTTAGTTGCAGAAGAGACGACCAAATCTGGAATCGTTCTTCCAGGTCAGAGCAAGGAGAAACCACAGCAGGCAGAGGTCGTTGCAGTAGGACCGGGCGGAGTTGTTGATGGTAAGGAAGTGAAGATGGAAGTTAAGGTAGGAGATCAGGTAATCTATTCTAAATATGCCGGAACAGAGGTTAAGCTTGATGAGGAAGAATTTATCGTAGTAAGACAGAACGATATTCTGGCGATCATTCAGTAGTTGCAGCAAAAATAAATGAGCAGGGCATAGATCACAAAGAGCCCACAAAAATGAATCAAATTAGGAGATGAATATTATGGCAAAGGAAATCAAATATGGAGCAGAAGCTCGCGCAGCATTAGAAGCAGGTGTAAACAAACTGGCAGATACTGTTCGTGTAACACTTGGACCAAAAGGAAGAAATGTGGTACTGGATAAATCTTATGGTGCACCGTTAATTACAAATGACGGCGTAACGATCGCAAAAGAGATCGAATTAGAGGATTCTTTTGAAAATATGGGAGCACAGCTGGTAAAAGAGGTTGCTACCAAGACCAATGATGTAGCAGGTGATGGTACAACTACAGCGACTGTTCTGGCACAGGCTATGGTCAATGCAGGTATGAAAAATCTGGCAGCAGGCGCAAACCCGATCATTCTGAGAAAGGGTATGAAAAAGGCAACTGACTGTGCAGTAGAAGCGATCGCAAAAATGAGCTCCAAGGTAAGCGGAAAAGAGCAGTTTGCAAGAGTTGCAGCAGTATCCTCCGGTGACGAAGAGGTCGGCAGTATGGTAGCAGATGCTATGGAAAAGGTAACAGGCGATGGCGTTATTACCATCGAGGAAAGCAAGACCATGAAGACAGAGCTGGATCTGGTAGAAGGTATGCAGTTTGACAGAGGCTACATTTCTGCATATATGGCAACAGATATGGATAAAATGGAAGCGGTACTGGATGATCCGTATATCCTGATTACTGATAAGAAGATCAGCAATATTCAGGAAATCCTTCCGGTTCTGGAGCAGATCGTACAGTCCGGCGCAAAACTCTTGATCATTGCAGAGGATGTAGAGGGTGAAGCTCTCACGACCCTC
>CAYMEZ010000010.1:0-77321 GCA_964389835.1 uncultured Lachnospiraceae bacterium | reverse complement strand
CATTGACACGGCTGACCTTGTGAACAAGACCGCAATCGCTCAGCCACATAATTGCAGTTTCATAGTCTTTGGCACGAGCACCTTCACGAACCAGACCGTAAATAAACTTCTTGTTTTCTTTCGCCAACTGGGAAGGGATGCTGTTCCATAGCATACGGAGTCTCGGCACAATCTCGTTAGGAGCGTGTTTGAAAAAATCTTGTTCGTAAGCTGCAAGGATTCTCTTTTGAATTTCACGAACTTCGTTAAAGTCCTTATTCTCTGCGAAGCTTTGTACTGCTTCGGGCATTCCACCAACAAAGTAATAGTGCTTCAAAGCATCAATATAAGTCTGCTTAAAGCTTGTAATCATCTGAAAGTCTCGCTTATCCAGCAGTTCGGCAAATCGTTCTTTATTGGTTGCCATCAAGAACTCTTTGAAGGAAAGAGGATAAAGCTTTAAGAAATCTACCTTTCCAACGGGAAAAGACGTGCCTTGATGCAAGGCAATACCAAGCAGCGAACCGGCACATACAATATGATATTGCGGTGTATTTTCGTAGAAATATTTAAGGGATGCCAATGCTCTTGGAACTTCCTGCACTTCATCGAAGATCAGCAAAGTATTGTCGGGATCAATTTTGTGCCCTACATACAGTTCCAATCCCATGATCAAACGCTCCGTATTCAGATCGGAAGCAAACAACTCTGCCATTCTGGAATTGGAGTCGAAATTGATATATACGGTATCCGCATACACCTGTCTGCCAAATTCTTTCATTAACCAAGTTTTACCAACCTGACGTGCTCCTTCGATAATCAAAGGCTTACGGCGTTTGCTTTGTTTCCATTTCAATAGCTTTTCAATGGCAATCCGGTACATACACGCACCTCCGTCTTTATAATGCAAGTATAGTATAATACGCAATTACAAAAAGTGCAACGAGTTATGTGGGGATAATCACACTTTTTACAACGAAAAAAGTTTTTCTTCGTTTCTGCAAATCAATTCCAACAGTTTCCTATATTCCTTGCAAGAGGACATGTCATATTCGGTGGGTTTAATGGTGCCATAGCAAAAATAGAAAATACTCTGACTGCTGCAAAAAAAATGCTTGACACGCTGATAAAATAATATTATATTAATACTACGTCAGACAATATACGACAGACGTAGTACGACAGTCGTGCATTATCTGAAGATTTTAAAGAAATATTAATACATTTTGCCAATCTTTCTTTAAATTTATTTTTTAAAATATGCAGGAAGGAGGGAGAGTATGTCAAAGCTAATTGCACTGGAGCATATATGCAAAATCTATAATCCGGGAGAAAATGAAGTGCGGGCGCTGGATGGCGTGGATTTGCAGATCGAAGAAAATGAATTTGTTGCGATCATCGGTCAGTCCGGCTCAGGGAAATCAACACTGATGAATATGCTGGGGTGTCTGGATGTACCTACCGAGGGCACATATATGCTTCATGGGAAGGATGTTTCCCACATGACAGATGATGAACTGGCAGATGTACGGAACCGGGAAATCGGATTTATTTTTCAGGGCTTTCATCTGATCCAGAACCTTACGGCAATGGAAAATGTTGAGCTGCCGCTGATCTACCGCAAGGTAGAGAAAAAGAAAAGAGAAAGTCTATCGCTGGCAGCGTTGAAAAAGGTGGGGCTGGAGAAGCGGCTGACCCACAGACCCTCAGAAATGAGCGGCGGTCAGCAGCAGAGAGTGGCCATAGCCAGAGCCATAGCCCAGGCACCGCCGGTCATTCTGGCAGATGAGCCTACAGGAAATCTGGATTCGGCTTCTACAAAGGAGATCATGGGAATTTTAAAAGAGTTACATAAAGAGGGGAGAACCGTGATCCTGATCACTCATGATAATGAGATCGCAGATCAGGCAGAACGGGTAATTAAGATCAAAGACGGCAGAATTGCCTCAGACAGTAAGGGAGTATAAAATGAAAAAATTAAGCAAAAAAAAGAAGCTGCTTATCGTACTGGCAGTAGTGGTATTAGCAGGAAGCGGCGTAATGGCCACTCTGGCAAAGGGGAATGATGCAGCAGCCCTTCCGGCTGCAAGAGTTGCATATGGAGATGTGGAAACGCTGATCAGTGCCAGCGGGATCGTAGAAAGTGAGGAGGCAAAGGTGTATTATGCACCGCTGAATGCAAAGGTGGAAGCTGTTATGGTGGAGCAGGGTGATACGGTAAAAAAGGGGGATGTGCTGCTTACCTATGATACTGAGGATCTGGAATTTACCCAGAGAGAGGGAGCACTGGAGGCATCGGCCAGTGAAAATAGCTATTTAAGTGCAGTTTCTGACAGCAACAGGCAGCAGCAGATCTATGAGGAATCGACCAGTGCACTGGAAATCGCAGATACGATGATCCATGCACAGCAGGATTTCATCAATGATCTGAAAAATATGGTAACGGATGAAAAGGCAAAGAAGCGGCTGGAGCTTTTGGATGAAAAATACAGACTGAACAGACAGCAGAATGGCATTGCAGTCAACATGGAGATCAAGCCCGATGGCAAGATTACAGACTCTATGTGGAGTGCTGAATATGAAGTGAAAAATAAGATCGCAGAGGTGGACAAAAAGCTGGATGAGCTGGAGCTGGATGAGGAGTTTACTGAGCTGGAACGTCAGATCGTTAAGGAACAGGAAAAGCTGGCAGATATGCAGGAGCAAAAAAGTGAATGGAAGGCAGACCAGAGCTCATCTGAAAACAGCATTTTAAATGAAAATAAAAAGAAGGAGCTGGAAGCCATCGCCCAGAAAGCAAAAATCTCAGAGGAGAGGGCACAGGCATATCTGGAGGAAGCAAAAGAGGGGATTAAGGCAGAGTTTAACGGTGTGGTCACTGAGTTAGAGGTACATGACGGCTTTGTAACGGATCAGAGCTCCAAGCTGATGAAGGTGGAAAACAGTGAGGATGTCAGAGTAACCATTTCTCTGTCCAAATATGATCTGGAAAAGGCAGCCCTTGGACAGAAGGCAGAGGTGGTGATCGCAGGCAATACCTATCAGGGGACAGTGACCAAGATCAGCCACGTTGCCGAGAAAAATGATTCCGGAAGCCGGCTGGTAACTGCCCAGGTACATATAGACGATCCGGATGAAAATATTTATCTGGGAATTGAGGGCAGAGTGACCATTTATTCCCAAAAGGCAGAAAATGTACTGACCGTACCCTTTTCTGCAGTTAATACAGATCTGGAGGGTGATTTCTGCTATGTGATCGCAGACGGTGTGGTAGAGAAACGTCAGATCAAGGTGGGACTGACCTCAGAGGATAAAATGGAGATACTGGAAGGCTTAAGAGAGGGAGAAATGGTGGTAACAGATGCACCGGAAGAAATAGAAGAGGGGATGAAAGCAGAATGTCTCAATTAGGCGAATATATTAAAATTGCCCTAATGAATATCCGCAGCAATAAGGGACGTTCCATTCTGACCATGCTGGGCATCATCATCGGTATTTCCTCTGTTATCATGATGATCTCCATCGGAAATGGTGTAAAAGGGCAGATCAACAAGGAACTGGACGATATGGCTGGCGGTGTGATCTATATGGAGGTCAGCCAGAAAGCAGGAGAAAAGGACACTCTTTATTTTACAGAGGAGGATTTTGACATGATCCGCAGCAAGGTGGAGCATGTTAAGGGAGTTACTCCTGTATGGAATATCTGGGGAGCGGCAGTTCAGGGAAGAAAGGGAAATTTTGATGCAACAGTAGGAGCAGGAAATGAAGCCATCCTGTATTCCTCCAATGATCCTATCATAAAGGGCAGCTATTTTACCAAAAATGATTATGATGCCGGCAGACTGGTAGGCGTTCTTCGGGAATCAGGAGCCAGAAAGCTGTTTGGAAGTACGGATGTAGTCGGTATGACAATGGACGTGACCCTTTATAATGTTACAAGAGAGGTGACCATTGTAGGAATCCGAAAGGACAATGCATCTGTGCTGTCGGGCATGATGCAGAGCGATGAGATCGAGATAGAAATGCCGCTGAGTGCCATTGGAGAATATGGACTCTATATCGGAGATTTTGAAAGCCTGTATGTGGTGGCAGAGCATGGTGCCTATTCATCCCAGGTGGCAGATGATGCCGTACAGCTGCTGGAGGCAAAATATGGAATCCGCGGTGAAAACCTGATCGCCGTACAGGATTTTAATGATACCATGTCATCGGTTAATTCTGTTTTGAATTATATCACCCTGTTCATTGCCTTTGTTGCAGCGATCTCCCTGCTGGTGGGAGGTATCGGCGTTATGAACATTATGCTGGTTTCCGTAACGGAGCGTACAAAGGAGATCGGCATCCGTAAGGCGTTAGGTGCCAGAACCTCCTCCATCATGGTGCAGTTTTTATCAGAGTCGGCAATCATTACTCTGGTAGGAGGTCTGCTTGGTATCCTGCTTGGCATATCAGGGGCTGTAGGAATCTGCTCCCTTGTTGGCTTCCCAGCATCGATCGAACCGGGTGTGATCTTACTTGCTACCCTGTTCTCCACAGGGGTAGGTCTGTTTTTTGGTATCTATCCGGCAAAAAAGGCAGCAAAGCTCAGTCCCATTGAGGCACTGCGCCATGAATAAAAGAAGATAAAAACAGGGGAAAACACCATAGAAGGACTCTTCTAAGGTCAGGAAGGGATAACGCAGAGTGCAGGGAAATGCCTTGCACTTTGTTTTATTTTCGGTATAATAGAATAGATATCAGTGTCAAAATGAGGTAGGATTATGGAATTAACATTTCAAACCAGAATGACAACAAAAATATTATATGATTATATGCTGCATCACACCTATAACAGCCCCTCAGGCATTATCGGCGGTGTGGCAGGAGCTGGCTTTGTGCTGGGATTTTTTGCTACAGGGAATTATCTGTATCTTCTGGCAGGCGCGGTATTGCTGGCGTATCTGCCCATTTCCCTTTACATCAGCTCCATGAAGCAGATGCAGAGCAGTCCGGCTTTTCGGGAACCTCTTTCTTACAGATTGTGTGATGAGGGTATTCAGGTGTCTCAGGGCGAGCAGAGTCAGCTGCAAAAATGGGGAGACATCTATAAAGTGGTTTCTACCCCCAGAAGTATTGTCATATATAATACAAGAGTTAATGCGTGGATTTTTCCACGCAGCGATATGGGAGAACTGACTCCGAAGGTCATAGAAATGATCTCTACCCATGTAAAGCCGGGAAAAGTAAAAATACGGTGGTAAGGAATATGAAATACGAAACAATGAGTGCAAAAGAGACCTTTGAACTGGGCAGACGACTGGGGATGGAGGCAAAGCCGGGACAGGTCTACACACTGACAGGAGATCTCGGTGTAGGAAAGACAGTATTTACTCAGGGTGTGGCAGCAGGTCTTGGGATCACAGAGCCTGTAAACAGTCCCACATTTACCATTCTTCAGGTATATCAGGAGGGACGGATGCCCTTTTACCATTTTGATGTGTACCGGATCAGTGATGTGGAAGAAATGGAAGAGATCGGCTACGAGGACTGTTTTTATGGCGATGGCATATGCATGATCGAGTGGGCAGAGCTGGTCAGGGAGCTGCTGCCGGAAAACTGCATTGCCATTACCATTGAAAAAGTACCGGAAAAGGGCTTTGATTACAGGAAGATCACAATAGATAAAAGAGAAGGATAAAGCAGGGAGCATACATGAAAATATTAGCACTAGACAGCTCCGGACTGACAGCCTCTGTGGCAGTTCTGGAGGATGACAGACTGATAGCAGAATACAGCGTCAACTATAAAAAGACTCATTCCCAGACTCTTGTGCCGATGATGGATGAGATTAAGAGCATGACAGAGTTAGAGCTTACCACGATAGATGCCATTGCTGTGGCAGCAGGGCCTGGATCCTTTACCGGGCTTCGGATCGGCAGCGCAACAGCAAAGGGACTGGGACTGGCATTACAAAAGCCGATCATTCCTGTGCCGACAGTGGATGGTCTTGCTTATCAGATGTACGGAACAGAAAAATTGATCTGCCCGATCATGGATGCCAGAAGAAATCAGGTATATACCGGCATTTATGAATTTCAAAAAAAAGAGCAGGAAAATCCAGTTACCTATGAGCTGCATATTCTCAAGCCCCAGTGTGCGGTAGCAATCGAAGAGATTGCACAGTGCTGCAATGAATATGGCAGAGAAGTGGTCTTTTTAGGCGATGGCGTACCGGTATTTGCAGAAAAGCTGTGTGGGCTGATGCAGGTGCCCTATTCCTTTGCACCGGCACACAGGCGGATGCAGAGCGCAGCAGCGCTGGGCGTTTATGCCGGGATTTTATATAAAAAGGGCTGTTACCAGACTGCGGCAGAGCATCAGCCGGAATATCTGCGGCTGTCCCAGGCAGAGCGGGAGCGCATGGAAAAAGAGGAGCAGGCATGATCCGCAGGATGACCGCAGCTGATGTAGAGCAGGTAAGTGTCAACGAAGCCCGTTGCTTTTCCAGCCCCTGGTCTCAGAATGCATTTTTGGATGCCCTGACAAGACCGGATGTTCTCTATCTGGTGGCGGAAGAGGAGCAAAAGGTAGTAGGGCACTGCGGTGTGAGAAAAATACTGGATGAGGGTGAGATCACCAATGTGGCGGTGCTGCCGGAGTGCAGAGGGCGCGGCATTGGCAAGCAGCTTTTATCCCAGCTGCTTTGTATGGGAGAAGCCATGGGAATCCGGCACTTTACTTTGGAGGTAAGATGCAGGAATCAGGCAGCGATTCATATCTATGAAAAAGCGGGCTTTGTATCAGAGGGAGTCCGTCCGGGCTTTTATGAAAAGCCAAAGGAGGATGCCCTGATCATGTGGAAAAGACAGCCAGAATAAGAAGCAATTACCACTCTTTTTCCGGGCAGAGAGATGATATACTTTTCTATGAAAATGGGAACTGCAATAAAACGGCCATGTAGCAGGCGGAAAAAGAGCCTTTGCGGTGTTCCAGAAGGAGGAAAAGGTATGCAGGAATATATTGAGCAGGAAAGCAGAGCATTAAAGGAAGTCCGCTGCAACTGCTGCGGGCGGAAGCTGAAGGTGGAAAAGGGAATCCTGAAGGAGGGCTGTGTCCATCTGGAAGCCCCCTTTGGATTTTTTACAAAAAGAGATGGGCAGGTGCATTATTTTGATTTATGTGAAGCCTGCTATGATAAAATAACAGCTGGTTTTCAAATACCGGTAATAGTTGAGGAAAGAACGGAATTATTGTAATTATGTTAGATGTATGTTTGTTAGGAACAGGGGGCATGATGCCGCTGCCGCACAGATGGCTGACCTCCCTGATGCTGCGTTACAATGGAATGAGTGTATTGATCGACTGCGGCGAGGGAACCCAGATCGCTTTAAAGGAAAAGGGCTGGAGTCCTAAGCCTGTGGATGTGATCTGTTTTACCCATTATCATGCCGATCATATCAGTGGTCTGCCGGGGATGCTTCTGACCATGGGAAATGCAGAGCGGACAGAGCCCCTGACATTGATCGGACCGAAGGGATTGAACCGGGTAGTAAGTGCCCTGCGAGTGATCGCACCGGAGCTTCCCTTTGAGATCCGGTGCCGGGAAATCGAGGGAACGGAGGCAGAATTTACCTTTCATGGACTCAGACTGGAGGCGTTTAAGGTAAATCATAATGTGCTCTGCTATGGTTATCGTGCCAGCATAGACCGGAGCGGCAGATTCCAGCCGGATAAGGCAGAGGAGCTAGGGATCGAAAAGAAGTATTGGAGCAGACTGCAAAAGGGTGAGATAATCGAAACCCAGCAGGGACGGTACACACCGGAAATGGTAATGGGTGCTGCCAGAAAGGGACTGAAGGTAACCTATACCACAGATACCAGACCTACCGACAGCATTGTAAAATATGCTGCAGGCTCGGATCTTTTTATCTGCGAGGGAATGTATGGCGAGCCGGAAAAGAAAGCCAAGGCACGGGAGTACAAGCACATGACCTTTTATGAGGCAGCAGAGCTGGCAAAAAAAGCCGGAGTAAAGGAGCTGTGGCTGACCCATTACAGTCCTTCTCTGGTAAGGGCAGAGGAATATATGCCGGAGGTAAGACGGATCTTTCCGGCATCCTATGCAGGCAAGGACGGAAAAACGGTGGAACTGGTATTTGAAGAATAAAAATAAAATTACCCTGTGCGGTGATAATTGCATAGAATGTCCCAGATACAATGCACAAAGGAGCATAACGTAGATAAATGCGATCAGTGTGCAGATTCTCCTTATCTGCATGCGTTTGATGGGTTGGGGACTGTTCATCATCAAATGGCTGAACGAGAACTGCAAAATAGTATGAATGAAATGGATTATCAGTTAATTCAGTTGTTAGAATATCAGCTGCCGAATGGAAAGAAACTAGTACGATTAGATTTCTATAAAAACAGTAACAGAGAGATGAATTAGGATTTTGGCTGGGGTATGTTATGCCAATCGAAGTATTAGAAATGATATTTACGATGGGCGGTGTCATTATTCCACTATCATTTATGGTTATAAGATATAGGAAGCTAGAAAAAGAATATAAGTGTAGTTAAAATCTAAGCAAAAGAAAGTGTCAGATTGAAGTTGTATAAGTGGTATAAAATATGAACGATAATGTATCTGCCTTTAATTCAATCGAATATGATAACAAAATCAAACAAACACTGCCTTATTATGATGATTTCTATAAACAGATAGTAGAACTGGTAAAAACTTTTAACAATAGTGCAGTGAGATGGCTTGATGTTGGTTGTGGTACGGGAAAAATGGGAAGTATCGCATTTGGAAATATAGCACTTGAGAAATTTGTTTTTTGTGATTGTTCCGATGAAATGATACAAATCGTAAAAGAACGTTTTAATTTTCAGAATGCTGAATTTTCTGTTTGTGATGTTGAAGAGCTGGCTTATACCAATGAATTTGATGTTATCACGGCGATACAAGTAAATCATTATCTAAATAAAAGCAGTCGAAAAACAGCTCTTACGAAATATTATACTGCATTAAAGGATCGTGGTTTATTTATTAGTTTTGAGAACTTTGCTCCATTTACTGATTTGGGAAAATCTATTTATTTGGAAAAATGGAGAAGATACCAAATGGAACAAGGAAAAAGTCTTGAAGAGAGTAATAAACATATAGAACGGTACGGAAAAGAGTATTTTCCGATTTCGTTGACAGAGAATATGGAATTAATGAAAAAATGCGGCTTTAAGATTATTGAAATATTGTGGCTTTCTAATATGCAAGTAGGACTATGGGGAATTAAATAGAATTTTGAATTTGATGGTGATAATAATATGAATAATCCCCGGAAAGATATAAACTTATCTGATTATGAGAATCATATGGCATTGGATTCTGTTCAGCAGTTGCAGGCAATGAATCAGATGATGAAAGGACAATTAAATCAATATGATATACAATCTGCCATGATACTTAGGATTGCAGGTGGAAATGGCCTGGAGCATGTTGATACTGAAAAACGAAACAAGGTTTATGGTGTGGATATAAACCAGTAATACCTAACAAGCTTTGTATCAGATTCTCCTTATCTGCATGCGTTTGATGGGTTGGGGACTGTTCATCATCAAATGGCTGAACGAGAACTGCAAAATAGTATGAATGAAATGGATTATCAGTTAATTCAGTTGTTAGAATATCAGCTGCCGAATGGAAAGAAACTAGTACGATTAGATTTCTATAAAAACAGTAACAGAGAGATGAATTAGGATTTTCTTAATGAAAGGCATGGTGCTTTGCATGAATGCAGGAATGATGATGGGATTAGTTATTATGTCTATAGTTGCATTCGTTATGGTAATAATAGGTGTGTGCCAGTTTGAGAAGAAAAATGTTCCAGTAGGCTTTTATAATGTGAATGATCCGCCAAAAAAAGAAGAGATATCAGATGTTGAGCAATGGAACAAGAAGCATGGAATAATTTGGATTGTTTATGGCTTATGTATTGAATTAGGATTTTGGCTGGGGTATGTTATGCCAATCGAAGTATTAGAAATGATATTTACGATGGGCGGTGTCATTATTCCACTACCATTTATGGTTATAAGGCATAGGAAGCTAGAAAAAGAATATAAGTGTAGTTAATAAGCAAAAGAAAGTGTCAGCTTGAAGTTATATAATTGTATTGTAGCTATCAAGTAAAAGGATATTTACATCGTATTATAAGACATGGTGTAGGTATCCTTTTTGCATAGCTTCCATAAGCATTACATAAAAAGTGCAAATGCCCACAAATTAGTAATGTCGATTGAAGTAAAAATAATTTAGTGGCAAAATGGCATTACTAAATTTCGTGCAATACACAAAAACAAGGAGTGATATTATGGAGATCAAGATTGTGTTGTTTAAGAAATATTTATTGGAGAGTGGTGCAGATAATGACCACATCATTGAAATTGCTTTAGATGGCATTGAAAATGAGGAGTTGAGAGATCCAAGGAAGTGCTGAACAGCCTGCTTCGTATCAGCAACATTGATGTGTATGTAACCGGCAGTAATTCTAAATTTTTATCTAGCGATATTGTAACTGAATTCAGAGGCAGAGGAGATGAAAACAGAAATTATCCGTTGTCCTTTGCAGAGTTCTATGCGGCTTTTGATGGAGATTATGATGATGCTTGGGAGGAATATATGGTATACGGTGGGTTGCCACAGGTAGCGGGGTTTCATATGGAACGCCAAAAGGCTGAGTATCTTAAAAATATTTTTACCAATGTTTATATCAAGGATGTGGTAGAGCGAAACAGGATTCAAAAATAGTAATAAAACTATATCTAACCTGAAATACTATTTTTCGGATGTTGGGCTTAGAAATGCCAGACTGAACTTCAGACAGCAGAAACCGACTCATATTATGGAGAACATTGTTTATAATGAGCTGCTTGTGCGTGGTTACAATGTGGATGTATTTGCAAAAAATAGAGAAGGAAAGAGGGTTCATAAGCAGTTAGAGGTTGATTTTGTCGTGAACCAGGGCAGTCAGAGATATTACATTCAGGTAGCTTATGATATGACTTCTGAGGAAAAGCAGACACAGGAACTTCATTCACTCCGCAATATCTTGGTAGGTATAAGCTTTAGGTGCAGTAATTTCATAAATTTTATTGAGATGTTCATCAAGAGGTATATCATCAAGTTCCACCGAGAGTTGAATATTCTTTGACTGAGCTGGGACATAGATTAGAACCAACATTGGTTTGTTTATCGGAATGGGGGCAGGAATATATTAAAGAACGGGGAAAAATACAGGAACAGGATTAAATTGGTTTTGTGAAGTATTGGAATATTAAGCAAAAGGGGCATGGCGGCTGTCATGCCCTGCATTTTGTTGTGGTAAGAGCGGAAGAAAAGTGATACAATCAGAGAAGAAAATCGTAATTTGTATATTTGGAAAAATGTTAAAAAGCTTTGCAATTTACACAAGAGGGAAGGAGGCAGATGTATGAACCGGTTTAAGGGAAAAAAGGGAACGATTATTTTAATCCTTCTGCTTTGCATGCTGTTATGCTATTATTTTTATCTGTCCAATAAAAAGCAGGAGGCAAAGGAAGAGGCAGTGGAAACAACGGCAGTGCAGGATGTGCTGTTACGAGACCTGTCCCGTAATTATCCGGCAACGCCCAAGGAAGTCATTAAGTACTATGCCGAGCTTACCAAATGCTTTTATAATGAGGAATATTCAGAGGAGCAGCTAAAGCAGCTGGGCGAGAAAGCCATGGAGCTCTATGATGAGGAGCTGGCAGCTTATCAGCCACAGCCGGGCTATATCGATAGCTTAAAATCAGATATAGACGATTTTAAGCAGGAAGAGATCAAGGTATCCAGCTACAATGTGGCAAACAGCACAGATGTGGATTACTATTCTGTGGATGGACGGGAGTGTGCCAGACTATATTGCTCCTTTACTCTGCGCAAGGGGACAAACCTACAGACGATAGAGGAAGTCTTTGTTCTGCGCCGGGATGAAAAGGGACACTGGAAAATCCTTGGATGGGAAGAGGGCGTAAAGTCATGAGAGAGGACGTTTATATTCTTGGGATTGAAAGCTCCTGCGATGAAACAGCGGCGGCTGTTGTGAAAAATGGGCGGGAGGTTCTGTCCAATGTTATTTTTTCACAGATCGATCTTCATACGCTTTATGGGGGTGTTGTCCCTGAGATCGCTTCCAGAAAGCACATTGAGAAGATCAATCAGGTGATCCAGGAGGCACTGAACAAGGCAGAAAAGAAGCTGGAGGATATGAGTGCTATTGCAGTAACCTACGGGCCGGGGCTTGTGGGAGCTCTTCTGGTAGGTGTTTCTGCTGCAAAGGCTATCAGCTTTGCCACAGGGATACCTCTGGTAGGAGTGCATCATATCGAGGGGCATATCAGTGCAAATTATATTGAAAATAAAGAGTTAGAGCCGCCCTTTATCTGTCTGGTGGTTTCCGGCGGACATACCCATCTGGTGGTGGTAAAGGATTATGGCGAATATGAGATCATCGGACGTACCAGAGATGATGCGGCAGGCGAAGCCTTTGACAAGGTGGCGAGGGCGATCGGACTGGGCTATCCGGGAGGACCTAAGATCGACAGACTCTCCAAAGAGGGAAATCCAGAGGCGATTCATTTTCCGCGGGCAAAGGTAGAGGAGTCGGCGTATGATTTCAGCTTCAGTGGATTAAAATCCTCTGTGCTGAATTATTTAAATTCCTGTGAAATGAAGGGAGAGAGGATAAATCCTGCTGATGTGGCAGCGTCTTTCCAGAAGGCAGTCATTGATGTGCTGGTAGAGCATGCTCTGGATGCGGTGGAAAGCTATGGCTTTGACCGATTTGCCATTGCAGGCGGTGTAGCCTCCAATTCCTCTCTGAGGGAAGCCTTTAAGCAGGAGTGTGAAAAACGGAAGATCGCCTTTTATCATCCATCTCCCATTCTGTGTACAGACAATGCAGCAATGATCGGAACGGCAGGCTATTATGAGTATCAGAAAGGGGTCAGAAGCGGACTGGATCTGAATGCAGTTCCTAATCTGAAGCTGGGAGAGCGGTAATGAAAACAAGGACAGCGGCGGTGGTGCTGGCAGCTGGCAGAGGCAGCCGCATGAAAAGCGATGTGCATAAGCAGTATCTTCTGCTGAAGGGAAAGCCAGTGCTTTATTATTCGTTAAAAGTGCTGGAGGAGAGCTTTATCGATGAGATCGTTCTGGTCACAGGAGCAGAGGAGATCGGCTATTGTAAGCAGGAGATCGTAGAAAAATATGGATTTACCAAGGTCAGACGAGTGGTAGCAGGAGGAAAGGAAAGGTATCATTCTGTTTACTGCGGACTGCAGGCCATCGAAGCGTGTGACCATGTATTTATCCATGATGGGGCAAGACCGTTTATCACAAAGGAAATACTGGAGCGTACCTATGAAATGGTAAAAAAAGAGCACGCCTGCGTGACAGGTATGCCCGTAAAAGATACGATCAAGCTGGCGGATGCAGCCGGCTATGCGGCTAGTACGCCCAGCCGGGATCTGGTATGGATGGTACAGACCCCTCAGGTATTTGATTTTTCGCTGGTTAAGAACGCTTATGCAGGATTTCTTGCAAGGGAGCAGGAAATTCTTTCACAAGGCATCAAAATCACAGATGATGCGATGGTAGTAGAAACCTTTACCAATACGAAGATCCGGTTGGTAGAAGGCTCTTATGAGAATATCAAGCTGACAACTCCGGAGGATCTTAGGATCGCGGAAGCTCTGTTAGGGTCAGATACTCTTTAAACACATAGCCCTCAATATCCTGATATTTAAGCAATACCCAGGCTTCTTCAATGCGGATGACCTCGCCGGATTCTCCGGGCTGGAGAGAGCCGATGATCTTGGCGCGCAGGGAAGGGGCTTCACGAATAAAAAGCCGCTGTGAGCTGTGGGAAGCCATGTAGCTGTAGCGGGGCTCATAAGTGGATGCAGCCTGCTCAGAGGAAGATTCCTGTGGAGCGGCTGTTTCCGGAAGCACAGGCAGTGCAGGCAGCACTGCTTCTTTTTTTTCTTCCTGCGTAAAGCCGGTAGGAGCAGACAAGGTTGACTGCTTTGCCGGTGCAGCCGCTGCGGCCGTGGCAGGCTGTTCAATACCTGACTGAAAAACAAGAAAACATGCAGCTGCTCCTGTAGATAAGCAGAGAAGCAATAAAGCGGTAAAAGCAACTTTTCTCTTCATGTCAGCCTCCTTTTTAGTGACTGCTGTCCGGCAGCTGGATGTAGATTCCCATACCCTTACCCGGTTCGCTCTTGGCATAAATGGTACCGCCGTAATATTCTACAATGGCTTTTGCCTGAGTCAGTCCCAGACCGTTTCCGCTGATGCGGTTAGAGCCCTGATAGTTCAGTTCAAAAATACGTGTGGTCTCACTGGTGGACAAGCCCTCTCCATTGTCCTTTAAAACAATGAACAGATCATCGCCAATACTGGAAATAGTAATGATCAGACTGCCATTCCGGTTCATATACTTAATAGAGTTATCAATGATGTTGCGGAACAGGATGCGGATAAAAGTAGCATCTGCCCGTACCATCAGTTCGCTGCTGGCGCTGGAAAGCGATAGCTGTATGCCTGCCCGTTTGCTGTAAGGAAGCATTTCTTCGATCACAGCACCTGCAGCAGCGATGATGTTAAGGTCAACAGGATTTTCATTTTCCGGCAGCAGCTGATTAAGGTTGATAACCTCCTGAGGCTGGCTGTAAGACTGCTGTGCCTGTTCCAGATCGGCAGTCAGCTGCAGAACCTGATTTTGCAGCTGTGTATGTTTGACAGAAAGCTGTTCCTTTTCTACAAGGAGAGCATCCCTTTCTTCCTTTAAAGAAGAAATATCCTCCTTATATTGTGCGATCATCTGCATCTCGTCCTCAAGCTGATGGGCTGCCGTATCCGTCTGGTTTAAGACAAGCCGGGCCATCCTGTCGTGGAGGATCAGGATCAGAATGATGGAAAGACAGCTGTGAAGTACAAAAAATACGGTGTTAAGAAGACGATTGTCGGTGATCAGAAAGCACAAAGTGCCCAGATAGCATATCAGCAGCAGAATCATCAGAACCAGCTCTAACAGTGACAATTTATCGGTAAATTTGTTTTCTTCCATAAGATTCCCCTCCCTTGGGCTGCTTCGTTGAAAAAAGTGTAAAACAAAACAAAGACTACGTCAAGGAGATTTTCGGAATACAGTCTGCCTGCAGAATAAATGGGATTTATGTCGAAAATGTCGAAAATGTTCATTTTTTACTTTTCATTTCTGTTATTTTTGTTATAATTGTTATGTGTGGATACATATTTTTTAAAATGGGAAAGGTCTGGTGTAAAATGCAGTCTGCTGGAGAAAAAAATACCGGGAAGTCAGGCATGGAAGAAACTGATTTTTATGCCGACACCATGGAACGGGAAACCACAGTGCAGTCATTTTCAAATATCAACCGCGACAAGGGCATTTTTAAAAACAAATATGCAGAGGGGTTGAATCTGGAAAAGGGAATATTTGAAAAGACAGCGCTTTTCATAACAAAATGAGGTAGTTTTTGTGAAGAAAAAGGAATCGGAGATCAGGATATTGTTGGTGGAGGACGAAGAAGAACTTTCCACCGTTATCGCACTGCGTCTGAGAAACAGAGGGTATCAGGTAATATGTGCCCTGGATGGTGCCCAGACGCTGGAGGCGGCTTCTACCCAGCGGATCGATCTGGTTTTGCTGGATGTACTGCTTCCGGATATGGATGGACATGAGATCTGTAAGAGGCTGCGTGGAGATGAGATCGGCTATCACGGGCCCATTATTTTTATGAGCTGCATGGGCGATAGTGAAAATATTGTAGGTGCATTCCGGGAGGGCGGCAATGATTATATTGTAAAGCCGGTTAAAATGGATGTGCTGATCGAGCGGATTCACGCGAATCTGGAAGTGGAAGAGGAGATGCTGCAGGAGAGCCATAAGCTATGGTTCCGGCAGTTTATGATAGATACAAAATCCCGCAGTGTGTACCGCGTAGAGGAGCACACCCAGCAGGAAAAGATCGAGCTTTCCCGCACGGAATACGATATTTTGCTGGAGCTGGCAAAGCGGCCGGAGGAAATCCTTCTGTACCGCCAGCTTTATAAGGCTGTGTGGGGCATGGAGGATGTAGGGGATGTGCGTACCCTGATGGTACATGTTTCTAATCTGCGGAAAAAGGTAGATAAAGACCATACGGAAATGATACAGGCGATCAGAGGTGTAGGGTATCTGTTTCAGGACAGATAGGATGAGGATATAATATATGGGGCTGATGTTTAAAAATTTATTTGGTAAAAAGACTCAGGAAGCAGAAAAACAGCAGATTTTGGAAAGAGAGAGGGAGGAGCAGCGAAAGCTTGAGGAAAAGGAAGCAGAGATAAAACGGCTTTCAGAGGATGTGACGTGGTTTAAACGTCTGATGGCGCATAATGTCCGCATGCCTTTGGCAGTTATGGTAGGCTATGGAGAGCTTCTGGCAGAAAGTAATTTTTCCACAAGGGAAGAAGAGCTGGAGTGCATTTCCAAAATATGTAAAAATATCGATTATCTTAACACTGTATTTAAGGTGCTTCTGGATAATAATGAAGAAGAATTTCTGGAAAAAAAGCATTTTGATATTCTGGATTGTGCCCGTGAGGTGTCAGAATATGTAAAGATGATCGCAAAAAAAGCAGGGATCAAAATTTCGGTAAACAGCAGCAGGGAGGAAGTCATGCTCTATGGAAACCGGATTTCTTTGATGCGTGCTTTTTTTAATCTGATCGAAAATTCTGTCCGTTATATGAACCGGGAAGGAAATATCTTTATCACAGTAGAAGAAACGGAAAAAGAAATCCTGGTGGTATATCGGGATGACGGAGAAGGAATGCAGGCAGATCAGCTTGAAACCATTGCAGAGCTGGGCTTTCGGGGCAAAAACGGAAAGCCGGGCGGCTATGGGATCGGCATGTATCTGGTAAGGCAGGCAGTAGAGGAGCAGGGCGGAAGCCTTGAAGTAAAGTCGGGAGAAGGCAATGGAATGGGCGTTTATATGTCATTTCCCAAAAATCGCCAAAATCTTTAATGTTTCTTTAACTTACTGGGAAACATTTTATGATATGATAGTTACAGACAAAGAGAGAACGTATCAGGGAACATAGTAAAAAGAACCAATTATTAAAAAGAAAGCGGGGAAAGGGCCAGTGAAAAACAGCGAATTACTTCCATTTAACAGAAACAGATATTATAAAGGAAAGATGCTGACCTCTGCCGATTTTGAGGCAGAGCAGCTTTATATGAACAATAAACGCAGATTTGTGAACCAGATGCTGGGCGGTAGCGGGATCGTCTGCGGATTGAGCGTGATCAGTCTGGATGATCTTTCGATCATGATCGAAAGCGGCGTTGCTGTTGATGATGCAGGCAGAGAGATCGTTGTGGAAAATTCAGTGGTTAAAAAATTATCCACACTGGAAGGCTTTGAGACGCTGAAAACAAATCAGGTAAGCCTTTGCATCCGCTATCGGGAGGAGGATAACCAGCCTGTCTATTCCGTAAATCATCAGGAGGGACAAAAGGAATATGAGCACAACCGTATTCAGGAGTCCTATGAGCTGTTCCTTCAGGATACAGAGGATATCGAAGCCCCCTTTGAGGTAGAGACAGAATTTTTTGCAGGAGGCGTTCTGTTTGAAAATCAGGATTTCAGGGTTCGCCTTAAGCTTCCGGCAAACATCTGCGCAGGTTATTATGTGAAAGCTGTAGTAGAGGTAGAAAAGCTCAGCATGGAAAATGTAAATCTGTATTATGAGGCAGATCTGCAGACACCGGCACTGACAGCAGAAAACGGCGGACAGGAGCTGAACATCCTGCTGGATAACATTGTTCTGGAAAACGGGAAAAAGCTTACACGGGAATACTGGCTGTTTGCTCAGGAGGAAGAACTGAATGACAGCAGCATCATGTTAAAATCCGGCAGTGCCAAAGCCATGATAAATGGAGTGGATGTTTCTTCCGGCAGCAGCTTAAACTGGAAGATCAACATTATCAAGGATGAACCAGCCGAGCTGGCTGCAAGAGAAACAGGAAAGGTCAGCATGGAATTCAGAAATATGGGCGGTAATGTAGGCATGATCCGTCTTGCTGATCTGAAGCTGGTTAGGACGGAATCCGCTTATCTCATTGAAACAGTAGAAGAAAAGGCAGTTAAAAAATATATTCTTACCATGCGGGATGCAGGACTTCGCCGTGAATACGCAGAGTACTTCAACAAAAAGCTGCCCTTTTACCAGACGGAAAGAAAAGCAGGCAGCATAGCTGCAAGAAATGAAATACACAGAGAATATTATGAAACCTCCCAGCCGAGAATGGAGACCGGGATCGTAGAGATTCCCCTTGGAGAAAATGCAAGACGGGGCGACATCTGTTATTCCAGCGAGATCATGCATGGACTTGGAAAAGGAAACGTATATGTACAGGTAGGCTATGAAAGCCTGGAGGAGGACAGAGTCCTTGGCAAGGATGCCAAGACTACGGTATATGGAGATCCGGCATTATTTTCCCAGGGACAGCCTGCTGTTACCGCAGAGACCGCAGTTAAGGTGTTAAATGACAAGGGAAGCTTCGTTGTGGCACTGAGACTTTTGCAGGATGTAAAGCAGCTGGTGCTGACCTATCGCTGGGTAGCGATCCGTTACGGCGGTGATGAGCTTCAGGAAAAATACGAAGAAACAGGCAACCAGAATATTTCCGCTGTTACACCGACCATCGTTGTGGGAATAAAGGAAAGCTATTTCTTCCAGATCAAATACAATAATATGAAGCCGTGTTCCGTATCCTATGAGATGACAGAGCCGGGAAGCGGCGAGATCACACCGGACGGCATCTATACAGCACCTGCCAAGGAAGGTGTATACGAGATCAAGATTTACTGCACGGATAAACCACTGATCTGTACATATGCATACGCTATCGTCAAAAAGAAGGTAATAGAAGCGGAGCAGGAGGAGAAGTAAGAGGGGGTATCTATGATATACCAATCAGAGCGTCTGACACTGCACAGTGTCATGGAAGTGTTTCGTGGGGAAATAAATGATGTAATGATTTGCGAGGAAGTATCCGGAAACAAGGGCAGCTATTACACACTGCTGACGATCAAGGATCATGAAACAGTCAAACGGCTGCTGCGGATCATCAGAAGCGCAGAGCGCAGCATGGATTGCTGTGTTGATATGTTTACCTGCAACAACTGCTATTGTATGGTATTTCCTTACATAAAAGAAAGAAAGCTGGCAGATTTTTATATGGCAAAAGCGATTCCCCTTGCGGTATGCGAGGACATCTGTCTGAACCTGCTTTTGCAGTGTATGTCCTCCACGCTGCCCTATCCGCTGCTGGAGCTGGTGCTGAAGCAGGGACAGATCCATCTGCTCAAGGACAACAGCATTGTGCTGGGGTATTGTCTGGATCTGTCAGAACTGGATGATAAAAGCGGGCAGAAGGAATGTACCATGCAGTGTGCGATCCGTATCAGAGAGCTGCTGCAGGAAAAGACCACAAAGAAAAATGTCAGCTATCAGCTGCTGCTGAAAAAGATACCAAAGAAAAGCTACAGCGATTTCAGGGAGCTGTATAAGGACATCCGGCTGTCTAAGACAAATATAGAAAAAAAGGGGATCAAAAGCAGGATAAAGGGCCTGTGGCAGCGTCATCAGTCGGAGCTGTTCAGGATGCTGCTGTTTTTATCCGTAGTAATGGCGGTACTGGTATTGCTGATGTTTCTGGCAGACATAATCTGGGGGGAGGTACCGTTCCTGAGACTGTTTATGAATACATTTAAACAGATCGGGACTGAATCACTAACGAAATAGAGGAAAGTGAAATGACACAGTTACTGATTGTTGGGATCGTTATCATATTGCTGGCTTTAGGCGCTATGCTGCTGAGCCATTCACAGTCATTGCAGCGCTTTGCTGTACTGGAACTTCTGCTGATTGCAGCAGTGTTGTTTATAGCAGCGTTCAGCCTTTCAAGAACCCAGGAATTTATGAAAAAAGAATATTTTTCCCTGTTTGGCGTATACATTCACGATGCACAGGTGTATGCAGGGGAGCTTGAGGATATCATAAGCGGTTCTTCTGATACCACATGGGAGAAGGCAGGAGATGACCTGCAGCTTTTGCTGGAAGGCAGCCTTCCGGTTACAAACGTAGATGGTGAGACCATCCGCTATCTGACAACAGCTATTTACGAAAGAGCCACAGAGGGCTGCTATCTGGAAAAGGTTTACAGACAAAACCGGGAGGGTTATCTTTCGGCAGATGAATGCAAAGCATATGTAGAGAAATATGCAGAGCAGGCGATCCGTCTGGAAACGGTTTTCTGCGAGGAAACGCCGGAGGGCACAGGAGCACTGGTGTATGCAGGAAGCGGAAAAGTAGCCCCTAAATATGTTTTTTTTACTGAGATTCCTTTAGAACCATTGCAGGAGGCAGTGGGGCAGCTGCGGACAGAATATATCATTTATGGAAGCGTATTTTTATTTTTCGGCACATTGCTGCTGGCAGCTGTTATCTTTTTACAGGGAAGTCAGCTTCGCAGACTTGCTGCTGCTGCGGCAAGAGTGGCAGAGGGAAAAAGCGACTGGGATTCCCTGCAGGACAATGAAAAAAGCACATGGCTGGAAAGCAATGAGATCCGGGGACTGAGAAACAGTCTGGCACAGATCGCGGCAGATGTAGCAAGGATGAATTACATAAAATACAGAGTGATGCAGGGGTATTACCGCTTTGCTCCCAAGCAGATCGAGAGGATCCTGGGCAGGACCTCTATTCTGGAGGTAGAAGCAAATGACAGAGCCCATGTGACTGGTACACTTGCCTTTGTGGCGTACCCGGAAAACAAAAAGCTGGGTGAACAGGCACATTTGCAGAAGATGAATCAGGAATATGAGGTGCTTGGCGAGAAACAGGAGGAATATGAGGGAATCCTGCTTTCTACCAGCAGTGACCTGACAACCCTTGAGCTTTTGTTCCAGAAAGATCCCCAGAAAGCACTTCATTTTGGCATTGACCTATCAATGAGGCAGGATGAGGGAAGAGGAAACCAGTTTTTTGTATTACTGCATAAAACAGATTTTATCTATGGAGTAGCCGGCAATGAAGAGCAGGCATTTACCTATGTACATTCCAAAGAAATGAAACGGCTGGAACGATATGTGGAGCGCTTCAGAGCTGCCGGGATCAGAATGGCAGTTACGGATTCAGTTTATGAGCTGCTGGAAAAAGAAACCACCAGCAGATACATCGGTTATCTGGAGGAGGAAGGGTATACCTTTAAACTGTACGAGATCCTGGATGCCTGTCCGGCAAAGGAACGCCAGAGAAGACTGGATACCAGAGAGAAATTTGAAAAGGCACTGAACCTTTTCTATCAGGGCGACTATTATCTGGGCAGAAATCTTTTTACAGAGGTATTAAAGGAATGTCCCAACGATGAAGTGGCGAAAGGATATCTTTTCCTGTGTGAAAAATGTTTGAATGCAGATTGCAGAAAAGATATTTCATGTGCCCTCTTTTCTGAGTAAAGAGGTTGGAAATATTGGAGAGATGATAAAGCATGAATAATCTGTTGTCAGTACTGCTTAGTACATTGAAAGCGCGCATTACGCCGCTGTGGACAAAATTAAAGTACTGGACGAGCTGGAGCTTCATCAAAGCGAATGTCCTGACAAAAATCAGAAATGCCTTAAATAGTGTCTTTCAGGTAAAACCCAGAAACAAGGATGACTATTATCCTCTTTTTGGTTATCTGGTCAGTCAGAGACTTGCCCGTGCTGTTGTTGTGGTAGTTGGCATCTTATGCCTGTGCTATTTTGTCTGGATCAATCCAGTGGCAAATATAAAAGAAGGAATGGGAACAGCAGAAAATGTTTACAATTACAATTCCATTCCGCTGCGCTTTGAAAAAGGAAATGTAAAGATCAAAGCCAGATCCGGCTATATTGCCTACGAGGGCAATGTGGAGGGTGGCTATGCAACAGGGCAGGGAAAGCTCTTTAATGAAAATGGCGCTCTGCTGTATGACGGCGCTTTTGAAAAAAATGAGTTCTGCGGACAGGGAACGTTGTATTACCCTATCGGTCAGGTGCAGTATCAGGGAGCTTTCCGGGAGAATGTTTTTGAAGGCGAGGGAAGCCTTTACCGGGAGGGCGGCTCCAAGCAGTATGCGGGGCAGTTTTCAAAGGGACTTTTTGAAGGAGAAGGAATCTTGTATGATGCCTCTGATGCAGAGGTGTTCAAGGGAGCTTTTCACAATGGCGAGCTGGTTTACTCCCAGCTTCTTGGAAAAAGCGCTTCCCAGATCGCAGACTGCTACACCGGTCACAGCCTGATCTATCAGGAGGAAACAGACTGGGCAGTTATCATGGAAGACATCGATGCGTTTTATGTAGCACCCTCAGAAAGCAGCAGCCTGGAGGATGATGTTAAGGCTTCGGCGATTTATGTAGGAAAAAATGAGTTTACCTATGGCAATTATAAGATCTCTACGATAGATGAGCTGCGTACCGTTCTGGGAGCACCGGTCTTTGAAGGAAACAGCTATGTGACCTTTCCAGAGGCAGTGGGAATTGACTGGCTGCAAAAAAAGGGAAAGGATATTCCCTTAGAGATCGCCATAGAAGCGTCCCATCCCTTTGATGAGGTGTGGGAGGTGGAGTCATATCCGGCAGACACCCTGGTATATCTTTACGTGTTCCAGACAGAGGATGTGACCTATACCTTTATCGCAGCAGATAAGGACAGTGATTTCTTTATGTATGCTCTGGAGCAGTAGAGCATAAAAGCAGGACAAAAAAGAAAGGGGAGGCCTTCGTGAAAGCAAGGAAAAGGCATAAGCACAAATTCATAAGCAGACTGCTTTCCGTATTTCTTCTCTGCAGCCTCCTTATCGGCACACTGCCGCCATGGCAGGCGCAGGCAGCTGCAAAAAAGCTGTCGGTGGCAACGGCAAAGAGCATGGCGCTCGCTCAGAGCAGTGATTATACAAAGCTGAAAAATAAGCTGGCACTGGCAAAGGTACAGTACACACAGTCAGTAAAATCCATTAAATTAAAGGAAAAAAATCAGAAAACCTTCCGGTGGTCTCCTCTTCTGAATTTCAAATTTCCGGAGAAGCCGGATCTGGCAGATGAATTTGAATATACCTACAAGCCCTTAGAGCTGCAGTCCCAGATCGATGTGCTGAACCACAGCCTGTCAGACTGTATCTACGGCATATATGAAAAGGTAGAGCTTGCTTTTTTAAAGGTATATGTGTTGCAGGAAAAAATTTTTTACAACGAAAAGAGGATTGACTCTTATCAGGGCGCACTCAATAAAAATAAAGCAAGGCTTCTCGCAGGTCAGGCAAACCAGACAGATGTTGATACAATGGAAAAAAAGCTGGAAACCCTAAACAGCACGCTTGCCTCCGATAAAAGAAATTTCGAGGCAGAAAAAGAAAAGCTGGGCCTGCTGATCGGAGTGGATCTGTCCACCTCCTATGAATTCCAAAGCCCTTTTGTGACTGCTTCCTTAGACCGGATGACGCAGGAAGAGCTGATCGCCCATACACTGGAATATGACGATGCCTATTATCAGGCAAGAACTGCAAGTGCCAATGGGCTTTTGGAGCTGAATACAAACTACCGCCTGATGCAGAATCAGTATGGCAGCAAAATGAGAATGATCGACAGCTTTATCAATCAGGCAAAAAAAGGAGAAAAGCTGGATTCAGCAGCATTTAAGCTGAAATATGGAGAACTGCTGGATGCGGCGGATCAGCCCTGGCAGGGAAAGAAAAGGATCCTTTTCATCAAGATCCCTAAGGAGTGGTTTAAGGGAGCGATCGATGGAATACGATATGTAGAGGATGAGCCCTATGCCCTGTATGAATCGGCAGTGGAATATCAGGGGCTGTATGCAGAAGAGCTGGCAATGAAAAAGGACCTGACTGCTTCTGTAAAGGAATATTACGAAAATTATGTCTCTACCATGAATTCCAGCCAGTCACTGGCAAAAGAAGTGGCAAAAAAGGAAAACGAATTAAAAAAAGCCGCTTACTTAAATGGAACCGGCAAGATGACTTACGAGGAATACACACAGGTGCAGGAGGAATATGAGGAACTGCAGATGGATTATCTGGATGCAAAAGCAGCCCACAGTGAGATCCTTTATACCTTTGACAGACTGACCTGCGGCGCTCTTTCTGCTTATCTGAAGGGCGAAGCCATAGAATTATCCTCCTCAGAGGGCGGCAAAAGCTATGTGGTGGAGGATGAAGGGGAAGGGATTTATTATTTCATTCATTCCATGGTTGAAAACAATATTTTTGAACTGGGGCTTTCTGTTCCTGAGAATTTTGAGATCGGAGTATCCGATTATGAGCTGTGGGTAGACAATATGCAGGTTGGCACGCGGACAGCGGTAAATAAGACCATCAGGCATCTTGCACTGGATATGGAAGAGGTAGACCGGGTATTTATCCGCCTGTATGACGGCGATACCTTTGTAGATGATTGTGACATCGACCCCTCGGTATACTCCGAGAAGCTGCTGATTACCAATTATCGGATAGAAACCACTGGCAGCAGCCAGATAGGCTCCTATACAGCAAAGACCAATTCTGCAACTGGCATGCTGGAATTTAAGATCACACTGAATCCTGATCAGATGGCAGAATTCTACAACATAAAGACAGCAGACGGCAAGTATCTGGTTAGCGACAAAAAGATTCCGGTAAAGGATAAGTTCAGTTATCTGGCAGCAGCAGAGGGCAGTCTGGAGGATCTGACCATCTGCCTGTATGATAAGTCAGGTGTCCTGCTCTTTGAAGCACGGCCACAGAGTGCAGATCAGACGCTGCAGAAAAAGGAAGATTAGTATGAGAATGAAAATGCAGGAGAAAGCAGATAAAAAACCGAATAAGCTTTTGTATATGATGGGTCTGCTGGCAGTGCTTCTGGCACTTGGAATCTGCGGAATCCATGTCAGGGCGGCGCTGGAAAGCGACAAGGCAGCAGGAACCCGTTCAGTGCATATGCAGGATTCCCAGATTGAGCCGGCAACGCTGGTGATCGGTTCTCATCTGATCCACATCAATGGGCTGACAGATGAGCTGTATACAGCAGCAATGGAGTCGGCAAATGAGTTTAACCAGCATCAGATGTACTACAAGTCAGAGCTGGCAGAGGGAGCATGGTTTGAAATATCAGAGGCAGTTTCCATTGCAGATATTGCTACCTCCGGCAATCCGGTAAATAAAAGTGTCATTGAGGCACTGGAATTTACCCATATGACAAATGCAAACGGGATCACAACAGACCTTCGCAATGGGCAGAATGTATCCGTATTTGACATCAATGATCCCTACGATCTGAATGCATTGGAGGAGCTGGAGCCCCTTAGGATACAGTATCAGATCTTACAGGAAAAAACGGATAAAAATGAATCCGATGAGATCTACCTCAAGATGATACAGGAATTTTTCGGCAAGGATATCCGGACGGATCGGACGAGAGAATGTGACGCTTCCCTGAAAGGCCTGGAGGCGTACAAGGGAGCACTTCCCTCCAGAGAAAAGCCCTCCATGTGGGTGGAAAAGACAGAGAAGGTCATGACCTCTGTAGATGCAGAAAGAAGAGTTCTGTCATTGAATGTTCTTGCAGATTATCTGGATGATCTGGAAAACAGTGCCAGCGGTATGGGAGCAAGCCTTCACAAGGAAGAGACAGAAGAAGGCGAAGGCGAGGGAGAAGAAGCAGAGGAAGAGGAAATCCCGGACTTTTTCATCAATTCTGAGATCGTAGCGGCAGTAGGTGACTGTATCCAGAATGTAGAGGAAAGCATCAGTGCCTATGAAGCAAAGCGCATGACAGACTCCGGTGAAACCATATCTGCCAGGGTAGAATATCAGTACAGTCAGGAGCTGATCGTTAAGGCAGGGGCAAATGATACGCCGGGCTGTGATGAGATCATGGAAATGCTCTGTAATCTGCAAAATATCTTAGACGGCGTAATTGCTGATCAGGACAGCGAATTATCCGCCCTGACTTCAGAGCTTGTTCAGGCAGCCTTTCAGAAATATGCACAGGATCTGCGTGCCGGAGTCAGTCAGGAATATCAAAACGCACAGGCAGACGGAGCTTCCCAGGCAGCCCTTTCGGGCTATCTGACGGAGCAGAAGGCAGCAGCCAATGCAGACAGACTGGAATACCAGACTATGCTGGAGGCACAGTTTGAGCGGATGGAAAATGAACAGGCACAGCAGTATACTCTGCAGCTGATCGATGGAGTTCCCCAGCTGGAGCGGTCGATCCAGCAGGATGCAGCAGAAAGCTATCTTAGGGAAACGGTAGGAGAGTATCTGATATGGCTGAGAAATGAATATGCCCAGCAGGTAAAAAATTCCTCAGACGGCACAGAAATGTCAAAGCTGGAAGAGGAAAAGGACGCACTGGCAAAGCAGAGGCAGGATGCCCTGGATCAGAATGATCTGGCAAAGGCAAAAAGGCTGACTGCGGAGATGGAAGCAAAGCAGAAGGAGATCGATGATCTTCTGAAAAGGCTTAACGATATTTTAAATTCGCCTAACAGCAGCGAAGCAGATAAAGCAAAGGCAAGAGCCGGAATGGGAAACAGCAGCGTAGCAGCACAGCTTTCCCAGATGGCAGATCAGCTTTCCGCAGATATTCTCAGCGCAGATGGAAACAGTGACGATCTGAAAAATCAGCTGGCAGCCCTTACTGCTGCGGCTCAGCTGGATCCGGAAGCAGGGGCAAATGCCCTCAGTCAGGTACAGGGAGCATTAAATGATGCTACCGGGCTGGATGCAGGAGATAAGGCAGAACTTGAGGGAACAGTAAGCGATGCACTGGAAAATGTGGCAAAGCTGCAAAGTGCCGCCAAGCTGGATTCAGAGGATGCGTTCCTGACTTTGCTGAATGATATTTTAAGCCAGCTGCTTGGCACAAGCTATGAAGGTGCTTCTGATTCCCAGCAGTCAGCAGCTATTCTGGCACTGGAATGGTATGGGCAGAACAAGAAAAATGACTTTGCACGAAGTCTTGCAGCCACCCTTACCAGACAGAAAGCCAAGGCGGGCAGCGCTTATCTTTATCAGCAGTATCAGGACCAGAAAAATGCCTATTTATCCTTACAGGCACTGGGCAAGGCTTTAGGCTATCGATATATCTTTGATGACAGACACAACACGGTAACGCTTCAGAAATCCAAGGAATATTATCTGTTTACTCTTGGGAAAAAGCAGTGCACCATGGCAGGAGGCGGCGGCAGAGCCTTAAATGCAGCGCCGGCGCTGATGGATACCTTATACATTCTGGGAACAGACAGCCAGACGATCTTTGATGTAAAGGCAGAGTACATTGAAAAAACAACCTACGGGATCGTAGGAACTTCACAGGTCGAAACTCTTGCAAAAGAGATTTACGATAAATTACTGGAAGGAGGCGCATAAAATGGCAGATTATACGATTATTGCAGATGTAAGTGCTTATATTGTAAAAACGCTGCGTGAAAAGATGTGCCCGGAGCCTGTACCTTCCCCCAATAATATAGAAATATCTTCTCCTGCATCACAGGATGTAGACTATATTATCGGTCTTTACCTATATGAGATCAAGGAAGAGTCACAGGTAGCACGTCCGCCTATGGTGGACAAAGGAAAGATACAGCTGGCACAGCCGCCAAAACCATATAGTTTATATTATATGGTGTTTATCAACGGTTCTTCCCAGATGGGACTAAAAGCACCGGATATACAAAAAATCATTGGCAGGGTAGCACAGATCGTAAATGATAACAGCTCTGTGCGGCCTCAGGAGCTTCAGCCGTGGCTGGATGCCTCAGAGCCTCCCATTGTGCTGTCTCAAGCGAAGATGGCACTGGAGGAAAAGGTAAGGGTGTGGCAGGCGATCAATAAGCCCTATCAGATCAGCCTGTTTTACAAGGCGGCACCTGTATTTCTATCCAGCGAGCTGGTTGTTTCACCTCCTCGTGTCAGTGAAGCATCCTTCGGGATTGACCTTATGGGAAAAGAGAGGGGGCGAGAGGGTTAAGTGGCAGACGCTGAGATTCATTACAAATTGGATTTGATTGTCCGTCTCATGGATACGACCACAGGAAAAAGTGTCAGACAAAGACAGGTCATCTTCAAAACGGCAGAGCAGGTGCTTCCGTTCCAGCAACGGGACGAGGGTGTATATGTTCTGATGAACCGTGGAAGAAATGACATGGTACTGGAAATATCAGCTACAGGCTATCTGCCCATAGAGCTGAGGGTAAACTACCAGGAACTGTCAGAGACTTTTCCAGAGGTGGAAGCACCGCTGATTCCGGAGATAAGTCCAAAAGGCTTTGTAGAAATGCTGACCTTTGAGGGGCATTGCCCGGGACTGACCTCGATCGCTGCTGTTTCCCTGAAAAAATCCTATGGAGCAGTTGCCAGTTATCAGGAAAAGAAGCAGGTGTTAAAGCTGTTTTATTCCAGAGAGCTGGAGGAAAGTTCATATGCGCTCATCCATATGGAGCAGCAGGAATTTGAAGAATTCCGGATCAAAAAAAGGCTGGATAAGCTAAGCGTAAGGCTGGATGCACCGCTTCAGACGGTGTGCAGACCGGAAACAAAAATCGCCCGCATTGTACGCGGCATGGTAGATGCAGACGGCAGATATCTGCTTCGCGTGCTTGAGGACGGAGGCGGAACCGAATATCTGGTCCGCTATGTAGTAAATGGGAAAGCATCATTTAAGCATGTGAAGGCAGAAGCAATACAGCTTCTGCAGGACACAGGAGAAGAGGAGTAGGAAATGGGAATCGTAGCAGTAGCAGGTGCACAGTGTATGTGTTCCTTTGGAACAGCACCCTGCAACCTTCAGGTAACATCGCAGACCACCGTCCTCGCGGAAGGAAAACCGGTGGCGACCATACAGGATATGAAACCGTATGTAAATCTGCAGCCCTTTGGTATGTGCAGTTCACTGGCAAATCCTGCAGTAGCAGCTGCAACAGCGGCAGCCCTGGGAGTGCTGACACCGCAGCCCTGTACCATGACACCAGCAGGAACATGGATTCCTTCAAACCCTAAGGCTATGGCAGGGGGATGTCCTTGCCTGACAAATGAGGCCACCCTGATGTGCGGCTTAGGAGCCGGAACAATAAGGATCATGATGCCGGGACAGTCGAAGGTTCTGGTATAACAAAGAAACGAATAGAAAGGAGCTAACAAAATGGCAGAATATTTTTCACCGGGTGTATATGTAGAAGAGTATGATAATTCACCCAGAGCGATGGAAGGTGTAGGAACATCTACGGCAGGCTTTGTGGGCTTTGCTGAGAAAGGTGACACACTTGGAGCACCAAGTCTTGTAACAAGCTACAGAAGCTTTGTAAAACAGTTCGGAGGCCCGTTAAGCGAGTTTGGCTATGGGGAATACCGTTATCTGGCACCCAGCGTAGAGCAGTTCTTCGCAAACGGAGGAACCCGCTGCTATGTATCCCGTGTTATTCCTAAGGATGCAAAAAAGGCTTCTGTAAAGAAGGGCTTTCTGGATGTTGTAGCAGCAAATGAAGGAAAATGGGGCAACAAGATCCAGATCACATTAAACACTGTGACCAAGCGCAAAATGCAGCTTGTTGGCAAAAATGGCGAAGCATATGTTGCAAAGGTTATTGATGGCTTCCGCGAGGGCGACCTTGTAGTAGCAGGAGAAGAATATAACCGCATCAAGAGCATTTTTGACAACAGCATTGTATTTGAACAGGAATTTAAGGGAGAGGTAGTTGATACTGCCCTGATCCCTACAACAGTGGTTTATCTGGTAGAAACAGATATGAGCATCCGCTATGCAGAAGAGGTAGAGAATTATACAGGACTGAGCACAAATGTGGCAAATCCTAATTTCTTTGGATATCGTCTGGCTAACAGCGAGTTAGTTAAGGTAACAGTAGATGTTGTAGAGAACATTGCTAATCCGGTAGAAGCAATTCTTGGAGAGGGCAACACCAGCGGTATGTTTACACTGGATGGCGGTACAGATGGCTCTATCAGCAAAGTAAATGCAGGCACCTTTATCGGTGAGGACAATGGACCGGGCAAACGTACAGGTCTTGCATCCTTTGTAGAAAACAGCACAGTCAGCATGCTTGCGATTCCGGGTGTGACCATTCCTGAGGTGATCGTAGCACTTGTAGGACATTGCGAAGGCTTAAAGAGCCGCTTTGCAGTACTGGATATGCCTAAGGAAATGTACAAAACCAAGGATCTGCTTCAGTATCGTGAAATGATCGATACCACCTATGCAGCAATGTATCATCCATGGATCCAGGTATTTGACCGTTCCTCCAACAAACCGGATTTCATCCCTCCGTCAGGAGCTGTTATGGGTGTTTACTCCAGAACAGATATGAACCGCGGCGTACATAAGGCTCCGGCAAATGAAACAGTATTCTGTACCGGACTGAAGGTAAATTACAACAAGGATGAGCAGGACATTTTAAACCCGGCAGGTGTAAACCTGATCCGCGCGATCCCGGGACAGGGCATCCGCGTATGGGGCGCAAGAACAGCAAGCAGCAACTCCAACTTCAAATATGTCAATGTAAGACGTCTCTTTATCTTTGTTGAGGAAAGCATTAAGGCAAATACCAACTGGGTTGTATTTGAGCCCAATGATGTAACCCTGTGGCAGAGAGTACAGATGACGATTTCAAACTTCCTTGATACGATGTGGAGAAATGGCATGCTGGCAGGTGGTTCCGCAGCAGAAGCATATTTTGTAGAGATCGGGCCATCTACAATGAGCAAGGACGATATTATGAATGGACGTTTGATCTGTAATATCGGTATCGCACCTTCCCGTCCTGCAGAGTTCGTGATCTTCCGCGTAACACAGCATACAGCAGAAGCAGCTGGCGGCGGCGAAGAGGAATAAATCAGGAAGCAGAAAACACAAGACTAAGATAGAAAAGGAGTAGAGGATTATGGCAGCAACTGCATATCAAACAGATTCACAGTTGTCCTACCCCCTGACAAAAATGAACTTCCTTGTTCATGTAGATCAGGTAGAAGGAACAGCAGCTTTCAGCGAGGTAACAGGAATTGAAGCAACCGTAGATGTCATCGAGTTCCGTCAGGGCAACGCAAACAGCCTTGCACCGGTAAAGATTCCGGGACTTGTAAAGCATGGCAACGTAACATTAAAAATGGGCTACACACTGGACAGCGCATTCAAGACATGGATTCAGGAGTGTGTCAGCGAGGCAAGAGGCCAGATGCCGAGATACACCGTTCAGATCGAAATGATCGATATTAACGGTGGAGCACCTCAGACCGTAGCAACTGCTGTAACCGGTACGAGAGTATGGCAGCTGACCAATGCATGGGTAACCAAATATACCGCACCGGATTTAAATGCACTGCAAAGTGAGGTTGCGATCGAAACAGTTGAAATTGCCTATGAAGAATTGATCATTCCTAACTAGGCAGCTTAAGTGCCGGACGGAGCGTAAGGCAGCAGTCTTACGCTCCGTATGGTACAAAAAGGTCTTATGAAAGAAGAGGGTTGATCTTATAGAAAAGGATTTGTTTATGGTCAGAACAAGGCTTTTTCTATGAGATGAAAGGATAAAAAACAGGAGGAAACAGCATGGAAACAGTATATGAATTTACACTTCCAAAGGGATATGTGGATGGAAATGGAGAAATCCACAGACGGGGTAAGATGCGTCTGGCAACGGCAGGAGATGAGATCAGTGCTACTAGGGATCCTCGTGTACTCAGCAATCCATCCTATCTGACTATAGTGGTATTAGGCAAGGTGATCACTGAGCTGGAAGGGCTTGCAATGGTAACTCCCAACGTGATCGAAAAGCTGTTTACAGCTGACCTTGCTTTCCTGCAGGATATGTACCAGAAGATCAATGATGTAGAACCGCCTGTGATGAAGGTGGTGTGCCCGCATTGTGGTGAGACGATCGAGACACCGGTAAATTTTACTATGGAGGGTTAAGACTCTATCCTAAGGATGCAATGTATCAGGAAATGGCGTTTTTATCCTATTATTTCCACTGGGGAAATCAGGAGGTCATGGAGCTGGATCATCGCAGCAGACGACGGTGGTGCAGAGAGATTTCTGAGATACATAAGAGCATTAATCCCTCGAAAAAAAGCAAGGAAAAGAGCATTTTAGATATGAAACCGACCAGATAATAAAAGTGGGAGGAAGCAGCAGAAATGGCAGACGAAACGACAAATACAAATGCAAATGGAACTACAGATGGAGATGCAGCCACAACTACAACAGAAGCATCCGCAGTGACCAGTATCAGTGAACTGGCAGATGGCACAGAGCTGGGCGGCAGATCAGACTGGGGCAATAAGCTGGTGGTCAATACAGGAACCAATCCGGTCATTAACTTTGCGTTTATGCTTCGCATTGAGGGTGTATTTGATCTGCCCTGCAAATCGGTCAAGGGTATCCAGCGGGAAAATGAATTTGATTATATACAGGAGGGCGGACTCAATGATTACGTTCATTTAAAGCGTAAGCCCCTTAGTAAGCCCTGTACCTTCCGGGTAGAGAGATACGTGGGAGTGAACTGGATCGACCCTATGCCCTTAGGGACAGAGTTGGTGCTTCCGGTGATCCTTTTTGTGAACAAATATTGTTTTCCCCAGCTGAAGCCGGTGCGTACCTATGCATTTACAGGCTGCACTGTGATCGCTAAGGATTATGGAGAACTGAATGCGGAGGCAAGCGGTCTGTTGATCGAGACAGTGACCATTGCTTATCGTGAAATGGTCTGTCTGGATATTCCATCTGAAACACTGGAAGGGGATACATGGAAATTTGATGGAAAGAAGCGAGAAGGAAAGGGACCTCGAAGATACAATTCCAATCTTCTGAACAAGGAATGGGAGACAGAATATAACTCTTCCACTAAAATGGAGGCAGAAGCACTGAAGCACAGGTATGTCTATACTGGAAAAATGCCAGCAGAGGGAGAATATACTGCGGCAAAGCATAACCCCGTTGAAAAGAGAAAAGAAGCAATGGAGGAAGGTGCAAAGACCCACAGGTATGCTTTTACCGGCAATCTGCCGGCAGAGGGAGAATATACTGCGGCAAAGCATAACAGTGAGGAAAAGCGGATCGCGGCAATGGAGGAAAATGCAAACGCCCATAGATATGCTTTTACCGGGGAGCTGCCGGCAGAGGGAGAATATACCGCAGCAAAGCATAACAGTGAGGAAAAGCGAAAAGCGGCAATGGAGAAGCTGGCAGCAGAAAATCAGTGGGATCCGGGGAATGAAGAATCCAAGCACTTTGGTAAGGATTATGAGCAATATGTTACAGATCATAACGCAGAGATAGATAAACAGATCGGTGCGGCAACAGATGATAAAGAAAAGCAAGAGCTGGAAGCTACGAAAAAGGCAATGGGCGGCAGCGCCAGCAGAAAGTACAGCCATAGCAGTGAAGCAAAGAAATACAGCTCAGCACGGCACAACGAGGATGAAAAGACCAAGAAGGAAATGGAGAAGCTGGCAGCAGAAAATCAGTGGGATCCAGGCGATGAAGCGTCCAGGCATTTTGGTAAGGATTATAAGAGGTATGCAACAGATTATAACGCAGAGATAGATAAACAGATCGAAGCCGCAACAGAGAATGAAGAAAAGCAGGAGCTGGAAGCTACGAAAAAGGCAATGGGCGGCAGCACCAGCAGAAAGTACAGCCACAGCAGTGAAGCAAAGAAATACAGCTCAGCACGGCACAATGAGGATGAAAAGACCAAGACGGCAATGGAGAAGCTGGCGGCAGAAAATCAGTGGGATCCAGGCAACAGCGATTCCAAGCGGTTTGGTAAGGACTATAAGAGGTATGCAACGGATTATAACGCAGAGATAGATAAACAGATCGGTGCGGCAACAGACGATAAAGAAAAGCAGGAACTAGAAGCCACGAAAAAGGCAATGGGCGGCAGCGCCAGCAGAAAGTACAGCCACAGCAGTGAAGCAAAGAAGTACAGCTCAGCACGGCATAATGAGCAGGAGCTGTCAATGGGAGAAATGGAAAAAAAGGCAAAGAAATATACTCATTCTGCCAAGGCTCCTGATGGAGCAGGTTATACTGCGGCACAGCATAATAGCGGTGAAAAGCGAAAAGCGGATATGGAAAAGAACGCAAAGCTCTGGCCGGATGAAAAGAGCGCAGCAAGTAAGTCCATGAAGACACCGGAGGCAAGGCTTTGGCCGAAGGCCTCAAGTGCAACCCGTAAGACCATGAAAACACCAGAGGCAAGGCTCTGGCCAAAACAAAAAAGTGCAAAGCAGATCACTGATTTTCTGAAAAAGCATTGATGACAGCTGATAAAATGACGGAAAGGAGAGAAACAGCATGCTGACAATACACACCCCCATTGGGCTGACTGTGAATCCCTCCATTTTAACGGTCAATGACAACTTTACCCAGCGGCTGTTGGGAAACTATCAGATCATTGGAAATGGTCTTGAGGCTGAGGATATGCTGCATTTTGTTTCAGCACCGCCGGAGGTGTATCTTGCTGAGGGCGGCATGACAGCACTGGTTGGCAATCAGACTGTTTATGAAAATCAGAATTTCAAGCTGGATGTGATCAATAATGTGCTGAACCGCATTCTGGTGGCAGATACCTACCAGATGACTTATCAGGATCAGGTGTTTATCGAAGCGATTCTGAAAAAAATGGGGGTAACAGACGTACAGGCATTTATCAGGCAGGTGCAGAATCTGTCTGAGGAAACCAGAAATGTCAGCTATCTGACAGACCTTTACTGGTCTGAGCAGGAAGCTGTTGCAGGACTTTTGGAGTATCGGCAGCTGCAGGCAAAACAGGAGCAGGCAGGGCAGGAGGAAGAAAAAGAGAAGGAGCAGGAAAATGTGCTCTGGCTGCATCAGCAGATCATGAATCGTTTGCAGACAGGAGCGCTGTATCAGGAGCTGCGCAATTACATTTCTACCACTGCAAATCATTACCAGAGTATTTCCGGCTCTGAAATGCAGATCGCGGAGCAGACCGTAACTGCCCAGAACATTTTGCTAAATAAGCTGCGGAACTATACCATGATGGAGGAGCAGCCCCTTGTATACCATTACATCAATGCTTATGAAATGGGCGAGGGAGAAAGCATTTACGAAAACAATGCACAGACAATGAATCAGATGATCCAAGCAGTGCTGTTAAATGCGATTCATCAGATGTATGCACTGCGGGTAGATGAGCTGGTAAAGCAGGACAATGTCTGGTATCAGCTTGCAGGAGCTGTTTATCAGGCAGCAGAAAATACCTTCCGCAGGTTTGAAACCTATCATAATCAGAGCTTTCTAACTGGAAGAGATGCGGATGTATACAGCAAGAGCGTGCAGCAGTATCAGAAGCATGAGATTCATGCACTGCAGCAGCTGTTAGAGGAGAAGCAGTATCATACATCGTATGATGTCCGCCCAGAAGAAATGATCAGTCAGAGCCTGACCTATCTGCAGCAGGATGGAGAAGGGGCTGAACAGGAAGAGCAGAGGCTTTCAGGATCTCCAGAGCAGATTTACAATAAGATACAAAAAACAGAGCAGCATGGACAGCAGATACAGTCCCTGACAGTACAGGAAAATCTGTTAAAGAACCAGCTGGAACAGATCAATCAGAACAATATTCACAATCAGCAGCTTTTGCAGCAGCTGAATATCCAGACAAGGGAAGAAAAAGAACCTCTGCGGGTAAACCGGTCAAAGGCAAGAGAGGATGCTCTCAGAGTGCTTTCTGAGCCGGAAGCAGTTATGCTGGATTATCTGGAAAGCCAGACAAGGGTTGAACAGCAGGAGATAGTAGAACGAGAGCAGCTGACAAAGATATTTGGAGAAGAGACCCTGCGGATCTTTGAAACCCTTGAAAAATATCAGAAATCTCCTCAGTATGCTGGGCTGTCCCAGCTGCCCGGACAGGGAGAGACGAGATTGCTGCAGGACATCCGCCAGCATGAGCAGGAGGTTCAGACTGAGCTGATACATAAAAGCCAGGAGCTGACCAGGGAAAGCATCCGCCAGGAAGAAACCAGACAGCTGTTTAAGGAATATCTGCCAGAAAACCTCCGGCAGACAAGACAGGAAATGCAAAGGCGCATTGAACGTGCTGAGATCGTTTATAAGCAGGAGGAGAACACTCTGGAGGAAGAAATGCTGGAGGAGCTCCGGGGACTGCAGCGTACCCATACGGTACAGCAGGAGCAGGTAACAGAGCAGGTTATAGAGAAAAATGTTTCTCATGAGATCGTCAACAGCCGTATCAATGAAATGCAGACAAGGCAGAATGAGGAACTGGTACAGATGATCACAGATAAGATGCAGAGACAGCTAGGCAGTATATCGGAGCAGGTATACGGTAAGCTGGAAAAGAGGATGGACACAGAGCGCCGCAGAAGAGGGCTCTAGGAGGATATAGATGGCATTAGGAAATTTGGGGACGTCTATTAAAAATGATGCAAAGGGTCTGGTTGGAAATATAGAAAAAGCAGTGCTGTTTTTTCCTGATCAGGTAGAAGGCGTGACATTGGAGGAACTGGATGAAGTGCTGGCATTCGGAAAATCTCTCGGGATGGATAATGATACTATCGTAGAATGTTTTTGGGAGATGGCAGCAGCAGAGCTGATGGCGGTTTCAGCGAATTCTGCCACCACCAGCTATGTGATGAGTAAGATGGATCAGGATCTCAGTAAAATGAAGGGAAAAACCTTTAAAGTGCAGTTTAATCCAAGCACCATTCAGATCAATGCCAGAGGCGGCGGACGTTCACTGGTCAGCAATTATGGTGCCAAAGGAGAAAACCAGAGAACTACCATTCAGTACCGCCCCTTAGACCCCTATATCACTGTCAGCTTCAGTATATTCTTTGATAAGCTGAACAATGCAGATGCCTTTATGGAGGAGAGACTGACTCTGGGGGTGACTACTCTGGGAAAGAATATAGCAACTGCTGCTGTAGGTATGGAGTATACGGTCAAGCCCCAGGTAGAAGGCTTTCTGGCGGCGATAAGAAACGAGGCTCATAGGGCGATGATCTTTCAGTGGGGTTCTCTGCGCTATATGGGGCTGCTCAATTCTGTTTCCAGCAGATATACCATGTTTAATACTGCCGGCAATCCCATTCGTGCTGAGGTACAGCTGGGTATGCTGATGGGCGGTGCGCCAGCAGACAGCTTTGATGGTTCCGGCTATCTGGATTATTGGAAAAAGCGATATTCGGAGATCCTCAAAAAGAATGCGGGGGAGAACACAGAATCCATGACAACAGGAACGGTAAAGAATCAGTTTACCAACCTGCTTAATTTATAAAAGGAGCGCACAGCAGTGGCAATTTTGGACAATAGTATTTTAAATGGTCTGGGAAATACCTTTACAGGAAATACCAACAAAGCCTATATCCTTTTGCACAAACCGGAGATGAATCCGGCTGAGCGAAATGAGGCAGCAAATAATGGCGGTATGGGAGGCTTATCCGGGCTGGCAGGTGCGGCAGCAAAGCTTCAGGACAGCATGAGCCTGCGTACCAACAGGGAAATGGGGATTTCCAGCTCTAAGCTGGGGGTTGTAAACAGCATAGACAGCGATCTGAAGAAAACAGCAAATGCAGCCAATTTTCTGCCGGTGCAGGTTCAGTACAGCCCCTCCAGTATTTCCTTTCAGGGAAATGGCGGCGAGATCAGGCGTGAGAGCGTAGGCGGTTCTGGCGAAAATGAATTTCAGCAGTTTGACCGCCCTTCAGAGACGATCATGGGCATGGAACTGATCTTTGATGATACCAATAATAAAGATGCCTTTATGATGGATGCAGAGCTGCCCCTATTAAGCGAGATCGCTTCAGTAGGCGGTCTGGCCCAGCGGATCGAGCAGGGTGTGACGGCAGTGAGAGGAAAGACTTATTCAGTGCAGGATACCACGGAGCTGTTTGTGGCTGCTATGGTACAGAATTTTACAAGACTGGTAGGCTTTGCCTGGAATAAGATGATCTTCTGGGGCGAATTGGTAGGTGTATCGGTCAGCTATACCATGTTTAATAAGGCGGGAGCACCGATCCGTGCCAAGGTATCTCTCCAGATCCGTCAGGATCAGGCGATTCCCGGACAGACTCCTTATGCAACAGAAGAGCAATGGGAAGAAGCATTTAATGATTTGTTTGAATCCGGTACAGGAAATAATGCATTTGGTATCAAAAACAGTGATTCGACCAACTGGCTGAACGGAAACTTCCTGAATCTGGGCTAATAGGCTAAAAATCAGTAGGAGAAAAAAATGGCAACATATGAGTTTAGCGCTCTGAAAGATAAATATGCATATTTTCAGCATCCGGTGGCAGTGATCAAAATTGATGATGTGGAGCTGTCAGATGCCAAAAAGGGTTATCCGGTTTCTGATATACAGGTGGACTTAACCAGCGGCTTTGAAGCATCCATAGCGGAGTTCAGTGTCTATGATGTCTATGATGAGTCCGCAGGCTCTTTTGTATTTCCAGAGGGTAAGATCAAGCTGCAGCTGGGCTCTAAGGTAGATGTTTATCTGGGTTATTCCAGTAAAGCCTGCCGCGTTTTTACCGGAGTGGTCACAAGGCTCAATTATCTTTTTGAAAAGCATGACATTCCCTGCATCCGGCTGACTGCAATGGACGTGAAGGGTGTGATGATGGCAGGCAGCTATTCTGCCCAGCTGAAAGCAAAGTACTATTCGGATGCAGTAAAAGAGATTCTGGAAAAAACAGCCTATGAGAAGCTGGGCAGTCAGGGCACAAAGGTGATCCAGAAGATCCAGATAGATAATACGCCGGATAAGCAAAGGTCTTTGACCAATCCTTCCCAGGGAACCTCTGACAAAACCATAGAGATGGTGGCAGAAAGTGACTATGAATTTGTGGTAAAAGCAGCAAAAAAGCATAACTTTGAATTTTTCACGGAGTGTGGTACGGTGCTGTTCAGGAAAGCCAAATCCGACACCTCGATCCTGATGGAAATAGGACCCTCCACAGGTATGCATAGCTTTGATATATCCTATGATATGACCGGACTTGCAGAAACGGTGATCGTAAGGGGCATGGATGTGTCCAAGGCAAAGCTGATCGCAGCAAATAAAAAATTTTCTAATAAGATCTCTGACGGAAATAAGGCAAAGCCTTTGTTGAAAAAAAGTCAGAAGGTTTATGTGGATTCTACCATATCCTCTAAGGAGGAGGCAGAGGACCGGGCAGATTCCCTGATGGAAACCATGTCCTATCGTTATGGTACGCTGGAATGTGAGCTGGTGGGTATCCCGGAGCTTTTGCCGGGGCATTTTATCAATCTGAACGGACTGGGAGATGTGCTGAAAAATAAATTTTACATTTACCGGATCAGGCACATCCTCAGTAAGGATGGACAGTTTGACACAAAGATAACTGCTGTTGCGGCAAGCATGGAGGACACAGCTATGGGCGCTGTAGGTGGCTTGTCCGGCGGACTGTTATAGCAGAAAACTGGGGAGGAAGAAAAAATGAGCCTATATGACATTATGGATGAGATCGCCTCCAAGCAGGTGCTGAAATCAGAAACGGGAGACAACAGGATCCTGGGGGTTGTAGTAGGGATCGTAGCCAAAAATTACGACAGAGAGATGCCGGGGCGCGTCTGTGTACTGGTGCCGGTAAGAGATGAAAATGCAAATGAGCTTCAGTGGGCGAGAGTTGTCATGCCCTCCAGCGGGAAAGCGTGGGGGCATTATTTCCAGCCGGAGGAGGGCGATCAGGTGCTCCTTGCCTTTGAGCATGGAAATATTGAAAAGCCTTATGTGATCGGCTGTGTCCCCAAGGACAACAATTCCTTCCTTACCAAGGCAGTGGATGAAAAAAACAAATATAAAAAGATCATTACCAAAAATGGAAATACCATTCAGTTTGAGGATGGAGAGGATGAGGAAGGCAAGCAGGACCGGATTCTGGTGTATACGCCAAAGCAGGCCCACAAGCTGATCCTGGATAATGAAAAAAAGCAGATCACGCTGGGGGATAAGGACGGAAAAAACCAAATGGTCATCAAGACAGAGGATGACAATGGCAGCATTGCTATTAAGACCGAGCAGAAGCTGACCATTACGGTAGGAGACAGTATTACCGTTACCTTAAATGGAAGCAGCGGAACTGTTAATGTGAAATGTAATAAATTTACGGTAAATGCAAGTGATGGCAGCGAGATCAAAACAAACGGCAAGCTGGGGCTGTCAGGAGGAAATGTTTCCCTGGAGGCTTCCTCTATGCTGAAGGCAGAAAGCAGCGGCATGACCACCCTGGGCGGATCACCGATTAAGATTGGATAAGGAGCAGAGCAATGGAAGAAGAAAGATTTCTGGGAACGGGAATGAAGTTTCCGCCGCAAATTAATCCCACAACAGGCAGATTTACGTGTTCTTCCGGCAAAGAGAGCATTAAGGAAAGTGTATATCTGATCCTGATGACGCAGAAAACAGAGCGGTTTATGCGCCCGGAGTTTGGCAGTCAGGTCATGAACTATGTATTTGCCCAGATGGATGCCACGATGCTGAATCTGATGGCACATGAGATCACGGCTGATCTGCAGCGCAATGAGCCCCGGATCGAGCAGGTAACGATCAATCTGGATCAGAATAGCAAGCCGGGCTGTCTGTTTATTAATGTGAGCTATACTGTAAGGGGTGAGAATACAAGGGAGAATATGGTATTCCCATTCTATCTGGGCGAAGAGCCGGAAGAAGAGAGTGAAGCATATGAGACAATGGAAGAGTATAACGAATAGTGATTATATCATAGACAATCGAAAAAGAGAGGATATTCTTAACCAGATCCGGAAGCTGGCTGCCTCTTATGTGCCGGAATGGCAGTTTGAGGAACAAAACCCGGATATAGGCTCCGTGCTGGCGCTCCTTTATACCGATGAGCTGGAGGAAAATATCAGACGGTATAACACATTGCTGGAAAGAGATTATGTGGAGCTCATGAATATGCTGGGCATCTCATTAAAGCCTGCGTTCCCATCACACAGCATAGTACTGATGCGGCTTGCAGCCAATACCATTCCTGGCTTTAAGCTGAAAAAGGGTGTGAAGCTGCTGGGCGGAGAAGAGGACGAGGCAAATCTGGTATTTGAAACAGCCCATAGTATCTATGTGACAGAATCCAGGCTGAAAAGCATTTTTATGGCTTCCGGCAAAAATGGAAAGGTCATTCCTCTTTTAGGAGAATTTCCGCCAGTTAAATATGTAAATGCGGCTGATGTGGTGGCAGAGGAAGCAGAAGAAGGCGAGGAAGCACTGGAGATGGAGCTAGTGGAAGCAGAGAACGAGGAAGGGGCAGAAACAGGCAGAGTATCTGCTTATCCTTTTTCCCTGTATGATTTTTCCGGCGAAGGCTATGGAAAATACGGACTGCTTTTCTATCATCCCTATCTGTTTGATGTCTGCGACAACGATATTATCATGCGGATCGGTAATGCACCGGAGCTTGTGAAAGAGATCACAAAGGGAAATTATCATCTGTACTATTATGGAGATGCAGGCTTTCAGGAGGTGGATGAGCTTCGCATAAAGGGTGAGGACTGCATCGCTTTCCGCAAGACGGGAAAGTGCCGTAAGATTTCTGAAAAAGGCGAACAGTATTCTGCCCTGCTTTTAGAGCCGGAGGAGATCCCGGAAAAAAGTGTTATGGTATCTGAGATCGGCTTTTCCTCAGTAGGAGAAAAGCGGCTGCCGGAGCTGATCTGGAACGGAACAGCAGAGCAGGATATCCGGCGTTTTCTTCCCTTTGGAGAAACCATTGGACTTTATGATGAGCTGTATATCGGGCATGACGAATATTTTTCCAAGCCGGATGCCCAGATAACCCTTCGATTCCGTCTGGATTTTGATTCTCATTTGGTATCGATTCCCAGACAGCAGCAGGAAGCAGAGCTGAAGATCATCAAAAAGAAGCCTAAAAGGGATACACTGGGAGCACCTGCGGAAATATTTGCAGATGAAATATCCATTGAATATTACAATGGGATCGGCTGGCGCAAGCTGACTACCCAGGAACCGGTGCAGCAGCTGTTTGCGTCTGTCAGATCCGGGATGTATGAGATTCGTTTTAATTGTCCTAAGGACTGGAAACCACTGGAAACGGGAGGCTATAACGGACGGAGTATCCGGATACAGGTAACCCGTGCTGACAACTGCTATTATCAGCCGGCACTCCACCATTATCCCATCATCAGTGATATGCAGATCTCCTATACTTATGGAGAAAGGTATGAAAAAGCAGCAAAGCTTTATGCTTTTTGGGGAAGTCAGAAACGGGAGCTGTCCTCGGCAATGGCAGAGAGTCCGGTCACACCGGTATTTTCCAGCAGCAGCTATCAGGGAACGGCGTTGTATCTGGGCTTCCATAAAAAGATAGAGGATGGGCCGGTCAGCATTCTGATCCAGATTCAGGAGCTGGAGGAGCGCCAGCAGGGAAAGCTGACCTTCGCTTATTCTACAAGAGAGGGCTTTTCCAGACTCAAGCTGACCGATCACACAGATGGACTGAGTCATACCGGAACTATTTTATTTATGCCGCCTACTGATATGGCAAAGCGGACCTTAGAGGGGCAGGAGGCATACTGGATCAGGATCACAGACGAGGAGGGCTATCTGGAAAAGCATCCTCTGCACCGCCCGGTGATCTGTGATATTCAGGTAAATGGAGTTGAGGTAGACAATGTGGATACCATGGCTGAGGAAGAGTATTATATCGATGCCTTTGGACCAAATATGAAATTTGCACTGAATGCCCAGAATATCTTATCGCTGGAGGTCTGGGTAAATGAAATGGGGCTTTTCTCAGAAACAGAAATGAAGCGTATGCTGAGGGAGGATCCGGAAAATACCAAGGCAGAATATTCTTTCCTTGGAGAAATCCAAGAATTTTATGTAAGGTGGAAAGAGGTTGACAATTTTGATCGTTCTCTGCCCGGTGACAGACATTACGCAGTAGACAGGATGAACAGCAGGCTGCATTTTGGCGATGGCGTACATGTGCAGGTACCCCGCAATACAAAGGGTGTGGCATTTAAGGTGATCATGCGGCGCTGCGATGGGGAGCTTGCCAACATTGAAAGTGAAAAGATCGGAAATACGCTGGGCGGTCTGATGTTTGTAGATCGGATTTACAATCCGGTGCAGGCCTATGGCGGCATGAACATGGAAACCGTAGATGAGGCACTTCGGAGAGGAACGACAGTTTTAAACTCCAGAAGCAGGCTGGTGTCCACGCAGGATTATGAAAGAGAGACACTGAATTTTTCCAGACAGATCGCACAGGCAAAGGTGATCGTGGGCAGGAAAAAGGATGGCAGCTTTTTACCGGGGGCAATTACCATCGTGCTTCTGATGCAGGATTATTATGACGGAGAACATTCCTTTTTACATATGCGCCACCGTTTAAGAGAGCATCTTTTAGAAAAGTGTGAGCTTTCGGTGTCTGGCAGTGAGCTGGAGATCGTGGAACCTATTTTCGTAGAGGTTTCAGTGGAAGCCTGGGTGCAGGTGATCCATGCAGACGACAGCTTTGAGATCCAGCAGGAGCTGTGCCGTATCCTGGAGGAATATTTAGATCCTCTGAAAAATAACGGCTGGGAGATCGGCAGGATGGTAAAGCCGGCACAGATAGAGCTGCGGCTTCATATGGAAAAGGGCAGGGCACTTTTACACAGAATGATGGTAACTGCCAGATATCTGGATAAAAACGGACATCATGAGGTAGATCTGGAAAAACTGACTGGCAATCCTTATGTGCTTGTAGTCAGCGGTACTCATAAAATACATTTTGAGCAGAACAATTAGGAGCATGATATGTTAAATCCAAAAATGATCCCGGGAAAAACCTATGAACAGCTGATGGAGGAAAATTTGGGAAAAATCCCCATTTATTCGGATGAGTGGACCAATTTTAATCCGGCTGATCCTGGTATAACAATATTGGAAAATCTGTCGGCATTTCAGGTGCTGCAGCAGGAGCAGATGGAGCATGTACCAGATACAGTAAGAGCAAAGCTTTTGCAGCTTCTGGGCTATAAGCCCCAAAAGGGAAGAGGTGCCAGAGTATATCTGGAGCCAAAGGGCGTTAGTGAAAACTTTCTGATCCCGGCAGACCAGCGTTTCATGGTGGGCAACATCAGCTTTGAAACCACCCTGGCAAGAGAAATGACGGCAAGCAGGCTTATCGGCGTGTATGGCAGGGATGAAAAGGGAGTGCATGATTTCAGCCATGTACTGAACCAGAATATGAGTATCAGCGTGCTTCTTTTCGGGAAAGAGCCTGAAGCAGGCATGGAGCTTTATCTTGTATTAGATCAGCCTCTGCTTCCGGGAGAACAGGGAATCCTGTATGCCCGTACAGAGGAGGGAAATCAGAGAAATGCCTTTTCCGGGAAAGAGAGCCAGATGTTCGGAGAGCTTGCATGGAGCTGCTATACCAAAGAGGGGTTTGTACCAATGGAGGTCATAGATGAAACCCATGGATTCCTTACGGATGGGCTGCTCTATCTGACCCAGCCTGAGGAAGAGCCTGAAAAATATGAAAAGGACGGCATTTCCGGCTATGTCTGGAAAGCAGTTTTAAAGCATGCCAGCTATGATCTGGCACCAGCGCTTTCTTATCTGACAGGCTTTCTGTTCCCAGTGGTTCAGAAGGAAACACTGATCATTACCCATTCCTTCCAGAAGGCAGCAGATATTTCTTTAGATTGTGCTATGCTGGAAACTGGTTATATCAGGGTATTCTGCAAAGAGCAAAAGGGGACCTCTTACCGGATGTATCAGGAATGTGAGGGAGAGCCAGAGCATGGACGCTATTATTACCGCAGCCGGGATGCTTATGGTACACATACCTTTCACTTTGACAAAAAGCTCTTTGGCTATGGACCGGAAAATGTAAAAAATGCAGTAAAGATCGTAATATATAATGAAGAGATGATGCGGAAGTATTATCTGGGAGAGATTTTCGGATATGATGATCAGGAGATCAAGCTTCCCAAGGAGCATGTGGTAACAGATACCTTTGCTCTTATTGCAGAAAGGGATGCAGAGGACGGTGGAAAGCGTTATGATTTTGTAAAGCCGGGCAGGATGGAGGAGCAGGAGCTTTCTTATTATCTGTATGAAAATGAGGGAAAGATCCGCATTCTGGATGCCGGAGATTACATAGGTGCAAAGCTATATCTGGCTTCTATTGCAGTAACGCTGGGAACAGAGGGAAATGTCCGTCCGGGCAATCTGTTTACTCCGGTGGGTTATCAGGAGAAAATCTATTTTACCAATCCTATGGCGGGCAGCGGCGGAAGATTTCAGGAGTCGTTAGAGGACGTGCGCAGACGGTTTGTAGAGGATATGAATACACCTCAGACAGCAGTGACAGCGGCAGATTTTGAGCAGATGGCAAAGAAGACTCCGGGACTGTGCATTACCAAGGTGCACGCATGGATGGATACAGAACGAAATGAGGTTCAGGTAGCAGTGCTGCCTGCCAGCAGGGAAAGATTCCCGGTGCTTTCTGAGATTTACAAAAAGGAGATCGAAAACTGGCTGGATCAGCACAGACTTCTTTCTACCAGAGTGTGTATCCGTCAGCCGGTATACCAGTCTGTAGTAACAAACGGAGTCATCTATGTAAAGCCTCATTATGAAAATTGCCGTCAGCAGATCGAACAGGTCATCCGCAGAGAGCTGGATTATGTTCATGGCAGCAAAAATTTTGGTGAGGTGCTGCGTTTTGACAAGCTCTTTCATGCAGTGGATGGGCTGGAGTGTGTGGCATATCTGTCAGATTTCAGCATTGCCACAGAGGGCGGCGGCTATGCCGGCGCAGAGGGTGCAGATATCAGACCCTGCGAAAACTGTCTGCTGTATCCGGGAAAGATCAATTTAGAGATTCTTCCTATGCTGGAGGAAGGTAGGTAATCGTTATGGCAGGAATCCATTATTCCATCAAACAGAATCAATTAAAGAAAGCGCTTCTTTTTGAGACGGCGCAGGGAGAAAATAACAGCCTGTATTCCACTGCCAAGGATGGCAGCAGCTATTTTGTCCTGCCTGTATTAGACAGCGGTGTAGAGGATTGTCCCTGGGGACGGCTGCATTTTAAGCTGGAGCTGCCGGAAAACAGCATGTGTTATCTTTATGTGGCAGCCTCCAATGAAAAAACGGGTCAGGAAGTGCTGTTGAACAGGGAAAGCAATCTGATGGATAAAAAGAGAATGATCCAGACCCTGCGGGGCTTATGCTTTATCAATAAGCCGGATGTGCTGCTGTATGAGATAACCGGACGTTATCTCTGGATCATGGTTGAGATGATCGGAGAAGGTGTCAGGGTCAGCGGGCTTAGGGCAGAAGCCCCCGGAGATAACTTTATGCAGACCTTTCCAGAGGTATATCGGGAGAAAAACAGCTTTTTCCACCGGTATCTGTCCATTTATTCCAGCATCTACAATGATTTTCAGGAAAAGCTGGATGTGCGCAGCGAGCTGCTGCCAGTAGAAAAAGCCTCTCTGCCTTTGCTGGAGCTGTATGCCAAATGGCTGGGGATAGATGTGGACGGCGGTTATCTGGGAGAAGAAACCCTGCGCAGCCTGCTGCTGGAAGCTCCGGAGTTATTAAAGAGAAAGGGCACAAAGTACTGTATTGAGCGGATCTGCATGATCGTGCTGGGAGAAAAGCCGACCATAGTAGAGAGGGGACTGATGCAGAAATATGTGCAGCGGAGTGAAAAAAAGCAGTATGATAGCTTATATGGTGAAAGTCCCTATGACGTGACCCTGCTTTTAAAGGTCTACGTGGAAGAAAAAAAGAAAGAGCAGCTGCTGCACCTGCTGAGTCAGTTTAAGCCGGTAAGAAGCAGACTGCATATTGTGCTGTTAGAGCCGGCAGGCTTGCTGGACGGACACAGCTATCTGGATGAAAATGCCGTGATCTTTACCCAGAAAGAGGGAACGCTGGATACAGCCCAGATCGCCGATGGAACGATCGTTCTGCAATAGGCAGTAGAAGGAGAAGTACAACATGGAACAAAAAAGAATCCGTTATTCCTTGTTCATAGGATCGGTAATTACAGTTGCCCTGACAATGCTTTTTTTGTGGATATTAAACAGCAGTGAATCAAAGGAGCTTCAACAGCTGCTGGGACTTTGCATCCTTATTTTAGGAACGGGAGCATTGTTGTCTTTGTTTTTCTTTTTCAGCAGGGGACCTGTATTTAATATCTGGGGGCAGATCGAGAGTAGTAATATTATGGCGATGCTGATCGCCATACTGGTGGTCATCCAGATGGCATTTGCCTTTGCCGCGTATTTTCAAAAGGAGCAGTATCTCAGGTTTGTTTTGTATGACCAGCATCTGGAAGAGGCAGTGATACAAAATGAACTAAGTACAACGATGGTCAGTCTGTTGACTGCATTAGTCATTTCTATTTTCTTCTCAGTAGAGGTAGTCTGGCTGATGATCAAGGTGCTGACCGAGAAGGAGCAGGGTGAGAAGCGGATTCAGCCTGCTGCTCTTTCTTATGTGAGACAGATCGCTTTTTTGTTTTATTTTGCCTCCCGGCTGTCCGCAGCCTTTATTCCTATCATGGCAAAAAGCTTTGGGGAAACCCTGTTTGGAATGAGTGAAAACGGTGCTGCCGGACTTCCTCAGTCAGCAGAAACGCTGCTGACCTGTGTGGCGATCTTTGCTACCACAGAGCTTTTGACGAGAAAGGGCTGGAAGCTGCCCTTTGGAATCGGTCTTTTGCTGGTGGCAGCAGGTACATTTCTTTCAGCTATTTCTCCTACCCTGCTGGTATTCATTGGTGCCAGGGCAGTTGTCGGTCTGGGCTACGGCTTTTGCTGGATGACCCTTAGAAATCTGGCCCTTTTTGGAAAGGATGACGCAGAGCAGGCATGGGGCTTTTCCATGCTGAATGCAGGTCTGTATGCAGGTATGAACTGCGGCTCTTCTCTTGGTGCGATTCTTGCAGAAAAATTCGGATATAAAAATGTATTTATCATGGCAGCAGTGCTGACGGTTTTGTGCAGTCTGATCATCATCCGTATGGAAAATGCAGTGCTGAAAAAACGGCAGGAGCCGGAGGAGGAAAGAAGGACTGTCACAGAAAAGTCAGCCTTTTCTTTTAGAGAAAAGCTGCAGGTGCTGTGCTTTTCCGTGTTTATGATCGCACCCTCCTGTATTGTGGCATCCTATCTGAGCTATTTTCTGCCCCTGTATTTTGAGAGCATCGGCAGAGGCGTTTCGGATGTAGGACGTGCACAGCTACTGTATGGACTTGTGATCGTCTATGTAGGGCCTAAGCTTTCCAAGTACCTGATCGAAAAGGACAAAGGACTGGTGCTTTCAAATTATGGATATAATCTGCTGTTTTCGGCAGGTCTTTTGCTGGTAGGATATTTTGGAGGCATAAGGATGGCATTTGTGGCAGTGCTTTGTCTTGCAGTGGCAGACAGCTTTGGCTTCAGTGTACAGAACAATTATTTTCTGGCACTGCCCTCAGTCAGGCGGATGGGTGCCAGCAGATCCTTGTCCTATCTGAGCTTTTTGAAAAAGCTGACAGAGATGTTAGGCCCTACTGTGTTTGCACTGGTGCTTGTGCTGGGCTATGAGTCAGGTGTCAGAGTATTAGGTATGGTATTTATGACTGCAGTGCTGCTGTTTGCCGGACTGCAGTTATGGGATAAAAAAAGTATGAAAGCAGGTAACGCAAGGTGAAGGTAGCAGTTGTATACGGAGGATATTCCAGTGAAAAGGATGCTTCAGCAGAGAATGCAAAATACATAGAAGCAGCGCTTAGAAAAAAAGGGTATGACACCTGTATGATCCCCTATGAAAGGGAGCTGGTCAAAACGCTCAGAGAGCAGCAGGCAGATATTGTTTATGTATGTGTACAGGGAAAAGAGCATGGAGACGGCACCATACAGGCGATCCTGCAGCATGAGGGCATCCCCTTTACCGGAAGCAGGGCACATGCTGCGGCTCTGATCAATGACAAGATCGTTTCCAAGCTGCTGTTTGAAAAAATAGGGCTGCCCACTCCCAAGTGGCAGATGCTGACCAGGGAGGAGTATCTGAGCGGAGGCTTTTGCCCAGAGGATTTTGGATATCCCTTTGTTGCCAAGGCACCCTCAGAGGGAGGCAGCTTTGGAATCGTTTTAATTCATAGTGCAGAGGAGCTTGGACGGATAGAAGAGGTATTTGCCTATGAATCCCCTATTTTGATAGAACGTTTTATACCGGGAGATTTTTATACGGTAGGAATTTTGGAGCAGGAGGAGGGCTTAAAGCCGTTGCCCTGTGTACGCGGTGTGGAGCTGCGTGATGAGAAGGAAAATGACGATCCTGACAGCTTAAAGGTATTTACCGGTGACTATACCGTCAGACCGGCAAAGCTGTCAAAGGAGCTTTTAGATAAAATGACAGAGATGTCAGAAACTGCGTTTCGCGGCATTGGTGCAAGAGGCGTTGCAAGGATTGATTTTATGGTATCCCAAAAGGAACAGCGTCCTTATCTGCTTGAGATAAATGCAGTTCCCGGCTTAAAACCCAAAAGTCTGCTGCCGGGCGCAGCTGCCATGGCTGGTATCCCCTATGAGGATCTGATCGAAGGGATTCTGCTGAGGGCATGGCAGGAGGAGAAGGAAGGAGGAAAAGGAAGATGCTGAAAAATATGAAGATCGGAATCAAGATTCTTCTGGTGCTTCTTCTGATGTCCCTGGGGACATTATTGATCATTTCGGTCAATTCTTATGTACAGATGATGGGGCTGACCAAGGAATTTCAGGAAGTAAATACTATGCTGGGCAATACTGCCTCAGAGGACAGCAAGATCGCGCTTCAGTCCCAGATGGAAAGCAATCTGGAAAAGCTGGCACAGAAGCAGTCCCAGATCTCCAATGAAAAGCTGGTAAGGCTGCGGGGCGTGATCGACAGCTCAGTAGATTATATGGAGGGGCTGTATCAGAATGCAGACCAGTTTACAGGCCATCAGCTTTTGCTTCCTACAGAAACAGAGGATGGAGTTCTTTGCTCCAAATACATGCTGGCACCAGGGATCGTAGAAACAGAGCAGGTCAGTGAGCACGTCAGACTGCTGTCAAACTGTGACTATCTGTTTGGGCCGGAGCTGGAAAACAATCCTATGATGGACAATATCTATCTGGGTACCTATGATGGGATCTATTATCGCTATTCCAAGTCCAATGCCTACAATCCGGATTATGACCCCCGTCTGAGAGACTGGTTCATCGCGGCTGTCAGCGAGCCGGAGGGTGCAGTGTGGATGGATACCTATGAGGACTATTATGGAAAGCTGTGCCTTACCTGTGCCAGAAAGTTCAAGGGTGCAGACGGCGGTGTCAAGGGCGTGCTTTCTACAGATATTACAGTACAGGATATGCTGGATGAGATCGTTTCCATAAAGCTGGGAGAAAGCGGCTACTCCTTTGTGCTGGACAACGGGCTGCAATACCTGGCGCACCCGGACTATAAAACAGAAGGCTTTGATATGAGGCTGGTAAACCATATCGACAACAACTTTTCCGCTTTGAATACGATCAGGAGAACCGATTCCGGCGTAGTACGTGTGGAGTTGGACGGTGTAGACAGCTACATTGCTTATGCCACACTGGATGAAACCGGTTGGAAGCTGTGCATAAGCATCAATGTGGATGAGGTCATCGCACCCTCTATTGCCACCAAGCAGGAGATCGACAGCATTACCTCAGATGCACAGCAGATGGTAAGCACCACCCTTTCCAGAGTCATGATCCGTTTCATCATCTTCTTTGCCATGGTAGGTATTATCGTGATCATCCTTTCCTTTACTGTGGCAGGTACGATCACAAGACCCATACAGAAGCTGGCAAAAAATGTGGAAAACATCGGACAGGGCAATCTGGATGTGCGAATGGAGGTAGAGTCAAAGGACGAGATCGGAGAACTGGCGCAGACCTTCAACCAGATGCTGGAGGATCTGCAGCTGTATATTAAAAACCTTTCTGAGGTAACGGCGGAAAAAGAAAGGATCGGCGCAGAGCTGGATGTTGCCACCAATATTCAGGCGAGCATGCTGCCCTGCATCTTCCCGGCATTTCCGGGCCGGCAGGAGTTTGATATCTATGCTTCCATGAATCCGGCAAAGGAAGTAGGCGGAGACTTTTATGATTTCTTTCTGGTTGACAAGGATCATCTGGCGCTGGTTATGGCAGATGTATCAGGAAAGGGTGTACCGGCAGCATTGTTTATGGTGATCGCAAAGACTATGATCAAAAACAGGGCACAGCTGGGAGAAACACCGGATGTGGTTCTGGAAAAGGTAAATAACCAGCTTTGTGAAAACAATGATGCAGATATGTTTGTAACGGTATGGCTGGGAATCTATGAGATCGCAACAGGCAGACTGATCTATGCAAATGCAGGACATGAAAATCCGGCGATCATGCGAAAGGGCGGACAGTACCAGCTTCTGAAGGAGTCTCACGATTTTGTGGTAGGCGGTATGGAAGGAATGCCTTATTCCCTCCATGAGACCAGACTTGACCGCGGCGACAGACTGTTTTTGTATACCGATGGTGTTCCGGAGGCAACCAATGCTGCTGAGGAGCTTTTTGGGGAAGAGAGGATGCTGACAGCGCTTAATACCAGCCTGTCCCTTACTCCGGAGCAGACCCTGAAGCAGGTAAAGGAGCATATTGATGCGTTTGTGGGAGAGGCATCTCAGTTTGATGATCTGACAATGCTGTCACTTGAGATCAGATGACCAGGATACAGGCTGTGTGAAAAATAAAAATAGAAAAATAAAGAATATGAACAGATAATAAAAAGCTGAGAAAAAGCAGAGAGTGAGGAAGAAGCCATGAATATTATTGTAACAGATTGTGAGAGCTATGTAAGAGTGATCGTAGAGGGAAGAGTGGATACCAATACAAGCCCTCAGCTGCAGCAGGCGATTTTAAATGCTTTTCAGAAGAGCAAGGATGTGGTAGTAGACTTTTTGAACGTTCCCTACATATCCAGTGCAGGACTGAGAGCTCTTTTGATCGGACAGAAAACCGCAACCTCCAAGGGCGGCAGCATGAAAATGACAAATGTGTCATCCGCAGTTATGGAGATTTTAAATATGACAGGCTTTTCAAAAATACTGAAGATCGAGTAAAGGAACAATGATACAGTTTGAGGACGTAACAAAAGTATATGCGGATACACAGGATACAGCCCTTTTGCATGTGAGCTTTCATATTTTACCGGGAGAAATGATGTTTCTTCTGGGGGAAAGCGGTTCTGGAAAAACCACCTTGTTAAAGCTGCTGCTGCGTGAAGAAAAAGCAGACACTGGCATCGTGAGGGTCAATGGACAGGATGTCAGTAAACTGAAGCAGAGTCAGATCCCTTTATACCGGAGAAAGCTGGGCTTTGTGTTCCAGGATTTTAAGCTGCTGCAGGAGCAGACAGTTTATGACAATGTGGCACTGGCGAAACGGATCATGGGAGCCAGAGAGCAGGATATCAGAGCACAGGTTCTCATGGCACTGCGGGTAGTAGGGCTGGAAAAGGATTTTTACAAGCCGGTATCCCAGCTGTCAGGAGGAGAGCAGCAGAAGGTATGTGTGGCAAGAGCCATTGTAGGCAATCCCTATTGCATACTTGCAGATGAGCCTACAGGAAATTTAGATCCAAGGGCAGCAAGGGAGATCATGCTGTTATTTGAAAAAATAAACAGCCTGGGGATTACTGTGCTGATTGCTACCCATGATCTGGAGGCGATTCAGGAAATGACATATCCCAGACTGTATCTGGAGGATGGAAGATTAAAGAGCGGAGAATAAAGTATGAGGGATGAGGTTATCAGACGGGAAATCCTGTTAAAGGCACAGACGAAGGAACTGGATACATTGCTTGCACTGCTGCAGGAGGAACTGGAAAAGGCAGGCTGCCCTATGGAGAAGCAGATGGCGATGGAAGTCTGTGCAGAAGAAATATTTGTAAATATAGCCAGCTATGCCTATGCGGAAAAAGAGGGAACTGCACATATTACAGTGGAAACTGAAAAAGGCAGCATTTCCCTGTGCTTTCAGGATCAGGGGATCCCTTATGATCCTCTGGAAAGGGAGGACCCGGATACGACCCTGCCGGAGGAGGAGCGTCAGATCGGCGGGCTGGGTATCTTTATGGTAAAGAATATGATGGACGAAGTGTCCTATGAATATAAAGATGGTTTCAACTGCCTGACAATGGTCATGAGATGGTAGGGAAAGGGGCGATAGAGCAGATGGAAGAGAAGAGAAAAGACAGATTTTGTGAAGAACTGCAGAAAGAGCCTTTTGAAAGCTACGCAGAATACATGGACTATCTGTTTGCCTGTGTCAATGTATGTATGACAGAGTATATAGAAAAGCTGATGGATAAGTATGCAGCGGGGCAGGGACAGTTTAAAAATGTTATGTATCCCGATATTGAGATCGCCTATAGCTTGTGTAATGACAATGTGCTTAACTTTATGAATCATTCCAAGGAGCAGGCGGAGGAAGCAGTCCAGGAGCTGACTGAGGAAGCCCGTGAGGAGATTCTGGGCGAAATGGATATGGAGCTGAAGTCACTTCTGGGTGCATTCAGCACAGAAATGCAGAGCCTTGAGCCCGAGGAGGACGAGGAGGATTCTCTGGGTGAAAAGCTGTCTGCAGAGGAAATGCTTTCCTTTATCGATGAGAGGATCAAGCTGACACAGACAGAGGCTTATCCCTTTTACCAGCTCTGTACAAAATTGAATTTTGATCATTTTACCATGTTTGCTCTGGCAGCAGCACTGCTGTCCTCCACCCAGACCAGCTATGCCTCTGTTTACCAGATCATCAATGAAAATGGTTCTTTGACAGCGCCTACAGTAGAATCTGCGGCAAGACTGTATTTTGGCAGTGATTTTTCAATCACCATGGCATCCGCCTATATGTCAGAATGTCTGGAGCATCTGCTGCCTGTAATGGATCTGCGCGTTAATTCGGCAATGCCCTTTTCTACAGTTCTGACACCGGATAAGCGTATGATCGACTATCTGTTTGGGGCAGATCCCTTACGTCTGGATGAAAATTATCAGCGCTTTTATCATATGCTGACAGATGATACAGAGCTTGATCCCATTATGGCAAATTCTGTACAGCTGGAGGCAATGGAGGTCTCTTATCAGCAGGGAGTCCGCATTTTCAGCTGGTTTGGCGATGAGGGAAGCGGACGGCGTTTCTTTATCAAGCATTTCAGCAAAAAAAATGGGATCCGTGCCATTACCATAAACTGTAAAAAATTATTTGTCTATGATTTTTCCTTTGTAGAAAAGGCACTTTGGGCAGTTCGGAGAGAATGTATTTTTACCGATTCCTGCTGCTGCTTAAATGAACTGAACTACAGGGAGGATGAAAAGGAAAAATATATCGGCTATATGGATCTGGCAGTGTCCAAGCTGCGGGAGCATGATATTATGATCTTTCTCATGAGCAGGGAAAAGCTTCCCATGAAAAGTGTGACAGATCTGGAGTTTACAGAGTTAGAGCTGCCGACACCGGGCAATCAGGAGAGAGAGGACTGCTGGAAGTATTTTGCTAAGGATTATGGTCTTGACAAGGATGTGGATCTGCAGGAAATGGCAACCAAATTCCTGTTTACACCGGGTAAGATCAAGGCTGCCTTAAAGCAGGCAAAGAGCTTTTCCATTATGAACCATGAAATCCTCATTTCCAGGGCAAAGCTCTTTGAGGGCTGCTATAACCAGATGAGCTCAGAGCTGACCCAGAAGGCAACTAAGGTCAAGGCGAACTTCGGCTTTGAGGACATTGTTATGAACGCCAGCCAGAGAGAGACCCTAGAGCATGCCATTGACCAGATGAATTTCAGAAAACAGGTTTACGATAACTGGAATTATACCAAAAAATATCCTTACGGCAGAGGCCTTTCTGTGTTGCTTTTCGGTGCGCCCGGTACTGGAAAATCCATGTGTGCCCAGGTAATTGCCCATGAGCTGAATCTGGAGCTGTACCGCGTGGATCTGTCAAAGGTTATTGACAAATATGTGGGCGAGACAGAAAAGTCTATTTCCATGATCTTCCGCGAGGCAAAAAAATGCAATGTAGTACTGTTTTTTGATGAATGCGATACCTTGTTTGCCAAGCGTTCTGATGACGGCGGCTCCAATCAGGCATCCAACAACAATAAGACGGCGCTGCTTTTGCAGGAGGTAGAAGCCTATGATGGCGTTTCTGTTCTAGCAACCAACTATAAGCACAATATTGACCCTGCATTCTTCAGACGTATGAAATATATCGTAGAATTTCAGTTCCCTGATCCGGATACAAGAGAAATGCTGTGGAGAACTACCATTCCCAAGGGCACGCCTCTTGCGGATGATGTGGATATCCGTTTCTTAGCTGAACGGTTTGAATTTGTAGGTGGTAATATCAAAAACTGTATTTTAAATGCTGCTTTTCTGGCAGCAGCTGACGGCGATGGAAAAGAAGTGGGAATGAAGCATTACTTAATGGCGATCAAATATGAATTTGTAAAAACAGGAAAGGTATTTACGAGAGCTGATTTTGAGCCTTATGCATATATGGTCGGACTGGGAGAAGAAGAGGAGGACTGATGCCATGGAGATCGTAAAACAGCTGCAGGGCACAGAAATATCCGCTTATCTGCCAATGCTGCCCGACTGGCTGCTGGCGGCAGATGCAGATATGCAGCTCTTTGGCATGGAGGTCTTTGGCAGGGCATGTGGCATTGCAGTGCTGTCATACGAGCCGGAGGGCGTACTCCTTCGACACATATACATCAGAAAAGAATACCGGAAAAGCGGCAGAGGCGGCAGATTTTTAGCAGAGCTGATGCATGCTGCATATCAGCAGAGGGCAAAAACCTTCCGCGTGGAATACGCTCCGAACCGATACCCGGAGCTTGAAGGGCTGCTTCGTGCCTATCCCATGAAAGTAACAGAGCTTACGGGGATCGGAAATGCAGAATGTACCCTTGGGGAGCTGGCAGAGCTTCCTTATCTTAACGGCAGCTGGGGAAAGGTCAGGGCATTGTCTGAGTGTACCAGGGAGAGCCTGTCCGGACTGTATCAGCGGATGACAGCGCAGGGGCTTGATCTGGTTCCTGTACCGCTGCCTAAAGGACGGTATATGGAAAAATATAGTGCTGTCATCATGGAGGAGGGAGCTGCGGCAGGTCTGCTGCTGGTGGAGCAGGATGGAGAACAGCTGCGGATTCCCTATATGCTGAATCTTTCCCGTAATGCAGCGGCACCTCTTGAAATGATCCGCTTTGCATTAAAAAGGGGCTGTCAGGATTTTCCACCACAGACGGTATGCAGCTTTGCCGTGGTCAATCCGATGCTGCTGGCATTGCTTGAAAAGCTGGGGATCAGGATGCAAAAAAGACGGGAGGCCGTATTGGAGCTTTCCTGTTTTGCCCAAAACCACAGAAAGGTGGAAGCATATATGGAAGCAGTGCTGGATATGAGCAGCCAGAGCAATATGACAGATTTGACGTAGATCAGAATAGATCAGAACAATGGATATGACACCTGTGTCAGAAAGGAAAAAGCCTATGGATTCTATATTTGAATTACGCACACAGAAAAAAGAGGATGACTTGTTACGCTATGGTCAGCGCAGGTTGGAACTGTCAGCAGAGTACCAGCAGCGTGAGGCAGATCTGAAAATGGATGAAGGACAGCTGCTAAAGAGTAAGGAAAATATCCAAAGCAGGGAGACAAAGCTTACCGCAGATATGCCAACAGATGATGCGGGAGAAAAAGAATCCAAAAGAAAGAAAAAGAGAAAAGCCCGGCTTTCGACTGAACAGGCTAAGGTGGCAGAGGTGCGAAAGGAGCAGGAGCAGACTGGGCAGCAGAGGCAGAATGAGATCCTGACTACAGGAGTCATGGATGAAAAGGCACGGCGTATCTTTACAGAAACCCTTTCACCTGCTATGTTTTCGCCCGATTATGTAATGCATCATTATGAAGAGGTACGGAAGCGTCTGGATGAATGGAAGGAGCATTTGCAGCTGTTTGAGCGCGAAGATGCCCTCACTGTGATGCAAAAGAGTGAGAGCGTGCGCCTTTCTCTGATGCGTACCATGTATGACAGGGCGGAAAACGCTTTTCAGACTGCTCTGTGTGCCCTTGGCTTCGTCTATACCCAGGATGGTACTTTCCGGGAAGCTGACAGGGCAGAAGCGGAAGCTGCACAGGAAAAAAATATACAGAGCAGACAGCAGCTTTTGGAGCTGGGCGATATTGATGAGAAGGTAGTGGATGAACTGCGTCTGGCTGAGAAAGCAGAGCTTTTGCAATCGGCGAGAGCGTTTCAGGAGGGGATGCAGGAGCAGGAAAGATATGCCTTTATCCATTCAGAGCATCTAAGCTACGCAGCCCAGTATGAGGAGCTTGCGGCATTAAAGGAGCAGCTGGAGCAGGCAAAAGCAGGTAATAGTGCGCCCTATCAGAAATACGAAGCTGCCCTGCTGGAGATGTATCAGGAATTTTTTACCCTTCAGGAGCTTTGCGGCAGATATAATACAGAAGCGACAGCGATAGGTGCTCTTTTGCTGGAACAGGATGAAGCAGCGCCGCAGAATATCCAGAACGCGTTACAGGCTGCACTGGATAAACAGCATGAAAAAATACAGCTGATCAGCCATCGTGCAGACTGCATCAAGGCAGGCATTTTACATATTCTGGAAGAGAGACCGATGACCAATGAGCAGGCGAGCATTGTGCGGGAGTATGTTCAGGCTGACAATAAGGATCAGCTCATACAGGGAAATGCAGGAGCTTTCCTGGAAAAAGAGCGTACACAGCAGGAGACGTACCGGCAGATGCTGGCAGATGGAGCAGCAAACGGATATGCTGAGGTAAGACAGATGCTGTTAGCCGATCTGCAAGGGATACGGGATCTGGATATGCAGAATCTGGACCACTACAGCCCGGAGGAACTGCTGGGAAGAGCCGAGGAGCTTCAGCGGTTGGCTCTGGCAGGCAGCTTTGCAGGAGAGGTGGCAAAATATCTGGATGCCCAGGATGGAGCAGCGCCATCGATCATAGATACTGTTGCAGGCGCGAAAAAAGAAGAATTTCTTTTAAAATGGAAGCTGGTGTGGGCACATGCAGGCAGAGCGAAGATGTTTTCACTGCTACAGGCTTATGCACGGGGAAATCTGACGCAGGAATATTTCAGTGCGGAGGAGCAGAAGGCGATCAGGGCAAAGTGCGGACTTAATGAGGAAGCTGCCTTAACAGACAAGGATATGCTGGTTTACCTCAAGGATCGTTTGCAGATCTATGAGGCTCAGATTCCAGCTGCTTATAATGCATATTTTCAGACAAAGGAAGCTAAGGCCACTTTTGCTGAGCACAAGGGAGCACGCGCCGATGAAGTTTTTATTTATGATGAGTTTGAACAGGAGCTGGATGATAAAGAAAAAGCGGTATGCACGATATTGGACGTTGAAGATCTGAATACGAATAAGGTGCAGGAGCTTTATAATCAGCAGAAGGAAATGCTAAAGCTGCTGAAGGAGCAGCGGCAGCCGGGCAATGGGAAAGCAGATGAGGAGATCAAAAACAGGGAAAGGACTCTGGAATATATAGAGATCGCTTATGCATTGACAGGAAATCATGCATATACCCTTGCGGGAGAGAAGAAGCCGCTGATCAGAGAAGCAATGCTGCGAACCATTGGAGCAGTTAAGGGGATGAAGGGCGTGGCTGATATGGGGCAGGCTGGATATATTGAAATGTGCAGAAAGCTTGCAGCCGGAGCCTTAGCCGGACAGACAGCAACGCCGCAGGAGCTGGCAGCCTACAGGGAGGAGAACCTGCAGGGACTGGCAGAGTATAAAGAGCTGATGAAACTACAGTATGAAGAATTGGAAAACCGCTTTCATCACACACCTCCGTCTGTAGAGTATATCATAGAGCATTCCGCAGAGCTGAACCATATATTTGCTAATGTGCAGGTAGATAATAATCTGGTGCTACACTCAAATGAGATCATAGATATACATAATGAGGAAGATATGAAACTGCTTCATCTGGTACAGGTATACCATGCCATGGGAAGCTATATCAATCTGGTATATACATTCAACTGTCATATGGGAAGTGATTATCAGACATCCCATGAGATGGCTGCCAAGATGATGGAAAAAGAAGTGAAGTATTCCTTTGAATATCTGGACCGCGAAGAAAGGGGCATGACAGAAGCAGAAAAGCAAAAGCAGGAAATAGAGCTTGCTGAATTAGAAAAATTCAGAACTGCTTATATCCGTATGACGCATGTGCTTGGAAAATCGAAAGAAGAAAATTTCCAGCGGCTGCTGATGTTAGAGGAGCTAAAGCCGTATTTGGAGGCGCATAAGGACGATACCACACCGGAAGTAAAGATGATGAGGGATATGTATCATTATGCAGCTCATGATATAGAAAAGACAAAAAGGACCTGGGCAGAGGAGATCAGTCAGCGGCTAAAGCTTCCAACGAATGTGGATGGTTTTATGCTGTTGTATGCAAGGTATAAGGCAAAGGCAGAGATAGACGAAAATGATATTTTGCCGCTGGCAGAAAAACTTGCTGCGCTCAGGGTCACACCGGAAATGATGTCAGAGGAATATATCAGGCAGCACAGGGAAGAACTGCTTGCTTCCTTTGAGGAGGCTGACGCTTATGAGCGCATGCTGGAAGAAGATCCTGCACTGGCGGGGACGATCCCAGCAGAGCAGCGCCTTGTGTGGGAAAAGAATAAGAAGCTTTACGAGCAGTACCGTACCTATGTCAATGCTTATGCACGCAGCTGCCTTGTGGACCTGGAAAGCGGAGAATATCTGACAGAAGAAGCATATCTTGCAGAAAAAGAAACTTTTGCAGGAAAACTTTCAGAAGCAAAAGAGCAGGTGCTGTCCAAGCTGAAATTTTCCCAGGGCTTTGAGACCTACAAGGGGCAGCTGAAGGCACTGTCAGAGCAGCTGGAGAATGAGAAATCCCTCAAGAAAGCCGTTAAGACAGAGCTATTGAAGGCATTATCGGATGCAGGGACATGGCTTGCGGATATGGATACTTACCTAAAGACCCCCATCGAGGTCACACCGGAGGAATTTTTCGATGCAAAGCTCATGACATTTATGAGCATGTTCGGCTACATGGAAAGAGGTCTGCGTGAAGCAAGAGCAGCTCTTTCAAAGACCGGGAATCCGGCTGATTTTGAAGGGATACTTTCTGAGCTTTCAGGGATTTCTGACAGCTTTTCAGAGTTCAGGCAGCGCATACCGGGACAGGCAAAGGAGCTTAGAAATGCGATCATGGAATCAGGGGGCGAGAAAAAACTGAGCCTTCAGGATGTGGTCAATTATGCACAGGAGATCAAAACCTTTACAAGGGATGCACAGACCAGATCAGTAGGCGCAGGTACATCTGAGGTACTCAGATTCCAGGATGGAGAGCAGCTTTATTTCTTCAAAGAGGATGAAAAGCTGAAAGGCTTTAAGGAGAGTGCAGAGGAAACACTGGAAATCTTACAGGAGGATGAGATCGCAGGCTGCTTTAAAGCCCTGATAGAAAATGTAGAAGAAACGGGTGTAGAAGACAATGATACCATGTATCAGGTAGCTTTTAGCATGGGCAGTCTGCTTGATGAAGCAGGCAATGTAATAGATTCCCAGCTGGAGCAGTTTAATGCCCTGATAGGCTCACAGCATCTGGAGCAATATCTTACGGATGCACAAAACAGGGAAAAGTGGAAGCAGTTTACCAGCGCACTGAAAAAAGACTATGAAACAGCGCGGCAGGCACAAAGTGTGGGTCTGCAGCTTGAGGCAGGAGCCGATATGACAGCCCGCAATTATGCGACTGAGCGTGTGGCAGAGCTGCTGGGCTTAAAGAGTCTGATCATACGCAATCAGGCAGCTGTTGTCCTGGAAGCAGACGGAACCGTGAAAAAGGGCTTTGTGATGGATGGCGCTAAGGGCAAAACAGCTGGTGCATTTAAGCTTGAGGTATATGAAAAGAGTAAGCAGGGCTACCATGTTTATGTGGAAGAACAGGCACAAAAGCAGCTGCTGAATCTACAGGTGCTGGACAACATCACAGGACAGACAGACCGTAACATGGGCAACTATTTTCTGGTGTATGATGTTGATGATGAAAAAAGGACGATCACGGTAAAACAGGTAACCGGAATTGATAATGATTTTGCCTTTGGCAAATCTGAGAGGATCCTGTATTCGCCCAGTCTGGCATACGAGAAAACAAAAGCGGGCTACCAGTTTGCCTTAGACATGATGGATAAGGAACTGTATGACAGCATGATGGCAGTATCACCGGAGCTTTTGGCAGTCAATCTGGAGGGGCTGATCGAGCCGGAATACATAAAGGCACTGACAGCGCGCTATGAGGCTTTAAGAAACAGTATCAAGGAAGCAGCGCAGACAAGAGAGGACTTTTTCAGGGAAAAAGGAAAATGGGGCGTGGATGCCCAGAATAAGGCTGTTATGGGAATCACAAACAGGTCATTTCTTGCCCAGCTGCTGCCGAAAGAAGAACAGCCGGAGAGAGTGGCGGCGGAATAGCTTATCTGGAAAAGAGACCACAAAAAGGAGGGTAAAAACATGGGTGAGAGCTTTACAAAGGAAGCTTATGAGATCGTCTATAAAGACCCAAGATGGAAAGTGGAGGCAGCGAAATATGAGGAGAATCTGGCAGTAAAGCTGTTTCACATGTCATATACGAAGGCGGCAGTCAAGACTGCACTAGGAAAGATCAGCAGGATATTGACCACCTATTACGGCGATGGCGGAAAACAGCTTCCTGCGAAAGAGCAGTTAGAAGATGCTGCTGCGCTCAATGATCTGGCAGGGCAGGCAGGCGGCGCAGACCAGCAGATACAGATCAACAAAACTCTCGTTGAAGCGCTGATGCAGGAGAAAAGGGACAATACAGGTGCCGGACAGATCAGAAAGGTACTGTATGGAGATGAGCGAGGAGATGGCAAGCGGACATCGCGGAATCAGGCAGATCTGAAAAACATGCAGAGTCTGGATGAAGTGATCAATGGAGACGGCAATCTGCGGGAGCAGATGACTCTGCTCTATAACGGTATGTTTATCAATGGCGGCAAGACCAGGGAACAGATCCGTAACGGTGTTTCCTTTAAGGGTGTCCTGCAGGGTGCGAAAAACATAAATGATCAGGGTCGAAGGGATGCTTTAGGACTTGATTTTGATCTGTTAGAAGGTCTGGATCATTTCCAAAAGGGCAAGGATGTGTTTGATACCTACAGCCTTGCCAGAGACCTTGAAAAACGCGAGGAAGAACGTAATGGAAAAGGTAATAGGCTGACAAGATGGTGGAGAGGAGTCAAGCGAGCATGGGATGCTGCACTCTTGAACACCTTTCGCCGTTCCAGTAAGAAGAAAGAGGAGCAGCAGGGGCTGGGCATGGAGCATTATGATCGGCTGGGCATTGCCCCCAGCGAAAGAGAACGTTTCTTTGCAATGACCCATGATAAGGATGGTCAGGAACAGATCGCATGGAAAGAGGGAACGGCATATTATACTCCTGGTAAAGAGACAACGGCAGAGGGGATGCTGCAGACGGCAGGCAGCTCCGGCACGACACTGCGTATGCTGGGTGCTTATAAGCTCATGGGCGCAAGCCAGAAAGAGCTGCTTGACTTCCGTCTGGCGCTGATCGCATGGATGGTGTCCTGCCATGATCATTCTCTGTATGAGATTTTGAAGGGCTCCCACAATGCAGGTGTGCGAGGAACAGAGTCTCTTGAGGAAGCTGCTGTCATGTATACCAATATTGACCCGCTGGATACGGAAACACTGCGTGAAAACTTTGCCGAAAATAAACAATTTCCGCATGAAGTCATTTATAAGATGCAGCTGAATGACCTGACAGAAGCACGTAAAAAACGTGAAGCTAAGATTGGCAGGACAGCGCTGAGAGAAGACAGGATTCAGGAAAATGACAATCTGACACTTCAAAAGGAGATCATAGATGAGCTGTTTGATAAGCGTATGCAGGAAAAAAAGCAGCTGGAGAAAAAAATAGGAAGTATGATAAACCGTCTGCTCAATGCAGGAAAGGCATTTAAAGGTGATACAGATGGCTCAAAGCGGCGTGCAGTAGAAGAAGAATTGATGGCTGCGCAGCAGAGATTGTTCTTCATGTCAGAGGATCTTGGGCTGATACGGCAGAAGAAAATGCTGGTAACAAAGAAAAAGCAGGATGTAGAGCTGCTTCCGGAGCTGACACTGTTTGCAAAGAGCGCTGTTACGCAGGGCGTGGATGCGATGACAATGCAGGCGCAGGATCTTGCACTCAATATCTATACGACAGGCGCTTATATGACGATGAATGTTGGCAGGAAGTGGGGCGGAGTCTTTGGTAAGATGAAACTGACGGATAGCCGTGTGGATGAAAAGAAATTCGGCAGCTACCAGTCCTCTTATAAGGAGGAAACAAAGGATTCCAAGCTTTTGGAACAGATTTATGCACTGACACGTCTGTCAGCAAGAATGGCGCAGGATGCCTTAGAGGAGCGCGGCGGTCGCGAACCGGGACAGGCAAATGAAGCAGATTATATGCACGCAGCAAGCGTCAACACGTTCCGTGGAGAGAAAAACAGCGGCGGCGGTTATCAGAGCCCAGGACAGGAATATGATACGAAAGCACTTACCAGTACCTCAAAGAGAATCGAAAAGGCATTGATGTATTTTGGAAAGAGTGTAGAAAAGTCAGGCTATGACAATTCGGTGCTGGCGCTTTATCAGCTGACCGGAAAGGGCTCCGTAGACATCACACAGCTTTCAAAGGTCGCAAATGAAGAGGAGGTTCTGATACCTTCTGGCACAAGATTCCGCGTAGAAAAATCATTGGTAAAAAATGTGTCCGTAGAAGCGTTAAAAAGAGATCCTGAAAATATTGTTTCCGATACAGTCAGTGATGCCGCACTCGCATCGGAATTTGCTCTGAATGAGGAAGGTAAAGTAAACTATGGCGGCATCAGACATGTCAATGTTGTAAAGCTGGTAGAGATTGACGGGCCGGGCGCAAGGCGCAGACGCGTAGACGATGCAACAAGACGGATCAGGGGAAAGATCCGGGAATCTCTGGCACAGTAGCATGAGAGCAGAGAAACTTGGAAGGTGTAAAGAAGAGAGAATGGGAGTAGATCAGGTATAGGTATTATGGAAGAAAAAGAAAAATTACAAAAAGAATATCTGCAATTAGCGGCGCTGTATTTTCCCAAGCTGGAAGAGACTCCATACCACACAATAGAAGAACAGTATCATGACTGGATGCAGTTTGCAGATATGCTGTGCAGCATGCAGATTCTGATCAAGGAAAATGGCCTTGAGGAGAGCCTTCGGCGGATCGGGACGGTCTATCAGGATGAGGAGCTGATGCGGGCGATAGAGCCAAAGCCCTTTTCACCGAATACCGGGCAGGAGCCTGTGATACTTGGGATTTTTCAAATGCTTTTGAAAAAAGGAGAAGCGGCGGCACAGGAGGGGATTTTTCTGCCGTTTGATGTACTCCGTATGCTGCATGAATTTACCTATCCAGAGATCATGGCAGTAGTGCTTTCCTTTCTGCCGGATCTGAACAGGAAGTATGAACGTATTTACAGTGTGCTTCAGGAGGAGCCCTCACAGTCTATCCGACCGACAGTAGGCTTTGTATATGACCTTTGTGCACTTTTTATGCCAATGCAGTATGAGGATGTGGCACTGCTTTCGGATGAAGACAGCTATCTGGGACGTTTTGTATTTGACAGGCGTTTTTGGGGCAGAGAGGATGATTCGAGCCTTTCAAAGCGCCTGTGCTTAAATCAGAGGATCCGGGATTTTCTGATGGGAAATCGTGGAGCGATGGGAAAGCTCTATCCATACGCCAGACTGATCATAGGAGACGAAAAGCCAGATCCTTTTATTGCCGACCGGGACAGGATCGCCCATGTGCTGAAGCTGATGGGCGGACTGCTGGAAAATAATGACAGAGGTGTCATATGCCTGCTGGGAGAGAAGGGCACCGGAAAGAAATTTCTGCTGCGTACCGTAGCAGCACTGACCGGACAGAGCTTTTTGAGCGTAGAGTTTCCCCTGCTTTTGCATATGAGCGCTCCAGAGCGTGAAGAAATCTTAAACGATATCATATGTAAATGTATGATAGAGGGACTGCATCTGCATCTGGATCATGTCCGTTATAGTGACAGTGAACAGACCACGGCAGGAGAGATACTGTCGCTTTTGAGCAAATACGTTATGCTTATGTTCCTTTCTACGGAGCAGGAAAATCTGGAGGCAGCAGCTGGCACAGCAGCAGAGCAGGTGTGGCTTTTTGTACAGCTGGAGCGTCCCTGTGCTGCGATGCAGAAACGCTTCTGGCAGTATTTTTCAGACAAAAAAGGTCTGAGCTTTGAAAAAGACCTTGATCTGGACGCGGTTGTGTCAAAGTATTCCCTGACACCCCGTGCCATTGAGCAGATCACACAGCAGCTGGTCATCGAGGACATCCCTCTCATTCCGGAGAGCGTATTGTCAGATAAGATACGCGAAAAATGCAAGGTAGACTTTGGCAGCAAGGCGAGACGGCTGCAGACCGGATTTACATGGGAGGATATCCAATTAAATCAGGAGAGCGAAACGGAGCTGAAAAAGATACTTGCCTATGCAAAGCATCGTTCTGTGGTATACGAGGATTATGGCTTTGGCAAAAAAATGCCTTATGGACGGGGATTTTCCGTGCTTTTGTACGGACCGCCCGGAACAGGCAAGACCATGGCGGCAAATGTCCTTGCCAATGAATTAAAGCTGGATATTTACCGGATCGATCTATCCCAGATCGGCAGCAAATATATCGGCGAAACAGAGAAAAATCTGGCAGCGATCTTTGATACGGGTAAGCATGCCAATGCCATTTTATTTTTTGATGAGGCAGATGCATTGTTTACCAAGAGAACGGAGGTCGGAAGCTCTAATGATAAATATGCCAATGCAGAGGTAGCTTATCTGCTTCAGAAGATCGAGGAATATGACGGGATTTCCTTCCTTGCCACCAACAATCTGAATAATTTTGATATGGCATTCCGCAGACGTATCACCTTTATCGTACCGATGAACCTGCCCGATGCCCAGATCAGGCAGAGACTTTGGGAAAATGTATTTCCTAAGGAGCTTCCAAAGGAGGCGATCGATTTTACCAATATCGCGCAGGTTGGAGAAATGTCCGGCAGCAGTATCAAGGCAGCAGCTGTGCAGGCGGCATACCGTGTTGCATGGGAGAAGCGTGCGCTGACCAAAATGGATGTGGTAGATGCTATTGACGGAGAATATAAAAAGAACGGGGCACTGTCTATCAGACAGGAGCTTTTATACGGGAAAATGTGATCAATGAAAGGAGAAAGCGGATGGAAGAATTTTTTCTCTTAGAGGAAAGCCAGCTGGCAGCTTATGGGCATATGATACCGGATGCGTGGAAAGAGCTGTCATGGAAAACCGCTGCTGTGCAGTACTGGGGCGTGGCATATCTGGGAATCCCCTGCGGTGCTGCGGTTGTGAGCAGTGAGCCGGAAACGCTCTGGCTGCACCATATCTACATAGCGGCAGAGTTTCGTAAAAGAGGGATAGGGCTGCGCTTTCTGACCAAGCTTTTGCTGTATGCATATCATGATGGGAAAAAATATCTGCGGCTTCGTTGTATGCAGGGGGCATATAAGGAGCTTGAACGGCTGCTGTCAGCTTATCCTTTTACCTGCCAGAAGGAAAATATCGGCAGCTTTTCCTGCAGGCTGGGGCAACTGGCGAAAAATCCGTATTTTCAAGGAAAATACAAGGAGATACAGCCGCTTTCCAAATGCAGTGAAGCCAGCTTAAAGCCCTTTTACCAGAAAATACAGCAGCAGGAAGAGAATATCGCAGGCTTTCCCCTGAATAGAAAAGAATATCTGGCAGATGTGTGCAGTGTCAAGCTGGAGCAGGGAAAACCGGCAGGCATCCTGCTGGTCAGGGCAGAGGCAGCAGGCGAGGTAAGGATCGAGTATCTGTTAAATTATGCCTCTGATGTGGCGGCACCGCTAGAAATGCTTTGCTTTGCTGTGCAGACAGGGAGCAGGCTTTATCCGCCGGAAACGATATCTCATTTTGATGTGGTTAATGAAACACTGTTCCGCATCGTGGATAAGATAGGCCTTAGTGCAGCTGCCAGAAAGCAGTGCTATACCATGGAGCTGTCTTATTTTGCACGATATGAGAAGATGGTAAACAGCTATATCTGTGGGGAAAGTGACAGATTATAAAATGAGAAGAGAAAATTGTTATGTGGGAAATGCAGAGAAGGTTGGATAGAGTATCAGGGAGGGTGATGTAAAATGGATCAGATATTCCAGACACAGCAGGATATGACCTATGCGGAAAGAGAACGCTACGAGAAGGAAAAGCTATTGCAGGAGAAGCAGACGCAGGAGCATTTTATGCGCATGGACTTATCCTCCAGGGAGCTGATGGAACGCTATCAGGCGGTGCCATACAGGGAAGCGGAGCAGACACCCGTACAGGATATGCCCCAGCAAACGGCAGATGAAAAGGAATCAAGCTTTAAAAAACGCAAAAAAAGCAAGCTGCAAAGCGGCGCTGAGGAGCTTAACAGGACGTATCAGTCACAAAAAAGGGAACAAAACTATGTAAAGCGTCTTGCCATGCGGCGAGGGAAAATGGAGCCGGATGATCAGGCACAGGCTGTCTTTGAAAACCCGATCTCTGCTGATCAGCTGACACCGGAGTATGTTATGAACAATTTTGCCCAGGTCAGAAGGCAGCTGGATAAATGGAAAGAGCATATGGAGGTCTATGATGCCCAGTATCCGGCGCGGCTTGGTCTGTCCAGAGAACGTGAACTGCGGATGCAGCAGATGGAGAAAATGTATCAGGACAGTGAAAATGCGTTTCATACAGCAATCAGAGCGCTGGGCTATCGCTATGTCCCTGATGCTAAGGCAGGCAAGCAGTTTTTAGACGATCTGACAGAGGAAGAAAGAGCAAAGGCACTTACAAGAAACAGAGAACTGCGCAGTGAACTGAAGCAGAAAGAAAATGAGATAACAGTCACGGTGGCTGATAAGCTGCTTCAGGAAGAAAAAGCATACAGACAGGATTCCTTTGTAAAAACTCCGAAAAGAGCGGCTAAGCTTGCCGAGATAGAAGGGCTGATCCAGGAGCATGAGAACAAATATACAGAGCACAAGGAAAGCGTGGAACGGATCTGTAAGGAGCTGTACAGATTGTTAGAGCTTTTGGAAAATACCGAAAGGGACTGCAGCGATATCGACAGTGTTTCCCAGAACAGGATCGGCTATGAGGGCAAGACAAGAGCTTATTTACAGACGCGCCGGACAGAGCTGGAAAATAAGGAGCGCATACTGAGAAATCGTGCGGAATGCATGGAAAAGGGCTTGCGACATGTCCTGACAGAAAGTGCATTGACACAGAAGGAAATGCTGACTCTCAGAGAATTTTTACCGGAAGAGTTTGAGGAGAGTACCTGGGAGGCAGAGGATCGGGCAGTGTATTATGCCAGAAGCTACCGCACGGAAATGGAAATGAGAAAACAGCAGGCAGCGGACCGGGAAGGGGATCAGGAGTCTCAGGAAGAAGAGCCTGCAAGGCGTGAGGAGCTGCAGCATATGCTGGAGCGTTTACGTGATTTTGATGTGCAGGATATGGAATATGGTACAGATGAAGACCTGCTTATGAAAAGTAAAGAATTGCAGGATCTTTATAGTGATGTGTTGCAGATCAAGGAGAAAAAATATCAGAGGGTAAATGCTCCGGATGGGAGACCCTTCATGGATGCCTTTATCGGTCAGGATAAGGTGCTGTTTGATCTAAGATGCGAGATGATACAGTTCTATGCCATAAAGGCAAGAGGGCTGAGCATGGTCAAAGCCTATGAGCAGGGCAGACTGACAGAAGAATGCTTTACAGACAGCGAGATTCTTAAGCTGCATACCAGGTTTCACGTAGGAGAGAAAGCACCGCTTACTATGGATCATATGCTGATCGCAGCAAAGGAAATGCTGGAGCTGGCAAGTGCTTCACAGGACGCTGCCTACAACAGATATTTTCAATCAGACCATGCCAGAGAGAGGTATGACGCTCCATGGGAGCTGAATACGGAGCAGGTACATCCGACTTATAAAAGAGCATTAAATGACATGAAAAGAGCAGCCAGAGAAGCACTGGGATTACCGCAGGATCGGATCATGGAATCCGCAGAGCTGTTAAGATATCACCACCATTGCCTGCAGCGAAGGAATGAACTGACGCAAAGGCTTGCAGATCAGGGAATCCAAGATCGGGAACCGCTCCAACAGGAGCTGGAGACGCTCGAGGAGCGCATGAGACTGCTCAGGATAGAATATTCATTGACAAAGACACAGTATAGACGGGCAGGCGATACCCAGTCTCTTTTAGAGGAGCCGCTGTTTCGTACTTATGACTCGGCAGAAAGCCTGCCTGTATTTCAGAATATGGAGGACGGGCAGTTCCGTCAGATGTGTATGCTGCTTTCTGCAGGTGCACTGGAGCAGGATGGAGACCAGCCTGAAAGGATCGAGCATTATTATAGAGAAAATCTGGAAGGATTACAGACCTATAAGAATTGTATCTTCCATCATTATGAAATGCTGGAGGAACGCTTCCATCACGTTCTGCCCTCTACCATGTACATTCTGGAGCATGAAGAGGAGCTGCAAAGGATTTTTGCCAATGTGCAGGTGGATGGACATATGGTAGAGAATATGCCTGACCTGCTGGATCTGACAAATCCGGTGGATGCAAGGCTGTACCATTTAGTCCGTGTGTACAATGGTATGGCAGCCTATGTGCTGGGAATCGGAAGCTCTGTTGCCGCTGGGGTGCTGGATTATTCTATGATGGCAGATGCGCTGCAGGGAGCAATGAAGGGGGTGCAGGATTCTTTTGAGTATCTGGGCGGAAAGTGGGATGTTCAGAAAGAAGAACAGCATCAGCCTGTGATCGAAAGCTTCCGCCAGCTGCAGACCGATGCAGCACATATCCTGACAGCGGATCGGGAAGCGCAGCTTGCTTATTTCGGACGCGCCAAAGAGCTTCAGGATTATATCGCACAGCATGACGGAGATACCACAATGGTCATGAGACAGCTGAGGGGCTGGCTGAGACTGGCGCAGATGCGGATACAGGTGCTGGTAAAGAAAGAAAATCCCCATGCAGATGCAGACAGCTATGAAATGCTGTATGCCCGGAAAAGGGCTGAGACTGTGATCGCTGAAGAGCCGTTTGCTCAGCTTGCCCAAAGGCTGAGTCTGCTGCGTCTGACAGAGGAAATGCTGACACCGGAATATATGACTTCCCATGCGGAGGAGCTGCTTACCTCCTTTCAGGCGATGGATGCATACCAGGCGCTGCTGAAGCAGACACCGGAGCTGGAAGAAGCGATACCGGCAGCTCAGAAGCTGGCATGGGAAAAATCCCAGAGCATGTATGAGCGTTACAGAGAATATGTAACCACGTTTATGCGCAGCCGCTGCGTTGATATTCATAGAGGAGAATATCTGACAGCAGAAGACTACCTTTGGGAAAAAGAAGCCCTGCAAGGGAGGCTTTCAAAGGAAAAAGTATATTTTGAGGATATGCTGGGCGGCTTTCGGCGTTATGCACAGCAGGTTAGTGAGCTTTCCGGAAAGGTCAACAGTCTTTCTAAGATCAAAAAGCAGATCAGGGGCGGCATTACCAAACAGCTGGATGAGGCAGAAGCATGGCTGAAGGATCTGACCGTTTATCTGGCAAAGCCCCTTGTGCTGGAGCCGGAGGATTTTTTCGATGCAACGATCATGACCCTTATGAGCATGTTCGGTTATATTGAAAAAAACCTGAGAGGGGCAATGTCAGCACTGGAAAATGCAGACGGCGCAGCTGTCAATGGACTGTCTGCTGATATCCAAAATATTTTTGATGTATTCCATACAGTGAGGATGCACATACCGGGCTGCGCACAGCAGCTCAGAAAGGATGCTCTGCATACAGAGGAAGCACAGATTCTGACCCTGCAGGATATTGTACTAAGTGCGCAGGGAGTAAAAACCTTTGCTTTAAACGGCGGGGAACAGAATGTTGGTGCAGCTGCTTCGGATGTCCTGCGGCTGGAGGAGGGAGAAAAGGTCTTTTTCTTCAAGGAAGATGAGATATTGCAGGACTTTTTAACGACGCTCAAGGAGCAGATTTTGGCATTGGGCGATGCAGAACTGGAAAATAAGCTCCTTGATTTGCTTGAAAAAGTCAAAACAGATGATGAGGTAAGAGATCAGCTGACGATACTCCATACAGCAGTAGAACTGATCATGCCGGACGGGCAGCTGAATGAAAATGCTCTGGCTCAGGTCAATGCAATACTGGCGTTAGATGTGCGCGGCTATATAGAGAATGCGGAAAATCAGGAAAAGTGGAAAAATTTTGCGAAAGCTTTTAAAAAGAGATTTACGGTAGAGGCAGCCATAACGGATGTCGGCTATCAGCTGGATGAGGGAGCAGACATGACAGCCCGCAACTTTGCATCAGAGCGTGTCGCAGAGCTGTTTGGTCTGAAAGATCTGATCACGAAGAATCACGAGGCTGTGCTCGTAACCCAGAACGGCGAACAGAAAAAGGGCTTTGCAATGGAGATGGCAGAGGGTGTGTCGGTAGGTACGCTGAGACAGCTTGCCTCAGACATGAAATATATGCTCATCGTACCGGGCGAGGCGCAGAGACAGCTGCTGAATCTTCAGATATTGGATAATATCATCGGACAGGTAGACCGCCATACAGGCAACGTATTTGTTTCCTATCACGTAGACGATGAAAGCAAGCAGATCATCGTTGAGAAAGTGACCGGCATAGACAATGATTTTGCATTTGGAGCTTCAGAGAAGATCGGTGGCTATAATACCAGTTCGATACTCGTACAAAAGAAAAAAGCGCCGGCAAAGCAGGGTGAAGCTGTGGTCATAGAGAATAGCTATCTGCTCGGAGTGATCGACAAGGACATGTACGAAAGCCTGCTGACAGTCACACCGGAGCTTTTGACAGTCAATCTGGAGGGCATCATCGAGCCGCCTTATATCGAAGCATTGAAAAAACGCTATGAAACGTTGCGCAGCAGTATCCTTGCAGCAGTCAATGCCGATCAGGGTATCGTCAAGACAAAGGATGAGTGGAATGAGGATACGCGCAAACAGATGCTCCGGTATAAGGGTGAATCATTATTGATCCAAAGATTGTTAGAAAGCCAAAAGGATCAATGGTAGATATGGTAGATAAAGTAAGGGCATAAACCATAAGAGGAGAATATCTATGGGAGAAAGCATCCTGTTAAATGAAAAGCAGCTGCAGCGGTATGTACATATGATACCGGATCGGTTTTTAGAGCATACATGGGCAGAGGCGGCTTTGCAGTTCTGGGGCATGGAACGGGCAGGAATACCCTATGCCATAGCAGTAACAGACTGTGAGGGCGATACTTTTATGCTGCAATATATTTATATTACTGAAAAGTTCCGGGGAATGGGTAAGGGTACGCAGCTTATGACAGAGCTTTTGCTGTATGCTTATCATGCCAAAAGGAAAAGCTTTCAGATCAGATGCCTTGCCGGAGAATATAAAAAGCTGGAGCGGATGCTGGGAGGATATCCCTTTCAGCGCGAAGAGGAAGGGCTGGGAAGCTTTTCCTGCCAGCTTTCGGAATTGGTCCAGAATCCATATTTTCAGGGAAGCTATGGAAATGTAGCTGCACTTGCAGACTGCAGCTCTAAAAGCTTACGCGCTTTCTCAAAAAAGCTGGAAAGATGGGGCGAAGAGCTGATCGAACTGCCTCTGGACAAGTCAGATTATTTGGCAGAGTGCAGCAGCGTTGTGCTGGAGAAAGGGAAAATAAAGGGTATCCTGCTCATCAGGCAGGAACAGGAGAAAAAATGCAGAGTGTGTTGCCTGCTCAGCCATTCCACCCATATCGCAGCGCCTATCTGGCTGCTGCGCTATGCCATCCAGCGGGCAGGCAGCTGTTGTCCGCCGGATACGCTCTGCCATTTTGAGGTAGTAAACAAAACTCTGCTGCGGATCTTAGAAAAAATGGGAGTTAAAGCAGCGGCAAAGAGGTGGTGTTATACACTGGAGCTTTCCTACTTTGCCAGATATGAGGCGGCAGCGTGGGCTTATGCCAATGGAACAACAGAGGCAATAGAGAACAGAGCAGGCAAAGGAGGTTACTGATATGGAGGGCATGTTTCAGTTCAGAAAAAATACGGCTGTAGAAATGCAGGAATTTGAGGAAAACAGACTGCAGCAGGAAAATATGCTGCAGGAGCATTTCCAGCAGTCCCAGCTGTCCGCAGATGAACTTATGTCAAGATATCAGTCTAAGGAGGCTGCTGTACCCAAAAGAGTGATCGCTGAGGACATGCCGGTCCAGCCTGTGGACGAAAAGGAATCAAAAACGAAAAAGAAACGGAAAAATAAGCTAAAAGCAGCTGCGCGGACGTGGCAGGAGCAGAAAAGTACGGAGCAGGAGGGCATTGCAGAACGAGTGGAAAGACGTCGCAGCCTGACAACGCCGGATGCTCAGGCTGCGGCACTGTTTGAACAGGTGCTACCTGATACGATGCTGACACCTGCTTATATAGCAGAAAATTTTGCCGAGGTGCGCGGCATACTGGATCAGTGGCGTGAGCATATCGCTGTCTTTGACAAAGAGGGGATCGCACATGACAGCATGTCACAGGAGCAGACACTGCGCCTTGCCCATATGAAAACGATGTATGTGCGGGGAGAGCAGGCATTCGTGACGGCACTGGGCGCACTAGGCTATCGGTATCAGCCCGGTGCATCCGGCGATCAGATGTTTTTGGAAAATATGACTGAGAAAGAAAAGCAGCAGGCGCTGCGCATGAATATGGCGGCGCGGGGAGATTTGAAGGAAATAGGCGAGTCGGTAGATGCTGCGCTGCTTGAACAGCTGTTGTCAGAAAAAAGACCGGTGGCCGAGCTGGAAGAGCCGGGACCTGAAAAGGTCTATGCTGAGATAGAAAGACTCAGACCGCTGCTGGAGGAGCATCCTCAGCAGGCAGAAGAAAACAAGGCTGTGATTCAGCAGATGTATCAGGAAATCTATAGCCTGATGGAGCTGGAAGAGAGAAATCAGACGATCCTCAAGGCTGCCGAGGAACTAAAAGCTGATGTGACCATTTCCCCAAAAATGAAAACGCAGATAGAGGAGCGCATTCAGGAAGAAACAGACAAACAGACGATATTGCAGAAGCGGGCAGATTCCATGGAAGCTGGGATCAGGTATCTTCTGCAGGGAGGCGAGCTGGAGCTAAAAGAAAATCCTTCCTTAAAGGAGTACCTTCCACAAGCCTTTGAGCAGGAGGCAAAAACAGCTGAGGAGCAGGCGATAGAATATGCAGTGCTTTATCATAGTCAGCAGGCTGCACCGGAGAATATCCAGAAACCGCAGCTTTCCGACAAAGAAAAGGCGAAGCTTGATCTGCAGCGCAGCAAGGAACAGACCGATATGCTGGAAGCGAGGGGAGTTAGTATGCTCCGGGCGTACGAGCAGGGCAGACTGACGGAAAAATGTTTTACAGAGGAGGAACTGCAAAGCATAAGAAGTCTTTACGGATTAAAGGACACGGAGCAGCTGCGTGAGGAGCAGCTGCTGGTGGCAGCTAAGCAGCTGCTGGAGGAAGCTGCGGTTTTACGGGATGTGGCTCGTAACAGAAATGAAGCAGCAACAGATACGAAGCAGGTGGTAGTGAGCGGCTTCCAAAGATCTGCGCAGCAGATTTCTGGGATAGCAGCTCAGATCACTGGGATTAAAAAGCTGGGAAAGAAAGCAAAAAAGAATATCTTAAAACCGATGAAGGAAGCAGAGGCATGGTTAGGGGATCTGGCAGAGTACATGGAAAAGCCCCTTGTGCTTTCGCCGGAGGATTTTTTTGACGCTACCATTATGACGCTTATGAGCATGTTTGGCTATGTGGAAAAAAGTCTGCGCGAGACTATGTCGGTGCTGACTGTGGCAAAGGGTGCAGGGGATATTAGCGGAATGCTTTCTGAAATGCAGATGATTTCCAGCACACTGAATGAATATAAGGAACGGATACCGGGGGAAGCACAGGAGCTTAGAGCACAGCTTCTGGATACTGGGGATGCTGCATCTCTTACCTTGTGTGACATTGTTTCAAGGGCGCAGCAAATCAAGACCTTCCGGATAGAAGCGGAAACAGAAAATGTAGGAGATGGAACCTCGGATGTATTTAAGCTCAAGGATGGCGAAAAGGTCTTTTTCTTTAAAGAGGATGAAAAGCTGAGGGACTTTGGGGATGCTCTGGAGGAAAATCTGCGTATTCTGGGAAATGAAGAGCTGCAAAACGCGTTCAGGGAGAAGCTTAAGATCTATGGAACAAAGGACAAAACGGAAGAGGTAACGGACTTAACACAGCCGGGCTGTGTCTTTGGCTTTTTGACGGATGTGCAGGCTGATATATCAGAAGCACAGCTTCAGGAATGCAGTGAGGCGCTTCATGTAGACGTACGCCCTTATCTGGAAGTGCAGGCTAACAGAGAAAAGTGGAAGTGCTTTATCACAGCCCTTAACAGACAGAGCACAAAGGAACAGGTAACCCAGATGGCAGATGTGCGCATTGATAAGGGTGCTGATATGACAGCTCGCAACTTTGCTTCTGAGCGTGTAGCAGAGCTGTTGGGCTTAAAGGGGCTTATTGTACGCAATCATGAGGCGGTGATCGTAGAGAAGGACGGTGCCCAGAGAAAGGGCTTTGTAATGGAGCAGGCAGAGGGGGTATCGCTTAAGGCACTGAAACGAATGGCAAAAGAAGAAAAATATGAGATTGAAATAGAGGGCGAAGCCCAGAAGCAGCTTTTAAATCTGCAGATCCTGGATAACATCATCGGACAGGTTGACAGACATATAGGCAATTACTTTGTTTCCTATGAAAAGGATGAAGAAAAAAAGACGCTGTTTGTTAAAAAGGTAGTGGGAATTGATAATGATCTGTCATTTGGAAAATCAGAAGAACTGGGTATCAATAATACAGCTTCGATCCTGTCAAAGAAAAAAGTGAAAAAAGGAAAGACAGAGGTAGTACAGTACAGTTATCAGATCGGTATGATGGATAAAAAGCTGTATGAAGGTCTGAAAAGTGTTTCACCAGAGCTTTTAGAGGTCAATCTGGCAGGCGTGATCGAGCCGGAGTACATGGATGCCCTGAAAAAACGGTATGAAATGGTAAAGAAATATATTTTTGAAGCAGCAGAAAAAGAGGAGGACTTCTTCAGAGAAAAGAGAGGCTGGGATGTTGACTGCCAGCGGGAGCTGAGAGCCAATACAGATGCCCAGACCTATTGCAGACAGGCGCTGGGAACAAAAAAACGTTAAATTGGCACTTTTTGAAAAATAGTGAAAAAAGATGTTGACACTACAAATGATGTTTGCTAAAATAATTTTTGCGCTGACGAGAGAGCGTGCATGGAGAGGTATCGAAGTGGTCATAACGAGGCGGTCTTGAAAACCGTTTGTCCGCAAGGGCGCGTGGGTTCGAATCCCACCCTCTCCGTTGATCAGAGGATCAAATGGAGACGATGGATTCCCACTGATTCAGAGAGTCGCTTTCAGATTGTTTTCGTTTATCATAGTATTATATAGTGCAGATTTTGAATTTAGCAGTTTGGAGAAGTACCCAAGATGGCTGAAGGGACACCCCTGGAAAGGGTGCAGGTCGTTAATAGCGGCGCGAGGGTTCAAATCCCTCCTTCTCCGTTGGCAGTGTCAGTGAGCCTTTCTGGTTTGTAAGAATTTGGCGAAAGTCACTTGATGCTGCAAAGAACGCAGTGCGGCTCGCGGAGGAATCCGCTCGCTGAATGCTGGCGTATTATTCAACTGAATTTTCGCAAGACTGGGCAAAAGTAAACTTTTGCAGTCTGCAAAAATCCATTTGAGCACTGCTTGTACCTTGACAAATAAACAGCAATGCAACCCTGAAGATTCTAAAGAGAGAAAATTCAGAGAAACAACCTAAAGCAGTAAAGAAGGAAAGAACAGCTAGTA
>CAYMEZ010000009.1:0-91342 GCA_964389835.1 uncultured Lachnospiraceae bacterium | reverse complement strand
ATAATGACCTTTCGGGAACATTTCATCTTCGGCACTGCCCGTTAATAGTAACTTGGACTGAAGTTCTGAAAATGGGCGATGAAAGAAATTTCCCACGGTCTTTGCATGACTACGTCCGACACGAATCTGTTCGGTAATGGATGCGTTTGCTTTGATGCCTTCAAAGCTATCGGCTACTACTGATATTGTCAATATTTCCATTGTCTCATTATCCAGACAAGCCACCTCGTAAAAAAGAGACTCTTACAAGTAAGCTTGTATCGTAGCTGCTTATGCCATGCAGCATTCGCAATCCGCTTCGCTACTTGCTCATGTATGGCTTTCGCCATATAGAAATAAAAAATAGCAGGACAGCCTGTGAGTAAACTCACGCTGTCTGCTATTTTTGATTTCTGCATTTCTCAATGCTCCAGCATATTCTCTATAAATATGCCGTACCCTTTTGTGGGGTCATTGACAAACACATGGGTCACTGCCCCAATCAGCTTGCCATTCTGCAAGATCGGAGCACCGCTCATTCCTTGAATGATGCCGCCAGTTACTTCGATCAATTCCTGATCGGTGATCTGCAGAACAAGCTCTCTGTTCAGATGCTCTTTATTGTATACGATATCTGTGATCTGGATATCATAGAGCTTTGAATTTTTTCCATCCAGACTGCACAGGATCTTAGCCGGGCCTTTTGTTACCTCCTGCCGCAGTCCGATGGAAACCGGCTGATAAAGAACCTCTTTCTCCAGTGTTTCTCCACAAATGCCAAAAATTCCCTTTTCATTATTCTGGCAGATCGTCCCTAAAATATTGCGGTCTGCATAGTCTATCAGACCGGTCAGCTCTCCCGGACTTCCAGACTCCCCTTTTCTGATATCTATAATATCCGTATGATACAAGGTACCGTTTTTTAATTCCATTAAGGTACTGGTATCCATGTCATTGATGCCATGTCCCAGTGCACCGAAGCCCCCATTTTCGTCAATGTACGTAAGTGTTCCTACGCCCTGGGCATTATCCCGGATCCAGATGCCGATCTTATAAGTACCAGACTGATCCTCTGCAGGCACTGTTTTTACATCAAATACCTGATTTTCTCTTTTGATGGTAAGGACCAGACTCTCTTCTCCTATTTCCTGCAGGGTGTTCATAAACATCTTTTTTCCTGTTACGGCTCTGCCGTTCATTTTCAGAATATAATCCCCACTTTGCAGCACCGTCTGCGCCGGCGAATAGCGCATACCGTCACATCCGGTAAATTCCCCCGTACCTACCACAAGTACTCCGTCTGTTTTTACATAAATACCAATGGGTACTCCTGCCGGAATGACCTCCATATCCTCTATGACCTGCACCTGTACTTCTTTTAGAGGCAGTACGCCAAAGAGCTTTACATCCATCTGGTAATTGCTGGTTTCATTGGCACAAAAAACAAGAGGATGATTCAGACTAACCGGGATCGTCTCATCCCCGGCAGCCCGCAGCATCCCCGATGCCGGCAATGAAAAATCCATTTTTTCCTGTTCTCCTGCGCGTATCATGATCCGATCCGGCATCCGATGCCAGATCAGCAGATATGCTGCACAGCAAAGAATACAAACAGCATTACCGGTCAATATATATAAAAATCGTCTGTAGCTCATATTCTCACATCCTTTCTCTTCTAGTATGCGAGAATAATCCATTTTTACTTTAGTATAGTTTTGTATTTGCTGCCAATTCTTTCATTTCCTTCGCATTAGCAACGGCACTTTCTGTCAGGCAGTCACTTCCAAGCAGTCTGGCAAGCTCTGCAATGCTCTCTGCTTCATCCAGCACACAAATATCGGTTCTGGTATACTCCTTTTCCTGTTTTTTTTCGATTTTAAAATGAAGATCTGCCATGGCTGCGATCTGGGGAAGATGAGTGATACAGATCACCTGATGCTCTTTTCCCAGCACTGCCAGCTTCTTTGATACCTGCCATGCTGCTTTTCCACTGATTCCTGCATCAATTTCATCAAAAATCAGCGTATCCACTCCATCCTTTTCTGCCATAACTGTCTTCAGTCCCAGCATAATCCTGGAAAGCTCGCCGCCGCTGGCTATAGAGCCAAGAAGCTTTAACGGTTCTCCCGGATTTGTAGAGATCAGAAAATCCACCTCATCATAGCCTGCTGCACTGATCCGCTCCGGGTCTGCATCCACTCTGATTTCAAAATTCACTTCCAGAAAGCTCAGCTCCAGCAGTGCCTCCTGCATCCTTTTGGACAGCACCTTAGCCTGCTCTTTTCTGAGTCTGGATGCCTCCTGGCACAAGGCAAGCAGTGCTGTTTTGGAAGCTGCCTGATCCCGGCGCAGCTTTTCCAGATACTCATCATAATTAACCAGCAGCTCCAGTCGCTGCTCCTGTTTTTTGCGATAGGCAAATATTTCTTCTATGGTATTTCCATATTTTGCTTTTAAATGATTTAACAGATCCAGCCGCTTTTCTACTCTGTCAAAGTCCTCTGGCTCAAAGCCCATATCCTCTTCATAGTCAGTAAGACCCCGGCGCACATCAAGCATCATTTCCTCCACCTGGGAAAGCTGTTCTGTAAATTCCTCCAGCTTTTTGTCATAGCAATCGATGCTTTTCATTTCCCGCAGCGCCCTGCCTGTTAATTCTGAAATACTGTCTCCCTCTGCATTGCCCAGCAAATAGCAGACAGCAGACAAGCCCTCCATGATTTTTCTGGCATTGGACATTTTGCGGTAATCCACTTCCAGAAGCTCATCCTCTCCAGCCTCCAGCTGGGCTTCGTCAATTTCTTTTAATTCAAAGGTAATAAGATCAATTTCCTTCTGCCGCAGTGTTCCGTCCCGGTCTGCTGCTTCCCACTCTTTTAAAAGTCCGCTGTAACGCTTATATTCTCCTAATAATTTTTCCTTTATTCCAGCCAGTTCTTTTCCACAAAAATCATCTAAAATTTCTGCCTGCTTTTTTTTCGATGTCAACGACTGGTGCTCATGCTGTCCATAAACGTCAATGCAGACACCTGCAAGCTCCTTTAGCTGTTTTGCCGTTACCAGCTCACCGTTGACCCGGCACAGGCTTTTCCCGGCAGAAATCTTTCTGGAAATGATCAGCATATCATTCTCCGGCTCAATTCCAATGGCTCTGCACTGCTCCTGCTGTGCCTGTGATTCCAGTGAGAAAACCAGCTCCACCAAGGCATGATCCTTCCCTGTCCGTATCATATCCTTATCAGCCTTTGCACCCAGTGCCAGATTGATAGAACCGATAATAACAGATTTTCCTGCACCAGTTTCTCCTGTCAGGATGTTCAGGCCTCTTCCAAACTCTACCTCTGTTTCTTCAATTAATGCCAGATTTTTTACATGCAGACTATTTAACATTGCTTACGATTTCCTCTATTTTCTCCATGACACTCTGGGTATCTTCCTTTGTCCGTACCGCCATCATGATCGTATCATCACCGGCTATCGTACCCACGATTTCTTCCATTTTCATGGCATCCAAAGCTGCTGCTACTGCCATTGCCATGCCGGATACTGTTTTTACTACTACCAGAGTTTCTGCTTTTCCCATGGAAGAAAAGCCCTCCTTCAGTACACGGCTGTATTTATTTCCAAGTCCTCCCTCTTCCCGGTGAAATGCTACATACTTCTGTCTGCCCTCCACTGTGGAAACCTTGGACAGCTTCAGCTCCCTGATGTCTCTGGACACTGTTGCCTGTGTTACATCAAAGCCTGCTTCCCGCAGCCGCAGGGCAAGCTCCTCCTGTGTTCCGATCCTATGCTCCGCGATCAGACGGAGAATCTCATTTTGTCTTCTTTGTTTCATCTTATCTCTCACTCATTTTTTTATGTAATGCTTCCAGAAAGCTGACCTGACTTAGCTTCACGATATCCGTTGTCTTATCAGAGCCGGTAACTACGATCCGGTCTCCCTTTTCCAGAGCCACAACATGTCCGCCGTCAAAATTGGCTTCCGTCTGCAGCGGAATGTCCTTCTTGCCTGCAACCATTTCTATCACGATTTCATCCTCGGCAGAAAAAACAATGCTCCTCGTACTCAGAGTATGAGGACAGATCGGTGTCACTACGATCAGCTTTGCCTTTGGCTCTACTATCGGTCCGCCTGCTGACATGCTGTAGCCGGTAGAGCCTGTGGGGGTAGAAATGATCACCCCATCTGCATCATAGCCCTTTAGGAATTGTCCATTGACATAAATATGAAAATGTATGATCTGCAGGGAACCGCTTCTTGTGATAACGATATCATTCAGGGCATGGGAGCTTTCCACGCACATCTCGCCCCGGTAAATCTGTCCGCCAAGCATCATCCGTTTTTCAATCTGATAGGCATCCTGTATCAAAAGTGACAAGGCATTTTCAATATTAGACCTTTCCACCTCTGCCAGAAATCCAAGTGCACCCAGATTGATCCCCAAAAGAGGAATATTCAGTTCAATCGTATCTCTGGCAGCTTCGATCAGCGTCCCATCACCGCCCAGCACCAGAATGCATTCCGTCTCCGGCAAAATCTCTGATGCCCTTGTATAATTACAGTCCGTAGCTTCAGCCTCTGTCTTTACCTGTACCTGACAGACACAGCCTGCCTGTTCCAGAAAACCTGCGATCCTCTTTGTGGTTTCCAATCCTTTATCCTTTAAGGGATTGGTAATGATAAAAAAATGTTTCATAGCCTTTTTCCTTATGCTGTCTTACCGGTCCAATGTCTCATGAGCAGCTTTTACGATCTCTAAGGGCTGTACTGCCTCACTTTCATCCTCATCTGTCTTTTTCAGATGCACCAGATACTCAATATTCCCCTCTGGGCCCTTTACAGGTGAGAAGGTCAGCTGCAATACAGAAAATCCTGCCTCCTTTGCGAAAGCAAGCACCTCTTCTATAACCTCCAGATGGATTTTGGCATCTCTTACCACGCCCTTTTTTCCTACCTTTTCCCGTCCTGCTTCAAACTGGGGCTTGATCAGACACACCATTTCTCCTGCGGGCTTCAGCAGCTCTCTTGCCGGCGGCAAAATCTTGGAAAGAGAAATAAAGGAAACATCTACTGAAGCAAAATCCAGCTCATCCTGTATATCTTCCCTTACCATATAGCGGAAGTTGGTTTTTTCCATACAGACCACTCGTTCATCATTCCGCAGCTTCCACGCCAGCTGCCCATGCCCTACATCCACTGCATATACCTTTTTTGCACCATTTTGCAGCATACAGTCTGTAAAACCGCCTGTAGAAGCCCCAATATCCATACACACCTTATCTGTCAGATCCAGCGCAAAGACCTCCATCGCCTTTTCTAACTTCAGTCCGCCGCGGCTAACATACTTTAAGACCTTGCCCTTTACCTCTATTTTTACCTTATCCTCTGCAAACATCGAGCCTGCCTTGTCCTCACGCTGTCCATCCACAAACACCTGACCGGACATGATGATCGCTTTTGCCTTTTCCCTTGACTCTGCCAGCCCTTGTCTTACAAGAAGTACATCCAAGCGTTCCTTCATGACTTCTCCTTCGCTTCCATGGGAGCATATGTTGCTGCCACCCTCTTTACGATGGTGTCTGCATCAATTCCAACCTCCTGATACAAAAGCCCTACATTTCCATGCTCTACATATTCATCCGGAATGGCAATAGAAAGCATTTTGCAGGAAGTGTCCAGAGCATCCAGATATTCCCGTACTCTGTCACCAAAGCCGCCGCTGGCAACATTTTCCTCCATGGTTACAAGCAGCTTATGCTCCTTTATCATTTCCCTTATCATTTCTTCATCAATAGGCTTTACAAACCGCGCATTTACAAGGGAACAGGAATAGCCCATTTCCTTTAACGCATTCCGCACAGCAACTGCCGTCTTTACCATACTGCCTACAGCGATCAGAGCGATGTCCTCTTCCTGATAGATGATCTCACTTTTGCCGTACTCGATCGGCCTACGAAATTCCTTTAACCCATCATAAGCAGTTCCTCTTGGATAGCGCACCGCAGCAGGAACGCCCAAGGTAAGCGCATATTTCAGCATATCTGAAAGCTCCCATTTATTTTTAGGAGCCATAATGTGCATATTGGGAATAGAGGACAGATAAGACAGATCAAAAATTCCCTGATGAGTCTCGCCGTCACTTCCCACCAGTCCTGCCCGGTCAATGGCAAAGACCACCGGAAGGTTCTGAATACATACATCATGAACGATCTGGTCATAGGCTCTTTGCAGGAAAGAGGAGTACACTGCCACAATGGGCTTCATCCCTCCTGCTGCCAGTCCGGCTGCAAAGGTCACTGCATGCTGCTCTGCGATCCCCACATCGAAAAAGCGGTCTGGATACAGATTGCGGAAACGCTTCAGCCCCGTTCCATCCGGCATTGCCGCTGTGATGGCAACCACCTTTTCATCCCTTGCCCCAAGCTTGGTCATAACCGTTGAAAAAACATCGGTATAATTAGGCGTGGTACGCGGATGGGAGGGAAGTCCTGTATCAATATCAAAGGGCTCTGTGCCATGAAATCTTGCCGGATGGCGTTCTGCCGGTGCAAAGCCCTTTCCCTTCTGTGTCACTACATGGACCAGCACTGCATTTTTACAGCGCTTGGCTTCCTTCATCACACGCATCATGGCTTCCACATCATGTCCATCCACAGGGCCTAAATAGGTCAGCCCCATATCCTCAAAAAACATTCCGGGAATGACCAGATGCTTTACACTGCTTTTTGCCCGGCGGATGGTCTTTACCACACTGTCACCATTGGGAATATTCTGGAGAGCATTATAAACGCCCTCCTTCAGATCCAGATAGCCTGTTGCAGTACGGATGTTGTTCAGATATTTGGACACACCGCCTACATTTTCAGAAATGGACATATTATTGTCATTTAAAACTACAATAAAATTTGTTTTCAGCTGTGCTGCGTTGTTCAGCGCTTCATATGCCATGCCGCCTGTCAGAGATCCATCACCGATCACGGATACGATCGTCCGCTTCTCTCCCAGAAGATCTCTTGCCTTTACCATCCCAAGACCTGCTGAAATAGAGGTAGAGCTGTGGCCTGTATCAAAGCAGTCACAGTCGCTTTCCTTTCTTTTCGGGAATCCGCTCATGCCTCCATACTTGCGCAGAGTTTCAAAGCCTGCCTTTCTTCCAGTCAGAAGCTTGTGCGTATATGCCTGATGTCCTACATCCCAGACAATCTTATCCTCTGGAAGGTTCAAGCTCAGGTGCAGTGCCATGGTCAGCTCTACTGCTCCCAGATTAGAGCCCAGATGTCCTCCCGTTATGCTGATCTTTTCGATCAGAAACTGCCGGATTTCCTCTGCCAGCTCCTTGTAATCCTCTTTTTTGATCTTTTTGATATCGTTTTCTTTTGCAATTTTATCCAGAAGCATAGGATACTCCTTTTATTTTTTCCTTGTTATCAGGGCTTCTACCATATTCTCCAAAAATAGATTCCGATTTTCAAAGGAAGCCAGCAGCTGCACTGCTTCTGCGGAAATAGCCTTCTGGTCTGCCTCTGCCTGTTCTAAGCCCTTTAATGTAACATAAGTTACCTTATGATTTTTTTCATCACTTCCTATAGGTTTTCCCAGCTGCTCCATGCTGCCAGTCACATCCAGGATATCATCCTGTATCTGGAAAGCAATACCTATGTCATACCCGATCTGCTCCACCTTTTTCACATCATCTGATGATGCTCCTGCCAGAATCGCACCTGTCATCATGGCACTCTGGATCAGTGCTGCTGTTTTGTGTTCATGGATGAACAGCAGCTGCTCTTCTGTTACCTTTTCATTTTGATCCTCTGCCTCAATATCAGCAGTCTGACCGCCTATCATTCCAAAAATCCCTGCCTTTTTGGCAAAAATGGAAAGCGCCGCTCCTACCCGTGCCGGGTCTGCTTCCATTTCAAAGGCTCTCGTTGCAGTCTCAAACGCCATATTCAGCAGAGCATCCCCTGCCAGGATCGCCATTGCTTCTCCGTATACCACATGTGTGGTTTTCCTGCCTCTGCGGTATTCGTCATTATCCATTGCCGGCAGATCATCATGCACCAGCGAATAGGTATGCACCATCTCGATCGCTGCCATAAATGGTTCGATCTCCCTGCCGCAGCCTCCAAACATTTTATAGGTTTCCCACATAAAAAGTGGGCGCAGTCTCTTGCCGCCTGCCAGTATAGAATAATTCATCGCCGAAAGCACTGTTTTCTGATAACCTGTTTCCTTAGGCAGATAAGCCTTGATCATCCTTTCTACTTCCTGAATCCTTTTTTCCTGTTCTTCTTTAAAATTCATCCAATTCACCATTTTCATTCATTTTTAATACTTTTTTTTCTACTGTATCAATGGAGGCATTGCAGAACTGCAGCAGCTCCATTCCCTCACTATATGCCTGAAAGGATTCCTCCAGAGAAATGTCTGCCGATTCCAGTCTGTCGATCACAGCCTCCAGCTGTGCAAATGCATCCTCCAGCGTCTGGTGCTCTAACGCCTGCTTCTTCACCGTATTACCCTCTCTTTCTGCTCTGCCCTTGCCTTTACGATCCCATCCTGCATATGGATCGTCAGCAGCTGTCCGTTCTTGACTGCCTCTATCCTTGTCAGCGTCCTGCCTGCTTCATCCGTTACACAGGAAAAGCCCTGACTCAGCTTCTCAAGGGGAGACAAGCCCTTCATTTTTTCTGTATACAGCTCAAATTGATGCCGCTTCTGTCTAAGTTTTTCTTTCATGGCAGCCTGCAGTCTCTCCTCCAGCCGCAGAAGATAGGTCTGTTTCTGCCTAAGCTGCCCCATTGGACTGACTGCACGCAAAAGTGCTGCCAGCCTTTCTGCCTTCAAGCGGCTGCTGCTGCATTTTCCCAGCATTTCCCGGTAAAGTGATACCGCATATTCTTCCAGCTTTTCTTCTAATCTTGAAAACTCATAGACGGCAAGCTCTGCTGCTGCCGAAGGTGTAGGTGCACGCATATCCGCCACAAAATCCGCGATCGTTGTATCCGTTTCATGCCCTACTGCTGATATGATAGGGATGGAGCAGTCAAAGATCGCCTGTGCTACTTCTTTTTCGTTAAATGCCCATAAATCCTCTATGGAACCGCCACCCCTGCCAACTATGATCACATCCACGCCCTGCCTCTCCAGAGCATGAATGCCGTTTATGATACTTTCTGCCGCCTGCTCGCCCTGTACGATCGCCGGATACAGAATGATCTGAACATAGGGATTGCGCCGTGATGCGATCTGGATAATATCCCTGACAGCGGCTCCAGTTGGTGCAGTTACCACACCAAGGCTCTGAATGTACTGGGGAATGGGCTGTTTATATTCCTCTGCAAACATGCCCAGCTCTAAAAGCTCTGTTTTCAGCTGCTCATACCTTTCATAGAGAAGCCCGATCCCATCCTGCGTAATGGCTTTGGCATACAGCTGATACCTGCCATCCCGTTCATACACGTCAATGCTGCCAGCCACGATAACCTGCAATCCCTCCTGCATGCGAAATGCAAGACCACTCCGATTGCCGGCAAACATCACGCAGGAGATCATGCCTCCTGCATCCTTTAGTGTGAAATAGATATGTCCGGAGGAATGATATTTGCAATTACTCACTTCACCGCGGACTCTGACAGACTGCAGCATAAAATCCTGTGTAAACATATTTCTGATGTAAGAATTTACCTGTGCTACAGAATAAACATTTTTCATAAATGCCTGTCCTTTTTATGCCTTCTGCTCCGCAAATTTTGCAAGGATGCCGTTTACAAATGCCTTTGCACTGTCCTGACCAAATTTTTTTGCCAGCTCCACGGCTTCATTGATGGCAACCCCCTCTGGTATCTCTTCATCAAAAAGAAGCTCGTAAACTGCAAGCCTTAAGATCGTCAGCTCTGCCTTGCCCATTCTGTCTGTCGACCATTTTTCTGTTTTTTCATTCAGCAGCCTGTCTATCTCTGGCAGCTTTTCCATGATCTTTTCATATTTTTCGGTAATATACTGCTCATCTACCTGTGCTACCGGTTCATCTGCTTCCTCAAAGAAAAGCCGGAGCTGCTCCGGCATCTCTTCTATCGTATTGAATTCTACTCTGAATAACAGCTTAAATATCTGTTCTCTCTGTTCTCTTCTGCCCATGTTTCAGTCCTTATCCGTTAATATTTACTCCTGTAATGCGAATATTCACATCTGCAACTGCCAGTCCTGTCATTGTCTCAATGGCACTCTTTACCTTTTCCTGAACCTTGGCAGATACTGCCGGGATATTGTATCCATATTTCAGATTTACTGACAGCTCAATGCTGACCACTCTGTCCATTACCTCAGCTCTTGCTCCCTTATGCATGGCTTTTACACCCACCCTGGAAAGGAGCTCATTTGTAGCATTGCCTGCCATGGAGGCTACGCCGTCCACCTCTAAGGCTGCAAGCTCTGCGATCATCGCAACCACATCATCTGCGATCTGTACTTCCCCGATCTTGTCATTGCCCTGTAATACATATGTGTTATGTCCTGTATCTTTTTCCATAGCGTCTTTCCTCTCTTCTATTTATCCAGAATATCACTCTCGCATCAAGTGCTCATATTATACCAAAATTATCTATTTTTGCCTAGTCCTGCAGCCAAAAACTTAGTACCAGCTGCTCCTCATTTACCGTATATGCCACAGTCTCTTCCGATACGTGCAGATAACCAAACACTGCCTGCTTCCCGATCAGGGCCTCCTTCATTTTTTCAAAAACTGCCCCATCTGCACATTTCAAAGTCACATAGCTCTCCTGCCGCTTATAAGCAGCCTCAAAAAGCGCCGCTGCCATTTCCAGATCAGGCTCAGAAAAATATGCGCCTTCCATCACATAATAATTTGCTTCCATACTGCTACAGGCAGGAATCGGCACCACGTTTTTAACAGAATGGGTCTGCAGCAGCTGTTCATCCGGCACGCAAAGATATTCGTAATTGATCTGAGGATTATCCCCACTCTCTGACCCGGAATTTGCATCCGCCACATAAGATGCATCGCCCCAGGTTACATCCATATGATAATAATTGCCATCAATCTGCACGATATTCCACGCATGCTCCTGTCCGCCCTCTACCGTACCGGACACAAGGATCGCCCTTACTCCCAATCTTTTCAGCAGATACTGGGCTGCTTTGGCATATCCCTGACACACTGAGCTTCCATTTAAAAAGACGGAGCAGATATTCTGATTGTCCTCTGAATCCAGTACATATTCCGTATTTTTGATCAGATACTCGTATACAAATCTGACCTTCTTGTACTCACTGCTGTCGGCAGGTATCTCTTTTAATATCTCCTGCACCTTTTTTTCAATCTGCGCTTCTCTTTCTCTGATCTCTTCCTGATTATAGATATAACTGCCTGAAAAGCTCTTTCCCGTTACCTCACCATCTTCCTGATAGCGGATCAGGGTAAAGCCATCTACATAAAAAAGCTCAGGGTGATCGTTCAGCACACACTGAAATACCTTGTTAAACACCGGCTCCTCAGTATCCTTTGCCACTGCCACATCTGTATCTGCTGCCTGCAATGCCTGTAAAATCTTCACATACAGCGCCTTTTCCCTGCTGGTAAGGCTGCCATAACAGTAGCCGCTTTCAGATGCCTCTTTCGCGCCTTCTGTTATCAGCCGGGATTCCTGCACCGCTTTTCCATTCTCCCGGTACAGCTGCGCCTCCTGCGTCTTATTTACAGCTGCCTGCTTCTGGGCGGCTTTTGGTAAAATAATCTTTTCTCCAAAAAAGAGCATGCCCAGACAGCCTGCCATGAACAGCGCCGCCCAACCGGTTAAAACAAGCATTTTTTTCATTTAGTCACGTCCAAATTCCGAAAGCACCAATCCCTCATTCCTCTCCTGCGTCATCCTGACGCTCCATGAATTAACAAATAAAAGCAGAGGATTGCCCTTCATATCTTTTATTTTTTTCATATCTGAAGTGCCTGTAAGCTTATCCAGATCGATCTCCTTATTCTCGATCCATCTGATATGCTCATAGGGCAGATTTTCCAGACGGATCTCTACGTTATATTCATTTTCCAGACGATATTTCAAAACATCGAACTGAAGCACACCCACAACGCCTACAATGATCTCCTCCATACCGGTATTGAACTCCTGAAAGATCTGGATCGCTCCCTCCTGGGCGATCTGGGTAATGCCTTTTACAAACTGTTTACGCTTCATGGTATCTAACTGGCGCACTCTGGCAAAATGTTCTGGTGCAAAAGTAGGAATGCCCTCGTAGGCAAAGCTCTCCTTTGGCATACACACCGTATCTCCAATAGAAAAAATGCCTGGATCAAATACCCCGATAATATCTCCGGCATATGCCTCATCCACTACCTTACGCTCGCTTGCCATGATCTGCTGGGGCTGGGAAAGCCGCATTACCTTATTTCCCTGAACGTGCTTTACCTCCATGCTGGCATCAAACTTGCCGGAGCAGATGCGCATAAAAGCGATCCTGTCACGATGTGCTTTATTCATATTCGCCTGAATTTTAAATACAAAGGCGGAAAACTCCTTCTCAGTCGGCTGGATCATTCCAATATCCGCCTTGCGCGGAAGCGGTGTGGTCGCCATTTCCAGAAAATATTTTAAAAAGATCTCCACACCAAAATTTGTCAGGGCAGAACCGAAAAAGACCGGCGTAAGCTCTCCCTTTCGTACCTGCTCCAGATCAAACTCTGCGCTGGCACCATCTAACAGCTCGATCTCATCAAGGAATTGTTCTGCCAGCTCCTGCCCTACAAAGGCTCGGAGCGCGTTTTCATCAGAAACCGGGATCTGGGTAGTTTCTCCCTCCTTCGTTCCCTTCTGTGTATCAGAATAGGTGATCACACACTCCTTCTGCCGGTCATAAACACCTTTAAAATTTTTTCCACAGCCGATGGGCCAGTTTACCGGACAGGTGGCAATTCCCAGTTCTTTTTCAATATCATCCAAAAGCTCAAAGGTATCATTGGCATCCCTGTCCATTTTATTGATAAAGGTAAAGATCGGGATCTTGCGCATTACGCAGACCTTAAACAGCTTTCTGGTCTGTGCTTCCACGCCCTTAGAAGCATCAATTACCATAACAGCACAATCTGCCGCCATCAGGGTACGGTAAGTATCCTCCGAGAAATCCTGATGTCCCGGTGTATCCAAAATGTTGATGCAATAGCCGTCATATTCAAACTGCAGTACAGAAGAAGTAACGGAAATACCTCTTTCCTTTTCAATCTCCATCCAGTCTGATACTGCATGTCTGGCAGTTGCCTTTCCCTTTACGCTGCCTGCCAGATTGATCGCTCCGCCATATAAAAGAAATTTTTCCGTCAATGTAGTCTTACCGGCATCAGGGTGGGAAATAATCGCAAAAGTCCTTCTTCTGTTGATCTCCTGTGTATAATCACTGCTCACAAATGTATCCTCCAAATCTTTTCTGTATCATGCATCCGGCTTTTCCGGACACACACAAACAGGAGCTGGAGAATGCTGCGCATTCTCCCACTCCCTGCTTGTATTTTTATACGCTATGTTACAGTATATCATGTTCTACTTTTATTTGCTACATTGGATAATGATATTTTCCGGTGCAACAGAAGTCTTTCTCGTTACGATATCCTCTATCTGTGCACACTGTGCATCTGTCAGTGTTTCCATTCCCACAACTACATCTACGCCAGTTTCGCTGATGCTGACCACCACATCCTCAAAGCCCTTTGCCTCCAGTAAGATCTCTGCTGCGGTTTCTTTTTCTGCAATGTCTGTCAGCCGGATCATATTTTCAATCGCGTCCTGCTTCTGCCCTTCAGAAATAGAGGTATTATTGATAATGCCAAGCAGGGTTTCCTTGTTTTTTGCCCTTGTCTGTTCCTTCATAAGCCTTGCATCAGACAGGGCTGCTACATTTGTGGTGGAAGTGAAAACAGCCTCTCCCGGTGTTTCCTCTGCCGATATTTCTGCCTGTGCCAGCTCCATTCCCGTATCTTTTCCTTCATCAACAGCCCCGGCAGTCAGCTCATCGGTATCCAGACTCTCAATATCTGTCAGCCCTGCCTGCTCAAGGCTATCCTGAGAAGTCTCCGAAAGCAGTGCAGCCTGGGTGTCTTCATCTGAAATCTCAAGTGAGGCACTGGAATATCCCTCTTCCATCAGCATATCTGTTCCATCTGCTGTCAGTTCTCCATTTTCTGTAATTACAGACTGTCCGGAAACCTTCATCAGTTCCTCATCACTTAACTGTCTCTCTGCAAAATTCAGATAGCCTGCGACTGCGATCATAATCGCCAGTGCTGTAATCATGATCTGATTTTTTTTCAATATGTTTTTCACCTGATTCTCCCCTTACTTTCCCGTTTTCATTTTAGCTATTTTAATTTTATTCACATCAATTCCAAATAATGCCTGAATTGTTTCACTTATGTTCTGTTTTACTTCCTCTCTGCCGCCGCCCTCTGCCAGCACTGCTACTCCCTCCACTACCGGACGCAAGGTCTTTCGTACATAAGGGATCTGCCGTCCCTGGGAATCTGTTATAAATACTGTTGCTTCTTCGCTGTCCATATCACTGGTGCTCCTGCTTCCTCCCTCTCCATCATTTTCTGTTATATTGGAGCGATTTGCCGGACGATCCTTTTCCACAACATCCTCACTGGTAGAACAAAGTGTGATCATCACTCTGACTTTGCCGGCTCCCTCCATACACATCAGCAGTTCCTCCAGCTTTTTTTCCATTGCCTCCACATAGGCATCACCTTCCCCTCCTTTCTTCTCATTTGCAGCCATATGCTCCCGCTTTCCTTCTTCTGCTCCTCCATTTATATAAACGTCTTTTAAGTAACTGCTGTTATTTATATTTTCGCCTTCCCTATCAACAGTCCCTTCAGATGCCTGAGACATTTTTCCTTCTGTACTTTTCTGTTTTACCGGCAGGCATACTATCAGCAGTAATATTCCTGCCAATGCAAAAATAATACACTTTTCCTTTTTATCATTTTTTCCCGTCTTCTGTCCCGACTCTTTCTTAGTTTCCACTTACTGTTACCTCCACCTTCTCTTCCTCCATCTCCAGAATATCCGCGATCAAGTTTCTTAATGCCTGTTCTTTTTCCTGCTGCTTTACTTCCTCTTCCTTTTTTTCATCCTCTGTTCTTTCTTCTTCTGTTTTTTCTTCTGTAAGCTGTATCCTGTCAATTTCCGGGATCTGGATATTTTCCTGACAGGTTGCTGGAATGAGCGCCACCTTAAGCAGCATTTCCTCACTCTGCTCTGTGCCGTTCTTTTTTTCGTTTCCCTCATAGGGCTGTCCATTCTGGTTTAAAAAAAATACTTCCTTTACCAGAAAGCCCTCCTCTGAAAGCGTTTTATTTAATCTTGTTTTAATTTCTTCTTCCATTGCAGAAAAATAAGCATCTGAGGTATCCTTCATGGCTGGAAGCGGGCAGTCAGACAGCTGCTGCAGCTTTTTCATATGATAACTGATCCTTTGCTGATACTGCTCCATTGTGCCTTTCTGAAACAATTCCATAAATGGAAGGATTAAAATAACTGTTGTCATGATTCCTATCAGAAACTTAAAATACTTTTCATAAGAAGGCGAGGGACGAAAATGCAGAAACATCTGTGTCAGGATCATAAAAATACTTGCCCGCTTTATTACTGTCATAATATAATCTTCCATCAAAATCCCCTATTGGTTGTCATTGCCGCGATCGCAATGGTTATCAAAAACAGACCGCAGGCAGTCAGCAGTGTTCGCAGCACAAGCAGACTTCCCTCTCCCACTCTGTCCATACAGCCTGTGATCCGTCTGTCACTGACAATCCCTGAAACAGCTGCTGAAAATTTCAGCAGCATTGCCAGTGTCCATATTTTCAAAACAGGGACTGCACAGAGCAGCACTAACAAAAGCACTACCAGAGCGCCTGCACTGTTTTTTACCAGCACTGCTGAACCCACCACCAGTTCTGCGGTGCTGCTGCTGATATTGCCGATGCCCGGTATCAGTCCTACAGCCTTTTGCACCGCCGACAGCTTTACAGAATCTATAACAGGTGTTATCATTGATTGCAGCAGGCTGATCCCAGTAATGATCGCAAAGGAAAACTTCAGTACATAGCCCGCGATCCGTTTGATCCATGCCAGCAGCAGCTGCAGCTTCTCTTCCTTCCATAAACCGTTCATAAAGGAAAGAAACACATATACCTGTATCAGCGGCATCAAAAACGAGGAAAGCATAACCTCAATGCCATAGATCAGCATCAACACAAGCTGATAATATAAAAGTGCCGTTGTTACACCTGCAGCTGCTCCTACTGCCAGAAAATAAACAGGCATAAACAGCTCCATCAAAAGAAGCATGTCAGAAAGCAGCGCCTGGGCTGTTCCCGTAACATTTTCAAATATCCTAAACAAGATCAGCATCAGAAACAAATAAATAAAATAAAAACCCACATCCCCGATCTGTCTGTTTTCAAACAGATCTGCCAGATTGGTCAGCAGGGAGGCAAGTATGCCGATACACAGCAGCATCACTGCCGTTTCTGTAAAGCTGCCCATTTCTCCCTTGAATATCCCAGCCATATTTTCAAAGAGCTTTTTCATAACATCTGTTATCTTACCTTGCATCAGAAGTCCCAGCATTTCTCCCAGATCGATCTGATAGTCAGGAAACAGTCTGGCGATCTGTCCGTTTAACTGGTTCATTTCCTCACTCAGATATTCCATAACATTCTCCCTATCCTGCAAAATTTTGAATTGTCTGAATCACTGCCAGCAGTATCGGCAATCCGTATAAAAGTACAGTTATCTTGCCAAATATTTCAATCTGTCCTGCTACAGAGCCATATCCGGCATCCCGGCAGATGCCGGAACAAAATTCACAAATGTAAGCAACCCCAGCCGCCTTGACCAGAATGGCAAAAAATCTGCTTTCCTGATCAAATATTTTCCAGAAGGCACTTATTTCTTCCATAAACAATGCAAAATTCTGCAGTGTACTGTAAAAAATCAGCAGTCCGGTTCCAATCCCGATATAAATGCCGTACTCTGCTTTGACCGATTTAAACCCTACTGCCAGAAAAACACCTATGAGCCCTATCGCTCCGATTTGAATGATTTCCATAATTTCCTCTATAGCTGAAACAGCTTCTGAATGGTCTCGAACAACTCATATATGTATGGAATGATCCATGTCAGCACAAGGATCAGACCTGCCAGACTGACCAGAAAAGCATGCTCTTCTCTTCCGCTGTGCTTCAATATCTGACTCATGATCGTTACCAGTATTCCTACTGCTGCAATTTTAAAAATCAGACTTACGCCCATTTCTTCCTCCCAACCACTGTATTTATATCAGCAGAATCAGGATCAGCAGTCCACCCATTGTTCCAAGGCTCATGATCATCTTTTCCCGTTCTGCCATATGCTGTTCTATGTTCTGTATAACAGCAGCCAATGCTGACAGCTGATTGCGCACCGCCTGCTCCTGCAGGCCTCTGTCCGCCAGTCCAAAGCTGCGGGAAAAATCCTGCAGCAATCCCTTGTCCTCTTTTTTTAAAGGGAAATCAGCAAAATGCCGGTCTACCTGCTCCTCCCAGATCTGTGGAAATGCTTTTCCGGTATTTTCCTCCGCTTCTGTGGAAATATCCTGCAGCAGCTCTGCAAATGGGCTTTTTACAGAAGCCTTTGTCATCTTACATAGTTCTGGAAAGGCTGCCAGAGAATAGCCGATCTGACTGTAAAACTGTTCATACATCCTCTTCATTTCATAGAGACAGCCCAGCCGTTCCCTCATTTCTCTGCATAAACAAAAGCTATAGCCGCTCATTCCAAGGAGCAGAAAGCCTGCCCCTATCAGTCGGAGCATGGTCTGTATTCCTCATCATAGATTCCCTGTATCCTGCATTTTCCTTCTCTTTTTGCAAGTACAACAAATCGTCTGAACTCCTTCTGGGCAAGCAGCTCACTGATATATTGCTTTTTTCTGACTTCCTCAATGCTGCTTCCATGTACCGTCACAAGCAGGCTGCTTCCGCATCGCAGCACCTGTAATAGGGCATGTACATCCTCTGCATCTCCGATCTCATCTACTGCCACAACCTTAGGACTCATGGAACGGATCAGCATCATCATTCCGGCTGCCTTAGGACAGCCATCCAGCACATCTGTACGCAGCCCTACATCATTTTGTGCCAGTCCCATATAACTGCCTGCGATTTCAGAGCGCTCGTCCACCACACCTACGCACTGACCTCTGCCATAGGCTGTACCATTGGATACCTGCCTTACAATATCCCGTAAAAGGGTGGTCTTGCCACAGCCCGGAGGCGAAATTATCATAGAACTGAGGAACTGACCCTTTTCATAGAAAAAGGGCATGATCCCATCTGCTGCACCTATCATTTCATGGGCAATCCGGATGTTAAGATAAGAAATGTGCTTCATCGTCCTGACTGCTCCCTTATCGCCTGTCACAACCTGCCCTGCTACCCCTATCCGGTGTCCGCCCGGAACTGTCAAAAATCCCTGCCTCATTTCCTCTTCATATGCATAAAGGGAATATCTGCATAAATGCTTGAGAATATTTTCCAGATCCTTTTGGGAACTTTTCAGACCGCTTTCAGCATCATATGTAATCTCGCCTGCTTCTGTTAAAAAGCATTCTTTGTTTTTCAGCAGCAAAACAATGGGTCTGCCTGCCCGAAGCCTTATCTCCTGCAAATTCTCTGCCTGCCTTGCAGTCCTTGTCCAGCTATTTCTCAAATAATCAGGAAACAGACCAAGGATCTCCTCTGCTCTTACCATCCTGCTCACCTCTTTATCTCAATATATGAACCAGATAAAAAGTTATGACTGTTTTTTTGTATGGAAAAAATACATCTGCTTTTTGATCTTTTTCTGGACACAGAAATCGCCCCATGGCAATATTATATTACAAATAGCAACTATTATTATTATCGAATAAGAGAGAATACGCTATGACAACAGCTCAGGCACAGGTAAACAATTTAGTCGCTTTATTGGACGGTTATGCAGGAAGATGTGATCGCAAGGACATTTCATGAAGCTATATAAGCTTTTTGTTCGATAGGATGCACTTTCCCATGAAGCAAAAAAAGCCGTCTGTTCCTGATATATACTCTTTCTTACCGGATCATCCAGTAGACAGTGTAATATCAATGAACAGACGGCAATATCTGCATGTCAGACCTTATTATTTTGTTTTCTTCTCAAAATTCCCCAGGCTGCCACTGCAAAGATAACCAGCGCTCCTGCCAGCAGCTGTGAAACAGCAAGCTCTGTTCCGGGGAGCAGCAGCTGATCCGTGCGCAGTCCTTCTATCATACACCTGCCCAGACCATAACCGCCCAGATACAGCAGCGTAGTCTCTCCATGATACTTGCGGTGTCTGCGATAAAAGATCAGCAGTGTTAAAACCATCAGATTCCATGCACTTTCGTATAAAAAGGTGGGATGTACCTGAATATAGTTTGTCCCTTCTACGATATGCTCGGAAATCGTCTGGGAAATATCCCATGGACGCACTGCTGCAATGGGCAGACGCATAGCAAACAGATTATCTGTATATTCGCCAAAGGCTTCCCGGTTCATAAAATTCCCCCATCTGCCAATGATCTGACCTAAAACAAGCCCCGGTACTCCGGTATCACACAGCTGCAAAAAGGGCACCCTTTTAATATGACAATAAATCCCCGCTGTGATAAAGGCACCTATCACTGCTCCATAGATCGCCAGTCCGCCGCCTCGCAGATTTAAAATACTGAGCAGATCATTTTTGTACTGATCCCAGGAAAATGCCACATAATATATTCTGGCTCCCATGATGGAAAAAAGAATGGCATAAATAGCAAAATCCCAGTATATATCTGGATTCTGTCCGCTTACTTTTGCTTCATGCACCGCCATCAAAACGCCTGCCATAACACCGATCCCGATGATCAAGCCATAAAAGGCGACCTCAAAGCCAAACACAGAAAATGACTTAGGCACATTTTCCAGATATATGTTCAAATGGGGGAATGCAATATCGCCTACATTCATCATACTTTCATTTCTCCTTATACGTTAAACCTGAAAAGAATAACATCCCCATCTTTTACTACATATTCCTTTCCTTCCATGCCTACAAGCCCCTTTTCTCTTGCTGCCGCGAGAGAACCCTGCTCCAGCAGGTCTTTATAATTGACTACCTCTGCTTTGATAAAGCCTCTCTCAAAATCTGTGTGGATCTTTCCAGCTGCCTGAGGTGCCTTTGTACCGATCTTGATGGTCCATGCGCGGGTTTCATCCTCTCCTGCGGTCAAAAAGCTCTGCAGTCCCAGAATCTTATAGCTTGCCCAGATCAGCTTCTCAAGTCCTGATTCAGCAAGTCCCAGATCCTCCAGAAACATTGCCTTTTCATCATCCTCCAGCTCTGCGATCTCCTGCTCGATCTGGGCGCAGATCACAAACACCTCGCTGCCTGTTTTTTTAGCGAACTCACGCACCGCCTGTACGCCCTTATTGTCTGCACCGTCATTTCCCAGGTCATCCTCGCTGACATTGGCTGCAAAAATAACTGGCTTTGCTGTCAGCAGATTATAGCTTTTATATAAAAGCTCCTCATCCTCATCATCGCCCACTTCAAAGCTAAGTGCCAGCTCTCCGCCTTCCAGATGCTCCTTTAAGCGTTCTAATAGATTCAGTTCCTTTGCCAGGGTCTTGTCCATTCTGGCACCCTTTGCAACCTTGGCAATCCTTCTTTCCAAAATTTCTATATCAGAAAAGATCAGCTCCAGATTAATGGTCTCAATGTCCCGCAGCGGATCAATGCTGCCGTCTACGTGGATCACATTGGTGTCCTCAAAGCATCTGACAACGTGTACAATGGCATCTACCTCACGAATGTTGCTAAGGAACTGATTCCCCAGTCCCTCTCCCTTGGAGGCTCCCTTTACAAGTCCTGCAATATCTACAAACTCGATCACTGCCGGTGTTACCTTTTTGGAATGATACATATCTCCCAGCAATTTCAGCCTTTCATCCGGTACTGCAACGATCCCGATATTGGGGTCGATGGTACAGAAGGGATAATTTGCCGACTCTGCCCCTGCCTTTGTCAAAGAATTAAACAGTGTACTCTTGCCTACATTGGGCAACCCTACGATTCCTAGTTTCATTTTCTATATTTCCTCCTTAAAAAGCCTTCCGTTATATCCTGTTATCATAGCTTTATCCGTCTGCTAATAACGGGAATTTGCCTTTAGCTCCTCATACAGCAGGCAATAATTTTCATACCGGATTCTGCTTATTTTTCCTTCCTCCAGCGCTTCTTTTACCGCACAGTCCGGCTCATGCAGGTGAACACAGCCCAAAAAGCGGCATGCTCCCTCATAAGCAGAAAATTCCGGATAAAAATACCGCAGCTCCTCTTTTTTTAGTGCAAACAGCCCCAAGGAGCTAAAACCGGGAGTATCCATGATATAGGTATCCTCCTCTATCCGTATCAGCTCACTGTGCCTGGTAGTGTGCTTTCCCCGCTCTATCTTTTCACTGATCGCACCAGTTGCCATCTGAACATCCTGCTGCAGCAGGTTCACAAGGGAAGATTTCCCTACTCCGCTTGGGCCTGCTACTGTTGTCGTTCTGCCGCGCAGCAATTCCTTTAATTCTTTGATACTGCTGTCATCCTGCGTACTTGTAAACACTACCTGATAGCCTGCAGGCTGGTATATCTCACGCAGCCGCTGCTGCTCATTTACAGAGGCAATGTCTTTTTTATTAAAGCACAGGATACAGGGCAGCTTCTGCTGCTCCATCATGACTAAAAAACGATCCAGCAGGTTCAAATTGGGTTCTGGACGCTGTATCGCAAAGATTACCAGTGCCTGATCCACATTTGCCACCGCCGGGCGGATCAAAACGCTTTTCCGCGTCAGGATCTGGTCAACATTACCTTCCTTTGCCGCCTCATCCAGCACAGACATTTCCACATCATCTCCTACCAGCGGTTTTATCTGCAGCTTGCGGAAAACACCTTTTGCTTTACAGGTATATATCCCGTTTTTTCCTGTGTGAACAAAATAGAAGCCTGAAATTCCTCGTATGATCTTTCCCTTCATGATCCCTTTCCTGCATCAGCCCTCTGGTGTAAATGTGACGATTCGCTCTAATGCCCTTTGCTCCTGGGTTCCAGGCGTTGTCACCGTCTCTCCCGTTGCCGGATCAGTGGTGGTAACTGGCTGGGAGGATGCTACATACTGAAATACCACCTTGCCGGTGGGACTGCCCTTGATCCCTGATACATTCATAGATACCGGAAAAGAAGTGGTATTAGTCCGCAGCAGTTCTTTTCCGTCTGCCGTTGTCAGAATTACCGTTACCGGTGTACCTGCTACAAAAGTCGGATCCTCCAACAGTGGACTGTCTATGCTGGCATTGAAGCCATAGCTTAAATCCACCGGTCCCATGCTGATCTTAATGTCGATCCTGGTATCCGGGTCTACATATTCTCCTACGGAATAGCTCTGATAGCATACCAGACCTGTAAATGCAGGATCTTCGTAATTTACCTCTTCTACATTGCCTACTACCAGACCAGCCTCTGTCAGGGTAACTGTAGCATTCATTTCATCCATGCCCATTACATTCGGCACACTGATCTTGCTGGAATCCGGTCCACTGCTGATCTGCAGTGTCACGGTAGTCCCCCTGGGTGCCTTTTCCCCTGCATCCGGCTTCTGACCTGCTACATAGCCCTTTTCTACAGTGTCAGAGGATACCTCAGAGCGGCTTACCTGAAACCCTTCTTTTTCCAGCATGGCAGTAGCTTCTGCCAAAGATTTTCCCCTTACATCTAAAACACTCACACCCTCTGTGCCAGCACTGACAGTCAGCTCTACTATCGTTCCAAGAGCCACCCCTCTGCCAGCTTTGATGTTACTTTCGATCACAATGTCCTGTTCGTATTTTGACGAATCCTCATAGGTCACATTATAATCCAGCCCCAGATCGCTTAAGGTACTTTTTGCTCTGGTTAAGGACATTCCCTCCACATCCGGCATCTCTACTTCTTCTCCTCTGCTTTCCTCTGTGGAGAAACGTGCCTTGATCTCTTCAATATCCACGATTCCCAATGTTTTTCCTGCAATAAATAAAATAATGCAGCCAATGAGCACTGCCGCAATAACAGCCAAGACTGTGGTCACGTGCTCCATCTTAGGATCATAATCATCCTCTTTTTCCGTGTTTTTTCCTTTTGAAGTACTGCTTTTCTTTCCCTGATTCTTTCCAGATTCATTCAGACGCAGACCATTGTCGTCCTTTTCCTTTTTGACCGCTTTTTTCTTCCCCTTTGCGTCCTCTCCCGAAACGACTACCTTTGTTTCGCCTATGGCATCCCCATTGTCGATCACCACAAAATTATCGTTAGGACTGATCAGGGAATGCTTCAGATCCTCGATCACATCTGACATTTTCTGATAACGTCTGTCCGGGCTCTTCTGTGTACATTTGAAAACGATCTGTTCCACACTGACCGGGATCTCCGGCACATAATCTCTGGGAGAAGGCATAGGATCCTGTATATGCTTAATGGCGATCACAACCGTAGTTTCGCCGTTAAAAGGAACACGGCCTGTCAGCATTTCAAACATTGTTACGCCCAGCGAATAAATATCACTTTTTTCATCACTATAGCCGCCTCTTGCCTGTTCAGGAGAGGTATAATGCACCGACCCCATTACATTAGAAGTAATGGTATTGCTGGTTGCCGCCTTGGCAATGCCAAAATCTGTTACCTTAACCTTGCCATCCTTGGAAATGATAATATTCTGAGGCTTAATATCCCTGTGGATAATGTGGTTGTTATGAGCTGCCTCAATCCCCATGGAAACCTGAATCGCAATGCTGATCGCCTCTTTTACAGACAGCCTTGCCTTTTTTTCAATATACTTTTTCAGAGTGATACCCTCTACCAGCTCCATTACAATGTAGTAGATACCACCCTCTTCTCCAACATCATAAACATTGACAATGTTGGGATGCATCAGACCAGCAGCAGCCTGGGCTTCGCTTCTGAATTTGGAAACAAAATTGGTGTTTTCACTAAATTCCTGCTTTAATACCTTTACTGCCACAAAGCGGTTCAGCTTATGATCCTTAGCTTTATATACATCAGACATACCACCGGTACCGATCTTTTCCAATATCTCATACCGGTCACCTATCAGCATTCCTATCTTTATCATCTCAACCTCCAGTAACTACTCCGCATCCTGTTCCCCAAAGGGATCGATCAGAACAACTGCAATGTTATCCTTGCCGCCGTTTTCATTTGCAGCATCCACCAGCTGCTTTCCTTTTTCAGGAAGGGTGGTCTCTCTGCTGATGATCTCACAGATCTCTTCATCCTCCAGCATATTCGTCAGTCCATCTGAACATAACAATATCCTGTCTCCGTCCTGCAGCTCTTCCGTGAAAAAATCTACCTCAATGCTTTCCAAAGCACCTACAGCTCTTGTGATAATATTTTTATCCGGGTGTTTTCTGGCACTCTGTCTATCTATTCCACCCATTCTTACCATTTCCTCTACCAGGGAATGATCTCTTGTAATCTGCCTGATCTGCTTCTGTCTTATAATATACAGGCGACTGTCTCCCACATTCGCAACCTGCAGCCTGCTGCCCCATACCGTGGCTGCCACCACAGTAGTGCCCATACCGGACAGACTTTCGTCACTGTCTGCAAGACTGCGGATATAGGAATTTGCTTTTTCTATTGCATTCCCTAAAATCGCTACGGTATCTGTCTGCTCTGAGGTGCGGATCTCTGCCTCCATTGTCTCAACCGTGTACTTGGATGCATAATCTCCTGCATTATGACCGCCCATGCCATCTGCCACAATAAACAGATTGGAAAGTTTTCCAACCGGACAGGCAGATACAAATACATAATCCTGATTTAATTTTCTACGTTTTCCAATATCTGTAACGGAAAATGCCTGTAACACCTCTATGCCTCCTGCTATTATCCCAGTCTTATACAATTACCAATATTAGCATACAAACAAAAAAAGAGCAAGGAAAAAACCCCTTGCTCAGACTATAGGCAAAGTCTCTTTTTTCAGTTTTTCTTCTCCTAAATGCCGCCTGCGGAGCTGTCCGCATGCGCCATCAATGTCCCGTCCCATTTCTCTGCGCACCGTTACCGGAATCCTGCCCCGTTCAAGTCTTTGTTTGAATGCAAGCACTCTCTCACGCCCCGATTCCACATAATCTCTCTCCTTGATCGGATTGACGGGAATCAGATTGACATGACAATTCAGTCCTGCTGCGATCCCGATCAGTTCTCTGGCATCCTCATCTGTATCGTTGACTCCGCCCACAAGACTGTACTCAAAGGTGATCCGTCTGCCAGTCTGTGAAAAATAATATCTGCATGCCTCCAGAACTTCATTGAGTGTATACTGATTCGCGATCGGCATCAGTTTTTTTCGCTTTTCATCCGTGGTGGCGTGGAGCGAAAGTGCCAGTGTGATCTGCAGCTTTTCCTCTGCCAGTCTGCGGATATTCGGTACAATGCCGCAGGTAGAAACTGTCACATTACGCTGACTGATATGCAGCCCCTTTTCATCCGTCAGCAGATGAAGAAAACGCACCAGATTTTCATAGTTGTCAAGAGGTTCTCCTGTGCCCATGACCACCACATTAGAAACCCTCTCTCCTGTCAGCCTGCTGATGGTATAAATCTGATCCAGCATCTCAGAAGCTGTCAGACAGCGCTCCAGCCCATCCAGTGTGGAAGCACAGAACCTGCAGCCCATCCTGCAGCCTACCTGAGAGGAAATGCATACAGAGTTTCCATGATGATATTTCATCCATACACTCTCTACCACATTATCGTCAGCAAGCCCCAGCAGGTATTTTCTGGTTCCATCGATCCTGGACTCCTGCATTTGTACTTCTTCCAATGCAGCAAGCCAGAAATGCTCCTTTAACTGCTCCCTGAGTGACTTAGAAATATTGCTCATCTCGTCAAAGCTTCTTGCCAGACGCACATGCAGCCATTCATAAATCTGGGCTGCACGAAAGGGCTTTTCCCCCATGGCCGTCAGTTCATTTTTTAATTCTTCCAGTGTCAATGACTTAATATCTATTTTCATTTTTTCTCTGCTTTCAGTTTTTACGACGAAAACGTGCTATAAAAAAGCCATCTGTATCATGAATGCCCGGAAGGAATTGAAAATATCCCTTTTCTATGGTTTTTCCGGCAAACTGCCCGGGCAGATACTCTCTAAGGCTCTCTGTCTGAAATGGGAAATTTTCCAAAAACCAGCTTACCATTTCTTCATTTTCTGCCCGGCAAATGGTACATGTGGAATACAACAGCACACCGCCCGGCTTTACATACTGCTGCACTGTAGACAGAATTTCCTTCTGCAGCCCGGGCAGTCCTGCAATACGCTCCGGGGTAATGCGGTACTTAATATCCCTCTTTTTTCCGATCACACCAAGACCTGAACAGGGCACATCTGCCAGGACCACATCTGCCTTTCCTATCAGTGCTTTATCGCAAATGCAGGCATCAAACTGTTCTATCCTTACATTTTCCGCATGCATCCTGCTTTTATTTTCCTCCATTTGCGGAAGCTTCCGTGCTGATACATCTCTTGCCAGCACCTGCCCCTTTTCTCCGGTCAGTTCAGAGGCAAACAGCATTTTTCCTCCTGGTGCCCCACAGACATCCACAACAAAATCGCCCTTCTGGATTCCTGCCGCCTGCACAGCCAGCATGGAACTGACATCCTGCACCGTAAATTTTCCTTCTGCAAAGGCAGGAATATTTTTCAGACCATCGGTCTTTTCCAGATACCATGCAGCCGGAAGTATCCCGCTTTCCCTGACCTGTACACCATGCTCCTTTAGCTCCTTTCGTACCTTATCCCTTTCCTCTTCTGTAAGCTCCGTCCTCAGCCGTATGGTAACAGGCTTTTCCTGCAAAAGCCCCTGAAGGAGCTTTTCTGTCTTATCCTCTCCCTGTTCCTTATCCCATTTTTGGATCAGCCAGTCCGGCATGGAATATTTCACAGAAAGACCACCCACTCTGTCCATCTTCTGATCCGGGTATAAGATCTGCTCCTTATTTCTGCTGATATTACGCAGAACACCGTTGACAAAGCCCTTTAACCCCTGAAAGGAATGCTTCTGTGCCAGCTTTACCGCCTCATTGCATACTGCGCTGTCAGGAATGCTGTCCATAAAAAGCAGCTGATAAGTACTCATGCGAAGAAGCACACGGATAAAAGGCTTCATTTTTCTAACTGGCGTTTTGGAAAAAGAATCGATACAATAATCCAACTGAATCTGTCTCTCCAGCGTGCCCTCCACCAGACGCTTGATAAATGCCTTTTCCTGCGCCTCCAGATAATTATATTTGTCCAGCATACCGCCGATCACTACATGGCTGTAGGCTTCCTCTTTTGAAATTGCAAGCAGTGCTTCCAGCACCAGCTCTCTTGTGTTCACGGAATCGGGACTCCGTTTTGATATGCTTTGTTCCATAGCCTTCCTTTCCATATCATATGCATCATAATATGGCTCTTTTGGCAGCATCAATCCTCTCTGTTTCTTCCGCCAAATAAAATGACCAGTCTGAGCAGCTGTAAAACAGAGGCTGCTGCCGCTGCCACATAGGTCAGTGCCGCTGCCCCCAATACCTGCCTGCACTGCTTCAGCTCTTCTCCGCCTAAAATCCCCTGTCTGTCAAGTACCTGCACTGCCCTTTTCGAGGCATTAAATTCCACCGGCAGTGTCACTATCTGAAACAATACTGCAAGGCAGAATACCCAGATACCAATGTTTACCAGAGTAGCATTTGCACCCAGCAAAATACCCAGTAAAATCAATGGGATCCCCAGCTTAGAGCCAATATTGGCCGCCGGCACAAGCGTTGTGCGCAGCTTCAGCGGTGCATAGCCCTCATGATGCTGCAATACATGTCCGCATTCGTGGGCTGCTACACCGATCGCTGCCACTGAAGAGGACTGGTAGGTGGCATCTGACAGACGCACCACCTTTGCCGCAGGATCATAGTGATCAGTCAGATTTCCGCTGACATGCTCGATCTGCACATCCTTGATTCCAGCCTGATATAAAATCCTCTGTGCCGCCTGTGCACCTGTCATTCCACTCATACTGCGTACTCTGGAATACCTTGCATAAGTGTTGTTTACCTTTGCCGATGCCAGCAATGAAAGCACTGCGCCAATCACCACCAGCACATATGTCGGATCATAATAAAAACCGTAACCGTAATATGGCATCATAAAAAATCTCTCCTTTTTGCCTGATTTCTCGTCTGTTGCCCCAGACGGCTACTCACCTAATCTATCCCCTTGTTTTACTGGATATCCTAATAGGAAATCCTTTACTTCCATTCTTTTTTTCCCTTCCAGCTGTACCGTTTTTAAGATCAGTGTTCCAGCGCCGGTCTGTACCTCAATGCTTTCCTTTGTCACTGCCACCACTGTACCTGGCACTGCACTGCTTCCTTCCTGCTGTCCCTGAGCTGCTTCCCAGATTTTTAAATTTTTACCCCGAAAGCCTGTATAAGCCCCTGGCCAGGAATTCAGTCCTCTGATCAGTCTTTCCAGCACCCTTGCCTCTTTATTCCAGTCAAGCTGTCCCATGGATTTTTTCAGCATTTTCGCATAACAGGACTGCTGCTCCTGCTGCTTTTGGGGAATAATACTGCCCTCTGCAAGCTTTGGAATGGTTTCCACCACCAGCCTTGCTCCGGCAGCCATCAGTTTATCGTGAAGGCTGTCTCCGGTATCCTTTGAGGAGATCGGTACCACCGCTTTTGTCAGCATATCGCCTGTATCCAGTCCCTCATTCATCTGCATGATGGTCACGCCAGTCTCTGCTTCTCCCTCCAGGATCGCCCACTGGATGGGAGCCGCTCCTCTGTACTTCGGCAGGAGAGAGGCATGAATGTTAATACAGCCATATCTGGGCATATGAAGAATTTCTGAAGACAGGATCTGTCCAAATGCTGCTACTACAAAAAGCTCTGCCTCATACTGGCGCAGTTTTTCTACTGCCTCCTGCTCCTTGATCCTGACTGGCTGGAATACAGGAATATTATATTTTAAGGCACATTCCTTTACAGGCGGAAACTGCACTGCCTTTCCTCTGCCCTTTGGCTTATCCGGCTGTGTTACCACGCAGACCACCTCATGTCCTGCCTCTATGATCGCCTCTAATGCCCCCACAGCAAAATCAGGGGTTCCCATAAATAGGATTTTCATTCTTGTCACTCCTCATCCTCTACTTCGTCTGTGTCAAGCAGCTCGCCCTCTACCTTTTCTACATAAAGATGTCCGTCCAGATGATCCACCTCATGGCAGATCGCTCTTGCTAAAAGCTCTGTTCCCTCAAGCTCAAAGGGCTGCATATTCTCATCCAAAGCCCTTACCTTTACGTAATTAGGACGGGTTACCAGACCTGTTTTTCCCGGCACGCTCAAGCAGCCCTCATATCCGGTCTGCTCGCCGCTCATCTCAATAATACGGGGATTGATCAATACATACAGCTCTTCTCCGGTGGTATCGATCACAACGATCCGTTTTAAGATTCCCACCTGAGGCGCAGCAAGTCCCACACCATTTGCTTCATACATTGTCTCGATCATATCCTCAATGAGCTGCTGGGTACGGGGTGTCATCTCCTTTACTTCCTTACAGGTTTTTGTCAGTACCTCTTCTCCCAGTTCCCTGATATTTCTCATTGCCATATCTTTTTCTCCTTTTGCTGTCTGTTTTTTATCTGCTAATAGCTATTCATCGGGTCAAAATCAAACTGTACTGTTTCATTCTGATATTTTTCTGCTTCCAGCAGTTCCTCCAAAGCATCTTTTACCTTAACCAGCTTTTCCATGCTGACTGATTTTCCATAAAACACCGTCCTGTACTGATCTCCCAGCTTTCCGATCGAGGCAGCTGCGGGTCCTATGATCTGTACCTGATCTTGTAACTGCTCACTGTTCTTTCCTTCCCGGTCTCTTCCTGCCTGCCTGCCTGCTGCCTCTGCCAGCCTTCTGGCAAGCTGCATTCCTGCTTCCTCTTCCTTTGACAGTACCAGCACTACCAGCATGTGTGCTGCCGGAGGATATAAAAGCAGCTCCCGATAGCCTATCTCTTCTTCATAAAAGCCCCTATAATCCTGCTTCGCTGCATATTGGATGCTGGGATGCTCTGGCTGATAGGTCTGTATCACTACCTCGCCTGCCTTTTCTCTTCTGCCGGCTCTGCCTGCTGCTTGAGTCAGCAGCTGAAAGGTACGCTCCCCTGCACGATAATCTCCTCCATAAAGAGACAGATCCGCTGCCAATATTCCCACCAGAGTAACCCCCGGAAAATCATGTCCCTTTACGATCATCTGGGTACCTACCAGAATATCTGCATTTCCTTGGGAAAAGGCAGCAAGGATCCTTTCATAGCTGTCTTTTTTGCGGGTGGTATCTGCATCCATACGAAGTACCCGTGCTTTGGGAAACATTTTGTGCAGCAGCTCTTCTATCTGCTCTGTTCCTGCCTTAAAGCCCAGAATATACTTTGAACCACATGACGGACAGCGGCTTACACCAGGCTGTTCATAACCACAGTAATGACAGACCAGCTTTCTGCCCCAGTGCTCAGATAGGGACACATCACAGTGTGGACATTTCATCACATGTCCACAGGCGCGGCAGGACACAAAGCCTGCATAGCCTCTGCGGTTCAAAAAAAGCATACTCTGTTCTCCCCGATCCAGCCTTTGCTGTAGCAACTGCTGTAATCTCCGACTGAAAATAGACCGATTTCCGCTCCGCAGTTCCTCCCGTAGATCCTCTACATATACCTTAGGAAGCATACCGCCCGTCAAGCGCTCCATCAACTCAAATCTTTTTATTTTTCCTTTTTCTGACGCATAATAGGATTCCAGCGAGGGGGTCGCCGAGCCCAGCACCAGAGAAGCACCGTAATAGGAGGCCAGCTCCTTTGCCGCTTCTCTGGCATGGTATCTGGGCATGGACTCACTTTTATAGCTGCTTTCGTGTTCTTCATCTATGATGATCAGTCCCAGTCTCTGAAACGGAGTAAAAAGTGCCGACCTGGGACCTATGATAATATCTATCTCGCCCTTTTGCGCACGCTGGCACTGGTCATATTTCTCTCCGATGGATAACCGGGAATGCATGACAGAAACCCGGCTGCCAAATCTGGCAGTAAAGCGCGATACAGTCTGATAGGTCAGGGCGATCTCCGGGATCAGTACGATCGTCTGCTTCCCCTGTGAGATCATTCCTGCGATCAGCTCCATGTATACCTCTGTTTTACCGCTTCCCGTAATACCATGGATCAAATATGTGCCAGTTCTTCCTGCTCTGTGATCCTGCAATATCTCTGTCACAATATATTGCTGCTGCGCGCTCAGTACAACCCCCTTTTTTTCTGCCTTTAAAGCCTCCAGGACTCTTTCATCCGTCCACTGCTTTACCGGATCACGGTATCTATTTTCTGACACAACTGTCAGTATTTTTGCTTCCTCCATAGCCCGGATCACTGCTGCTGTAACAGAAAGCTCTCTCATCGCACATTCATAAGGGATCTCCTGTTCCTGATACAGCCGCTCTAACAGCCTTTCTCTTGCACATTGATGCTTCTGGCGATACAGCTCCAGCTGCTTTTTCGCTTCCTCTTTTGACAAAAGCAGCATGATCCTGCGTCTCTGCAGGGTCTTTGTCTTTTGTTTTACTGGCAGCACTGTTTTTAAGGCAGTGATCATTGTAGAGCCATAGTGTTCCTTCATCCATGCCGCCAGACGGATCTGGCTGCTTTTTGCCAGCACTCCTTTATCTGAAATCCGCAGGATCTCCTTCAGCTTTTCCGGCGTATACTCTGGTTTGTCTGTTATTTCTATGACATAGCCGGTCCGTTCCTTATTTCCGCTTCCAAAAGGAACAACCACGCACATTCCTGCCGTTATCTTTCCCAGTAATGTCTCTGGTATCCTGTACTGAAAGGTTCTGTCCACATTTTCATGGGAAATATCGATGATGATATTGGCATAACTGCCCTCCCTCATAAAGCTGCGCCTCTTTCTTTCAGAATATCCGAAATGATCACCCTCTCATCCATCGGATATTTTTTCCCTTCAATTTCCTGATAATCCTCATGTCCTTTTCCGGCCAACACGATAATATCTCCCGGTCTGCCATGGTCGATCACGTAGGCGATCGCCTCTTTTCTGTCGCAGATCTCTATATATTTTCCCTTGGTTTTTCCGATGCCCACCTTAATATCCTCAATGATATCCTGAGGCTTCTCAAACCGCGGATTATCAGAGGTAATCACTGTCAGATCTGCCAGTCTGCCGCTGACCTCTCCCATTTCATACCTGCGTATCTTAGACCGGTTTCCACCACAGCCAAACAGACATACCAGACGACCAGGTCTGTATTCCCGCAATGTTGTAAGCAGACTTTCTAATGCCATGGCATTATGGGCATAATCAATCATCAGAGTAAACTGATCTGATACCTTCACGATCTCAATCCTGCCCTTTACATGGGCACATGACAGCGCTTCCCGGATCGCTTTCTCAGGAACTTCAAAATGCCTGCAGATCGCAATGGCTGTCAGCGCATTGTACACACTGAATCTGCCGGGAGTATTGGTTTCAACAGAAAGCTCCATAAGCCCCTTCACTGTAAAATCCACTCCCAGACTGCCCTGCTTTGTCACAAGTCTCATATCCTGAGCCTGTAAATCTGCCCCCTCTGAAAATCCATAGGTTTCCAGACTGCAGGTATGTCCCTTTACCACATCCTGCCAGTGGGCATCATCACAATTTACAATACCGACTTTGCACTGTCTGAACAAAAGTCCCTTACATGCCATATAATCTTCAAAATTTTTATGCTCATTTGGGCCGATATGGTCTGGCTCAATATTGGTAAAAATACCAATATCAAACACAAAGCCCTGGGTACGGTGCATCATCAGCCCCTGAGAAGAGACCTCCATTACCACCGTATCGCAGCCTGCATCTGCCATCTGCCTGAAATAGCTCTGTAAAATATAAGACTCCGGTGTCGTATTGCTGGCAGGTACATGGCGATCACCGATCACGGTTTCTATCGTTCCGATCAGTCCCACCTTTCTGCCTGCCTGCTCCAGAATTGATTTTACCAGATAGGTCGTGGTGGTCTTACCCTTGGTTCCCGTAATACCGATTATCTTCATCTGTTCTGCCGGATACTCAAAATATGCCGCAGACAAAAAAGCCAGCGCATATCTGGTGTCTGCCACCTGGATTACCGTAACCTCAGCTTCCTTGGGAAGCTCTATCTCTTTTTCTGCCACGATCACTGCTGCGCCCTTTTGTACTGCCTCCTCTGCAAAGCTGTGACCATCTACCTTTGCACCAGCTATGCATACAAACAAGCAATCCTTTTCCAGTTTTCTGGAATCGTAAACCAGACTGCTAATCTCCCTGTCAGCATCTCCTTTTACGCATGTAAACGTCAGCTTTTCCAGCAATTTTGAAGCACGAACCATAAATGTTCCTCTTTTCTTCCTAGAATCAAGTTCTTTTTTTTATAGGATTCTTAATACTTATATAAAATAGCATAAAAGCTCCGGTTTTTCAATAAAAGCAGCAGGAGTTGCCCCTCTTCCATTTTCATTTTCCGTTTTTTTCATTGCCATTTTATTTTTTCTTAATAAATTTATGTTTTATTTCAGAAACTAGACACATTTTTTACACATTTATCGGGTATAGTATTACTCAGATAGTCGAACAACTCACTATCTCCCCCTCATAAGAAAAAAGAAAAGTCTCCGTTGCCCCGGAGGCTTTTCTTTTTTCAGTCTTAACTGTCACTGCTTTTTCAAAAAACAAAAATGCCGCAAACCTGACAAAATCAAGGTTTCCAGCACTTCCAGGGTTGGGCTATCCTATTTGAATAGAGCAGCGTATAGGGGAATCGAACCCCTGATTCCGCCGTGAGAGGGCGGCGTCTTAACCTCTTGACCAATACGCCATAACTGACACTTGCTTATTCTATAATATCCTGACAGAAAAAGCAAGTGTTTTTTTCAAAAACTTTTTATTTTTTCATTTTTTTACACAAAAGGCACGATTCTGCCCTTACATTGGCTTCCAGCACTTACATTACCAGATCGAACAGGCTGATCTGATTGGACTCCGGCAGGTCGCCTAAAAGGTGCAGACTGTCCATCAGCTCGATCACCGTTTTGGACACCTTGGTACGCTGACGGAAATCGTCCTTTGATAAAAACGGACCGTCCTTTGCTGCCTCCACGATCGCATCTGCCGCTTTCTCTCCCAGTCCGTCAATGCTGTTTAAGGACGGCATCAGCTTCCCATCCATAATCTGGAAGCTTCGGGACTGGGCACGGAAAATATCGATGGGGACAAAGTCAAAGCCCCGGGCATACATTTCCTGCACGATCTTCATATCCCGGTAGGAATCCTGCTCCTTTTTGGAAAGGCTGTCACTCCTGCGCTTATAATCTGCCATCACATTTTCCAGATGCGTCCTGCCCTGACACATCAGTTCATAGGAAAAGGCAGAAGCACGGATACTGAAAAATGCCGCATAATAAGCAAGGGGATAATTAATCTTACAGTAAGCGATCCGCCACGCCATCATAACATAGGCAGCCGCATGTGCCTTTGGGAACATATACTTGATCTTTTTGCACGACCAGATATACCAGTCGGGCACTCCGGCATCCAGCATTGCACTTTCCATTTCCGGTGTCAGTCCCTTTCCTTTGCGGACTGACTCCATGATCTTAAAGGAAAGCCCGTTCTCCACACCCATACCGATCAAATATACCATAATGTCATCACGGGTACAGATCGCCGTGGAAATAGTTGCTTTGCCCTCCTCGATAAGCGTCTGGGCATTCCCAAGCCATACGTCTGTACCGTGTGCCAGACCTGCGATCCGCACCAGATCCGAAAACATGGTGGGCTTTGTGTCAAGAAGCATCTGCATGGCAAATTCTGTACCAAATTCCGGTATGCCCAGAGAACCCAGCTTACAGCCGCCAATGTCCTCCGGTGTGATCCCAAGTGCCTCTGTGTTCTGAAAAAGCGTCATAACCGCCTTGTCATCTAACGGTATCGTAACCGGATCGATTCCGGTCAGATCCTGCAGCATACGGATCATGGTCGGATCATCGTGTCCAAGGATATCCAGCTTTAAAAGGTTGTGATCAATGGAATGATAATCAAAATGGGTGGTAACAATATCCGTTGTCATATCATTTGCCGGATGCTGGACCGGAGTAAAGGAGTTGATGTCCTCGCCAAGAGGCAATACAATGATCCCTCCCGGATGCTGTCCGGTGCTTCTTCTGATACCGGTACAGCCGCCCACGATCCGGTTGATCTCACAGTTGCGTTTTTTTACGCCGCGCTCCTCATAATAATTCTTCACATAGCCAAACGCTGTTTTATCTGCCAGTGTGCCGATGGTTCCGGCGCGGTAGGTCTGTCCTGCCCCGAAGATCACCTCTGTATATTTATGTGCCTTACTCTGATACTCTCCTGAGAAATTCAGGTCAATATCCGGCTCTTTATCGCCCTTAAAGCCAAGGAAGGTCTCAAAGGGAATATCAAAGCCGTCTTTTTTCAGCGGTTTCCCACAGACCGGACAGAGCTTATCCGGCATATCGCAGCCTGCCCGTCCTGCATATTTTTTTACCTCCTCCGAGGTAAAATCACAATAATGCCGCTCCGTGCAATAGTAATGGGGACTTAGTGGATTAACCTCCGTGATTCCCGACATGGTTGCCACAAAGGATGAACCGACTGAGCCTCTGGAGCCAACAAGGTAGCCGTCTTCAACTGACTTCCATACCAGCTTCTGGGCAATGATATACATAACGGCAAAGCCGTTTGTAATGATCGAGTGCAGTTCACGGTCCAGGCGCTCCTGCACAATATCCGGCAGAGGATCACCATACATTTCATGTGCCTTATGATAGCAGATATCCGTCAGCGTCTTGTCGCTGTCCGGGATTACCGGAGCGCATTTATCAGGACGTACCGGAGAAATGGTTTCGATCATATCCGCGATCTTGTTTGTATTGGTAACCACAACCTCCATTGCCTTATCACTTCCAAGATAAGAAAATTCCTCCAGCATCTCTTCTGTTGTCCGCAGGTACAGGGGTGCCTGATCGTCTGAATCCTTAAAGCCCTTTCCTGCCATGATGATCCGCCTGTACACCTCATCCTCCGGGTCAAGGAAATGCACATCGCAGGTCGCTACCACCGGCTTATGAAACTGCTCCCCCAGCTCTACGATCCTGCGGTTGATATTTTGAATATCCTCAATGGAATTGATGCTGCTTACCTTATCAGAAGCAAGCATAAAAGCATTGTTTCCAAGGGGCTGGATTTCCAGATAATCATAAAAGTTTACAATACGGGCGATCTCAGAGTCAGATTTGCCGTCTAAAAGCGCGCGATACAGCTCTCCTGCCTCACAGGCACTTCCCATTAAAATCCCCTCCCTATGCTTTAAGATAAAGCTCTTGGGGATTCTGGGACGCTTATTATAATAGGTCAGGTGAGACTCTGACACCATGGTATATAAATTTACCCGTCCGGTATCATTCTGTGCCAGAATGATCGCATGGTAGGTAGGCATACGTTTTACTGCATCAGGACTGCTGGCATCTAAGGCATTGACCTCCTGCAGGGTGTGTACCTTTTCTTTTTCCAGCATGGCAATAAATTTTACAAAGATTTCCGCAGTTGCCGCAGCATCATCTACGGCACGATGATGATTTTCCAATGATACGCCAAGAGTTTTTGCCACCGCATCCAGCGTATGCTTTGGCTGATGGGGCAGGAGAATACGTGAAATCCCCACCGTATCCACATAGGTATATTCTGTGGGCATATTCTGACGCTTTGCATTTTCGATGATAAAGCTCATGTCAAAGCCCGCATTATGTGCCACAAGCACACTTCCGGCGCAAAATGCCAGAAACTGGGGCAGGATTTCCTCTATGACAGGGGCATCCATCACATCCTCATCCCGGATGCTTGTCAGCTTGGTAATCTCAAAGGGAATGGGTACCTGTGGATTTACAAAGGTCGAAAAACGCTCTGTGATCTCTCCTCCTGACACCTTAACTGCACCAATTTCAATGATCCTGTTTTTTATGGGAGAAAATCCTGTGGTTTCCAGATCAAATACAACAAAATCATCCTTCAGGGTCTGACCTTTGCAGTTGGTCACAATATCCTTTAGATCATCTACCAGATAGGCTTCCATTCCGTAGATCACTTTAAAGAAATCATTTTTGTCAGGATTTTCCTCCCCTGCTTCCTTTCGTCTGCCTTTTTCTGCCTTCCATAGATCCTCCCATACGTGGTTGGCATCCGGAAAGGACTGCACCACTCCATGGTCAGTAATGGCGATGGCCGGATGTCCCCATTTATAGGCACGCTTGACAATATCCTTAACATCAGATACCCCGTCCATATCGCTCATTTTGGTATGACAGTGCAGTTCAACTCTCTTTTTTGCAGAATTATCCATACGTCCTGTGGTAAAATCACTGATCCTTTTCACACCGGCAAGAGAGCCAATGGTCAGCTCACTGTCAAACTTATCGATCGTGGTAACACCCTTTAATTTAATAAATGCGCCCTTTTTGATGCCCTCAGACAGCTCCGGCACCTGCTCATTGTGGGCAAACATCTTAATGGTCATGGTATCGGTAAAATCCGTCACATCAAAGATCAGAATCGTACGCTCATTTCTTATCTCCCGCTTGTCCACATTTAAGATCATGCCGCGGATCACGACCTCTCCGATCTCTCCAACGATCTCTGAGATCGGCATGGCATCCTCTTCAAAATCCCTTCCGTAGATCACATCCGGATTGTCAGAGCGCTTCATTGGCTTCCTGCCAGCATCACTGTTTTTCTGACTTCCACCAGATTTCTGGACAGTATTTTTTTGTTCTCCCAAGGGCTTTGCAGCAAGAGCTGCTCTTTCGCCCTTTCCTTCCTCTGGCATGCTTTTTTCTGCCGCAGCCTCCTTACTGCTGCCTGTGGCTCCTATGGCTGCCCTTGCAGCTATCTGCGCTACCTGACTGGCAATGGCAAAATCTTCCTCTGCTGCAGCTTTATCATCCTCCTGCTCCTGATACACAAGCTCAACAAAGGCAGAAAGTCCAAACCGCTCCCCCAGTATTTTTTCCAGTATCCTGACAAGCTCATTTCCCTTTTCCCTTGCCAGCACGCTGTCCTTTACCGTCAGGACAAGTCTGTTATCTGCCGGAAAAGAGATCACAGCTCCCTTGAACATGGTATATTCAATATGGTCATATTCCTTTAATTCCAATAGGATACTGCTATGGTACAGCTCCTCTAAATTTTTCAGGTCGTACTGAGCCGACAAGCGGTATTTCTCATAAATACGGATGACCATTCCCACATTGGGAAACAGCTGTTTTTTGATCTCCTTTTCCAGAAAGAAAATAACATCCTTGGTAAGCAGATGGGTACTGAATATATAAATACGCAGAAAATCCTTGCGTCTGGTAGCTGTAATCCGCTCTACCTGCACCTCATCCAAAATCAGTTTTGTTTCATCATTCAGTTTTAACGTAGGAAATACTTCCAAAAACTGTTTTGCCATTATTTATCCCTGCCAGTTTTGCAATTCTTCCCGCAGTGTTTCCAGCAGCTTCTCCTCTGGTACCTTGCGGATGATCTCGCCTTTTTTGATCAGCAGCCCCTCTCCGATACCGCCTGCGATCCCAATATCTGCTTCCTTTGCTTCTCCCGGTCCATTTACAACACAGCCCATGACCGCTACCTTTAAATCCAGCGGAATATCCTGTACCATGGTTTCCACCTGATTTGCCAATGAGATCAGATCGATCCTTGTTCTGCCGCAGGTCGGACAGGATACCACCTCAATACCGCCCTTACGCAGCCCCAGTGTACGCAGGATCAGCTTGGCACTTTTGATTTCCTCCACCGGATCTCCTGTCAGAGACACACGAATGGTATCCCCGATACCCTGATTCAGGATAATACCCAGTCCTACTGCGGACTTAATATTGCCGCTTGTTACCGTACCGGACTCCGTGATTCCCACGTGCAGCGGATAGTTTGTCTTTTCTGCCAGAATTTCATGTGCTTTTACACACATCATAACCTGAGAGGATTTGATGCTGACTACCAGATTGTCATATCCCATATCCTCTATCATATGTACCTTATCCAGTGCACTCTCCACGATTCCCTCTGCTGTTACACCCTGATATTTTTCTACCAGCTCCTTTTCCAGAGAACCGCTGTTGACTCCTATGCGGATTGGGATATTTCTTTCCTTTGCCGCCGAAACTACCGCTTCTACCCGTTCCCGGCTTCCTATGTTGCCTGGATTGATGCGGATCTTATCCGCTCCATTCTCGATCGCCGCGATCGCCATCCGGTAGTCAAAATGAATGTCTGCCACCAAGGGAATCGTAATCTGTTTTTTAATCTCACGGATAGCAAGTGCTGCCTCCTTTGTTGGCACGGTGCAGCGGATGATCTCACACCCTGCTGCCTCCAGACGGCGGATCTGCGCCACCGTTGCTGCCACATCTTCTGTTCTGGTATTGGTCATGGACTGGATCAGCACCGGATTGCCTCCGCCTATGACTCTGTCACCGATCTGTATTACTTTTGTATGTTCACGGTACATTTGTTTCCTCCCTTTTTCTCTATCTCTTAGCTGTGCTCTCGTACTGATTTTCACCCTGACCGGGTCTATTTACGACAGCCTCTCTTCCGAATAGTTTAACACAAAAGACTGGCTCTTTCCATCTGTCAATAAAATATTTTGGATTGTTTGAAACTGCTTGTGGTATCTGCAGCCCTCTCTTTTCTTTCCGGCTTTCCTTTTCCATATGGGCAGATACCTGCCTTCTGCCATTTCTGTCAGTTCCTGTATTACCTCTTCTATGGAATGATACCTCTCACTGGCAGCCATGTTGGTACATTTTTGGATCAGCAGCTCCATTTTTCTGCTCAGTGCCGGATTTTCCTCCCGGATGGGACAGATTCCGCCTCTCCTTTTCGGATCCTGCCCCGTCAGCAGATAAAAAAGCACCGCGCCCAGCCCATATACATCACTTTCCACAGAAGGATAGCTTCCCTGCAGCAGCTCAGGTGCTACATACCCCGGCGTATAATATATTCCTCTTTCTCTTTCTTTTCCTATGTTTTCCCTGTGCTGTCCCATAGCTGCTCCAAAGTCAAGCAGGGCGACCTTCCCTTTGTGCCAGATCAGATTGGCTGGCTTTAAATCTCCATGCACCAGCCTCTCTGGCAGCCTATGCAGTTCCAGCAGCAGTGCGGCGATCTGGAGAGCGCACCTTACCGCCTCTGACTCGCTCATTTTTCCCTCCTGCAGGATCTTCTCTTCCAAAGAAAGTCCCTGCATATACTCCATAACCAGTGATACCTGATCTTCTTCATACAGCACATCTGCCAACACAGGAATCCCTTCCCGGTGCAGCTGCCGCAGTGCCCTTATCTCCTGCTGTACAGACCTGAGATCCTGATCTCCATGCAGAGAAACGCACTTCATGACCCATTTTTTCTCTAATCTGACATCCCACACCAGATAGGTCACACCGCTGCCTCCTTGTGCCAGTCTTTTCAAGATTTTATACCTGTCCTCTTTCATAAATCTGATTCCCCATTTCTTTTTATCTGACAATGATCCCGATTGCTGACATATCATCTCTGCTTCCCTGCTGTGCCGCCAGACTGCCCAGCATTTCTAACCGCCGCTCTATCTGATCTTTGAGTCTGGAGTCGGAGTTCAAAATAAGCGGCCCCAGCATCTGCTCCATTACCTCTTTTTTCTGCTGCCGGTAAAATCCATCCGTACATATCAAAAAACCGGTATGTCTTCTGAGTTTTCCTGCTTCAAAGACTGCCCGGTCACTTCCAGCCAGTCCAAGTGCCTTGAAAAGATGCCCCCGTTTATCCTGATCATCCTTAGTCAGACACTGCATATGATACTGTTTTTTCAAAAATGGATTTTTTGTTCTGCGAATCAGATAGATCCGGCAATCGCCGATATGAATCAGATAATAATTTCTTTTGGTCAGCAATATTCCGCTGCAGGTTGTTCCTGTCTGAATATGTTCCTTTTGCTGAAAACGTTGGAGAGACTCCTGAATCTGAAAGATCTGCCCTTGTAAGGCAAGTAAGATTTTTTCTTTTGAACGGTTATGACAGATCAGTTCTTTCCCCTCATGGTAAAACCAGTCTGTCAGGTGGGAGACCACTATGCCGCCTGCATCCTCTGCTGCCTGCAGACTTCCTATTCCATCACAGACAACAGCCAGCAGGCATTCTCCCCTTTGCAGCGAAGCCTGCTGCAAGGAAAGAGAATCCTGATTTTTTTCATGTCCCACGCCGGCTGACCAGTATACACCTGCGTGCATCTTCATCCTTTAAAGCTCCTTTTCAATTAGTATATTTGCATATTTCATACCTGCTTAAGGCTCTGCCATTTAAACGCGCCCACTATAACAGCTTCACAATATCATTGTACATAATAAACACCATAAGTCCCAGTAATACTGCAAATCCAGCCAGATGCACCATTCCCTCTTTTTCCGGTGGAATCGGCTTTCCCCGTATTACCTCGATCAGCAGAAATACAAGTCTGCCTCCGTCTAATGCCGGCAGCGGCAATAGATTCAGCACGCCCAGATTGACGGACAAAAGCATTGCCAGATTCATCATATTGACTATCATTACCCAGACACCATATGGCTTTGTCTGTTCTGCCACATCATCTACCAACACTGCGATTCCGATCGGTCCGGAAACCTCGTCCTTGCCTGCCTTTCCCTGTATCAGCATCTCCAGACTTTTCAGAGTTGCCTTCAGACCGTAGCGCACTTCATAATAGCTGTACTGAAATACCTGAAAGGGAGAACATTTAAAATATTCTGCATAGCCCTGAAAGCCTAAAAGGTATCTGCCGCTTTCCGCATCCAGCTTGGGAGTCAGCACTGCTTCATGCCGTTTTCCATCCCGTAGATACTCTACCTTAAGAGTCTCCCCCTGCTTCTGGGTTGTGATCAGATTGATCTCTCTGGACAGATAAATCCGCTCTCCATCTATTCTGGTGATCAGATCTCCAGCCTGTATGCCAGCCTCCTCGGCTGCAAATCCGGGAATTACCTGCTGGATGACCGGCTTGTCAGAATAGGTCGTTCCTATAATGATCACTGCCAGAACATACGCCAGAATAAAATTGAAAATAGGACCCGCAGCCACAGTTGAGATCCTTGCCCACACATTGGCATTAGGGAAAGCTCCCTCTGATAAGGGCAGGCTCTCCTGTCCATCCTCCTCTTCCCTGCCGTCCTCGCCTTCAAACACACAGGCACCGCCTATGAGAAAAAGCTTGAACGAATATTTTGTTTCTCCTCTGGTAAAAGAAAAGAGTGTGGGACCCATCCCCACAAAAAACTCCTTGACCGTTATACCATTTGCCTTTGCCAGAAGAAAATGTCCCAGCTCATGGATCATGACAATGGTACAGATCATAATAAGAAAAATTATAATTGTCAACAAATCACCTGCTTATTTATGATTTCATAGGTCCAGCTCTCTGTTTCCAGGATCTGCTGTATATCCGGTTCTTTGATCAGCTGATGCTGCGCCATACATGCTTCAATGGTCTCTGCTATCTGAAGGAAAGAGATCTTATGGTCTAAGAACAGACTGACTGCCCTTTCATTCGCAGCATTATATACAGTAGGCATACTGCCCCCTGCCCTCATTGCATCAAAGGCAAGTGCAAGCCCACGGAAGGTATCTGTATCAGGCTTTTCAAAGGTTATCTGAGACAACTGATAAAAATCCAGAGATGGTCCTGCCATGGGCAGCCGGTCTGGGTAAAACAATGCATACTGTATGGGCAGCTTCATATCCGGCAATCCCAGCTGGGCAATAATGCTTCCATCTACATACTCTACCATGGAATGAATGATGCTCTGAGGCTGTACCACTACCTGGATCTGATCCAGCTCCACACCGAACAGCCATTTTGCCTCCATAACCTCCAGTCCCTTATTGACCAGCGTTGCCGAGTCAATGGTAATCTTCCTGCCCATTGACCAGTTGGGATGCTTTAAGGCATCCTCTGCTGTCATGTTCTCCAGCTCATGACGCTTTTTCCCACGAAAAGGGCCGCCTGAAGCTGTCAGTAAAAGTTTTTTTACCTGCGTTTTCTTTTCCCCGTTCAGAGACTGGAAGATCGCACTGTGCTCACTGTCTACCGGAAGGATCGATACCCCCTTCTTCTTTGCCAGAGGTATCAGAATATGTCCTGCCGTAACCAGGGTTTCTTTATTGGCAAGCATAATATCCTTTCCGTGTTCAATGGCAGTCAGTGTTGGTCTGACTCCGATCATTCCTACCACTGCTGTCACGATCGCTTCTGCCTCATCCATGGCTGCGATCTCCAAAAGCCCTTCCATACCGGATACAATGCGTACATCCAGATCACTTACTCTCTGACGCAGATCCTGTGCAGCCTTTTCTTCCCAAAGGCCTGCCAGCACCGGCTTAAATTCCCGGATCTGTTTTTCCAAAAGTTCTACGTTGCTGCCAGCTGCCAGTGCCACTACCTGCAGCTTTTCCGGGTAGTTTCTTACGATTTCCAGTGTCTGTGTTCCGATAGAGCCTGTTGAGCCCAAAATCCCGATCTTTTTCATTTGTCTATGCTCCTATCAATATCTGTGCCATAAAATAAATCATGGGGGCTGTAAATATCACGCTGTCAAAACGATCCATGATCCCACCATGCCCTGGGATACAGGTCCCATAATCCTTGATGTCATGATTTCTCTTGATCGCCGAGGCTGCCAGATCTCCTATCTGTGAGATCACTGCTCCCACCGCGCCCAGTACTGCAAATGCTGCTGTTATATTCTGCTGCGGTATTACCTGATCTACCATGAAAAAAGCAAACAGCGCCCCTACCAGAGCCGAGCCTGCTACACCGCCAATGGCACCCTCTATGGTCTTTTTAGGGCTTAACACCGGCACAAGCTTATGTTTTCCAAACAGCATGCCTGTAAAATATGCACAGGTATCACACACCCATGAGCTGATAAATATCATCCAGACAATATATCTGCCATTTTCCATCCGCTCTGTCAGATAGATAAAGGACAGCATAACCGGCGCATATACTATGCAGAAAAATGCCGCCATAACCTGCTCCGATCTGTATTTAGGAAAAGTCAGTACATAAACTGCCATCATCAGCATGAGTATCCCTACAAACAGCATAAACAAAAACAGCTGCATTTTCTCATCCGGAATCCACGCCAGCTTTTCCTCTTTCTGCCAGATCAGAACATAGTATCCTGCAATTCCCAGATATCCCACTGTTTCCAGAATATCCATTCCTTTTCCATCATGCACCTTTACTGCCTTGCAAAGCTCCCGGTAGGCAGCAAAGGAAACGATCAGCAGCACACCTGCCAGCACTGTTTTTCCCAGCAAAAGACCCGTTACCGCCAGTGCCATTACCACAGCGCCGCTTAGGATTCTTTTCCCCATTCTATTCCTCCTTCACGCCGCCAAAACGTCTGTCTCTAGCATTGTATGCATCCACAGCCTTTCTCAATTCCGCTTCATCAAAATCAGGCCATGCAACAGGCGTAAAATAAAATTCTGTATATGCCAGCTGCCAGAGTAAAAAATTGGATATCCTCTGTTCACCGCAGGTTCTGATCAGCAGATCCGGATCTGGTATGCCCTTTGTATCCAGTGCTTCTGCCAGCACCTCCTCAGTGATCTCTTCCGGCTGCAGCACGCCTGCCTTAACCTTTTCTGCAAGGTCTTCCACTCCGCGCCGAAGTTCATCTCTTCCGCCATAATTGATGCCGATCTGGAAATGCAGTCCATCATTGTCCTTGGTTGCCTCCTCCAGCTGGGCGATCTTTTGCTGGATATCTTCATCCAGACGGGTCTTATCCCCTATGACACGCACGCACATTCTGTTTTTTTCTGCGGTTTTCAGGCAGTTTTTCATATAATTGCGCAGCAGCTTCATAAGAGCATCCACCTCATCCTTAGGTCTGCTCCAGTTTTCCGTGGAAAAAGCATAGACGGTCAGATACTGTATGCCCATTTTATAAGCCTTTTCACAGATCAGCTCTACCTGCTTTGCGCCCTGCACGTGTCCGTAGTTTCTGGGCATTCCCTTACTTTTTGCCCATCTGCCGTTTCCATCCAGAATGATCGCTACATGATTTGGTATTTTCATGTTCTTTCCCTCTTTAACAGAAAGGGGAAGCCGCTCACCTGCGCCTGCCCCTTAGTCTTTCGTAATTACATCCATTCTATACGGTAAGAATATCCTTTGATTTTTCTTCTACCGCTTTATCAATTTCTTTTATAAATTTGTCCGTTACCTTCTGAAGCTCCTCCTCCAACTGCTTGATCTCATCCTCAGAAACCTCTGTCTTTGCAAGCTTCTTGAATCCATCATTTCCATCACGGCGGATATTACGGACTGCTACCTTGCCCTCTTCTCCTTTTTTCTTTACTTCCTTTACCAGATCCTTTCTGCGTTCCTCTGTCAGTTCTGGAAAGACAAGACGGATCACTGAGCCGTCATTGGATGGATTGATCCCGATATCAGAAGTAAGGATCGCCTTTTCAATACTCTTTAACAGACTTTTTTCCCAGGGAGCGATCTGGATCATCCTCGGTTCGGGAACAGAAACATTTCCTCCCTGCTGGATCGGGGTAGGTGTTCCATAATAGTCTACTTTGATCTTATCTAATACATGGGGATTTGCACGTCCTGCACGGATCGTAGCAAAATCTGCCAGCAAATAATCATATGCCTTCTGCATCTTTGCTTCATAAGCCTTTACTCTTTCATCCATATCATTTCCTCCTCTTTAAACCGTAACCTTGGTTCCGTTAAAATTGCCCTTTACTGTATTGACAATGCTGTTTTCTTCATTTAAGCCAAATACCCACATCGGCATTTTGTTGTCTCTTGCCAGAATCGAGGCAGTCATATCCACTACCTGAAGATTTTTGGCAATTACCTCATCAATGGTCACCGTATCATATTTTTTTGCCGCCGGATTGGTTCTGGGATCATCATCATAAACCCCATCCACTGCCTTTGCTAACAGGATCACATCTGCCTCTACCTCGATCGCACGCAGTACCACTCCTGTATCCGTTGAAAAATAGGGATGTCCTGTACCGCCTGCAAAAAATACTACCATACCCTTTTCAAAATATTTGTTTGCCCGGTCCTTGGAAAACAGCTTGGTAAAAGAGCCACATTCAAAGGGGGTCAGGATATTGGTCATCATTCCCGTGGAACGGAAGATCTCTGATACATAAATACAGTTCATGATAGTGGCAAGCATGCCGATCTGATCTGCCTTTGTCCTGTCAATATTTTCGCTGGAACGCCCTCTCCAGAAATTGCCGCCGCCGATCACGATCCCTACCTGAATGCCATCCTCTACCAGCTGCTTTACCTGAAGGGCAACCTTTTTCACTGTAGGCTCATCAAAGCCTGTCTTTTTTTCTCCTGCCAGTGCTTCTCCACTGAGCTTTAACAATATTCTCTGCATCCTTATCTCCTGATCCTACCATGTACGATTCTTATTTTCTCTTTTTAAACTCTTCAAAGAATGAAGTCGGGTTGACATCTGCATAGCACTGGGAGCACATACCCTCGATCACTGCACCATTGTTGATCTGTACAGATTTGGATTTGATATTTCCCATAACGATGGCAGAGGTATCCAGAATCACCGGACCGTGTACATCGATATCGCCCTTTACAGCACCAGCGATCACTGCACTGCTGGCAAAAATATTGCCAACGATAACAGAGCTCTGTCCGATCTTTACGCTTCCCTCACTGCGTACCTCACCTGTAATCTTTGCATTCTCTGCATAAATTTCTGTTGCCTTGGAATTTCCTGTTACAGCACCTGTTACGTTTAACTTGCCCAGAATGTCAATGTTTCCTTCGATCACACCAATAACATCCAGAGAACCATCTGAGGTCATATCACCCTTGATCTTCATTCCTGCAGTTACGATCGCAACCTCATCGCTGACGCTGCTTTTTTCTCCATAGGACATACTCTGTGTCTGCACTCTTTCCACCGGTGCTGCTTCCTGCAGATCGATCTGCTCTAACAGTGATTCTAATGTATCAGTCATATTACCCTCCGTTACAGCCACTTCTTCCTGCTGATCGCCGGAATCCTCTGCTGCCTCTTCTGTCTGCAGTTCATTTTCTGCCATCTCCTCTTCAGGGATCAGCTCATTTACTGCCTGTGATAAATCTTCTTTCAGATCTGAAAAGAAACCCATTTTATTATCCTCCATTCCTTTGTATCCTGTATTTCTTAGTGCTGGATCGGTACTGTATCCGCTGTAATGGGCACAATGACCGTATCCTCCATTTCCAGTATTGCTTCTATCAGCTCCGGCAATGCCTCCACCGTACTTTTCTTGTTTGCTGCATCGTGCATGAGGATCACAGCCTGGTGATAGCCCTCCAGCCCCTTTGTACAGTTGGCAATGATCTTATCCTTACCAAGCTTCGCTGTGGCATCGCCGCTGGAAATGTTCCAGTCGTACCATTGCACGCCTATCTCATCCAGATATGCCTCCAGCTCCTCCATTGACACCTTGCTGGCGCGGTTGCTGCTTCCTCCGGGGAAGCGATAAACCTGAGGATGTGTTCCCGTTACCTCATACAGATAATCCTGAAGCTCATTAACATCCTTTACAAAGGCTTCCTTTGACTGATAAATGTCCTCATATACATGACTGTAGGAATGCATTCCCAGTGTATGTCCTTCCTCTACGATCCGGCTGTAAAGAGCTTCGTAGGGCTTTTTGCCCTTGCCTACCACAAAGAAGGTCGCCTTCACATCATACTCCTTTAAGATGTCAAGGATCTGGGCAGTATACCTGCTGGGACCATCATCAAAGGTCAGATATACCTTTCTGATGCCGCTTTTTTCCATCCCAGACAGTTCCCCTGGCTTTTCCATATTTTCCCAGGCTCTGATGCTGTCCTCTTCCGTTAAGGGAATCTCCGGCTGCGCCTCTGCCTCCTGTAGCTGACCGGCATCTTTTTCCTGCTGCGTCCCGTCCTGCAGACCTTGCTGCAGCTCCTGTACCTGACCTTTCAGCTGGCAGACCCTGACTCCTAAATAGATACTACAGCCTGCCGGAAGCAGGATCATCATTAAAATGCCGTAAATAATCAGCTTCTTTAATATTCTTACTCTTTTTTTTCTGTCTCTACTGGTTATTTCTGACATAAGTAAACAAACTCCTTCCCTATTGTAACACACAAAAGGGAAGGAGAAAAGTAGAATTTAATTCAGTTTCATTTAATTCAGTTTGAATTTTCCAACTACTGCATTCAGGCTGCCGGCAATGCCTTCCTGCTCTCTGGCTTTTTCAGATACATCTTCCACAACCTTGGATACATCATCTACGGTATCCATGATCTGTGTGCTGGTATCTGCCGTACTCTGTGTGGATTCTGCAATATTCTGTACTGCATTTGCCACTTCACCCATGATGCCCTCAATGCTTGCTGCCATTTCAGAGATTTTTATGGAATTGCCCTCAATGGCAACGGCATCTTCTCCGTACTGCTTTGCCACTCCTACGAAGCGGTCATAATCCGGCGTAACAGTTTCTTTTAAGAAGCCTATCAGGGATTTGGAATCTCCAGCCAACATCTCAAATGCTTTCTTAACCTCTTCTATCGTATTCTGGATATCCTCCACAACCTCTGCTGTCTCGCCGGCCATTTTTCCGATCTCCGTTGCAACCACTGCAAAGCCTCTTCCCTGTTCTCCTGCCCTTGCTGCTTCAATGGAAGCATTCAGGGAAAGCAGATTGATCTGCTGTGCAATACCGGAAATCATTTCTGCCATTTTTCCAATGGATTCAACTACCTCAGCGTTTTCAAGGCTCTTGGTCAGATTGTCCTCATATTTTTTAGAAAGTCTGGTGGCATTATCGTAAGATGCCCTGCTGCTTTTCTCGATCTGATTTGCTCTCTTTTTGATCTCCTCCGTCATGCCCTTACTCTTTTCTGCCTCTCCAGCCAGAATGTTGACGGAAGAAGAAACCTCCTCAGTAGAAGCATTGACCTCCTGGGTTGCTGCACTTGCCGACATCATGGCCTCGTTTACACTGTTCATCAAGGTCACGATGGTTTCAAACTGCTGCATCAGATTTTCAGCAGATGCATTTACCTTTCCGCTGGAGTCTGTGATCTCTCCTGCGTAAGTAGAAATATCACTGATAACCTCTCGATTGCTTTCATACATGGCATTTAAGGATCTGCCCATCTGTCCCAGCTCATCAATCCGGCGGATCGACATAGGCTCAATGGAGAAATCCCCTGATGCCAGTGTTTCTGCAAAATGATGTACCTTACGGATTCCTCTGGAAATAGATCTGACCTGGATCAGGATCGCAATAACAGCTACAACAATGGCTGCTGCACATACCAGCAGAAGTCTGCTTACAAGCAGTGTTACCGGGGCATCCAGCTCCAGCTGGGGAACTCTCATGGCGATCTTCCAGTTTACCTCCGGTACAGTGCCATAATATAACCGGCAGTTTGCTCCGCCTTCAGAATAATCTGCAATACCGCTTTCTGCATCCATCATCTGCTGACCTGCTGCTGCCAGAGAAGCATTTTCCTCGTTTAAAATGCTCATTCCAGACTGGATCCTGCTCTCATCAGTGCAGCCCAGATAAGCACCGGTATTACCGGATAAAAGCAGTGCATCGCCAGTTTCTCCTATCTGAATCCCGCTGATCATATTCTGGAGCATCATCATATTTACATCAACAGTTACACAGCCTATGTAATTTCCTCTTGAATTGATCATAGGAGATACACAGGTCATGATGAACTCGCCGCTCTCTGCATCATAGTAAGGCTCTGCAAAAAGATATTCTCCCTGCATTTCCTTAGACATCATATAAAAATCCCTGCTGAAATAATCGCTCGCTCCCGATCCCTCTTCATAATAGGTAGCAGCCAGTCCGGGCGTGCTGCTGTGTACATACGGAGCATAATATTTTTCATTTGTCCTGTATACATTGGCTTCAAACCACACACCGCTGCCCAGTATCATATCATTTCCGCCCACCACCTGAGAGATCGTAGACTCCAAAGCCGATGGTGTGATCGTCTTATATCCGTTGTTTACGGTGTTTGATAAATTTACAGTGGTGCTCTTGATCAGCTCCAGTTCTCCTGCGATAGTAGCCTTTTGAGCTTCTAATTCAGACACCATGCGCTCCTGCATCTGCTCTGTGATGATCTCACGCCCGCTCCGGGCACTGATCACAGTAAGCACTGCCATGGCAATGACTACTACCGGAAGAATCCCCAATATCAGCTTTGCACCAATCCTTTTTAATTTCACTATTCATCCCGCCTTCCTAGTTTCTAGCTATACCTCCAAAAAACTGACTACTCTCATAATCGAATATATTATAACATTCGACAACTTTTTCCACAACTCTTTCTTAAGCACCATTTTCATTTTTTAACATAAAATACAGCATATCTTCATCGAAAAAAAAGAGGAGCCTTATGAATTCAAACGAGTACATGAACGATACTGCAAATGATGCCAATGCAGGCAGCAATAACAATAACAGCAGCGGTAACGCAACACCTGTTATTCCACTTCCCAATCCCGGGGAAGGAGGGCCTGTTTATTCTGGCAGCACTATGGGAAACGGCAACGATATTTTTACACCGAGCATGCCCTCTGCGCCCTCTACTCCGGTCATTCCTCTGCCCAATCCCGGCGAGGGCGGGCCAGTCTACTCCGGCGATAACAGTTCTTTCTATCCAAGTGTAAATGTTCCGGTCTATTCCGGCAACAATTCCTCTGGTCTGCAGGGAACGATCATAACGGTGCTGCCGCGTCCTGTCACATCCTGCTTTTACTGTAACTCTGCCAGCTATGGCACAGTCCGCTTTCTGAACGCTGCCATCGGCTACAGCCCCTTTGTTATCTCCATTAACAACCGCACTGCTGTTGACACCCTGGAATATGCAGAGGTCAGCGACTACGGACGGGTTTCCTCCGGTACACAGACCATCACAGTAGCAGCCAGAAACGGCTATATTTATGTAAGCAAGCAGGTACGGATCACTGTTGGTTCTACCACTACCATTGCGATCGTCAATACAGCCGGCGGTCTGGATTTTGTGGAGATCAATGACACTGTCTGCTTTACTCCGTTAGGCGGCTCCTGTGTCAGAGCCTGCAATCTTTCCTATAATGCAGGACCTCTTACCCTTTCCACCTATTCAGGCAACATTGTTTTCCGCAATGTAAATTTCATGGAAGCTACCAACTATGTCAGAGTCACTCCTGCCCGTTATGATATGTTTGTCGCAAATACCAATGAAGTCCTGCTTACCACTGAGATCACAGTCAGAAGCAACTCCCAGTACACCATTTACCTGTTTAACTGGACAGAATCTCCTACCTCTATCCGCACCCTGATCATCGAGGACAGAAAATAGCCCTGCCTATTTCACACGGGAAAATTTCCTGCCGCGTATTTTTTTCACCAAGGCCTTATAACAGGCAGGCCCTTCCATTTTTACCGCTTTTTTTCTTCCGATCAGGAAAAATCCCACCCGATTGATCAGTACGATCAGAACCAGTTCTCCAATGAGCAGAGCACCATACAGATTTACCAGAAACATCAGGTCCTTTGCTCTTGGAATGAACTGATTCATGCCAGCTGCAAAACGGATCGCCGTGCTCATCAGCTGACAATCCAGATGAGTCAGCATGACGATCAACGAGTTGCTTCCAAGAAAAGCCAGCAGCCAGAGCTTCTTACAATTCCTGCATATCAGAATCAGTCCCAGCGCTGCACTGCAGGCTCCCAGATAATAGCCAAACAGGTTATTGAATACAAGATAATGCATATCCACTCTGCCATTTGCAAATGCCACTGCTCCATTTAAGAGCAGACAGGCAACACCTGTCAGGATCTCCCACACAGGCTTTTTCTGTACTTTTTCCAGCAGATAATAGCTGCCATACCCGATCAGTAAAAATACCACTGCCGGAAACACCCTGAGAAGTGCCAGCAGCAGATTGCCAAGCCATGTCATAAACAGCATTTCTTCCATATTAAGGGAGGTTTCAATCCATTTTTTGCCGAGCACCGGAACCCATACAAACAGTATTCCCAGAAAAGCCAGCAGCCAGCCGGGGCATCGCTTTACCAGCCCGTAAAGGCACAGCTCACCCATGAAGATCGCCGGCAAAAACCACAAAACAGAAATCCCGAAAAGGGATACTGCCTGTAAAATGGCTGAATTGATAAACGCCTGATCGATCAGCTCCGGATGTGCATAAAGATAATAATAATCCACACCGATGTAGATCAGGCTAAACCAGAAATAAGGGATCATCATACCGCAAAACCGTTTTTTCACATAGGCAGGAAAAGGCTCACAGCAGGCATTTTTATGGGCAAAGAGAATTCCTGAAATAATAAAGAACAGGGGCATATGAAAAGAGGCAAGCCAGGTCAGCGTATTCTCTGACACATAGGTGGAATGCCCGATCACTACAAGGATAATGCCTATCCCCTTTACCATATCGATATAATCCAAACGTTTTTCTTTCATTCCCTTCTCCCTTACATATAATTCTGCAATATAAGCTGGATCTCCATCCTGCCCCGGAATACATTCAGTTCCGGGTAATATGTTATATGAATTTTCTGTTTTTTCTGCCAATAGGAAAGCAGTTCTTCCTGCTCGCCGAAATAGGTCAGCTCATATCGATCCCCATTTTCATCCAGAACCGTATATTTTCCTACCTTTCTGCTTTTTCCCAAAATCCTGCTCTGCAAAAGCCGGAGATTTTTTTGTGCAAAAAGAGGCTTTCTGTTTCCATTTCCAAAAGGCTCAAGCAGGGTAAACTGCTCCACCAGTTTTCGGTTTACATAATGAAACGGCATGGCAGCATCAATATGCACCTTTTCCACCAGTTCCTCTGGACTCAGGCTGCAGCCCTCCTCCATACGCTCCATAAAAAGCTTCACCTTATCCTTGGGAATGGAAAGTCCTGCCGCCATCTTATGTCCGCCGTATTTTGTAAATAAGTCTTTACAGCGGCTCAATTCTTCATACATGGAATAGCTCTCTATGGAGCGGCCCGAACCTTTTACTCCATCCTCTGCATCTGTCAGTACAAATACAGGCTTGCCGTATTTTTCACGGATCCTGCCTGCAATGATTCCAGCCAGACTTTCGTGGCAGTCCGGCAGATACAAAATCAGCACCCGGCGTTTTTCCAGATCCTGTTCCCTGATCAGCTTTTCTGCTGCTTCTACCCCTTTCTGGGTCATGTTCTTCCGGCTTTCATTGATATGGCGCAGATCCATGGCAATAGGGAGTGCTTCCTCTCTCGTCCTGCACTGTAGGAGCTTTAACGCGCGCTGTGCAGTATCCAGTCTTCCTGTTGCATTCAGGCAAGGTCCTAAAATGAAACCGATGTGATAAGCAGTAAGCCTTTTCTCTCCCAGCTCACAAACCTCCATCAATGCCCTTAGCCCCGGATTTTTTCCGTGACGGATCGCCTCCAGCCCATATTTTACCAGAATACGGTTTTCATCCACAAGCTCCATCACATCCCCAACCGTAGCAAAGGCTGCCATTTCCAGAAACTCTTCCAATGCCCGCCTGCTGCCAAGTCCTTCCTCTTCAAAAAGCACCTGCATCAGCTTCATGGCTACCACTGCCCCGCAGATTCCGGAAAAGGGATACTGGCACGCTGGCTGCTTGGGATCTACTACTGCCGCAGCAGGAGGCAACTGGTAAATACGTTCTCCGTCAGCTTCATCATAAGGCACCTCATGATGGTCTGTTACAACAACCATCATCCCCAGCTCTTTGGCATATGCGATCTGGGAATAGGCTGCGATTCCATTGTCACAGGTAATGATGGTATCGATCCCATCCTCATGCGCTTTCAGGATCAGTTCTTCGTTCAGCCCATAGCCGTCCTGTATCCGGTGGGGAATTACCGTATCCACACTGCCGCCCAGCTCTTCCAGCCCTCTGGTCAGTATATAGGCAGACATCACCCCGTCAATGTCATAGTCTCCGATCACTCTGAGCCTTTTCTTTTCTTTTATTTTTTTCTGTATGATTTCTGCTGCCAGTGCCATATCCTTCATCGTAAGCGGATCATACAGATCTTCCAGCGTCCCATACAGATATTTTTGGATCGCTTCATCTCCTTCCACGTCCCTGTTGCGTATAATCCTGGCAACCACCGGATCAATGGAAAACTTTTTCCCTATCTCTTCAAAATCAGCCTTCTTCGCTGTTATATACCATTTTTCCTGCTTCATATTTCCCTATAGAGTAAAAGGAACCCTCCCGGTTCTTGGAGGGTTCTTATTTTTTTTAGTATCTGTAAAATGCTCTGATCATTCAGCCTTCTTTTTGGATGCCAGCTTAGTACGCAGCACATACCACATTGACCCTGCAAGACATACAGAGGAATAAGTACCACATACGATTCCCACCATCAGCGGCAGTGCAAATTCGCGGATGGATGTAACACCCAGCACATACAACGCTGCCACCATGAAAAAGGTTGTCAGAGAGGTAAAAATACTTCTGGAAAGAGTCTGTGTGATGCTTGCATTTACCACATCCGCCAGATCTGCCTTTTTCTTTTCTCCACTGAGGTTTTCACGGATCCTGTCAAAAATAACAATGGTTGCATTGATGGAATATCCTACGATCGTCAGCATGCAGGCAATAAAGGTACTGCCCACTGACACCTTTGCAGCTGCATAAAATGCCAGCACAACGAGCACATCATGGAGCAGTGCAGATACTGCACTGGCTGCAAAACGGATATCTTTAAACCGGAACCAGATGTAAAGCAGCATGCACACTGTAGCAATGGTTACCGCCAGAATCGCATCATTTCTCATTTCTGCACTGATGGTAGAGCTGATGGTCTCTGCTGTAATCTGCTCCGGATCTACCTGAAATTCTGTAACCAGCTTTTCATTCAGCTGTTCCCTTTCTTCTACTGAAAGGGTGCGCGTCTTTACGATCACTTCATTGCTTCCGCTTACCTTCTGTGCCTGTACATTACCATCTCCTGTTACAGATGTAATTACCGGAATTACCTGTGCATCAATCTCTTCAATGCTCATGTCCTCCTTGAAGGTAATGTTGGTAGAGGTACCGCCCTTAAACTCCAGGCTGTAATTCAGCGGTTCTCCCATTCTGGACTGATTCAGTCCCAGACAGACAAAGCCTGCTATGATCACAAGTGCTGAGGCTGTAAAGCAAAGTGCTTTCTTGGAAAGGAAATGGATGGTCTTTTTCTTCTTTGCCACACCATAAAATTTCACATTTTTCAGTCCCAGAGCATACAGTGCATTGAGAATGATACGTGTTACAAACAATGCCGTAAACATAGAAACGACAATACCCAGTGCCAGAGTCTGCGCAAAGCCCTTTACTGTACCGCTTCCCTTCAGTCCCAGCACAAGTGCCGCGATCAGTGTGGTAACATTTCCATCAATGATCGCAGATAATGCTTTCTGGAAGCCGATCTTCATAGCTGAGCTTACTGTTTTTCCAGTTGCCAGCTCTTCCCTGATCCTGGCAAAGATAATAACATTAGCATCCACTGCCATACCAATAGAAAGGATGATACCTGCAATACCCGGCAGGGTTAAGGTAATCTCAAAGGCATTTAACAGAATAACGATCAAGCCTACATAAATTCCCAGTGCCAGCGATGCGGCAAGTCCGGGAACAAAATAAACAAAGATCATGAACAGAACTACCATTGCCATACCAATGGCACCTGCCTTCAGACTGGTTTCGATCGCCTCAGAGCCAAGCTGGGCACCTACCACATTGGAACGCAGCTCCTCCAGCTCCAGCTTCAGTCCGCCGATACGGATGGTAGAAGCAAGCTTCTCCGCTTCTTCATAGCTTGCCATGCCTGTGATGACTGCTACGCCGTCTGTGATCGGCTCATTTACAGATGGTGCACTGACGATCATTCCGTCATACATGATATAGATAATATCCTGATTGGGTGCTGCCAGAGCAGTGGCTACTGCAAACTTTTCTGCGCCTGCCTCTGTCAGGGTCAGCTGTACCACGTACTGACTGTTCCCCATCTGATCCTGCTGTGTACCAGCCTGTGCGGACTGTACATCTGTACCTGCTAAAACCTCTGCTCCGTCAGCAGACAAAAAGTACAAAGAACCCGGTTTTCCAAGCTCCTCTAAAATCGCATTTGCATCAGATACACCGGGGATCTCGATATTGATACGATCCTCTCCCTCCTGATACACCTGCGCCTCTGTACTGTATGCCTCCACACGGCGCTGCAGCTTGTAAATGGTATCCTTCATATCTGCATCAGAGGGGGTTTCCTCTCCCACCACCTGATATGTGATGCTCACACCGCCTGCCAGATCAAGTCCCTGCCTGATGTTTCCGGCTGCTCCTGCTTTTTCTGCACCGATACCAAAGATCGCAACATAGGTCAGAAACCCTAATATGATAAGGGTTACTGCCAGGGTAATCACTGCTCTGCTCTTTTTCATCTTACGCACTCCTTTTTTATTCGGCTAATGCCGCTTTCATCATAATTGCACATTCAATTCGTTTTCTTTGTAACTCACAACCAATGTCATAGGCATCGGTAATGCTTCCGTGGAAGTTATAAGAATTTGCTGCACAGCCTCCGCTACAGTAAAACTTAGCAAAGCAGTCCTTGCATTTTTCCTTCGCATAGACATTACAGCATTTGAATTCATCCCGTATTTTCGTATTGATGATCCCATCCTCTACATTTCCCATCAAAAACTCTTCCTGTCCTACAAACTGATGGCAGGGATAAAAATCACCCCAGGGTGTTACTGCCAGATATTCTGTTCCGGAGCCACAGCCGGAAAGTCGTTTTGCCACACAAGGGCCTCCTTCCAGATCGATCATGAAATGGAAAAAGTTTACCCCTCTGCCTTCCTTCCTGCGTTTCAAAAGCTCCACTGCCAGTTTATCATATTCTTCCTTGATCTTAGGGATGTCCTCTTCACGAATGGCATAATCCTCTGTGTCCTGTGCTACTACCGGCTCTACTGAGATCTGTTCAAAGCCCAGATCCGCCAGATGCAGCACATCCTCTGCAAAATCCAGATTGTTTCTTGTAAAAGTGCCTCTCACATAATAATTCATCTGGTTTCTGCTCTCCGCCAGCTTCTGGTATTTGGGGATCACCACATCATAGCTGCCCTGTCCGCCTCTGAAGGGGCGCATCCTGTCATGAACCTCTTTTCGTCCGTCAATGCTCAGCACTACGTTGCTCATTTCTTTATTGACAAATTCCTGGATCTCGTCATTTAAAAGGATTCCGTTTGTGGTCAGGGTAAAACGGAATTTTTTATGATAAGGCTCCTCTAAGCTTCTGCCGTATGCCACCAGCTCTTTTACTACCTGCCAGTTCATCAGCGGCTCTCCACCAAAAAAATCCACCTCCAGATTTACTCTGTTTCCTGAATTTTTTACGAGAAAGTCCAATGCCTTTTTCCCTACCTCAAAGCTCATCAGCCCACGTCTGCCATGGTACTCGCCCTCCTCTGCAAAGCAGTATCTGCATGCCAGATTACAATCATGGGCAATGTGCAGGCAAAGCGCCTTTACCACAGTCTGCCGATTCTTAAAGTCAAAAATATAATCTCGGTAAATATCCTCTGTAAAAAGCATCCCGGCTTCTTTTAGTTCCAGAATTTCCTTGACAGCCTCCAGACACATTTCCTTGCTGTTGCCGCTTTCCTCCGCAGCCCTTCCAGCAATTTCCTCTGCTCCCGTGAGCCCCTGCTGCAATGCTTTTTCCACCAGAGGGATCAAGTCATAGACCACATCATCCACAACATGAACGCTGCCGCTGTTCACATCCAGAACGATATTATATCCATTGTTTTTGTATTGGTAAATCACGAAAAACTCCCTTTCTTTTTCCAACGTAATATAAGCAGCGACGCGAATCGCTGCTTATCCGTTCTCTTATATATGCACTCACATGCTTTTCGCATCCGTCCTGCGAATCCTTATTTGTTTACCTTTTCGCAGCTCTGATTTCCTACTGTGCAGGATGTCTTGCAAGCAGACTGGCAGGATGTCTGGCACTCGCCACAGCCGCCTTTTTTCATGGATTCCTGTAAATTTCTTGTGCTTAATGTCTTAATGTGCTTCATCGTATGATATCCTCCTTATGAACCGGGGCATCATGCATCTACCCGGAATCTATATTTTTTTACGAATTCACTTCGCTACAAAGTATAGCACACCTGATAAAAAAGGTCAATAAAGACCCCGATTTCTTTTTCTTCTTTCCAACATTCTCTCCGCCATCTCTTCTTTAGCTCAGCATGCCGCCCAGCATACCGCTGCCACAGCAGATAAAAAAGACCGTTATCAGATTTCCTGATATTCCCGCTGCCCCATGATCCAGCAGTACAGATACAAAAAGCAGCACAGTAAAATAAAGTGCCCCTGCCAGCAGTCCCCACACAAATTTCCGTGTCCGCATTTTTTTGCCGGAAAGAAATCCTGCAAACAGGGTGGCTGCTATGTAGATCAGAATGATCGCTATTGATACAGTACGCTCCTGCAGTCCAAAGCGGTAAAGCAGAAGTGAGAGGAACAACAGCAGTCCTACTGTCAGAATATAGGAAACCAGAAGACATTTTAAGTAGAAAATCATATGGGAATCTGTTTTTACCGAAGCCTTCATACCAACACCTCCTGTTGTTATGTATATGCCGGTCTGCTTTTAAACTTGACAATCTGTTTCTTCTTATTATATTATTATCCACAATACCTCTCTTCCCTGAGAGGTGGAAAAAGGGATACGAAAACAACAAACAATACAAACATTTTAGGAGGTTGATTTTTTGGATACGGACAGTGTCATACGTTTTCTCATTCTGATTGTATTACTTTTATTATCTGCATTCTTTTCTTCCGCAGAAACTGCTCTTACTACTGTAAATAAGATACGGATACGGACTTTGATCGACGAAGGAAATAAAAAAGCGCAGACAGTGCAGAACATTTTGGAAAATTACAGCAAGATGCTCAGTACGATTCTGGTGGGCAACAATATCGTCAATATCTCCGCTTCTTCTCTGGCAACTACGATCGCCATTGATCTGTGGGGCAGCCACACAGTAGGAATTACAACGGGTGTTTTGACCTTAGCGGTTCTTTTATTTGGAGAGATCACTCCAAAGACCTGGGCAATGAATAATTCTGAAAAGATTTCCCTTGTATATGCAAATATTATTTACAGCCTTATGTTCCTGTTTACCCCGATCATCTTTATCATAGATAAGCTGGCAGGCGGGATTTTATTTCTGCTCCGTGTAAATACCGATGTGAAATCCACCACAGTAACAGAAAAGGATTTAAAGACCTATGTGGATGTCAGCCATGAGGATGGTGCTATCGAAACAGAAGAACGGGAAATGATCTACAACGTATTTGATTTCAGCGATTCTGATGCCAAAGACATCATGATCCCCAAAATCGATATTATCATGGTAGACATTACAGCTTCCTACAGCGAGCTGCTTAAAATCTTCAAGGAATCCATGTACACCCGGATTCCAGTTTTCAAGGATGACACTGACAATGTCGTGGGCTTTGTGAATATCAAGGATTTTCTTTTCGTGGCAAATAAAAAGGAATTCCAGATCCGGGACATTATGAGAGATGCCTACTATACCTATGAATACAAGAAAACTGCTGATCTGATGATGGAGATGCGGAAGGCTTCCATTAATGTGGCCTTTGTTTTAAATGAATATGGTGCCTGCGCCGGAATGATCACCTTAGAGGATCTGCTGGAGGAGATCGTAGGCGAGATCCGGGATGAATATGACGGAGACGAAGCCGAACTGATCAAAGAGGTGGGCAGCCGTCAGTATCTGGTAGAGGGCAGTCTGAAGCTGGACGACATCAATGATGCATTAGAGACCTCCCTGTCCTCCGAAGATTATGATTCTATCGGCGGTCTCCTGATCGGCACACTGGATCATCTGCCAAAGGTAGGCGAGACTGTCACAACCCCGGAGGGAATCACCATCCGGGCAGAAGAGATCAATCAGAACCGGATCGAGAAGGTGCTTCTGACCTTACCAAGTCTCTCCAGCCCTCAGCCCTCTGACTCTGGCGATACGCTTGTTTTAAGGTCTGGACGTCCAGCAGATACCAGCTGTCTCTTAGAAAAAGAGATCCGTTGCTACGATCTGCTGGAGCTGCTTCATATTCCCTACGAACAGGTGCAGCATGAAGCCACTGCTACTATTGAGGCCTGCGCCAAAATTGACGAGCTTCTGCAGACTCCCATCTGCAAAAACCTGTTTTTATGCAATCGTCAGCAAACCGATTTTTATCTGCTGCTGATGCCCGGAGAAAAGAAATTTGTAACCAAAGACCTTTCTGCACAGCTGGGTGTAGCAAGACTCTCCTTTGCTTCTGCCGATATGATGGAAGAGCTTCTGGACGTATCTCCCGGCTCTGTTACCATTCTGGGACTTATGAACGACCACGAGCATAAGGTACGGCTGATCATTGACAAGGAGATCCTTGCGCAGGAATATTTTGTCTGCCACCCATGTATCAATACTGCAAGTCTGAAATTTAAGACCTGTGACCTAACAGAAAAGCTGATCCCGGCATTGCAGCATTCTCCTACATTTGTAGAGCTGTAATAAATGCAACAAAATCGATGGGAGCAATCTATATTGCTCCTATCGACTCTAAGATCCCAAAGGCTATGGCTTCTGCAATAGCGTCAAATTCCAGATCAAACAGCTCATTATCCGAATCTGTATTGATAAATCCCACTTCTACCAACACCGCCGGCATCTGTGTGCTGTTGAGCACGATCAGATTGGGGCGTTCTGTCACTCCGATATTCCGAAAGCCCAGATAGGACAGCTGCCGGTTAATATTCCGCGCGATCAGTGCTGCGATCCCTGTATCTGAATAAACAAGGGATTCCACTCCCTGATAGGTATTAGGATAAGGGCTGGAATTTCTGTGAATGGAAATAAAATAATCTGCACCGGACAGATTTCCCTCCTGTGCTTTTCTGATCGGTGTTTCATAAACATCCTCAGTACGGGTATAAAGAACATTGACACCGGCATTTTGTAAAATATTTCCTACTGCCAGTGTCAATGCCAGATTGTCGTCCTTTTCATAGCGTCCCTGATAGGATGCGCCCCAGTCTGCACCGCCGTGACCGGCATCCAGTATAATGGTCGTATATGCCATTTTGATTTCCCCACACATTTTTCTTATGATATGATATGTGAAATTGTCACTTCTGTGACTTCTGATGGGAATTCTCCTTTTTCATAGCTGCACACGTTCATGCAGCAGTCCTCTGCCAGCAGATACGCCTTACAGTCTGCGCCCCTTTCCTTTTCTCCTGCCTCCCCGGTGTCTGAAAATCTTATGATCCTGCCTGCTTCAGGCAGATACAATAAGGAAGAAAGCTCTTCTCCCAGTCCCTTTCCAGTCAGCTTGCAAAAGCTTTCCTTGGCACACCAGCAGCTGAAAAACCAGCTCAATGCCTTCTCAGCCTCCATGGCGGCAGTCAGCTCTCTGTAACGCTTATATTCCTGCTGTGCCAGCACCCTTTTTATCATAGTTTCCTTTACCGGGCGTTTCTGCTGGATATCAATTCCTACCTCTTTGTGGGAAAGAGCCAGTACCACATAATTTCCAGAATGAGACAGATTGAAAAACAGCTGGGGATGATCGATCAGATAAGGCTTGCCCCATCTGCCCCAGCCATAACGCAGCTCCAGCACCTCTGGCTGCTTCTTGTCTGCTGCTCCCAGCTGCTCTTTCATGGCATATTGCAGCAAAAGTCCGCAGCATAAGCTCCGGACTTTATCCTCAGTTCTTTTACAGATGCGTACTTTTTCAAGGCGCGTCTGGTCTATCAGGGTGCAGCCCTGCCAAAACCTGTCCTCATCCAAAAAAGCATCTGTTTTCATCCAATATATTTTCATCATTCTGCTTCTTCTGCGGCATCTGAAAGTGTGGCAAGATGCAGCTCTTTTAACTGAACCTCATCTACAACATCCGGTGCATTGGTCATCAGACAGGAAGCATCCTTTACCTTAGGGAATGCCATTACCTCACGAATACTGTCTGCTTTTACCAAAAGCATAACCAGTCTGTCAAGTCCATAAGCAAGTCCTGCATGTGGCGGCACACCATACTTAAACGCATCCAGTAAGAATCCAAAGCGGCTGTGAGCCTCTTCCTTTGTAAAGCCTAAAAGCTCAAACATCTTTTCCTGAATCTCATTCTGATAGATACGGACACTTCCGCCGCCAAGCTCTACACCGTTTAATACAATATCATATGCTTTTGCACGGACTCTGCCCGGATCTGTATCCAGATACTGCAAATCCTCATCCATCATCATGGTAAAGGGATGATGAACTGCTACATAACGGTTTTCTTCCTCACTCCACTCAAATAAGGGGAACTCTGTTACCCAGAGGAAATTGAACTGATCATGGTCGATCATTCCCATCTGTTCCCCAAGCTCCAGACGAAGCGCTCCCAGCACGCTGTAAACGATCGTATCTTTATCCGCAGCAAATAGCAGCAGATCCCCTGCCTTACCATCCATTGCCTTTACCAGAGCATCCAGCTGATCCTCTGTCATAAACTTGGCAAAGGAGGATTTATAGCTGCCATCCTCTAAAATACACAGGTATGCCAGTCCCTTTGCGCCATATCCTTTTGCAAAATCCACAAGAGCATCGATCTTCTTACGAGGCATTGCAGCCTGCCCTTTGGCATTGATACCCCGGACGCTTCCGCCATTTTCCAGAGCAGAAGAAAATACGCCAAATCCGCAGCCGGCAACTACCTCAGACACATTAACTAACTCCATGCCGAAACGAGTGTCCGGCTTATCAGATCCGAACCGCTCCATTGCTTCCTTCCATGTCATACGGGGAATGGGCAGCTGTACCTCTAAGCCAATGGCTTCCTTACATACAAACTGCAGCAAACGCTCATTTACATCAATCACATCCTCCACATCCACAAAAGACAGCTCCATGTCTACCTGGGTAAACTCCGGCTGCCTGTCTGCCCGCAGGTCTTCGTCACGGAAGCATTTTGCGATCTGGAAATAACGGTCATAGCCGGAGCACATCAGCAGCTGCTTAAACAGCTGAGGTGACTGGGGCAGACCATAAAAGGTGCCCGGATGCACACGGCTGGGCACAAGGTAATCTCTTGCTCCCTCTGGTGTAGATTTTCCAAGGATCGGTGTCTCGATCTCCAGAAAGCCTTCCTGGGTCATAAATTTGCGGATGTTTGCCACAATACTGCTTCTCAGCATGATATTTCTCTGTAAATCCGGTCTTCTCAAATCCAGATAACGATATTTCAGCCGCAGCTCCTCCTTGGTCTTGGAATCTGCTTCAATGGGGAAAGGCGGTGTTTCTGCCTCAGACAGAATGCGAAGCTGCTCTGCACGGATCTCGATCTGGCCTGTAGCAAGATTTTCATTGACTGCACCAGCCCGTTTCTCTACCTTACCTACAACTGCGACCACGAACTCACTTCTCAGCTTTTCTGCTTTTGCGAAATTCTCAATGCCGCAGCTGCTTTCTTCAAATATTATCTGTAAAATACCTGAGCGGTCACGTAAATCCACAAAAATGATACCGCCCTTATTTCTCTGCTTCTGTACCCAGCCCATAACGGTTACAGTTGCACCGACATCACAAATGCCAACCTCTGTGCATCTGTGGCTTCTGTGGAGTCCTTTCATTGCTTCTGCCATTTTCTATGCCTCCTAAGCTTCCTTATTTCAAAGGATTTTTGTAAAACTCTTTAAAGTCCTCATAGCCCTCTGCCATGAGCTGTTCCTTCTGAAACTTTTTATTTTTGTTCATCCGTGCCACAAGCACCTGTGTTCCGTTTGCTCTCTCCTCCTGTGCCTTTGCGATAACCTGACACAGTGCCTGACCGGACACACCCTTTTCTACTAAAAATGCTGTCTTTGCCGGCTGGGTAGGCACCTGAAATCCGCTTTCCATAAGCAACAGAATGATCCTTTCAAACCCGATGGAAAATCCGCATGCCGGTACATCCTTGCCAGTGAACCTGCCTACCATCTTATCGTAGCGTCCGCCGCCTCCGCAGCTGCCGCCGAACTGCGGCATGGCGATCTCAAAAATCGTTCCTGTATAGTAAGACATTCCCCGTACCAGGGCAGGATCAAATACAATCTCAAAGGCAGATGACTTGGTTGCCTTTACACTTTCTATAATTTCCAAAAGGCTGTCCTTTACTTCCTCTTCCAGCGTACCTGCTGCGATCAGGGTATCTGCCAGCTCAGCCAGTGCTGCCTCAGGAGAAGCTGCCTGCTCTATTTTTTCAAACAGTGCCACATATTTCTCAATAGCTTCTTTGGCAAAGCCGTTTTCTGCAAGCTCGCCAGATACGCCCTCCAGACCGATCTTATCCATTTTGTCCAGAATAATGAACACTGTATCATAAGCCTCTTCAGCAAATCCGCTGTAAGCTGCCATTGCCTTTAAAATCCGTCTTTCATTGATCCGGATCTGGAAATCTTTAAAGCCAAGCCTGCCCAGAGTAGTGGTAGTAGCCAAAATCAGCTCTATCTCCGCCAGATTAGAGGGCTCGCCGAGAATATCAATATCGCACTGCATAAACTGGCGATAGCGTCCTCTCTGGGGTCTGTCCGCACGCCATACATTTCCCATCTGCAATGCCTTAAAGGGAGCCGGAAGCTCATTTGCATGATTGGAATAATAGCGCACCAGTGGCACAGTCAGATCATAGCGCAGCCCGCCGTCTACCAGATCATTCTCCGTCTGTGCTGTTTCCAGATTCAGCTTCTCTCCTCTTTTTAAAATCTTAAAGATCAGCTTCTCATTTTCTCCGCCCTGCTTGCTGCTCAGATTGGCAATATTTTCCACACAGGGTGTCTCAATGGAAGTAAATCCGAATTTTGCGTAGGTTTCTTTGATCACACTGATCACATAATCTCTGACCTGCATTTCTGCCGGCAGAATGTCCTTCATACCGGTTACAGGCTTTTTACTCAATGCCATTTAGGGTTCTCCTTTATCTTCTTATCAATATCTTCCTATTCCTTTACCGATTCTACACTGTTTGTCCTCGTTTTTCAAGGGTTATGGCTCTTTGTTAAAAAAATGTCAATTTTTACATAAAATCTATTGTTTCTGTAAAAAATACGTGGTATGATATGTCCGTATTGTATCTTCTTTTGTGGCGGTCACTGATCCATCACAAAAAATTTGGAAGAACGATAACAGGAGGAAAACAAAATGAATACAAGAAAAAAAAGAGAAACGGGCTGGACAGTCCGTGTCGCACTTATGGTTGCCATTGTCATTCTTCTGGCAAATACGCCGTTAGGAATGATACAGCTTCCCATCATTAAGGCGACAACGGTACATATTCCGGTCATCATCGGTGCAATTCTTTTAGGTCCTGCGGCAGGCGGTATCTTAGGCGCTGTGTTTGGTATCTGCTCCTTGCTCAGCAACACCTATGCCCCGACTCTGCTGTCATTTGCCTTTTCGCCCTTTATGAGCACCACTGGTCTGCCCGGCGCAGTAAAGGCACTTTGGATCTCTATTGGCTGCAGGATCTTAATCGGTGTAGTCGCAGGCTGGCTCTGGATCGGATTAAAAAAGATCAAATGTCCTGCTGTTTTAGGGTATGCTATCTGTGGTTTTGCCGGATCCATGACAAACACAGTGACTGTTATGGGAAGCATCTACCTGCTGCTGGCTGCCCAGTATGCAGTGGCAAAGGATGTTGCCGTTACCGCTGTGTTCGGACTTGTAATGGGTACAGTTACTGCTTCCGGTATTCCCGAAGCGATCTGTGCCACTATCTTAGTTGCTCTGATCACCAAGGCGCTTGTAGCAGCCCGGCTCTTTTCTAAGGAATAAATTATGTTAAAGGACAAAAAAATCATTCTTGGTGTTACTGGAAGCATTGCGGCATATAAAATCGCCAGTCTTGCCAGTATGTTAAAAAAACAGGGTGCGGATATTACCGTTATCATGACAAAAAATGCTGCGAATTTCATCCACCCCATTACCTTTGAGACCCTGACCGGCAACAAATGTCTTATCGACACCTTTGACCGGAATTTTCAGTATAATGTAGAACATGTTGCACTGGCAAAGCAGGCCGATGTCTTTCTGATCGCACCTGCCTCCGCCAATGTCATCGGCAAGGTTGCCAATGGTCTTGCAGACGATATGCTTACCACTACCTTTCTTGCCTGTGAATGTCCTAAGATCATCGCGCCTGCCATGAATACCCATATGTATCATAACCCCATTGTGCAGGACAATCTGGAAAAATGCCGGCAGTATCATATGGAGGTATTATCTCCTGCCTATGGCTACCTTGCCTGTGGGGATACCGGCGATGGAAAGATGCCGGAACCAGAAGCCTTGCTTGCTGCCATTGAGCATGCCGCTGCTTTTGAAAAGGATATGAAGGGGCTGAAGGTGATGGTAACTGCAGGGCCTACACAGGAAGCCATTGATCCGGTACGCTTTATCAGCAATCATTCTACCGGAAAAATGGGATATGCCATTGCCAGAAACTGTATGCTCCGCGGTGCAGAGGTTACACTGATATCTGGTCCTGTCAATCTGGAGATTCCACATTATGTAAACCATGTGCCCGTTTGCAGCGCCAGAGACATGTTTGAGGCTGTTACCTCCATCAGCGCTGCCCAGGATATCATCATCAAGGCTGCCGCAGTGGCTGATTATCGCCCGGCAGACGTTGCTCAGGAAAAGGTTAAAAAATCTGACGCAGCTCTTTCCATTGCTTTGGAACGTACCGATGACATTTTGAAATATCTGGGAGAGCACAAGCCAGCTGGACAGTTTCTTTGCGGTTTTTCCATGGAAACAGAGCATATGCTGGAAAATTCCAAGGCGAAGCTGGAAAAGAAGCGGTTAGATATGATCGTTGCCAATAATCTGAAGGTAGCCGGTGCTGGTTTTGGTACAGACACCAATGTCGTCACGCTGATCACCAAAGACAGCGTTGCCCAGCTGCCCCTCATGAGCAAGGATCAGGTGGCAGAAGCACTGATGAATGAGATCTTAAAACGCAAACAGAAGCATAACTAAAAAATTTAACAAAAAGCTGCTGCTTTCAGGAAGGAACAATTCCCAGGCAGCAGTTTTTCTTTTGTTTACTTTTTAACCTGTTTTGGAATAATTCAGATAAGTTTCGTCAATTTGTTGCTTGATATGTTGACACTTTCTACAAACTGTGATATTTATAACATATAAAAATTAGTTATTTTGCTGTGTTTCTGGCAGCATTTTTGTCTGATGATCTTGATTTATTTTCTATTTTTCACATTCGTGAAAGGACGTTTCCGCGAATCATTCCACCAAAGCATCCCATTGTTGACACTTACAGGAGCAGATTGGCACGAACATCCAGCTTTTCTTATCTGCATGTCTTTTTTTACATATCTTTTTTTATCTGAAAAGGGAGCCTCTGCCATCCGGCAGAGAACTCCCTTTTTCTTTTTCTTTCATAGGAAAGACCTTGTTGCATGAACGCATGAAAGTCATGAATTTTCCTACGAAATAAACGCACTCCGTGCCGGATGCGCAACACACTTTTGCTCTTTCTGGCATCTCAGGCTTCAAAAAGTTTTCGTTTTCTCTCAATCATCTCATCGATCTTTTCAATGTACAATGCCACATCCTTCACATTATCGCACCGCTCGATCCGTCCATTCTGGTAAACCCGTTTGCTGATACTACCTGCTCCCAGTGCCACGATCGACTGCTTCTCCTCCATGATCAGGATATTGTAAAGTCCATAGCAGCCCTGACGGGCATAGCCCACATTTTCAAAATTACCGGATATATTTTTCTGCCGATACAGATAATAGGGCTGCATCCCAAGCTCTGCTGCTGCCTGTGCCGCGATCCTCATCATCTCATCGGTATTTTGAATGGCAGTAATCCCATTTTCCAGAATCCATTGATTCAGTCTGGAGCCTTTTTTAATGGCAAGGGAATGTACCGTCAGACTGTCCGGCTTCAGCTCTTTGACTGCCTCTGTGGTATTTTTTACATCTGCCTCTGTTTCTCCAGGCAGCCCCAGTATCAGATCCATGTTAATATTGTCAAAACCGCATTTTCGTGCCAGCTTAAAGGAATCTACCACCTGCTCTACTGTATGCTGCCTGCCGATCAGCTTCAGCGTTTCTTCCTTCATCGTCTGTGGATTCACAGAAATGCGGGTAACACCGTATTGCTTCAGCACACACAGCTTATCCTCTGTAATACTGTCAGCCCGTCCTGCTTCTACTGTAAATTCCTTTATTCCTGACAGATCAAAGGTTTTATGCAGCATTTTAAGCAGCCGCTCCAGCTCCATAGCATCAAGCGTGGTAGGCGTACCGCCTCCAATGTACACACTGTCCAATACCTTATCGCCAAAAATTTCTGCGGTTGCTTTCATTTCCTTTTCCATTGCTGACAGATAATCTGCAACTCTCTCTTTCCACACACAGATCGGATAAGAGGTAAAGGAACAGTAAAGGCAGGTCGTAGGACAAAAGGGGATTCCGATATACAGACTGTAGCCATCCTGATAATGGATATCTGCCAAAAGTTCTCTTTCTCTTTTGGCAATTTCTACGCTCAGCCGGCTTTTTTCCTCATCTGCATAATACTGCTTCTGCATATAAGTCTGTATCTCTGACTCTGTTTTTCCCTTTTCCAAAAGCTCCATTGCGATCTTAGTGGGACGGATGCCTGTAAGCGTCCCCCATGGGAGAGTTTTTCCTGTATACTCTGACAGCACCCGGTAAAGCAGCTGTTTTATCTCATTACGAATTCTGCTTTTCTTTTCGCTAAGCGGAAGCTGCTCCTTTAAGCAGTGCACCAGCTGTCTTATTCCACACTTTGCCTGTTCCCAGTCCTGTACACATGGATAAAGGAGCAGCTCTAACGTTTCACTGCTCCTTATCAGCTCAAGCACCGGATACTTCCCATCAGAAACAATTTCCTTTGTTCCCTTTACAAACACCTTTACCTCTGTCAAGGGATAAAATGCCTTTACCAGGGAATGAATGTCGTATTCAAATCCCTCTTCATTTAAAATAACTGTCAACATGGATTTATCTCACTTACTTTTGTTTATTTCCTGCCTTTTCAGACAGAACCTCTGCTCTGCTATCCTACTGTCCGCAAAATGGATTGTAGCTTTTTTCATAGCCAATCGTTGTCCCTTCGCCATGTCCCGGATACACCTTTGTTTCATTCGGCAGAACAAACAGCTTCTCTTTAATAGAGTGCACCAAGGTGCTCATGCTTCCTGTGGGCAGATCCGTCCTTCCTACCGACTCTGCAAAAAGCGTATCACCGCTGAGCAAAAAGCCACCTTCTGCAAAATAATAGCAGCCACTTCCTGCTGTATGTCCCGGCGTAGCGAGTGCCCTGCAGGTCATGCCTGCAATACTGATCTCTTCGCCATCCTCTACATAAACATCAGCCTCTACACTGCAGGTTCTCCCCACCTGCACTGACACATTTAATTCAGGATCATTGCAAAGTGCTTTTTCTGCCTTCAGCGCATAGACCTTGGCTCCGCTTTTTTCCTTTAGTTCCTCTACACCCAGAATATGGTCAAAATGTCCGTGGGTCAGCAAAATGCCTGCCACTGTAAATCCGTTGTTCTGCAGCACCTCATAAATATACTCTCCCCGGTCTGCCGGATCTACAAAGATCACTTCACTTTTTCCCTCTTCATATACAAAATAGCAGTTTGTCTGACACATTCCCAGCATCAGGCGACCGATCTTTAAATTTGCCATTTTAACCCGTTGTCCTTTCAATATCCACTACACTTTCGATTGTTCTGACCTTTTCTATGATCCGCAAAAGCTCATCACGGCTGCTGATCTCAAATGCCACCGACATTGTGACGATTCCCTGCTTGCTGACTCTTGTATTCAGCGATAAGATATCCAGATTTTTTTCAGTAAGCGCTTTTGACACATCTGCCAGAAGCCCGTTTCTGTTATTGGCAAAAATCTTTATTTCTGCAAAATATTTCTCGCCTGCCACAGCCTTATCCGGTGTCTGCCAGTCAGCATCTATCAGCCGTGCTCTCTCAATCTCGGAAAGACTGATCACATTCACACAGTCAGTCCGATGGATGGAAACGCCTCTTCCTCTGGTCACAAAGCCTACGATCTCATCTCCCGGAACCGGAGAACAGCATTTGGAAAAACGGACTGCCACATCATCGATTCCCTTTACGATAATGCCGCTGGAGGACTTAGGCTTTATGTGTCTGATCTGCGTATTGCCTGCTACCTCTGCCAGCACCTCTTCATCCGTCAGTTCTTTTTTATGCTCCTTATCGTAAAGCTCCTGCATTTTATTGAGGATCTGACCTTCCTTCAAGCCGCCGTGTCCTACAGCAGCCAGTACAGAATCCCAGTCTCTAAAGCCATATTTCTGCATGACATAATCCATATACGGAGATTTGAATATCTGTCCCGCATCAATGGTTTTTGCCTTGCAATATGCCTGAAGCAGTTCCTTTCCTTTTATAATATTGTCTTCTTTTAATTCATTCTTAAACCACTGATTGATCTTGCTCTTAGCCTGAGGGCTCTTTACCACATTCAGCCAGTCCCGGCTGGGACCCTTGGAATTCTGGGAGGTCAATATCTCAACCCGATCTCCGTTTTTAATCTCATAGTCAATGGTCACCAGCTTATCATTGACTCTGGCACCGATCATTTTATTTCCTACAGCACTATGGATGGCATAAGCAAAATCAATCGGAGTAGAGCCTGCCGGAAGATTCTTCACATCCCCTGTAGGAGTAAAGCAGTAAACATTATCAGAAAACAGATCCAGATCGCTCTTTAAAAGCTTCATGAACTCCCTGTTGTCTGACATATCCTTCTGCCATTCCAGTATCTGACGCAGCCACACCAGCTTTTCTTCCTCCTGCGCCTCTACTTTCTTTCCATCAGAAGCCTCTTTATATTTCCAATGTGCCGCGATTCCATATTCTGCCGCCTTGTGCATTTCATAAGTACGGATCTGGATCTCAAAGGGCTGACCGGAGCTTCCGATCAGTGTTGTATGCAGCGATTGGTACATATTGGGCTTAGGCATGGCAATATAATCCTTAAACCGCCCCGGGATCGGCTTATACATCTCATGGATAACGCCAAGGGCTGCATAACAGTCCTTAACACTGTCCACAATAATGCGCACAGCAAACAGATCGTAGATCTGATCCAGCGTCTTATCCTGATTTTTCATTTTTTTATAGATGCTGAAAAAGTGCTTGATCCTTCCGTCAATTTTTGCCTGAATCCCTGCATTGCGGATATGCTCTCCCACCTCATCCACAATAGACTGGATATATTTTTCACGCACGCTCTTGCGTACAGCGATCTTTTCTACCAGATCATAATACACCCCTGGCTCCAGATATTTCAGTGAAAGATCATCTAGCTCTACCTTGATCTTTGAAATACCCAGCCTCTGGGCTATAGGCGCATAAATATCCATGGTCTCTCTTGCAATGCGCTGCTGCTTCTCCGGTATCATATGCTTGAGTGTCCGCATATTGTGAAGCCTGTCTGCCAGCTTGATCATAATGACACGGATATCCTTTGCCATGGCAAGGAACATCTTGCGCAGATTCTCCGCCTGCATCTCTACCCGGTCACTGTCCCCCGACTGAGACTGGGTGCTGCCGGATAGCTGCAGCTGCTGAAGCTTGGTAACACCGTCTACCAAAAGTGCTACATCTGCTCCAAACTGCTCTGCGATCTCTTCCTCTGTCATGATCGTATCTTCTACTACATCATGTAAAAGTCCTGCAATGATCGTTTCCTTATCCAGCTCCAGATCTGCCAGTATCATTGCTACACACAGAGGATGGATGATATAGGGCTCTCCAGATTTACGGACCTGTGTCTTATGTGCCTCATAAGCCGTTTTATACGCTTTCTCAATCATAGAGATATCGTCTGAGGGATGGTATCTTTTTACACGCAAAATCAAGTCCTGATATAATACCTCGGGACTTTGGAATTCTGCGATTGCTTCAATTCTTCCATCATCAAATACGATTTCTTTCTTTTCTTCTGTCATACACTCACCAGCCCGTATCCGTCTTCAGAACGTTTTATTTTCCCTCGTAGGTAATCGCTGCTTCTAATCTGTAATTTTTGATCTTTTCTCTTCCCTTCAGTCCTGCCAGCTCCATCAGCACGACCACACCTACAACCTCGCCGCCCAGAGATTCTACCAGCTGGATCATGGCTTCTGTCGTTCCGCCTGTTGCGATCAGATCATCTACGATCAGCACCTTCTGTCCTTTTTTAATGGAATCCTTGTGCATTTCAATGGTTGCTGTTCCATATTCCAGATCGTAATCCTTGGATACGGTCTCACAGGGAAGCTTACCCTTTTTACGGATCAGAACAAAAGGCTTTCTATTGTTATATGCGATCGGCATACCAAAAATAAAGCCTCTGGACTCCGGTCCAGCGATCACATCATATTCCAGATCCTTTATTAAATCCTGCATGGTGTCTATTGCAAGATGAAGTCCATCTGCGTCCTGCAGCACGCTTGTTACATCACGAAAGATAATCCCCTTTTCCGGGAAATCCGGAATACTCCTTACATATTCTTCTAATTTTTTCATCTCAGGTACAACCTTTCTCAGACTATATCGTCTGCAATTTTTCGATTACCATTTAGTATAGCACACCTTTCCCATTAATTGCTACCGCTCTGATGCATTTTTTCTGTTAAATTCTTGATTTTCAATGTTCCGACATCCCGTCTAAGAGCAAAAGTATGTTCCGCACACTCACGCGCCCTACTTTCTGACATAGCACAGCTTTTGTTCCGCGCCTGAGCAGTGCCATTTATGGCATCATACCTCTCTACGAGCTACGCATCCTGCGCGGAGTGCTTTTATTTCATAGGATAATCTTCTGGATAATCCTTGGATACCGCTCTTATTGTAAAAGAAAATTCTTTATGATACAATTTGTGTATATCAGTATGAAAGGACGATGTACTTATGGATGAACAGAAGTTTGAAGCACTTATGAAAAAAGATATCGAATCAGTATTTAACAGTATATTAGAAGAACATAATTACATTTTCCCAATCAGTGCCAAATCTAGAAGCGGTGCTGAAATAAGCGATTACCTTGAAGACGGATTTGTTGAATACTTTAAGAAAAATCCCCATGAAAATATATACAATCCCCAAGGTGCCCCTAAAGGTGCAACAAAAAATCCCTTTGATTTTTGCTTTAATTATAAAAACGAGAATCATGGATTTGATGATCTTATTTGGGGAGATATTAAAGCAACAAAAAGGTCTTATGACGACAGTAATCCCGATTTAGGAACTCCTGAAAAAATCATTAAATTCATTATGGATGGACATTTTTATCTAATGTTTGTCTTTTTAGAGTATGAAGCCACAGAAGATAATCAAACAAAATTTTTACCGTTTGAAGATGGGCGATATGTTCATTGTCAATTTTTAAAAGATATTCATCACTCTGTTAGGATTAATCCTAAACCACAGTTCCAAATCAACATCCATGAACCAGAAGAATATCGCACTCGTGATGAATTTCTTGAATTATTTTATACCAAATATCAAGAATCTATAGACCGTAATATTGCCAAACAAACCAAAAAGAAATCTGAATTAGATACAAAATTTGATGCTATGAAACAAAGACTACAAGCCTATGACAGCAAAATCGACAAACAAAAATAGTATTATAATGGCGAGCATGATTGATTTATGCTCGCCGCTGTAATTTAAGCCATAAGATATTCAGTAATAAATTCCTGTTCCCGTTCATCAATATTATATATCTCATACACCAATGAATTCAGTTTATTGTACAATAATCTATTATCCGGTGCCACCAATAATTGTTCAACTACATCAATCATTTCATCAAAAAACTCATCATTTACGTTTATTCTTATATTCTTCAAATCAGAAATTTTTATTTGTGGTGTTTTACCTTTTTCAGCTCTTATAATCTTATTTATTCGGCAATAAAATGTAATCAAATCACTATTAAGAAGTCCGCAGGTATATTTCAACATATCGATACTCTCAGGTGTATTCTCCTTAGTGGTTAGTATGTAGATACTATTATTGGCAGCATACGGTTCACTGCAATATGTTGCAATAATTTCTGTAGCACTCTGCCGAATAAAAATCTTAGGTGCCAAATAAGCATCTTTATCTCCTAAAGTTACTCTCTTCTTATTTTTTACCCCCAGCGCCTCTAACTCATGCTTAAATTCATCTGATAACTTAAGTTGTAATTCATAGTCGTACTTAATATGTCTGTCCGGTGTCGGTGTGAAAAATTTTCCTTTAAGTCCTTTTGAACCTTCTATATACGGAAATGTTATGCATCTATCCTCTTCTTCCGGATTCACTATAAATTCTTCTGTTTTTCCTGTAAGAGCACAACAAGTTCGCAATGATTTATGTGGAAAGTATTTTTCCAATCCGTCATACTTAACTATTTTAGAATTTATCATTTGTTGCATTTCACTTAAAGGCGCACTAAATTTGTACTTCGTTTTTTCGTTATTCCACACATGCTGACTTACAAATTTTGTTTCTTTTGTTGCATAATCTATAAGCTTGATATTATCATTAAATTTCCTAATATTAGTTATATCAATAACTAACTGCCCACTTGCAACTCCTTCAAATTCTTGCAATCCAGTTGTTAATGAACCAATATAATAATTCTCAACAATGTATTTACGCATATCAACAAATGCTGTTTCAAAAAAAGCTATATCTAAAATAAAGATTAATCGTCCACCTTTTTTTAATAGCTTTAAACCATTCTCAATAAAAAACATTGAAATATTAAACTTATTATTTCCTTTTTTATTCTGCACAAAATCAAATGTATTAAAGTAAGCTCTTTTCTCCTCCGTCATATTTCTACTTCTTTTTCCATACATAGTAACAAAAGGAGGATTTCCAATAATTATCGAATATTCCTGTTTAAATATATTTTTCTTTGTAAAATCCTCACATGTAATATTTAGTGATTTCATTACATATTTTGGATTCTGTTTTCTTGCACAAATAATTAAAGGCAACAATAATGCCAATATATTTATTTCTGTTATCTTAACCGCATTTGCATCATTATCATTAGCATGTATGTTACAACATATATAATCTAATATGTCTTCTGCACACATATTGTTTTTCTGTAACTCAGCAATAATTCTTTTAATAATTTTTACAAGAAATAATCCAGAACCACAGGAGGGTTCCAATATTTTACCCGAAAGCACATCTACTGAATTAACCATCATTTCAATAACTGCATCTTCTCTTGTATAAAACTGTCCTAAATCTTTCTTTACATCATTAGAAACTTGTGACTCATATAGCATCCCCAAATAATCAAACACATCTTCTTCAACGTAGCCAGACATTTCCATCATACTGTGCTCTTTCATATATGGGTAAACATCAAACAAATCAATCTCTTGACCTTTTATATTCTTCTTAAAATACAAATCTAAATAAGCTACAGCATTACTGATAAATCCATCAATTTCTGCCATACTATCAACTCCATTCGTTGTCAAACATATGTTCTGTTTCAATTCTAACTCTTATCCCGCAGTTTGTAAAGCAAATTTCTCAGCAAAATTTACAAAAAGATTTGTCATACAGATAATTGCAAGCTCCATACTAACCTGTTAAAATATACCCTGTGGAACAATCGTGTTGCAGGGTGGCTGACCTCTATTCCTGACAGAATGGAGGTGGTGCGGATGAAGTTTGATTTTAAAGACCTTATGGCATTTGGAATGTTTCTTCTCGCATTACTTACGTTCATTGTTTTGATCTGCAAGTAACTTTCTACATAGAAAAACCACCCCAAAACTTTGACCGGTAGCAGGGTGGTAATTCTATCCTTTATACTGAGGTCAACCCCTTGTGAGCGGTTGTTCCTCTCTTTCGACTATACCATACCCCTTTTGAATTTTCAATATTTTAAGGAACTTTTTCCAAGATTTTTCCCACATAAATTTTCCCATAAACTGTAACAATTCACTTATTCCGCTTCCCCTTATGTGCCAGATTTCTCACCTGGACAAATAAAAACAGCACTGCTGCATCCAGCAAAATCCTCTGACAGACCACCACACCGTTTACCAGCACATGACTCCAGCTATCGTACATCTGCATCATGTCATAACGACTCAAAATTTTTTCCAGCCATCCCTGCAATAATAGTACTATTTTACTCTGCTCATTCCACAGATTTTTTACCGCTTCAAATTTGGTATCCAAATCATGAATACATAAAAATGCCAAGTGTATGCAAATGCCAGCCTTAAAATGAACATCTGACGATATTCTTTTATGTAAAGCAGCACAAACCGGTACACTACTATCGTTTTTCCTATCTGCTGATGATAAAAAATACATCTGTTAACATTTTAATACAGCCGAACAATATATATGGTATCAACAAACGAACAATATCCTTTTTTATTGCTTTTTTCATTTCCGAAGCAGGCACTTCTCGAAAAGTATAACCTGCCAAAAGGAAAAATAAAGGCATATGAAACGAATAAATCATCCCTTTTATTCGTCCTGTTACGGTATGACCGATAACCGTACACAAAATCGCAATTCCTTTTGCGATGTCCAACCACATAAGTCTTGGTTTTGTATTCATCATTTTTATTCCTTTCAGAAAATTTTATTAAAACTACTTTCAAGAAGCAACTGCTGTTGCTCAAACAATAATCTTACGCTGATAATTTCACATACCTTTTTATCCAACAGCACATTTCCTTAAACTGCTTTGTCTTTCGATATACCGCCCACAAAACAAGATTCGGAACGGCTGCACATACTGCTACTTTTATAAGAAAAACAACGAAAGGCTGATCGATCCGCAGCCTCTCAGCACATAAGCAGCAGCCATATGTACTAATCGCACAAAGCACCGCAATCAAAAAATACAGTCCATGCAGCACATAATACTCTTTCAGTTTTTCCATTCCAAAATAATATCGAAACACAAACTGGCTTCCATACAAAAAATTGATACTAAACAGTGAAATTAAGGTTGCCCAAATGATTCCATAAACACCAAACCTCTGAACCAAAAACAAATTTAAAACAAGATTCAGCACAGCTTCGATCGCGGCTCTCCATCTGCCTTCCCACCAAAGACCTGCCGCTTCATAATAAATGGCACGGATATCCCCCATTTTCAGCACATAAAAATAAAGACAAAGCAAAAGAACTGCTTTGAAATCAAACATATACGCTCTTCCCATCCACAGTTCCATAAACGGCTGATAAAGACATACGAGCGCTGCCGTAAACCATCCCGAAATCCACATATACATAAAATTGAATCGGCGCATATTGGCATAGTTTACTTCCTTTGACTCCATCTGAATGCCATTTCCCACACCGCCCAACATGGAAGTCGTAATAATCGCCATAAAACTGTTCAGAGCGTGCATAAGCTCATAATAATTTGAATAAATAGCAGATATCGTCAGTCCAAGAAAAGCTGAAATAAAAATACTGTCAAAAGTATTTCTTGTCGTGGCACAAAGTTTCTGGATCAGCAATCCGCTTACTTTTTTCTTCATATCCTGTTTTATTTTTTCTGGGACAATTCCTCTGCCGACATACTGCGGAAAGCTCCTTTTCACCTCATAAGAGATCAACAGATTATTGAGCAGAGTCGATAACGGCAGGACGATCACATACAAATAATAATTTTTTGTTGTAATCAGCAGGATCAGCTGCATGACATTCAAAAAAACATTTGTGACCGTAGAGATATTGTTGATTTTATCCCGCCGCTGAAAGGCGTTCAGAATAGAATTTTTATAACCGAAAAACAAATAGCTGATACTCGTATTGAGCAGATAGATCAAATACAAAACATAAAGATTAACATCTGCCGGATAAGAACCGTGTATCAGCCTCGTAAGAAACGGGATCAGAAGCAAACCCACTGTGAAGATAATCAGTCCGATCACAAAATAGATTCTTCGATAAAATCCAAGAAGTGCGCACAGCATCTCTTCATCATCTTCCGCAACAGGCTGATACATGCTGTGCACAACTGCATCGGAAAACCCAAGCTCTGCCAAATTCAGCACCTGCAATATAGACGCAAACAGACCGCTAAGGCCTGCATACTCAATGCCCACTTTCTGAATCAGAACCGTCCGCACCACAAATGGCAGAAAAAGTGTCGTTGCTTTATTCACAATTCCAGTAGAGATTCCGCGAACCGTATTTTTTGTTCGATCCAGTATCATCTGTTATCCTTTTCTCCTTCACAGCATTGAACGGAAACGAAGCACACAAAAGCATCCCCATTTCCAGAATAAAAATATTATGTGTCATCATATAAACACTGTTTTCCATAATCCCATAAACGGAATAAACAGCTAATATCATAAGAAGCTCATACTTTTCCAAGCGATACAGTTTCCAAAGCAATAAAAAAAAGCAAATGCTAAACAACAGGTACACCAAAAAGCCATACCGGATCAGCAATGTCATATAGGAATTATCCAAATACAGCGTTTCTGTGATTTTGGCAGCCTCCCGTTCTTTTTCCGACACATATGCCATCTGCCCAAGCCACTTGATTCCATACAGCTCATAAACTCTGTGTCCTGCCGAAAAACGGATTGACAAAAGAGCGTCTATTTTTTTCAAAAAAGGATACTTAGATATGTCAAATAGTGATAAACAAACACTTCCCAGATTCGTCATCAGACTTCCAAGTATCAAAAAGCCTGCAAAACGCTTTTTCCATTTCGCCTTCTTTTCTAATCTCTGCAAAAGCAAAATCCCGATCATGAAAAGCAGCAAGCAGGCAGAAGCTGACTGGGAATTTGGTACAAGATAGACAAATGCTCCCAGAAGCGCATACAAAATCACTCCTAATATACCGATGTGCTTCCCATCCGCCAGATACACGGAACATGCCGCCCACTGAAAAATACGAAGTCCTAATTGATTTGGATGAGAAAACCCCAGGGACTGCCGAAGCTCCGTTCCGCGGTACATCGTGTTATTATCAATCACTCCCAGAAAATACAGCAATATAATAAATGGAATCAAAATCTGTAAGATCCGTTTGGCAAGTAGGATCAGCTGCCTGCGGTCGACATTCTTGGCTGCCACAAGAAACATCCAAGTAGACATAAGAGATAAATAATGACTGTTCCATGCAGAAATCAAAAGCAGTGCCGTCACGACTGCGATCGTAAGTATTTCTCTTCTTTTGTAGGTCTGAAAGAAAACCATCTGTATCATCAGCATCAACACGACCACTGCATTCATAAAGGAATTGATCGTATCCTTGGATATTCCAAAAACAGTTTCTATGGTTGTATTCAACATAATCTCTGTGATCAGCCAGAGCGCAAAAGTCGTTAAAATCCAAACTTCTTTACTAGTTTTTCTCCTTAACATATTGATCTTATACCTTTTGATCGTTTCTCATTCTCAGAAATGATTTCTTCATATAATCTATAAATATTTTTTGCATTGATCTCTGCCGTAAAATTTGCCAAAGCCCTGCTTCTTGCATTTCTTCCAAGCTCTGCCATTTTATCCTGATTCTTACATAAAAATGTGATCTTACTGCCTAAATCTTCACTCACCCCGTACTGATACAATAAGCCATCGACTCCATCTCTTATCAGTTCTCCATTAGCACCGGAATCAGAAGCAATCACTGCCAGACCAGCCATCATATATTCTGCGGTCACTCGTCCAAAGCCTTCCGATCTGGAACACATAACCCCTAAATGGTATTGCTTTAATAGGTTTGCCGAATCTGCTATGTAGCCTTTTAAATGAACCCTTTGTCCCAAACCCTTTTTTTCAATATCGTTTTGCAATTTCTTCAGATAAGCCTTCGGACCAGAGCCAACAATATCGACACTGACCATATCCCGAAACTCTTCTTTCATATGGGCAACCGCAGTAATTAATTGTATTTGTCCTTTTGCTTCACTTACGCTTCCCATCATAATGATCTTAATGTTATCCCGCCTGTTTTTTACCTCTGCAATATCATCCTCATGCTTATATTCGACTCCATTGTAAACAGTCTGTATTTTCTCCCTACAAATTCCTTTTTGAATCCAATATTTTCTCACTGCATCCGATACTGCCACCAATTTATCTGCGGTCCGGTTCATCAGCTCCACATAATCTTTTCGATAAGAAAAACAAGGACAATGTTTATTTCCCAATTCCCGTATATGCCACAAATGCGGTTTATGATATTTTTCTGCCAGCAGCGCACCTAAATCTTCTCTGGAAGAATTACTGTGAATAATATCAATTTCTGACATATCGATACACTGCGTGATTTTATGTATCCCTATATATTTTCCATAAAGATAGCTGACTTTCTTTATCACATATTTCAAAGGTCTTTTCCACGCATCATAAGGAACAGCCTGATAGTATGCATCGTAATAGATGCAGTCAACATGTGCTCCATATGCTTCCAATTCTTCTTTTAAGCTTTCTGCTGCCTTCAACAGCAAAACTGAAATCTGAATATCTGCACCATAACTGTTTTTTAATGCGCTTACCATTTGCTTCATAGAATGCGGAGCACCATATTTACTGTCTGAATCCGATACGATCAATACATGCATACGAAACCTCTCATTGAAAATATTTTTTTCGATACGAACTTTTTAAGCCGATCTGTTCCGTCAAAAAACACAAACACCGATAATAAGGAAAGGGAATTTTAAAGAAGCCTTTCAGCCAGAGCACCTTACTGGCATTGACTTCCAGTTCTTTTTTTGCCCTTTCCGGGTGGAATAAATAAAAAAGGAACGGATATTGTGGAACAAAGGCAATCCGATTCATTCCATCTATAAAACGAAGCTGCTTATAAAAACGAACCGTCTCTTTTGTCGGAAATGTTAAAAAACAAAAACACGCTTCCCATGCGACCTGCTTATCCAGCGCTTCAAAAAAGAAGGGGAAATCTGCTTTTCGGAAATCCTCCAAAAAACAAAGGGCTGCATTTTGAACCGCTTCGATCACCTGTGCACCCTGCCCGAGATTTTCCGGTTTTGCCTTCAACGGACATACACTTCCATTCTCTCTTCGATAGGCTAATGTCGTGCCCTCATTTCCCAGAAAGAGTGATTCCAGTGCAGACTGCGAAAAGCGGATCATTTTTCCTTTTCTTTCCCATTCAGACGCATCACAAAAATATCCATTGCGTCTGCATCTGCCATAATCGGCACCCTTTTGGAAATCACTCACTGCAAGGTAATATCCCTCCAGTTCGATATCCGGCATGAGCTGTGCTAAAAGCTTCTGCATTGTACCAGACCATCCAATGTCCGATATCGCTGCCTTTTTTTCGGCAAATCCATTTTCCCGCAGATATTCTTTTAACAATGCACTCTGTTCTTCAAAATACGGCTGCCCATATGTTTTCAGATATTGAAAAAGTGCCTCCTTTTCCTCATCAAAATGCATAGAACTTTTAAGATGATACTGCGATAACTGCCCCTCATCTGTTTCGGCAAGCCCTGCCAGTGACAGAAAATCGCCTATGCTTTCTACTCCGCGCATGACACTGATAAATATCCGGCAAAGCTCCTCCCACGATGCTGCACCTGCTGCACTCGCCCTGCACACAGCCAGCCTTGATACATTCACATAATGGGTCTTTTTTTCTTTCGGATACAAGGTTTCAAATGCCCGCTTTAAAAGAGCTCCCTCTCTGGCAAGAAATACAAGGCTGTCTGTTTTCTCCGTCCTGTTTCTAAGCCACATCGTATATCCGAGCAAAAGCGGTCCCAGTATTTCATACCCGATCCGTTCATTCTGACTTTTCTTCACATCCGCATGAACCATCATGCGCTGAAGCATTTGAAACTGCAGCAGTTGTGCTTTGGAAAGCTGCTTTTTCGTTCCGTGAAGCAGACGGAAAAACTGCGGGTTTTTCCACCGTTTGCGATACAAAAATGCCTGCATTCCTTTTTGTTTCGGAATCCAGTAATCTGACCGGATATGGTCTCCTATATGCAAAAGCTGATGCTTTTCAATCGAAAAATCAGAAAAAATCCGCTCAAACAGCGTTCCTGCAGCTTTTGTTTCTCCGTATTTTGACGACACATACAATGCCGTATAGGACGTATAGCCGCACTTTTTCAAAATATTTTTAACTGCCGATTCCGGCAGATACATATCCGAGGTAATGATAACGGAATAGCCCTGCTTTACCATCTGCTCAAAAAAGGCTTTCATCTCGTCATTCGGCTGACAAACACGATACTCTGTTTCAATTTCGATCTTTAAAAGTTCTTTCCTGACAGATTCCTCCAGTTCCTGAATGCTGTCATAAATCTCCTCCAGCGTAACTTCGTTTTTTCCGTTTTGTGCATTCTTTTTTCTGGCAAGTTTTTCTGCCCCTCGACGCAGCGCAGCAAAATCCAGCTTTAAGTGCCCGTCTGGATGCTCTCTTTGATACTGTATCTGCACAAGCTCAAAGACATCCTCCGGCATAGGAACATTTCGTATTACGAGCGTATCAAAAAGGTCGAAGGAAACAACCTTTACCTTTGATGAAACCAACACTTTCTTTATTTCTTTTCCATATATCCTTTCCAGGCATGTTCGTACATTCTTCCTGTTTACGAATTGTTTTTTAATCAAGTACCTTTTCTTCATTTTCCTATTGTTTGACCATTTCCGTCTCATCCATTCATTTGCATTTCGATTTCTGGATGAAAACGCATTCCCTCTCGCATTCCTTTCAACACAATACGAATCTTTTTCCATTTCGCTTCTTTGGAATGCAATAATATGTTGACTATCGTGTACATATTTTTCAAGATAATATACATCCATCCCCATATCCCATACTGTCGGTAGCAATGCACATCATTTCGATAGATATAATGATATCGCTCCAACCGATCTGCCGAATCCGTTGCAAAATCTACTCTTGTATGACGTTTCATCGCATGAATGACCTTACTTTGCGGCACTACATAGCATGGATATTTTTTTGATATTCTTCCAGTAAATTCATAATCATCCGTCCAGATTACATATTCTCCAATGGGCAGTCCAACATCTTTAATTACTTTTGTTTGAACTAAGAGTGATACAAATGAACACATTTTTATCGGCGCATATTTCATTGCATATTCTTTGCCTCCAATATGCCGAAAAATATTTTTCTTTTGAATATTCATTCTGCAAATCGTATGATCTGTCCAATAGGCAACACTTGATAAAAACCCCCAGTTGTCATCTAGCTCCCAAGCCGTTTCCATAAGTGACCATAGTGCATTTTCTTCTGTCAATGTATCATCATCCATGATCCATACATATTCATAGCCTTGTTCTACTGCCTTTTTGATTCCAAACTGGAAACCGCCTGCTCCTCCTAGATTACTTCCGGTATTGCAGTAAAGTACCTGCGGAGAACAAAACTCTTCTTTTATCATTTCCGCTGTCCTATCCGTACTGGCATTATCAATCACAAATACATCGCAGGATGCTCCTTTTTGATTTAATAGCTTTTGGATACACTGACGTAAAAGCTCTTTTCGATTATAAGTGACCACAACTGCTGCAATCGTATTTTTGCTCTCTGCCCTCATCTGACGCATCCTTTCCTTTAGTACGCTCCGTCTCCGCTCAGTACGACCGGAACAGTTTTTAAAATGATCTTCAGATCATTCCACAAGCTCATTTCACGGATATATTTAAGGTCTAATTCGACCCATTCTTTCCATTTGATATTTGCCCTGCCGCTGATCTGCCAGATACAGGTCAGTCCCGGTCTGACTGCAAGCCTCTGTCTGTCATACTCGCTGCATGCCTCCATCTGATGAAATAAGATCGGTCTTGGCCCTACGATACTCATATCTCCCTTTAACACATTGATAAGCTGGGGAAGCTCATCAATGCTGTATTTGCGGATAAAACGACCGATCTTTGTGATTCTGGGATCTTCTTTGATCTTAAAGGCATTGCCTGTCTGCTCATTTTGCTCCTGCATCTTTGCAAACAATTCTTCCGCATTGACACACATACTGCGGAACTTATAAAAGCGAAACCTCTTTCCGTCCTTGCCTGCCCGGTCCTGTGCAAAAAAAGGATTGCCCCGATCCTCTAAATAGATCAAAAGTGCGATCAGCAGCATAAACCAGGACAATACGATGAGTGCCCCCAAGGATGCTGCAATATCAAAGGCACGTTTGAGAAAGCGGAACAAAAACGGCTTCTGCTGATAATAAAGTGCCACCTCCCGTAATACGATCTTTCCAATTCTTATCTCTGTCATTTCCATTTTGATTGATTTTCCTTATTTTTTTCTTTTGTTTTTTCTTTTTTTACGATAATATGCACAAATTCATCAAAACCGGAACCTCATACCCTCGGCATAGTTCCTCGATCTTTCGTATCTGTCCGTTTCTTGAAACATCCTTTTGCTCCAGCCAGATGATCCCCTGCGCGCCGGAAATCACATCCAGACATTCTGCGCTGCAGGCATCCCCTGCATAAAAGCACATTTTTCTGCCATGAGCCTGTGAAACAGTACGAAGCTTTTCACAAAACAGCTCATACTCCTTTGCAGAAACCGAGCTGATCACAGCAAACGGTTTTTCTCCTCCTGCCAGCTGCATCTCCTTTTCTGCAAGCCCTGCCAGCTCCTCCATATTTCTGACAGGGAGCGCGCCCCTTTGAAAGCTGCGCAGCCTTTTATCCAGCCAGCTCACCTTCTGATCCGTATCCTTTGATAGTCCGTACCCTGATTTACCCGTAATGATCGAAAGTGTCTGTGCACTGTGCATTTTTCCGTCAAACAAATACTGGATTGCCAGGCAGACGCAGGCTACTGCTCCTCCCAGTAATGCTCCCAGCAGCAAATACAGTCCGAAAGCTGGTTCTTTTTTTGTTCCCTTTTCCATGGTCTGTGTTTCTTTCTGCCATACTTTCATAAATTCCAGCTGCTGTTTTTCCAGCTCATCGATCTGCTTTAAGAGTTCTCCCATCTCTCTCTGCATATCAAGTCTCGTCTGGACGATATCCGGCCTTCTTACCTTGCGCACCGAGCCGGAGATCTTTTTCAGCGTATGCTCTCCGATCTCGTTCCGCAGCGTATCATAGTATGTCAAAAGCACCTTCTGGGCTGCCCTGCTCATTTCAGCGCATTCCCTCGGCGTACGTCCCAATACCTTGACTGACAGAATACCCGGTGCACTCTCCGGCACAGTACCGCTTTCATCACTCATTCCTGCATAAACTGACGGCTCTGCCATGCGCCTTTGTTCAATGCTTATGATCTCTCCCAGAAACTGAATCTCGGTTTCCATACCCAGCACGCGCCTGATCTCTTCATACAGCCTGCCGTCTAATGCCATGCTCTGATATGCCTCCTGCAGCAATGCCACCCGGTATGCCGCCTGGTCTGCTTCCTCTACCGAAACTGCATACAGACTGACCTGTTGATAAATCTCCTCTGCATCTAATTTCTGCAAAGGAGATTTTTCTAAATACCTTTTGCTGGTCTGGTACTTTTCCCAGCTGACAGCAATTCTATTTTCATAAGAAGCAAGCAGTTCTTCTTCCAGCTCTTCCTGAACAGCTTCTATTTCTTCCTGCCCACTGTTATTGACTGCTTCCTCTTGATCTTTCATTGTTAATTTTCCGATCCCCACTGCCAATACTGCTCCGATCACTGCCGCTGCCACAATATATTTCCAGTGTTCAAACAACATACACAGCAGATCCATTATATTTATCTCTATGACTTCATCCAGTTCCACACCAAAAACCTCATCCTCTGTAATGATAGGAGGGGCTTACGCCCCTCCCTGCCTCCCCTGCAAAAGAGACCTCTGTTTTCCCTGCTGCTTATGCAGCAGTAATGATCAGCGCATTGATCACTGTTGGTGCATTGGTAAATGCCCCGATAACCGTACCGCTGGCAGCATCATAAAAACCTTCTACGATTTCCATGCTTCCATCAGCTGCCACACCAACCAAAATCATGAATGCATGCTCGGTTGCTCCGCTTACCACACCAGCGGATGCGATCACGCTGCCGTCTGCTGCCGGTGCAGTTGCTTTTACGCTGTAAGCGCCGCAGTCATTCAGCTTGATCTGTCCACCAAGCGCATTGATGGTTGCCTGCCATACCGGTGAAGCCGGTCTGCTCAGTGCAGCAGAAAGAGCTGCTCCTGCATCAGCACCGCTTGCTGCAACTGCTGCTGCATAGCTTTCAAATCCAGCCTTTACACCAGTTGACTGCTCCTTCAGATTGCTCTGTGTCACGCTGCCATCTGCACCAAGAACGCTGACAGCAACACTGGTCTGTGCTACTTCGCCAAGTGTCTTTACTGTCACACTGGCTTTAGCAGATGATGAGCTGGAGCTGGACTTTTTAGAGCTGCTGTGACCAGTACTTGCACCAGCACTACCGCTCGGACTATGCGCTGCAAATGCAGTCGTACTCATTGCAAAACACAATACAGTAGCCAGCATAACTGCTAAAACTCTCCTTTTCATTTTGGGTTTCCTCCTTATCTTATTTTTTATGTCATATGCATTATCTGCATGTAACACCGTTATGATATGATAACTTCCTCACAAAAAACCTGCTTCATAATGTCATTGACACTTTTTTCATCGATATACAGGTCGTTGTACATATTCTTTTTTCCATCATTTGTAATGCCCTCGTTATAGACGCTCTCCCCCTCCAGCAAATAAATTCCCTCTTCTGCATCAAATTCATAGGAGAACACCAGCCCTGCCAGATAAACTGCCTCATTTAAGGAAATATCTGTTGTCATATAGGGCTCACACATCTGATAAAGGGTTTTGATCAATGTGGGATCTTCCCCTACCAGTCGCTTTGCTTTTTTCATCATCTCCCTCAGATATTGCTTCTGACGCTGAAATCTTGTCTGGGTACTATCATCTACCATGATGTCTCTTTTCTGTACATACAGATATGCCTGTTTTCCCAGCAGCTGTACCCGTTTTCCCTTTTGCAGACCGGGATCAAATTTTGTCATATCCTCCAAAACCTCTACCTCTACCCCACCAAGCCGGTCATTGACCTCCATGATGGCATCCAGTCCAATAGCAAATACCCCATGGATCGGTAAATCATAAAAAATAGAGGCTACGTCCTTTTTTGTCTCTTTCATGCCATTTTCGCCGCCGCATGCATAAGGATACTGGAGACATATCTGATTGTAGATCACTTCCTGCACTTCTCCCTGATTTCCGTATATTTCCAGATCCACCATGGCATTTCTTGGAATCCCCACAATCTTTGCTGTTTTTTTATTGGGATTCACACTAAGTAAAAAAATAGCATCTGCCTGTCCCATTCCCCAGGTCACATACTCTGTTTTTTCCGCGATCTCTCCGTGTCGGTCAATTCCCAGAAACAGCAGATTGATACAGTCCTTTTCATAGCGATATGCTTTTCCATCTAACAAAAGCCAGTCGTCCTGCCATGCAACATTCCATGTTTCCCGATTCAGAAGCTGCTGCATTTCTGCTGTTACCGGAACGGTAGGGATCTGCTTTTCTGCTTTTCTCTGCAATGACAGTCTCCCATTTTCTACAAAGGCAACACTTCCAACACTTCCCAGAAGCAGCAGCAAAAGCAGGATACTGACCACCTTTTTTCTTATGTTATCGTGCATTTCTACTTTCCCTTCGCTCCCAACAGCTATTTTATGGAAGCAGAATCTACACGATAAATTTCCTGACCGCTCTTTTTGTCCATGTATACCACTGTAGTAACTGCTTCCTCTGCCGTTTTTCCGTTATATACCTGATATTTATCTCCCAGAATAAAAAAGCTCATCTGCAATGTCATCTCGTACAGATTCATTTCTCCTTCTTTTAAATAAATACGGAATTCGCTGCAATCCTTTTCTGCCTGAATATCTGCTACCAATGGATACATCTCCTGATCTGACAGAACCGCTTCTATCTGCATCTCAATTCTGGCAGCCGTTTCATTCACAATTTTGCTTCTGGTCTGTCCGTCTACATGATAGACCGTAGGCGCAGCCGCTTCCTCTGAGGCTGCGCCAGCCTGCACCTCATAACCATTTCCTGTTTGGAACACCTGCTGTAAACCATAGGTTTCCACTTCATCACTGATCAAATATTCCGGCAGGGAAATATCCGCATCCGGCAGCTCACTTACAAGCTCAATCCTGCCATACTTTATTTTTTCTTCTCCACAGGCAGTCAGAGCGATCAATCCAAGAAGCCCTGCTGCACAGATTATCCCAAGTTTTTTCATTCTTCTCTGTTTTTTTCCTTTCCCTTACTCTGTTTCAGCTTGGAAATTTTAAAAAAATTCGTTTTGCAATGAATACATTGCAAGTATATCACACATCCTTACTATAATCAAGGAAATTTTGTTATGAATACATTGCAAAGGACCCAACCAGATATGAAACAGAAAATTAAGATCAACTCCGCTTTTGGCAGCAATTTACGGCGGCTTCGCAAAAAACACGGCTATACTCAGGAACAGATTGTAGCAAAGCTCCAGCTTAAAAATCAGGATATTTCCAGAAGTGCTTATGCGCAGATCGAATGCGGCACTTACAATATCCGTATTTCTGAATTGGTTGCATTAAAGGAAATTTATCAGATTTCTTATGATGAGTTTTTTATGGATCTGCATGTTGATGTTGATATAGATATGGAATAAAAAAAACCAATATGTTAGAGACTATGGTATTATACTCAAAAAAAGGACGCAGCCCACTGCTGCATCACAGTGCTGTGTCCTTTTATCTTACATGCCATATGTTACATGGCGAATCATCTTTTCTACTTCTTTTGAAACATTTACTGGAATTAATTTAACTGACGCATGTTCCCGCTGGAATTTTACAAACAGTTCATGGGCAAATCCTTGTCCGATTTCCTCAATCCCTTCAAAATCCAATTCAATCTCCTCAAATTTTTCAAACCGATGCGTCAAACGTCTTGCCTGCGAACGCGACACAGGATACGTTTCAAATATATTTTTAATCGGTATTTGTGTCTTTGTAAATCCGCCCTCTTCATTTGAAAACATATCAAACACCTTCCTTAAAACTTTATTGCTGTAGTTCGACAACTGCATATGTATCAATGTTCCTTTTCGATCTGTCAAATCATCAAGTTTTTCAATATCTCTTAAATCTCTCAAATTTTCTCGATACTTGTCATGGGTAAACACCTTACCGTCAGAGATTGCCGCAAAACGATCCAATATGCGGGACGTAAAGAAGATCCCTTCCCCCGAATGATTTTCCGAATCGGTTGTCAGCTTTCCTTTAAACAATTCATTGACTGCATCATCCAATGAATCATAGTGATAGTAATCTTTGATCTTTTCAAAAATTCCAATCCCATCATCCATGATCCATACCGTTGTCGAAATGTAATTTTGTACGATCACAATTCCGATATGCGCTGCTCTGGAATGCTCTATTGCATTATTCATCATTTCCATAAAAGAATATTGCCAGATTCTCTTCACATTATCCGGCAGCCTCTCGACATACTTTGCAAAATACAGCTCAAATAAAACGTCTTCTTCTAACTTTTTATTCTCTTTACAGCTTATCGCTATATTCTCCATTTTTGCTGCCAGCCTATAGCCATCTTCGCTTTTTTCTATAATACCTTCTGATAATAATTCTTTTACATAGCGATATACTGTATTTAACGATATTTCAAAAACTTCCGAGGTTTTTTTGATAAAATCATTTTGTCCGTTTTCAATTTTTTCCAATATATAGTATTTGATCTTGCTTCGCTTGTCTTCTGTAAAACTCATATTTTTCCACTTTTCACTTTATTTTTATTTTCTTTAATCATAGCATCTATTTTTTTATTTGTAAAGCACCTGAACTATTCAATTTATTATACTCAAAAAAGGACGCAGCTCACTGCAATCCTGCAGTCACTGCGTCCTTATCCTGTTTCATTTTTACTTTTCAGCAGAAATTACATCATTCCGCCCATACCGCCTGCCGGCATTGCAGGAGTATCTTCTTTAATGCTTGCTACAACAGATTCTGTTGTCAGAAGTGTGGATGCAACGCTTGTTGCATTCTGAAGTGCACTTCTGGTAACCTTAGCCGGATCAAGAATACCTGTTGCAACCATATCAACATATTCCCCTTTCAGGGCATCAAAGCCAACACCAACCTGAGACTCTCTTACCTTGTTGATGATAACGCTTCCTTCCAGACCAGCGTTTGCTGCAATGTGGAACAGCGGAGCCTCCAGTGCTTTCAGAACGATGTTCGCACCAGTCTTTTCATCGCCTTCCAGTGTTTCAGCCAGCTTTGCAACCTCTTTGGATGCATGGATATATGCAGAACCGCCGCCGGAAATGATACCTTCCTCTGCTGCTGCTCTTGTAGCATTTAAAGCATCCTCCATACGAAGCTTTGCTTCCTTCATTTCGGTTTCTGTTGCAGCACCTACACGGATCACTGCTACACCACCTGCCAGCTTTGCAAGTCTCTCCTGTAATTTTTCTTTATCAAAATCAGAAGTTGTTTCCTCAACCTGTTTCTTGATCTGGGAAATTCTTGCCTGAATCTCTGCCTTGTCTCCAGCACCATCAACAATTACTGTATTTTCCTTCTGAACCTTAACAGATTTTGCACGGCCAAGCTGCTGTAAGGTAGTCTCCTTCAGTTCCAGACCCAGTTCATCAGAAATTACCTGTCCGCCTGTTAAGATAGCGATATCCTGAAGCATTGCTTTTCTTCTGTCGCCAAAGCCCGGAGCTTTTACTGCAACAACATTGAAGGTACCGCGCAGCTTAGTTACGATCAGAGTTGTAAGAGCTTCACC
>CAYMEZ010000008.1:0-93488 GCA_964389835.1 uncultured Lachnospiraceae bacterium | reverse complement strand
GATTATATATCAAAATCCTTGAGAATAGGGTGTCAACTTTTATGATACAACATCAACCTATTTTTTCTTTAAAACCTTTATCTTTAGGGAGTTTCAAATAAAAAGAGCATTGACCTCCCATTTTTGATATAATGTCCGTGACCAAACTTCCAAAAATCAAAAGGAGTCAATGCTCATGGACATTATACTTTATTTACTTCAACTAATTCAATACCAACATAAACAAATCTGCTGGCTTTTAAATTTTATCTGCAGATATATTCCTCTCAAACAGTGGGCTTTCGATGATTCCCATTCCCCTAAGTATCAAAAATTTAAGATTGACAAACTCCCTGTCATTAAACCGTTCATCAGACAGGACTGGCAGTTCCTTCTCGAATACTACCAATGGAAATACGGCAAACCTGTCAAACCCGTTCAACGCCGTAACGGCAAATCTATTCCTGAAGAGACCATCTGTCCTTTATGCGGTGCCCCTTACCATTACATCTACGACAACAATGGCGGCAACGGTCAGTACCAGTGCAAAGTCTGCGGTCAGACATTCTGTTCCGGCGAAATGGTTACAACTCCGATCCGACTTATTTGTCCTCATTGTGGCAACACGCTGATTACCAAGAAAAATCGTAAATTTTTCCGCATACACAAATGTGTGAATCCAAAATGTCCTTACTACCTTCACAATCTCAAAAAAGTGGAGCAGAAGGATCTGGATGAGGATTACGGCAAAAACAAATATAAGCTCCATTACATCTACCGTGAATTCACTGTGGATTTCTTCGCCATGGACTTAAACTCGCTTCCAAAAAATGCTTCTTCCTTAAAGTTCTCCAAACACAATGCTCATGTGATGTCCTTATGTCTGACTCTCCATATCAATCTTGGTCTGTCTCTTAGAAAAACTTCACAGGCATTGAAAGACCTCTACAACGTCAGCATCTCTCATCAACAGATAGCCAACTACTGCAAAACCGCAGCCATCTGCATTAAGCCCTTCGTTGACAACTACGATTACAAGCCCGGCAAAGTCTTTACTGCGGATGAAACCTATATCAAAGTCCGTGGTGTCAAGGCTTACATCTGGTTTATCATGGATGCTGCCAGCCGTTCCATTATCGGCTATCAGGTATCTGACAACCGCAGTGTCGGTCCCTGTATCCTTGCAATGAGAATGGCTTTCCGCCACTTCAAGGAACTTCCTAAAAACTTTAAATTCATTGCTGACGGTTACAGTGCATACCCTTTAGCTGCAATGGAGTTTACTAAAAAGTTTAGGGATAACTTCTCTTTCCGTATCACGCAGGTGATTGGTCTTACCAATGACGATGAGGTTTCCAAAGAGTTCCGTCCATACAAACAGTTTATCATGATAATATCCAAAAAGTATTTTTGAATTTTACATATAAACGAACACTCTCTTTAACAAATCTACAATATCTATATTCTTGAGTCCGTACATTTTCAAGGATTTTTGATCATACGGTTCCTGCTCTAAGGATTCTATAAAAAATTGAATATCTGCTTTTACCGTTTCAGGCAAATCAACCACTGGTTCAAGAATAAGTTCTGCAACAATACGCAAAATATCCTTTTTATGTTTCTTGATGTCACTAGAATCAACTGCTTCTCCAGCATCTTTTCGTGCTTTTAAATCCAAATATGCTTTTGCTTTAAAAAGAATAATGTATTCCGGTCGAAGTACAGACAGCCCCTCTCTTACAACCTTCCCATCTAGAAGAGCTTTGTAATAATCATCATCTAGAAGAATTGCAGACAAACTGGATATCTCATCGTCTATATGAATCGGTGTTATTCCTTCTGCCTGCCGCAATTCAAAATCGCTTCTGCAAAACAATTCAATCATTTTGGGAAACGAATCATCTTCGGGCTTATCAAATCGATAAAACTGTGGATTTCCACTGCTTGTTGCTTTGTTTCTGTATTTTCCAGCCACAATAAATTCCCAAAATTTCTCCCCAAATTCCGGTGTCAATGCTTCTATGATCAAAACCATATCCAGATCTCTCGTAGCCCTAAAATTGGCTTCATTGCTTTCAAATACGATATCACAGGCAGCACCGCCAATCAAAACATACTGTTTCTCATAATCTGCAAAATATTCACGAAATGTATCTAATCCTTTCACCATACGTATTCCTCCAACATCTCTTTGACAGAAATATCAACGCGTTCTTCTTCTCTTTCCTCCTCTGTTAATGACAAGGCCACACTCAGCGGATCCTGTACTCCTTTTTCCATAAAATCTATAAAATAGCCCAGTTCCAAAACTACACATCCAATTTCTTCAGATTTTCCGACTTGTCTTACCAGTTTCACTCCACTGTCCGTAATTTCTTTCTTTGTCACTGCGTATGTTGGATAGTCGTTATCTGATAACAGGGAATATTCACTCAATGCTGAAATCCCCGCTGTTTTATGAAATTTAACATCTTCACATAAGATAAATCTTCGAATCACAGGATTGCGCAATTTCCCAATTACCTGCTCCCAAAGTTGCCTACGATCATCTGCAACTCGAATTACCCTTGATTTTCCTTTCATCCCCAGAACATCAATATTCAAATATTCCAGTTCATCAAAACATCTGCTTGCTGATTTTCTTGATATATTCAATTTGTCCGCTGCATCAGATACTTTAACGTCATTCCATTTTTCATAAATAGCCGTTAATAGCATCTTTTGTGTCAAAAAAGAAATCAAATGTACCGGAGCTAAATTTCTTTCATTTGCAGCATTCAATAAATATCCAAGAAATGGAAGAAACACTTGCTTGCCTTCTATCACAAATGAAATGCCCTCTTCCATAAGTTTTTCTTTGATATAAAAAGAGGTCTGTTCAAGAAATAGGGCACAATTTAATTCAGACACTTTTTCCACTCTTACCCTGTCTTTTCGGAGCATAACAAGACCAATCTCTTTTTTGGGATGGATAGCTAACCAAAGTACGCCATTTGTCTCAACCTTATAAATATCATATCTTCCGCGATATGCTAATGGTAACTTTTTGTATATTTCATTATCTTGTGATATTACCACATTCTGCTGCAACGCTTTTTCTAAAAATTCTTTCATATTATCACCTTTTTAAAAATATGACTTTTTTTATGTCACATATTTAAAATAGCACAATGTTTTGATTTTTACAAGTCAATCATTTAAAACATCAAGCATATCTGATATAACTTTGTTTCTACTTATCTTCTATGATCAATTCCACATTACTTAATCCACAAACCGGACACGTTTCCGGCATATTTCTGGCATTATCATAATCTTGAAGCAAACAATTTTTACATAACATATACTCTCTCGAATATAACGCATGCCTTTTCGCATTAAGTTGATATAAAATTTCATATTTGCTTGGATTTTTTCCTATGATAAAATCAGGTGTAAGAAAAATAGATGTTTTCGTTTTTTAAATTTATCATCTAATTCTATTTCTCTATAATCATATTCATCATACACAAAAATCACATATCGTCTTTCACGTTCATGGCACCATTTTTATCCTTATCTGACATATCAAACAAATCGACCACACCAAACAAATATTCTAATTCTTTTTTTGCTTCTTCTACATCATATATAACATCAAATATCAACGATTGAGCAAGAAACGGATGTTCCATCGTATTTGGCATATCATTAATTACATCTTCTTTTTTCTTTAAATGATGTATTCCAATCGGTGCTATCAATTCAGCAATTCTATCGTTCTTATAACCATAATGCTATTAAAACTTCTTTATTTTTATATGTTGGATTATCCTCAAAAACCTTCATTTTTTCACACAGAACATCTAATTTCCATTCTCTACGATTTTTTGGCCATCCTTCAGGTTTTTCGACTTTTTCTATTATATCCATAAAAAATCCTTCCTCTTATACAAATCTCAAAACATTCACTAATCTAATTTTTTTCCCAATTGCAACAGTTATCTTTCCTCATTCCAAATCAGAAATGAAAGTCATAGAACCGCCTGTGAGCTTCAATAAATATGTCTTTCGGCTGACTTTATCGTTTACAAATTTTTTATGCCGCTTGACCATGTTAAAAACCCCAATTCGTATAACAGCAATATTTATACCTGCTTCAACTTCCTATAAAACATTGATTTGGCTCTAGTCCTTGTTCTTCTCATGGCTTCCTCGACCATTATTTATAATTATAGCAGAAGCCTGTCCAAACACAAACCTCTGCTACATATTTACCTAATATACTATTTTCCCTATCGCTATGGCACAGACTTCCCACTCATGTTAAATTCATGTTATTTTTCTCTTCAAAGCATCCCCGAATCCCTGTAAAATCAGCACTTCTCCCATTTCTTACCCAAGCTGCCGTGGCAGATCATGAGGACTTTTATTTTTCTTTGTATAACTTCTTATATCCCTGCATATACAATAGCGTCTCCTAACTTTACGGTGCTGTTGGACATACTATCAATATATTTATCTATTGCCTGCCTATTTCTTGGTGCTTTGTTGAAATCCTACAGTAACCATATATCTTTCCCGTTATGTACTTGCACCTCTCTTTCATGCCCTGCGCAAATTTAATCAACATTAAAATTTACTATATACATTTTTCTCTTTTCCCTCTTCATCAATATAACGGAATCCATACCGCCCATCCTTACGCTGGTATTTACCTTCTCGCAAAATTCAATTCCAGTTAAAATAAAAGATATCAACCATCCTATACTTACAAACAAACTTTCTTATATGTATGATATACATGCTAAACACCATTACTTACAATCGTATTATAAAAAATAATGATTGCCACTATTTTTCCTTTGTTCTTAAATAGTTAATCACGATTACTGCAACTGCAATAATATCCGCCCCCACATTATAAACAAGTCTTTTAATCACGGCATTATTCATCGCATCATAAGCACTTGCATTCAAAGAAACATATACTTTATAAATTACCAATCCTGCAAGAATAACATTACATATATGCTGTAGCTCAATTCTTTTCTTAAAATTAATTTTTTGTTCATCTGAACATTTAATATTCTCCAGCTCAGAGGCATTAAATGTGTGATTCTTCATTTGCTCAATTAATTCGGTACATAGACTGGAAATATATGTTCGGTTATATAAATACGAAGGAATTGCGTTTACCATTTCTCCCTTGTGAAATTGTCCTTGCAAATACCAAATATTGTCTCTGATATACTGCTCTGCATCATTCATTTTGTAATGTACAATTTCATCCAAGGAATTTCTTATCATTACAAGTCCATCATAATATTGTTGTTTACTCATTTCATCAGTCATATTACTCATATACTCCAGTATATCCAAATAATCATTTTGCTTATTGTATGTTTTCTTATTTTTTTTGCAACTTCCTTTGCTCCCATATTACAAACTTTTCTCCGTTCAGCTTAAAATATAAAATCAAAATAAGTAAACACTTTAATATAATACCTTCGGGTTTCACTAAAGCTGTCCTATTATTTCTATCCTTTTGCACATCTAAGCACTCGTTCCACGAGCTTCTCATTGACTGGCAGAAAACGTTCTGCGACCATTCCGACTAAGACGGCGCAGACGATGGTTCCCACGCCAAATTTTCCGCCCAGCAAAAAGCCGATCACAACGAAGCTCACATCCGTAACGGTACGCGTAATGCCAAAGGGGAAATGCCCTTTCTCGCTGATTGCGATCGCTACCAGATCATTTGGCCCTGTTCCTGCATCACTCTTTATTACTACTGTCATGCCATAGGCTAAAATCACACATCCCAGTGCCAGCACGCCCAGACGAAGCCAGAAGGGCAAGCCTGAATGAATATATTTTCCAAGCAGCAGCGTGAAAAAATCTATGATAGGTCCGCCAAATGCCATACAAAATACCGTTCCAAGCTTGATATAATTGCGATCCACAAAAAATAAGATCAAAATGATCAGCAGGTTGATTCCTATATGCGTATATCCATGGGTTAAAAATTTTAATCCCATGCTGCCGGAGAGTGTACGGAAGATTCCCTGTACCAGCACATTGAATGGATCTGCGCCCAGATCCGCCAGCAAAAACAACGTCACACCAAGATGTGCAATGCACAATCCTACAAACAATATTACCATCCGAACTGCAATTTCTTTTGTACTTCTTTTCATTTTCGCTCCTTGTATGCTGATCAAACCATCGATTATCACAGATTTCTTTCTTAATATTTATCTGTTTTCCTATATATCATTATATTTTCCATGCTGCAAAAAGCAATGCCCAGCTTTGATATGATAGCCCTTTTATGCTGCCAGCTGAAGTGCTGCATGCCAAAATGCTGCTTTGCATTTTATTTTCAGATCAATGTACCCGGAAGAAGATTTCCCGGTAACGTTTTGGCGTACAGCCGGTATGCTTCCGAAAGGTTTGAATAAAATGGCTCTCCGAGCTGAAGCAGAGATAATTGGAGATTTCCAGACAGGAATGATCAGAATGCTTTAGCATGTTTTCTGCTGCCTCGACCCGCTTTGATATGATATAAGCTGAAATCGTCAGTCCCACTTCTTTATGAAAAAGTCTGGAAAGATAGCTTGGGCTTAATTTTGTGAGCTTGGCAAGCTCCTCTAACCCGATCTTTTTATGGAGATTATCATAAATGTAATCCATGCAAAGGGTAACTGCTTTTGGATAACGATTGATATGACGGATTTCCTGCATTTTTCTTGTGTAATCCTCAATGATCCTTCGATGAAAGGCATATATCTCCTTTTCACTGCCAAGCCCGTCAAGTGTTCGGATGTAAGCATCGCTCAGATTGTAGGCAGCTTCCATTGCCATGCCACCCTCCACACAATAGCGTGTCAGAAGGGCAATGGTAATGATCAAATGATATTTCAGATTGTACAGCCCATCCTCACTGAGCCTGCCCAGCTGTCTATTATCAAGCGGCTGGAACAGGCGCAGTGCTTCCTTCAGATTTCCTGTTTTCACACTGTGAAAAAATGCCGTTTCACGCTCATAGGCAAGATGGGAAACCTCATATTCACGGTTCAGAAATTCCTGATGGGACAGTTTTCCTTCAATACTCATAAGCTCTCTTTTCTACTGCTTAAATGACAGTTAAACGTCTTTTTGTTCTGTGCTTTCAACTTTCTTATATTGTATCTTATTTTTTACCGAAAAGGAACAAAAATATGATATAAAAAGCAAAAAAATGATATGCAAAAAATACAAAAAATGTCATATTAATGAGGTAAGGTAGTACATCTTAAAAAGATCAATATAAGAGAAAGGCGGACTGGGGTATGTTAAAACAGAAGGGATTTTACAAGGGTATCAATTTAGGCGGCTGGCTTTCACAGTGTGATTACAGCGATGAGAGATTAAACGGTTTTATTACAGAACCAGATTTTGCAAAAATCGCTTCCTGGGGAGTCGATCATGTAAGGATTCCCATTGATTATAATGTCATCGAAAATCCAGATGGCTCTTATAAGGAAGAGGGCTTTGTCCGTATCGACAACGCACTGGCTCTTTGCAGAAAATATGATCTGAATACTGTTCTTGATCTGCATAAAACTGCTGGTTTTTCCTTTGATTTCGGCGAAAAGGAGGACGGTTTTTTTGAAAATCCCAAGCTGCAGGAACGGTTTTTTGGTATTTGGGAAATGTTTGCACGCCGTTACGGAAATGATCCCCAGCACATTGCTTTTGAGCTTTTAAATGAAGTGACTGAGCAATACTATATTGATGCCTGGAACCGGATATCGAATGAATGCATCAGACGGATTCGGGCATATGCACCGGATACACTGATCCTTGTAGGCAGCTATCTGAATAACTGTGCATCAGCAGTAAAGGATCTGGCAGAGCCCTATGACGATAAGGTCGTTTATAATTTTCATTGCTATGAACCGTTAAAATTTACCCATCAGGGTGCAACCTGGACTGACAAGATCGATCCGAAGGAGCGGTTTTCTTATGAAGAAAGCCAAGCCACTTCAGAATTTTTTGAAGATTTCTTTGCATCCGCACTGGAAAAGGCAAAAAAGAGCAATACCTCTCTATACTGCGGCGAATACGGTGTTATTGACCGGGTATCTCCTGCAGATACGGTAAAATGGTATCAGGCGATCAACCGTGTATTTGAAAAATACGGTATTTCCCGGTGTGCCTGGAGCTATAAGGAAATGGATTTCGGACTGAGCGATCCACGCCTTGATCCGGTACGCGATGAGCTGCTCCGGTATCTTTGATCTTACTTGGCCTCACCTGTCAGGGTGGGGCTTTTTTTCTGCCGACATTGCTGATCTGTAGTATACCAGTCCCACAATACAGGTCTGCATTGCACCTAACGGAATAAAGAAAAAGGTCTGCCACTTATAATATAATCCCAAGGCAGTCACTGCCTGATCAGAAAACGTTGCCAATATCAGGTTCAGTCCCAATATGTAAAAGATGTAGGCAGACTGCATTTCTGACTCCGTAGCGTTCAATCTTCTCTGTAACTCCTCTTTACTTGGTAGTACTGTCTGATATTTACTTGCGAAGGTTTCTGTTGAAGGCAGATTTTTAAATTGGGTAAACACTGTTTCCCCAATCATAGCTTTTGAATATATATTTTTTCCATAAGCCATCATATGAAATTGTCTTTTAACCATTTTTACACACAAAGATAGCCAATTCCCTGCATCCGTAGTACAATAATCAATAAGATATTATCGATAAAGGAAGCATGACTTATGACATTAAAGGAACTGGAAATAGGGAATAATGCCGTTATTAAGGCGGTAGGCGGAGAAGGCGCGCTGCGCCAGCATTTTTTAGATATGGGAATGATACCGGGTGCGGAAGTGACCATGATCAAGCTGGCACCTATGGGAGATCCCATGGAATTGCAGGTGCACGGCTACGAGCTGACGCTCCGGCTGGCAGAGGCTGACCAGATCGAGATCGAACCGATCCAAAAACGCAGCAACAGCCATGTCCGTAGTGAACGTATCAACAATTCAGAGCATCCGGGACTTGGAGAAACAGGAAAATATCATTCTGTAGAAGACGAAAATCCTCTGCCGGAGGGAACGCTTCTGACCTACGCTCTTGTAGGCAATCAAAACTGCGGCAAAACTACGCTTTTTAACCAGCTGACCGGCTCTAATCAGCATGTAGGCAATTTCCCCGGTGTTACTGTCGACCGCAAGGATGGCGCGATCAAGGGCTATTCCAATACAAAGGTAACAGACCTGCCGGGAATCTACTCCATGTCTCCCTACAGTCAGGAGGAGATCGTTTCCCGCAATTTTGTATTAAATGAAAAGCCCGGTGCTATCATCAATATCGTGGATGCAACCAATATTGAGCGCAATCTTTATCTGACCATGCAGCTTTTGGAAATGGATCTGCCAATGGTCGTTGCCCTCAACATGATGGATGAGGTCATCGGCAATCATGGCAGCATTGATATCAATGGAATGGAGGCGCTGCTCGGTGTTCCTGTCATCCCCATTTCTGCAGCAAAAAATCAGGGTGTTGATGAGCTGATCCGTCATGCATTACATATTGCAAAATTTCAGGAACGTCCTCTCAGACAGGATTTCTGCGAAAAAAATGATCACGATGGCTCTGTGCACCGCTGTATTCATGCAGTCATCCATCTGATCGAGGATCATGCTGAAAAAGCTGCTCTTCCAGTTCGCTTTGCAGCAACCAAAGCGATCGAGGGCGATCCTCTTATTTTGGAGCAGCTCCAATTAGATGCAAATGAGACAAAGATGCTGGAGCATATTGTCCAGCAGATGGAAACAGAAAGGGGAATCGACAGAAGTGCTGCTATTGCAGATATGCGTTTTGATTTTATCGAGCGTATGTGTGAGCAGACTGTTACCAAGCCAAAGGAAAGCAGGGAACGTATCCGCAGTCAGAAGATAGACCGGATCCTTACCGGAAAATACACTGCCATTCCATGCTTTATCGGTATCATGGCACTTGTTTTTTATCTGACCTTTCATGTGATCGGTGCATGGCTGCAGGGGATTCTGGAAGCAGGGATCACGCAGCTTTCTGCTATGGTCAGTGCGCTGCTCATACAGGCAAATGTCAACAGTGCCCTGCACAGTCTGATCATTGACGGCATTTTTACCGGAGTAGGCAGTGTCCTTAGCTTTCTGCCTATCATTGTGACTCTGTTTCTTTTTCTGTCACTTATGGAGGACAGCGGTTATATTGCCAGAGTAGCTTTTGTCATGGACAAGCTGCTGCGCAAGATCGGCCTGTCCGGGCGTAGCATCGTTCCCATGCTGATCGGTTTTGGCTGTACCGTGCCTGCTGTTATGGCAACCCGGACACTGACCAGCCAGCGTGACCGCAAAATGACCATACTTCTGACACCTTTTATGAGCTGTACGGCAAAGCTGCCGATCTATGCCTTTTTTGTCAGCATCTTTTTCCCCAGCTACGGCGGGCTGATCATGACCGGTCTGTATCTGCTTGGTATTTTCGTCAGTGTTCTTGCTGCTTTTCTATACAAAGGAACACTGTTTCGGGGCGAACCGATCCCCTTTGTCATGGAGCTGCCCAATTACCGGCTTCCGGGCATTAAAAATGTCATGCAGCTTTTATGGGAAAAAGCAAAGGATTTTCTGCAGAGAGCCTTTTCTGTTATTTTGATCGCAACCGTAGTCATCTGGTTTTTGCAGAGCTTTGACCTGCAGCTGAACCTTGTTACAGACTCTGCCCAAAGTATTCTTGCTGCTATTTCCGGCATTTTTGTGCCACTTCTCAGACCGATCGGACTCGGCGACTGGCGCATCTGCACAGCATTGATCAGTGGCTTTATGGCAAAGGAAAGTGTGGTATCCACCCTTGAGGTTTTATTTGGGGAAAATATTTCTGCCATGCTTTCTCCTCTTTCCGCAGCGTCACTTTTAGTATTCAGTCTGTTGTATACGCCCTGCATTGCAGCCATCGCCTCTGTCAAACGGGAGCTTGGAAGCAAATGGGCAGTGGGACTTGTTTTCTGGCAGTGCCTTATCGCATGGATCGCTGCGTTTCTTATGCAGATCGTGGGAGGCATCTGGCTGTGATGGTGGTATACAAGTGCATACCACGGTTTTAGGATCTTTTCCTGACCTGAGGATATAATAAAACGCTCGATTAACGCATATACTACTATCGCCACTAAAATAGCTTTGACAGCTTTGGCTTTCAATGGTATATTATCTTTAGTGGTTGCGCTGCGGAAGCTTGCGATGCCCGCAGCCGGTGGAGTTCCATGCGTGGACTCCACTTTTTTATTTCATAGGAAACACCTTGTCGCAAAGGGGGATTTCATATAGTTAATAAAATATTTTTTACATATGATGAGCAGATCGAAAAATTAAAAAAAGAAAAACAGCTTATTATTTCTGATACTGCATTCGCAAAGGACATGTTGCAGAAACTAGGCTATTTTTCTCTAATCAGCGGTTACAAAGACTTATTCAAGCATAAGCCCTCCGGTAATTATCTGCACGGTGTTACTTTTGAAGAGATCACTGCTTTCTACTACTTTGATGAAGCATTGAGAACGCTCTTTCTAAAACACATATTACATGTTGAACGACAGTTAAAGTCCATGTTTTCTTATTATTTTTGCGAAAAATACGGAGAACAGCAAGCGGCATATTTAACTGCTGAAAATTATAACTATACTCCCAAAAATTTTAGCAAAATAAATCGTCTGATCACATCTTTAAGCCAATGCTCTTACATTTGGACAGATTCCAAAAATGTATCAATATTCAACTTCTGATATCCGTACTAAGATCAGCCTTAATTTTGCCAATATGTCAGAGGTTCAGTTGCATCAGTTCATTCGTATTCTTGCAAGCTGCAGAAATGTATGTGCACATAATGAAAGGCTTTATTCCTTTCAAGTTAATGAAGCAATTCCTGATACGATCTTACATGATAAATTACAGTTACCCCGAAAAAAGGGGCATTATACTATCGGCAAAAAAGACCTTTTTGCAGTTATAATAGCTTTACGTTATCTCATAGATAATCAGGAATTTAAGCAGTTTAAAGCAGACCTTAGGCGATTGATCCATTCTATTCTCAAAAACTGTTCTCATATCAGCGAAGAATTGCTCTATTCAAAGATGGGGCTTCCTGAAAATTGGGAAAAGATCACACGATATAAAAAATAATGACTTTAAAAATGGAGCTCCCTGAGGGAGCTCCATTTTTAAAATTTTCCTCCTCTTCCTCCGTGCGAGCTTCCTGAAGAGGAACGGTGTACGCTGCTGCCGGAGCTGCTGCTTTGTTTTGGTCTTGCCTTACGTGTGACGGTATGATACAGGAACAGATCACGCTGCTCTGTGATGTTCAGGCTGCCATCCTTAATATAACCGCTGGCAGATTTCTGCGGACTCACGGATTTCAGCTTCTGCACCATGCTCCAGACCACACAGGCTGCAATGATCAGACCAGCCAGCAGAGAAATCAGTATCCAGACCGGGGACAATGGTCCTCTGGGCATATTGTCCGTATCATAGGGTTCGCCATCCATTGCCTGTGTAATGAAAGCATCACACAGCACAATATATTCCTCAAATGCTTCTGCATATTCGCCCTCAGACAATGCCGGGACAATCTGTTGACCTATATAGTCAAGACCAGCATCCGTAAATGCTGTTATGCCATAGCCGCAGGTGGAAATGTACCAGTCACGATCCTCCATGCTGATAAGGAGCAGCAGACCATCCCGATCCTCACCATAGCCAAAATGACACTCATCATACAGATCATCTGCATACTCTGCAACCGATTTTCCATACAGTGCATCTGTGGTAGCGATCACCACTTCCATTTCCTGACGCACACTGATCTCATTCAGCATGTCAGTCAGATAAGCAGCTTCATCATCTGTCAAAAGCCCCGCCATATCCTGCAGCCGCTCGTATTCATCTGCAAAACCTTCCATTTCTGCTGCACTTGACGGCAACAGGATAAAAAAGCAAAGGAGCAGGCTGCATATCCATACAGATATTTTCTTTGTCATCATTTGTCCCTCCTACAGTATATTGAGCAAATGCAGCAGAGCTGCCAGCACATAAACGACGCCGCTCATAGCAGCCCACAGCCCAAACAGCCATTTGCCTGCTGCCTTTTTATCCACAGGCAGATTTCCTACAAACTTTCCTGTCTGACCATTCATGGCAAATATGTAGCTTGTGCCGTTCCATGTGGTATTGAGCAGCCACACCGGATACAGTGCATATTTTGCCTTACCGCCATGGAGCTTGATATTGCTGCTCTCTGTTGTTACCGTAGTATAGCCTCTGACCGTTTTTGCAAATGCTTCTTCGGTAGAATTTTTCACACGGGCATTTGCACGCTCTACGCTCTGCTCGGCACTTACATCATATTTGTCTGCAAAATAGCCGGCAAGATATGCCGTCTGGAAATCCACTGCTCCTTTCATATCAAAGGGCTCAATAGATTCCATCAGCTCATCTGCCATTTTGGTAGAGCCATCTACCGGAACATTGACAAAGGCGATCCTGCCGCCTCTATGTACAGAATAAAATTTGGTTTCTGTATAATCATAATTGCTGTCGCTCCACATCCGCACCTTGGTCGCGCGGTATCTTACCCGTGCATCCGCATCTGCGTCAAACAGCCAGAAGGGCACATACACGCCCTTGATCTCATCGATATGATTTTGGTCTAAAAAGGCCTTGGGCAACAGCCTCTTTCCAGACAAATGTTTGATAAATCCCTGCTTGGCAGCCTTTTTATCCAGCTGGAACGGGATTACCAGATCCGGTTTTAAAACACCTGAAAGCTGTCCCATCAGCACCACCGGATTGCCGCAAAAGGGACAGGCGGTGGCTGCCGTATTCTCATCTCCTACGATCTCGCCGCCGCAGGATTTGCAGATATAGGAGCGCAGACCACTCTGGTCATCCTCCTCCCATTGATCCTTATCCGGCATTTCCCATGTCATCTCATCTGTGCCGTCTTCCTGAAGCTGGGCATCATAGCCTGCCAGTGTCTCTACCTCAAACTCTGTATCGCAGTAGGGACATTTCAGCTTTTGCAGCTGACTGTCAAAGGCAATCGCTCCGCCGCAGCAGGGGCATTTATATTCCTGCAATGTCTGCATAGTATTTTTCTCCTTATCTTAGGTCGCTTATCTTTTCTCAAAGGAAGTTCCGCATTCCGGGCAGAACTTAGGCGGCTTTGCCATATCTGCCCCTTCCCATCCACAGGCAGCACAGCGAAAATGAGAGTTCATTTCCGGACGCTTGGAGCCGCACTCTGGGCAGAATTTTCCAGTGGTCACATTTCCACAGGTACATTGCCAGCTGTCTGCTGCCGGGGCCGGTGCTGACTGCATCTGCTGCTGGGGCTGGAACTGTTGCTGGGGCTGGAACTGCTGTTGCTGCTGTTGCTGCATCTGCTGCTGGTACTGCTGTTGCTGCTGGTACTGCTGTTGCTGCTGGTACTGCTGTTGCTGTCCCATGGCATACAGATTCTGTATGTTCATGCCGCCGGCATTCGCTGCCATTCCCATGCCCACAAAGCCATTCATCGCACCTGCCTGATTGGAGGCTGCTGCTTTCATGGCATCTGCCTGAGCACCCACTAAAGCTGCTGCCGCCATGGAAGGATCACGCATTACAGCACTGCGCTGTACCTGCTTGATCATTTCTGCATCCTCATCCGGCAAGGTAACAGAGCCAAGGGCAATGCTGACCACTCTTAAGCCTCTTAACTCTTCCCATTTTTCAGAAAGCGCCTGATTCATTGCCTTCTCCAGCTCTGTATTGTGACTGACGATCTGGTTAGGGCGCAGCTCCAGCTCTGAAAGTTGTCCAAAAGCAGGCTGCAGGGCGCTGATAAATTCTGTTTTTAACTGGCTATCCAGCTCATCACGGGTATACTCTCTCTCCACATTGCCGCACACGTTGGTGTAAAACAAAAGCGGATTGGCGATCTTATAGGAATATACACCAGAGCAGCGGACGGAAACATCCAGATCCAGTCCGATCTTGCTGTCTACCACCCGGAAAGGGATCGGGTTCGGTGTTCCAAATTTATTATCAATAAGCTCCTTGGTATTAAAATAATATACTCTCTGATCCTTTCCGGTATCGCCGCCATAAGTAAATCTTTTGCCGATGGTCTGAAAGGTCTGCAGAATACTCTCTCCCAGACTGCCTGCAAAAATGGAAGGCTCGCTGGAGGTATCATAGGTAAATTCGCCGGGCTCGGCACAAACCTCTACCACCCTGCCCTGTTCTACGATCATCATACACTGTCCGTCTGCTACCGCAATGCCTGATCCATTTGAAATAATATTATCGCTGCCTTTTTTGTTGGAGGAGCGTCCTCCAATACGCTTCTGTCCCTTGCACATCAACACTTCCTTGGGCATTGCCTCACAATAGAAAAATTCTTTCCACTGGTCAGCAAAGGTGCTGCCGATCGCTCCCAGTCCTGCCTTGATCAATCCCATAGTAAAACTCCTTTCTCATCCTTTTATTTTGTATTTTTATCCTATATCTGCTGTAACTTTGATTTTCTAATTTTCACAAATACTTATCTATGCTATAATATTTATGCTGTACCATTTAGCTGTATAGTCTCTGGCAGCATTATACTTATACTATACTACAAAAAAGACTTTTCCGCTATTGAATACTCAAAAAACACGGAAAAGTCTGCAAACATCCATATGCAGGCGGATCAGCCTGTCAATCTGTGGATATGAACCAATATGTGAAAAGGAGATTCTTATGAAGCTCAAAAAATTATTTTCTCTGTTCCTGCTTACCGCACTTCTGGGCAGTACCGTCCTCACAGGCTGTCAGAGCGTTGATGCTCCGGCAGAAGCTGCAGCGACTGCTGGTAAGGCTTCCGGTTTTGGTGGGCAGGACACCCCAAAGGCAGCCGCTGAGCAGGAAGCTTCTGATGCCCCTCAGCCTGAGCAGGCAGACAGTGAAGTCTCACAGGCTGCAGCAGCCGAAACAAAGTCGATCACCATCACTGTCCTGAATTTTACCAATATCAGTATCGGTATGTTTTCTGTGATCGATCCTGTAACAAATGAACAGATCAACCTGGACGGCATGGAGCCCGGCGAAAGTATCTCGTTAGAATGCAACTGGCCTGTCGATACAAATGCCTTTCAATGGGCTCTGTACAATCAGGCAGGTGAGCTCTGCATCGATGCTTCTACTGATATCCTGGGGGCAGAAAAGGCAGTGGCACTGGCAATTACAGGCGATAAAACCGTTGACAACGTTGAGGTCGCCCTCGAATAAGAATAGACATATGAAACGTGCGCCGCAAGGCGTACCACAAAATAGAACCAGAGGCTTTTACGCCTCTGGTTCTATTGCTTTACCTGATCCGCTGACCGTTTTGTACAGCTTACTTCTATCTCTTTATTTTACTTTTGCTTCTTCCTTCTTTTTCTGATGCTCCTTATACATCTTGTAGCCGGTCGTTCCTAATACCGCTATGATCAGCAGCCACCACCAGGACATTGCAGCTCTTTCTGCATCTGTGGGCATTGCTGCCAAAGGCACCTCTTCATCTGCAATCGTTACCTTATCTGCATCCTTCTCAGCCGTTGTCTCTTCTGCTGTAGGTGCTGCCAAAGGTACCTCTTCGTCTGCAATGGTTACGATCTGCGCACCTGCGCCGCCATTAGCGCCTGCTCCTGCTCCGCCGTTAGCCCCTGCGACTGCACCTGCTCCGCCATTAGCACCTGCGACTGCACCTGCTCCGCCGTTAGCACCACCGCCTGCTCCGCCATTAGCACCGCCGCCTGCTCCGCCATTAGAACCGCCGCCTGCTCCGCCATTAGCACCGCCGCCTGCTCCGCCATTAGAACCGCCGCCTGCTCCGCCGTTAGAGCCGCCGCCTGTTCCATCATCCGGTGTTTCTTCTGTCAGTCCACCTATTACTTCTTCATAGGTCTTTTCTGCATCTCCCAGCTTATCAAGCACATCGTCCCATTTATCCTTTGCTGTCTGCAGCGCTGCTTCTGCTGCTGTCAGCTTGGCATTAAGAGCCGCCAGATCCAGATGGCTTCCCTTTGCCTTTAATGCTGCTATCTCATCCTGAAGTGCTTTTACCTTATTCTGAGCTGTTACCACATCTGCATTTGCTGTCTTTGCCTCCTGCAGCAGGCGCTCATAATCAGCTGCCAGCTTTGCTGCATCATCTACAAACTGACGATAATCCTCATCCTGCTGTGTCAGCTTGATCTTTCTCTGCAGATAATTCAGATTCTGAATGATCTCTCCTGTTACTGCCTCTGCATTTCCGTAGGTTTCTGTTGCGATCAGCTTATTCTCAGTTGTTTCGCCAGATTTTTCCAGATAATCCACCCGATAGGAATACTCTGTTCTGCTGCTTACACTTACCGCTGTATCATGGGCAACAGCCTTTGCATTTTCATATCCCTCTGCTGCCGCAGTCTCCATCTTATCTGCTATTGCCTGCTCCAAAGCAGCCTTTGCTTCCTCTTCTGTAGCAGCAGCCTGACCTGTTACCTTTTCTGCTGCAACAAATTTAACATTTGCAGTCCTAAAGTCTCCATTAACCCAGTTGGAGCTTACATAAATGCCGCCTTTGTCCTCGACCCATTTCTTTGCAGCGGCTTCCAGACTGTCCTTGCCGGTAAAGATATTGCCAAGTCCCTGCAGGAAGGTATAGTCTATTGTTGTTTTGCTTACCTTTGCATAGGTTACCTTTGCTTTTCCGGTTACTTCATATTTTTCTGTAAGCAGATCATAATCCCGTAGCTGCTGTGCTTCCATTTCAGAATAGGATGCATCAAGCACATAGTAACCATCGTCCTCTATGTCCTTCTTCACGCCGTCCTTTGCCTGCTCTATGGCATTTTTCTTCTCATTCTCTTCTGAGCTTATATCGTTCCAGACAATTTCCTTCCGATTGATGTCAATGGTTGCTTCAAATGCAGGAATGTAGGTACCGCTTGCTGTATAGCTGGTATCCTCTGTTTTTACTACCGTTGCATCCTTTCCGGTAGCTGACTCCAGCTCTGCCTCTTTTTCTGCTGCAGCCGCATCTCTTTCCTCCTGATCTTCATAAGAAACATCAGAGGTAAAGCTCTTGCCAGTATAGGTAATGGTGGTCACATCTGCTGTGATCTCCTTTACAAGTTTTCCCTCTGTATCCAGCTTATAGGATTCATTTTTGGTATCCTCCTGTACACTGACATCTGTGGTGCTTGTAGCTGTTACTGTACTGTCCTCTATCAGCGTTGCAGAAGCTGTTACATTATTTTTCTCATAATATGTATCATTTACTTCTACATAGGTTTCATCCTGAAGACCTGCTGCCAGTTCATCCTTTGTGATCTTATTGCCTTCTCCGTCCACGTACTGGTCAGGTGTTTTGAAGGGATCACCCTTTACCTCTACCTCACGCTTTTCAAAGATAACCACATCATTGGTGGTGCCCTCCAGCTTGAAGTTGTAATAAGCGGTCTGCTCATTTCCTTCAGCGTCAGAATATTTTACAAGGAAATAATTGTAGTTATTATTATCTTTTCCCTGAATACGCTCTACGCTGGCATCTCTGATCCCAAGCTTTACCGGCAGATAGTAGTTCTTCATAATGGCAATAAAGAGCTTATCCTCTGATCTCCAATTAATGCTTGTGGTATTGTTGTCATCCTCCAGCTGCTTGATCTCCAGTGCACCGGCTGCTGCCTTATCCACTGCTTCCTTTGCTGCTGCAACAGCATTCTCAAGGTTCTGGGCCTCTTCCTTTGCTGCTTCCAGCTCAGCCGCTGCTGCCTCTGCATTTGCACCTGCATTTGACAGAGCATCCTGATATGCCTTTTCATACTCTGCTACCTTTGCAGCTGCTGTTTCAGCGGCATTCTTTGCCTGATCGTACTCTGCCAGCTTTGCATTAAACTCAGCCTCTGCCGCATTGGCAATGCTCTGCATCTCATTATATGCATTTTCTGCTTCTGCTACAGTTCCTGCATTTTTTATCTCATCAGTCTTTTGCTCGATCTCTGTACCTGCCTGTTCTGCGATCTGATCAGCCCCTTCAGCTGCATCGCCTGCATCCTCTGCTGCCTTTTCTGCCTTACCAGCCTCTGTTGCTGCCAGTCCGTCCTTGCCCTCTGCTACCTCCAGCTGTACCTTGGCATTTTCAATATCTGTATCTGCATCACTGAAATTGGAAGCATCTACAGCTTCAGCTGCTTCTTTGGCTGCATCTGATAAATCCTTTCCCTTGGCATCTACTGCATCTCCGGATTTTACTGTATTGCTCACATCTGAGGTTACTACCTTGGAGCTTGTATCTGCACTATCTACAGAGCTTCCTGCGTTATCTGCTGCTGCCTTTGCAGTCTCTGTGGAAGACTTGGAGCTTTCGTTTGAACTGCTGGAGCTGCTTACGCTGCTGGAGTTACTGGAGCTGCTGGAGCTTTCAGAACTGCTAGAGTTACTGGAACTGCTTGAACTGCTAGAGTTACTTGAGCTGCTGGAGCTGTTAGAACTGCCGGAGTTACTTGAGCTGCTGGAACTTTCAGATTCCCCTGTACTGTTCTCTTCTGCCAGTGCTGTCATAGGTGTGCAGACCATAACTGCAGAAAGACCTATGGAAATGGCTCTGATAATGTGCTTGTTTACAAGTTCTTTTCTTTTCATACTTTTACTCCCTTTCTACTATCCCTGCTTGTTCCTATCCGTTCCTATTTGTTCCTATCTTCTATTTGTTTCTATTTGTCCCTATTCTTCTTCTGATCCTTCTTCCAAAGCGATGTGGTCAAACAGATACTGCAAAACATCCGGTGTAAACTGTTTTGCCTTAATTCCCACTGCGTAAGTACCATCCGGCTGTTTTTCCTGCCTGTTTACCTCTGCATACATGATCAGGGTTTCTGCCACGATGATCACGTCTTTTCCCAGAATATCCGGTGAATCCGCCGAAAGTCTGAGTCCCATGCCGAGAGGACTGAGGTTTTCCACCTCTACAAATATCTTTTCCAGTGTGTCGCAAAGAACAACCACACTTTTTGCCTTATACTTCACACGGTCAATTCTTCGTCTTTCTTCCATACTCTTTTCCCTCTTTATCCATTAAACTTATAAATGTGCTCCCGAAACTCCAGATTTTCCATTCCCCTTAGAATCCGTTCCTCTTCCTGCAGCTCTTCTCTGTGCTGCTTTTGCTGCACACAGTAAAGCAATAGTCCCATTGCTACCAGCAGCACTACCACCGCCATGATCATCCAGGCTATGGGGAAATCCAGCACCTCTCCTGTGCCAGCCGCAAGAGGGATCAGTTCACTCTGAATCTGTGTTATATGGTATCCGGTCTCATGCATACCAGCAATGCCTCCTTTGTCCCATATTTTCCTTCTTTATTATATAAGACTTTGGAGATTTGCAAAACGGGTCACTTTTTTTAAATTTTTTTAAAATTTTTCATTTTTTATTTCTTTTTATTTTTAACTTTATTATAATCTAAAAAACAATAAAAAGTCCCACCGTCATATGCTTTGATTTATTCTTTTAGAAATGAGGTCGCTATGAGAGATAAAAGCTTTCGGATCGCAAAGATCCTGCAATTTATACTTCTGGCTTTGCTGGAAGTCCTTATCATCGCAGTACTGATCACACACCCACAACTGGGGCAGAGCATTTTTTCCGATCATCTGCTACTGCTTCTGGCAGTCATGATCTGGGTGCTGCTGGTATTCAGCCTGTTCTTCCTGTTTTACGATTTCTTTAAGCTGCGCTTTTTTGAGGAAGAAAACCTTACCCTGAAAAGAACTGCGTATATGGACGTGCTTACCAATTTCCCCAACAGGCGGGGGCTGGATGCCATATTTCAGACCTACAGCCTTCCTCAGGATCTGGTGGACATGGGCTGTCTCATTGTTCTTATTGACAATCTTGAAAGGATCAATCAGGAGCTGGGGCATCATGCCGGCGATATGCTGATCCAGAATTTTTGTTCCATTTTTAAACGGGTGGGAGATCATTTTGGAGTCGTAGCCAGAAACGGCGGCAATGAATTTATTTCCATTATCAAGCATTGTGATGCATCCCGGATGGAGCAGTTTATCCAGGATATGACCCAGCAGATCGCAGACTATAATCAGCAGTGCCCCCATGCTCCTATCCAGATCAAATATGCCTATACCCTGAACGGGGAGGAGCATCTGAAAACCTTTAAAGAATTAATAACCGCAGCGTACACAAGGATCAAGTAACCTTTTCCTACTTCACAGGTGAGAATAACTGATGAGCGAGCTGAATATCACATATCTTGCCGGTCTTGTGCTTCGTTCCAAAGCAAATGATTCTGATGCCTTTGCCGAGTTATATTCCATGACCTATAATAAAGTTTACAACTACACCCGGCACTACCTTAAGGACAATGAGCTGGCTCAGGATGCTTTGCAGGAAGTATACATACTGGTACTAAAAAATTTACATAAGCTGAACGATCCTACCCTTTTTCTTGCATGGCTCAACCGGATCACCTTCCATGTGTGCTATGACATGAATCAGAAATATCATTTAAAGGATCCCCAGTCCATGGCTTTGGAGGAATTAGAGCACTTAACCCCTGCCTCTTCTGAAAATCCTGAGGAAATCTACTCCAAAAAGGAAAATCAGGAGCTGATCCAGCAGGCGCTGGATACCCTCCCCTTTCAGGAAAAGGAGCTGCTCATCATGCGTTATTACAATGGAATGAAGCTGGAGGACATTGCAAATTCCATCGGCATAAGTCTGAGCAGCGTCAAGCGTCATCTGCTTTCCGCCCAGAAAAAGCTGAAAAAAAGATTGAACCGTTAGGAGATATGCCCTATGTTGACAGATAAAAAAGAAACCTACCAGATAGATCAGGATACAGCCAATGCCGCGCTGCAAAATATTCTTGCTGCCTGCGACAAAGAGCCAAATACCATTCCTCTGGAAAAGCTATCACGCCGCTATGAAAAAAATACCCTTCTATGCAGTGTCATGCTGGTATTAACAGGGATCCTGTTCCTGCTTACGCTCCTTCTCCCCCTTTACCTGCCCACGCTGCTTACCTTTGCCAGACCTTATTTTGCTCCTGCACCTGTTGCTCTGGTAAATGATCATGTAGAGGAAGGGATCCTCTACCTGGAATTTACCGGAGATCATATCCTTTATGAGCAGGCATATATGAAAACCAATGACGGAAGGACAGAAAAAGTGCTTTCCTATGACGCTCAGGCAGGCATCATCGCCTTTCCCTATTACGCAGATGTGGAAAGCAACATTTACATTCCTGTAATGGATGGGGAAGTGCTGCAGTTTCTGGTCACTCCCGACCCATAAATCATTTTATCATCGCTAACTTTCTTGACAGCATTTCGCCGTTTACCGCATAAGCAAGAGCTGTCTCCTTTGTGATAACCCCCTGCCGCACCAGCCGTGCCAGACTGTTATCCATGGAGATCATGTCCTCTGCGTCCGCTCCATACACAACACCCTCGATCTGAGGCACCTTGTTGTCGCGGATCATGTTGCGGATCGCCGGTGTAGCCGTCATGATCTCAAAAACCGGGACCAGCTTTCCCTCCACATCCGGAACCAGCTGCTGGGAGATCACTGCCTTGATCACCAGTGACAGCTGAATCGCGATCTGGCGCTGCTGCTCCGGTGGAAACACATCTATGATCCTGTCAATGGTATTCGCAGCTCCAATGGTATGCAGGGTGGACAACATCAGATGTCCGGTTTCTGCTGCTGTCATAGCGACCTGAATGGTCTCATGATCCCGCATTTCCCCCAGTAAGATCACATCCGGGCTCTGACGGAGCGCTGCTCTGAGTGCCGGTACATATCCCTCAGTATCCAGATGGATCTCTCTCTGACTGATAATGCTTTTATTGTGGCTGTGCAGGTACTCCAGCGGATCCTCTAACGTAATGATATGCTTTGCATATTTCTGGTTAATGGCATCCACAATGCAGGAAAGAGTGGTAGATTTTCCGCTTCCTGCCGGGCCTGTTACCAGTACCAGCCCTTTTGAAGCATCACTCAGCCGGATCACTGCATCGGGTATCATCAGCTCCTTATAATCCGGCAGCTGGAAGGTAATGATCCTTACCACTACTGCCATAGTTCCCCTCTGCATATAGGCATTGACACGGAAACGGGACATTCCCGGTATAGCAAAGGAAAAATCATCATCCCCGCTTTTCTTAAATCTGGTCATCTCTCTGTGATTTGCCAGCTCATAGATCTGTTCTACAAGCTCTGCCGTATCACTGGGCAAAAGCTTGTCTGCATCCTGATGCTCGATCACATCATTGACCCGGTAAGACACCGGAAGTCCAGCCACGATAAAAATATCCGATGCCTGATGTCTGATTGCATTTTCCAATATTTCTTTTACGTTCATCGCCTGTTTTGCCCTCTCATTTCCCATCAGAATCCTGCAATACCGGCAAAGAGGTATCTCCCTGCCAGCTGCCAGTGTTTTCTATTTTCCATTTTGTAATGCGGTAGTTCTCAGCTCCGCCCTCAAAGCACAGCTCTACCAGCAGCTTCTGTCGTTCATTTACAGAGATCTGAAAACCCATACAGCCATTTTCATCGCACCTCTGATATAACTTTTCCGGCTCTGCCAGCATTTCCTGTGCTCTGCCCTCTGCCTGATAATACGCTGCTGTATGCTGGGCCAGCTCCTGACTCAGCCGGTAATCACTACGCGCTGAAGAAATCGCCAGTGCCGCCAGTACAGCAAAGCTGAGTCCGATCAGTATGACCAGCATGGAGGAGGTTCCAATATTCATAACCTGTGTTTTGCTTCTTTTCCTTCTCATACGGTCACTCTCCCCATACCCGCTTTGTTGTCAGGGCATAGATTTCTTTTTCTCTTCCCTTTTCTGTTACCCTGATATGCGCTTCATACAAGTGTCCTTTTTTCTCCAGCTGCATTTCCAACAGGTATTGTCCGTCCTTTTCGCACTGGCAGAAAGCTGCGTCAAGCTGCTGCCGCCATGTATTTTGATCCCAGCTTCCCTTTGGGAATATTTTCTCCCAGCTTTCCTTTTGAAAATCCCAGCTGCTATAGCACTCTGCCGTATTTGCTGCGACATTGACTGCTTCGGTCAGTTTTTCTGACTGCAGGCTCATGGCATGTGCCTCTGCAAACAGCTGCACACAAACAGCCGTGATCAGAGAAAAAAAGAAAATAGCGATCATAAGCTCTGTCAAAAACAGCTTACCGCTGTTATCGCCCTGTCCTCTCATGATGTGTGTCCTCCCTGACTGCTTCTGATGCCGATCAGCACCTGCTCCTGATTCCCCCAGACATCCTCACATTCCACAAGAAGCACACCCTCACCCTTCATGGAAAAGTTCATTGACGTAAGCTCCATGAGCTTTTGTCCGTCCCCGGAGGAAACCTGTGCTCCTTCCTTTGTATAAAGCTCCCTCAGCTCGCCGTCCTTCAGATACAGATAGAGGACATAGTCCTCCTCCTGCTGGATTTTGATACAGGGCAGCTTATCAAACTCTGTAAGACTGATCCCTCCCTGCTTATCATTCTGGTGAATGACCTCCCGGATATAGGCAACCGCCACTCTGGCACTTTCATTTTTTTCACTTCGATCCACAATGGAGCGGTAAAAGTTTACCGCCAGCAGCAAAAGCAGAATTGCAGAAAAAGTAAACATAAAAAACACTGCCATCTGAAACAGAATATCAATATTGTGTTTTCTTTCCGTTCCCCTTCTCATTCCTGCTACTCCTTTAATACCAGCACCTTTACCTCTGGATACAGGTTAGAACCATATACCCGGTAATCCACTCTGAAATGCTCCTTATCATAAACCAGACCATACTTTTCCTCCAGATAAGAAAAGCTTTCCGGGTATCCGCCCTCAGTCACATAGCACTGCAGCAGGCTCTGCGCCACTGCCTCCTCCAGATATCTTTGCTGCTCCTTAACAGACTTCTCTGCTGTTTTGCTGATGATATGCAGAAAAAGCAGCATTACCACCCCAAATATCGCCACTGACCAAGCCACTCCGCGCAGGGTCTTTCCCCTGCCTGCCCCTGGTTTTTGATCGTTCCTGCAAAAACGTTTCACTGTCCGCCTCCTGCTTTGCCATGTTCTAATAGATACCTGTCATAATGTTCAAAAGAGGAAGCATTACGGACATCAGGATCAGTCCTACTACAATGGACAGCACAATGACCAGTGTAGGCTCAACCACGGCGATCAGATCGTGGATCTCTTCATCGGCTTCGTCCTGATATGTATTTGCCACCTTTTCCATTATCTGCTCCAGATTGCCGGTTTTGGCTGCCAGCACCACCATTTTTCCATATAGCCCTGTAAAAATTCCTGATGCAGAAAATGCTTTTCCGATGTCATTTTCCTTTTCATACTCCTCGCTGCAGGCCTTCAGCTTCTGTTTGAGCGCTCCCTCGCTCACAAGTCCTCCTGCTACCTCTAACGCACGGTTTAAATCCATTCCGCTGCTGATCGTCATTGCCATTCCGCTGGCGAAACGGCTGAGCATGATCTTTTCATGAATACTGCGAAACGAACTGATCCTGCACACCATAAGCGTCAGCCTCTTTCTTCCCTGCTCAGTATTTATCAGGCAGACCGTCAGCAGGATCAGCAGCCCTACCAATACTGCAAATAAGGCACTGTATTTTGATAAAAAGCTGCCTGCCTGCAGCAGACCGCCGGAAAATCCCTCCATGCTGCTTCCCAGCTGGATAAATACTCTTTCAAAAATAGGCATGATCTGGGTGACCAGTACAAGAATGATGACCAGCATCATCGTCACCATCAGCAGCGGATAGCTGACTGCACTCCGGATGGCGCGGTAAATAGCAGTTTCTCTTTCATAATGATTTGCCAATGCCCTAAGCACCTCATCAGTTTTTCCTGTCTCCTCTCCGATCCTCAGCATATCCATATAATATTCTGGAAAAAGTGCCGACTCACAAACAGCCTGGGCAAAAGAGCCTGTGGCATACATGGTATCCTGCATCTGCTCCAGCAGCTCCCTTTCCCCTGCATCGACAGACTCCTCCAGCATCAGTGTAAGTGCCTCCAGTGCAGAGACACCGCTTGCTATCATCATAGACATTTCATCGGAAAAGGCAAACAATTCCTCCGAGGATAATCTTTTGTTATGCGACGTTTTTACCTTCTTCTCTTTTTCCACGATCTTTCTCCTCTAATACTTGTACTGCATCTCGTAATAGGTATCCGCATTTTCCATCTGCTTCTTTACCTCTGCCGCCTTGGCTGATGAAACAAGGGTCGGATCCATCAGCACCCAGTCTGTTCCGTCAAAAACGATGTAATTCTCTATCCAGCCCTCTTCTTCTATATATACGCTGATCCACGCATGATACAGCGTGCCTGCATAGCCGATCTCAAGCCTGGTAGGAATCCTCTGGGAACGCAGCATCGCCGCCATCAGTGAGGAATAGTCAAAGCAGATCCCTTTTCCCGTTTTCAGGGTTTCATCCACCACAGGCAGATACCCTGACTGCACAGTGGCTGCCTTATCATAATCGTATGCCACATTCTGGGTCACATAGGAAAAAACAGCCTGTACAGCCTCCAGATCCGTGCTAGCAGCTGCCACGATCTCTGCACTTTTCTTTACTGCCTCGCTGTCCTTATTAAAGTCTACATAACGATTGGGATACAGAAAAACCTTTTTCTCATCCTCCAGCTCTACTGTTATCTCCTGGGAAAACAGCTCCGCATATTTGTCATCTGCTATATTCTCATAAATGCCGATCCGATAGCTGCCGTTCCCGTCTGACATGGGAAAAACGCCATAGCTGCCATCTGTGGCAAGGCGGTAATTGTAGGTGCTGCCGGAAGGGGTATCCAGCAGCATCCGTACCTTTTCTGCGCTGCCGGTATAGCAGATCATCACATATCCCTCTGACAGATTGGACGCATCCACGCAGACACCATCGGTCTCATAAACCGTGCTGCCGTCTGCACTTGGCACCAGCACCACCGGCGTATTGTCACGTTTTGCTGCTCCGCTGCTTACTGCCTCATCTGGCTGTTTTGCGCTGTCAGCCTCTTTTTGTCCAGAGTCCTCCGCCTTTGGCACGGCGTTCTTATTGCCAGAGCTGCAGGCACACAGCATGGCAGCGCACAATATGGAAAGGATCACCCACAGAATCTTTTTTCTGTCATTGCGCTCCATTTTATGCTCTCCTAGTTTCTTTTCATTTGCGCAAGCCCTTGGTATCTTCCGGCTTTTGACGCTATAAGCTTAATAAATGATAATGCTGGCACATTGTATATCATTTGCCAGATCATAGACCCTGCCGGATTTCAGCCCTACTACCTTGGGGCGCAGAACCGCTTCCTCATAGTTCTGGACTACTCTTGCACGCTCGCCGTTGCTCAGCTCTACTGTGCTTCCCTCCGGATACAGGATCACGCTGCTCAAAAAGCTCTTCATGGCAGCCATGTCCAGCTCTCCCGTCATGGTCATGATCATTTCAACAGCATCACGCTGGGTAAAGCCTTTTTTATAGGGACGCTCTGTGATCAGTGCATCATAAATGTCTGCCACTGCAATGATCTTGGCAAAGGGGCAGATCTGGATTTCTTCCATCCCCAGCGGATAGCCTGTGGCATTGATCTTTTCGTGGTGCTGCAGCACTCCCAGCTTAATACTCTGCTTCAGCTCATCCTTTTCTTTTAAGATCTCATAGCCATAGGCAGGGTGCTGTTTGATAACGGCAAACTCCTCATCTGTCAGTCTGCCGGGCTTGTTCAAAATTTCATTTGGGATCTTTGCCTTTCCGATATCGTGGAGCAGTCCTGAAATCCCAATGTCATATACCTCTTCCTTGGACATTCCCATCTTTTTGGCGATCATCATGGACAGCACCGCCACATCTACGCTGTGCTGGAAGGTATATTCATCGCTGATCTTCAGAATATTAACATCCACCGCAATGGCATCATTTGCATCAATGGCATTCATCAGTTCATCTGCCACATGCTTTGCAACATCCGAAAACCTTTCTGAATCCCGGTCATTATACAGGTACAGGATCCCCTCCTGTGCCCTGGCACGGACACTCTCACTTAACATAACCTTGGAGCGGTCCTCCACGCTCAGCTTCTCGATCGCTGCAAGGATTTCCTTGGAGGGCTTTTCATCCTTTTCAGAGACCAGCGTTTCATCGATCTCATCCTCGCCTTCCCGGATATATACCCCGGTAATGCCCAGCTTTTGCAGTCCCTGGATCAGATAGTCATCCAGCAGCATCCCCCTTGCGATCAGGATCCGGCTGGTCCTGTCTGTGATCGACTGGTCAATCTTCATTCCACTTTGTAATAATCTGGTTGGTACAAAACGTCTCTTCCCCATAAACAATTATCACTCTGCCCTTCATTTTTCCTGTAAATATCTTGCCAGCATTTTTTCCAGCTGGTCTACCTTGATGGGCTTTGGCAGATAATCTGCAAAGCCCTCCTCCAGATACTGCTCCCTTACCCCTGCGATCACATTTGCTGTCAGAACAATGGCTGTTGTTTTCTGGTTGGGATTATTTTTCTCTCCCCGAAGCATATGCAGGGTCTGTATGCCGTCCGGCTCTGGCATCATATGATCCATTAAGATCAGATCATACCTTTGCTTTCTTGTCATTTCCAGACATTCTTCTCCGCCGGCGGCAAAATCTACCAAAACTCCGGAACGTTTTAAAAGCGCTCCTACTACCTTGAGATTCATCTTATTATCATCCACTGCAAGAATCCTTGCATTTGGTGCATACAAAAACTCCTTGGGCTCTATTTCCTCTTTTACAACAGGTCTGCGGCTCTGCTTTAGTTCTCCCATAGGGGTATTGTCTATGATCTGCTGGGGAAGCTGTACCGTAAAGCAGCTGCCTTTTCCATACTCGCTTTCCACCGAGATCTTTCCGTTCATAAGCTCAACCAGCTGTCTGGTAATGTTCAGTCCCAGACCACTTCCCTCTATGTAACGGTTTTTTTGCAGCTCCAGACGCTGGAAGCTGTCAAATATCTGTCCGATGTCCTCTTTTTTAATGCCTATGCCCGTATCTGTAACTGACATGAACAGGGAAACATTTTTATTGTCACGAACCCCCTTTACCGTAAGGGTAATGCTTCCCTTTTCTGTATATTTTACTGCATTTGACAAAATATTGTTCAAAATCTGTTTGATCCTGACCTCATCGCCCCACAAAACCGAGGGCAGTTGCTCATCGATCTCCAGCTGCAGCTTCAGCTCCTTCTTTTTACACTTTGCCTCCACTCCTGCTACAGCATCCTTCAGCATATATGCCAGCTGGTATTCATTTTCCGTAAGCTGCATTTTTCCTGCTTCCATTTTGGAAAAATCCAGCACATCATTGATCAGCACCAGCAGCATCTGGCTTGCGTCCTTAATACTGCGTGCATATTCCAGCACGGTCTCGTCCTTGCTCTCCCGCAGTATCATTTCATTCATTCCGAGCACTGTGTTAATGGGAGTACGGATCTCATGAGACATATTGGCAAGGAATTTTGCCTTGGATTCACTGGCAGCAATGGCACTCTGCTTTTCCTTTTCTGCTGCCACAACGTTTTTTGCAGTTCTTATCCCTGCCATAAACAACAAAAAGATCAGACTCAGGCAGAGAGGAATCCCGCCAAAATGAGGAGAATAGACGTAAACCATATAGATCTCACAAATACCTGCCAGTATCAATGCGCCAAAGCCCATTGCCACCTCCCGGTATTCCTGAATGATGCCCTTATGGATGTCCCACAGTATGGTTGCCGATATGACTGCTGCCAATGCCAGGATAATGGCATGGGATGCCCACATGGTTTCAAAAAAATCTAAGATATTATAAACCTGCAGAAGAGTACCCGCAATAAAATTGAAAAACGTACAAAGCTGGATCAGAAAATAGGCTTTCTCGTACCGCCGCTGCTGCACCAGATTGATATAAGAGGAAATGGGGTAAGGCAGCAGCATAACGATCAAAAAGCCTGTATGCATGGCTGCCGTATTGTTGGGAAGGAAAAACTGTCTCAGCCGTGACTCCATCAGCAGCCATCCGGATGCCAGCAATATAGCATTTCCCAGATGGAGCAGCTCCACCTCGATCTGATAGAAAAAGTGTAACAGATGGCAGGCGCATACAACGGCTATACTCAGGATCAGCATAAATGCTGCAATCCCTGTGGCAGGTGCAAACAGTCCCATAAAATGCCGCCAGATCTCGCCCTTATCACCTGTATAAATCTCAGCCACAAAGCCTGCATAGGAGGAATCTGACGAAAGCTGGATCCGCAGCTCTTTTCCTGCATCCGCTTCCTTCAGCTCTGCAAATACATAGGCAACCGTGCTGGTTTTTCCAAAGAGCTGACCGTCAAGGGTAGAATACTCACTGCGCAGCTCATCTCCTACATAAATACTGATCTCCTGCTGCATACTGCGGATACACAGCCAGGTGTCTTTCTGGTCCTGCTTTAATACCGTTTTGATGGTCATAGGATGCTTTCGCTCTGCCGGATATTCTCCCGGCACCTGAATGGGCACACTGCTGCCATCCTCCATGACCCTTACCCAGTCTGCCTGAAACAGCTGACAGCTTTTTTCACCGGAAAAATTTTCCGCAGGCAGACAGATCTCACAGACAAGCAAGAAAAGAAAGCTGCCTGCCATCATCACGCCCAATATATGCTGTATGATCTTCATGCTGCGATTTTCTTCATCCTTCATACTCACGGTCTCTTTTCTGAATCCATCATTTGCGAAAATCTTATCCTATTATCTTATCAAAAATTTACCTTTTCAACAAGTGCGTAAATCAGACCTTGCAGGATAAAACCTTACCATGTATAATAGCAGTGTGTTAAAGCAACACAGTGCACACAAATTTTATGATAAAGAGGTATAAAAATGGAAAGAAGAGTCGGTACTGTTTCAAGAGGAATCCGCTGCCCTATCATTCGTGAGGGCGATAATCTGGTGGATGTTACAGTAGACAGTGTATTAGCTGCTGCCGAAAGCGAAGGCTTTTCCCTTCGTAACAGAGATGTTATTGCACTGACAGAGTCCATCGTTGCAAGAGCACAGGGCAATTACGCTACTGTACAGGATATTGCTGCTGATGTGAAAGCCAAATTAGGTGGAGGAACCATTGGCGTGATCTTCCCTATTCTCTCCCGCAACCGTTTTGCTATTAACTTAAAGGGAATCGCAATGGGTGCCAAAAAGATCGTACTGATGCTCAGCTATCCCAGTGACGAGGTGGGAAATGCGCTCCTGACCTACGACCAGCTGGATGAGGCAGGCATCAATCCCTACTCTGACGTACTGACCTTAGAAAGATATCGTGAGCTGTTCGGGGAAAACAAGCACGAATTTACCGGTGTTAACTATGTTGATTATTATGCCGGCATCATCCGGGATGCCGGTGCAGAGGTGGAGATCCTGTTTGCCAACCAGGCAAAGACGATCCTGGATTACACCGACTGCGTCATTACCTGTGATATTCATACCCGCAAGAGAACCAAACGCATTCTCATGGAGCATGGTGCAAAGGTGGTATGTGGTCTGGACGACATTTTGACTGCTCCAGTCAACGGAAGCGGTTTCAACGCAAAATACGGTCTGCTGGGCTCTAACAAATCCACAGAGGATAAGATCAAGCTGTTCCCTCAGGAGTGTAAGGAGCTGGTGCTTGCTATCCAGGAAAGCATTTTAGAAAAGACCGGCAAGCATGTAGAGGTTATGGTATATGGCGATGGTGCTTTCAAAGACCCTCAGGGCAAGATCTGGGAGCTGGCAGATCCGGTGGTATCCCCTGCCTTTACTGATGGTCTGATCGGTACACCCAATGAATTAAAATTAAAATATCTGGCTGACAATGATTTTGCAAGCCTTAGCGGCGCAGCCTTAAAGGATGCCATCTCCAACAGCATCAGATCCAAGCAGGACAATCTGGTAGGAAATATGGCTTCTCAGGGTACGACTCCCAGACAGCTTACTGACCTGATCGGTTCTCTGTGCGACCTGACCAGCGGTTCCGGAGATAAGGGAACACCTGTTATTTTAATTCAGGGCTATTTTGATAATTTTACAACCGATTAAGTGAAGATATGGATCGAGCTCCGCAGACATGGTTTGTTCTGCGGAGCTCTTTTTATTCTTTACAGCTTCGTTGTCCATTTGGTGCAGTCCCAGACAGCCGTTGCCAGGTCCTCATAAAATTCCGGTTCATGGCATACCATCAGAATACTGCCCTTATAGGCCTTCAGAGCACGCTTCAATTCTTCCTTTGCCTCCACATCCAGATGGTTAGTAGGCTCATCCAGCAGCAGTACATTGGTTTCCTTGTTGATCAGCTTACATAATCTTACCTTTGCCTGTTCGCCGCCGCTGAGTACCCGGACCAGACTTTCGATATGCTTTGTGGTCAGTCCGCATTTTGCCAGAGCTGAGCGCACCTCATACTGTGTGTAGGAGGGAAATTCCTTCCAGATCTCCTCAATGCAGGTGGTCTGAATGTCCTGGGGCATTTCCTGTTCAAAATATCCTGTTTCCAGATAATCCCCCAGCTCCACGCTGCCGGATAAGGCTGGTATCAGTCCCAGTATGCTTTTTAAGAGGGTCGTCTTGCCGATCCCGTTTGCACCGGTCATTACCAGCTTTTCTCCTCGCTCCATCTTTAGTGTCAGCGGAGTAGAAAGCGGCTCATCATAGCCAATGACCAGCTCCTGTGTCTGGAAAATATACCGGCTGGGAGTTCTTGCCTCCCTGAATACAAATTCCGGCTTGGGCTTTTGCGCCGCCAGCTCGATCACATCCATCTTATCCAGCTTTTTCTGTCTGGACATTGCCATGTTTCTCGTTGCCACCCGCGCCTTATTACGGGCTACAAAATCCTTTAGATCCGCGATCTCCTTCTGCTGCCTGTTATAGGCTGCCTCCAGCTGTGCCTGCTTAACTGCATACACCTCCTGAAACTTATCATAATCGCCTACATAGCGAGTCAGAGACTGGTTGTCCATGTGATAGATCAGGTTGATCACACTGTTCAAAAAGGGAATATCATGTGAGATCAGGATAAATGCATTTTCATATTCATTCAGATACCGCTTCAGCCACTCGATATGCACCACATCCAGATAGTTGGTGGGCTCATCCAGCAGCAAAATATCCGGCTTTTCCAGCAGCAGCTTGCCCAGCAGCACCTTTGTCCGCTGTCCGCCGCTCAGTTCGCTTACATCCCGGTCCAGCCCGATCTCATTTAACCCAAGAGCTCTGCCAATCTCCTCTACCTTGGTATCGATCATATAAAAATCATGGGCATTTAGAAGTTCCTGCAGGATGGCAGCCTCCTCCATCAGCCCATCTAAGGCATCTGCTTTAGCCTCTCCCATGCTGTTATACAGCTCATTCATCCGCTGTTCCATTTCGTACAAAAAATCAAAGGCACTTGCCAGTGTAGCACGGATCGTCTTTCCCTTTTCCAGCGCCGTATGCTGATCCAGATAGCCTACCCGTACATTTTTTGCCCACTCGATCTTTCCCTCATCCGGCTGTAATTTTCCAGTGATTATGTTCATAAAGGTGGACTTGCCCTCTCCATTTGCTCCGATCAGACCAATATGCTCTCCCTTCAGCATCCGGAAGGATACCTGATGAAAAATCGCACGATCCCCAAAGCCATGGGACAGATTTTCTACATTTAATATACTCATAAAATTCCTTTCCGGCACGCAGTCAGCCCCTGCTGTCTGCAAAATGCCATGGCATCCATGTAGCAGCCCTCAAATTCCGGCTGCTGCGCCAGATTAAGAGGCTGGCTAATCTTCAGGATATGCCTCAGTTCCTCTTCTGCATTTATTTCCCTTGCATAGCGTATAGCTCCTGCTAATGAGGTATTTCCCACCGCACTGCATCTGTCCTCCAGCACTGCCGGGATCAGTCCGATCCCCACTGCCTTTTTAACATCCAGTGCATAGCCAAAGCCTCCTGCAAGATATACATGGGCAATCCTCTCCCATGCCTCCATGCGATCTAACAGCACCATCACGCCTACACAGATGGCAGCCTTTGCCAGCTGCAGACTGCGAATATCCTGCTGGCAGATCCGCACTTTTTTTATGCCCTCTGCTGTAGAGATCTCTGCCTGATAGCCCTCAGTAAACCAAGGCTCTGCCAGCAGACCATTTTCATCCATGATCCCTGCCTGCAGCATATCGTAAGCAAGGGCTGTAATATCTGTTCCCAGTGCCTGTGCGCTGATGTTACCTTCAAAGGCTGAGCCGGCAGCTGTGGCTGTACATAATATCCTGTCCCTGTTTCCCAGGGCGATCTCGCCGTTTGTTCCCAGATCGATAAACAAGGACAGTTCCTTCTGCTCTGCCATATGGCATGCATACATTCCCGATACAATGTCAGCTCCTACAAACGCAGAGATTCCCGGCAGGCAAAGGGCAGAATAACCAAACAGGTCAACGCGTGCTGTATCTAAGGAAAATGGCGTAAATGGGGCTGTTCCAAGCCCCTTTACCGGGTATCCTAACAGCAGGTGCTCCATGGTGGTATTGCCGGAAATAATGATATTTTCTGGCTTTCCTACCTTTTCCAGCAGAGAAAGTCCGTTTTCCAGTTCGGTCAATAGAACCCTCTGCATAGGCTCAGAGTGCATATTTACTGCATTTGTGATCCTTGCCATCACATCTATGCCATAGGCTCTCTGAGGATTGAGAAAGGCGTGTGTGCATAATATATCGCCCGTTATTTTATTTATCAGCTGCATGACCACTGTAGTAGTTCCCAAATCTACCACGCAGCACAGCTTTCCGGCTGCCTTTCCTTCGCCGGTCGCCGCTGCCTGCGCTGACTCTGTCAGGATATCTGCCTCGTTCAGGATTTCTTTTGCTTCAAAATGCAGCTCCGCCTCACAGTCAGCAGCTGGCTTTGCCGTACAGGCAAGACGCCAGCCTCCACGCAGCTCCTCCGGCGAAAAAAAACGCCTGTCTGCCGCTGAGGGCAGGGGCGCAGCGCTCAGAAAGCGCAGTCTGCATTTGCCGCAGACCCCTCTGCCGCCGCAGAGTCCCAGCCTGCCATATGCAGAAAAAGCGCTTTCCCCAAGAGGATTTTGTTCAGAGCGGTTTTTTCCAGAAACAGCTGTATCCATAAGCTGCTCCATCAGGCTGCCCTTGCCTGCCTGAAAATGCAGTATGTCACACAAACTGGTTTCTCTCCTTATCGTAATGGTAATCAATGCGTGCCAGTGTTTCTGTGATCTCCGCTTCTGGCACATCCAGATCATCACAAAGTCTTTCCAGATCAAAATTATAATCTCTCAGCTTTAAATTCACAAAGCTAAGCAGCATAGCCGGATCCTTTGGTATCATCCTCTGCCTCCTTTTTCCATTTCAGCCCTTATTAGAAATGCGCTCGACAAAAATATGCCCAGAATATTGGTTCAGGCTCTCTGTAAATGCCTCTACTTCAGCTTCCTGCCTGTCAAATAATGCAATGATCCCTGCATTATGGTTACATTCGATCATCAGATCCTTGGTCTTAAGCAGCTTCTTTACCTGTTGTACAAGCTCAGCCCCTCTCTCCTGATCACATTCCTGACCATCCTCTTTCAGACCGATCAGAAAGACCGCTGCCGACTCATTTTTCCTCTCCTTCAGCTTTAGGAGAAAGGACAGCATCCGCAAATGCTCCTGACTGTTTTCCCTGATATCTCTTGAAAGCATTTCCTTTCTCAGATTTTCCTCCAGCACCACCGCCTTCAGCAGCCTGCCATTTTCAGAAACAGCCTTTCCCTCTATGGTGCGCGGGAAAATTTTTCCTTCATCCATAAGGCGCACAAAGATCTCCACCAGTGCCGGATCAAACTGGGTGCCTGCACAGCGGACAAACTCCGCTCTGACCTCTTCATCATTCAGCCGTTTCCTGTATATACGGTTTGAGGTCATTGCATCATAGCAGTCTGCGATACAGATGATCCGTGCGATCAAAGGAATGTCCATATCTGCCAGTCCCTCTGGATATCCTCTTCCATCAAATCTTTCATGATGATACCGGATTCCCTCCAGCAGATCAGGGATATTCTCGCCCATCTCCTCCATGATCTCTGCGCCAATCTCCACATGCTTCTTCATCAGACTGAATTCCGCATCTGTCAGCCTTCCGCTTTTATTTAATACCGTATCTGCCACACCGATCTTTCCAATGTCGTGCATCGTTCCGATATAGTGGATCCTGCGGATGTCATCTTCTGTAAAGTCATAATCCGCTGCCATCTCCCTTGCCAGTATTGCAGCATATTCCCCGACACGTTCAGAATGTCCGCCTGTATATTCATCCTTTGCATCGATCGCTCCGGCAATGATCCCAATGGTCTGTACAAGCACCTGTGTCTGCTTTTCACTCTGTTCTCTTGCAGCACTTACCTGATCCAATAGTATCTGTACCTCGTTTGCACCTGCCAAAACCACCAGACCGATACAGATAGAAATACCGTAAATCTGAAAATCCGTAGTATAATATGCCAGCAGCTCTAAAACAGCCATAACAAGAAATGCCAGCATTCCAAATACTGTTGCCTTATATTTTTTCACAAGACCGGTGCGGATATCTGTAAAAGTATTGGCAACAGCGATGAGCATAGCTGCCACGATCCATATATGTGAAATCCTTAACGTACTATGGAGCTCTGCGATCCCTGTAAAATGCAGTGCCACATTGACTAAGATCTGAAGGGCATTGAGCATTTCAACACATACATATCGTTTGTGATAACGTCTGTGCTGCACCTCATCAAAATACATACACGTCAATACACCTAACAGCTCTACAGCAAAATACGCAAAATACTGGGACAAGGATGCCCTTGCAAAAATGATCTGCCGTAGCTTTGATTCGCTCAGTACCCAGATCGCCAGATCTACCATTAAAAAGCCTAATTGCAGCGATACCTTGGTACGGCTTGAAATATATTCCATGATATAGGTGGTAATGATCAGAAGTCCGCCTAAAACCAGCACAATGATCGCCACTGCGTTTACCAGTATCCCTTCCCTTATTACCCCAAACCATGCATTGTTTCCATGGCTGAGTTTTATTTCATTCAGCACTCCCCTGTTTTTCACATCGATCCTGATCAGGATCTCCTTCCCTGCATCCTCTTTTGAAAGCTCTGTTACCACATAAGCACTTGGCAGATAATATGCCATCCCTGCCATTCCTTCCGATGTGTACTGCTCCCTTAAAGCTCCATCAACGGACACATACATGTTTTCCATTGCAGTCCTTGCAAGCAGGCTGCTGCCATCTGTCAGATCCTTAGGGAGTACATTTCTGATCAGCAGAGTCTCTCCCTTTTTTGCCGGAACAACTGTAGGCAGCGTAATCTCCTCTTTCCGTCCATCTTCACGCTCCAGTACCCAGCCGGTATCAAAGCTCTCACTGTCAAAGCTGCCGATCTCAGCCTCATGCTCTGTATCCTTACTGAACAGAGAGATCAAAACCACCAGAACTGTCAATGCCAGCATTCCATATGCGATCCATTTTATTCCCCGTTCTACTACCGCTACCACTTTTGCCATCTTAGCTCTCCAATTTCTTCCTATGTATCCTTCAAGATATCTTCTTACGTTATGCCAAATCCTCTGCAAAGACTGTAATATCCTGCAATTCGATCAAAAATCCGATCCGCTTCTTTCCACTGTAGAAATGCTTTACCACGTAAGAAAAGCGTCTGCCCTTGATCGTAAAGGGATCGCCCTTTACCGGAAGCTCCTGATCTTCTTTTACACACTTCATAAAGGTCTGTCTGAGAAAGGTATTAAATCTGCCGCCATTACCTGGAATCCGCTTTTCCAGCTCCCACTCTGCCAGCTCCGGAAAAAACTGCTCCGCATACTCATTACAGCCCATGTAATGCAGCCGCTTTGAAAAAACGATATAAGCCGTTCCCTCCAGCTGATCTGTTATGATCTTTTTGTTTTCTTCTATGGAATATTTTGATACCCGGGTTATAGCGATCAGAATGGCGATCAGACCGATCGTAATGGCAAAGGGCATCAATTCCAGCTTCAGATGAATCCCTCTTTCCAGCATATATGCTCCGGTGATCAATATACAGGTAAAGATCAGAATATCCACCGTCTTTGTACTTACACTGTTTTTCCGGTTATTAAAGGAATAAGCAAAAGCGCCTACCCATAAGACCAGATACAGAACAAGCAGCACTACATAAACATCATGCATCGGGCCATAGGTTTTTGTTAGGAATGCTCTGCCGTTTTCCTCATGCAGCTCTGCTGTTTTATAAAAAATATCATATTTCCCAATGGTGCAGACGCACAGATAAAGAGAGATCTGAACCACATACATCAGTACCACAAGGATCCGTTTTATCTCAATCTTACATATCTCACAAATACAGAAAAAAATAAGCATAGGCGCAAACACGCCGATCAGATAGGTCAGTTTATTTGCCAGAAGGGCTGTTTCCAGACAATTTGCCTCTACCAGGGCATAATATCCGCCATCCCCTGCCACTACAACAGCGATCAGCAGGATCTGGTTCAGTCTGATATTCTCATTAAGGGCAACTGCCCACAGCAAAATCAGCAAAGCTATTAAAAAACAAATGAAGTAATACACCGTTGTTCTCCTTGTCATCACGATCTGACCGTTTTCTGAGTCTTTCCCAAAAATTATAACATACGACCATAAAATAACAAGTTCTTTTCCATTTCTATCTTTTTCTTGACTTGCTGACTATTCTTTTGTATAGTGTTCCTGAAACAAGTACATATTACACGCTAGGGGCGCTTTTGCTGAGATGAAGCAGGCTTTCTGCTTCTGTCCCTCATAACTTGAACCGGATAATACCGGCGTAAGGAAGCGGAGCATAAGGATCAGATAGATCACAGCCGTATGTCAGGTGGCATATACGAAGCGCATATAATAACGGCTGTTTTTTTATCCTCCATGCTCTTTATCAGCAGGCCCTCTTTTGTTGTAACACAAAGGAGGATTTTTTTATGTTCGATCAAATGATCAAAAAACCCATTCACAAGCTTTCTGCAAAGCAGCTTATTTTCTGTGCCGTTTCAGTTGCACTGGGCACAGTGCTCTCTTCGATCAAGCTGTTTCACTTTCCTACCGGAGGCTCTATCACCCTGCTCTCCATGCTGGTCATCTGCCTTCCCGGCTACTGGTTTGGCCTGGGAGCCGGACTGATGACCGGCATCGCCTATGGCGTTTTGCAGCTGATCATGAACCCTTACATTCTGTTTCCCGCACAGGTAATGATGGACTATCTTCTTGCCTTTGGCGCTTTGGGGCTTTCCGGTCTTTTCCGCAGCAGCAGCCACGGACTGATCAAGGGCTATCTTGCCGGGGTACTGGGCAGATATCTTTTTGTCGTTGCCTCCGGCTGTATCTTCTTTGCCGAGTATGCCTGGGAAGGCTGGAATCCCCTTGCCTATTCTCTGGTATACAACGGAATCTACATTTTTGCAGAAGCTGCTCTTACCGTCCTGCTGCTTTTGCTGCCGCCCATAAAGCAGGCACTGAGCAGAATAAAGGGCTTCCTCTTTGCCTGAGGACTCTGGCAGAAAGCCTAAAGCTCATACTTTTCTTGTTCTTTCCACCTGATAGAGCATCATGAAAAAGACAAAAAGAAATGCGCCGCAGTTAGCCCCTGTACCTATGGCTGCTCCGATCCGGGCATCATAGGTACAGGAAAATACTACCGCATTTGCGATTCCGTGGGCAAACACCGCAGTAAATAGGCTGCCTGTCTGCTCATAAAGATATACGATCAGCATAGCAAGCAGGGTCCCATAGAATGCCTGTACCAGATTGCCATGATATATGCCGAACAGGCAGGAGGAGGCTGCCATTGCCATCGGTACAGAGACATAGCGTTTCATTCTGGAATACACAAGCCCCCGAAATACCAGCTCCTCTGCAAAGGGAGAGATCACGCCATAGATAAGCAGTCCCAGAAAAAAGGGGAGCTGATACTGAAGCTGCGCTGTCTCTTCATAGGAAGCTATTTGGGTTATATGCAGCAGGGAAAACAGAATATTGATGCCAAGCGCACCTGTACCTGCCAGAATCCCCTGCCGCAGCAGGGAAAGCTTTCTTTTGGGCCAGCCTGCCGCCGCCTGCCTTGTCAGCTGCCTTTTCCTTTCTTCCTTTAAAAAGGCAGGCAGCAAAACACCTGCTCCGATCATCATGGAGCAGGCTGTAATAAGATGGGTCTGAAGATCCCGGTTCTGCCGCAACCACACCTCCATATCCTGACTCAGCTGGCAGAAAAACAGGCTGAGAAAGGAAAGGAGCATGGCAGATATATAGCGAACAACGCAATAAATTAAAATAGGATTTAATATATCAAGTGTTTTTTGGGACAAAGGAGCTGACTGCAGCCTTTCTTTTTCCTGTTCTTTCTGGAAGCCGCCGCCCTGTAAAAGCACTTTCTCCAGCTGCTTTACTGTCCTGACCAGATAATCCGGTGCTGCCTTTTCCAGCTCTCCCTTTCCTGCATATCCATAGGTCACGCCTATTGCCATCAGTCCATGCTCTCTGGCTTCCTGTACGTCAAGTCCCCGGCTTCCAACCATAGCGCATGTTATTTTATCCAGTTCTCTGCCCGGAAGCAGCATTTTCAGCTGTCTTAGTGCTCCCTCAACTACTTCTCCCTTATCTGCCCCTGTGCCATCCGGATTGCTGCCTGCCACCACATCAAAATAAGAGTCCAGCTGAAAATGCTCCAGCATCTGCTTTACATATACCTCCGGCTTGCCGGAAGCAACTGCCAGCTTCATGCCGGCAGCTCTGAGATGCTCCAGCATCCGGGGAATTCCCGGATATACCTTGTTTTCAAAAATCCCACTGGGGGCAAGCTGTACAGATTTTGTAAGCTCTTCCTTGGAATCTGTCAACGTTCCGTCTAAGTCAAACAGCACGCAGTCAAACATTTTTATTAAATCCTCACTTAACTTTTGTTATTCAGATGGCTGTCTTTCTGCCTCCAGCGCGCCATCCTTTACTGTGATCTGTATGGTATCGCCGCTTCCTACCGCATCCGAAAGGATCAGCTTGGCAGACAGCGTTTCTACATACTTCTGAATATACCGCTTCAGCGGTCTTGCCCCATACACCGGATCGTAGGCATTCTCTACGATAAACTGCTCTGCAGCTGGTGTCAGGGATACCGAAAGCTCTCTGTCCGCAAGGCGTTTGTTTAAGTCTGCTATGATCAGCTTGATGATGCCGCCGATATTCTGCTTGGACAGAGGCTTGAATAAAATGGTCTCATCCAGCCGGTTTAAAAATTCCGGTCTGAAGGATGCCTGTAATTCGCCCATTACCTGCTTCTGGGCATCCTCCCTGATCTCGCCCTCCGCGTCAATTCCCTCCAGCAGATACTGGGCACCGATATTAGAGGTCATGATCAGAATGGTATTTTTGAAATCCACCGTCCGTCCCTGAGAATCGGTGATCCTGCCATCATCCAGTACCTGTAAGAGCACATTGAACACATCCGGATGAGCCTTTTCGATCTCATCAAAAAGCACAACGCTGTAAGGCTTTCTTCTGACAGCCTCCGTCAGCTGTCCGCCCTCTTCATAGCCTACATATCCGGGAGGCGCTCCGATCAGACGGGACACAGAGTACTTCTCCATATATTCACTCATATCGATACGGACCATATTGTTTTCATCATCAAACAGGGCTGCCGCCAGTGCCTTTGCAAGCTCTGTCTTTCCTACACCGGTAGGACCCAAAAACAGGAACGAGCCGATGGGTTTGCTGGGGTCCTTGATCCCTGCCTTGGAACGGATGATCGCCTCTGTTACCTTGGTAACACCCTCATCCTGCCCCACAACTCTTTTGTGCAGCTCCTGATCCAGATGCAGCGTCTTATTCCGTTCACTCTCTGTCAGCTTGGCAACAGGGATTCCTGTCCATCTGGATATGATCTTGGCGATCTCTTCCTCAGATACACTTTCATGCACCAGAGAAAGCTCCCTGCTTTTCACTGCTTCCTCCTCTATTTCCAGCTGCTTTTTCAGTGCCGGCAGCCTTCCATAGCTTATTTCTGCTGCCCTTTCCAGATTTCCCTCTCTCTGGGCGATCTGAATCTCACTGTTTAAGCTCTCGATCTCCTCCCGCAGCTTAGACAGCTTTTCAATGGAGGCCTTTTCATTGTCCCATTGTGCCTTACGGTTTTGCAGCTCTGCCTTCTGCTCAGCAAGCTCCTTCTGCAAGGCTTCCAGACGTTCCCTGCTCAGTCTGTCATCCTCCTTTTTCAGAGCTGCCTCCTCGATCTCCAGCTGCATTACCTTACGCTGCAGCTCATCCAGCTCTGTAGGCATGGAATCCAGCTCTGTCTTGATCAGGGCACATGCCTCATCTACCAGGTCAATGGCCTTATCCGGTAGAAAACGGTCAGAAATATACCGGTTGGAAAGCACCGCAGCGCTGACCAGGGCGCTGTCCATGATCTTTACACCATGGAATACCTCATACCGGTCTTTTAAGCCGCGCAGTATGGAGATCGTGTCCTCTACCGTTGGCTCAGCCACAAGCACCGGCTGGAATCTTCGTTCCAGTGCCGCATCCTTTTCAATGTACTGTCTGTACTCGTCCAGTGTAGTAGCACCGATACAATGCAGCTCGCCTCTTGCCAGCATAGGCTTCAGCATATTTCCTGCATCCAGTGCTCCGTCTGTTTTACCTGCTCCTACAATGGTATGCAGTTCATCGATAAACAGGATGATCTGTCCATTGCTCTTTTTTACGTCCTCTAAAACTGCCTTCAGACGCTCCTCAAATTCTCCTCTGTATTTTGCACCGGCTACAAGAGCACCCATATCCAGAGCAAACACCTTTTTGTCCTTCAGCCCCTGCGGTACATCGCCCCGGACGATACGCTGTGCCAGACCTTCCACCACTGCGGTCTTTCCTACTCCTGGCTCGCCGATCAGCACCGGATTGTTTTTGGTCTTTCTGGAAAGGATCCGTATGATATTACGGATTTCATTGTCTCTGCCAATAACCGGATCCAGCTTCTGGCTTCTTGCCTTTTCCACCAGATCCTGTCCGTATTTTTCCAGTGTATCATAGGTTGCCTCTGGATTATCACTTGTTACTCTCTGATTGCCTCTTACTGTGGAAAGTGCTTTCAGAAACCGCTCTCTTGTAATGCCGTATTCCTGCCAGATCGTCTTGATCTCCCGGTTGGGATGCTTCAGCATGCTTAAAAACAAATGCTCTACGGAAACATATTCATCCCCCATCTGCTTTGCTTCATCCTCAGCACTGACCAGCACCTTGTTCAGCTCAGCACCTACATAGACCTGTCCGCCCTGTACCTTTGTGCGCTTTTCCACCGCCTGTTTCACGCGGTCTGTAAAATGCGCCGTCTGAATCTCCATCTTTTCGATCAGCTTTAAGATCAGACTGTCTTCTATGGTAAGAAGGCCATACAGCAGATGCTCCTGCTCGATTTCCTGATTGCCGTATTCATAAGCAAGCTTTTCACAGCGTTCCACTGCTTCCATGGATTTTTGCGTAAATTTAGAAATGTTCATTATCAAGCCCTCCTTTTCTTTACAGTGTTGGTTGTTAGCACAAATCCTATGACCACAAATTTTATGATCTTGTTTGTCTGTTATATTCATGTTATAACAACCATCTCACAATGCCATCATAGCACCAGTTGTTAGCACTGTCAAGAGTTGAGTGCTAATTTATTTTAAACACTCCCTGAGCTTATCGTAAGGGATCTCAAATTCAATGGTTCCGGCTGCATAAGGCTGCAGCATATATTCCTGAGAAATAAAAACCAGACCCTCTCCTGAAAAATACCACAGACCATCTGCGATCAGATCTGGTACGCTCTCTTCATAATTAGAGAAAAAAACCTCTCCCATTTCTTTTGTTTTTTCCTCTGCCAGCGTCAGGATCTCTTTTTCACAGGTTTCCCTGAAAAGCCGCTCCTCGCTCCAGATATCCGAAAGGCTGAGCTTTTCTCCGGTCTGGGCATCATAATTGACACCTGCTATGACCTGAGAGCCATGTGCACCGCCGTAATAGGTTTCTGTAATGGAGATCAGGCTGATCACCTCTCCGTCTGCCCGTTTCAGTTCATAGCTTTGTCCATAATAGTAGGGCTCAAAATTCAGCTGTATTCCATTTGCTTCTGCGTCCTCTTTCCGGTATCCATAATCAGATTTTGCCATGGCATAAACACAGCCCTCCTGATACATTTCTTCTTCCGTGGCATCCTCCTTCTTTATCTTTTCCAGAGTCTGCTCCATCTCCTCTAAAAGTGCTGCATTGATCTTTTCCTGTCCGGGGAAAATGTCCCCTACCAGCTCTGGCAGCTGCCAGCTAAGTGTTACAAGCTCTGTCCCATCCTCTTTGTCACAAAGAGTCTCCTCATAAGGCTGCCACTGGATCAATGCCTTCGGCTCGGCGGTTTCTGCTTCCTCCTGCTCTTTCTGTTCCTCTGCTTCCCATTCAGACTCCTTAGCGTCCGCCTCTGCTTCCCCTTCAGACGCTTTGGCATCTTCCGTTTCTGTTTCCAAGGAAATCTCCTGCTTTAAGGTCTCCGCATCCTTTTGATCCTTTCCACAGCCTGTCATTCCCACCAGACATACCAGCATCCAGAACACAGCTGCATAAGCTCCTGCTTTTTTCATAATTCAATCCCCTTTCTTGCCTTGATCCCCTTATCAAAGGGATGTTTTCTTTTCTGTATCTCTGACACATAATCAGCAAGCTCTAAAAGCTCCATGGCTGCATTTCTGCCTGTCAGCACCACCTCCAGCTCCTTTGGGCGGTTTCGCAGAAATTCCAGCACCAGCTCCCGGTCTACGAGCTGCGCTCCATAAGCAGTTACCAGCTCATCCATGACCAGCATACCATAACGGTCTGGATATGTGCAGACCTGCTGGCAGACGTTCTTAACATACTCTGTATAAAACTGCTCTGCCTCTTTTCTTACCTCCCTGGTCATTCCGGAAATAAAGCCGAAGCAGCGTTCACACCGCATCAGCTCTATATTATCTATCTGTTCTAAAAGCTTCAGCTCACTGGAATCATTTCTTTTCAGAAGCTGGGCATACAGTACCCTTCCGCCGCTTCCGGCGAACCTGAGCGCCAGCCCGGTTGCTGCTGTTGTCTTTCCTTTTCCATTTCCGGTATATATATGAATCAGTCCGCTCATTTTCTTTCCTTTCCTGCCTGTTTTCGTTTTCTTTAGGCAAAGATACAGTAAAGAAAGCCCTTCCTTTCTTGACGCAAAAAATGTCAATTTCTTATAATAAATCCTATCCTATATATTAGAAAGGAATCTTTATGAAACTCCAAAAAAGACGGGCATTTATTATCAATTTCCTCTATTTTCTTATATTGACGGCTCTGGTGCTGCTTCTGGTCAAATACATTCTGCCGTTGTTTGCACCCTTTCTCATTGCCTTTCTGATTGCTTATTTTGTCAGAAAACCAGCTTATTTTCTTTCTGAAAGGCTGCACTTAAATTATAAACTGGCTGTGTCCCTGTTTTTGCTTCTGTTTTATGGCAGCATCGGTCTGCTCCTGACCCTGTCCGGGATCAAGCTGCTTACCGCTATCAGGGACTTTACCATTGAACTGCCTGCGGTCTATACCGCATATATCCAGCCGATTCTGACGGATCTGTTTGATACCATCGAGCAATCCGTTTTCCCTATTGATGCTTCCCTGGTGTCCTCCTTAGAAGAGCTGGAGGGACAGCTGATCCAGTCTGTAGGCAATATCGTGTCCAGGCTGTCACTTAGCGCCATGAGCTCTGTTTCAGGTCTTGCTTCCTCCCTGCCCGGTACCTTTATCCGGATATTGATCACCGTGATCTCTTCTTTTTTTATCGCAATGGATTATGACCTGCTCCTGCGCTTCTGCCTGAAGCAGTTCAGCACAGAAACCAGAGCATTTTTCTGGCATATCAAGGAATATGTAGTCGGGACGCTGCTGGTATGCATCAGATCTTATGTGATCATTATGTCTCTTACCTTTGTGGAGCTTTCCATTGGTCTGTCCCTGTGCGGTATCAGCAATGCCCTGCTGATCGCCGCCATGATCTCTGTTTTTGACATCCTGCCTGTACTGGGCTGCGGCGGCATTATGATCCCCTGGACCATTATTGCTGCTTTACAGGGAAATTATCCCCTTGCCATCAAGCTTTTGATCGTTTATCTGGTGATCACTGTTATTCGTAATATTTTAGAGCCAAAAATCGTGGGAAGTCAGATTGGACTGCATCCCATTGTTACCCTTATCGGCATCTTTGTAGGAGCACAGCTGTTTGGTGTCATTGGTCTGTTCGCATTCCCTATTATTTTTTCCTTACTGCGGCATCTCAATGAAACCGGGGTCATCCATCTTTTTAAGACCTGATCCTGTGATCCCTTTAAAGATTTTCTTCGCACATACGATAGCCTACACCTAATTCATTGACGATATAGCGGCCCTCTCCGGGGCGGAAGCCCATTTTCTTTCGTATATTTGCCATATTCACTTGTAATTTCTTAATGCTTCCGTCATCTGAAGAACCCCAGATCTCCCGGATGATGGCCGCGTATGTCATTACCTTGCCTGCGTGTTCAGAAAGCAGGGTGACGATATTATATTCTGTCTGTGTCAGCTTCACTTCTTTTCCTTCCACCGATACCAGCCGGCGGTCATAATCGATCTCCATATCATGCAAAACAAATTTTCCGCCGGGCACTGCGCCTCTTGCGTTGCTGTGACGGCTGTTCCGCAGCGCTGCACGTACTCTTGCCAGCAGCTCAGCTGTGCTGAAGGGCTTTGTTATATAGTCATTTGCACCCAGATCCAGTGCTGATACCTTGTCTGCCTCACCGGAGCGGGCAGAAAGGACTATGATCGGTGTGGCATCTGTTTTTCTTGCCATTTTGATAAATTCCAGACCGTCCATATCAGGCAGTCCCAGATCTAACACCACCAGATCCGGCAGATGAGAAGTAAACATCATCATTCCCTGCTGACAGGTCTTTGCCAGCAGTACCTGATAGTCATTGGTTTCCAGAACGGTCTCCATAAAGCTGCAGATATTATTCTCATCCTCGATCACAAGGATTTTGTATTTATTATTTCCCATATGCCTGCTCCATTTCCAAGGTAAAATAAAAGGCTGCGCCGCCTTCACTCCGGTTTTCCGCCCAGATCCTGCCACCATGAGCCTTGATGATCGCTGCGCACACCGACAGTCCGATCCCCATATTGTTGCGGTTGCCGTCCACAGGAGTCTGTCTACGCTCCAGATAGCCGGTAAAAAGCTGCTTCATCTGCTCCGAAGGGATCCCACAGCCATCATCCAGCACCCCGAACACCGCCACTCCATTATCTATCTCTACCAGCAGCTGCAGGTGGGTCATCCCTTTTGCATGATCCACTGCATTTTCCAGCAGGTTGCTGAGCACCTGTCCGATCAGCATGGCATCCATGGGGATGCTGATAAATTCTTCCGGGATTTTTACCTCTACACTCTGCCCCTGACAGCGCTTCTGAAATTTCAGCAGCACATTGTCGATCAATTCCTCCAGTACGGTAGAGGTCTTGGTTACCTGCACCCGTTCTCCGCCGATCCTTGTCACGGACAGCAGATTTTCCATCATACGGATCAGCCAGTCTGCATCCTCCCTGATCTCACCAAGGAGCTTCATGTGCTGCTCTTTTTTCAGAATATCGTAGTTTTCCATCATAGCCGAACAGGAGCCGGAAATCGAGGTCAGCGGCGTACGCAGATCGTGGGATACTGCCCGCAGCAGATTGCCCCGCATCCTCTCCAGCTCATTCTCCCGTTTTATCTTTTCCTGCTTTTTTACCTTTGTGGTCAGTGCCCCGGTCATCACTGCTACAAGCAGCGTTACCACTGCACAGCAGACACATTCCGGCGTGATCAGGTCAAAGGCATAATAAGGAAAGGTAAAGGCATAGTTCACTGCCAGCACACTGACCAGGGATGCGGTCACACCCCAGAAATAGCCCTGGGTCTTCAAGGAGATCAAAAACACGCCCAGCACAAAAAGCATGGGGATCAGCGTCTGGGTATCAAACAGCTTCTGCATAAATACATTCAGTAAAAATGCCCCTGCCAGCACCAGCGTGGTAAATATTCCATCCTTTATCTGTTCCTTTGACTGCTCTGTCATTTTCATCCTCTTTCCTGATTACTCACAGGGATATGTCATATGCCAGTCTGCCCTGATCTTATCCATCAGCTTCATCACGCGCAGCGTTTCACTATGAGGCATCTCCGGGCACTGGCACTTTCCTTCCCTGATCGCCTTAATACAGGAAAGCACCTCATATTCGTATCCATTGATCTGCTTTGGCACCGTATATCTTGCAATCAGCTTACGCTGTAGATCAAATACCCTGATTTCTTCACAGTTGTTGATGTTCTGCACCTCAATATAGCCCTGATCTCCATTAATAACACCCTGCCGGTCTGTCTGTGCCAGCATATTGCTATGCAAAACCGCCACACTTCCATCCTGAAAGGTCAGCGTGATGCTGTTGATCCAGTCAATGCCTAAGGGAGACATCACTGCTGTGGAAACCACCTCTTTTACCTCCTGATGGAATACCATAAGGGCAAAATTAATAGGATAAACGCCCAGATCCAGCAGCGCACCGCCTGCCAGCTCCGGCTTTTGCAGTCTCTCAACGTGAGGCAGCACATAACCCAGATTTGCTGTCAGAGAGGTGATCCTTCCGATCACGCCGCTTTCTGTCAGTTCATCCAGCATCCTGCGGCTGGGCATATACCTTGTCCAGATAGCCTCTGTCAGCAGCAGTCCTTTTTCCTCCGACAAAGCGATCAGCTCCTCTGCCTGCCTGGCATTAACGGTAAATGCCTTTTCTACCAGCACATGCTTGCCATGCTCCAGACACATTTTTGCATGGGCATAGTGATGGGAATGGGGCGATGCCACATAAACCAGCTCCACCTCAGGATCTTCTAACATTTCTTCATATGAGCCATAGGCTTTTTCAAAGCCCCATTTGTCTGCAAAAGCCTGTGCTCTGCCAAGCTCCCGGCAAGCCACGGCATACTTTTCGATTTCTTCAATTCCGCTTACTGCTTCTGCCATACTATGGGCAATGCTTCCTGCTGCCAAAATCGCAAATTTCATGTCTTCTCCTCCTTCTGTCCTTTGAAAATGCTCTTTTAAAAGCGTCACGCTCTGTTATTTCTTTATCCTACAGCACCCATGAATGAGCATTTCCTCACCCATGGGTGTCATACACTTTTTATGTTCTGTTTTTCTGAAATCAGGCCTGCTTTGGCTGTCTTATTCTCCCAAGCCCAGGCTACTACTCCTTATTTTCCTTTTTTAAGACAGAAGCTCTCCGGTTCTTTTTCTCCTGATACATAATAGAATCTGCCTCCTTAAGCAGCTCCGATACCGCCATGGCTCCATCACAGGTAAACTCCAGGATTCCAATGGAGCATTCTATCAGATACTCCTTTTTAGAGCTTTGATTGCGTTTTTTACATTCTTCTCTGATCGCCCTGCGGATGTCCTCCTGATCCTGTCCTTTTTGTAAAAATACCGCAGCAACAAACTCATCTCCGCCGATCCTGGCTACAACAGCGTTACTGCCTGTCTGCTGCTTCAGCACCTCCCCGATCTGCCGGATAGAAAAATCTCCCTCCACATGACCAAAGTTGTCATTGATCTGCTTGAGATGATCCAGATCTACAAATAGAATATATGCCTGCTCTCCTGCATGACGCTTCATCCGCTCAAGCAGCTCCTCTATAAATCCCCGGCGGTTCAAAAGTCCCGTCAGATCATCTGAATTGGAAATCGACTGTAGGATCTGATTTTTCGCCTGTAATTCTACCATCATTTCCTCCAGCTCCCTCTGCGTCTCATACTCCTTTTTGTTCAGTTCAAGAAAATGGATACCGGTTGCAAGCTGCAGGCTTGCCACGTAGGTAGATGAAATATCCTCATTGCCTATCTCGCACAACAGCATTCCATACTGAATCTGTTCAAAAAACAGGGAGAATGCCACGTACTCATGACCTGCGCCTGCCAGAAACGCCGAAAAGCCCTGTTGTCTGGTAACCACAGGACGCTCATCTTCTTCATAAACCCGTATTTTTCTGCCCCGGTGGTAGGCTGCCAGCCACAGCTTATCCGGGCACTCCCATTCATCACCCTGATGATAGATCACGGGCTTGTCAAACAAAAAGATATAGGAGCTTTCCATATTCTGACGGCGCATTCCCTCTATCGCTTCAAAGTAAACCTCTTTTTCCTGATAACCGGGCTTTACCATCTCACGTACCAGCAAAGGTCCTAACCATGCCTTTCTGCTGTAGTCAATCTCCTTATCTGACTGGTGGCGGCGATAGGTATTGAGCACATAGGCATTCATGCACTTCATCAGTTCCATATAATACTGCTTTTTCTCTACCCTCGTCTCAATCTCATGCAGATTCATCAGCAGCTCACTGACCTGCTCCACCATTGCCGGGATAGACACCTCATTAAACCAGTTCCCCTCTGCCACCAGATTCATCATACGCTGTACATGACGACAATGCCGGGCTATCTCTGTTTCTTTTTCAGAAAGATATACCTGCCGGACGATATAAGAGATCAGCTGGGTCAGATAATTTTTCGTAAATTCGATCACACGCCAGTTCTGGGTACTCAGAAGCACCTTTCCTGCCATCTGGGCTGCAAGCTCCGGTATCATCCGCAGGATTCCCTTATCATCTATACCGCTTAAATAGTTTCTGCGGTCGTTCTGCATACATCCGCAGCTCTGCCTTTTGATCATTCTTGCCCGCAGCTTAGCATTGGTCTCTTTTCTGCCCCTGCAGAGAGCAAATGCCTTTTGCAGTGCCAGATACCCCATATCATAGCCATTCTGTTCTATAGTCGTCAAGGGTGGATTTAAGCTGGATGCCATAAAAATATCATCATAGCCTACTACAGCAATGTCTCTGCCTACCTGCTTTCCCAGCTTTTTACATGCCTTGTAGGTACCGATCGCCATACCATCATTGGCAGCACAGACTGCCTCTGCATCCGGGTGCTTTCTCAGAAATTCCTCAATGGCATCTGACATATACTCTGTATAATCGCCGTAAAGGATCATATCCTCTGTTACCGGCAGATGATATTTTTTCATCATATCCAGATAAGCTTTTCTTCGCTCCATGGCATCGGTATTGTCCAAAGGGCCGCTGATATGCAGGATCCTGCGATAGCCATGACCTGTGATCAGATGCTCCATCAGCTGTTCGATCCCGTTATAATTGTCACTGACTATATAGTTGGAGTTGCCGTCCTCAACCGGCTCCTCCAGCACCACATGGGGAATATGTCCATATTTCTGAAAAAACATATTCTTTTCTCTTTCTTCCAGAAAAATGCACAAGGTCCCATAGGAAATGATCAGGGCATCCAGATCTCCAAACAGGGCAAAATCGTAGATCGTATTGAACTGATATTCAAAGTCATTGCTCCCGGATACATCACTGCCGATAGCCTCCTTATAAAAGTTCTTGCTCTGAGTCCCCGGAAACAGCTCCACCATAACCGGATATTCTTTTGCCGCTGCATAGATCCCCCGCAGCACCTCCTGGGGATGATTGGTATAAACATTGCCGATCATAACGCCGATACGATATTCTGTTTTTTCATCCTGCATCTGCCTGTTCATCTCTTACTCTTCCGGTTTTGTCACCATAGTGATCTGTACTTCATAGGATACGCTTTCAGAGGGCTGCAGCAGGGTCAGCCTGCCCTCTTTTCTCATCTGGTCACGGCCATCCGGTGTACAGTTGCCCGGCTCCAGACCCAGAACATAATCTCTTTCTCCCATCATCTTCCACTGGGTAAAATATCTCAGACTCTCTGCATCAAAGCTGATCTTTAAGCCCTGCTCAATATCCGGATTATAGATAAGGGCGCTTCCCATTTTTTCAAAGCTGTGATAATAACACTGCTCCTCAAACCGGGGCTGGGGTGTGAGGATCTTATCCCATGTATCCAGATCCTCTGCTGCCCGTTCATTACGCGGAAGCACCTTGGTTGACGGGATCTTCAGCTGTGCCTTTTCACTTAACAGCGGATATCCCATATTCATATGATACAGGATCATTGCAGGGCACTCCTTATCGCCCCGGTTGGTGATCCTGTCTTTGATCGTAATTACATTTTCTTCCTTGGAGCAGAGGATCGTCCGCTCCAGTATGAGCTTATGGGCAAAAATCCTTTCATCTATGATCCTGGCATGAATGCGGATCTCCTTTTCATCCTGTTCCCAGTAGATATGCTCTGCCGGCGTGTTAGCTATTGTCCCGTGCAGAGGCAGCACCTCTCCTTCATCCTGACAGGGTGTTCCTACTGCCGTCAGACCGCAGGTGGTCATAAACCCTGCAGTAAAGGATTTTAAAAAGCCCTCTCCCTTATCATCATAATAGGCAGGTGCCACATAGCCGCAGGGAGAAAAATATCCCATGTTGATCCCCCTGAAGCTGAGTCTTGCAATATCCGCGCATCTGTCTGCTGATACGGTAAACTCCAGCCCTTTTCCATTTTTTACCTGTAAAAGGCGCATGCCGTCTCCCTTTCCCCCTACAAGACGGTGCTCCTCTACCCCATAAAGCTGACTTTCATGTCCAATATACTGATTCATAGTCCTTCTCCTTTTCCGGCAGTTCTCCTGCTCTCATTGTTTTATATCGCCTTCTTATATTACCTTCTCTATATTGCCTTCTTTTTATTATCGCACGTCAGCCCCAGATAATCAACGATTCTCTTTTTTCCCTGTCTGTGGGCACAGTCCTTTTTCTGGCAGGTATCACAGATGCAGGTCTCCACCTTTTCCTTTTCCAGACCCACAATATACACCACGCTCTTTTTGGGCTGCATCATACACGCTTCATTACAGCTTACCGGCATATCCTCCATGTGGACGGACATTTCCTCCAAAATGCTCCTTACCTGTTCGATCGCCGTTTCGTTGCCGGGAAACTGATATTTGCTTACGTGCAGCCCTGTTTCCTCATAAAGCATCTGCTCTACCTGCTTATATGCCTTTTCCAGCATTGTACTTCCGATACATTCCAGCATATACACATTCAGCATTTCCTCTGACTGGGTATAGATTTCCTGCAGGGCATCCACGCCGGCACCCAGAGTTACCACACAGATTGCCGCCCGCTTTCCCTTTTCCAGCTCCGGCCAGATCCGATAGCATACCTCTGCCTCAGTCAACGGATATAACGCAGTATAGAGCATATCCAGCTCAGAATGATCACTTTCCTGAAAATGATACCGCTCTGCCAGCGCCTTTCTGTCCTCTTTTGTCAGTTCTACCTGAAGTGGTTTTCTCTGAATGTTTTTTTCCATATCATTGCCTCTATCCCTTCAACGCCCGCATTGCATTTAAGATTGCAATTACGGCTACTCCCACATCTCCAAATACAGCTGCCCACATAGATGCCATGCCGCAGGCTGCTAAAAGCAGGATCAGCACCTTGACACCAATGGCAAATACAATGTTCTGCTTAACGATCCTAAGCGTCCTTTTGGAAATCTGGATACCCTTAGCGATCCTGGATGGCTCGTCTGTCATGATCACAATGTCTGCTGCTTCGATCGCTGCATCGCTTCCCATGCCGCCCATGGCGATCCCAATATCAGAGCGTGCCAGCACCGGTGCATCATTCATACCATCCCCTACAAATACCAGCTTACCACCCTCTGACTTCTTCTGCAACAATTCTTCCATCCGATCTACTTTTTCTCCCGGAAGCAGTTTGGCATATACCTTGTCTATGCCAAGTTTTGCCGCCACCTGCCCGGCAGTTTCCTCCCGGTCGCCTGTCAGCATAACGATCTCCTGAATGCCCATGGCCTTCAGCTGGGCAACTGCCTTCTGGGCATCCGGCTTGATCTCATCTTCAATAACAAGATAACCTATATATACACCATCACATGCTGCATAAACAATCGTTCCATTTTCCTTTGCCGCCTGACAGGAAATGCCGTGCTGCTCCATATGGGACAGATTGCCGGCAATTACCTGCTTTCCATCGACAACAGCACTGACTCCATAGCCGGCCGCCTCCTTAAGGGAAGTGATCCTCTCAGAAGCGATCGCCCTGCCATAAGCCGCTCTTAAAGAGGCAGCAATGGGATGATTGGAGCCGCTTTCTGCATAAGCTGCCAGCTCTAACAGCTGCTCCCTTTCTACTCCTATGGGTACAATATTGCTTACTGCAAAATTCCCCTTTGTCAGTGTTCCGGTTTTGTCCATAACAACGATTTCCGTCTTGGAAAGTGCTTCCAGATAATTGCTTCCCTTGATCAGGATTCCTGCCTTGCTGGCACCGCCCAGCCCTCCAAAAAAGCTCAGCGGGATTGAAATGACCAATGCACAGGGACAGGATACTACAAGAAAGGAAAGCGCCCTGTAGATCCACATGTACCAGCCTGCGCCAGTTACCAGCGGTGGGATCACTGCAAGCAGCACCGCCAGTCCTACCACAGTAGGCGTATAATACCGGGCAAATTTAGAAATAAAATTTTCGCTTTCGGATTTGCGGCTGCTGGCATTTTCTACCAGCTCCAGAATCTTGGATACGGTAGATTCACCAAATGCTTTTGTGACACATACCTGGATCACGCCGGTCAGATTCACGCAGCCGCTGATCACATTTTCTCCGGGAAATGCTTCTCTTGGAATGCTTTCCCCAGTTAGTGCCATAGTATCTAAGGTAGTCGTTCCCTTTAAGACTACCCCATCTAAAGGAATCCTCTCTCCGGGCTTTACAAGGATGATCTCATCGATGGCTATCTCCTCCGGCATACAGGTAATGATCTCATCGCCTCGTTTCACATTGGCATAATCCGGGCGGATATCCATTAATTCACGGATATTTTTTCTGGATTTGTTGACCGCATATGCCTGAAACCATTCTCCTACCTGATAAAAGAGCATAACCGCCGCTCCCTCAGGATACTCTCCTACAAGAAAAGCCCCGATCGTAGCAACCGACATCAAAAAGTTTTCATCAAATATCTGTCCCCTTGCAATATTCATGACCGCTTTTTTTACCACGTCCCCGCCGCTTACAAAAAAGGCAGCCAGAAAGGCGATCAGGATAGCATTGGGATACACCTGGTCATATAAATGCTCCATCAGCATTGCCCCTGCAAGAAGCACCATGCCTGCAAGGATTCTATACAATCTCTTTTTTAATTTTTTTGTCATACCTGCCGCCTCTATTTCTCCTTTACGGTTACATCCGGCTCATATTTTTTCACAATTTTCTTTACTTCCTTTGTAAGTGTCCCGGCATTTGCGTCATCGATCTCTACCACCAGCTTCTGTGTCAGCAGTGTTACTGTGCTTTTGGATACCCCCTCCAGCTTTGCCACATCCTCTTCAATCTTTCCAGCGCAGTGTGCGCAGTCCAAATCCTCTAAAATATAAGTTTTGATCATTTTTTTGTCCTCTCTTTCTTTTTCTCTCTTTACTCCCCGATATGCTCTATTCCCTGACTTAAAATGCTGACGATATGTCCATCGGACAGAGAGTAAAATACCGTTTTTCCCTCACGTCTGTTTTTTACCAATGCCATCTGCTTTAATATACGCAGCTGGTGGGAAATCGCAGATTGGGTCATATTCAGCACCTGCGCCAGATCGCACACACACATTTCTGATCTTAACAGGGTACACAGAATACGCACACGCGTCACATCCCCAAACACCTTAAAAAATTCAGCCAGCGCTCCAAGCTCTTCCTCATCCGGCATCTCACGCAGTATCTGCTCCCGCAGCTCCTTGTGCTCATGCAGACAGTCACATTTTTCCTCTGTCAATCCTTCCTTCAAATAATCCCTCCTCCTTTCAATTCTCTGCTTCATAGTCTGGTATCATATAAGTTGTTGTTCATATGAGCACTTGTTCATGTGTTCATTGTAACAGATTTTCCTCAAATGTCAATAGCCTGTTAAAACAAAAGTGTACTTCCTATGAAATAAAAAATTCAGGGGATGCCGCGCTCTGCATCCCCATTGTTGAATCTATATTTAATTTTTAGTTATTTTGATCATTCTAGTATTCAGTATCCAGGCTTTTAGTTGGGAAGCAGTTCTCTCAGCTCCTCTACTGTCATGTTGCCGTTGCTGATGCTCAGCAGGATCTCGCTGAAGTGCTCTGACACGTTAAAGGAAAACGCCGTATTGGCAGCGATCAGCTCCAGCGCCTCTTCATCTGTTGTATCCAGCGGCAATGCAATGGAATTGCGGTAAACGAGCATTCCGCCTGCTTTGTTGATGGCAAAGGTGCCTGCTTCTGTATAGTAATTCAGAACTGTCGCCGCCTCATACAGACTTGTCAGATACTCAGGATCCAGTTCTTCTGATAAAGTCAGGATGCAGTTAAAGCGCAGTGAATCCTCCTCTATCCCCTCTATGGCAGGCATGAAGAAAAATTCACCCATGATCTCCTCCAGACTATTGCCAAATTCTGTCAGCAGGATGGTCAGTATATCTGTTGGGAGCTGATCCTCCTCTGCCTCCCGGTACACGGATTCGATCTCCCACTCTTTCATTCTTTGCTGTAAAGCCTTTAATAATTTTTCTTTTCTTTCTTTCATCATCATTATCTCCACTCCTTAACCCAATAATTTTCTAGCGATCTGTTCTACCTTTGGCTGAATGCCAGTGATCTCATCATCCTCATTTCTGATAACCTTCCACTTTAATCCCATACTTTCTATCAATTTATAAAAGGTTCTTGCTTCATCATTCATTCCATTTTCATTCAGCCCGTTCAGTCTGAGTATTTCCGGATAGACCACTGTACAAATATGACTTGCATAATTTTGCATGATATGGACATAGAAGTTTTTCACACTTGTAAAGCCCATCATCTCCATCATATCTGCACGCAGCTGCTTTTTCAGCTTTTTCTTTTCAGAGTTGCTCAGTTCCCCGTCCAAAGCCATACGCCGCTCTGTAAACCTCTCCTCAGCAAGGGTGTCCAGATCCAGATACTCATCCACTGCTTTTTCATATTCTCTTTTCTTCATGAGCCGTGTTGCGATAGTTCCGCCTGCGATCGTCAGCAGACCCGCAAAACCTACTCCCAATGCGACCAGGGAATTGCCGGTCAATAAAGCTGCACCTGCTGCCATTGCGCACACACCGCTTGCCGTCTGACAGGCAGCACTGATCTTTGCTCTCTTATTGATCCTTTCCTGAATCTTAAAAATATTATTTTCAGTCAGGAGCTGACCTCTCTCCACCTGTATCGCAGGCTGAGCAAACAGCACAGCATCGTCCTGTTGTTGCTGCTCCTGTTGCCACCGTTCTTCACGTATCCTATCCAGCTCTTCCTTGGCTTTCTTGGCATTTTTACCCTGTTTGATCGCATTTCCCAGCTGATAGCCGCCAACCACAGTAGTGAGGCCGCCAACCGCAAGACTCAGTCCTGCCGCTGCTGTTGCCGCTGTTGCTAGTGATGCCTTTGTTGCTAATTCACTTGCCGGGGTAAAGACGTTCACAGTAGCTGTCACAGAGGAGGTTGTTGCCGAAAGAGGCGTTGCCAGTGAATTGCACCACTCTGCAGTCTGTGCGATCTTGGCTGCTGTTGTCAGAGAAGCGAAGCCCTTATAGGATTTCAGGATTCCCATGACAGCTATGATCAAATTAACGCCTCCCAGCACACATCCAAAAATGTTTGTACTTGCACTGGTGATCATCGTAGCTGCTGTAAGAGAATCAAATCCCTTCATCACACCTGCCGTTGCGCTTCCAAGGGTTTTAAGTCCATTTCCAGTCAGCATCGTGCCTTTGATCCAGTCCTGCACATTGGAAATCTCTGCATTACCCGGAATGTGTAGCTCCCTTAGGAAAAAGTCATTGGCAGCTTCATACAGCTCGTTTACAGCTTTCTTGAGCCTTGATTTCAAGCGAAGCTTCTGAAACCAGTTTCCGTTTTCATAAGCCACCTTACAGTCTTCCAGCGCGTAGAGTTTTTCTTTTACTATTTTTATCTGCTGCTGTACGATCGCCACATTTTCATCAGCCTGCCGTCCTTCATTTTCAGCGTCACGCCGCTCTCTGTCCACATGCCTGTCCAGATCACGCATCATCTTCATGCGCGGTCCTGCCAGACAGACCTGACGATAAACCTGAGTCAGCTTATCCATATCTAAGCCCTTTTTTTGAAGCCGCTCAAGATTCGGCTGATATGCCTCCTTATCAAGCCTTGCTAAAAGTGCCGGATCATTAAAGAACAGAATCTCACTGTCCGATATTTTCGTCTGATAATCCTTTTCGATCAGGTAGTATGCCAAAAGTCTCTCCTGTACCGGGCGGTCTAACAGATTAAATACCAGACTGTTTTCCAGCGTTTCATCCTTCTGCAGATTGGCAGACAGCAGCCAGCGGTCTGCCGCGCTCAGTTTCTCTGACACTGCTTCATCCGCTGCACCACGGTTCAGTATTTCATTCTCTTTTCCAATCGCAGTCAGATGATCACTCGGTGATCCCGGATCAGGCTCAGGCGGAACTGCTGGCCGTTTGATTTTTGCCAGAAAATCTCTTGCATCCTGGTATTGCTTCAGGGTATCCTGTTGATCATGCAGGAGGAGAATATCCGTCTCGCTCTGTTTCACTTTCAGGACCGCTTCCAGACGTCTTGTCTGCTGTTCTACAGAGATCTTCCCCTCCGCACGCAACCTTATCAGTTGATTTCCATAGCGGCGGAGCTCTGCTGTAGTCCTTTCCATCTCCTCTTTTTTGTCGCGAATCATCTGTGGATCCTGCTGCACGATTTGCTGCTGTTGTTGCTGCTGTACATTTTCCTGTTGCTGCTGTTCCTGCTGCTGTATCTCCTGCGGCTGTTCATAATCATTTATGATCACATGGTCCTGTATTTGAATCGGTTCTTGAAAATGCGGTATTACGATCGTAGCCTCCCGATTCACGATACCCTGCTGCGGTGCATAATCTGCCTGAAAACCAGCAATCCCGATAGGATTCTGATGTGCATGCTGCTGTTGTTGCTGTTGTTGTTGCTGCTGCACAATTTGCTGCTGTACATTTTCCTGTTGCTGCTGTTCCTGCACAATTTGCTGCTGTACGTTTTCCTGTTGCTGCTGTTGTTGCTGCTGTTGATTCTCCATACCTTCCATTTAGAATCCTCCTATCTCTTTTTCATACTCCTGAAATACATATTTTTCCAGCCCTTCACCAAACAGCTCTACCATAGACTTGTAGTAGCTGCTACGATAAAGCTTCAGATATATTTTACTCCCCGGAGCTACTATCGTTTTTAATTCATCGATCAGCACTGCGATCAATAGCGTCATGGCATATTGGTTTCTCAGAGTAGGGGAAAGGTAGCCTTTCACATTCTCCAGATCGCCATTTTTCCTGCGCTTCATGCACGCTGCACCCTTGATCTCTCCCCCTTCGATATAAAAGCGGCACAGCTCCGGTCTGTAATCACGTTCCTCTATGTAAAAGCCCGTTGTCTCATGCCTTTTCATCAGCTGCTGTAAACGCGGATCATAATAATCATTGATCCTGATGATCGATTGAAACATCTTCGGCTCTGCCATTTTCAGCTGCTCCAGCCGGCTGCCCTGAAACTGCCCCTGGGCATATTCAGCCAGACATGCCTGTTCCATCGTTGGATGAAAGCCTGCTGCCTGCAAAAATGCTGCTGCCTCTTCAACTGCTGTCTGACTGCCTCTCCACTCACAGCTGATATGCCTTCTGCCAAGCTGTCGTAATTTCTGTTCTGCCAGATACAGCAGCTGCGTTCCTACCTTCTGTCTGCGGCAGGATTTTGGCACACTTACACACTCCAGCACCGCACTGCTGCGGTCCTGGGCAGGCAGATGATACACCGCAAGGGCGATCAGCCTGTTTTGTGCATCCACACCCCCAAAAAACAGTCTGTCTTCATCCGGCTCTATTTCCAGTTCCTCCGGCAGCCATCCATTTTGAAGCAGCTGCAGCTGTTGCTCTTCCTGTAAAATGCTGCATTGGATCTCCATTTCTGCTCCCCCTTTCTTCACTACTCATAATTATAAACAAAATTTTGTCCCTCGTCATTAAAGATATGTTAAAAAATGCCACAGAAATTCAAAATTTCTGCGGCATTGATCGTTGTTTTATGATATTTGTCTTAAAGTAGCAGCTTAACCTCCTGCATATCTGCCACCAGCTCTTTTGCTTTCTCTACTGCTGTATTATGAATGCAGATAATGAAGATCAGCCGCTCCTTCTCCGAGCTGAATACCCGTTTTAAAAATGACTGCTCCTGCCACTTTACAAAATAAGAAATCCGGTTCTGCAAAAGCAGCCGTTCAACCTCTTCCTTTTGCTTCAGATTAGAAACCCTGCAGAATGCCACTTCATTATTGACCTTTACGCTGGTCAGCTCTGAGGAATCTGCCCCTCTTACGCTGTTTGTAATCTGCTCTCCGCCTCGTCCGCCTTTGCGCACTCCGGTTAATTTTGAACTTACCACTGCCATTATGCCCCCAACCTTGTCTCATTATCTCATCTCAGCTCTGTTTATAGCATACCACTTTATTTTCGTGACCGCAATCATAAAAATCATCCCCAAAGCCGCTCCCAGACAGTTTAAAAGGATGTCATCCACATCAAATTTTCCAAATGCGCTGAACAGCTGAAACAGTTCTATTCCCGTAACAAATAGAAATGTGAAGGGCAGAAAAAGCAGCCTGCACCATTTTTTCATAAATGCCATAAAATATAACATTCCATAGGGAATAAAAATCAGGATATTTCCAAATAAATTTTCAAAGCTGTTCAGCCGGTCATAATACCGGATGTACATTTTGATGGTTTTAAACAATTCAAAATTGGCACTGTGAAGTCCCTCCCATACTACGTCCTTTCGCCAGCCTGCCATGATCGCACGCAGCTCAGCATATGGGTATTTGAACACGATCAATCTGATGATGATCAGCACGTACAGACAAAATATCCACTTCCACTTACCATTTTCCCCTATTTTCATAAAAGCTCCTGTCATGATATCTGACTGCTACAAGAGTCAGCCCCTTTGCAGGAACCAGTGCTCCTGCCCTCTCTCTCAGTCCACTATCCAGGATTTCTTTCATGTCCTCTGGTTTTCTCTGTCCTGCTCCTACCTCCAGAAGCGTTCCGGTCAGTATCCTGACCATATGGTATAAAAATCCGTCTCCCCGGTAAGTCATCCTTATTTCATCTCCCACCCGGTCGATCCCGATCTCTTCAATGGTGCGTATCGTGGATTTCTTTCCCTTTTTGGTTGAGGTAAACGCTTTAAAATCATGGGTACCAGTCAGCTGCTCTGCCGCCTGCTTTATCGCCTCCACATCCAGCTTCTGGGGATACTCATATACATATCTTCTGTCAAACACATGAGGGATCTCTGTGTTAAGAATCCGGTAAAGATAAGTTTTTCCAACTGCATTCAGTCTGCTGTGAAAACGCTCCGGCACCTCCTCTACAGAAATGACACCAATGTCATTTGGCAGATAATGGTTCATGTAGCTTTGGATCTCACTGCATGACATCCTTGTATCTGCATGAAAATTTGCCACCTGCCCCAGCGCATGAACTCCGGCATCCGTTCTGCCTGAGCCCTGTATCTCTGTTCTCGTCCCGTTCATTTTCAAAAGCAGCCCCTCCAGCCTTCCCTGTATGGTATTGTCTGTGCTTTCCTGCTTCTGCCAGCCCTGATAGCGAGTTCCCTCATATTGTAATATCAGTTTAAAATTCCGCACCCTACTCCTCTTTTCTTTTCAGTATTTCCTGATCCTCTTCATCAAAATGGCGGAAGTGATCCAGCCCTGTGATCAGAATCCTTACACTGGTCTTTACCGTATCAAACACCCCTGCCCGGTTCATATTCAGCAGCAGAATCCCTATGGGAACTGCCAGTATCATACCTGCAACACTGCCCACCTTGTATCCGATAAAGAGCAGGATCAGGGTAGGCAGCGGTGCGATCCCCATTGAGTCCCCTACGATCTTAGGCTGAATGATCTGCCTTACTAACTGACCGATCCCCCAGATCACAAGCAGCCAGAGCGCCATCTGATAATCTGCACTGAGAAGCTTAAATACTGCCCATGGGAGCATCACAGCTCCTGTTCCAAAAAAGGGCAGAAAATCCAGCACCGCGATCAGAAATGCCACCAGTGGCCCATTGGGAATCCCAAGCAGCAAAAATCCGATCAGTAAAAGCAGATAGATCCACAATTCGATCTTCAGCTGTGCCTTGAAATATCCGCCTACTGCATTTTTCAGGCTGTCACAAACAAGACTCCACCGGTTTCGCATGCTTTTAGGCACATATTTTTGCAGCACCAGAAGGATGCTCTCTTTTTCTGCCACAAAAAAGTATGCCGAAAGGATGCACATGATCAGACCGATCAGCATGCCCGGTATATTTTTTGCAAAATTCCCCACTGCATTCACTGTAGGCGTGCCAATTCCTTCCACCAGCATTTCCAGATAATGATCCATCTTCTGTCCGGCATTTTCCAGACCATTCCTGATATCTGGCGGAAAACCGGTATACACTATCCTCAGATTATTCCCGATCTCCTTCAGATCTGACTCCATATTCTTCCAGAGCTGGGGAAGAGAATCAATAAAGCCCATCCCCGCAAGCGCCAGCCTGCTGATGATCAGATAGCCCACAGACACAACAATGGCTATTGCCAGTATAATCGCAACTGCCGAGCCTGCCTTACGCTTGATCCGGAGCTTTTCCTCAAAAAAACGGACAAATGGATTTGCCGCTGCTGCTATTACTGCTCCTATGACAAAGGGCAGAAAAAAGACCAGTATCCTAGGCAGCACAAACACACACAGCAGCAGTATCAAAGCTGCCAGACTCAGATTGATCAATGCCTTCACATAACGTTTTACCGGCTGTTTCATATACCTTTCCCTCTATTCTTTCAAAGAGCCCTCTGTTTTTTCCTGTTCCAGATATTCCTCCAGCAGGGCATAGATCTCCTCCCGTCCCTGCTTCGTTTCCGCAGAAAAGGGGATCACAAGCGTATCCGGCTTTAAGGAAAGAGCCTGACGTATTTCCCTCAGCTGCTTCTGAAGCTGGCTTCTTTTTATTTTATCCAGCTTGGTAGCAATAATGATAGGCTTATAATTCTGATTCCGTATCCACTCATACATCAGCTTATCATTAGCTGACGGAGTATGCCTGATATCGATCAGCAGAAAAACAGCCCGCAGCATTTTAGAGCTTTGCAGATAGCGTTCTATCATCTTCCCCCATTTTGCCTTGATCTCCTCCGACACTCTGGCATAGCCATATCCCGGCAGATCAACAAAATAAAGCTCCTTGTTAATGTTATAAAAATTGATCGTCTGTGTCTTGCCCGGCTGGGAGCTGGTGCGCGCCAGTGCTTTGCGATTCATCAGTGCATTGATCAGAGAGGACTTGCCTACATTACTCTTTCCGGCAAAAGCCACCTCTATTTTTGTATTTTGGGGAAGTGTGCTTGTAATACCGCACACAGTTTCCAGACTGACTTCTTTAATTACCATCTTCTTTTCCTTTCACAAGTGCGTGCTCCAGCACTTCCTCCATGTGCTTTACAAAAACGATCTCCAGTCCTGACCGGATCTCTTTTGAGATCTCCTCCACATCCTTTTCATTCTCTGCCGGCACGATGATCTTTTTTATGCCAGCTGTTTTCGCTGCCAGCATTTTTTCCTTCAGACCGCCAATGGGAAGTACCCGTCCCCGCAGGGTAATCTCTCCTGTCATTGCTACCTCTGCAAGCACCGGTCTTTTGGTCAGCATGGAAAATACAGCCGTTGCCATGGTAATTCCTGCACTTGGGCCGTCCTTAGGCACAGCTCCCTCTGGAATGTGAATGTGAAAATCATTTTTCTTGAATACTTCCGGGCTGATCTTATGCTCCTTTGCCACAGACCGGATATAGCTGATGCCTGCAAGTGCTGATTCCTTCATCACATCGCCCATCTGTCCGGTCAGCTCCAGTTCTCCCTTGCCGGGCATCATATTGACCTCGATCTCCAGGGTATCGCCGCCTACACTTGTCCATGCCAGCCCCCGTACAATGCCGACCTCATCTCTTTCACTGATCTTATCCGGCGTGTATTTTTCTTTTCCAAGATATTTTTCCAGATTTTGTCTGGTAATGCGAATAGTTTTCAGCTCTTTTCCTGCCGCCTTTCTCTGCAGGATCTCTCTTGCTGCCTTTCTGCATATCTGACCGATCTTTCGTTCCAGATCCCGGACTCCGGCTTCTCTTGTATAGTTCTGGATGATCTTATGCAGAACGTTGTCTGAAATATCCAGCTGATCCTTGGTCAGCCCATTCTTTTCCAGCTGCTTTTCCAGCAAATGCTCCTTGGCAATATGGAATTTTTCATTGGCAGTATAGCTGGTTACCTCAATGATCTCCATACGATCAAGCAGCGGTCTTGGAATGGTGGAAACGGAATTGGCTGTTGCCAGAAACAGCACCTCAGATAAATCAATGGGAATCTCCACATAATGATCCCGGAATCTGCTGTTCTGTTCTCCGTCCAGTACCTCCAGAAGTGCCGATGCTGTATCGCCCCGCTGGTCATTTCCCACCTTATCGATCTCATCTAACAGCATCAGGGGATTTTTTACCCCTGCCTGCCGCAGCCCTGCTGCGATCCTGCCCGGCATCGCACCTACATAGGTACGTCTGTGTCCCCGTATCTCTGCTTCATCTCTTACGCCGCCCAGACAGATGCGGACATACTGCTTGTTCAGAGCTCTGGCCACACTTTTTGCCACAGAGGTCTTTCCTGTTCCGGGTGGTCCTACAAGACAGAGGATCGGGCTGTCGCCCCGTCTGGTCAGACTTCTGACTGCCAGAAATTCCAAAATACGCTCCTTGACCTTTTCCAGACCATAATGCTCCTTTTCCAGAATCCCTTCTGCCTGTGAAATATCTGTGTTGTCCTTAGACATCTTATTCCATGGAAGTTCTAACAAGGTCTCAATATATCCCCGCTGTACTGCGCTTTCAGAGCTGCTTGCAGAAATATTCTCAAAACGGGAAATCTCTTTTTTTATTTTTTCTTTTACTTCCTTAGGTGCTTTGCATTTTTCCAGCTCTTTCAGGTACTGTTCGCCATCAGAAACGGGATTTTCTTCTCCCAGCTCCTCCCTGATAAAATGCAGCTGCTCCCGAAGCAGATAATCTCTTTGATTTTTTTCCACTCTGGAGCGGATCTTTTCCCCCAGCTCTGCCCGTACTCTGGCTACCTCTGTTTCATTCACCAGGATCTGGCACAGCAGCGTAAAGCGTTCCCTCAGATCCTTTTCAGCAAGCACCTGCTGCTTTTTGGCATAGGAAAGGGGGATGTTATTGGTGATCTCATCCAGAAGTCTTTCTAAATTTCCCATTTCCTGTACCCGGGGTATCAGACTTTTTCCCACCTTGGGATAGCATTTGCTGTACCGTTCAAATACGGTACGGACCTCCCGCAGAGCTGCCTCTTCTTCCATTTCCGGAAGTCTTTCTGCCTCTGGCAGCTCTTTTACCTCCGCCAGCAGATATTCGGATATATCTTCTGCAAAGGACAAAAGCTCTGCCCGGCTCTTCCCTTCTACCAGTACCCGGACGATCTCTCCCGGCATTTTGGTCAGCTGTCTGATGCTGACTAATGTACCGGTTTCATACAGATCCTCAAACGCAGGATCTTCCGTATTTACATCCTTCTGGGCAACCACCAGCAGCTGCTGATCCTCCTGCATTGCCTGCTCTACTGCCCGGATGGATTTTTTTCTGCTCAGGTCAAAATGAATGATCATATTAGGCAGGATCGTCATTCCCCGCAGTGCAACTGCAGGAACCCAAGCTATGCTCTGTTCCTCTTTCATCTGTTTCTCCTCTGTTTCTCTCAGATTGACACAAGGGGCTGTCGCAAAATATCACATGTCCACTCACGGATTTTGCAACAACCCCTTCTTCTTTCGGTATTACTTCGCTTTTTTTTCCGTTTTGCAGTGAACCACAATGGGCTGGCTGATGCCATCGATCACTTCCTTGGTGATCACACACTGCTCTATCGTTTCGTCCGATGGAATCTCATACATTACATCCATCAATACCTTTTCCATAATGGAGCGAAGACCTCTTGCCCCGGTCTTTCTCTCCAGTGCTTTTCTGGCGATCTCTTCAATCGCATCCTTTTCAAACAGCAGCTCTACCTGATCAAACTCAAACAGTCTCTGATACTGCTTTACAAGGGCATTTCTGGGCTCCTTCAGGATCCGCACAAGGGCTTCCTCATCCAGTCCCTCTAAGGATACATTGATCGGAACTCTTCCCACAAATTCAGGGATCAGTCCAAATTTTACCAGATCCTGTGGAGTAACCTCCCCAAGGATTTCTCCAATCTCCTTTGTGGTCTTGCTGCCCATTTTGGCATTAAAGCCAATGATCTTACGGTTCAAACGCTCTTCTACGATCTTGTCCAGTCCGTCAAAAGCGCCGCCGCAGATAAACAGAATGTTGGAGGTGTCGATCTGGATCAGCTCCTGATGGGGATGCTTTCTGCCGCCCTGAGGCGGTACACTTGCAACAGTGCCTTCGATGATCTTCAGAAGTGCCTGCTGCACACCCTCACCGGAAACATCCCTGGTAATGGATACGTTCTCACTCTTTTTGGTGATCTTATCAATCTCATCAATGTAGATCATGCCATACTGGGCACGTTCTACATCATAGTCTGCTGCCTGGATCAGCTTCAGCAGAATATTCTCCACATCCTCGCCCACATAGCCTGCCTCAGTCAGGGTCGTAGCATCTGCTATGGCAAAGGGTACATTGATGATCTTTGCAAGCGTCTGTGCAAGGTAGGTTTTGCCTGAGCCAGTAGGCCCTACCATTAAAATGTTACTTTTCTGAAGCTCTACTTCATTTGGTCCTTTAGGTGCCATCACACGCTTATAATGATTGTAAACAGCTACTGACAATACCTTTTTGGCATCCTCCTGACCAATGACATAATCATCCAGAAATTCTTTAATTTCCGCCGGCTTTAACAGATTGATCTCCACGCTTTCTGTAGCAGGAGCATCCTCGTACTCCTCCTCCATGATCTCTGCACAGATGTCAATACATTCATCACAGATATAAACACCTGCCGGCCCGGCGATCAGCTTTCTGACCTGTTCCTGCGTTTTATTGCAGAACGAGCATCTTACCTTATCGTCAGAATTTTTTGTCATCTTCCTTTTCCGTCTCCTTACTGCCTGCGCGATTATTCTGCAGGTCTGAATGTAATCACTTTATCGATTAATCCATACTCTTTTGCTTCCTCTGCCGTTTTCCAATTATCACGCTCGGTATCTGCACAAATGACATCATAAGGCTTCCCTGTATTTTCTGCCAGCATACGGTTCAATTTTTCTTTTGTCCGCAGGATGTGCTTTGCTGCGATCTCAATCTCAGTTGCCTGACCCTGTGTACCGCCAAGAGGCTGATGGATCATGATCTCTGCGTTGGGCAGGGCACTTCTCTTTCCTTTTGCGCCGCCTGCCAGCAGAAATGCACCCATACTGGCTGCCATACCGATACAGATCGTAGCAACATCACATTTCACATACTGCATGGTGTCATAAATCGCCATCCCTGCGGTCACGCTGCCGCCCGGACTGTTGATATAAAGCTGAATATCCTTTTCCGGATCCTCTGCCTCCAGAAAAAGGAGCTGGGCAACGACAATGCTTGCCGTTGTCTCATTAACCTCTTCTCCTAAAAATATGATCCTGTCCTTTAAAAGTCTTGAATAGATGTCATAGGAGCGCTCGCCCCTGCTGGTTTGTTCAACAACATAAGGAATTAAACTCATGGTAATGCCTCCTTATTATTTACGCTTACTTATTCTGCACTCTCTTCCTTGTCTGCTTTCTTCGCTTTCGCTTTTGTTTCTTTCGCTTCTGCTACTACAAAATCTGCAGCCTTTGTGATGGCAAGATCATCCATGATCTGCTTCTTGGCATTTTCGTTGTCGCCCAGCATCTCTTTTACTTTATCGGCTTCCATATTATATACTTCTGCCATTCTTGCGATTTCATTCTCGTAATCTTCATCTGTAGCTGCAATACCCTCTGCTGCCACGATCGCCTCCAGCACCAGTCTGGACTTGATCCTTCTTTCTGCCTGAGGTTTTACCTGCTCCTGCATCTTCTGCATATCAAGACCGGTAAACTGGAAGTACTGCTGGATCGAGATACCCTGCATCTGTAACCTCTGTGCTAACTCGTCTACCATCTGTCTCTGCTGCGTCTCTAACATAGCCTCTGGAATGTCCATTGCGGAATCTGCGATGATCGCATCCAGCACTGCTTCTTCTTTTGCATTTCTTGCTTCTTTTTCTTTTTTCTCTGTCAGCTTCTTCTGAACGTCTGCCTTGTATTCTGCCAGAGTATCAAATTCAGATACCTCTGCTGCAAACTCATCGTCTACCTCCGGCATCTCTTTTGTCTTTACTTCCTTGATGGCAACCTTAAACATCGCAGCCTTGCCCTTTAAGTCTTCTGCATGATAGTCCTCTGGGAAGGTAACGTTTACTTCTACCTCTTCGTCTTTATTCTTTCCGATAAGCTGCTCCTCAAAGCCCGGAATGAATGAGCCTGAGCCAATGGTCAGCGGATAGTTTTCTCCCTTTCCGCCGTCAAATGCAGTGCCGTCTACGAAGCCTTCAAAGTCGATGGTTGCAATATCACCGTTTTCGATCGCTCTGCCTTCTACTTCTACCGTTCTTGCATTGCTTTCTCTTTCTTTTTCGATCTCTGCATTGATCTCATCCTCTGTTACTTCTACAGAGATCTTCTCTACCTTAACGCCCTTATATTTTCCAAGCTTTACTTCCGGCTTTAATGCAACCTCTGCAGTAAAGATAAAAGGCTTTCCTGCCTCGATCTGGGTTACTTCGATCTTAGGAGAAGATACAATGCTTTCCTCACACTCTTTCAGTGCCTCTTCATATGCATCTGGGATCAGAGCATTTGCTGCGTCTTCATAGAAAACTTCTTTTCCATACATCTTCTCAATGATCTGGCGCGGCACCTTACCCTTGCGGAAGCCCGGAACACTGATTTTATTTTTATTTTTCTGGTATGCTGACTGAATTGCCTTTTCCAGTTCCTCTGCTGCAACCTCGATTGTCAGCTTCGCCATGTTGTTTTCTAATTTTTCTACCTGTAAACTCATCTTTTAATTTCCTCCTTGTATTTCAAATGGGACATTCTCCCACATTTACAGTCATTTTAGAATTATAGCATACGCATTTTAAAAGCGCAAGAATTCTTGAAAAACTTACCATTATAATTCCTTTCATTTCGTAAATACTAACATCAAGATAAGCGCGATGAGTACTTACAGAGCAGGATCTTCTGGGAAACAGAAGCTTCTTCCAGATGAGTGCCCTCTGCTTATCTGAAAGAAGCAAAAATGAAAATTTACGGAGGTAAATGACTATGGGTTCTAACAAAAACAATAGAACAGAAGTGCCTGAAGCAAAGGCAGCTATGGATCGTTTTAAAACTGAGGTTGCATCCGAACTGGGCATCAGCTTAAAGGAAGGCTACAATGGCGACCTTACTTCCAAGGAAGCAGGAAGCATTGGCGGAGAAATGGTTCGTAGAATGATCAAGCGTCAGGAAGAGCAGATGAAATAACAGCTCTGCTGAGCTCTGGCAGTAAATGCTGTCAGATGAATGAAATGAAAATAGGAAAGTCTCCGGTTTTAACAGCCGGAGACTTCTCTTTTTGTGCAAATCTTCCTTTGATTTTTGTGCAATTTTCATGTTAAAATTAAAGAAGCATGAAATAGACTGACATTTTAAGGAGGATTGATTCTTGTGTATGAAATCGGCAGTTATGTAGTAAAAGCAAACAATGGCGTATGCCGGATTGCAGATATTCTTCATCTGGATCTGCCCAACACAGATAAAAACCGGCTGTATTATCTGCTGATCCCAATAGAAAGCAAGACCTCTAAGCTCTATGTTCCTACTGATACTGCAGAGCAAAGTCTCAGGAAAGCTCTGTCCGAAGAAGAGGCATGGGAGATCATCCATGCAATTCCAAAGACAGAGGCTGCCTGGATCGCCAACGACAAGCTGCGGGAGCAGGCATACAAGGAAGCCCTGCACAGCTGCGATCCCACCGCTTTGATCAGCATCATCAAAAATCTGTACCTGCGCAAGCAGCAGCGTTCTGAGCAGGGCAAAAAAAGCACCACCACAGATGAACGCTATTTCAAGCTCGCAGAGGATCATCTCTACGCAGAGCTTGCCTTTGCCCTTGGCAGGGAAAAAGGAGAAATGCGTCAGCTCATTACAGATACGATCGACCAGAAATTTTCAAATTAGTTTTTCTTTTTCAGTCTTATACCAGCCCCTTGATCAAAATGACCAGAATCAGCACTGGCAGTACAAAACGGAAATAGTTTTTCAGCTTAGGGGACAGACGCAGTCCCTTTCCCTCATTGGCTTCTGCCAGATAATTGTCAAAGCCCCAGCCCCACTTGCTGACGCAGAACAGCAGATACACCAGTGCGCCAATCGGCAGCAGCAGATTGCTCACGATAAAGTCCTCGCTGTCTAATACGTCTCTTCCTCCGATCAGGTGCAGTCCGCTCCACAGATTGTAGCCCAGTACGCAGGGGAGACTTGCTGCCAGCATAAAAATGCAGTTAAACAGCACTGCCTTTTTCCTGCTCCAGCCAAATCTGTCGATGCAGCAGGCAAGCAGATTTTCAAATACTGCGATCACCGTGGAAAAGCTGGCAAAGGTCATAAACAGGAAGAACAAAGTGCCCCATATCTGACCGCCTCTCATATTCACGAAAACATTAGGCAATGTAACAAAAATAAGCGAAGGACCGGCATCCGGCTGTACTCCGAAGGCAAAGCATGCCGGAAAAATGATCATGCCGGACATCAGTGCCACAAAGGTATCCAGCACACAGATCCTGACAGATTCTCCTGCCAATGTATATTTTTTGTCCATATAGCTGCCAAATATCTGCATAGAACCAATGCCCAGACTCAATGTGAAAAAGGACTGGTTCATTGCTGCCACGATCACATTCCAGATGCCGGCAGCCTTTGCTCTTTCAAGGTCCGGAAGCAGATAAAAGGCAAGTCCCTCTCTTCCGCCCTCTAAGCAGGCACTGTGAATTGCCAGTATCACGATCAGTCCCAGCAGGGCAAGCATCATTCCCTTGGAAATACGCTCCAGCCCCTTTTGAAGTCCCATGCTGCAGACCAGAAAGCCTGCCACTACAGTAGCAACCATAAAACCGCCCATTTCAACTGGGTTTGCCAGCATCCTGCCAAACACATCTGCCACCTGTTGGGCACTCATGCCACTCTGAAAATCTCCGGCAGCAAATTTAACAAAGTAATCCACCATCCAGCCGGAAACAGTTGTGTAGTACATCATCAGCAGATAGCAGCCAGCCATGCACAGCCAGCCATGAATATGCCATTTCTGACCCTCTTTTTCCAGTACCTGGTAGCCCTGCACTGCACTTTTCCTGCTGGCACGTCCTACTGCAAACTCCATTGTCAGCACCGGAACTCCCATGCAGACCAGAAACAGCAGATAAAACAGTACAAAAACTGCGCCTCCATTCTGTCCTGCTATATAAGGGAATTTCCATACATTTCCTATACCGATGGCACAGCCTGCACTTACCAGTATAAAGCCAAGCCGTGTACCAAAACTTTCTCGTTCCATTTTTCTTTTTGTTCCTCTCTCTTTTTTATCCAGCCTGTACGCACACCCTGATCCGGCAGGTATCGCCCCATGCGCATCAGGTAACATTACCGGCTATACACGATCTTATCTGCCAGAGCCTCTGCTGCCTCCTGTCCCTTGAATACTTTGACAAGGGCAAGACCAAAATCCACTGCACAGCCCATGCCCCGGGAGGTGATCACATGCTCTGATATTTCTACCGGGTTCTGGCTTACCTGGGCATTTGACAAATGACTCTCATATTCCGGGAATGAGCATGCCCTCTTTCCCTCCAGCATTCCCCGGTGTCCCAGAATGCTTGGCGCAGCACAGATCGCTGCTATATATTTTCCTTTTTCATAAAAAGCATCTAACAGCGTCATCAGTGCCTGATGGGCTTCCAGATTTTTCGTACCCGGCATACCGCCCGGCAATACCAGCATATCCGCATTTTCAAAATCCATTTCTTCAAACAGCTGATCCATCATCACAGGGATCCTGTGAGATCCTGTAACCAGCTTCTGTCCTGTTATTGATACAGTCGTTGTGTCAATGCCTGCGCGGCGCAGCAGATCTACTACAGTCAGTGCCTCTATTTCTTCATAGCCCTCTGCAAAAAATACACATACCTGACTCATACGCTTCTCTCCCATTCTGTTCTATTTTTTATTTTATATTTTCAGAGCACTTTTCATACCTCTGCACTCACAAAGCTCAAATGCTCAAGCATATGCCTGCACTAACCCTGCAAATATCTGGCCAAGTGCTCATCATATTATAGCATGCTTGCCCGGTCCGCAAAATACCTATTTTAGAAATCTCTGACAGTCTGTTGTTTTTCAAAAACGAACATGCTACACTGGCATGGAGGACAGCTATCCCGAAAGGAGCTTCAAGAAATGGAAATAGAACGCAAATTTACTGTGCGGGCATTGCCTGAAGGTCTTTCCCAGTATCCCGTTAAATGCTTACAGCAGGCATATATGAACACCTCGCCTGTGATCCGCATCCGCAGAGAGGACGAAACCTATTATCTGACCTACAAGGGCAGCGGTATGCTGGCAAGAGAAGAATATAATCTGCCCTTAGATGCAGAGAGCTATTTTCATCTGCTGCCAAAATGTGACGGCAATGTCATTTCTAAGCAGCGGTATCTGATCCCTTACGGAAAATATACCATAGAGCTGGATGTATTTGATGCCCCCTTTGCACCGCTTGTCATCGCCGAGGTAGAGTTTGCTTCTGTGAAGGAGGCCGAGGCCTTTACTCCGCCGGACTGGTTTTTAAAGGATGTGACCTATGATCCTGCGTACCACAACTCCTATCTGGCAAGACAGGAGCTTTAAGCTTTACTTACCTGCGGTAAATCTTTGAACGAGCCTGCCACTAAGCTCCGATAATGACCATATTTCCCCCATATTCGTATATTCAAAATTATTTGTCAACGAATCCCAAGACATAAAGCCCAATTCATGCACTACTTCTTTAGATTCTTTTTCCCGAATAATTCTTGAAACGTTTTTATCTGTTTGAAGTAGGTGGCTCAATCTTGGACTAGCACCAGCATCAATATTGATCAACAAACCAAATCTGGCATCAGATACAATGCAGTATCCTACCAGCTGCGACCATTCGCTTAATCCTGCTGCTTTTACCAGTTTAATCTCCAGAATGAGCAATTCAAAATTGATTCCATCTGTTATAACAGCAAAAATATCCAGGCTTAGCGGAGGAACGTTCCTTGCAAAAGTGCCAAGACAGCTATCAAGTTCCGGATGTTCTTCCAATATTTCATTCAGTTTAGCCTTTAATTCACCAATCTTCCAATAAACCTGTAATTCTCTATTACAGCTTACTTTAAAATTGCTTTTTATCTGAGCTTCTATATACTTCATTATCTCTGGATAATATGACACTTCATTTCTTTTTTGTTTACCCATTCAGATCGTCCTCTGTTATTTCCCTGACACTAATTTTGTACTTATTCATCGCATCACGAATTATAAGCCTCTCATATACTTGCGGATTTTTCGGTCCTATCATTGCACTGTAGCCATCTGCTTCTAAAAAAACAGGCGTTAATATCTCAGGTTTGTTCATAATAATCTCAAAAGGCTTATTTTCTGCAAGATATTTTAAAATATACTCGTCTTGATTTCCTCTCGGTCTATATCCATTCAACTGCCCATAATGTGCAGCAATCAAAAATGCAATCCCCTGCACTAATACATTTACTGGATAACCACTGTCTGTACCATTGCCCCACAGTAAATTTTTATCCGCCTTTTGATATAATTTATAAATATATTCAACATCTATAACTTCTTTTGCATATTTTCTATTTGCATAAATCAAATGATTCTTTATCACATTTTGAATTTCTTGTGTAGTCCCCTTACTTAATATTGGAAAAGGATTAATGTAATTCCCCGCATGCTTAATCAGACTTTCAATCTGTTGATATGGGGCATGCTCACATCCTAAAACTGCACACACATGTTTATTATGTAAATAATGTCCTCCTCTTATTTTTTCCGGTAATTGAGCATAATTTTCATCAGCATGAACACAGGATTCCTTGATCGTAACTGTCCTTTCTTCACAAGGCAAGGCAACATTGCTCTTTGTTTGCAAGCTTCTATTTTCATTTGCCGATTCTGCTTTCGTCCTAAATGCAAATGCTCCAAATCTTGCATACTGGTCTAATTCAACACGTAATTTAAATCCTTTTTTCCAAGTAGAATAATATGGATCATTACCGCTGTGAAAATTAGGATGATTCCATAATATCTGATCAGGATAACAATTAACACTGTATAACAGTTGACATAACTGGTGTACAAAATCAAATCCATAACCGCTTATCTCAAATGAAATAATCTGTACTTCATCAGAAAATCGTCTGTGTGATTTTGCTGTACTTCCTATTGTATCTGCCAACCCCGCTATAAATCTTCTTTTCAGATTATCATCTACTAATTCAGTCGTTATAACAGCAAGCGTTGCATTCTTTCTTATTTCGCCTTCTGGCTTTATTCCATAATGCAACAACTCATTTTTTACTATTGAGGCATCTCCATCTAAAACAATTAACCACTCGCCTGCTGTTTCTTGATAGTATACATCCAGACCATACGAACTCTTCATCATAGGTTTTACTACTTTAAGTATATCAGCCGCTATCTTTCCTGCTCTTGACGGATTTTTTAATATGTCGCCCCATTGCTTATATGGCAAACGAATTCGTAATGCTTCATTATTCCCAAAAATACCTCCACCAACGATCAAACCTAACAAATATGCTTTATCACTATTCATTAACCTTCCCCTTCTTAAATACCTGCTCTTTGATAGATTCTGCCAATATATATGCCAGTTTTACAGGTACAGCATTTCCAATCACTTTATACATAGCTGTAATATTTTTGGTTGAATCATCGATAAAAAGGTAATCGTCCGGAAATGTCTGTATTCTCGCTACTTCTCTTATCGTGTATCTCCTGTTATGAATTGGATGGATGATTCCACAATTTTCTGGCTGCGCTGAGGCTGTAATTGTTCCATTTATTTCATTTCTGGCAAATCTCCTATAAAAATTGGGCGAATGATATCGTTTCATATTATCCCTTATTTTTTTAAATCTTGGTGCTAATTCTTCATACGGAACATCTTTCCAAGAGCCCCCTTCGGGAATATGTGCGATCATAGCCAGTGCCTGTGGCGACAATGCCCAATCCACTTGATTAGGCACCTCCGCTGGTATATCAAGTATATTTTGTAATGTTAATCCTTGTTTTTTTTGTTTTTCCGGAAAAAAGTAGGTTACATTTAACGATTTTAAGACTCCTACAAAAATTACACGTTGTCTATTTTGAGGTACTCCATAATCACTTGCATTTACCAACTGATAAACTACATTGTAGCCCAATCTATCCAGATCACTGCAAATAACATCGCCTAATTTTCTTCCATCAACATATTTTGTCGACAGTAAACCCTTTACATTTTCAAACACAATTACCTTTGGAACCTTCGCTTCGATAATTCGCAAGCATTCCTGATACAACAATCCCCTTGAATCATGTACCCCTTTCCTGTTTCCAGCATTTGAAAACGGTTGACAAGGAAATCCTGCTGTAAGAATATCACACTCTGGTATATCCTCAACTGACACCTCTCTGATGTCTCGTCCATCAATTTCTCCCAAATTCAATCTAAAAACTGCCTGTGCATCTTTATCAAAATCATTAGCCCACACTCGGTTAAAGCCCGCTTTTTCAAAGCCTAGGTCTAAACCACCACAGCCCGCGAAAAGTGACACTAATCTTATATCATGTACTTTATCCTTAGCTTCTACCATAAACATATTCTCCTTCTGATGTTTATTATAGAACATTCGTTCTGTTTTATCAACACTTATGGCGCATACGGATCATTCATTCAGCAAAAATAACGAAAGTCCCCTTGACATTCTTTTTTCAGCCACATCCTTCTCCTTACCGGTCGAATCCAGGATTTTCTCCCTTCTCTTTTTCTTCCTCTTCCATTACCTGGGGAATGAAGCGCCGGGCAAATGTGCCCTTTCCACGGCTTTTCACGTAAAAATATCCGATGATGGAAAACACCAGCGCCCCGATAAAGTTGACAAACAGATCCTTCATGGTATCCAGTAGTCCCACATCCAGATAACCGCCCAGACCCAGAGAGATCTCCTCCCCTTCTGAAACAACGATCACATCTGTAATGTCTTTTAAAATCACCGTATGATTCGCTCCTGCCGGATCCAGCATCACAGTGGATATGGTATGCACCACCGTATCCTTCTGCATATCAAATAAGAGAAACTGATCCATGGTACATTCAAAAAATTCCCACAATACTCCGATCGTCATGGAGAAGCAGAATGCCACGATCGCCATAAATACCGGTGACAGAGACAGGGAAAACCGCTCGTTGCGGTTCAGCATATCTACCAGACAAAAGCCCACTGCCGCACACAAAAAACCATTCAGGGTATGCAGCATTGTATCCCAGTAGGGAAACATAATGTAATAGGACTGTATCTCTCCCAGTATTTCTGCCGCAAAAATAAAGCACATGATAATGATTTCCATGGTATTGGGGAAATCGATTTTGAGCTGCCGTTCAAAAATCGTAGGCAGCAGAAACAGTACCAGCGTCAGTATACATAAAAATACATTCTCAAAATTTTTATTAAAAAATTGTGCCACCATGATCAGAATAACCAAAATCCGCAGCAGAAAATATACCACGGATACCACCGGCTTTCTGCGAAGCTCCTCATGAGCCTGTTTCAGCATATTTCTCACTTTTCCTGGTCGCATATCCTTTTACTCCTGTTTTTTATTTTTCATCATAACAAAAACGGCTCTCCTTGAAAAGCCGTTTCTGAAATCTCTTTTTATTTGTTTTTTCCGGTAGATTCTCTTTCTAAAAGTTCCCCTTCATAGACGAGATGCTGATGCGTCTTTCTTCCGGCAATGATCTCAAACAGCAGATGCACCGTAGCCTCTGCCAGCTTTTCCCCAGGCTGGCGGATAGTGGTAATGGAGGGGGTATAAAATCTGCCCAGCTCAACTCCATCAAAGCCTGCTACTGAATAATCCTCCGGAATCCGCTTTCCGCTTTCTAGTATCGCCCGGCTGGCACCAATGGCAAGAATATCGGAAATCGCAAAGATCGCTGTGCATTTAGTCCCTCTGGCAAGCAGCTCCTTTGTAACCTTATATCCATTTTCCATGGAATAAAACTCTACATCGCTGTCCATGCCGCAGATCAGCTCGTCCCGCACTGCAATCCCATTTTTCTCCAGCGTCCTTTTATAGCCCTCCAGACGCAGCTTACCAATACTCTCATCCTCTTCCTCTGCAGAAAGGATCGCAATATCTCTGTGTCCCTGATCGATCAGATACTGCACCATACGTCCGCTCTCCTTTTCGTCATCTACAGAAATAGAGGAGTACAGCTCCCTGCTCATATTTCCTGGTGGGCAGCCCACCGTACTTAAAATAAATGGTACCTGCAGCTTTTTCAGCTTGTCCTCTGAATGGGAGAAATGGCCTCCCAGAAAGATAATGCCGCGCAGCCGCTTTTCCTTGATCAGCTCAAGGGCTACATCTACCTCGTCTTCGTTAAAATCTACATGCAGCAATACGAGAGAATACTTTCTTTTTTTGATTTCTGCTTCCATAACCTTGATCATACTGCTAAAGAAAGGATTGGTCATCCCCTTTACCAGCACAGCAATGCTTTTGGCATCTGTCCGTTTTAAATTCCGGGCGCTGTTATTCGGGATATAGCTATGCTCCTTGATCACAGAAAGGATCATTTCCTTGGTCTCCGGATTGATGTCCGGATGATTATTAATGGCTCTGGAAACGGTACTGACACCCACACCACACATGCGGGCGATGTCTTTTATGGTAATCTCTTCCATATCGCTGCTCCTCATCCTATAGTCTACCGTATAATTTTACCATGGCGCGTATCTCCTGTGCAAGTGCATCTGTGCAAGCACCCTCTGCCATCCGCCATTTCCAGTTTTTGCCAAGAGTAGAGGGTTCATTCATGCGTGCCGCTCCATCCAGTCCCAGATAATCCTGCATAGGGATCACTGCTGTGTCCGCTACACTGGAAAGGGCTGCACGGATAAAGATCCAGTGAACATTTTTATTCCCTCTGATGTCCAGATATTTTTTGGCAAAGCGTTTATCTCTGGCTGCCAGCGTATGATACCAGCTGACAGTTGTGTCATTATCATGTGTGCCGGTATATACCACGCTGTTCTGGGTATAATTGTGGGGCAGATAATCACTTTCCTCCCGGGAGTCAAAAGCAAACTGCAGCACCTTCATGCCCGGATAGCCCGTCTTTTTTACCAGCTTGATGACCGATGGCGTTAAAAAGCCAAGATCCTCTGCAATGACCTGTATTTTTCCAAGCTCTGCTTTAAGTGCCTGAAAGATCTCATAGCCCGGCCCCTTTTCCCAGCGACCATACTGCGCTGTTTCATCCCCGTAAGGAATGGAATAATATTCATCAAAGCCTCTGAAATGGTCGATCCTGACTACATCATAAAGCTTGTAGCAGTAAGCGATCCTCTGGATCCACCACTGGTAGCCTGTTTCCTTATGATATTCCCAGCGGTACAAGGGATTGCCCCAAAGCTGCCCTGTTGCCGAAAAGGCATCTGGTGGGCAGCCTGCCACTGCGATAGGCGTGCAGGTCTCATCTAACTGAAACAGCTGGGGATTTGCCCATGTATCAGCGCTGTCTAACGCCACGTAAATCGGGATATCTCCCACGATCTCTATGTTTTTGCTGTTTGCATATGCCTTTAATGCATACCACTGCTTAGCAAACATATACTGCTGGAATTGATAAAATAAGATCTCATCTGCATACTTTTCCCGGTAATAAGCCAGTGCCTTGGGCGAACGCTGCTTGATCTCATCATCCCAGTAGATCCAGCTTTTTCCCTCAAAGGAATTCTTTACCGCCATATACAGGGCATAATCTGCCAGCCAGTAGGAATTTTCCTGACAAAATGACTTAAAGGCTTCCTCCTTTTCAATATGACTGTTTTTATATGCCTGATACAGCAGCTTAAACCGGGACAGATAGATCTTTTCATAATCCACGCTGCCAGCGTCCTCACCAAAATCATAAGCATCACAGTCCTCCTTTGTCAGGAGTCCCTCTCTGACCAGAGTTTCCGGATCGATAAAGTAGGGATTGCCTGCAAAGGTGGAAAAGGACTGATAGGGAGAATCTCCGTAGCCAGTGGGTCCAAGAGGAAGGATCTGCCACAGCCTCTGCCCTGATTTTTCCAGAAAATCTACAAACTCATATGCTTCTTTTGAAAATGTACCGATCCCATATTTGGATGGAATGCTGGAAACCGGCATCAAAATACCACTTCTTCTCATGACTGCTCGCTATCCTTTCACTGCGCCTGCCACAACACCCTCAATGATGTATTTCTGGCAGCACAGATAGAAAATAATAATTGGAATGATCGCAACAACAAGCATTGCCATCAATGCGCCCATATCCTTATTTCCGTTGGAGCCTACCAGCATCTGTACCACCACCGGAATGGTTTTATACTCTGTACCAACACCGATCACCAGATAAGGAAGCAAAAAGTCATTCCAGATCCACATTGCATTTAAAATAGCTACTGTAATGGCAGTTGGCTTTAAGATCGGGAATACCACCTGAAAATAGGATTCCAGAGGATTTGCCCCATCGATCATGGCTGCTTCTTCGATCTCTAACGGAATGGATTTTACAAAGCCGCTGAACATAAATACGGAAAGTCCTGCACCAAAGCCCAGATACAAAAGGCACATACCCAAAGGATTTTTCAGATGGAACTGATCAGCTAAGGCTACCATGGGGAACATGACCATCTGGAACGGTACGATCATAGAGAATACGAACATATAATAAAGAACGCTCGTTATCTTTGAATGTACTCTGGTAATATAGTAGGCTGTCATGGAGGTAAATAAAATGATCATAACAACCGAAACGATGGTGATAAAGAAGGAATAGCCCACTGCGGAAAGCATACCTGTCTTGGTAATACCTGTTACATAGTTGCCAATTCCTACAAAGGTTTCCCCATCAGGAAAAGAAAAGGGGTTGCGGCTGATAAACAGCTTTCCTTTAAAGGAGTTGAGCAAGATAAAGATAAGCGGATATAAAAAGCAGATGGCGATAATCGTTAAAAAGATAAAGATCAAAACATTTACTGCCTTTTTGTTGCCGATTTCTGTTCTTTTTCCCATTACTGCTGTACCTCCTTACTTCTGGTTGCCCGCAGCTGAATTAGTGCGATCACTGCTACGATGATAAAGAAAAGCACTGCTTTCGCCTGTCCGATACCCTCAGATCCTGTTCTGCCGTAGAAGGTAGAATAGATATTCAGCGCAAGCATCTGTGTTTTGTTCATCGGTGCCCCGTTGGTCAGGGCAAGGTTTTGATCAAAGAGCTTAAAGCTGTTGGAAAGTGTCAGGAACATACAGATCGTAATGGACGGCATGACCATGGGGATAGTTACCTTAAACAAGGTCTGCTTTGCTGTTGCTCCGTCAATTTTTGCTGCCTCTATCAGTTCAGTTGGTACATTCTGAAGACCCGCGATATAAATGATCATCATGTAACCAATCATTTGCCAGTTCATAAGTAATACCAGTCCCCAGAAGCCAAATTTAGCATTGGAAACGATAGTTGTCTCATATTTTAACAAAACAGCATTGATCATCTGCTGCCATGTATATCCAAGTACGATACCGCCGATCAGATTCGGCATAAAAAAGATTGTTCTGAAAAGGTTGGTTCCTTTCATTTTCCTTGTCAGCAGCAGCGCGATCCCAAATGCACAGACATTAATGGTCACAATGGCGATCAGTGTGAATGCTGCTGTAAATAGCAGTGAGTTTAAGAATCCTGAATTGCTGGCAAATACAGCCTGATAATTTTCAAGCCCTACCCACTTTACGTTTTTGATCGTATTAAATTTGCAGAAGGACAGATATACACCCATAATAAATGGTGCAATAAATGCAAACGCAAATGCAATGATGGTAGGCACTGTAAAGATGATAAAATATTTTTTCAGTGTTTTTTCCATAATCAAATCTCCCTTTCGGAAATCATAAAATGAGCCACCCGACACCTCGCTGGGTACCGGGTGGCTGCACCATGCAAGTATATCACTTACGGTTTTTACTTACTGCTTTGTGCTTACTGTGCAATCGCTGCTTTCTCTTCAGCCCATCTTGTAATTGCATAATCCTTTACTTCATCCCATGTCATGTTGCCGTTTGCATACTCAAGGAGTGCTGCACCAAAGTCATCCTTGAAATCCTGGCTCGGGAATGTTGTGAAGTTCCATGTTACACTTGTTTTGCCGTTTTCCATGTAACGATACATCTCTTTTGCAAGAGGGTCGCTAGGCTTCTCAGCATCTGTAAAGGTTGTGAAAGGAGCTGCATTTCCAAGTGTATTTACCATGTAATCTTTACCTTTTTCAGAGGTTACCATCCATGTGATAAAGTCGATGGTTGCTTTCTGATCTGCTTCAGATACCTGGCTGTTTACACACCAGAAGTTCTCTGTACCTGTGCAGAGACCCTGATCTTCTTCTCCAGCTACACCTGTATAGATCGGCATGAACTTAATGTCTTCTTCTTTTACTGTGTTGCCTTCAACACCAGCAACCTGTCCCCATGCCCAGTTACCGTTCTGAACCATTGCTGCCTGACCTAATGCAAACTCAGCCATGGAATCGGTTACTGCCTTGCTTCCCAATAATCCAGGAGCGCAGGTAGAATTGTTGATATATAAATCGAAGATATTCTTCATGTTGTCGCTGTAGGTAAATTCGATCTCCTGTGCGTCTGAAATACCTTTGTCCTTGTATTCATAGTAGATCGGAAGGTTTGCAAGGTGTGTCTGCCATCTCCAGTCTTCACCAGGAAGCAGGGATGTGGAAGCGAATACACCCTCGATACCAAGGTCATCCTTCTTTGCCTGCATATCTTCTACTACTTCTTTCAGTTTTGCAAAGTTGTTGATCTCGTCAACGCTTGCAGCCTTTGCACCATCCATTGCAAAATATTTCTGCATGATCGCATCATTGTAGATGATACCATAAGTTTCTACTGTATAAGGGATACCATAGTATCCAACTGCCATTCCCTTGTCAGCCAGTGCATCATAGATTTCTGTACCGCTTAAATCAAGGCAGTAATCCTTCCAGTTCTCATAACCTACCGGTCCGTTGATCTGGAATAAAGTAACAGCGTCATCCTTTGCGATCTCTGCTTTTAAAACTTCTTCATATTTACCGCTGGCTGCTGTAACAACCTGTACCGGTACGCCTGTTTCTTCTGTATAAGCCTTTGCGATTTCCTGCCACTGCTCATCAACTTCAGGCTTAAAGTTCAGATAATAAACTCTTCCTTCGCCTTCTCCTTCTGCTGCCGGTGCTGCTTCCTGAGCGTCTGCCGTCTGCTCTGTAGCTGCGCCGCCTTCTGCTGCCGGTGCTTCTTCCTTACTGCCGCATCCTGTCAGCATAGAAGCTACCATTGCTGTGCAAAGTAATGCACTGATCAATTTCTTTTTCATAGCTTTTTCCTCTCTCTCTTTCTTTGTGTCATAGTATCTCCAGAACCTGACACAAACATTCAATTATAGTTATGGGGTTCACATATAGATGATTCACTCCTCATAGGAATCACCTATGTACACGCTTCCGGTAACGGTATCGGCAACGCTTCCGGTAACGTTTCCATAGTTGGAATATAGCACATGAATTCCGCTTCTGCAAGTAGATTTTATAAGTTTAGTACAAATAGAAAAAAACGGAGTTGGATTTTTATCAAAAATGCACAAAAATGTTTTTCAGATACCAGCTTGCACCCTTTCTCAGTTCGTGTTATAGTGAGAAAAAGAATTCACATAATGCAAAAAACAGATTTCTTATCTTTTTTCTTGTTGCATTCGTATTCTATCGCCCTTAGGGCATCTGATCCCATTTCGGGAGTTTTTCACTACACATCAATCATTTCATATCTAAGGAGGTCATTCTATGACAAACAGTTTGCAGCAGTATTTTCCTATGATCCGCACCCGCGAGGAGATTCTTTCAGAGATCCACAGCAGCCGGAAGCTTCTCAACCGTTTTCTGGGCTGGACGAAAGAGCAGCAGCAGGAGTTTCTTGATTTCTGCACCGGTGTCCGGGGTGTCAAGATCCTTTATGACTCCTTCAGCAAGGAGATCTTAAATCCAGAGACCACTCCTGAACGGCTGGAGGATCTGCTTTCACTGCTTTTAAAGAGAGAAGTCCGTATCCTGTACACACTTCCCAATGATTCCACCCGGATTGCCGATGAAAACACCCTGCTCATCACAGACATTGTTGTGGAGCTGGAGGGCGGCAGCATCGCCAATATTGAGGTACAGAAAATCGGCTATAAATTTCCCGGGGAGCGCAGTGCCTGCTACTCTGCCGATATGCTTCTGCGGCAATACAAACGAGTCCGGGATGCAAAAAAGAAAAGCTTCAGCTACGAGGATATCAAATCCGTTTATACCATTGTTTTGTTTGAAACCAGTCCTGCCCTTTTCCATACTTTTCCGGATATTTATGTCCATTCCTTTCAGCAGCAGGCTGACAGCGGACTAGAACTGGAATTGTTGCAGAAATACATCTTTATTCCACTTGACATCTTCCAAAAGGCTCGTCACAATAAACCTATACAGAGCAGGCTGGATGCATGGCTTACCTTTTTCAGTACAGATGAGCCTGACCGGATCGCAGAGCTGATTTCTACCTATCCTGAATTCAAATTCATGTATGAAGATATTTACCGGATATGCCGGAATACGGAGGAAATTATGGGGATTTTTTCAGAAGAGCTTAGGATACTTGACAGAAATACCGTGCAGCTGATGATTGATGAGATGCAGGACGAGCTGGACACCGCACGCTTACAGTATGCTCTGCAAAAGGATGAATTAAACGCTGCACGTCAGCTAAACGCTGAGCAGGCCGATGAGCTAAACACCGTACGTCAGCTAAACGCTGAGCAGGCCGATGAGCTAAACACCGCACGTCAGCTAAACGCTGAGCAGGCAGATGAGCTAAGCGCCGCACGTCAGCTAAACGCTGCTCAGACCGATGAGCTAAACACCGTACGTCAGTTAAACGCTGAGCAGGCCGATGAGCTTCAGAAAGCGCTGAAACGCATTGCCGAGCTGGAAAAGCAGCAGCAATAATCGTTTCAAGCAGAGCTGCTTCTTCGCAGCTTTGATCAAAAGCAGCCCTTTTATCCGTTAATAGCCTGCAATGTAAGGCACACAAAAACAGCATTGTAAAAGGGGCTCGCAGCCTGATATGTTCAGTTCTGCGACAGCCCCTCTTCTTATTTCATCTTCTTATTTCATGCAGGATGCGCACCTCGTGGAGAAGAAAGCATCTGAAATCCGCCTGCTGGGGCGCGAAGAGTTCCCGGGAAAGTGCTTTGTTCTCTTTTGTCACTGCATTATTCCTTATACCTGGCTCAGCTTCCAGATGTCACGATTATACTCTGCGATAGTTCTGTCAGAGGAGAAGAAGCCTGCCTTTGCAATATTCACAAGCATCATCCGCTTCCACTTTTCACGATCCTCATAATCTGCAAACGCCTGATCCTTTACCTTGATGTAGTCCTCCAGATCAAGCAGCGACATGAACCAGTCCTTGTTCAGCAGCTCTGCATAAAGGCGTTCCAGATTTTCCTTGTTTCCCACTGCCATTGCCTGCTTGCCTACGATAAAGTCTACTGCCTCCTTGATAACCGGGCTTTTTTTATAATAATCCTTTGACACATAATCTGCTTTCTCATAATGAGCGATCACAGAATCAGAATCCTGACCAAAAATATAAATATTCTCATCGCCCACCAGCTCATGGATCTCTACATTTGCACCATCATCTGTTCCCAGTGTTACTGCACCGTTTAACATAAATTTCATGTTGCCTGTGCCGGATGCCTCCTTAGATGCCAGAGAAATCTGCTCGGAGATGTCACATGCCGGGATCAGTTTTTCTGCATAGCTGACATTATAATTTTCTACCATGACTACCTTCATATACGGGCTTACATCCGGGTCATGATTTACGATTTCCTGTAATACAAGGATCAAATGAATAATATCCTGTGCGATCACATATGCAGGAGCTGCCTTGGCACCAAAAATAAACGTAAGCGGTGTTGTGGGCTTTTTGCCGCTCTTGATCTCCAGATATTTATGGATGATATAAAGAGCATTCATCTGCTGACGCTTGTACTCATGCAGACGCTTGATCTGAATGTCAAAGACAGACTCCGGATTCAGCTCTATTCCTTCCTTTTCTGCTACATAGGCAGCAAGCTCTTCCTTTTTGTGCCTCTTAATCTTTTCAAGCTGCTCCAGTGCCTCATCATCATCCTTAAAAGCCAAAAGCTTTTCCAGCTTTGCCGCATCTTTTTTGTAGCTTTCCCCTATCATCTGATCCAGATATGCCGTTAATTCCCGGTTGCAGGACATCAGCCAGCGGCGGAATGTGATCCCATTCGTTTTATTATTAAACTTCTCAGGATAAATGTCATAAAAATGCTTTAGCTCTGTATTCTTTAAAATATCCGTATGGATTGCTGCTACACCATTTACACTAAAGCCATAGTGAATATCAATATGCGCCATGTGTACACGCTTATCCTGATCGATGATCTGAACCTTTTCATCCTGATATTTTGCCCGTACACGCTTATCCAGTTCCTTAATGATCGGGACAAGCTGAGGCACTACCTTTTCCAGATAAGCAAGCGGCCATTTTTCCAAAGCCTCTGCCAGGATCGTATGATTTGTATATGCACAGGTTCTGCTTACCACATCGATCGCTTCATCCATTGCAAATGCCTTATCCTCCACAAGGATACGGATCAGCTCCGGAATGATCATTGTAGGATGGGTATCATTGATCTGGATCACTGCGTGGTCATACAGCTTACGCAGATCATATTTTTTCTCTCTCATCTCAGCTAAGATCAACTGTGCTGCATTGCTGACCATAAAATACTGCTGATAAATACGCAGCAGATTACCTGCTTCATCTGAATCATCCGGATATAAAAACAGGGTCAGATTTTTTTCGATCTCTTCCTTATCAAAGCTGATGCCTTCCTTTACAAGACTCTCATCTACAGATTCTACATCAAACAGTCGCAGCTTGTTCACGCCGTTTTCGTAGCCTACCACATCAATGTCATACAGTCTTGACACTACCTTTTTGTCTCCAAAGCACACTTCAAATGTAGTATCTGTCTTTGTCAGCCAGGAATTCTCTTCAATCCAGTCATTCTTCTCTGCCGTTTGCAGCTTATCCTTAAATACCTGCTTGAACAAACCAAAATGATAGTTCAGTCCAATACCTTCCCCCGGCAGCCCCAATGTGGCAATAGAGTCCAAAAAGCAGGCTGCAAGACGTCCCAGACCTCCATTTCCAAGAGAGGGCTCTGGCTCTATCTCTTCAATTCTGGAAAGAGACTTTCCATTCTGCTTTAATACCTCTTCCAGCTTATCATAAATTCCAAGGTTGATCAGATTGTTGGACAACAGCTTACCGATGAGAAATTCTGCTGAAATATAATAGATTTTCTTATCGCCGGAAATCTCCGGTGCAACACCCAGGATCTCTTTGCAAAGCTTTAAGATCGCATAGTACAGTTCTCTGTCATCTGCTTCTTTTATGGTTTTTCCAAATGATTTTTCTGTGATCTCAGCAAGATTTTTTTCCAGATTCATCTGAAATACCTCCTGCTGCATATTGCGCTCCATTGGCATAAATGTATCCTCCTTTTTCATTAAAATAGCCCTGTTTACTTTTGCCTGTTGGCTGACCAAGCAGCCACATTACAGAAAACGTTTTCCGCCCCACAACAGGAAGTATAGCATAGGAAAACGTTTTCCGCAATAGGAAATTTAAAAAATTTTTTAGCAGATAATATCTTCATAATACAGGCGGACGATCTCATGGGGCATTATGATACTCCGGCCCTGCTCTCCCTCCAGCAAACGGCTCAGCTCCGTAACTGCTTCTGCTGAAATCCTTGCAAAATTCTGCCGGATGGTATTCATCTGTTTTCCCACATACCCCATCAGCATAATGCCGTCAAATCCACACACCGGGCGGAAAATATCCATTTCGATCAGCGCTTTCATAGCACCGATCGCCATAATATCAGAAGCACACACCACAATATCCCTGTTTTTGGCATACCGGAAGGTCAGCTTTCTTGCCTGCAATTCAGAAAAGTTTCCATTTCTCGTATAAACCGAAAGCCCCATTTCCTCCTGAAGCCTGCGCATGCCCTGCAAACGCGCATCTGTGATATACGCATCCTTTTCTCCCGTGATATATAGGATTTTTTTACCATTATTGTCAGTGATCGTCCGCTTTGCTACATCATACTGCGCCTGCTCATGATCGATCCCAACAGAAGACGTGTTTTCATTGACGATCGGCGCATCCACCAGCACGATCTTAAAGTTCTGGGACTTTACCAGCTCATGAAGCACTCTGTCTTCCTTGGACATCCCATAAATAATGATCCCAGTAATGCTCTGGGACTTAAAATAATTGATCAGCTCCTCCAGATTTTTTTCCCTGATCATGGAAAAAAATACCGTGATGACATCCAGCTTTAATTCCATCGCACGATTGATCGCTCCCGACAGATACTGCATATCGATCTCATCGATCGCCTGCGTCCGCGTATTTAAATCGAGCAGCAGTGCCACCCGTCCTGCCTGCTTGGAGGAGAGTGCCGCCGCCACTGCATTCGGCACAAAATTCAGCTCATGGATGGCGCGATTTACTTTTTCTTTTGTTGTTTCACTTACATTTGGGTAATTATTCAGCACCTTGGACACCGTAGAGATCGCCACGCCTGCGTGCTTTGCCACATCCTTAATCGATACCATATCGTTCCTCTGTTAAAATATATATTTTTATCAGCTTCCCTCTGCCCTATCGCAAAAGATATACCAGATAGATTCCATAACAAAGGAGCATAAAAATACCGCTAAGCCGTCCCAGCCTTTTGCTTCTGATCGAAAGCAGCCACAGCAGCGCCGCTGTTGCAATGCATACGATGCTGTCCACCCAGAAGCTGTCTGCATAGATGACAGGCGTGATGATTGATGCCGTGCCCACGACAAACAGGATGTTAAAGATATTGCTGCCGACAATATTGCCCACGGCAATATCTGCATTGCCTTTGATGCCTGCCGTTACTGATGTGAACAGCTCCGGCAGTGACGTGCCCAGCGCCACTATGGTGAGCCCGATCACTCTGTCCGATACACCAAACATTTCTGCCATGCGGGTCGCACTGTCTACCGTGATGGTGCTGCCCCATATGATCACGACCAGTCCGCCTGCTACCATGAGCAGCAACTGCCAGCCCTTTTTATCTCCTACATGAATCTCTTCCTCCTGCGCCTCACCGCTTTTGGTCAGTTTCAGCAGATACCAGAGAAATACCAGCATACCGATCCATAAAATGATGCCATCCACCAGTCCGACCGTTCCATCGACCAGCCCCAATACGCTAAGCAGCGCAGATACGAATATCACATATGGCATTTCATAATGTGCCGTATTTTTCTTGACATGCAGCGGTACGATCACTGAGGTCAGCCCCAGAATGATCAGGATATTTAAGATATTGCTACCAACGATATTGCCGATGGTGATCTCCGCATTGCCCTTAAACGCTGCCGTAATACTGACTGCTGCCTCAGGTGCACTGGTGCCAAAAGCCACGATCGTCAGACCGATCACGATCTGTGGAATCCCAAATTTGTTTGCAATGCCAGCTGCACCATCTACCAAATAATCAGCACCCTTTACCAGCATCCCAAAGCCCAGAACAAGGAGGGCTATCTGTATCAGTAATTCCATTTCTTTTCTCCTCTTTCGTCCTTTTTTCTGTCATACAGTTCACACAAGTATCTCTTATTTTAACATAGTATTTGCAAAAGAAAAGAGAAAAAATGCCCCTGTCAGTTATTTTATCTGATTTTTACTGTTTTTTTACTTTGGGATACTGCATTATAAAATCACTTTCCATATTACAAAGGTTTCCGCAAGAGCAATGACAGCCGGCAGCATGACACTACTATATAATTCCTGTTCCTGACTTCTCACTCCAATCTTTTTTTGCTTACACGCTATATAGGCAAACAAAGCAGATAAGAGAGCGAGCATTCCAAAAGCAAGCATAAAGCCGTGCCTTGACCATTCAAACAATTCTATATCGGAAAGGGCTGGAGCATCTATATAAACGAAAAAAAGAACAATGACACCTATCAGTTGTATTGCCGCTGATGAAGCACATGCACTTAGTATTTTCCAAAGGCAGATCTTCATTTTTCTTTTCAATACATGATAAGCACATAAAATAGTGATTCCCAAAAACGCACCTACCAGCTGAGCCATAGCTTTGTTTGTAATAAATTCTAAGCCTTTTCCATTATATCGTTCTGTCGTATTAAAAACATGAAGTAAGGCATAGACAGCAAATAATAGCGTTGACAAACAGCAAAAGGCAATATAATGCATACGATAATCTTTTTCCGTCAACGGTATATATGCCGTTTTCTTGGGAATATCATTCATATAAGTCCCACACTTGGGGCAGTATTTCATCCCTGTAACATGAGTTCCACAATTTCTGCAACGCATACTTTTTCCTCCTTGAATGCACTGTTATATACGCATAATTATGGCAAAAGAGCCTTTTATAAACCTCACGATTTATAAAAAGCTCTTTTTCATGCGGATAACAGGACTTGAACCTGCACGGTCTCCCACCAGAACCTAAATCTGGCGCGTCTGCCAATTCCGCCATATCCGCCTGCACATGCGTTGTCTGTTTTCCTTCAAAAAGACTCTGCATGCGTTCTTTATTATATCCAAACAGGCTCTGCATTGTCAAGCATAAGCGCTGTTTCCCCGTCCTTTCTCCGGTTTTTCTTTCTGGCAGGACTGCTATGCCAGCTTACAGATGATCTTTTTATAAATTTTGATCAGAAATACCGTTGACATGATCAATGACACCAGCTCTGCAATAGGGAAGGCAAGCCACACATAATTTACATTTCTCAGTAAGGACAGCAGATATGCTACCGGCAGCAGCACAAAAAGCTGCCTTGCCACTGACACCAACAGACTGTAAACTCCGTTTCCCAGTGCCTGATACACGCTGCTGCATACAATACAGTAGCCTGCCACGATAAAGCTGAGGCTGATGATCCTAAGTGCCGGAATCCCAATCTCCAGCATTGTCTCAGATGCCTTAAACATAAGGAACAGTTCTTTGGGAAATACATGAAAGATAACGATACCGATCGCCATAATGCTCATCGCATAGATCACGCTGTATCGGATCGTCTGGATCACACGTTTTTTGCTGTTTGCTCCATAATTGTACGCAATGATCGGGATCATTCCATTATTTAAACCAAAGACCGGCATGAAAATAAAGCTCTGCAGCTTGAAATATACCCCCAGCACTGCGGTAGCTGTGGAGCTGAAGGTCATCAGGATCAGATTCATTCCATAAGTCATGACCGAAGCAATGGACTGCATAATGATAGACGGTACACCAACCCTGTAAATCTGCCCGATGGTTCTCCAGTCAGGACATATGCTTTTTAGCGTAATGTGGATCTCATGGTTAACTCTGTGATTCAAAAAAATTGCCATTGTTCCCGCAATGATCTGACCTGTTACTGTAGCAACCGCTGCACCTGTTACGCCCATCTCAGGAACTCCGTACATACCAAAGATAAAGATAGGATCCAGAACGATATTAATGATCGCACCGCTTCCCTGCACGACCATCGTATAAACAGTCTTTCCTGTTGCCTGCAAAAGCCGTTCCATTGCCACCTGCATAAAGACACCAAAGGAAAATATACAGCAGACACTGGCATACTGGATCCCATATTCCACGATCTGGGCATCTGTGGTCTGGCTGCGGTAAAATGCGCCAACGCCTGCCAGACCGAGCAGTAATGTTACCAGATAACTCATGATAGCCAGAAAAACAGCATTTCCTGCTGTCTTATTTACCTTTTCAAAATTTTTCTCTCCAAGAGATTTGGAAAGCAGGGCATTAACCCCGACTCCCGTACCTGCTGCTACTGCGATCATCAGATTCTGCAGGGGAAATGCCATAGATACTGCAGTCAGCGCATTTTCATTGATCTGTGCCACATAAATGCTGTCTACAATATTGTAAAATGCCTGCACCAGCATAGATATCATGATCGGCAGGGACATATTGATCAACAGCTTACTGATGGGCATTACCCCCATTTTATTTTCTTCCTGTATAACCTTTTCCATAATCCTCTTCCTTTGCTCCTTTTATATCTGTTTTCTCACGATCGTATACTCATCGCCAAACCGGTAGTATGGGCAGGAGAAATGTCGTTCCAGTAAAAAATGTGCCATTTCATCCTCATCCAGATCCATCTGGCAGGTATAACATTCGTATTCCTCATCATATTCATAGTAGAGACAGCTTTCACAGCTGCTCTGCTGCTTCTGTTTTTTCATACCATCCTCCCTTTATCTGCCCCTTCTGCAGATACCGGACTATTCTGCCGGCTTCTGGTAAAAACGTCCTGAAAGCTGCTGTGTACGCATTGCATTGATAAATGCATTTTCGTCCGTTTCCTTGATCGCCCGGATCACCCGCTTACTTTCTGCGCTGGATACTACAGAATATACGATCTGCCGCTCACAATGTCCATAAGCGCCCTTGCCGTCCAATATGGTCGCACCATGATGACTGACCGCAAAAATCGCATCACACACCTCTACAGCCTTATTGGTTACGATAAAGAGAGTCTGCTGCTGATATTTTTTATATAATGCATGCAGCACCTGAGTGGACGCGAATTGAAAAATGATGGAGTACAGTGCCTTGTCCCAGCCGAACAGGACTCCGGCCAATGCTAAAATTCCAGCATTGATCCCCAGAACCATGTGAAAGGCATCCATTCCCTTTTTATCGGAAAGATAAATCGCTATGAAATCTGTTCCGCCAGTGGTGGCATTTACCCGCAGACACAGACTGATCGCAACGCCGTTGATCATACCGCCAAAAATACTGATCAGCAGAGTATCATAGGTGATCACATAGCCGGGCAGCATATCTGTCAGCACACTGGTCAGCATGATACACAGGCAGGAATACAACGTAAACTTCTTTCCAATATAACGGAAGCCAATATAAACCGGAATCGCATTAAGCAGCAGATTGACCACCGTATAAGGAATAGATATCTGAAAAAACAGCTCCGCAATCCGCTGAAGTAAAATAGTAAGTCCTGTCACTCCGCCCGGATATAAACCACCAGTTCTGACAAAGGACTTGATGTTCACCGCCATCATGGCAGATGCAAGGAAAATAACTACGATCCTTTTTCCATCCTCTTTAAACTGAAATTTCATTTCACACTCACCCCTTTCTACCTTACCATATCCCTCTGCTCTTTTTTCTATTAACAGCAGGAAGTCAAAAAAAACCTATTCTTCAGCCGATGCTAAGGAATAGGCACTTTTTCCATGAGACATCGGGGATTCGAACCCCGGACAACTTGATTAAAAGTCAAGTGCTCTACCAACTGAGCTAATATCCCATACTATTTGATTGAACTGGGCTAGCTGGATTCGAACCAGCGAATGCAGGAGTCAAAGTCCTGTGCCTTACCGCTTGGCGATAGCCCATTACGACAGTACACTCCTGTATTAAGGTGGATAAAGGGATTCGAACCCTTGGCCTCCAGAGCCACAATCTGGCGCGCTAACCAACTGCGCTATACCCACCATATAAAGGGTCAAGGCCAAAAGACCAATATCCTTTGAGCGTGCTCGAAGGGATTCGAACCCCCGACCCACGGCTTAGAAGGCCGTTGCTCTATCCA